>CAVRRM010000009.1:0-757307 GCA_963723605.1 uncultured Actinomycetota bacterium | reverse complement strand
CAGTCGTGTGCGGGCAATGCCGTTCGCCGAGGTGAAGTTGCCGCCGACGAAGACGGTGCCGGGCGTGATGCCGAATCCGCGCACCTGACCGCCGACGTTGGGGGGCGTGAAGCCGCCACCGGTGACCAATGACCCATCGGCCGGATTCAGGGCCGCGACGTGACCACGGGCCGTGCCGTTCACAGCGGTGAAGTCACCGCCGACCCAGAGCCGGCTGCCGTCGGCGGAGGCCCGGATGACCAGACCCTGGGCGTTAAGTCCGGGCGACGTCGCAAAGGTCGTGACCCTGGCTCCGGTGGAGAGCCGGTAGGCGAAGATGTTGTTGGCGACGACCTCGCCGGCGCCTCCCGCGGCCACGCCCGGTGGCCGGGCCCTCGTGAAGGAGCCGGTTACATAGACTGTGTCGCCGATGATGGCCTGGCTCCACACGACCCCGTTGATCTGCCAACTCGGCAGAGCATCTGCGGTCACGGTGGCGGGCGCAGGCGCCGTGTCCACGGCGGCTGGAACCTCCACTGGCTCGGCCGCTTCGCTGCGGACGGGGGGTAACGCGAAAACAGCCAGCATGGCTGCGAGCAGAATGGTCACGGCAGCACGAATGCGTGCGCGCATGGACGAATGGTTCATGGCGTTCCTTGTATTTGGGCCACCAGGGTGGCCGACGTGTCTCCCCCGCGTGCGACGGGCGTCTACAGTCCCCCCATAGCCACCGCCGCGACACGCTCGCATCGAGTTTCACCTGACCACTACTGTGGAAGCAAGATTCGAACCCAAGCCGAGTGCAGCACACTCTAGAGCGGCTCACTACGAAGAGCAACTTTGCGAGATGTCTCGCATGCGTTGTCGGGAAGCGTGCGGCGTGCATCACATCACGATGTCCGCGTACTACTCGATGTTCCTGACGCGTTTGCGTGAGGCGTTGTGCTGGCCTTGCTTCGACAGATCACTGACGAAAGGTCACGAAGGGGTAGGCCCGCGAGTACGCATTGGTCGCCCCCTGTCGACTCCCCTAGACTGTGCCGAAGCGGCTCCCGGTCTCGCCCGCCCGCGCCAAATTCAACTCGACAAGGGGAAATACGCTTCATGACCGCGCAGCAGCGAATGTCCTTCAGCGAGAACTACGCGCATTTGCAAGCGGCCCAGAAGAGCTCCAGGGGCGCGCCGCTCTTTTCACTGCTGGTGAACCGTCCGCTCGGCCGGCTGTTCGCAGCCGCCGCGCACACCATCGGACTCAAACCGGATCAAGTAACGATCATCAGTGCGGTCTTCACCTTCAGCGGTATCACCCTAATCGCGGTTGTGCCACCGAGCCTCTTGCTTGGTCTTTCAGTCACGATCCTGCTCGTTCTCGGGTACGCACTCGACGCTGCCGATGGTCAGTTGGCACGGTTGCGCGGCGGTGGCAGCCTGACCGGCGAGTGGCTCGACCATGTGATCGATTCGTTCAAGATCGCGACTCTGCACTTGGCTGTACTGATTTCGGTGTACCGGTTCTTCGACGTTGCGCCGATCTGGCTGCTGGTGCCGATTCTCTTCGCGGCCGTGTACGTGATCCACTTCTTCGGCATGCTGCTCACCGATTTGTTGACCCGCAACGCCCGTCTGACCCTGGGAGTTGGCACCGAAGCGCCCCAGCCCGCATCGACTCTGAAGTCCGTTCTCAAGCTTCCGACCGACTATGGCGTGCTTTGTCTGGCATTCCTGCTGCTGGCCTACCCACCCGCATTTCTATGGTTCTACTTTTTTCTCACGCTGGCCACGGCGGGCTACACTGCCCTGATTCTGGTTGCCTGGTACCGCCGGCTGCGCGCCCTCGACGCCCAACTCAAGGCCGCGGACGGCTGACTCAGGGCAGCCCGAGGGCCGCGATCAGGCTCCGGGCGTACCCGGCGGCCGAGAATCGCTCGGCCACCCGATCGGCGTCGCCGCGGGCGAGCGCGCGAAAATGCGGCCACTCGACCGTGATCCGCTGCACGGCATCGGCAAGGTCCGCAGCGTCCCCCGGAGTGACCAGAATGGCGGCCTCGGACGCGCTGGTGGCCTCTTTCAGACCCGCGATCTCGCTGACCACCACGGGCCGCGCGGCCAACGAAGCCTCGGCCGCGGTGTTGCCGAAGCTCTCGTCCTCGGTGGCGGGCACCACGGCGATGTCGCAGTCGGCCAGGAACGGCCACACCCCGGACTGGAAGCCGTGGAACTGCACCTGATCGGACAATCCCAGTCGGTCGACCTCGGCGCGCAGGTCGCGTTCGTACTGCTCGTTACCGGGAAACACCGCACCGACCACGTCCAGATGGGTCTGGATCCCCCGGTCGCGCAGCAGGTCCATGCCCGCCACCGCCACCTGCACACCCTTGCGCTGGGAGAGCCGTCCGACGTAGAGCAGCCGGACCTCCCCCGCTAGTTCGGTTCGAGGAGATTGCCGGGCGGGCGGCCCGGGAACGGTGTTGTGCACGATCGCCGTGCGGCCGACCAGCCCCGCGCTGGAGTCGCTGAGCACCTGCTTGGTGTAGGCGCTGTTGGCCACCACACCGGTGCAGAACTGGAGCGGCAGGTACATCGCCCACCGGACGGGAGTCGACACCGTGCTCTCGGCCTCGTGCACGTGACAGACACCGCTCTCGTCCGGCCAATCGGGCCAGCGGGAACCACAGCGGCGGCGTGATCGTGTTCACCACCACGGTGCCGGCGTTGGTGCGCTGCAGTAGCCGCCACGACGGTAGCCAGGCTGACGCAGTCTCTTTCACCAATTGGACCAGGCCGCGCGGCGACAGCAGGCTCTTGCGGATGATCGGGGTCGGCTGCTCCAGCACGGTGGCGCCGGCCTCGGTCAGCAACTCGATCAGTGGACCGGGACCGGGCACGGTCACGAACACCCGGTAGCCGGCCCCGGCCAGTGCCTTGACGCTTTCGACCGTCATCCGGTCGGAGCCGTACAGGTCGGCGCCCGGGTTGGCGATCAGGACTGTGCGCGGGTCTCCCGCCATCACTTCGTCCAGTACTTGTCGACGAGCTCCTTGGTGCCGGCGATGTTGCGCCGGGACGAGGCACCGAAGACGATGGCCTCGATGTTGGGCTGTTCGCACACCCACTGAATGGCCTCGTCTGCCGGGATCGCACCCGAGGCGTACACCGACATGGCGACCGGACGGAAGTCGTGTGATTGCAGGGCCTGGTGGTAGGCGTCCATGCCGCCGGACATCCGGAAGCCGATCTTGTTGATGTTGGCACAGATCAGCGGCGAGGCGATGTTCTGCTTCTCGAGCACACCCGCGAGCATCGGCAGGTTCATCGTGATGAATCCCGGCTCGGCGTTGTACCGACTGCGCACGTGGTCGGCGAAGATGCTGAACGCGTCGTTGAAACCCATGCCGAGCAACAGATCGGTGACCACGTTCTGCAGCCAGATCACCGGCGTGGGCAGGCCTTCGAACATCTTCATCTCGGCGTCGATCAGCAGTGTGACGATGCCTTCGATGTCCTTACCGACCAGGGCGGAGGTGCCCCGCATGGCGGCATCCACCACGCCTTCATTCGGCGTGAACCGGCGCAGCGCGCCCATCATGCCGTCGGTGGTGATGGCGTTGGCGTACTTGTGCGCGTACGGCATGCCCGGAAAGAAGGTGAAGTCGGGGTACTGCTCGCGATTCTCACGGAAGTATTGAGCCACCTCACCGATCCGGTCGTGGGTGGTGCACATGAAGGTGGTGACGCCCTCGTCGTAGGCGTCCTTCAGCACATCGATCACGGCGTCGGTGTTCTGGAAGCGCATCTGCTGTTGACGCGCCTTCTCCTCCGACATGTGGTTGACCCCAAAGAACTGGTTGTCCCCGAACAGCAGCTTGTCCATGCCCGACCTCACTTCTTGCCGGGCAGCAGGGCCCGGACCCGCTTGATGCCGGACGCCACTGCGCTCCGGACCTGCGCCGGCAGCGACTGCTTGACCGGCTCCTTGATCACGTCGTCACTGATCAGCACCCGCGGACCCCGCTTGGAATCCTCGATCATCCGCTCGATCAGGCGGTCGGTGACCACCGCTGAGGCGAAGGTGTTGACCCCGTCGGTTGCGCCCTGCTCGACCCGCTCGATGAAGTGGGCCAGCTGGGCGGTGTACTCCTCGCCACGCAGGTAGAAGTCGACCGGCTCGGTCAGCTCCGTGGTGTAGCGGACGTTCCAACCGGCCTGGTATCCCTCCGGAATGACGGTGTCCTCGCGCAGGTAGACCTGCACCTCCTGGCGATCGGCGAAGATCCGGCCGCCGGTGCCCCACAGGGTGATCCGAGTGGTCATCTTGCGTACCGACTCGTCCGACCAGTTCACCGAGACCGAAACGGTCTGGCCCTGGGGGAAGTACACCGTGGACGACACCTCGTCGTCGATCTCGGCGGAGAAGACGCTGTTCAGCACCGTGCCGCCGACGCCCTGCGGCTCGCCCAGGTACCAGTTGATCAGGTTCAGCGGGTGGGCCGCATAGTCGTAGAGGCAGCCGCCGCCCTCGTTGCTCTTGCTGCGCCAGGTGCCGCCCTGCTGCTTGAGCACCACCGGGCCGTAGGCCTCGGCCAGGCCGTGGCTGACGGTGCCGATCGCGCCGGCGTCCAGCAGTCGCTTGACCTCGCCGAAGGCGCCGACGAACCGGTTGTGGTAACCGACCTGGGTGACCAGGTTCCTGGTCTGGGCGAGCGCGACCAGCTCGTCGCCCTCGGCGCTGGCCAGGGTGAACGGCTTCTCGCAGAACACCGAGACCCCCGCCTCGAGCAGCTGCTTCACCATCGGGTAGTGCAGCCGCGACGGGGTCGCGACGATCGCCGCGTCCGGAGTCACCTCGGCCAGCAGCTTGTCCAGCGAGGTGTAGGTCGCCAGCCCGGTGTACTTCTTCAGGACGCCCAGCAGGTACGTGGTGGCGTCGACGATGCCGACGACCTCCACGCCGGGCAGCGCCCGCACCATGGAAAGGTGCGAGATGCCCATCTTGCCGAGGCCGATAACGGCCACTTTCACCATCGTTTCGTGCCTCCGGATCGGATCTTCTTGCGGTTCTCAGGCAGGTACCGGTTCAGCAGCAGGCGGTACTGCTCGCCGACCTGGTACCAGGTCAGCCCCGAGCGGTAGCGCTCGCGGGCGGCATGGCTCATTGCCTGCAGGGTCTCGGGGTCGGCCAGTATCGTGTCGAGTTCGACGGCGACGTCCTCGGCGGTGGTGAAGTAGGACTGCCGGGGACCGGCGGTCCAGCGGTTGTACGCGTTGTCGTGGGCCAGTACCGGGTTGCCGGCGCCGAGCGCTTCGACCAGCGACGGGTTGGTGCCGCCGACGGTGTGGCCGTGCAGGTACATCGCGCTGTGGAAGCGCAGCGGCTGGACGACGTCAGGATCGAAGATCGCCCCGAGGAACACCACGTCGTCGGACGCTGCCTCGATCACCTGGCGGTGGTAGTCGTCGGTCTTGGGGTCGTAGTTGCCCAGGATCGCCAGCTTGTAGTCGCGAGGCTTGGACGAGAAGCCCTCGACGAGTTCGACGATCGAGTTCTCGGGAATCGGCCGGCAGATCAGGGTCAGGTACTTGCCCGGTTCGAGGCCGAGAGCCCGCACGGATGCCTCCTCGGCCTCCAGCACCTCGTCGGCACCGTAGGCGATCATGGTCACCTTGCGCTTGGGCGCACGGGTCCACAGGTACTTCTCGATCTCGGGATGGTCCGCGATCAGGTGGTTGCCGACAGCGGCCGAGAACCGCTCGTTGATGTACAGAATCGCCTGCCGGGTAAACCCCCAGCGGGCCCGGGACCACTCGATGCCGTCCATGTTGATCACCATCGGGATCTTCTTGAACCGCTGCCAGGTGTTGAAGATGCCGGTGTTGTAGCCGAACACCAGACACAGGTCGGGAAACTCGCTGGCGTGCCGAACACACTTCAGGTCGAACAGTGACGTGCCGCGCCAACCCGGCAGGTCGACCGGCACATTCACCCGCTCGATGCCGTTCCATTCGTCGTAGGTGATCTCGCCGCCACCATCGACCTGGCAGTAGATGATCACCCGCCAGCCCGCCTCCAGCAGGTGCAGGCCGACCTTTTCGGCGGCGGTTTCGAAGCCCCCGTAGTTGGCCGGTACCCCATGGGTACCCAGAATCCGGACGGTGGGCCGTTCATCGGCCTCGGCGACGGGTGCGTCCGGAACAGTGTGGACGTGGCTCTCGGACAAGCCTGGAACTCCTTAACAAAAAGACGGTCGAATGGCGCAGCGAAGACGCTCGAGCAGGGGTGTAACCGGCCCGGTCACCCTATCGGGAAGGGCGGCCGCCGTTTCGGATCAACGAGTCGCGAGAATCTGCCGCAGTGCCGACGACGAGGTGTGGGCGGTGTACGGGAAGTAATGCACCGCGGCGCCAACGCTGGCCATCTCGAACTCGAGGCGGTCACCCTTGGCGGTGCCCTGCCAGTCGTCACCCTTGAAGAGCACGTCGAACTGCACCCGCTCCCACACGTCCAGCTTGCTACTGGAAAAGTCGACCACGACGGCGTCCACGAGGTCCTGCGGGTGCTCGCCTTTGGCGAGACCTGGCCGCAATGCATGGATGATTTTGTCAACGTCTCGGACAGCGCCACAGACGGACAGCACAAAGCCCGTTTTCACGTGCGTTTCCCCCCGGAAAGCGTGACCGACCCCCCGCCAATCACGTTGAGGCAATCCTCCCATGAGCATCAGCGCGACACCAAACGGCGCAATATTCAGTGGGGCAATTCTGCGCATGGCGAGACTCGGCGCAGGCGGGTTGCCGATGCGTCCGGCCATATGGGACACTTCCCCGGTAGCGCTTGGGGGAGCGCTACGCGAGCTCGGGGGAGCTCGTGGATTTCCCGGGGGGGACCAAAAATATGACGACTCTGGACGCTTATGTTCAGGCTACCCAGGCACGCTTCCGCAGCCGACTGGCCGCACGCCGGTCATGGGCAGCGCCGTCCGTTCGCAAGGCGGTCTTGGCGCTTGTGGACGCGCTGTTCATCACCATCGCCGCACTCGCCGCTCACGCTGGCCGCTACGGCATCACTTTCCTTGACGACGCTGCTGGGCCGGAAGGCATCGTGTGGATGTATTACGCGATCCCTGGTGCCTGGATGGCCATGCTGGCGCTCTGCGGTGCGTACTCGTTGAACCACCTGCAGACCGGCATGGTCGAGTACCAGCGGGTCGCCCTGGCGTCCGGCTTCTTCGCCAGTGCGATCGGCATCGGCTGCTTCCTGACCAAGTACGACCTGTCCCGCGGCTTCTTCGTATTGCTGTTCGTGATCGGCGTTCCGGCACTGCTGCTCGGTCGCTTCGCGCGCCGGCAGGCCTTCAATCGCCTGCGCCGCCAGGGCCTTTTCCAGACTCCGGTGCTGGTCGCCGGTTCGCCTGCCCACGTGGACGAGATCGCCCGGGTGCTGCGCCGCGAGAAGTGGCTTGGCTACCAGATCGTCGGTGCCGTCACCCCGGCCGAGCTCGAAGAGACGCCCGGCGGGCTGCCCGTCCTGGGCCGGGTCTGCGAGGTCGTCGACCTG
This sequence comes from uncultured Actinomycetota bacterium, assembly GCA_963723605.1. Lineage (GTDB taxonomy): Bacteria > Actinomycetota > Actinomycetes > Propionibacteriales > Propionibacteriaceae > Micropruina. The sequence continues at coordinate 749,776 of CAVRRM010000009.1, read as the reverse complement.
GTTCGCGACAGCGAGATCGACGCCGTCATCTTCGCCGAGGGCTCATTCCCCGACAGCCAGCACTTCAAGCGCATGGCGTGGGAACTCGAAGAGCACGAGACCCAGATGATCGTCGTTCCCGCGCTGACCGACATCAGTTCCGAGCGGCTCAACCCGCGCCCCGTCGCCGGCCTGCCGCTGGTGCATGTCGAGCGGCCACAGGCGCTGCAGGCCTCGCGCTGGATCAAGCGGGCCTTCGACATCGTCGGCTCGTCCATCCTGCTGCTGCTGGTCGGCGCCGTTGATGGCTGCGGTCGCGATCGCCATCAAGCTGGAGGATCGCGGTCCGGTGCTGTTCAAGCAGGTCCGGGTCGGACGCCGCGGCGAGGAGTTCGAGTGCCTCAAGGTTCGCTCGATGGTCGTCGACGCCGAGGCTCGCAAGGCCGCGCTGGCAGGCGCAGAACGAAGGCGCCGGCGTGCTGTTCAAGATGGCTCGCGACCCGCGAATCACCCGCGTCGGCCAGTTCATCCGCCGGTTCTCGATCGACGAGGTGCCCCAGTTCTGGAACGTCTTCCGTGGTGACATGAGCCTGGTCGGCCCGCGTCCCGCGCTGCCCATCGAGGTTGCCCAGTACGACCGTGATGCCGTTCGCCGGCTGGACGTTCGCCCGGGCCTGACCGGCCTGTGGCAGGTGTCGGGTCGCTCCGACCTGCCCTGGGACGAGACCGTCCGGCTCGACGTGTACTACGTCGACAACTGGTCGGTGATTCAGGACCTGTCGATCCTGATGCGCACCGCCGGTGCCGTGCTCGGCTCCCGCGGCGCTTACTGAGCGTCCCCTGATCGAGCCTTCCCCCTAGGCTCACACACTGCGGGGTTGGCCTACCCAGCCGGCCCCGCAGTGCTCTTCTTTCCGGATCTGCCCGGTCGCGCTGCCTGGTGCCGGAGCCGATTCGCCAGGCACCCAACGTTGTCGAAGCGGCCGCCCGGCCACCCGGTTAGGCTTCGGCCATGACCGAGTTCAGCACCGCTCCCCTGCCAGGTATCGAGGCCAGGCCGGGTTCTGGCCACTACGGGGTCTTCGACCACGGGGCACACGTGTGGGCCTGGCAGCCGGACGGCCATCCGCATCCGGTGCTGTGGCTCAGTTCCGCCTCGGCATTCGCCGATGGCAAGGCGATCCGCGGGGGGATTCCGATCTGCTTTCCCTGGTTCGGACCGGGCGCCAGTGGTGACCGGAAGCCGGCCCACGGCTTCGTCCGGACGGCCCCGTGGCGTCGGGAGGACGTTCGCGACCGGGTCGTGCATGGCGGGTCACTCGAGGTCAGCTACGTCGTCGACCCGTCGATCACCGGCGAGCAGCACGAGTTTCCGGCTCCGTACCGGGCCCGGTTGACGGTGCGGTTCGCCGCCGACCACCTCGAAGTGTCCCTGCGAGCCGAGAACACCGGCGACCAGCCCTTCACCATCGAGGAGGCGCTGCACACCTACCTGGCCGTGAGCGACGTCCGCACGATCAGCATCGACGGGCTGGACGGTGCCGGGTACCTGGACAAGGTGGCCGGCGACACCGGCTTCGACAACACCCAATCCGGCTCTCTGACGCTGACCGGTTCGACCGACCGGGTGTACCTCCACGGCAGCGACGAGGTAAACCTGGACGACCCCGGCTACGACCGCCGGCTGATCGTGTCCAGCTCAGGTGCGGGCAATGTCGTGGTCTGGAACCCATGGTCAACCGGAGCCGCCGGGATCGCCGACATCGGTGCAGGTGAGTGGCAGCAGTTCGTCTGCATCGAGGCGGCCAACGCCTACGCGGACGCGATCACCCTGCTGCCCGGCGAGCATTGGACAATCGGCCAGCGGATCGAGCTGGTGCCACTCGACTGATCCTCGGGCAGCGGGTCCGCCGGTCGAGCTCGACGAGGCCCTGGGGTCAGCTCAAGTCGCCGACCGGCGGATCAGTGCCGAGGACTCGCTGGTAGAAGGCCAGTTCCGCTTCGAGCGCGCGAGCAACACTCTCCGCCTTGCGGAAACCGTGTCCTTCGCCCTCGAACACGATCAGTTCGACGTCCAGGCCCTTGGCAGCGACCGCCTTGGCCATCGCTTCGGCCTGGTTGGGCGGCACCACCTGGTCCTCCGCTCCCTGCAGAATCAGCATCGGGCAGTTGAGCGCGTCCACGTGGTTGATCGGCGACCGCTCCTTGTACACGTCCGCGGCCTCGGGCCAGGGCCCGATCAGCCCGTCCAGGTAGCGCGACTCGAACTTGTGGGTGTCGGTGGCCAACGCGGTCAGGTCGCCGATGCCGTAGTGGCTGCAGCCGGCCGCGAAACGGTTGGACGTGGTCAGCGCGCGCAAGGTGGTGTACCCGCCGGCGCTGCCACCCCGGATCACCAACCGCCGGCCGTCAGCCCTGCCCGAGGCCGCCATCGCCTCGGCCCCGGCGATACAGTCCGCCACGTCGAGCACGCCCCACTCGCCGCGCAGCCGGTCGCGATACGCCCTGCCGTACCCACTGCTGCCGGAGTAGTTCACATCAAGCACCGCGAAGCCGCGGGTGGTCCAGAACTGCACGCCCGGCGCGAACCCGGCGGTCGAGAAACCGGTCGGCCCGCCATGGCTGATCACGATCAGCGGCGGCAGCTCGTCCTCCGGCCCGGTCACGTCCGGATTCGCCGGCGGGTAGAACCACCCGTACACCTCGCCCGAACTGCCAACCCAGGTAACCGGCTCAGGGTGACTCACCCAGGCCGGCTCCAATGGTGGCGCAGCGGACGCGCGGACGACCCGGCGATGCCCCGGCGTCAGTTCGACGATCGCGGTGGGAACGTCCGCGAAGTCGGCGAGCAGCACGATCCGCTGGTCGGCCGCGTCCACACTGTCGCAGTCGACCGCATCCGCGGTGAGACCCAGGTACTCCCCTTCGCGGAGCAGCATCGGGTGGCTCTGGCCGCCCAGTCGCGGTCGCAGCACCAGGTCTCCGTCGCCGGTAACCGCGACCGGACGGCGACCGAACACCCACAGCGGCTCGACCAGGTCGGCGTCGAGCTCGGTCAACTGGGTGTCGGTGCCATCCGGGTTTCGTGCGTGCAGTTCCCAGAAACCGGTCCGATCGGTGCAGTAGAGGAGTTCCTCGCCACGCCACAGCGGATGTACCGCGGCTTCACCCGGACCGCCGGCAACGACCGTTACCTCGTCGACGCGCAGGGCTCCCAGCACCAGACGTCCGGTCACCACCTGGCAGTCGTCCCAGGGCATGTTCGGGTGCTGCCACTGCATCCAGGCCAGCTCTCCGGCGCCGCTCAACTCTGGGCACGCATAGAAGTCGGCACCGTCGATCAGGACCGCGCCGCCGTTACTGTTCGAACCGTCCAATCGCAACGCCACCAGGCAGTTCAGCGGTTCGCCGGCCGCTTCGTGATCTTCGCGGACGGCCAGCACCAGACCCAGTTCGGGGCGCACCCGCAGGTCGGCGAATCGCCACCTGCGGCCCGCCGGGGTCAGCTCAATCGGCTCGTCTCCGTCCACCCGGAGCAACTGTCCGGACGGGTCCGAGCTGACCACCACGACGCCGTCCCGGGCGTCCCAGGCACCGCCGCCGTACTCGTGCACCCGGGTGCGAACGCTCAGCCCGGGAGCCACCTCGGCAATGACGCCGTCCCGCTCGCGCAGGAGCACGACCCGGCCCTGTTCGGCCGCCCGGCCCTCCGTCCAGTACAGGTCGTTACCGTCGTAGCGCGGCTCGCCCAGGCGCACGCTGCCGACCGCGAGATCCTGCGCCGACAAGGGCGACGACCAGAAGCCGTAGCGGGCAGTAGTCATGCACCCACCGTAAGCCCGGAAAGGCGGCGAACCTGACGCCTGAGGAGTACTATGCTCTGTAGTAGTTGCCTCGTCGAAGAAGGAGCCATGTCCCGCGTCCAGAACCTGAAGCTGCGGCAGAAGATCACCACCGCCGCAGAGGCCGCAAAACTGATCAAGCCGGGCCACAACGTGGGAATGAGCGGCTTCACCGGCGCCGGCTACCCCAAGGAGATCCCCGCTGCCCTGGCCGGCGAGATCAGAGCTGCCCACGACCGCGGCGACGCGTTCCAGATCGGCCTGCTGACCGGCGCCTCGACCGCCCCCGAGCTCGACGGCGCGCTGGCCGAGGTGGACGCGATCAGCTTTCGCACCCCTTACCAGTCCGACCCGATCATGCGACGCAAGATCAACGAGGGCAGCTCCGAATACGCCGACATCCACCTGTCCCACCTGGCCCCGATGATCTGGGCCGGCTCGATGGGCCGGCTGAACACGGCCGTGGTCGAGGTGACCGCGATCCACGAGGACGGCGAACTGGTGCCGTCCTCGTCGATCGGCAACAACAAGACCTTTCTCGACCGTGCCGACCAGATCATTCTGGAGGTGAACTCCTGGCAGTCGACCGACCTGGAGGGCATGCACGACATCTACTACGGCACCCGGCTGCCACCCGAGCGCCAGCCGGTGATGCTGACCCACACCGGTGACCGGATCGGCCAGCGCAACTACCGGGTCGACCTCGACAAGGTGGTCGCCGTGATCGAGACCGACGCACCGGATCGCAACACCCCGTTCAAGCCCGCCGATGCCGACTCACAACGGATGGCCGGTTTCTTTCTGGAGTTCCTCACCCACGAGGTGAAGCGCGGCCGATTGCCGAAGAACCTGCTGCCGCTGCAGTCCGGGGTGGGCAATGTGGCCAACGCGGTGCTGGCCGGCCTGGAGGCTGGTCCGTTCGACTACCTGACCTCGTACACCGAGGTGATCCAGGACGGAATGGTCGACCTGATCGACTCCGGCAAGATGACTGTCGCCTCGGCGACCGCGTTCTCACTGTCCCCCGAGTACGCCAACCGGATGAACGACGAGGCGCGCAAGTACCGCGACAAGATCGTGCTGCGCCCGCAGGAGATCTCGAACCACCCGGAGATGATCCGGCGGTTGGGCGTGATCGCCTGCAACGGCATGATCGAGGCCGACATCTACGGCAACGTGAACTCCACCCACATCATGGGTTCGAAGATGCAGAACGGAATCGGAGGCTCGGCCGACTTCACCCGGAACTCCTTCATCTCGGCGTTCGTCACCCCGTCCGTCGCGAAGGGCGGCGCGATCTCGTGCATCGTGCCGATGGTCAGCCATCACGACCACACCGAACACGACGTGCAGGTACTGATCACCGAGCAGGGCCTCGCCGACCTGCGTGGCAAGTCGCCCAAGCAACGGGCCAGGCTGATCATCGAGAACTGTTCGCACCCGACCTTCCGGCCGATGCTGCGGGACTACTTCGAGCACGCCCAGCGGGTGTGCAACGGCATGCAGACCCCTCACGACCTGCGGAAGGCATTGAGTTGGCATCAGCGGTTCCTCGAGACCGGCACGATGCAGATCGCCTGAGCCATGCGCGACGGCGAACGGAGTCGGGGATGGTTCCGACCTCCCGCCGGGCGCGTTCAGAGCCCGAGCAACTCCCGCAACTCGTCCACGCTGTGCACGATCGCCACGGGGTTGGTCGCCGCCAGTTCCGCGGCCGTGGCCGCGCCCCAGGTGACCGCCACCGGAGCGACTCGAGCCGCGTGGGCCGCCTGCATGTCGACCACCGCGTCGCCGACGTAGATCGCGTCATCCGCTCTGACCCCGACCCGGGCCAGCGCATGCAGCAGCGGCGCGGGAGCGGGCTTGTGCTCGGAGGTGTCCTCCTCGGTGGCCAGCAGCGGGATCCGTCCGGTCAAGCCCACGCATTCCAGGCTGACCAGCGCGGACTCGGACCGCTTCGACGTGGCGACGCCGTAATTCCGCCCCGAAGCCGCCAGCGCGTCGATCAGGCCGTCCACCCCCTGAAACGGACGGACGTACTCGCGGTGGTTGGCCAGGTTCCACTCCAGGTAATGCGCGGTCAGCTCGTCCGACCGGCCAGGAGCCAGACCTTCGAACGTTTCGCGTAGTGAGCGTCCGATCCACTCCCTGCATTGGTCGACGGTCGGCTCCCACCCGAGCAACTCGGAAACGGTGCGCTTGAAGCTTGCGATGATCAGCGGCACGGTGTCAGCTATGGTGCCGTCGAGATCGAACAGAACGGTGCCTCGAGCGAGTAAATTCACTACTCCACCCTAAGGTGCCGACAGCACCCTCCAGAGAGGACGGCGGCATGACGGACACCACCCGCAAGCCGCGTGGACGGCGTCCCGGCCGGGCCGACACCAAGGCCACGATCCGCAACGCGGCACTGACGCTGTTCTCGTCCATCGGTTACGACAAGGTCTCGCTGCGGGCGATCGCGCGTGAGGCCGACGTGGACCCCGCCTTGATCCATCACTACTTCGCCAGCAAGTCCGACCTGTTCGCCCAGACCGTGCTCGATCTTCCCGTGGAGGCGGACCAGGTGGTCGCGCAGGTGCTGGCCGGTCCCAAGGACCAGATCGGTGCGCGGGCAGTTCGGGCCTTCCTGGCCGCCTACGACGGCCCGGACGGGGGCCGTGACCGGTTCACCGCCATGTTGCGCTCAGCGGTTGCCGAAGACATCGTGCACCGCCCGTTGAGCGAGTTCATGTCCAAGGAGGTGTTCGGCCCCATTGCCGAGCAACTCGGCCATCGCGATCACAAACTGCGCGGCCAACTGGCGGTCAGTTTGGTGCTCGGCATGGCGCTGAGCCGCTACATCCTGAGGCTGCCGACGATGGTTTCTGCGCCGGACGAAGACCTCGTCCGGGGTCTCGGGCGCGCAATGCAGGAGATTCTGGTCGAGCCCTGGTGACCCTGGTGATTCTGCCGCTCGGTAGGCTGGTCGCGGACTCAGGAGGACGATGAGCTGGCCAGCACCAACCGACGAACCGATCCGCCCCGGAAAGGGCGCGACGGGCACGCCGCCGATCGCCGATCCGGCGGGTAGCGTGCCGGTCGGAACAGCCGGGCCGGACGCTCAGCCCCCCATCACCGACTCGGCAGCCCTCGCGCCGGCCGCACCCGGCGGTATCCAGACCCTGGCCGCCCAACCGTTGACCCCGCCGACCCTGGCCCCGCTGAGTGAACGCAGCGGCCAGCCGGTGCGGCCCTGGACGATCTGGACGTCCGCCGCGCTGATCTTCGGCGGCGCGATCACGGTGACGGTCGGATTAGTGATGGCGATGTGGACGATGGCCTCACCCTGGCAACGGGTCGGCGTCGACGATTGGACGAAGGTCGACCGGTTCAACGAGGCGACCTGGCTGACGAGCTGGTTCCCGTCCGAGCCGGCCAGCCCGTGGCGGGTCTTCCTCGCCATCATCTGCTGCGTGATCGCGGTGCTCGTCGCGTCGGCCGCCTCGATGGTCGGCTACTACGCCTTCGCCGGCTACCGCTGGACCCGGATCGGCGCCCTGGTCGCTTTGGGCGTATCCCTGCTCTCGCTCCTGTTGTCGCCCATCGCGGCGATCTCGATCGGCTTCGTGGCCCTGGGCGCCGCACCCCTGTGGCTGCCGGCGACGAAGCGGTTCTTCGCTCGCTGGCAGGCGATCCGGCATCCGGAGATCGCCTATTCCGAACCGGTCCAGAACGTGATCTACGGTCCTCTCCCCCGGTATCGATAAACCCGCCGGTCGAGAACATCCGCCGGTCGAGCCTGGAACCATCCGCAGGTCGAGCTTGCGAGACAGTGATTTCGACAAGCTCAATCGGGCCTCGTGCTCAGCTCAATCGGCTGGGTGACCCGTGACGTTGATCACGTTGCCGTCGGGCGCGCGGACAAAGAACCGCCGCACACCCCACTCCTCGGTCGTCAGTGGATGGACGATGTCGTACCCGAGCTCTTCCGCTTGGGCGTAGGCGGCATCGACGTCTTCCACCCGGATCGACATCACCGAGTCTTCAGGTGCGGTTGCGTCCCGGGTCACCAGTTGGACGCTGACCGACAGGTCGGGGCTGCTGAACCGGGCCACCCAGCCGAGGTTGAACTCCTCGGTGCTCAAACCGAGATAGTCGGCGTAGAAGCCGCGGGCGGACTCGATGTCGGGCACTGGCAGGTTGGGGACGACCCATTCGGTGTGCATGTGACTGGCCTCCTGCACCGGCAGCGCTGGGATCTGATTCGCACCGCCAGCCTAATCGCGATCATCCAGAGCAGAGTCCGTCCGAGCGCCCGATCGATCGCGAGTTGCGTCGGTATCCGAGCCAGGACGACTTCTGGGCCTGGGCGGCGGGCCACTGCCCGGCACGGTTACCATGCCCGCGTGCCCACAACGCGCTTCGAGTTCGTCAACCAGGTGGTGGCGCACCTCGGCCTGGTGGTGGCCAGAGCGGATGCGCACAGCTGCCGGTTGGAGCCGGGGCGCTCGGAACTGGCCTGGCACTGCGACCTGGACGACGGCACGCCGACCGGAGACAACGACCCGGCCGCGTTCGTCCGCTGGATCTGTCCATCGCTGCGGGTCAATCCGTTGGCGACCGGGCCGGGCGTTCCGGTCATCGACGTGCGCCGCTCGGGTCCGCAATCCGACCTCGGCAAGCTCGTCCAGCCCTTTCGACGGCTGTTCGGACAGGGGCCCGCCAGCGCGCCAACCGCCGATCGGTTCCACTACACCGATCCGGCCGGGATCCTCGATGCGGACCTGCGTCGCAGGATCGAGAACTGGCCGCCCGCCCCGCACGGCGACGGTGTGGTGCGACCCGCCGAGTTGTGGTCGATCACGCTGGGCGACGAAGGACTCGTGCTGGAGTCGGTCTCGTGGTGGGACAGTGCGCACGCCCTTGATCACCAGCTCAGGCTGGCGGTCGACATCGCCCGACGGCTGACCGCGCACCCCTAGGCCCGAAACGCGTTCAGCCATGGGATCATCCAGACGTCCCGGCCAACCGGCCAACGCCACACCCTGAAGGAGGCCAGCCATCAACGACGACACCGAGGTAACCAGGCTGCGCGAGTTGAACGACGAGATCGCCCGGGCTGAAGATCAAGCGGACGTGGCCTTCTTCGAACGGCTGCTGCACGAACGCTTCGCGATGCTGCGACCCATCGGAGCCTGGGAGGGCAGGGACGGTTTCATCTCGCGACTCGTCGCCGGGGGTTCCAGACGCAGTTGGCCGTCGGAGGTGCATGTGTTCGGCAACCGAGCCAGCGTGTGGTGCGTGGTCGACAAGGTCGATGCGGCGATGGTCAGCAGCAACCACAACCTGCGCACCTTCGTACGGGCCGGCCGGAACGAACCGTGGCAGCTGGTCGCCTGGCTGAACGAGCCGGTGCCGAACTGAGGTGACGAGATCCGTACCGCGAGCGACCGGCGAATGTCGCCGGCGTCGGTCGCGTCACAAGTAAGCACCCCTGGGTAGCAGCCAGTAGAGGCACAGCCAGTAACGACGAGTGACGCGTCGTCACGCAGCAAGTAAGCACCCCTGGGTAGCAGCCAGTAGAGGCACAGCCAGTTCGCCAGGCCCGCGTCCTCCGGCAAGTCGGCCGCGGACGTGGCCAAGGGCGCCCTACCGAACCACAGTCAGTCCTGGTCCAGGGAAGCGATTCCGAACGCTCGGCTGAGACGACAGATGCCTGTCGGCCGACGGTGCACTCCTGCCCGGAGTTGGCACCGCTCAGCCGATTCGACGGCTGACTTGAGGATCGTCGGTTTGTTTCGTAACGGATTTCCTCATGTCGTGCCGGCGCTGGGCACGTTGGCGGCACCGAACACAACAACCCGCCCTCGACCGGTCGCTTTGGCTCGGTAGACGGCGAGGTCGGCCTCGTGCAGCAGGGTGGCAACGTCCGTGTGCCGGCAGGCCGGCGAGGGCCACTCCGACGCTGGCCCCGATCTGGACGGTGCCGGCACCGGGCAGCGACATCGGCTCAGCGAGGCGAGCAACCAGGCGTTGCCCGACAGCGACCGCGGTTTCATCGGCCTCCACCTCTCTGAGCAGGACCACGAACTCGTCGCCACCGAGCCTGGTGACGGTATCGTCGGTCCGCACCGCGGACCGCATCCGTTCGGCGCAGGTGATCAGTACATCGTCGCCCGCGCGGTGTCCATGCGTGTCGTTGACGGCCTTGAACCCGTCGAGGTCGACGAACAGCACCGCCAGGTGGGTACCCGCAACCCTGGCAGCGGCCAACGCAGCCTCGAGCAACTCCAGCGCGCGCGCCCGGTTCGGCAGGCCAGTCAGCGGGTCGTGCGCGGCCTGGTACGCCAACTCGGCCCTGGCCCGCTCCCGTTCGGCGTGCAGCCGATCAAGCTCCAGCACCGCGACGCCGATCCGGGCCATCACCAGCAGAACGGTCAGCACAGAGCCGACGATGATGGCCCAGGTGTCAACGGTCCACCCGATCAGGGTTTGCACAGCGAGCGTCACCGGAGCCACCAGAGCCGCCGCGGTGAGAGCACCCAGCCGAGGCAGGGTCAGCGGCACCTTCTCCTCCCTCGGCCGACGGGTCAGTTCGGCCATGCCAGGGTGCAGGCCGCCCGCGCCGAGGCAGGCGTACGACGCCAACCACAGCGCCTCATAGCTCGTGCTTGCCTCCCAGCTCAGCTGATCCAACGCGCTGGAGATGGTGTCGGCGACGATCAGCAGCACCAGACCGTAGCTCAGCAGCCGGAATGCGCGGGTGCGGGCACCCGGTGTGGTCATCAGCCGAATGAGCAGCGCCGCCAGCACAATGTTTGCCGCGGGATACGACACACCTACCAAGGCAGCGGGCACGGAATCGGCGGACGCCGCGATCGTGGGACTGGCAAGGAAGAGCCACGACAGCAGGCCCAGCGCCACAGCAAGGATCGCGGCATCCAGATTGCCGCCCTGATCACGCTCGGGCACCCGCCGCCCGACCAGCAGGGTTACGCCGGCAATGGCAACGCCGTACCCGATCAGGTAGATCGGGTCGGCGGGCGTGGGGAACGTATCCCCCGCCACCATGCTGTAGACGATCGCCATCAGGTCGGCGACGCCCCAGAGCAATTGGCTCGCCGCGATCAACTGCCACGGCAGCCGCCACGGCGGATCAAACCACCGGACGCCGGTCAGGATCGCGATGCCGGCCGCTGGCCCGAACAGTGCGTACAGCGCGTCGGCCGCCTCCCGCGGAACCACGCGGGTGACAACAATCACCAGCGCCGCGATGCCCAGAAACCACGCCCAGGCCACATGCTGACGCCGAGAGGTCCGTTCAGCCATACTGCCGCTCGACGGCCGGGACGGCGGGCCGGGTTTGTCCGGCACGGGAGGCGGGAAACTTCGCCCAGTTCCCGCTTGACGACAACTCGGGCGGGCGGACCAAAACCAGATCGTCCACGGCGGACGAGGGCGCATTGCTGTGGCGACGCCCAGTCGACTCGGTCACGGGCAGACTCCTTTCAGGTGTCCCCCGACGCTCCGAAACTTAACGGCTTGAGGTCCTCGGGGCCACTCCTTGGAGCGGCGCCCTCCGTGCTGCGGGACTTCAGAGCCTCGTCATCCACGACTTGCGACACACCGGCAACCAGCTGGCGCCTGTCACCGGCGCCACTACCCGCGCACTGATCGGTCGAATGTGACATGGACGCCCTCAAACAGGCCGAGAAGGCATTCACATGCGAACGAGAAGTAGCTTGTGACTAAGCATTTTATGGAGCGGGCGACGGGAATCGAACCCGCACTATCAGCTTGGGAAGCTGATGTTCTGCCATTGAACTACGCCCGCACGCGATCGGCGGATCGGCGGACAGTCTAGCCCGAGACGCTGTCGCGGCGCACAATCAGCCGCGGCGCCACGACCCTCAGGGAGTCCCCCAACTTGACCCTGGCGAGACCCGCGAGACCTGTCGCGCGCCCAGTCGTGGAGTTAGCGTCAGCCCATGACGTACCAAGAACCCACCGATGTCGGCCCCGCCTTCGGCGGCGACCTGCCGGTCCACTCCACCGATCGCACCAAGGTGATCACCCTGCTCGACTCCGCGTACGCCGAAGGCCGGCTCACTCCCGCGGAGCATGTCGAACGCACTCAGGCGGCCAACCTGGCCCAGACCTTCGACGACCTCGTCCCGCTGACCCGCGACCTGGTGCCGCTCGAGGCCGCGGCTACGGCACCCGCGTGGGCATCGGCGGCAGCGCCCGGTGGTGACGCCGGCCCCGAGATGATCGTCGCGATCTTCTCGGGCGCCAGCCGCACCGGACGGTGGCAGCCGCGCCGCAACCTCAGTGTGTTGACCCTGTTCGGCGGTACTGAGCTCGACCTGACCAAGGCGGTGTTCACCGACAACACCTGTGAGATCAACGTTTTCTGCCTGTTCGGTGGGGTTGAGATCAAGGTGCCCGAGGGCGCCAACGTGCGCAACGACTGCATCGCGATCTTCGGCGGCGCGGACACCAAAACGAATCCGCCCGTGCCCGGCGCCCCGACGGTGATCGTCAAGGGAGTGATCGGCTTCGGCGGCCTGGAGGTTCGCGGGCCGAAGGACAAGGACGATCGCGAACGCCACCACAAGAAGGGTTGCTGAGCCGACGCCGGGCAGTCCGACCGGCGGCTCGTAGTCTTGAGTCCATGGACGACCTGTTCGCACCCCCGGCCGAGCCGTGGCAACGGCTGGCACCGTCCTACGCCACGGTGCTGCGGATCAGGATGCTGATCGGCATCACCCTGGTCACCGGGGCTGCCGCAACCGTGGCGTGGCTCGTGCTGGGCCGGCCCTGGGGTTTCGCGGTGATCGCCTGCGGACTCGCGATCGCTGGTTGGCGGTGGTTCCGAATCGCCCGCTTCGTCCGTTCCTGGGGCTACGCGGAGCGCACCGAGGATCTGTACCTGTCGCACGGGCTCTGGTTCCGCGAACTCACCGTCGTGCCGTACGGACGGATGCAGGCGGTCAAGGTCGAGAGCGGCCCGCTGGCCCGCGCGATGGGCCTGGCCAGCGTCCAGTTGGTGACCGCAAGCCTGCAGTCCGGCGCGACCATACCGGGCCTTCACCAAGCCGACGCCGAGCGGCTCCGTGACCGGCTGATCGCGATCGGGATCGGCCACGAGGACGCCCGGTGAGCATTCCGCCCGGCCAGTTCTCCGGAAATCCGATGGCCGGCCTCGGTGGTGATCACGCCGGATCTGATTTCTCCGACCGTCCGGCCGCACCGGGCCAGCCCGACCCGGCGATGCCGGTCGCCGTAGCGGCTCCCGACCTGCCCCGGCTGGTCGAGCATCCGCACCCGTTGACACCGGTGGTCAGAGCCTGGGTGCTGGTCGCCGCAGCCGCCTGGGCGATCGGACGCGAACTCGTCGGCCGTGAATACCCGGGCTTCCGGCTGCCGCCGCTGAACTGGGTCACGGTCGGGGGTGCCGTGATCGTGTTGGGCCTGTTGGTGATCGCGTACCTGGACTGGCGTGCGACGTCCTTCATCATCGACCCGAGCGAGTTGCGGATCGAGTCCGGGGTGTTCGTCAAGACGTCCGAGCGCATCCGGTACGACCGGATCCAAGCCGTCGACGTCGCCCAACCGTTCCTACCCCGGCTGCTCGGCATGGCCGAGATCACCATCGACGTCGGTGCCGAGGGTGGACACCGGCTTCGCTACCTCTCCCGGCAGCGCGCGGTGACCATCCGCGAATACCTGCTGGCCAGGGCACACGGTGTCGTCGCAGCACCCCAGAATCAGGTCAGCACCGGCGCGCTGGATGACCTCGGCGCCGACGATGAGGTGCTGGTCCGAGTACCGCCCCAGCGCCTGCTGCTCGGCGCAGTCCTGTCCCACGAGGTGCTCTTCGGGGTGGTTCCATTCGTGGCCATGATCGCGTGGCTGAGTTCCCGAAGCCCGGACGGCCTGCGGGTCGTGCTGAGCGGCTGGGCGCTTTTCGGGCTGGTACTACCGGCCCTGGCCGGGTTCTGGCGGTTCGTCGCCCGCCGGGTGATCGGGCAGTGGAACTACGCCTTCGTCCGCAGCGGCCCAGGGCTGAAGATCAGCCGCGGGCTGACCAATCTGACCAGCCAGTCGGTACCCCGGCATCGCATCCAGTCACTGCTGATCGCCCAACCGCTGTGGTGGCGGCGGCTCGGGCTGTACCGGGTGGAGATGGCCGTGCTGGGCAATGCCGGCCTGGAGCTTGAGTCGGAGCACGGCACCACCAGCAACATCCTGTTGCCGATCGGTACCCACGCCGAGGTCGATCTGGTGCTGGCCACCATCTGGCCCGGCCTGAGCCTGGACGAGATCGTTCTGCAGCGCTCCCCCGACCGGGCCCGCTGGCTGCAGCCGATCAGCCACCGGTGGGTCGGCTGGGGCAGTGACGACGAGGTGCTGGTCACCCAGAGCGGCTGGCTGACCCGGCATCGCACCATCGTGCCGCACGCGAGGCTCCAGTCGATGGCGGTCACCCAGGGCCCGCTGCGCCGACGGCTCGGATTGGCCTCTGTCGACTTCCACACCACCAATCCGCTGTCCGGCTGCCGGGCCAGCAACATCGAGAACGTCGCGGCGCGCGACCTGATCACCGCCGAGGTTGGCCGGGCCAAATCGTCGAACTTCAGCGGACTGGTGGACGACCCCATCGGACTCCCGGACGGAATCGTCGCAGCGGTCGACTGACGTCACCGGGCACCACAACCATCCACTCCGCGGACCCAGCCGGGAGCGGGCTCGCGGGGAACCGGCGGCAGTGTCAGCGGTGGGCGCGGCGGGCGCTCCAGGCACTTGCCACCATCTGGTCCACGGTGTGCCGCATCTGCCATTGCAGATCGTCCGCCGCCGCCTTGCCGTCGGCCACGATCCGGGCCGGATCGCCAGGCCGCCGAACGCCGACGTCAGGGTCGAAGTCGATACCGGTCACTCGACGCATGGCAGCCATGATCTGCAGCACACTGAGCCCTTCGCCGCTGCCCAGGTTGTAGGCGGCCCGGAGCGGTCGTCCGGCCTCCAACGCCTGGGCGGCCGCCACGTGCGAGACGGCCAGGTCGCCGACGTGGACGTAATCGCGGACGCAGCTGCCGTCCGGGGTCGGGTAGTCGGTGCCGTTGACTTTCGGCGTCCGGCCGTCGATCAGGGTCTCCAGCACGATCGGGAACAGGTTGTGCGGGCTGACGTCGTAGACCTCGTCCGTGGCCGAACCGACCACGTTGAAGTAGCGCAGGCTGACCCCGTTGAACTCCGGCCAGGCCTTCTTCACGTCGTTGATCAGCCACTCCCCGATCAGCTTCGACTCGCCGTACGGGGATTCTGGGTGGGTGGCCGAATCCTCGGTGACCAGCTCGGTCTCCGGGGTGCCGTAGACGGCTGCCGAGGACGAGAACACCATCTTGTTCACACCGGCGCGATGCATCGCGTCCAGCACCTTCACGGTGCCGGTGACGTTCTGGTTGTAGGTGTGCAACGGTCGCTTCACCGAGACCCCGGCGTACTTGAATCCGGCCACGTGGACCACACCGGTGCACCCGTACTGATCGAGAGTGCTGGTGAGCAGCTCGACGTCGAGGATGTCGCCCTGGACGAGCGGCACGTCGGCCGGCACGAAGCGGGCCCGGCCGGACGACAGGTCGTCCACCACCACCGGGCTGATGCCCACCTCGCTGAGTGCACGCACCACATGCGCGCCGATGTAGCCGGCTCCGCCGGTAACCAACCAGGAACTCACGGCCTCAGTCTGGCCCAGCCACTGCCGCTGGCCAATGCCGAATCACTAGGGTGAGCACATGACTTCGAACACTCTGGCTCTCGGTATCGACATCGGCGGCTCCGGAATCAAGGGAGCCCTGGTCGACCTGGCCGCGGGCGACTTCGCCGGCGAGCGGCTGCGGATCGACACACCGCAGGAGTCGACCCCCGCGAACGTGGCCGCCGTGGTCGGAGAGATCGTCGCGAACTTCGCCGCCGACCTCGGCGACGGGCCGATCGGGTTGACCATTCCGGCGATCGTGCAGCACGGCGTCACGCTTTCGGCGGCGAACATCCACCAGGACTGGGTGAACTGCCCCGCCGAGAAGATCTTCGAGGACGCCCTGGGTCGCGACGTCGTGTTGGTCAACGACGCGGACGCCGCCGGTGTCGCCGAGGTGAAATACGGTGCCGCGAAGGACAACCCCGGCCTGGTGATCGTCACCACCCTCGGCACCGGTATCGGCTCGGCGATGATCTATCGCGGGGTGCTGGTGCCGAACTCGGAACTGGGTCACCTGGAGATCGACGGGTACGACGCCGAGAAGCGCGCGGCAGCCAGCATCCGCACCAAGGAAGGGCTGAGTTGGGACGAGTACGTTCCCCGGCTGCAGCGCTACTACGAAACGGTGGAGTTCCTGTTCTCCCCCGACCTGCTGGTGGTCGGGGGCGGGGTCAGCAAGAAGGCGGACAAGTTCCTGCCCAAGCTGAAGCTGCGCACGCCGATCGTTCCGGCGCAACTGCAGAACCGGGCCGGCATCATCGGCGCGGCCTGGCTGGCGGTGGACAAGGGCGTGCACCCCGACCCGCTGCGCTGAACGGTTGGGGACGGTTCTTTTTCGTTCACCTGAGTTGAACGGTTGGGGACGGTTCTTATTCGTTCACCCGAGTGAACGGTTGGGGACGGTTCTTTTTCGTTCACCCGAGTTGAACGGTTGGGGACGGTTCTTTTTCGTTCACCCGAGTTGAACGGTTGGGGACGGTTCCTTCTCGCTCACGTGCATTGAGAAGCAGAGGCACGGGTTTCGGGAGTTGATGATGTGGGCAGCAAGCGATGGCGACCGCTCCGACATCGATGAGACCTCGGACAGCACGCGTCCAACCTCCTACCGTCGAAGAGGACAGTCCCGAACGGTTCGGCCAAGTGAACGAAAAAGAACCGTCCCCAACGCGCCACGCCACGTCGCCTGAACGAAAAAGAACCGTCCCCAACTCGCCACGCCTCGCCTGAACGAAAAAGAACCGTCCCCAACGCGCCACGCCTCGCCTGAACGAAAAAGAACCGTCCCCAACGCGCCACGCCTCGCCTGAACGAAAAAGAACCGTCCCCAACTCGCGCCACAACCCCGGCTCACTATGCTGACCCGGTGAGCATGACAACGCAGTCGAGCTTGGCGGACGTGACCGCGTCCGATGCCGCGCTACGCCGCTTCCTGCACGGGCTACCGGGCGTCGATCAGGTCGGGGCCGACCAGCGAGCGGCAACTCTCGGCTCCCGATCGATCAAGACCGCCAGTAAGAAGTGGGCGATCGACCTGGCGATCAGCATGGTCGACCTGACCACCCTGGAAGGCATGGACACCGAGGGCAAGGTGCGGGCCCTGTGCAGCAAGGCGATGCGGCCCGACCCGGCTGACCCCAGCACTCCGCACACCGCTGCCGTCTGCGTTTACGGCGATCTGGTCGGGGTCGCCAAGGACGCTCTTCGCGGCTCCGCGGTGAAGGTGGCCGCGGTGGCCACGGCCTTTCCGTCCGGACGGGCGTCGAGACGGGTTCGCCTCGCTGACACGTCGGAGGCGGCCGCCGCGGGAGCCGACGAGATCGACATGGTGATCGACCGGGGCGCGTTCCTGGCCGGCCGCTACCTGGAGGTGTTCGACGACATCGTGGCCGTTCGCCAGGCCTGCGGTGACGCGCACCTCAAGGTGATCTTCGAGACCGGCGAGTTGCAGACCTACGACAACGTGCGCCGGGTCTCGTGGCTGGCCATGCTGGCCGGCGCCCACTTCATCAAGACCTCCACCGGCAAGATCCAGCCGGCCGCCACCCTGCCGGTCACCTATGTGATGGTGCAGGCGGTCCGCGATTTTCGTGACGTGACCGGCACCCAGATCGGGGTGAAGCCGGCCGGTGGCATCCGCAACAGCAAGGACGCGATCAAGTACCTGGTGATGGTGAACGAGGTCGCCGGACCCGACTGGCTCACCCCCGACTGGTTCCGCTTCGGCGCCTCCACCCTGCTCAACGACCTGCTCATGCAGCGCACCAAGATGCAGGCCGGCCGCTACTCCGGCCCCGACTACTTCACCCTGGACTGAGGACCATGAGCACCACGTTCGACTACTCCCCGGCGCCCGAATCGCGCGCCATCGTCGACATCAAGTCGTCCTACGGGTTGTTCATCGGTGGCGAGTTCGTCGATGGCCGCGGCCAGGGCTTCAAGACCATCAACCCGGCCAACGAAGAGGTGCTCGCCGAGATCTCGGAGGCTGCCGAGTCCGATGTGGACGCCGCCGTCCAGGCCGCCCGCAAGGCGTTCCGGAGCTGGTCGCGAATGTCAGGGTCCGAGCGCGGCAAGTACCTGTTCCGGATTGCCCGGATCATCGCCGAGCGAGCCCGCGAGCTGGCCGTGCTGGAGTCGATCGACAACGGCAAGCCGATCCGGGAGTCGCGGGACGTGGACGTGCCCACCGTCGCCGCGCACTTCTTCTACTACGCCGGCTGGGCGGACAAGCTCGAGCACGCCGGCTTCGGCCCTGACCCACGTCCGCTGGGGGTGGCCGGTCAGATCATTCCGTGGAACTTTCCGCTGCTGATGCTGGCCTGGAAGATCGCCCCCGCCCTGGCGTGCGGCAACACCGTGGTGCTCAAGCCCGCCGAGACCACGCCGCTGACCGCGCTGCTGTTCGCCGAGATCTGCCAACAGGCCGACCTACCTGCCGGCGTGGTCAACATCATCACCGGCGCCGGGGAGACCGGACGGGCGCTGGTCGCCCACGCGGATGTCGACAAGGTCGCCTTCACCGGCTCGACCGAGGTCGGCAAGGCGATCGCCCGCACCGTGGCCGGCAGTACCAAGCGGGTCACCCTCGAGCTGGGCGGCAAGGCGGCCAATGTGGTCTTCGACGACGCGGCCATCGACCAA
Source organism: uncultured Actinomycetota bacterium (assembly GCA_963723605.1). Taxonomy (GTDB): domain Bacteria; phylum Actinomycetota; class Actinomycetes; order Propionibacteriales; family Propionibacteriaceae; genus Micropruina. The sequence goes on along the minus strand of CAVRRM010000009.1, from coordinate 731,065 downwards.
GCCGTCGAGGGCATCGTCAACGGCATCTTCTTCAACCAGGGCCACGTCTGTTGCGCTGGGTCGCGGCTGCTGGTGCAGGAGTCGGTCGCAGACGAGGTGCTGGCCAAGCTGAAGACCCGGATGGCCACCCTTCGGATCGGTGACCCGCTGGACAAGAACACCGACATCGGGGCGATCAACTCCGCCGAGCAGTTGGCCAAGATTCGCGAGCTGTCCGACATCGGTGAAGCCGAGGGTGCCGGCCGCTGGTCGCCCGCTTGCGACCTGCCCGACAAGGGGTTCTGGTTCGCCCCGACGATCTTCACCGGGGTCACCCAGGCCCACCGGATCGCCCGCGAAGAGATCTTCGGGCCGGTGCTTTCGGTGCTCACCTTCCGCACCCCGAAAGAGGCGGTGGAGAAGGCCAACAACACCCCGTTCGGACTCTCGGCGGGCATCTGGACGGAGAAGGGCTCCCGAATCCTCTGGATGGCGTCCCAGCTACGGGCCGGGGTGGTCTGGAGCAACACGTTCAACCGCTTCGATCCGACCAGCCCCTTCGGTGGCTACAAAGAGTCGGGGTACGGCCGCGAGGGTGGCCGGCACGGGCTGGAAGGGTACCTGCAGTGAGCCGCACGGACGTCCGCAAAACCTACAAGCTGTACATCGGCGGCGCTTTCCCGCGTTCGGAATCGGGCCGCACCTACCTGGTCAACGACGCTGACGGCGCCCTGCTCGCCAACGCATCGCAGGCCTCCCGCAAGGACGCCCGCGATGCGGTCAAGGCGGCCCGGTCCGCGTTCGCCGGCTGGTCGGCCAAGACCGCCTACAACCGTGGCCAGGTGATCTACCGGATCGCCGAGGTGCTGGAGTCGCGACGGGCCCAGTTCGAGGCCGAACTGATTGCGGCCACCGGTCAATCGGTCGCCGCGGCGCGGGCCGAGGTGGACGCTGCCGTCGACCGGCTGGTCTGGTACGCCGGCTGGACCGACAAGATCGCCCAGGTCGACGGCTCCGCCAATCCCGTCGCCGGGCCCTATTTCAACCTGTCCTCCCCGGAACCGTCCGGGGTGATCGCACTGCTGGCGCCGGAGTCGCCACTGCTCGGGCTGGTGTCGGTGCTGGCTCCGCCGATCTCGGTCGGCAACACCTGCGTGCTGATCGCGTCGCAGTCGTCGCCGCTGCTGGCGATCACGTTCGCCGAGGTGCTGGCCACCTCCGACGTGCCGGGTGGGGTGGTCAACATTCTGACCGGGGACGCGGCCGAGATCGCGCCATGGCTGGCCTCCCACATGGATGTCAACGGTCTCGACCTCACCGGGGTGGCGGACGTCGACCTGGCCCGCGACCTGGAGGTGGCGGCCGCCGACAACCTGAAACGGGTTCGCCGCTCGGGTGTGGAGAACCTGGCCGACAGTCCGGACCTCGAGCGAATGACGACCTTCATGGAGATCAAGACGGTCTGGCATCCGATGGGCCTGTAGGCCCGACCGCCCGCCGGGCCAAATGCGTAGGTTGGGCTACGTACCGGCGCTGCGGCGCGTCCGAGCAGGGCAATTCTGCGCATGGCTTGCGCATTCCCACGGATGGACGATTGGGGAGGCGAGACACCCCTAGGCAATGGATCGAGGCCCGCCATGGCCGATCAGTCGGATATCACCAAACGCCCAGCCGACCCCTTCGTCGCGGCCCGGATCAGTGATCCGGGGGTCGCGCCAGCGGCCACCCTCACCCTGGTCGGCCTGCTCGGCGACAGCGACCGGGAAGGCCGACGGCGGCTGTACCTGAACACCAGCCTCGACTACTGGGTTGAGTTCCGCACCGAGGACGTCGTTGCGGTGGACGATGTCGGCCCCGACCAGGCTCCGTTCCAGGGGCTGGACGCCACCAGGGTGACGCTGCTCCGCTCCGCCTCCGTCGACTACGTGCACAGCCGTCCGGCGGGCGATGACGGGTTCGCCGTCCAGGCCCGGATGGGTCCAACGCCGATGCTGGCTGCGGCCGACACCTGGGAAGCCGAGTGTCCTGGCCCCAGCTGGGGCGGCTGCCCGTCCGACATCGGCTGCCCAACCCGTTTCGACTGCCCGAGCGGCTGGACGGTGTGCAAGCCCCGGACCTGCCAGTGCACCGACGTGACCTGCGACACCTGCGCCAACGGCGCAACCTGCCGAGGAACCTGCCAGGACACCTGCCAAACCTGCCCGACCGGGTGCGCGACGTGCAACGCCACCTGTGCGAACACCTGCGCAGCAACCTGTATGAACACCTGTGCCGGCACCTGCGGCAACACCTGTCGGACGTGTGGCGCCACCTGCCGCGCGACCTGCGACCCCGACCTCTGCGAGACGCTGGTGCGTTGCCCGACGTTCGCCCAGACCCACTGCAACACCTGTCGCTGCTTCTGAGGGGGAATCGTCGATGGCTGATCCTGACGGGTTGGCGAACCGTCCTGAAGATCCTTTCGTGCGCTCCCGGACCGGCTCCGGGGGCGGCCCGGTGGTCAGCCTGGCCGGCCTGCTCGGCGACAGCGACCGGCCCGGGTGTCGGCGGCTGTACCTGACCACGACTTTGGACTACTTCGTCGAGTTCCGAGCCGAACACGTGATCGGTGTTGCTGACGTTCCGCCCGAGCAGGCCCCCTTCATGGGGCTGGACGCGACCCGGGTGGACCTGGTGGCCGATGCCACCCTCGACTGGGTGCATCGGGGGGTGGGTGCGGCCGATCCGTTCGTACTGCTGGCGTCCGACCGGAAGGTCCAGCCACGGATTCCGGACACCTGGCAGGCGGCCTGCCCCGCGGTGACCCATCACTTCGGCGAGTCCGACTTCGACCCGTGCCCCGGAGGCGTCCCCGGAACCGGTGGCGGAACCTTCGGGCCGTTGCCCACCCAGGGCGGACGTACCTGCGTCACCTGCAATCAGGGCACCTGCGCCACCTGCGACCAGGGCACCTGCGTGACCTGCGGCCGCGGCACCTGCGCGACCTGCGGCCGCGGGACCTGTGCGACCTGCGGCCAGGACACCTGCGCAACCTGCGGGCGGAACACCTGCGCAACCTGCGGTCAGGGCACCTGCGCCACCTGCGGCCGCGTCACGTGTGACCGCTGCGTACCAACCCTCGACACCTGTGCCAGCTGCGCGGGAACGTGCAACGACAACACCTGCGCCACGTGCTGGAACACCTGCGCGGAAACCTGCGCCACTTGCTGGGACACCTGCGTTGGCACCTGCGTGAGTTGTCGCGGAACCTGTGATGCGACCTGCGCCAAAACCTGCGCCGACACCTGTGCGAACACCTGCTGGGGCACCTGCGCAGCAACCTGCGACACCTGTTTCACCTGCTTTTTCACCTGCGGCACCTGCGACACCGATCCCGGCTGGTGCATCCAGCGCGGCTGACCGCGGACTACCGAGAGGAGAAATCTGATGGCCGACAACGAAGACAGTGGCATTCAGGGCCGGGCGTCCGATCCTTTCGTGTCCGCCCGAATCAACGATCCGGGCACGCCGGTCGCGGCGTCGTTCCAGCTCGCCGGGCTGCTCGGCGACAGTGATCGCGACGGCTATCGCAGGCTGTACCTGAACACCGCGCTGGACTACTACGTGGAGTTCCGCACCGACGACGTGCTTGCCTTCGAAACGGTGCCGGCCGAGCAGGCACCTTTCGTCGGACTCGATGCAACCAGTGTCAGCCTCAACCGTGACGCCCAGGTCGAGTACGTCCACTCCCGACCCGCTACCGCGCCGGATGCATTCAACGTCGAGGCCCGGGCCGGACTTCCCGGTGGTCTGACGCCGGACACCCTCGACCCGACGTTGACCCTGCCGACCGACTTCACGGGCACGCTGCGGACGCCCGGTTGCGTACCGGACACGTGTGGTCGGGTGTTGGCAACGCTGCAGACCTGCTTCACCTGTGACTTCCGTTGCCTCACCCAGAACGCCACCTGCTGGGAGACCGGTTGCAAGACCTGTGTCGGCGCCACCTGCCTGACCTGCGATCAGGTCACCTGCCAGACCTGCGTGACGTGCCAGACCTGCGACCAAGCGACCTGCCGACCTGCACCAGGGCACCTCCAGACCTGCAACCAGGGCACCTGTGCGACCTGTGGAGCTACCTGTCTCACCTGCCACAACGGGGTGACCTGCCAGACCTGCATCGCCCGGATCTGCTGGCCGACGGTAGGCGGCGCAACCTGCCTGACCTGTCCCACCGGCTGCTTCAATTGCCAGTCCCAGGTGGGTCAGTGTGTCACCCTGAACCGGTGCCCCACCCTGCCCTGCCCGTGAGGAGCCCTGATGCTGGACGAAGGTGACAGCGGTGCCGGTTCCGTCGCGGAATCGGCACCGGCCCGGACGCATCGGGTGATCCAGCACTACCGGATCTCTCCCGCCGACCGGTGGCGCTCGCCGCTGCCCGACGACGTGGCGGCCGACGCTCGTGAGGCGGCAGTGCTGCTCGCCACCCGCTGCAGCGACCCGGGTCTGGTCCGGGAGGCCGACCGGCTGTGCCACGAGCAGACCCGCTTTCCCAACGCCCTGCACTGGGATCCGATCTCGATCGCTCAAGGGGACCTCGGTCAGGCGTTGCTCTGTGCGGAACTGGCCCGGCATCAGCCCGCTGACGGGTGGTCGGACAAGGCGCGCGACTGGGCGCGTGGCCCGGAACAGCTGCTGCGGCGCGGCCACCGGCCCGGCATGGGCACGGTCAGTGGATCCTCCGGCGTGGCCTTCGTTGGCCGTCGGTTGGGGCAACCGGTCCTTGACCAGTTGCCGGCCCTGGACGGCGTGATCGCCCACGACGCGCTCACCACCGCGGCCGCCATCCGTGGCCGGCACGGTATCTCGGTGAGCACCTTCGACCAGATCTCCGGGTTGGCCGGGGTGTTGCTGTGCGCGCTGGCCAACGACCAGCAGACTGCGCGTCCGGTGGCGCCGTTCGTGGTCCGTGCGCTGGTCGCGCTGGCCCTTGAGCCGGGCTCGCTGCCGGCCTGGTACACGCCCCCCGAATACCTGTTCGACGAAGAGCAGCGCAGCTACTACCCGTTCGGCAATCTCAACCTGGGATTGGCGCATGGCATACCTGGACCCCTGGCCGCCCTGGCGCTGACGCTGCTGGCCGGCTCGGGTGACGGCCACGTCGTCGAGGCGACCACCGCGCTTGCGGACTGGGTCGCGGCGCACGTGACCTTGGGGCACGGAGGGCCTGGCTGGGAAACCGTGGTCACCCTCGCCAGTGGCCCGTCCGGACTCGCCGAACTGCCGGTGCATGCGGTCGGTCGCGACGCCTGGTGCTACGGCACTCCCGGCGCCGCCCGCGCCCTGTTTCTGGCGGGGGTCGCGCTGGACCGGTCCGATCTACGCAATCTGGCCATCGAGGCGATGGCGGCGGTCTACCGGCGCGCTCCGGGCGACCGCGGCATCGACTCGCCGACGTTCTGCCACGGCGTCGCCGGCCTGCTCCAAATCACACTGCGGTTCCATCACGACACCCAGCTCCCGATGTTCGCGGACGCGGCGGACGCGCTGACCAGACAGTTGCTGGCGGCCGTCGAGCCCGACCGGCCGATGGCGATCGCCAACCTGGAGCCCGGCGACAACAAGGTCGACCAGCCCGGTGTGCTCGACGGGGCGGCCGGCGTGAGCCTGGTGCTCCTTGCTGCCGCTAGCGAGGTGGAGCCGACGTGGGACCGGATGTTCGCCCTCTCGTAGCCGAACGCGCCCTCGGCACCGCCCTGTACCGGGTGTCCCCCCAGCTGGTGGTGCGCACTCCGCTGCTTCCGGTCTCTGCGCTGGAGACGGTCCGCGACCCACTGTCGGCACTGACCGATCCGGACGTCGTCCGCGCGCTGGCGATCGGCAGCCCGATCCTGCTGGACCAGGCACTGCGTCCCGCCTCGGACGCCAAGGAGGCGGCCCGCACCCGCGCCAGCATGGCTCGGTACCTGATTCGGATGAGCACGCGTCCCACCCCGTACGGAGGGTTCGCGGCGGTCTCTCTCGGCGAGTGGGGCGCCGCGACCGACCTGCGCCTTGGCGATGCCCGGACCCGCACCCGGGTCGACATGGGCTGGTTGCGCGCCCTGCTGGCCGACCGCGAGCGACGGGCCGGGGTGCGGGCCCGCCTGCGTTGGCGGGTCGATCCGTTGACCGCGCTGGTCGGCGACCGTCTGGTCGCACCCGCCGGCGGCTCGGTACTGGCGACCGAGCCGGCCCGGCTCGCATTGGCGGCGGCGGAGAGCTGGATCGACCATGCCGATCTGGCCGAGCAGGTGGGCTCCGGAACCGAGGGCAGCAAGGACCAGGTGGCCGGCCTGATCGACCAACTGATCGGTGCCGGACTGCTGGTCAGCGACCTCGTGCCCGCGGTGACCGGTGCGTCCGCATGTTCCGGCGCGGACGCGGTCGCGCTGGCCGTACGGGCAGACGAGAGCCTGGCTGAGCCGTTGGCCGACCTTTCGGCAGCGATCGTTGCCGCCGACTCGGGGGACGCACCAGCCACGGACTTCGGCCGGGTCAACGCGGCGGCCCGGGCGATCTTCGACCATGCCGAGACCTTCCAAACCGACCTGGCCCGCGACTTGCCCGGGCGTGGCCTTTCCGCCGAGGTGGGCCTGGAGTGTGCCCGTGCGGTCGAGGTGATGCTGCGGATCGGACCCGGCGCGTCGGCCGGCGGCGATCTGGCCGGTTACACCCGACGGTTCGCGTCCCGCTGGGGCCAGCACCACGAGGTGCCCCTGACCGAGGTGTTCGACCCGGGTCGTGGTTTGGGGCCGCTGCCGCACACCCACGGCGCGGCAGCCACACTCGACCCGGCGGTTCAGGCCCGCCGGGCAGAGCGCCTGACCGCCCTGGCGCTGGAGTCGCTGCATGACGACCGGCGCGAAGTCATGCTCGACCCGGGCACCATCGCCGCGCTCAGCACCTGGCCGGCCGGGGCGTCCGGGCGTCCGTTGACCGCCGCTGCCGCTCCGGACGCACCCCTGTCCCTCGACGTATCAGCGTTCCTGTTGGCCGCCGATCCGGCCGCGGTGGACGCCGGCGACTTCACCCTGGTGATCGGGCCGAACCTGGGGGCGCCCGTCGCGGGCCGCTGGCTGGGCCGGTTCGCGGACCTGGTCGGTGCCGCCGGCCGCGAGTACTTCGACTGGCTGGCCGACGCCGAATCCGCGGCCGACCCAGGATCAGTACCGGCCGAGGTGGTGTACCTGCCCAACACCACCCGATCGACCAACGTGATCGTCCGGCCCACCATCGGACGCTACGAGATCGTGGTCAGCGGACGCGGCAGCGCCGACCATCAGCTGGACCTGACGGACCTGATGGTGGGCTATGACGGTGCTCGGCTCTACCTGCGATCGCGCAGCCTGGGCGTGCGGGTGCGGCCCACCGCCCGGCACATGCTCAACCATCACGGCGCCCCGCCGGTCTGCCAGTTCCTGGACGCCATCGGCCAGGGACAAACGGCTGATTTCACCACCTTCGACTGGGGCGCGTCGGAGTCGCTGCCGGTACTGCCCCGGGTGCAGGTCGGACGCACCGTGTTGGCTCCGGCACGCTGGCTGGTCACGGTGCCGGGCTGGACACAGGCCGGCGGTGTCGAGCGAAGGGCCCTGGATGCCGCTCTTGAGCACGCCAACACTCGCTGGCGGATGCCGCAGCGGGTGTACGCCACGGTCGCCGACAACCGGCTGTTGCTCGACCTGAGCGAGTCGGACGACCGGGAACAGTTGCGCCGCGAACTCAAGGGCTCGGGCGGCACCATGCGGCTACAGGAGGCGTTGCCGGACGTCGGTGACGCGTGGCTGCCGGGGCCCCGCGGCACGTACCTGACCGAACTGGTGATCTCGCTGGTGCGGCAGCCGTCCGGCGCCGTCAACCCGACCAGGCCGGATTCCGTCGCCGAGCCGGTGAGCAAGCCGAACGGAACGGCCCTACCGGTCGGACGGGTGCAGGGACGGACCCCGATCCCGGCACCGATTCCCGTCCGGGACCGGATGCGGCTGCCGGGCAGTGACTGGTTGTTCGCCAAGTTCTATGCACCCTACGACCAGCTCACCCGGCTGCTGGTGCGCGACCTCGGCGATCTGATCGCGATGGCGGAGAACTCCGGCCTGGCCAGGCGCTGGTTCTTCCTGCGTTACAGCGACCCCGACCCGCACCTGCGGGTGCGCTGGCAGGGTGACCCCGATCTGCTGCTGCGGCACCTGCTGCCGCAGGTCAGCGACTTCGCCGGGCAACTGGTGGACGTCGGCCGGATCTCCAGGCTGACCATCGACAGCTATGACCGTGAGCTGGAGCGCTATGGCGGGTCGACTGGGTTGGAGTTGTGCGAGGACGTTTTCCACGCCGACAGTGTCGGAGTGCGTCGTCTGCTGGGGGTGGTCGGCGACTCGGACCTGACCGAGGTGACAGTTGCATCCACGGTCCACTTCCTGGCGGGACTGGGGCTGGACGCCCACCAGCGGGTGGCGTTCTACGAAACCCAGACGGCACTTCTGGAGGATCCGCAGGTCGGCCGTAACGCGGGCAACGACTATCGGGTGCGCAAGGCGCGGCTGCGGCTGTTGGCCGGCCCGAGTGCTCCGTCCGGCGCGCTGGCCGATGCGGTGTCGGCGTTGCGGGAGGCGGTCGCACCGACCGCGGTCGCCCTTCGAGCCGCAGCGGCCAAGGACGCCCTCGAGTTGTCGATGGCGGAGCTGCTGCCGAGCCTGGTGCACATGCACCACAACCGGATGGTCGGACCCGGTCACCCGAGTGAGCCGCACCTACTGGAGCTGTTGCTGCGCACCGAACGCGGCCTGCTGCTCTCCGGCGGCTCAACAAAGTGACCCAGCTGCGACACCAGCGGTGGTGCCGAATCCGGGTTGCTGCCCGCTAGTTCGGCCGGACCGGCGCAACCTTTCTCGTGGACCACCCGTCAGGCCCAGGCGCCCAGGATGCGCTGTTCGAGGCCACCCGCGACTCCGGCCTGCGGATCGTCTCCGGTCGCGGCATCCAGACCGTCGGACCGGCGAGCGCGGCACCGCTGCTGACCGGCGAGGACGAGGCGATCGACCTCGTCGCCGACGAGATCGCACGGTGGCACTGTGCCGACACCGGTGAGTTGGGTTCAGCGCTGCTGCAGGTCGCCGTGGTGCCGCGGTTCTCGCTGTCGGTGACCCCACGGACGCTGGCCGCGCTCGGCGAGCTGTACGCCGGCGTCCGCGATCAGGGGGTGTACCTGCACACCCATTTGAATGAGAACAACCGGCCCGGCGATGGCGAGATCGCGGCCGTCCGGGCGCAGTTCCGGGTGCAGAGCTACCTGGACACCTACGACGGGTTGTTCCTGCCCGGATCCCGGCGCGGGGGCCAATCACTGCTCGGCCGGCGCACGATCATGGCCCATGCGGTGCACTGCACGGACTCCGAGTTGGCCCGGCTGGCGGCGTCCGGAACCTCGATCGCGCACTGCCCGACCTCGCAGCAGTTCCTCGGCTCGGGCACCATGCCGTGGCGCCGGACGGTGGCCCAGCAGGTCACGGTGGCCCTCGGCTCGGACATCGGCGCCGGCGATGAGTGGCTGATCCCGCGGGTGGCGAATGACGCCTACAAGGTGCATCTGTCCGAGCCAGGAGCCGATTCGATGGCCCTGAGCCCGCCCCAGCTGCTCTACCTGTGCACGTTGGCCGGTGCCCGCGCACTCGACCAGCAGGACCGGTTCGGCAACTTCGACTTGGGCAAGGAGGCCGACTTCGTCACCATCGAGCCGGACCGCGACGAGCACCTGGCCCTGGCTCTGGCCGGGGCCGGCAATGATCCCGACCCGCACCGGGCGCTCTACCAGTTGTTGTTCACGGTGCTGATGGGGTTGCGGGAGGCGGCGATCACAGCGGTCCACGTGCAGGGTCGACCGGTCGTGCCACCAGATCCCGAGGACGGCTGGGCCGATGCGTCGGCCGCCCGGGTCCGCTAGCTTCGTGGCCGGCATCGTGCTGGCCGCGGGTGCAGGCTCGCGGGCGAGTGGCGCGAAGGCATTGCGACTACGGCCGCTCGCGCCGCCGTCCAAACGCTCGCCTAACTAGTTTCCGCTCGCCGAACTTGGCGAGCGCAAAACAGTTCGGCGAGCGTTTGCTGGGACGCTGACCACCGGTGCGCTACATCCGGTCGGGAGCCACGATGCCGAGCAGGTCGAGTCCCTGGCCGAGCACGGTGCGGGTGGCTGCACAGATCGCCAGCCGGGACGTTCGCACCTCGCCTTCGCTCTTCAGCACCGGGCACTGCTCATAAAAGCTGCTGTACGCAGTGGCCAGCTCGAACAGGTACGTGCAGAGCTTGTGCGGCTGCAAGCCGACCGACACCTCGGCGACCACCTCGCCGAACCGAGAGAGCAGCAGTGCGAGCGCCTGTTCGGTGGGTTCGTCCAGCACCGTGGCGACGGCTGTCATGGTGATGCCGAAGGCCTCCGCGTCGCGCAGGATCTTGCTCGTCCGGGCGTGCGCGTACTGCAGGTAGGGACCGGTGTTGCCGGTGGTGGCGACCATTCGCTCGGCGTCGAAAACATAATCCTTGTGCAGCGAGGTCGACAGGTCGGCGTACTTCACCGCGGCCATCGCGATCTCCGGTGCGGCGACCTCCTCGGCAACGTCCAGCAGCGAGTCGAGACTGACCGTCCGGCCCTCACGGGTCTTGAACATCTTGCCGTCCGGGCCCAACACCGATCCGAACCCTACGTGTTCCAGGCTCGCGTCCGTTGGCACCCAACCGGCCCGCCTGGCCACCGCGAACACTTGCCCGAAGTGATGCGCCTGCCCTGAGCCGACCACGTAGATGATCCGCTGGGCGTCCAGCTGGTTGACCCGGTAGCGGACGGCGGCCAGGTCGGTCGCGGCGTAGCCATAGCCGCCGTCGGTCTTGCGGACGATCAGTGGCGCCTCGTCGCCGGGCACGAAGACCACCAGCGCACCGGCATCCACCACCGCGATTCCAGCGGCCTCGAGATCGGCGGCAACGGCCGGCAACATGTCGTTGTACAGCGACTCCCCGGCCAGATCGTCGTCGCTGAGCAGCACGCCGAGCCGTCCGTAGGCACGGTTGAAGCCGGCCTTGGACACGTCGATCAGCGCGCGCCAAATGGCCAGGGTCTGCTCGTCGCCGGCCTGCAGCGCGACCACCCGGCGCCGCGACGCATCCGCGAAGGGCTCGTCACCACGGAAATGCTCCTGGGCCCTCCGGTAGAGGGCAACCGACGAGTCGAGGTCGAGGGTGCCGGCGTCGATGCCCTCGAACAGAATCTGTTCGACCAGCATGCCGAACTGGGTGCCCCAGTCGCCGATGTGATTCTGTGCGATCACGGTATGACCCTGGGCCCGCAGCACCCGGACGAAACAGTCGCCGATGATCGTGGAGCGCAGGTTGCCGACGTGCATCGGCTTGGCCACGTTGGGCGCCGAGTAGTCGATCACCGCACGCTGCGGGTGGGCGGCCGGCTCGATGATGGCGCCCGGATCGGCCAGGATGCCGGTCACCACGTCAGCCAGCACCTCACGGCGCAGTCGAATGTTGATGAACCCCGGACCGGCGATCTCCAGCGGCTCGCACAGGTCTGCGACGTCAGCTTCGGCGACGATCCGCTGAGCGATCTCACGCGGCGGCTTGCCCTCCGCCTTGGCCAGCCGGAGCGCGACATTCGACTGGAAATGCCCGAACTGCGGCTTGGTGGCCGGACGGAGCTCCGGGTCGACCCCCGCCACGGCCTGGAAGCGTTCGGTCAGCAGCACGGGCAGGGACAGCATGATCCCTATCGTTTCACGTCGCGACGCCGCGCCCCGACGGTCAAACCTGTCGAGACCGGACAAGGTGAACCCTCGGCACGCACCCATCAGTCGGTGATCGCCGAGGCGTCTGCACGCCTTCGGCGCGGCTGGTGGCACAACTACCCCTGTCGGGTGCCGCCGGCCGTTGGCAGGATCGGGATGCCGCCGTCCGTCCGGGAGGATCCTCATGCTCAGCTCACAACTTTTCGCGGGCGATCCCCTGCTGGAGTCGATCGCCGCCGACGGACCAGATCGCATCTCCGCTTTTCAGAATCAGAACGATCCGGCCGTCGCCAAGGTGCAGCGGGCACTGTTGCTCTGGCGTCCGGACGCTCTGCCGACCCACGGTGCCGATGGCCACTACGGGTCCGAGTCCGCGGCTGCGGTGACCCGGTTCAAGCTCGAGGAACTGGCCGTACCACCCGCCCAGGTGATCCCGGACGTGGGACCGCAGACCACTCGCCGCCTGGACGAGATCGCGCTGGCCGCCGAACAACCGCCGATCCCGCAGCAGCCGACCAGCTTCGTCCGTCAGGACGTCTACCGACTCCAGCCGCCCGGGGCGCCGGTGCACCCGATCATCGCGGCATACGCCGTGGCCGTCCGTGAACTGAAGCGCAACGCCGGGCCGCAGCACCGGCTGTGGAGCCATCACACCCAGGTGCACGGCATGAACCCCGATCCCGGCGACGGGCTGCGCAATCAGTGCCAGCACTTCTGCTGGTACTTCCTGCCCTGGCATCGGATGTACCTGCGCGAGTTCGAAGCGATCTGCCGCTCGATCATCGTCGAGTCCGATGAAGTGGCCGACGAGACCAAGGCCACCTGGGCACTGCCCTACTGGGACTACGACCGCAACGACACCCGGGAAATGCCGCCCGCCTTTCGCGATCCGGTCCTCAATGGTGCGCCGAATCCCCTGTTCGAGCAGGCCCGCGACCTCGGCATCAACTCCCCGGTGCAGTTCCGCGGCGAACCCGGCCCACGGCTGGCCCGGCTGGCCGCCGAACAGACCACCGCCCAGGGCTGGTTGCTCAGCGCGCCGTACTCCAATCCGTTCGTCCCGGCCTTCGCCGGCACCGAGACCGGGTTCAACCACGCCGGGGCGCCGAACGCCATCCCGGGGCCGCTGGAGATCTCACCGCATGGCTCCGTGCACGTCTTCATCGGCGGCCGGTTCGGCAAGATGAGCGATTTCGACCAGGCCGCGGGCGACCCGATCTTCTGGCTGCACCACTCGAATCTGGACCGGCTCTGGGAGGTCTGGAGAGGCAGCACCGGGATCGGCCTCGACCCGCGATCCAGCCGGTTCAATGACCAGACCTTCGAGTTTCTGGACGCCGCCGGGCAACGGATCCAGCCGTCTTGTGGCAGCGTGTTGAACCTGGCGAATCTGGGCTACAGCTACGCCGACACCTCGATCCCCGCCTCGGCGGGCGGAGGAGGCCCGATGGACGATCCGACCCGCGGTCCACAGCAGCCACGCGACCGCAATCGGCCGCCGCGTCGGGTGGGTGCCGTGGACGAGCCCGTCCGGCTGCAGGGGGAGGCCACCCAGGTCGAGTTTCCGACCGATGCGCCACAGACCCGCGGCGACGAGCGGTTCCTGGTCTCGGTCGAACACATTCGGGCCGATGACCTGCCCAACGCCGAATGGGGGGTCTATCTGCAACCGTCGTCCGGCGAGCCGGTGCTGGTCGGCACGCTGCCGCTGTTCGGCCTGCGCGAGTCGCAGCAGCCGGACGCCGACCATGAGCTCAGCTACCTGTTCGACATCACCGCGCTGGTCCAGCGACTGGATGCCGAGGGACGCTGGGACGCCGAGCGGTTCCGAGCCACCCTGGCCCCGGTGAACGCGGTGCCGGTGGACGCCGACCCCGACCCGGAAGTGGTGATCGGCACGATCGCCCTGCTGATCCAGTGACCGATCTCCAGCCGATCGAGCGACGCCGGCGCAGCCAGGTGGTCCGGCACTGGTTCCAGGACCATCCCGAGTGGCTGGTGCTCGTCGTCTCGGCACTTGGTTGGGTAGGGCTCGCCTGGCTGCTGGCCGGTTCGTTTTCCCTTGACCACCACCACGGCAGCGCCGCGGCGGCGACCACGTCCGGATCGTTCGACAGCCACCTGCTGGTCTGGCTGGTGATGGTGCTGGCGATGATGCTGCCGACCACGGTTCCGCACCTGCGCTACGTCGGCTTCAACACCAGGGCGTCGCACCGGCAGCGCTCGATCCTGCTCTTCGGTCTTGGCTACCTGGCGGTCTGGGTGCTGCCCGGTTTCGCGGTCTCCCTGCTGCCGATGCCGGTGAGCGGAATACTGCTGGTGATCGTCGTCCTGGCCGGCGGTGGGTGGGAGTTGACCGCAATCAAGCGTCGAGCGCTGCAAGCCTGCTGCCGCACCCGTCCGGTCCGCTACACCGGAGCCGCGGCGGACGCGGCCGCGGTCGAGTACGGACTGCGGCACGGCTCCAGTTGCCTGTTGGTCTCCGGTCCGGCGATGGTGGCCCTGATGCTGGCCGGCCACCCGGGCTGGGCGACCGTCGTGCTGGCTTTGGTGATGGCGGCGCAGAAGCTGCTCGCCGACCCGTTGCGGTGGCGGACGGCCGTTGCACTCGGCTGGCTCGCGGCCGGTCTGGCCGTGGCCGGCGTTGCGGCATTCGACTAGGGGTTTCGCCCGCTCGCCAGCGCCCCGCCAGGGCGGCCACACCCCGATGGATCCGGCGCCTGGCTTGAGTAATGGCTAGGCTCGAACACGTCAACGAACCCGATCGAGGAGCTTTTGTGAGCATTCCCACCATCACTTTGAACGACGGCAACACCATTCCGCAGTTCGGATTGGGCGTCTTCCTGATGGATCCCGGAGTCACCCAGGAACACGTCGCTTTCGCCCTTGCCAACGGCTACCGGCACATCGACACCGCCGCCGCCTACCGCAACGAAGCGGAGGTCGGTCGCGCGATCGCCGAGTCCGGGATCCCCCGCGACGAGCTGTTCGTCACGACCAAGTTGTGGAACGACCGGCAGACCGACGCCCCCGCGGCTCTCGCCGAATCGCTGGAGAAGCTGGGCCTGGACTACGTGAACCTGTACCTGATCCACTGGCCGACGCCGAAGCAGGACACCTTCGTCGAGGCCTGGCACGCCCTGGAGCAACTGCGCGCCGAGGGCCTGGCCCGCTCGATCGGGGTGTCGAACTTCCATGAGAAGCACCTGCGCCGGGTAATCGCCGAGAGCGACGTGGTTCCGGCGGTGAACCAGATCGAGGTGCATCCGACCCTGCCGCAGTTCGAGCTGATCGGCGTCAACAACGAGTTGGGCATCGCCACCGAGGCTTGGAGCCCGCTCGGCCGCAAGACCGATCTCGACCACGACGTGATCGTCCGAATCGCCGAACGCCTCGGCAAGACGCCGGCCCAGGTGATCCTGCGCTGGCACATTCAGAGGGGCAGCATCGTCTTCCCGAAGTCGCAGAACCCGGACCGACTCAAGCAGAACGCCCAGGTCTTCGACTTCGAGCTGTCCGACGACGACACGCTCGCGATCGACGGGATCGGCGGCGAGAACCGGGTCGGACCGGATCCGGAGACCTTCAACCGACAGTGAGTCGCTAGCGGTGAGTTTGGGCATCGTAGTCGGGGCTCGAACTCACAGTTGAGCCGAAAGATGCGCCGGTCAGGACCGGACTGCCTCGTCGACGGTCCTCTCCCGGGGCCCCAGCACCGGCTGGCGCTGACTGATCACGTCCCAGACCATCTTGAGGTTGGCGCCCAGCTCGCGCAGCGTTCCGTAGGTCCACAGCTCGCTATTGGTCTTCACGGTCTCGTCGCCGACGCCCCAGGCCTCGATGCCGATCGCCCGGCAGGTGGCCAGCGCCCGGGGCAGGTGAAAGGTCTGGCTGACCACGATGGCCTTGGTCACCCCGAACACCTGCCTGGCGCGAACGCATGAGTCGTAGGTGTCGAATCCGGCGTGATCACCGATCACCTTCTTGGCCGGAATGCCGCGTTCGATCAGGTAGTTCCGCATGCCGTCGGTTTCGTTGTAGTGCCGGCTGCTGTTGTCACCTGAGACCAGGATCGCCTTCACCTTGCCAGCGGTGAACAGGTCGTAGGCCACGTCCAGCCGGGCACTCAGGTACCGCGAGGGCTGCCCATCGGCGTACACCTCGGCACCCAGAACGAGAGCCACGGGCTGCGCAGGCACATCGTCGACGGACTTGATCCGGTCGTCGGTGACGGTCTTGACGTACCAGGCCGGGCCGACCACGGCGGCGGCCGCCAACAATGCGCCGATCACCGTCACCCGTAGGAAAATCCTGCCAGCGACCCAGCCGCGTCCAGCCATGAACCGATGGTAAGCAGCGAAGTCCCGAACCAGTCGGAGCCGCGCGGGCTTCGACCCGCGATGATGAACCCATGGCGGACGAGCCCACGATGGCTTCCCTGGCAGCCTCCTTCGACCACGCGGCCGAGGCCTACGAGCGGGCCCGCCCCGGCTACCCGGACGAGGCGGTCGACTGGTTGCTGGCCGCGAATCCCCGCGAGGTTCTGGACCTGGGCGCCGGCACCGGCAAGCTGACCCGCTCATTGCAGGGACGGGTCACCACCCTGTACGCCGTCGACCCGAGTCCGAAGATGCTGGCCCAACTGACCACCGTCGTCCCGCAGGCGATCGCTTCGGTCGGCACCGCCGAACGGATCCCTCTGCCGGACGCCTGCGTGGATGCCGTCCTGGTTGCCCAGGCCTGGCACTGGGTCGATCCCGACCGGGCGATTCCGGAGGTGCGACGGGTGCTCCGTCCAGGCGGTGAACTGGGGCTGATCTGGAACGTGCGGGACGAGTCCGTGCCCTGGGTGGCCGCGCTGTCGGACATCATGCACGCCTCGGCGGCAGAACGGTTCATGGCGGACGAGCAGGGTATTCCCACCCAGCTGGGAGCGGTGCAGCGGCACAGCGTGGCGTGGCAGCGTCCGTTCGATCGGCGAGGGCTGCTCGCCCTGGTGCGTTCGCGCAGCTACCTGATCACCGCACCGGCCGAGACCCGCGACCGCATCCTGCGGGAGGTGAACGAGCTGCTCGACAGCCATCCCGGCCTCGCCGACCCGTCCAGCTGGACACTGCCCTACCGGACCCACGTGTTCCGGATCACCGTGGGCTGACGGAAGTTGGGGCACGGTTCCCAACTCCAGCCACCTGCCGCCTTCACTAGACTCGCCGGGTGAACGACCCGTCGCCCGCCACCATCGCCGTCGCAGCGATCCGCGACGAGCCCCTGGACGCCGCACGGCTGACCGACCTGATCGGCAACGACCGGGCCGGCGCGACGGTCACCTTCACCGGGGTGGTCCGCAACCACGACCACGGCCGCGATGTCACCGGCATCGAATACGTCGGCCATCCCAGCGCGGCGCAGATCATTGCCGAAGTGGCCGCGGAGTTCGCTGGTCGCGACGGCATCCACGCGATCGCGGTCGAGCACCGGGTCGGCACCCTGGGCATCGGCGACCTGGCGATGGTCGCCGCAGTCTCGGCATCGCACCGCGCGGAGGCGTTCCGGACCTGCTCCGATCTGGTCGACCGGATCAAGGAGCGACTGCCGATCTGGAAGCACCAGCAGTTCGCCGACGGCACCGCCGAATGGTCGAACTGTCCCTGAGTACCGCTCTGCCGATGCACTGACGGCAGCATCTACACGATGTCGGCGGCCGGGCTGATCCCCTCCCGCGACGGGCGCCGGCTCAGAAGTCGGTGGGAAACTTCAACCAGCCGACCACGGTGAGCTCGTGGGCTGGCACGCCTTCGAAACGCATGCCGCCCACGACACCCTGGAAATCGCCCTCGGCGATCGAGATGACGGCATCGGAGATCACCGCGTCCGAGCTGCCGATCGCGGTCGCAAGGCACTCGAGGCGACCGGTCAGGCCCTGAAAGGTGAACGTGCCGGTCGCGATGATGTTGCCGCTGATGAAACCCGTCTCGGTGTGGATTCGGGCCACATTGATGCCGGTGTAGCTGCCGCTCATCTCGCCGGACATCACGCCGTGGGTTCGGGTGATCACGTTGACCCCCGGGAACGGGTCCGGTATCTCGGCGAGCCGAACCGTGGTGGTGTGGTCATCCAGCATCGTGCCGGTGAACCGACGCCACCCGCGCTCCCCCGGCTTACCCCCGTAGCGGGCGACGGCCAGCCCGTCCTCGGCCGAAAGTTCTTCGCTCATCGTGCCTCCTCACCATCGCCGAGGTTCGCAGTGGGCGACCCGCGCTAGCTGACGGTGGTCGCGCTCGCCAGCTCGGGCCTGAACGGATCGACGCCACCATGGTCGCGCACGCTCGATGACGGTACAAGGCGCCGACCCGGTCGCGCGGCTCGCTCGCGGTTCCACGTCCGAGGGTGAACTGCTCGAGCCGCTGTGGGCGGATCCGCTGACAGCAGTGCGGCCTTCGCTCGGCGGGCCCGTCCGATCAGGGTGGGGACATGGAAAACACGACCCTTCCCGAGCTGCTCAGCCAGCGGCTCGCCGACGAACGCATCGTGCTGTTGGACGGTGCACTGGACGACCACGGCGGTACCCGTCTGATCGCCGAACTGTTCCTGCTCTCCGCGGACGACGCACACACCGATATCAGCCTCTGGATCAACTCCCCGGGGGGCTCGGTGGCGGCGATGTTGGCGATCCACGACGCCATCCGGTTGATTCCCAACGACGTCTCCACCCTGGCGCTCGGCCTGGCCTGCAGTGCCGGCCAGTTCCTGTTGTCGGCCGGAACCCCGGGCAAGCGGTACGCGTTGCCGCACTCCCGGGTGTTGATGCACCAGGGCTCGGCCGGCATCGGTGGCAATGCCGTCGACATCGAGCTCCAGGCCGACGACCTGCGGCTGACCCGTGACATCGTGCTCGGGCTGATCGCCGAGCACACCGGGCAGACCATCGAACGGATCCGCGAGGACTCGCTGCGGGACCGCTGGTTCACCGCCACCGAAGCCCGCGACTACGGCCTGGTCGACGCGGTGCTCTCCAGCCCGGTTCAGCTCACCCCGCGACGGCGCGGCACGGTCGGCCTCGGCCTGCGGATCGGCGCCTGACATGGGCAGCTACCTGATCCCGAACGTGATCACCACGTCCGCTCGCGGGGAGCGGATCATGGACGTCTACAGCCATCTGCTGAACGAGCGCATCGTCTACCTGGGCACCGAGATCGACGACGGGGTGGCCAATGCTGTGGTGGCGCAGCTGCTGCACCTGACCTCGGAGAATCCCGACAGCGAGATCAATCTGTACCTGAACTCGCCCGGTGGCTCGACTGACGGCGGTGTTTGCGATCTACGACACGATGCAATTCGTGCCCGCACCAGTCGCGACCACCTGCGTCGGTCAGGCGGCCAGTTCGGCGGCGATCCTGCTGGCCGCTGGGACGCCGGGAAGACGATCGGTGCTGCCGCACTCACGGGTGTTGCTGCACCAGCCGTCCGCCAGCGGGCAGGGCACCATCCCGGATCTGATCCTGGCCGCGGACGAGGTGATCCGGCTGCGGGCCGAAGCGGAGGCGATACTGTCCCGACACACCGGGCAGAGCGTCGAGCAGTTGCGCCTCGACACCGACCGCGACCGGATCTTCACCCCACAGCAGGCGGTCGCCTACGGGCTTGCTGACCAGGTGATCGGTTTTCCGAAGGATGAGTCCTGATGGTGGCCGGGGTCGGTGCCGCTCAGGCGGCGAGCGCGACCGGCTCGCCTGGGCGGAGGCTAGCCGCACCCAGCCGGGTGACGGCACCAAGGGTCAGGTCGAGCACCCGTAGGCCGAGCGCCCCAGCCACGGCCGCGACCATCTCGGACGATGGCTCCTTCTGGCCCCGCTCGATCTCGGACAGGTACTGGGTGGAGATGCCGGCCCGGGTGGCCACGTCGACCAACCGCTCGCCCTGCCGCAGCCGACGTTCGCGGACCTCCTGGCCGAGCATCTGGCGCCACAAGGGCTCGAGGGCCGGCCGTTTCGGCGGACGACGCCGTGCCGGCACACGTCCGGGAAAGGTCACCAGATCACCCATGCCCCAACGCTAGGCGTCCGCTCCGGATCGATGCCAGACCTTCTGCTCACGGCAGAACCCTGGTTGAAGCTGTAATGCCTAAGGCCCTGCCCAGGGTGCGGCGCGCGTCGGTCGGTCTTCCCGGACAATCCGGCGGCACCCCAACAATCGCTGGGGTCACGGGGCTTTCGGCACCGGATCAACCTGCCCCGGAAGCCCGACAGCACCGGCTGGCGGGCCGGAGCAAGAAATCCGCTCCGGCCCGGCCTCGGGTGACGGCCCGGGGCTGCCGGCTAAGTCGTCGACGGTTCCGCTTCACCTTCCTCGGTCTGCACCACGATCACGTCGGACGACGCGCCCCTCAGCACCTTCTCGGGCACTACCCCGAGCGTCTCGCCCGCACGGGCTCCGAGGCCGCGATTGCCCACGACGATCAGCGTCTTCTCGTTGGCGGAAGCGGCTTGGAGCAGCCCGTCAGCGACATCGCCCGCGTGCAGGACGGAGTCATAGGTGGTGACCCGGTTGTGGTTGAGGTCGTCGACAGTGCGCTGCAACGCATGTCGGCCTGCATCGAGGCCCCTGAGTTCCGCCCGAGGCCCTCCTTTGACCCGTGCACCGGGGTTGTAGACCGTCACGATGGTCAGCTTGGCCCCAGCATCCCTGGCGATCGCCATGGCGCGACGTACGCCGATCAGGGAGTTGTAGCTGCCGTCGGATCCCACGATCACCCGATCGTAGAGCTGCACGCCATGATGCGGCATGCCGAGCGGAACGATGGACGATTCGTCGGTGTGGCTGGGCGGCTTGGCCCAGAGCATGGCCAGAGCGCCGATCGCCATCAGCGCGCCTGCCAGGAGCATCGCGTTGGTGGCCTTGCTACCCAGCAGGTGCTCGTAGATCCAGCCGAACGTGACGGTCTGGATGAGCATCGGTACCACGATCATCATGTTCAGCACGCCCATGTAGACGCCGGACCTGCGCGCCGGGACCATGCTGGCCACCATCAGGTACGGAACGCCCACCGCGCTGGCCCAGAAGATCCCCAGCCCGATCATCGGCAGGACCGACATCCACTGCACCGTGATGGTCGATAGCCAGATCAGGCAGATGCCGCCGAGTGCGAGGGCACTGGCGTGCACCACCCGGCCGCCGAGCCTGACCACGATCGGCAGCATGACCAGTGCCGCGATCATGGTCACGAGGTTGTAGCTGCCGTTCATCAGGCCCGACCAGCCTGCCGCCTGCTGGAACTCCTCCTTCTGATCCGGCGTCACGCCGAAAACGGATTCGCCGACACTCAACGAGACGAACTGCCAATAGATGAACATCGCGTACCACTGGAACAGGAACACGAAGCCGATCTTGTGCATCGCGATCGGCATCGACCTGACCGCGTCCTTGAGGTCTGAGAAGACGGCGCCGAAACCACCGGGTGAGCTGGCGATCTCGTCGAGTTCGAACTGGGGCGGACGGATCTCGGTGGTCTTCGACATGGCGAAGCCGACCGTGCCGGCGATGCACACCACGCCCAGGAAGAAGCAGACGTAGGCCCAGTACGGAATACCGTTCGGCGCCAACTGGGGCAGGGCCAACTGGAAGGCGAAGATCGAGAAGTTGGACAACACGGCCCCGGCACCGGTGAACATGCTCTGGACCAGGAACCCTCGGGCCAGCTGGCTCTTGGGCAGCCGGTCGGAGATGAAGGCGCGGTAAGGCTCCATCGCGGTGTTGTTCCCGGCGTCGAGCAACCACAGGCCGAGCACACCGAGCCAGAGCACCGAAAGGAACGGGAACACGGCAAGAATCACCACGCACAGCAGTGCCCCGGCCAGGATGAACGGCTTGCGGCGGCCCCACCGATCGCTCCACGTGCGGTCACTGAGGGCACCGATCAGCGGCTGGATCAACAGGCCGGTCATCGGACCGGCCAAGTTCAGGATCGGCAGGTCATGGGGGCTCGCCCCCATGGCGCTGAACAACGGGCTCATCGCGGTCTGGGTGATACCGAAGCTGAACTGAATTCCGAAGAACCCTGCGTTCATCATCAAAATGCTCGCGGGCGTCATCATCGGTTTCTGATGAGTGGCCTCTTCGGCGTCCTGCACTTGCTCGAGTGTTTCTGCGGACATTGAGACTCCCCTGCTCGAATCGGCGGAACGCCGGGGTGGTGTGGCCTCGTCACCGGTCACCGTGTCGAGCAGCAGCCGAGTTTCAGAATGGACGACCGCCGAGAGTGCGGCCGACCGCCACGGGTCTCTTTATAGCGCTGTAACAGACGCAGGTCACTGGTTCGGCGCGAAGCATTTCTCGCGAGCTGGTCGAGCCACGGCCGGAAACGTGCCGTGCACGATCAGCAACCCACGAGCACCAGGACCCAATGCATCCTGTAGGGCGCCATCGGTCAGCTCTTCTTGGGCGCTCCCGGACGGGCGTAACGGACCCACGTTATAGCCACGCACATCACGGCCCAGGCGATGCCGATCAGGTAGAAGGTGGTGGGCGACATCAGGGTCAGCCCGACTCCGAAGATGAACGGCCCGAAGGCGGCGATGGCGCTTGTCCAGCCGATCACGCCGCCGGCCTGCCGACGTTCGAAGATCATCGGCATCTGCTTGAACGTCGACGCATTTCCGATCCCGGAGAACAAGAAGATCAGCAGCATCCCCCACAGAAACCGCTGGAAGCCACCGTCAAGTGACGCTGCGGACGAGGTATCGGGCGTCAACCCCGGAATGGTGAACGCGATCGCTCCGATCAGGCCGAGTCCGGAGACCAGGGTCCAGATGGCGCCGCCCATCCGGTCGGTCAGCGGCGCGAACAGCACCCGCGCTCCAGCACCGACCAACGGCCCGAGGAATACCAGCTTGGCAGCGTCCGGCACCTGGTATCCCGCGACCAGGATCTGTGCGGTGGCCCCGGTACCGTTGACGATCGCCGGATTGCCCGACCCGTACAGGTTCGTCATCAGCAGGCCGAATTGGGCCGCCAGACCCGAGAACGTTCCGAACGTCATCACGTAGAGGACCGTCATCCACCAGGTGTCTGCGTTGGAGAAAATGTCGAACTGCTGCTTGATGTTGGCGGTGATCGGCACCGACTTCAGGTACTGCCAGGCGATCCAGGCGCCGATCAGAATGAACGGCAGCCAGACGAAGGACGCGGCCTGATACCAGACCTGCTGATCGGGTTTGCCCGGCACCTTCATCTGCTGGCTCTGGCCGAGCCACCACAGCATGCCCAGACCGATCAGCCATGGGGTGAACAACTGCACCAGTGACACGCCGAAGTTGCCGATTCCGGCCTGAAGGCCGAGCGCGGTGCCCTGCTTGCGGCGTGGAAAGAAGTACGACGTGGACGGCATGAAACCGGAGAAGGCGCCGCCGCCGATGCCGGCCATGAAGGCCAGAACCAGAAGTTCCCAGTAGGGCGCAGTGGGCGACATCGACCGCACTCCCCAGCCGAGCACCGGAAAGAACAGCAGCAGGGTCGTGGCGGCCACCATTTTTCGGGTTCCCAGCATCGGTGGCAGCACCATCCAGACCAGCCGCATCAGCCCGCCGGACAGCCCGGGTACGGCGGCCAACCAGTACAGCTGCGCCTGGGTGAAGCTGTAACCGATCGCGTTCAGCTTTGGAATGATCGCGGACGGCAGGAACCAGGTCACGAAGCACAGGGTCAAGGTGAACGTGGTGATCCACAGGGTCTGCCAGGCCAGCCTGGAATCCCAGGTCTCTTCGTTCTCGGGATCCCAGGCGGTCAGCCATTCCTTGCCGCGCCTCGGGGCCTGGGTGGGAGTCATCGGTCGGCCTCCTGTAGCTCGCGAATGGTGATCTGATCGACGGCGGAAATCGCCTGCGCAGGCTCCGGGCTCACTTGCGTCCCCGATCCCGGTCGGGAGTGCCGATCGGATCCCAACCCCTCCGGTTGCTGCCGGTCGCGTGCCGCATCGAGCTGCGGTCACGCGTCCGGTACACGATGTAGGGCCGGAACAGATAATGGAGCGGCACCGTGAAGGCGTGCACCAAGCGGGTGAATGGAAGCATCATGAACAGCGCGAACGCCATCAGGATGTGCACCTTGAACTGCACCGTGGATTCGGCCATCGCGTCCACGTTCGGCTGGAAGACGAAGAGCGACCGGAACCACACCGAGACCGTCTCGCGGTAATTGTGGTGTTCGTTTGACGGAGTGTGATCGCCGGTCAGCGTCGCCCAGATGCCGAGTACGATCGCGGCCACCAGCACCACATACATGATCTTGTCGTTCCACGTGGTCGCCATGAACACCGGCCCGGTGGTGCGTCGACGGTAGATCAGCATGGCAATGCCGACCATGGTGCCGATGCCAACGGCGACGCCGATGTACAACGCGACCGCGTGATAGGTGTCCTGACTGATCACCAGGTCTGTCCACGACTTGGGTATGAAGAGCCCGACCAGGTGGCCGGCCAGCACTCCGAACAGGCAGTAGTGGAACAGCGGGGACGCGACCCGCAGGATCCTTGACTCGTACAGCTGCGTCGACCGGGTGGTCCACCCGAACTGGTCGTAGCGGTAGCGCCAGTACAGCCCGCCCAGCAGCACGAGCGCGGTCAGGTACGGCAGCACACCCCACAGGAAACTCTCCATCTCAGCTCCTACTCGCCGGGCGTGACCGGTTCAGCCCCGGTGAGGCTTCCAGCAGCTGTGGCACGGTGACCATGAAGGGCTCCAGCCCCACGGTCTCGACCGGCTGGACGGCCTTTACCATCGCCTGCACCGCTTCGCGTGAGGATGGCGACGCTCCCGGCAACAAGTCGCAGATCGCCCGCAGCACACCGGCGTGCGGCAGCTTGTCGTCCTCCAGACCGAGACGGAGCAACTCCAGGCTGGGCCGGTGTCGGGCAAGCAGGGCGAGGCCCCGGTCCGGGTCGTGCACGGCGAACTCGAGCATCATCGGTAGATAGTCGGGCAGCTCGCCGTCAGGACGCACCACCAGACCCGACTCCCGGTAGAGCTGTTTGATGGCCGTCAGGGTCTCGCCCCGGCGCCGGGTGTCGCCCTCGGTCCAATAGGTCAGGTGCAGGGCGTGGCGCCGCGAAAGGTCGAATTCCTGGACGTGATACGCCTGCAGTTCGAGCAGCCTGCCGGTCAATCGCTGGCCAGAGCGGTCCGCGACGTGCCCCTCCAGGTGATCCAGGACGGCGGCGAACATCGGTGCTGCAGTGCTGCCGGCCAGCGCGGCCCGCAGCGCGGGCAGACTCAGCACCAGCCGCTCGTCGGGATAGGACAGCACCAACGCCGCCGCCTGACAGGTCACCGCCGCCTCGGCTGCCGTCCTGGCCCGGGCGGTGGACCGGCTAGCGGATCTCATCGACGCCGTCCTCGGTGGTCTGCCGCAGGCGGGAGGCGTTGAACAGTTCCAGTGCGATCGGGACCGGACGTCCGGACGCCTCCCCGAACGGTCCCGACTCGAACATGCCCGGCCCCTCCTCGAAATCGAGCGAACAGCCCATCTCTTCCAGGTTGTGGGCCTGCTCGACGTGCGCCTTCGGGATCACGTATCGCTCGTCGTATTTGGCGATCGCCAGCAGCCGATACATCGCCTCGATCTCGACGCCGGTCATGCCGACCGCGGTAGCGAGTTCCTCGTCGCGGCCCAGGTCGAGGGTGACCCCGCGCATGTAGGACCGCATCGCGGCCAGCTTCTGCAACACGACGGTGACGGTTTCGGTGTCCCCTGCGGTGAACAGCCCGGCCAGGTACTCCACCGGGATCCGCAGCTCGTGGATCGCCCCGAACAGGTTATTGGCCTGCTCGCCGTCATGGCCCTGGCTCTTCAGCAGGTCCACCACCGGCGACAACGGCGGGATGTACCAGACCATTGGCATCGTGCGGTATTCCGGATGCAGCGGCAGGGCGACCCGATAGTCCTTGATCAGGGTGTAGATCGGCGAGCGTTGGGCGGCGTCCAGCCAGTCAGCGGGAATGCCCGCCTGCGTGGCGGCAGCCTGGATCGCCGGGTCGTGCGGGTCCAGGATGACGTCCAGTTGGGCCTGATACAAGGCCTGGTCGTCGGCCACCGAGGCGGCGGCCGTGACCGCATCCGCGTCGTAGAGGATGATCCCGATGTAGCGCAGCCGGCCCACGCAGGTCTCCGAGCAGACCGTGGGCAACCCGACCTCGATCCGCGGGTAGCAGAACGTGCATTTCTCGGCCTTGCCGCTGCGGTGGTTGAAGTAGATCTTCTTGTACGGGCAGCCGGTGATGCATTGGCGCCAACCACGGCATCGGTCCTGGTCGACCAGCACGATGCCGTCCTCGGCTCGCTTGTAGATCGCACCCGAGGGACAGGACGCCACGCAGGACGGGTTCAGGCAGTGCTCGCAGATCCTGGGCAGGAAGAACATGAAGCTCTGCTCGTACTCGAACTTGATCTTCTCGTTCGCGTCCTTGCGCAGCTGCTGGATGATCGGGTCGACCTCTCCGGTGGCGTAGGTGCCGCCCAGAGAATCGTCCCAGTTGGCCGAATAGGTGATCGCAGTGTCCTCGCCGGTGATCAGAGACTTGGGCCGGGCCACCGGAAAGTCATCGCCCAACGGAGCCTTGATCAGGTTGTCGTAGTCGTAGGTCCACGGCTCGTAGTAGTCGTCGAGGGCCGGCTGCACCGGCGAGGCGAAGATGCTGAACAACTTCTGCAACCGGCCACCGCTGCGCAGCTTCAACCGGCCGGAAGCGGTCCGCACCCAGCCGCCGCGCCAGCGGACCTGGTCCTCGTAGCGGCGCGGATACCCCAGACCGGGTCGTGTCTCCACGTTGTTGAACCACACGTATTCGGTGCCGGCCCGGTTGGTCCAGGCCTGCTTGCAGGTCACCGAACAGGTGTGGCAGCCGATGCACTTGTCGAGATTCATCACCATTCCGACCTGAGCCATCACGCGCATCAGTACGTCACCTCCTGGGAGCGGCGGCGCACAGTCGAGACGATGTCCCGCTGCACGCCGGTGGGGCCGAGATAGTTGAACGCGTAGGCCAGCTGGGCGTAGCCGCCGATCAGGTGGGTCGGTTTGACCAGGATCCGGGTGACCGAGTTGTGGATGCCGCCGCGGCGTCCAGTGGCCTCCGACTTGGGCACGTCGATTGTGCGTTCCTGGGCGTGCTGGACGAAGCACACCCCGTCCGGCAGCTTGTGGGTGACCACCGCCCGGGCGACGAACACCCCATTGGAGTTGGTCAACTCGATCCAGTCGTTGTCGGCGACCCCGATCGACTTGGCGTCCGCGACGCTCAGCCAGGCCTGCGGACCACCCCGGCCCAGCGACAACATGAACAGGTTGTCCTGATACTCGGAATGGATCGACCACTTGTTGTGCACGGTCAGATAGCGCAGCACGATCGCCTTCTCCCCGTTCGGCCCCAGTTCCGGCTCCCCGAACGCGGTCGGCATGTGTAGCGGTGGCCGAAAGATTGGCAGCTGCTCACCGGCGTCGATCATCCAGTCGTGGTCGAGGAAGAAGTGCATCCGTCCGCTCAGGGTGTGCCAGGGCTTCAACCGTTCAGTGTTGATGGTGAACGCGGCATAGCGCCGCCCACCCTTTTCCGAACCCGACCACTCCGGCGAGGTGATCACCGGCTGCGGAGACGCCTGGGTGGCGGCGAAAGTGATGATCTTCTCTTCCGACCCCTCGGCCAGGTCCACCAGCTTGCGCCCCGTCTTGCGCTCCAGGTCCCGGAAGCCGTGCGTGGCAAGTTCACCGTTGGTGGTGCCCGAGCAGGTCAGGATCGCCTCGGCGAAGCGTTGGTCGGTATCGATCGCCGGACGCCCCTGCCCGGCACCGTGCGACATCACCCCGTGCAGCCGGCCCAGCCGCTCGACGGCGTGGGTCATGTCGTAGTTGATGTTCTTCACGGTGAAACCGAGCCGGTCGGCGAGCGGACCCATCGAGCCCAACTTGTCGGCGATCGTGGTGTAGTCGCGCTCGACGATGATCAGCGCGGGGGCGTTGCGGCCCGGGATGCAGGGCAGGTCGGTGCCCTTCCAGTCCGGCACCGTGCCGCCAGGCTGGGCGATCTGACCGGGCGTGTCGTGCTGCAGCGGCACTGCGACCAGGTCCTGCCGGATGCCTAGGTGGTCCTTGGCCAGTTCGGAGACCCCCCGGGCCAGGGCCGTGAAGATGTCGAAGTCCGACCGGGTCTCCCAGGGTGGGTCGATCGCCGGCGTGAACGCGTGCACGAACGGGTGCATGTCCGTGGAACTGAGGTCGTACTTCTCGTACCAGGTGGCCGCCGGAAAGACGATGTCGGACAGCAGCGTCGTCGAGGTCATCCGGAAGTCTGCGCTGAGCAGCAGGTCGAGCTTGCCTTCGGGAGCCTCGTCGCGCCAGCCGACCACGGTGGGCCGCTGGTCGGCCCCGTACTGGTTCGGCATCAGATTGTTGTGGGTTCCGAGCAGGTGCTTGAGAAAGTACTCGTTTCCCTTCGCCGAGCTGCCCATGATGTTGGACCGCCAGACGATCATCGTGCGCGGCCAGTTGATCGGATCGTCGATGTCTTCCATCGACGATTTCAGCGCTCCGCTCTTCAACTGAGCCGCGACCCAGGCCTGCGGGGTTTCGGCCTCACCCCTGGCCACCGCCTCGATCGCCTGGTCGGCCAGGTCGAGGGGGTTGCGGTCGAAGGACGGGTAGAAAGGCATCCAGCCCAGTCGGGCCGACAGTGCGAGGGCGTCCGCGGTGTGCAGTCCGTCCAGCTTGCCGGTGGACAGCGGCGAGGTTATCCGATCCGAGGAGTAGCCGTCGGTGCGCCACTGGTCGGTGTGCATGTACCAGTACCCGGTGCCGATCATCGTGCGTGGCGGACGGGACCAGTCCATGGCGTTGGCCAGGTTGAACCAACCGGTCATCGGACGGCACTTCTCCTGCCCGACGTAGTGCGCCCAACCGCCGCCGTTGCGGCCGATCGAGCCAGTCAGCATCAGGAGTGCGATGATCGCCCGGTAGGCCACGTCGGCGTGGAACCAGTGGCAGATGCCGGCGCCGATCAGGATCATCGTCCGACCCTTGGAGACTTCGGAGTTCTGACCGAACTCGCGGGCGATCCGCACGCAGGCCTCGGCAGGCACCGACGTGATCGCCTCCTGCCAGGCCGGGGTGTACGGACTGGACGCATCGTCGTAGCCGGCCGGCCACTGGCCGGGCAGGCCGTCTCGACCCACGCCGTACTGGGCCAGCATCAGGTCGTAGACGGTGGTGACCAGGTGCCCGGCGACCCGGCGTGCGGGAACCCCCCGATGAATGATCGAACCTTCGCCACGGGCGTCCTCGAAGCACGGCAGCACGATCTCGGTCGGCTCGAAGCCCTCGGTCTCGGCCAGCGACAGTGCCGGGTCGATGCCGGCCAGATCCAGGTTCCACTTACCGGCGCCGTCGGCGGCGTAGCGGAATCCCATCGAGCCCTTGGGAATGACAGGGCCGCTGTAGGACTTGTTCCACATCACCGTCTTGAAGGCGTCGTCTGGAGTGGCCTGGGCGCCCTCGGCGGCGGCCAGGTCGGCCGCGGTGAGAAACTTGGACGCGGTCAGCCCGTGCCCGTCCGGATGCTCTACCAGCCGAACCAACATGCCCAGGTCGGTGAACTGTTTGACGTAGTCCCGAAAGTACGGGGTGCTGCGATCGACGAAGTGCTCCTTGAGGATCACGTGGCCCATAGCCATCGCCAGCGCGGCGTCGGTGCCGGCCTGGGCGGGCAGCCACTCATCGGCGAACTTCACGTTGTCGGCGTAGTCGGGGGCGACCGTCACGACCTTGGTGCCCCGGTAGCGCACCTCAGCCATCCAGTGCGCGTCCGGCGTGCGCGTGACCGGAATGTTGGAGCCCCACATCATCAGGTACGTGGCGTCCCACCAATCGCCCGACTCGGGTACGTCGGTCTGGTCGCCGAACACCTGCGGGCTGGCCACCGGCAGGTCGGCGTACCAGTCGTAGAACGACGTCATCGCTCCGCCGATCAGGTGGTTGAACCGGGTGCCGATCGCGTGGCTGACCATCGACATCGCGGGGATCGGGCTGAAACTGACGCACCGATCCGGTCCATAGGTCTTGATCGTGTTGACGTAGCTGGCTGAGGCGATCTCGATCGCCTCAGCCCAGCTCATCCGGACCAGGCCGCCCTTGCCGCGCGCCTGCTGGTAGCGGCGGCGCTTCTCAGGGTCGGTGGAGACCTCGTGGAATGCGGCCACCGGATCCCCCAGCCTGGCCTTTGCCTCGCGGTACATCTCCAGCAGCACGCCACGTCCATACGGGTAACGCACCCTGGTCGGGCTGTAGGTGTACCAACTGAACGCGGCACCACGCGGGCACCCGCGTGGCTCGTACTCCGGCCGGTCCGGCCCGGTGGTCGGGTAATCGGTCTGTTGCGACTCCCAGGTGATGATGCCGTCCTTGACGTACACCTTCCATGAGCAGGACCCGGTGCAGTTCACCCCGTGGGTGGAGCGAACCACCTTGTCGTGACTCCACCGGTCACGGTAGAAGACGTCACCCTGCCGCCCGCCCTCGCGGAAGACGGCGCGCCCGTCGCTGGACTCGTCCCACTTGGTAAAGAACCGGCCGAGTTTCAGCAGGGCCTCGGTGGCCGGACCGTCGAGGCCTGGTTCGGTGCTCGTCATAGGGGAAAGGGAAGCATGAACGACGCGTACCCGCACGCGTTTTGACAAGATACTCATAAAAATGCGCGGCAGCCTAGGCTGACCTGATGGCCCGAGCGTTCGCGATCATATTGGCCGGTGGCAGGTCCGCCCGAATGGGCCGCGACAAGGGAAGACTCCGCCTAGACGGTCGCTCGATGCTGGCTCGGGCGGTCGACGCGTGTGCCAGCTGCGACGGCGTGGTCGTGGTGGCCCCGGTGTTGCCGGACGATGTGGATCCCCGCTCGGTCAGCTTGGCCCTGGAGAACCCGCCGTTCGGCGGACCGGTGGCCGGAATCGCTGCCGGCCTGGCAGCGCTGCCGGCCGCTCGGCCGACCGACGAGGTACTTCTGCTGGCCTGCGACCTGCCCCGGGTGGGCGAGGTGGCCGCACTCCTGGCCTCGACCACCATGAGCGCCGACGGGGCATGCCTGGTGGACAGTACCGGGTACCCACAGTTCCTCGCGGCCCGCTACCGACGCGCGGCGTTGACGTCCGCCCTGCTCGACGCGGGCGGGTCGCGCAACCGATCGGTGGGCAGCGTGCTCGGCGGCCTCGATCTTGCCCTGATCCCGGCCGCCGACATCGCAATGGACGTGGACACCCCGTCCGACGCCACAGCCGCTGGGGTCCGCCTCACAGACATTTGACCAGGAACTCAGACGTAGAACCCGTCCCGCAGGTTGATGCCGTGCTCGACCCAGACCCGCAGGGCGGCGAGCATGCCGGTCCAGCCCATGCAGTTGCCGAACGCGTTCTCCGCCCCCTCCGCGGTGACCCGCCACGACGATTCGGTGATGGTGACCAGGGTGCGGGTGTCGTCGTCGACCGGCTCGAACTCGAAGGTCGTGGTGGTCCTGCCGTCGGCGGCCGTGACCGCCTTGCCCTCCCAGCGAATGACGATCCGGCGCGGCGGCTCGGCCTCGACCACCTCGACCGCGAACCGTCCGGGAAAGTCGGCGAAGTCCCAACTCACTTCCGCGCCGGCCTCAAGTCGTCCGCGGGCACCGCCGGTGGTGAAGTACTCCGACAGCACGGCGGGATCCGCCACCGCCTCGTACACCTCGCGGACCGGTCGGGACACTCGTCCCGACACGACGAAGGAAAGCTCGCTGAGTTCATCTGACATGTTGTAGTTTTACAACATGTCACCGGTGGGACACAAGGGCTCGGACGACGACCTGGTCTTCAAGGCTCTGGCCTCACCGGTTCGGCGGCGGATGCTCGACGTGCTCAAGCAGGCTCCGCGCAGCACCGGCGAGCTGTGCGAGCAGTTACCCGAGCTGGACCGGACCACCGT
This sequence comes from uncultured Actinomycetota bacterium, assembly GCA_963723605.1. Classification (GTDB taxonomy): domain Bacteria; phylum Actinomycetota; class Actinomycetes; order Propionibacteriales; family Propionibacteriaceae; genus Micropruina. The sequence goes on along the minus strand of CAVRRM010000009.1, from coordinate 699,301 downwards.
GCTGCAGCACCTTCGCACCCTGGAGGCGGCCGACTTGGTGATCGGCCGGAAGGTCGGACGCGAGCGCCACCTCACGTTGGCGCCGCTGCCGATCAAGCGGATCCACGACCGCTGGATCGGCGACTACATGCGGGCCGCGGTCGACCTGCTCGACCGGCTCGGCCCGCCCGTTGGTTGACGGACTGCACCTGGAACGCCGGATCGTCGCCCCCCGGCCGCCACCGCGACCGACCCGCGCCGCCTGCCGGGAGTCGTCCGGTTACCACAGCGGGACTACGCAATTCTCCCCCTGTCTGTGCGGCGAGTGAGGGCAGAGACTGACGTTTGCGCCCACATTCGTGAGGAGGGTTCGCATGTCCGGACCAATCGACCTGCCACCCGGCCGCAAGGCCAAGAAACTCGGCAAGAAGCCACCCATCGACCCCGTCCAGCGGGTCGGGCTGGAGCCGGGCCGCGAGCAGGTCCGGGTTCAGCGCACGCCACCCGTCGACACCGGTCCAGCGATCAAGAAGGCCAAGGGCAAGCGCCGGCTGGACACCCCGGTCGAGCGAGTCCCGGTGGACCGTCCGGTGGACATTCCGGTGCAGCGCGCACCCGCGGGCGACAACCCGCTCGAGCCCGTCCTGCAGGTCGGCCAACGGGTGCCCGCCGGCGGCCTCGAGCACGTCGAGTTCGGCGGACGAATCGCCATCGACCCACGGGTGCCGCCGATCCTGATCAACCCGAACCTGGAGGGCCCGCGCCGGGTGTGGCCGCTGCCCGAGGGCTCCGCTCAGGTGCCGGACGCCCCCGCCATCACTCTTGACCACCACTTCCAGGTGATCCGGTCGGCCGACCTGGTCTCGATGATCGTCAGTTCCGCGGGACTCGACCTCGCCGACGGCACCCTGACCGCGGCTGCGGACGGCGCCGGTGGCCTACTGGTGTTCACCCTGCCGTTCCAGCACCTGGGCGAGCGGGCCTTCTACGAGGGCATCCCAGCCCCCGAGCCGAACCCGGTGAATCCGACCGGTCCCACGTTGCCGTCGACCGGCGCTGCAGAGGTGCCGAGCTTCCCCGTCGACGGGATACCCGCCCGGGCCAGCCGGGTGGTCGTCGCCGTGCCGGCCGGAGCATCGGTGACGGTGAGCACAACGGGCTTCCTGGACGCCCTGGAGCGCTACTCGATGGCCGTCCATCCACTGGCGACGCCCGGGCCGTCCCGCGCCGTCGCCAGGTTCGATCCGGGCCTGATCCTGGTGCTCGCCAACGCCGGCCTGATCCAGCAGGCGGTCGCCGCCAACGCCGGTCAGGAGATCCACCCGATCAAGTCCGTCGCGGGCGTTGCCCAGTTGGCGCACGCGATGTCCCAGGTGCGCGCCACGCTGGCCGGTCCCGATCGCCGCGCCACGGTCACCGAACTGGTCGACGACTTCCGGATCGGGCCGCGGGTGCCGATCTTCCGCAACCCCGAGAAGCTCAGCCGTCCGCCGGGCATCAGCGAGACCGCCATCGAGGCGCCCTTCCGGCTGGTTATCTCACCCTCCTCCGAGAGTGGCTGGACGCACGCCGACGAGCCGGTGCCCGACGCGTCCGGCACCGCGATCGAGCTCTGGCACACCCGGCTGGGCCACCGCCAGAACGAGCAGGTGGTCGAGGGGCCGGAGTGGATCCGGGCCGTCTGGGCCCGTGACCGTGAGAAGCATCCGAACTGGGCAACCACCGAAGTGCCGCCCGGGGAAGACCCGTACCGGATGTCGCTCAACCCAAGAGACCGGAACATGCTGGTCCGGCAGTCCAGTGAGACCTGGGCCAGAAACCGGGTGAAGATCACCGACCCGACGCCCGTGGACGCCAACCGGCTCTACCTGTCGAGCCTGGGCGCGTGGCTCGACCTGCACGGCTTCTGGCAGACCATGCCCTGGTCACAACAGCAGCCGGGCCTTGGCTCCATCCTGTCCTGGGACCACGAGGCCCCGATGGGACGCGATCAATACGTACGGGTCGCCTATCCGGGCTACCTGTTCCCGTTCGGCCACAAGGCGACGCTGGTGAAGGTCACCGAACGCAAGCTCAAGACCAAGGCCGATCCCAAGGCGGTGCTGTACCAGCGCAAGTTCATCGTGGTCGGCGAGCCGGTGAAGACCTATTCAGCGCTCAACAATCCGTTCAAGCGGGTCGAGATCGCACCGACCATCACCCCCATTTTGTCGCCTGAGCCGCTACCCGTGGAGGAGACCACTCTTTTTGCCGTGCAAGCCGGCGGCGGCCTGTTCCAGTTCGTGCTGCACTGCATCGACGCCGACGACCGCGAGGTGAAGGTGCCCACCCCGCTGGTCTGGGTGGCGGAGAGTTACCACGCCCCGTTCCCGCCCGGGAAAAGTCCCGTCGATGCCTTCGCCGCCCTGGGCGAGATACCGGGGCTCGGCCAGCAGATGTCCTTCGTGCCGTCGGAGCCGGGCGGCAAGGACGTCGCGGTGCCCACCGTCGGGCTCACCTTCAGCGGCACGCCCCTGCTGGGCACGTCCGTGCCGCACCTGGTCAACGCCCGGGCCACCATTCCCGCCGTCGAACAGATGAACCCGACCGGGCCGCAACAGTTCAGCTATGCCGCCGCCTGGCTTTCGGGCGGCTTCGGCGCCGGCAACCAGGGCCAGGTGTGGGCCGACCTCGCCAGCACCCCGGTGCTCGGATTCGGTAAGAGCGGTGCGTCCAGCGGCGGCGCGGGTGGCTTCGTTGCCCCGTCCCTGCCGATCTCGGGGTTGTCGCGCTCGCAGGGCCCGGTCGGCGACGTCACCGGCGCGGCGGCCGGCACGTTCGACCCGATGGCCTATCTGGGCGCCGCCCTGCCCAAGCTGTTCGGCTTCATCTCGCTGGTCGACATTCTCGACCTCGTCGGCATCGACCTGAACGACGCACCGGCCCTGGTCACCGAGTCGTTGGCCAAGGTCGAGTCGCTGATGGCCGACCTGAAGGAGCTGCAGAAGACCGTCGAGGACGCGGCCGCGCAGGCCCAGCAGGCGCTCACCCAGGCTCAGGAGACCGCGGCCGGCCTGACGCAGCAGGGCCGGGCCGCCCTGGCCAACGAGCTGTTGGCCAAGGCCCAGGACACGGCGTCCAGCGCCCAGGACCTGGTCAACCCGGTGATCGCCGCGGTGGACGGTGTGCTCCAGGCGATCATCGACGCCCCCGACGACCTGGCCAATGCCCCCGGCAAGCTGGCCGCGGCGCTGGGCAACCTGGCCGCGGCACTCAACGCGGTCGAGGCGGCCGCGGCCAAACTGACCCCGCTGGCCAAGAACAAGCTGACCGGCCTGGTCACGGCGCTGCGGACGGCAGCCACCGATGTCGAGATGGTGCAGTCGGTGATCGACTTCGTGCAGGGCATCGCCACGGCGGTGGCCGATGCCCGGTTCTCGTTCAAATGGCAGCCGACGCTTAAGTCGTGGCCCAATGAGACAAAGCCGGTACTCAAACTGCCCAAGAACGGCTTCACCCTGGCCGTGGAAGGCCAGGCCGGCGCCACGCCCAAGCTCGACATTCTCGCCGAGTTGCGGGGGTTCGCACTGATCCTGCCGCCCGGCGAGCCGATGATGAAGTTGCCCTTCGACCACCTCAGTTTCAAGGCCGGCAGCTCCGGCAAGGTCGAAGTGGACGCCTCCGTCGGCAACATCGAGTTCGTCGGCATCCTGAGCTTCGTCGAACGGATCAAGCAGTTGATTCCGCTGGACGGGTTCTCCGACCCGCCGTACGTCGATGTCTCGCCCGACGGGGTGGTGGCCGGCTTCTCGCTGGAGCTGCCCAACCTGGCGATCGGTGTGTTCAGCCTGTCGAACATGGCCCTCTCGGCCGACGTGCGGGTGCCTTTCCTGGGGGATGTGGTGTCGGTCGGATTCGGCTTCTGCAGCCGCGAACGTCCGTTCAACCTCGCCGTGCTGTGTCTCGGCGGCGGCGGCTGGTTCGGCATCAGACTCAGCCCGCGCGGCCTGGAGGTGCTCGAACTCGGTCTCGAAGCCGGCGCCTACCTGTCGATCAACCTGGGCGTCGCGTCCGGTTCGGTGTCGATGGCGATCGGCATCTACCTGCGGATGGAGGCCGACAAGGGTTCACTGACCGCCTACTTCCGGCTGCGTGGCGAGGTGAGCGTGCTCGGCCTGATCACCGCCTCGATCGAGCTGTACCTCTCGCTGACCTACGACTTCCCCAGCGGCAAACTCACCGGCACCGCCACGATCACGGTCAAGGTGAAGGTGCTCTGCTTCTCCAAGTCGGTCTCGATCACCTGCCAGCGCACCTTCGCCGGCAGCAACGGCGACCCGACCTTCGCCGAGGTGATGGGCGTACAGCCCGACTTCACCTCGCCGCTGTGGACCGACTACTGCCTCGCCTTCGCCCAGGAGTGAAACATGCGTGAACAGTTCACCGTCGTCGCACTGCCCCACTCGTGCAGTCCGGACGAGGCGTTCCACGTCTCCTTCTTCGTCTCGCCCGACATCGAGGTGGACGATCCACGCGACACCCTGGCCGTCACCGAGCTCTTCCAGCACTGGACGAAAGCCCTAGCCGATGCCAAGTTCGTGCTGGAGGACCAGGCCGGCGATATCACCTGCGAACCCGTCCTCGGCGCGATCGAGGAGGGGCTCTGGGAGGAGGTCTTCCCACCCGAGACCCCGGTGAACTCCTACACTCCGCCGGAATGGAAGCAGCGGCCGTGGCGCACCTTCCACCCGGGCACCACCACCGGCATCGCCAAGACCGTGAACCTGCTGGCCACCATGGTCAACGGCGTGGACGCGCCGAGCGTCCAGCAGTTGCCCTGGTTCGGCACCGAGGTGTTCGGCGCCCTGGGTGATGAGAACGAGGGCCGGCAGCAGCGCAACCCGCTGGAGCTGGTCGGCCGGTTCGAGACCGGCCTGACCGAGCAACTCGATGCGGCCACCCGCGAGCGGGTGCCGTTGGGCGAGTTCCGCAGTCACCGGGAGTACTTCGCCAACGGCTCCCTGCCCGACAACTTCATCGGCGGGGCACCGATGGCGAACGCCCTGATCGAGCTGCACCGGGCGCGGCGGTTCTACCAGCACCCCGAGGAAGACACCGAGTACAAAGACCGGCCCGAACCCGACAATCCCGGCCCCCCCGCGCCCGAGAAGCAGATTCCCGACTTCCACGCCCGGGTGTCACTGGTCAATGACCACGGCCCTCTGCAGCGCAAGCTCGGCCTGGTCGTGGACGTGAAGGCCGACACCGACCGGCTGGTGAACAGCGAATGGCTCTGCGGCCGGATCCTGATTCCGGGCCGCGAGGACACGGTCAAGGTGGTTCGGGTAGCCACCCGCCGGATCGGCCGCGCGCTGGTCACCCGAGCCGAGGACGAGGCCCAGTGGATCAACGGACGGCTGCCGGTCGGCAACGCCGATTCGTTCGACCTGCTCGATCTCGACCCCGACGGCGCCGCGTTGAAGACCGAGCAGTACCTGTCGTCGTACCTGCGCAACGTCGCCGCGGCGCTCCAGGGCGCCCCGGCGAACGCCGCTCCCCCGGCGCTGCGCACCACGGGCTTCACCGTGGCCCGCAAGAACAACGGCGTCGCGACCGCCGGAGCCATGGACCGGCAGACCTCCGTGCTCGATACCGTCCGCAACCAGCCGCCGGGCCAGCCGGCGTCCGACGCGCCGCTGATGACCACCGAGGACGTCATGCAGGGCGTCCGGGTCGAGGTGCACGACGACACCACCGGGTTGTGGCGCTCCCTGCACGAGGTGCAGGTCACCGCCGACGTGGTCGGCGGCCGCAGCCTGACCTTCGACGACGTCGCCTTCCTGCAGGAATCGGCACCAACCCACGCCGGTAAGGACACGTCGCCGATCCACATCCACGAGGGCCTTTTCGGCTGGGACGGCTGGAGCCTGTCCGCCGCCCGGCCGGCGCTGCCGGTGGTGAACGAGGGCGGCGTCGAGACCGTGGTCACCGATCCGCAACCCAGCAACGACCCGTCCACTCCCGTGATCATCGATCGCTCGGCCGCCCCCGGCAGCCTGCCCAGGCTGCGGTTCGGCCGCCGGTACACCTTCAGGGTCTGGGGGGTTGACCTGGCCTGCAACTCCCGGCCGCACCGGGTGGGTGCACGGCCGCCGGCCGACCCGCCGGAACAGGGACAGCAACCCGCTCCCGAGCCCGCCGATCAGTTGGAGGGCCGGGTGGCCGCCGACCTGCGCGGTCTGCGCGAGTTCCGGGCCGGGTCGCTGACCCGACTGCGGGCGCAGGTGGTGGACGCCGAACCCGTCGTGGAACCGATCGACGCCGGTCAGGGCGGAGCCGGCCTGCGGTTGGCCGAGGTGCTCCCGCAGATCGTCGGACGGTTGCAGATCAAGCGCGGCGAAGGCGTGGCGCAGCCGGTGGCCTCCGGGCTGGCCGAGGTGCGCAGTGTGCTGGCCGGCGGGCTGGCCGATGACGACGTGGCGCCCACCGCGACGGCAGTGATCAACCCCGCGGTGATCGCCTCCGGGCTGGCCCTGAGTCGGGACCTGATCGACGGGCCGATCGGTGTGGCCGAGGCCCTCGCGATCTCGGCGCAGCTGCCGTTCGTCCGCTACCAGCCGGTGCCGCCCCCCGCGGTGGTTCCGCGCCGGCTGTACACCGAGGGCGAGTCGAACGGGGTGCTGGTGATCCGGTCGTGGGTCAGCCAGGACCCGGCCTCCCTGGTGGTCACCTCCGGCACGCCCGAGGAATACGCCGCCGCCACCGCCGGCCGGTTCGCCACCTGCGAACGACAACTGGTGCCGCCCAAGACCAGCCAGCTCGAGGCGGAGGAACACGCCGCGTTCGACGCCGCGATCGCCTCGCCCGACGCCGGCACCCGCAACCTGTGGCTGCATGCCGCGATCCGTGAATCGGGCACCCTTTTCGACCTGGACGTGCCCCGGTTGGACGACCCGTCCGTCCGCGAGCCCCAGGCCGGGGTGGCGCTGGTCAACGGCCCCGGCGCCTCGCCCGGTGAACTGCGCACGCTGCCACTGCCGCCCGGGGAGGCTCCCGGACCGGGCCAGTACGTGGTGCACGACACCGACCTGGTGCACACCCCCTACTTGCCGGACGTGATCGCCCGCGGTCTTGGCTTCGTGTTTCCCGATGCCGGCAAGGACTGGACGATCGTGCCGCCGTTCGGCGTCGAAGGCTTCACCGCCCGCTACCCGGGTGCCCTGGCGACGGCGGCGGAGGAGTCCACCTGGCCGAGCGTCGACGGTTACCGCCTGGTGCTGAACGGCGCGGACGAGTTGAACGGCGTCGTCCTGCCGCACCTGATCACCATCTCGCTGCCGCACGGCACCGCCCTGCGCAGCCGGTTGTCGTCAACTCTCACCCTGGACGACTTGGCCGTGATGGGCGTCTGGCTGCAGCTGCCGGAGGCGATCCGGCAACTGCCCGGGGTGGCCCAGGCGGCGGCCAACGGCTGGCTGTGGGGGCTGACCCCGCCGACGGCGTTGACCCTGGTGCACGCGGTGCCCCGTCCGGTCGAGGCGCCGGAACCGATCGGCTTCCGGATCTACCGCGCCCAGAACGCAACCAACGTGATGCTGCTCGGCGGCGTCGAGCTGCATGGCCCGAGCACCGACTCCCTGATCGTCGACGCCCGCTGGGACGAGGTGCTGGACGACCTTTCCGACCCGCAGTGGCACACCCTGGCAAACCAGCGGCAGGTGGCCGCCACCACCGCGATCGAGCCGTGGGAGGACATCGCCGTGCTGGCCGGCGGCCATCCCGACAAGACCTACAACGACGCCGTGGTCGGGCATGTGCGCTCGCACCAGGCGGTGCACGAGTTCGGTGACACCAAGCACCGGCTGGTGCACTACCGGCTGCGCGCCTCTACCCGGTTCCGGGAGTACTTCGCTCTCGACGAGTTGGCGCCGTCGGCACCCTCCGACGACCCGAGCCTGCCGATCGACGACGGCCGCAGCACGGTCAGCGCCGAGATCGCCACCCACGTGCCGAACACCTCGGTGCCCGCTCCGCCGATGGTGCATTCGGTGATCCCGCTGTTCCGCTGGGAAGAGGGCACCGAACCGCACCAGCCGCTGGCCAGGCGGCGGACCAGGCGCACCGGCGTCCGGGTGTACCTGGAGCGGCCGTGGTTCACCACCGGAGTCGACGAGCAGCTCGGGGTGGTGCTGGCGATCGGCCCGCGCCCGGACAGCACCTTCACCAGCCAGTGGGGCGGTGACCCGTTCTGGGTCGGCAGCAACGTTGCCGACCGCGAGGCGGTGCAGGTCACCGACCTGCTCAGCGCGATCGGCCTGGACGACTACGACTCGATCGCGGGACCGTCCGGAAAGCCGGAGATCTACCCCTCGGCCGAGGACGCAGGCGTCAAGGTGATGGTGATTCCCTACCGGCCGCAGTACAACCTGGACCGGCGTAAGTGGTTCGTCGACATCGGGTTCCCGGCCCGGTTCTGGCCCTTCGTGCAACTGTCCCTGGTGCGCTACCAGCCCTACAGCGTGGACGGCCGGCACATCTCCAAGCCGGTGCGGTGCGACTTCGTCCAGGTGCCTCCCGAGCGCACCGCCGCGGTCAGCCGGACCAGTGAGGGCAGGGTGCGGGTACTGGTCTCTGGGCCGGTCGGCTACCACGACGGCCCGGCCGGGCTGGCCGGCCCTCGAGGGGTAGCGGTGGCCGGATTCGCCGGCGCGGCGAACGTACTGGCCGGAGTGGCTGCGGTCGGCGCCAACCGGGTGCTGCGGGCCAAGCTGCAGACCCGGGACGCGGGTGCGACCAGCGACCTGGCCTGGGAGACCGTCGACCAGACCGATCTGGTCGTGCGGGGTTACGCCGGTTCGCTGGCCAACCTGGTCTGGACCGGCGAACTGGACGTGCCCGAGGGGCTGCCGTTCGCCCGTCCGACCACACCGGGAACGCACCGGGTGCGGATCGAGGAGTGGGAGACCTTCGTGGGCGACCTGACCGACCTCGGTGATCCGCACAGCGCCCCGACCAGGGAGAACCGGCTGATCTACGTCGACGAGTTCGAACTGGGCAGCGAGGCGTAGCCGAGGCTAGGGAGTGTTGGCGAGTTCGTCCCGGCGGCGCAGGGCCATGGCGGGCTCGCTGACCAGCACAGCAGCCACTTCACCGGGCTCACCCCAACGCCGCCGGCATTGGCCTCCCCTCCCGGCCCGGATGGCCACGCGAGGCCGAAAGTCGCCTGCGATCGGCCTGGCCGGGGGCCACCGCGGCGTTCGTGGGCACTGCCACGCGGATGTCAGAGTTCTTGCCGCTCGACACGGCGGCCTGAGCGGCCCAAGGTGTTCCCATGACTGCTGGGCCGTTCAGGGTGCTGTCGATCGACGGCGGCGGTGTGCGCGCCCACCTGCCCGCACTGCTGCTCGCCGAACTGGAGCGCCGGGCCGGCACACCCCTGGTCGACCTGTTCGATCTGATCGTCGGCACCTCAACCGGCGGCATCATCGGCATGGCTGCCGCAGTCGGCATCCCAGCCTCGGAGTTGGCCGTGTTCTTTCCCCGGTGCGCCGCCCGGATCTTCGGAGCCAAAGGGTCCAAAGGTGGTGCCGGCAGCCTGGAACAGCGACTCGAACAGTCCTCGCGGACGCTGGGTGCCTTGTTCGGCGGCGGTGCGGGTGGCCCGAGGCACCGTGCGGACGGTCTGGAGTCGGTGTTGCGCGACGTGTTCGGCGACACCACACTTGCCCAGGTTCACGTGCCGCTGGCGGTCAGCACGTTCGATGCCACGTCTCTGGTGCCGGTGGTTCTGGCCAGCCGCGATGCCCTCGCCAACCCGATCTTCGACCTGCCACTGGTCGAGGTCGGACGGGCCACGTCGGCGGCGCCACAGGTGTTCCCTCCGCTGGCGACGTCCTGGGCCGGCGGCCAGCACTCCTTCATCGACGGCGGTGTCTGGGCCAGCAACCCGTCGTCGATCGCGCTGTCCGAGGCACTCGCCTTGACCCGTGGGTCCCAGCAGAACGCCGAGACGATCGTCCTGGTGTCGCTCGGCACCGGCGCCGCACCCGGCACGACCATGGTCGAGCTGAACAAGACCTGGCTCGGCGAGGCGCACGACCCTGGCAGCGTCGCGGCCAGCGTTTGGGTCGGCGAGGTGATCGCCCGGCGGACCCTGGCCGAGGCCAACTTCCACCGGCTGCAGGTGGTCGATCGCCGGATCGTCGGCACCATGGACGACGCCAGCCCCGAGCGGCTGGCGACTCTGGGTCAAGCGGCCGAAGGCCTGATCGCCACCCAGTCGGCGGCGCTGGACGCGGCGGTGGCCCGGCTGGTCGGGTCTTGAGACCACCCCGGCGGAGGCGTGCTCCGACGTCACCGGACCGGCGGTCAAAGCGGCCCGATGCTCGGTCAGACCCGTTCCACCGGCTGGCGCAGGATCGTCCGCAGCTTCTCGACGGGTGTTCGGCGGGCGTCGCTCAGGTAGATCTCGTGGTGCTTTCCGGTCATCCGCAGGCCCTGCGACGGCACGAACTCGTGATGCAGCCGATCCAGCACCGGGGCCTCGTCGTCGTAGGAGCCGATGTGCAGCGTCTGAGCGCACAATCCCTCGTCGAGTAGTTCGAGCCGGACACCGACCGGGTCGTTGTCCGACCCACCCGCGCCGGCCCGGCGGGCGGCTTCGAGGTGCTCGGCGGTGATCCAGTCGGGCACCAGATTCAGCAACGTCCAGAGCCAGCGGGATTTGTCCCTGCGGCTGGTGAAATCGTCCATGTTCTTGGCCCACCAGAGCGCCTCCAAGGGCATCACCACGTAGTCGCGGCCCAGTTCGCGCTTGCTGAAGAACTTCAGCGAGTAGGCCATCGGATAGATCGCCGCGATCGCCGCCGCATATGCGGGCGCAACGTTGGGATCGCCCCTGCCATCAATCGCCAGGTACTGAAGCGGCGGCAGGGTGACGAGCGCGAACCGTCCGCGTGGCGCGGTGTAGGTGCCCAGTTGCCGCTTCAGATCGACCTTCATCCGGCCGCTCCGATTGGCGCGGTCGGCGAGCTGGTCAATGGTGTCACCTGGCCAGCTTGCGCCAACCGCCGGCCCGGTTGTTGGCGATCACCGCCCTGAACAGCGCGATCAGGGCGTCATCGTCCAACTCCTGGCCTTGACGCAACTGGACGGAGCGCGCCGTCGCGTTGCCCTGGCCCTGGTTGATCAGACCCGTCGGGTCCGGCGCGATCGGGTCGTAGATGAAGACGTTGAGATGGTTCTTCGCACCGAGGAAGGCGGCCACGTTTCCCTGCAGCACGAAGTACGGCTGACGTGTGCGCTTGATCGTCTCCTCCAGTTCCGGGTCCGCGTCGTGCAGCAGACCGCGGACTCGTTCGGCGAACGCCTGCTGCCAGTTCGGCAGGGTGGCGAGATAGTCGTCCACCCGTGGATCCCGCTGCGCCATACGACTCCTTCCGCAATCCAATCCCGGGTCGGTCAGGTCAGTGTTGCGCCGTTGCTGGCGATCAGTTGCTGGTACCAGTGAAACGACTTCTTGCGGTGGCGCGCCAGGGTGCCCGTGCCATCGTCGTTGCGATCCACGTAGATGAAGCCGTAGCGCTTGGACAGCTGGGCGCTGAAGGCGCTGACCACGTCGATCGGACCCCACCAGGTATAGCCGAGCACCTCGACGCCGTCGGCGATCGCCTCACGCACCTGCACCAGGTGATCGTTGAGGTAGGCGATCCGATAGTCGTCCTGCACCGTCGGCACGCCGTCCACGGTGACCAGCTGGTCCTTGGCGCCCAGCCCGTTCTCGACGATGAACAGCGGCTTGCGCCAGCGATCCCAGAACTGGTTCAACACGATCCGAAGCCCGACCGGGTCGATCTGCCAGCCCCACTCGGACGCGGGCAGCTTGGGGTTCTGCACGCCGCCGAGAATGTTGCCCTCACCGACCTCGCCGCCGGACGCCGCGTCGCAGATGCTCATGTAGTAGCTGAACGAGACGAAATCCACGGTGTTGTTCTTCAGCGTCTCCAGATCGGATTCGGTGATGTCGAGCTCGATGCCCTTGTCCCGCAGGGTGCGCAGCAGATAGCCCGGGTACTCGCCGCGCACGTGCACGTCGCTGAAGGCAAGGTTGCCGTGATCGGCGTGCATCACGGTGAGCAGATCGGCCGGATCCGGAGTCAGCGGGTAGACCGGCATGGCCAGCACCATGCAGCCGATCTGCAACTCGGGATTGATCTCCTTGGCGATCCGGGTGGCCGCCGCCGACGCCACCAGTTCGTGATGGATGGCCTGGTACAGGTCGGCCTCACGGAGCTGGTCCTTGGGCGTCCAGATTCCGCCGGACATCAGCGGCGCATGCAGCACCGAGTTGATCTCGTTGAAGGTCAGCCAGTACTTCACCCGGTGGCCGTAACGCTCGAAGAGGGTGCGCGCGTAGCGTTCATAGAACCCGATCAGCCGCCGATCCACCCAGCCGTCGTAGCTGCGGGCCAGGTTCAGCGGGGTCTCGTAGTGGCTGATCGTCACCAGCGGCTGGATACCGTGCTTCTCCAGTTCGTCCAGCAGCCGGTCGTAGAACGCCAGCCCTTCCTCGTTGGGCGCCGCGTCGTCGCCCCCCGGAAAGATCCGGCTCCAGGCGATCGAGAACCGGTAGACACTGAACCCCAGTTCGGCGAACAGCGCGATGTCTTCGGCATAGCGGTGGTAGTGGTCGATGCCGACCAGCTTCAAGTTGTCGGGAGTCGGTTCATCGGTGGGCGGAGAGCCGACCCCACGCGGCATCACATCCTGGATCGAAAGCCCTTTGCCGTCGGCGTCGTAGGCGCCTTCGAGTTGATTGGCAGCGGTGGCCCCGCCCCAGAGAAAGCGATCGGGAAATGCGGTGGTCATGGTTCTCCTCGTGGGAACTGCCTAGTTGAGTGCAAACCGGAGCGGCTGGCCGGCCAGATAGCGGGCGATGTCAGCGGCTCCCAGCTCGGCGGCCAGGTGGGCCGACTGGCGGCTGGCGCCGGCCAGGTGCGGAGTGACGATCAGCCGTTCGGTGTGCAGCAGCCGATGTTCCGGCGGCAGCGGTTCGGCGGGCAGCACGTCGCAGGCGGCGGCGTAGAGATGCCCAGAGTCGAGTGCATCGCACAGGGCGTCGTAATCGAGAATCGGCGGACGCGCGCAGTTCACCAGAATCGCACCCTGCGGCAGCAGGGCGATCTGTTCGGCGCCGATCATGCCACGGGTCTCGTCGTTGAGCCGCGGGTGCAGGGTAAGGATCGACGATCGCCGCAGCAGGTCGTCCAGGTCGTCCAGCTTCTCGGCGTGTGGCATGGCCTGCCTGGTCACGTAGGGGTCGTAGGCCAGCACGCTGGCACCCATCGCGTCCAGCGTGGACGCCACCTTGGACCCGACCGCGCCATAGCCGATCAGGCCGACCGTCGAGCCACGCACCTCGGGCGCCACATTCTCGTAACAGTAGTAATCAGCGCGCCATTGCCCGGACACCAACTCGTTGTGCCGGTCGACGAGCTGGCGCACCGCCGCGAGGATCATGGCGACACTGTGCTCGGCGGTCGCCGTGGCGTTCCGGCCGGGAGCGTTGGAGACCTTCACCCCGTGCGCCGTGGCTGCCGGAACGTTGATGTTGACCGGTCCCCCGCGTCCGACGGTGATCAGTTCCAGCCCCGGCGCGACGGCTGCGATCACCTTCTCGGTGAACGGGGACGCGTGCACGAAGGCCACCTGGCAGCCGTCCAGCGCCGCGATCAGGTCGTCCTCGTCGCCCTCGGCCTCGTCGACCTCGCCGATCCGGACGAAGGGCGACACCGGCCACTCGCCCTTGACCACGACCGTGTCGGCGTCGGGAACATGCCGCGACAACGCCTCCAGCAGGATGTCCGGCAGGATGAACCGATCCCCCGCCACCAGGATTTTCACCACGTCGAATCCACTCCCTCGCGTTTGCGCCGATGATTGAGCTTCTCGAAGTCCAGGGGTCTCGACAAGCTCGACCGGCGAAACGATCGCAAAGAGCGTGTCGAAATCAATGGTCTCCACAGCCGCTGATTGAGCTTGTCGAAATCAACGGTCTCGACACCCGCTGATTGAACTCGTCGAAATCAACGGTCTCAATAGGCGCGACGATCGACTGCACTCGACCGGCGAGGGTCTCGACACGTTCGACCGTCCAGAGTCTCGACCGGCGGTGGGCGAGTCATTCCCAGTCGTCGAAGCCCCAGTCGGCCCCGCGGAACCGGGCAGTCAGGTATTCCCCGACCACGGCGCTGCCCAGGTCGTTCAGGTCGGGAGCGATCACCCGACCGTCCGAGCGTTGGGCCAACTGGTTCAGGAATCGGGCCAGGCCAGGGTCGTCCCCGAGCCGGAAGAAGATCGGACTCACCCCGGTGCGGGCCAGCTTGTCGAGTTCGGTCACGGTCAGCCCGATCGTCTCCGGATCCGGCGGCCAGTAGAAGTGCGCGTCACCGCCCCGGGTCAGGTGCGCCGTCGGCTCCCCGTCGGTGACCACCAGCAGCACCGGTTGCATGGACGGGTGCTTGCGGAAGAACCGGTTGGCCAGCAGCAGCCCGTGATGCAGGTTGGTGCCCTGCTCGCGCATCGGTGGCAGTGCGGTCAGTTCAGCGATCTCTCGGGACTGCGCCCAGCGACCGAACGTGATCAGCTGCAGCTGGTCGCCGCGGAAGCGGGTGCTGACCAGGTGATGCAGCGCCAGCGCGGTCTTCTTCATCGGCACCCAGCGGCCCTCAGCCGCCATCGAGTACGACGTGTCCACCAGGAGCACCACCGCGGATGACGTGCGCGCCTCGGTTTCGCTCACCTCGACGTCGCGGACGTCGAGCCGAATGCCGCTGCCCGGGTCAGTCCCTTCGCTGGCGGCCCGGATGATGGCGTTGGTGAGGCTGCGGGTGACGTCCCAAGGCTCGGAGTCACCGAACGCCCACTGGCGGGTGGCCCCGGTCAACTCTCCCGCCGCGCCGGACAGCCGGGTGTCGCGATTGCCCTGCCTTCCGGAGAGGCTCTTCGCCGCGTCGGCGAGCAGTGCCTTGCCCAGCCGGCGCATCGCCGCCGGGGACAACTTCAGGTCGCCGGACGCGTCGCGGCGCAGCAGCCCGCCCTCCCGCAGCGCCTTCTCCAGCTCGGCGAGCATCCGGGCGGTGACCGCGGCGTCCTGGCCCAACTGCCGGGCCAGGGCGTCCAGGTCGAGGTCGTCCAGCCGCGCTCCGCCGTAGTTCTGGCCGAGCTGGTCGCCCAGCTGATCGAGCTCGGCGAGGTCCTGCAGCACGCCGGTGCCGTCGCCGAGCCCCATACCCTCGTCACCGCTGAACTGCTCCCCGCCCGACCAGTCCTCACCGGGGCGCAGCGCCTGCAGGTTGCCGTCCAGCCGGTCCAGGGCCGCCATCAGACCGGGCGAGCCGAACGCCTGGGCGGACAGTTGGATCAGCTCCTGGCGCTGCTCGGCACTCATCGATCGGAGCATCCGCTGGGCGGCCGCGGCCCGTTGCGCCATCGCGTCGATCAGTTCGTCCACGTTCTGCGGGTTCTCGGGAAAGAAGTCCCCGTGCTTGTCCATGAACTCGTCGAAGTCGGCCTGGGTGTCCTCGCCGCGGCGGTGCTTGTCGAGCAGCTGGTTGAGGTCGTCCAGCATCTCGTTGATCGCGGCCCGGTCCTCGTCGGTTGCGCTCTCCAGCGCCTGTTTCATGCCGGCGAAACGCTGGTCGAGCAACTCCCGGCCGAGCAGGTCCTTGATCTGGTCGTACTTCTGTTTCGCTTCGCTGGACGCCCAGTCGTAGTCGGTGAGTTCGTTGACCGCCGCGGCCGTGGACGGCGACAGGTTGTCCATCCGCATCTCGCGGAAGGCGCGATCGTCGTCGTCCATCATCGCATCGCGGAGCAATTGCTTGCGCTCCGCGTCGACGGCTTGGTCGAGCAGTTGCCGGACCTCCTCCAGGGTGCCGTCCATGCGGTACTTGCTCAGCAGTTCGCGGCGCTTGGCGTTGACCCGGCGGGCGAGATCGTCCAGCCCCTCCCGGCCCTGCGCGCCGCGGCGGAGGTACTCGCGCAGCGCCCGCTCCGGGCTGTACCCCGCCATCACGTCATTGCCGATCTGGTCCAGGGCCTCACTCAGGTCGACCGGTGGCGCGAGCGGATCGGGCCCGCCGGCATACCGGCCGTAGCGTGAGGAGCGTCGCCGCGGCATCGTCCGTCCTAGCCGTAGATGGTTTCGGCGCCGTCGGAATCCTTGGCGATCCGGCGCGCCAGGTAAAGACCCTCCAGTGCAAACTCGATCGCGCTGGCCCGCCGTCCGGTGGTGTCGGCGTCGAACCGCTCGGCGATGGCGTCGTACACGTCGCCGGCCTCGGGCAGCCCCTCCAGGAACTCCTCGGCAGTGACCTGCTCACCGGTGGTGACGGTGGTGTGGCCGTCCAGGGCCTCGACCAGCGGCCCGAGGTCGATGCCGCGAAAGTGTGCCCGGGCGGTGTCGGCGGTCGCGGTCCGCAGCAGGTGGGCCAGAATCGCGTCCTCCCGGCCCTCCTCACCGGCCTCGAACTCGATCTTGCCGCCCAGCACGTCCACCGCCGACTCCAGGTCGACCAAGCGGGCCACCGGTTCGTTCTCGGCCCGGATCACCGCTCGGTGCAGCGCCGCGGCCGCCACCGTTTCGGCACCCGCGATGGCGAACCGGGCGGAGACCCCGGAGCGCTGGTTGATCGCCGGCGACTCGCGCAAGGCCCTGGTGTAGCGGGCCAGGATCTCCAACAAAGCCGCCGGAATCTCGGCGACCAGGTTGGCCTCCTGCACGATCACAGCGATCTCGTCGTCGAGTTCCAGGGGGTAGTGGGTGCGGATCTCGGCGCCGAAACGGTCCTTCAGCGGCGTGATGATCCGGCCCCGGTTGGTGTAGTCCTCGGGGTTCGCGGACGCCATCACCAGCACGTCCAGAGGCAACCGCAGCACGTACCCGCGAATCTGGATGTCGCGCTCCTCCATCACGTTCAGCATCGCCACCTGGATCCGCTCAGCCAGGTCGGGCAGCTCGTTGATCGCGACGATTCCGCGGTGACTACGGGGAATGAGCCCGAAGTGGATGGTCTCGGGATCACCCAGCCGGCGGCCCTCGGCGACCCGGATCGGGTCCACGTCGCCGATCAGGTCGGCCACCGAGGTGTCCGGAGTGGCCAGCTTCTCCGAGTACCGCTCCGACCGGTGCCGCCAGGCCACCGGCAGGTTGTCGCCGCACTCGGCGGCTCGACGCTTCGACTCGGCGGTGATCGGGTCGTAGGGGTGCTCACCCAGCTCCGAACCGGCGATCACCGGAGTCCACTCGTCCAGCAGCCCTTCCATGGTGCGCAGCAGCCGGGTCTTGCCCTGGCCACGCTCGCCCAGCAGCACCACGTCGTGGCCCGCGATCAGGGCCCGCTCCAGTTGCGGAAGCACGGTGCGTTCGAAGCCGTGCAGGCCGGGCCACGGGTTGCGTCCGTCGGCCAGGGCAGCGAGCAGGTTGCCGCGCAGTTCCTCGCGCAAATGCTGCTGCTGATGGCCGGACGCGCGCAGTTGGCCGACGGTGCTGATGCTGGGACGGTCTGTCACCCCCTCACGCTAACCCCAGCGACAAAGCCCGGACCCTATTCCCATTTCCGCTTCGAGCGGACGGGCGCAACGAACCGAGTTGGGACGGTTCCAATCTCCCGCCACGCCAGCCCCCGACGCAGAGGTGGCGGGATGGGAACCGTCCCCAACTCGCGCCGGACGCGGGACAGCCTTGCCGTCGACGAACGGCCGTCTAGGCTCGACGAATGGCGCGCAAACCAACCGCCAGCACCCTGGTGCTGCTGGTGCGACACGGTCAGACCCCCACCACCGGCACGGTGTTGCCCGGCCGCGCCGCGAACCTGCATCTCTCGGACGCGGGCCGCGCCCAGGCCGAAGCCGTCGCAGAGCGCCTGGAGGGCCTCCCGATCGACGCGCTGTACACCTCACCGTTGGAGCGGGCCCGTGAGACCGCGGAGCCGACCGAGCAACTGACCGGGCTGACTGCAACGCCGGACGACGGCCTGCTGGAGTGCGACTTCGGCGAGTGGACCGGCGAGAAGCTGTCCAAGCTCGCCAAGCTGCCGCAATGGCGCACGGTGCAGCAGGCCCCGTCCACCTTCCGGTTCCCCGGCGGCGAGAGCTTCCCCGAGCTGCAGGCGCGAATGATCGCGACCATGGAGCGGCTACGGGGCACCCATCCGGGCGGGACGGTGGTCTGTTTCAGCCACGCCGACCCGATCAAGGCGATCCTCACCTACGCCCTGGGCACCCACCTCGACCACTTTCAACGGGTGGACGTGGGCACCGGCTCGATCTCGGCGATCCAGTGGCCGGACGGTGCAGCGCCGGTCGTGCGGATGGTGAACTCCTCCGGCGGTCCGCTGGCCGCGCTGCGGGCGGGTTGAGATGGCCACCGATCCCTCGGACGTGCCGGTCGAGCGAGTACCGGCCGCCCCGGCCGCCCAGGAGGCGCTGCTGTCGTCCGGCACCATGTCGATCGTCGGCCGGGTGCTGGACAGCAGCAACGCGACCTACGCACTCGAGCTGACCGACGGCGAGGCCTACACCTGGGCGATCTACAAGCCGTTGTCCGGCGAGCGCCCGCTCTGGGACTTCGACCCTGGCCTGTACAAGCGCGAACGCGCCGCCTACCTGCTGAGCGCCTGGCTGGGCTGGAACATGGTGCCGCCGACGATCGTCCGCGAGGACGCGCCACTGGGGGTCGGCTCGTTGCAGTGGTTCATCGAGTTCGACCCTGCAGTGCACTACTTCACGTTGCTGCGGAATCACCCCGACACCCACGACGCGCTGCGCCGGATGGCGGTCTTCGACGTGGTGAACAACAACACCGACCGCAAGGGCGGGCATGTGCTGCAGTCGAAGGACGGCCGAATCTGGGGCATCGACCACGGCCTGTGCTTCGCGTCGGAGTACAAGCTGCGCACCGTGATCTGGGACTTCGCCGGCGAGGAGGTCGAGCAGCACCTGCTGGACGACATCGCGCCGCTGGCCGACGAGGTGCCGGCCGAACTGGCCGACCTGTTGGACGTGCGCGAGGTCAGGGCCATGCGCCGGCGGACGCAGCGGCTGCTGGACACCCGGATGCTGCCGCTCGACACCACCGGTCACGCCTGGCCATGGCCGCTGGTCTGACCGGGCCGCCGTCCGGGCTAGTGGTGTTCCCTCACCTGGGGTGCTGGTCAGGGGTGTCTGGGTGCGTGCATCGCAAGGCTGACCAGGGAGTCGATACCGGGTCGTATCGCGACCGAGGAGAACGCCGCAGGTGCGTGCCCAGGCGCCGCTGACCGGTGACCCAGGTGAGGGACACCACTAGACGCCACCCTCGGCGGCGTACCGCGTTCCGGCGACGCTGATCGCGTCCAGCTCGGTGAGCGCGTCGGCGTCCAGCTCGACGTTCAGTGACCCCAGATTCTCGCGCAGGTACTTCGGCCGTTTGGTGCCGGGGATCGGCACCACGTCATCGCCGCGGGAGAGCACCCAGGCCAACGCCACCTGCCCGGCGGTCGCACCCAACCGATCGCCGATCGCCCGGACGGTCTCGACGCTGCGCAGATTGGCCTCCAGGTTGGCCTTGCGCCAGCGCGGCAAGAAGCGCCGGTAGTCGATCAGCGGAAGCCTGGTGGTGGCGCCGGCGGAGCCGGTGAGCATGCCGCGGCCGAGCGGGCTGTACGCCACGATGCCGATGCCGAGGTCGCGCGCCGCCGGAACCACTTCGCGCTCCAGGTCGCGGCTGAACAGCGACCACTCCAGCTGCACGGCGGTGATCGGGTGGGTGGCGTGGGCGCGGCGGAGCTCGTCCGCCGTGGTCTCGCTGACTCCCACGTGACGCACCTTGCCCATCGCCACCTGGGCACCGATCGCGCCGACGCTCTCTTCGATGGGCACCGTGGGATCGACCCGGTGCAGGTAGAACAGGTCGACGTGGTCGGTGCCCAGCCGCTTCAGCGACGCGTCCAGTGCCGGACCGATCCGCTCGGGACGTCCGTCCAGTCCCTTGGGCAGGCCGAGCAGCCGGCGGGTCAGGATGCCGGTTTTGGTGGCGATCACCAGGTCGTCGCGGCGACCCTTGATCGCCTCACCGACGAACTCCTCGCTGGCTCCGGAGCCGTACATGTCGGCGGTGTCCAGCATGGTGACGCCGGCATCCATGGCCGCATCGATGGTGGCCCGGCCCTCGGTCGGATCCACCCTTCCGTAGACCAGGGCGAAACCCATGCAGCCCAATCCGAGAGCGCTCGAGGTGAGGGTGGCCAACTGTCGTTGCTGCACGTTTCCTCCTGCACGGATTGGTGTGGACAGCCTACGAGGCTCAACTCGATGGTCGAGGGTCTGGATTTGCACGCATTACGATGTAATCTTGTAATCAACAAGGAGGAAGTCATGGGAGCACGAGGTTTCGGTAGGCCGGGTGGATGGCAGAACGCGGACGTTCCGCCCGCCGGCGACGCGCAGGCATGGTTCGAGGGCCGGCTGCCCGGTGAGTGGTTCACCGGCGTCGAAGTGATCGTCGATCGAGAAGAGATCACGGTGATCGGCGACCTGCCCGACGAGGGCTTGGAACCCGCGGGCGCCGAGGGCCGGATCAGCCGGTTCCGAGAGGACACCCGCGAGCGCCGGATCGGCATCGCCCTGGAGGCCGAGGCGCGCTACGCCCGCAAGGTCTCCTGGGGAGTCAAGCTCGGTGACGCCGACGCCCTCTTCACCCACATCTCGGTGCCGGTGATGACCAGGCTGAAGCAGCCCGAGCGCAGAGTTCTGGACACCCTGGTGGACGCGGGTGTGGCCCGGTCCCGCTCCGAGGCGCTGGCCTGGGCGGTCAAGCTGGTCGGCCAGCACACCGACAGTTGGCTCGCCGACCTGCGCAACGCGATGGAGTCGGTGGACAAACTGCGCGCACAGGGTCCCGAACTCTGAGCGAATGCTGCGCAATCCTGCTTCGGGACAGTTGAATTGCCGGCCCAGCCATCGAGAACGCCGCCTGCTGGGCCGGTCGAGCGCACTGGCAAGCAGCGTTGCAGAGTTTTCAGCCGCCGGCGAACGGCGGCAGTACGTCCACCTGAGCGTTGGGACCGACGAACTCGGTGCGGGTGTGCGCCGGGTGACCGTCGACCAGCAGGGTGGAGACGGCCAGCACCTTCGCCAGCCGATCCCGGTCCGCGCTCAACTGTTCGACGAGTTCGGCGACGGTGACCTCGAACTGGGCCTCGACCGTCTCCTCGGGCACCCCAGCGGCCTCGGCCGCGCCGGCGAAGTAGCGGATCCTCACGATCAACCTCCGATTGCGCTCATGGTGCGGTTGGGCTGGACGAAGCCGGGTTCGCCGATGGCGTGCGCGGCAGCCTTGCGGCCCTGGGCCCCGGCCCACAGTTCGGCGATCTCCCGGTCGGACGCGCCGCCCCGCAGTGGCGTGCGCAGATCGGTCTCGGTGCGGGAGAACAGGCAGGTGCGCAACTGGCCGTCCGCGGTGATCCGGGTGCGGTCGCAGGCGCCGCAGAACGGCGCTGACACGGACGGGATCACTCCGAGCAACCCGCCGGGCTGACTGGCGTCCGGCGCCACCTGCCACAGCTCGGCCGGAGCCGAACCGCGTGGCTCGGACGCCTGGGTGAGCGTGAATCGCCCGGCCAGCAGATCGAGGATTTCGGCTTGGGTGACCATCTTGGACCGGTCCCACTCATGCTGCGGGCCGAGTGGCATCTGCTCGATGTAGCGCAGTTGGTACCCGCGTTCCAGGCAGAACTGGGCCAGCGGCACCACGTCCGGCTCGTTCTGGCCGCGCATGATCACGGCGTTGACCTTGACCGGCAGCAGCCCGGCGGCCTCGGCCGCGGCCAGCCCGGCCAGTACCGAGTCCAGTCGGTCGCGCCGGGCCAGGGCCGCGTACCGGTCACGATCCAGCGAATCCAGGGAGACGTTCACCCGATCCAGGCCGGCCGCCGCCAGTGCGACGACCCGCTTGTCGAGGCCGATGCCGTTGGTGGTCAGCGAGAGTTCCGGGCTGCCACCGGCCCTGGTTCGGAGTTGCTTCGCGCCGGCCACGATCTGTTCCAGGGAGCGCCGCAGCAGAGGTTCACCGCCGGTGAAACGCAGCTTCTGCACGCCCAACAGGTTCACCGCGATACCCACCACACGCTGCACTTCCGCGTCGGTGAGCACCTCCTCGGTCGGGAACCACTGCAGCCCGTCGGCGGGCATGCAATAGGTGCACCGCAAGTTGCAGCGGTCGGTCAGCGAGACCCGCAGGTCGGTGGCCACCCGGCCATGGGCGTCGGCCAACGCCAGTGGAATCCGCACGCCGACAGTCATGCGGACAGGGTACGCGACGAATCCGAGCCGACCGCTGGGCCGCCGATCCGAGTATGACTAGGGATCCGGCCGACCCGGGTGCAATCATGGCGTGGATGACCACCAGCACGCACGACGAGCACGAACGCCTCGGGCCCACCCGCCGGCGGGTGCTGGCGCAGCTGCAGGAGCAACCCGAACCGATGGCGATCGAGACCCTGGGCAGTGATCTCGGGCTGCATCCGAACACCGTCCGGTTCCATCTCGAGGGCCTCTTTCAGGACGACCTGGTGCGCAAACTGACCGAGAAGCGCGGTCGAAAAGGACGGCCGAGGGTGCTGTTCACCGCGGTTCCCTCCGTCCCACCGGTTTCCGAAGTGCCCTACCGGGAACTGGTGGAGGCTCTGCTGGCCAACGTCCGGGCGGGCGAATCGGACGACCCAGGGCTGGCCGAGCGGATCGGCAACGCCTGGGGGCGCTCGATCGGCGGTGCGGCTACGCCGGAGACGGCACTGGACGAACTGGTCGCCGTGGTCAACCGGCTGGGGTTGTCCTCACGGCTGACCGATTCCGACGACGGGGGGCGGCTGCTGGAGATCGTCCGCTGCCCGTTTCGCGAGATGACCATTGGCGGCGACAGCACCGTTTGCCGCATCCACCTGGGCATGATGCGCGGCTATCTGGAGGCCGCGGGTACTCCGGACGTGGTGGAGTCCCTGCTGCCGTGGGTGGAGCCGGAGTTGTGCGTCGCTCAGTTCGGGCCCGGCTCCGCTGACCCACTGCAGACGCGCTGACCAGGCTCAGGGGGTCGGCTCCGCCGGCGCCGACAAGCGCAACCATCGGCGCGAACTCAGAAACCCACGTCCTCCAGCATCTCGGTGACCAGAGCGGCGATCGGCGAGCGCTCGGACCGGGTCAGCGTGACGTGGGCGAACAGCGGATGGCCCTTCAGCTTCTCCACCACCGCGACCACGCCGTCGTGCCGGCCGACCCGCAGGTTGTCGCGCTGGGCCACGTCGTGGGTGAGTACCACCCGCGAGTTCTGGCCGATCCGCGACAGCACGGTGAGCAACACGTTGCGCTCCAGCGACTGGGCCTCGTCCACGATCACGAATGCATCGTGCAGCGACCGTCCGCGAATGTGGGTGAGCGGCAGCACCTCGAGCAGGTCGCGGGCCAGCACCTCGTCGATCACGTTGCGGTTGGTCACCGAACCCAGCGTGTCGAACACCGCCTGCGCCCAGGGCGACATCTTCTCGCCCTCGGTGCCGGGTAGGAATCCCAGCTCCTGGCCACCGACCGCGTACAACGGACGGAACACCAGCACCTTCGCGTGTTGCTGACGCTCGAGCACCGACTCGAGTCCGGCGCAGAGCGCCAGTGCCGACTTGCCGGTGCCGGCCTTGCCGCCCAGCGACACGATGCCGATGGACGGGTCGAGCAACAGGTCGAGGGCCACCCGCTGTTCGGCGGAACGGCCGTGGATGCCGAAGCAATCCCGCTCGCCACGGACCAGCTTCACGCTGCCGTCGGGCAGCACCCGGCCCAACGCGGACGACCCGGACGCGTGCAGCACGACGCCGCTGTGGCAGGGCAGGTCCACCGCTTCGGGCACGATCGCCGCGCCGTTGGCGTAGAGCTGATCTACGCTGGCCGCGGCCACATCCACCTCGGCCATGCCGGTCCAGCCGGTGTCGGCGGGCAGTTCGTGCAGGTACTCCTCGGCGGCCAGCCCGACCGCCGACGCCTTCACCCGCAGCGGCACGTCCTTGCTGACCAGCACCACCTCACGCCCTTCGGCTGAGTAGTTCAGAGCCACCGCCAGTATCCGGGAGTCGTTGTCACCCAGCCGGAAGCCCATCGGCAGCACGGTCTGGTCGGAGTGGTTGAGCTCCACGTGCAGGGTGCCGCCGGCCTCGTTGATCTGCAGCGGCAGGTCGAGGCGCCCGTTCGCGATCCGCAACTCGTCCAGGTAGCGCAGGGCAGTACGGGCGAAGTAGCCCAGTTCAGGGTGATGCCGCTTGGCCTCGAGCTCGGTGACCACCACGATCGGCACGATCACTTCGTGCTCGTCGAAGTTGCGCAACGCATGTGGGTCACTGAGCAGAACCGAGGTGTCGATCACGTAGCTGCGCAGTGCAGTTTCACTGGCGACCGGCGTGGTGCGGCGGGAAGTGCTGGCGGTACGGGGCACGAGCGCTCCTGTTCTAGGGCCGCACGCTGCACCCGCGCCGGCCACACACGTGGGTGTCAGCCGGGAAACGTTGGCCTTGGTGCAGGCCCGTGGGTTGGACCGGTGAGGGTCAACCGACGCATCGTTCCTCCTCGACGGCCAGCGGGCGGCCGTGTTTGAACTGTAGGCCCGACCTCGGTCAAGTTCCGGCATCCGACGCGCGGTGTCGGACGGTGTCCATCGTGGTTGACCCGAAGGGGTGGGCTGGGCTCGCGGATCGCCGCTCGCAACGCGCAGCCGCGCCGGGTTGAATCGCCGGGGACGGTTCTTTTTCGTTCAGCGCCGGGTTGAATCGCCGGGGACGGTTCTTTTTCGTTCAGTAGAGGTGAACGAAAAAGAACCGTCCCCGATCGTTCACGTGGAGTCGAGGTGAACGAAAAAGAACCGTCCCGATCATGCAGCTGGCCAGGTCGGCGGCAGTCCCTAGACTGTCGGC
This sequence comes from uncultured Actinomycetota bacterium, assembly GCA_963723605.1. GTDB lineage: Bacteria > Actinomycetota > Actinomycetes > Propionibacteriales > Propionibacteriaceae > Micropruina. The sequence goes on along the minus strand of CAVRRM010000009.1, from coordinate 674,354 downwards.
TCATGAGCCTGCCCGACCGACTCGTCCTATCCACAACTCCGATAGCCCCGACCGAGTCACAGATACTCGGGGAGAATTACCGGATCACCGTGCTGAGTCCCGCGTTGTTCCGCTTGGAGTACTCGGCCGGCGGCGAGTTTGAGGACCGGGCCACCCAGATGGTGATCGACCGCGCGTTCGAGCCGGTCGAGTTCACTGTGCACCGGGCCAAGCACGGCATCGAGATCGCCACGGCGGACGTCACGATCAGCTACGACGAGCAGGTCTTCAGCCCCGGCGGGCTCTACGCCCACCTTTCCGGCGGCACGGGCCACCGGCGCACCTGGCGCTACGGCGAGCGGCAGCAACTATGGGGTGGTGGCGACGCGAATCTGGGCGGCACCGCACGCACCCTGGACGAGGTGGACGGCCGCACCGACCTCGAGGACGGAGTGCTGAGCTTCAACGGCAGCGCCATGCTCGACGACAGCACCACGATGGCGCTGACCGCCGACGGCTGGATCGCGGCCCGCACCCCCGGCAACACCGATGTCTACCTGTTCGCCCACGGCGACGACTTCGAAGCCGCCCTCGCCGACTTCCACCGGCTGACCGGGCCGCAGCCGCTGATCCCCCGCTGGGCGCTCGGCAACTGGTGGAGCCGGTATCACCCCTACTCGGCCGGTGAATACCTGGAGCTGATGGAGCGCTTCGAGGCCGCCGGCATTCCATTCGGCGTCGCGGTGCTCGACATGGACTGGCACCTGGTGAACATTCCGCGGCAGTACGGCACAGGCTGGACCGGCTACACCTGGAACCGCGACCTGTTCCCCGACCCAGGGCAGTTCATGGACGCGCTGCACGAGCGCGGGCTGAAGGTATCGCTGAACGTGCACCCGGCGGACGGCATCCGGGCGTTCGAGGAGGCCTATCAGCGGATGGCGACGGCGATGGGCATCGACCCCGCCACCGAGAATCCAGTCGATTTCGACATCGCCGACCAGAAGTTTCTGGTCAACTATTTCGAGCAGGTCCATCACCCGCTGGAAGACGAGGGCGTCGACTTCTGGTGGTTGGACTGGCAGCAGGGCACGCACACCTCCGTTGCCGGCCTCGACCCGCTCTGGCTGCTCAACCACTTCCATTTCCTGGACAGTGCCCGGCGCGGTCAGCGTCCGATCACCTTCTCGCGCTACGCCGGGCCCGGCTCGCACCGCTACCCGGTCGGGTTCTCCGGCGACACGGTCAACTCGTGGCCGAGCCTGGCGTTCCAGCCCGAGTTCACCGCCACCGCCGCCAACATCGGCTTCGGCTGGTGGAGCCATGACGTCGGCGGTCACATGTTCGGTTATCGCGACAACGAACTGGTCACCCGCTGGTACCAGTTCGGCGCCTTCTCGCCGATCAACCGACTGCATTCGTCGTTGAGCCTGTTCATGGGCAAGGAGCCGTGGACCTATCCCGACGAGCACGCCGCCGTGATGGTCGACTATCTGCGACTGCGGCACCGGCTGGTGCCCTACCTCTACACGATGAACGAGCGGGCGCACCGGTTGAACGAGTCGCTGTGCCGTCCGCTGTACCAGGAGGATCCGACCGGGGACGTGTTCAATCCGAACAACTTCGGCTCGCGCAACTCCTACTTCTTCGGTACTGAACTGCTGGTGCTGCCGATCACATCGCCGGCCGACCCCGACACCGGGCTGGCGGCTGTGACGAGCTGGCTGCCCGGGGGTCGCTGGACGGATTTCTTCACCGGCGTCACCTACGCCGGCGGCCGCACGGTGCACCTGCATCGCCCGCTGGCGCAGTATCCGGTGCTGGCCAGGCAGGGTGCGATCGTGCCGCTGACCACGCCGGACGAGCTCGGGTTGGAGAACCCGTCCGGCTTCGAAGTGCATGTGTTCACCGGCGCCGACGGCGACTTCACCCTGTACGAGGACGACGACGCGGCCGAACCGCGCAGCGCCCGCACCCGGCTGAGCTGGTCGGACGCCGACGGGGTGTTCAGCATCGCCGGGGTGGAGGGTGAGGCGGACGTGGTGCCGTCCGAGCGCACCTGGACCCTGATCGTGCACGGCGTGGGTGCCGCGGACGTCGATGGCGATCCGGTGAACGTCGAGCCCGGCGACCGCCTGGTGATCGACCTGGGCAGCATCGACGCAGTGGCCGGAGTCGTCGTCCGGCTGGCCGACCGGTTACCCCCGGAGCACCCGACGGTCTCGGAGCGGATGTTCGACCTGCTGCATGTCGCGCAGGGCGGCTACATGGTCAAGGAGCGGGCCTGGCACGCCATCGACCAACCTGGTGACGCGCTGGAGGTGCTGCGCCGGCTGGACGGCGTCGACCTGCCCAACCCGCTGCGGGCAGCCCTGACGGAGTTGCTGCTTTCGGAGGGCTGAACCAGCCGTTTAGCGCGTTGTCTGAATCGCTTGCCGGGGCGATCCCGGTGCGCCGGGATGATGTCGTCACCAGCCGGCACGCCGGGCTGCGCGAGTCGGCTGGTCAGCGACCGAACCGGCGTTCCCGCTGAGCGTAGGAACGCAGGGCGCGAAGAAAGTCGACCTTGCGGAAATCCGGCCACAACGCCTCGTGGAAGTAGAACTCGCTGTGCGCCGACTGCCAGATCAGGAAGCCGGAAAGGCGCTGCTCCCCCGAGGTTCGGATCACCAGGTCGGGGTCGGGCTGGCCCGCGGTGTAGAGGTGTGACGAGATCTGGTCGATCTCGAGGGTCTGGGCGAGCTCTGCCAGGCTGGTGCCCTTGGCCGCCTCGGCGGCGAGCAACGAGCGGAACGCGTCCCGCAGTTCGTGGCGGCCGCCGTACGACACAGCCACGTTGACGTGCATTCCGGCCCGACCCTCGGTGCTGGCCGACGCCTCCCGCAACTGGGCCGCCATGGCGTCCGGCAGCAGGTTCAGGTCGCCGACGATCTGCACCCGCCACGGACCGTCCGCGGCCAACTCGACCACGAGGTCTTCGATCACCTGCAGCAGCGGAGCGAACTCGTGATCGTCGGAACGGTCCAGGTTCTCGGTGGAGAGCACCCAGACCGTGACGGTGGGAATGCCGACCTCCTCGCACCAGCCGACGAACTCCTTCAGCTTGTCGGCGCCGGCGTCGTAGCCGACCGCGACCGGCTCGTCGGGGGCGTTGCGGCGGGCCCACCGGCGATTGCCGTCCGCCATCACGGCGACGTGCTGGGGAAGCCGGTCATGACTCAGTTGGGTGAGCAGCCGCTTCTCGTAGGGCCGGTAGAGCAGCCCGCTCGGGTCGAGGGTCGACAGCACCCGAGCGACGCGAGCGGCCCACACCATGTCAGCCACCCTACCGTCGCCGACGGCGTCAGCGGGCAGCCAGGTTGCGCAGCGATCGCCCGGTGAGCAGGCGGTTCAGGTTGTCCGAGATGAACTCCTTGGTGTGCAGCGGACGGCCACCCGCATTGTGCGGAGTGAGAATCACGTGGGGGGCGTCCCACAACGGCGAATCGGACGGCAGCGGCTCGGTCTTCATCACGTCCAGGCCGGCACCGCCGAGGGTGCCATCGTGCAAAGCGGCGGCCAGGGCGTCCTCGTCGACGGCGTTGCCGCGGCCCACGTTGATCACCCAGGCATGGTCGGGAAGCAGCCCGATCCGGCGCGCGTCCAGCACGTCGTCGGTGGCCGGACTCTTGGGCAGCACCAGCACCAGCACATCGGTCTCGGGCAGCACCTGGTCCACCTCGTCGGTGGCCCGGACGGGGTATCCCTCGCGCTCACCGGCGCTGCGGGCGATGCCGGTGACCTGGGCGCCCATCGCGGTGAACCGGGCGGCGACGGTCTGGCCGATCGAGCCGAAGCCCCAGATCGTCACCCGGGCTCCGATCAACGTGGTCAGGCTGACTCCGTCATGCAGCGGACGGAAGCCGCTCAGCTCTTCGGCCCAGCGATGCCGCGCCTGCGCGTCGAGGCACTCCGGCAGCTGGCGGAGCCCGGCCAGGGCCAGTGCCAGCGTGTGTTCCGCGACGGTCTCGTCGTGGAAGCCGCGTCCGGTGGTGACCTGCACCTCGACCGGAAAGCCGGCGGCCAGCACCGGGTCGGGGCCGGCGGTCAGGGTCTGGATCCAGCGCAGCTTCGGCGCCCCCAGCAGTTGATTGATGATCGGAGAGGCGAATCCCCACACCACCGCGCCGTCAGCGGCCAGGTGGGCTTCGGTCAGGTCGGCCTCCGGGTCGTAGCCGAGTACGTCCACGCCGTCGGTCGGATCCAGCTCGAAAGGCGCGTCAGTGGGAACGATCAGCAGCATGTCCCCACTGTTTCACTCAGCCCAGGGTGATCAGGGCGATCGCCACGAAATGACAGATCGCGGCCACGATGGTGCAGGCGTGGAAGATCTCGTGGTAGCCGAAATACCGCGGCCACGGGTCGGGCTTCTTCAGTGCGTAGACCACCGCTCCGGCACTGTAGACCAAGCCGCCGAGGGCGATCAGCAGGAACGCCGGAAGGCTGGCGTTCGCCCAGAACTCACCGATCCAGCCCAGGGCCGCCCAACCCATCAGCAGGTAGAGCGCGGTGTGCAGCCAGCGGGGTGAGTCGATCCAGACCAGGTTGAAGAACACCCCGAGCAGAGCGGTGGGCCAGATGATCCAGAGCAGCACGGCGGTGCTGCTCGGACTGAGCAGCATCAGCGCCAGCGGCGTGTACGAAGCGGCGATGAACACGAAGATGTTGGCGTGGTCGAGCCGGCGAAGCATCACTTCGGTGCGCGGTCCCCAGTTGCCGCGATGGTAGGCGGCGCTGACCCCGAACAGTTCGACGGCAGCCAGCAGCCAGACCGCGCCGCCGATTCGTCCGGTCATGGTCGGGGCCAGCACCACCAGCGCGATGCCGGCGATCAGTGCGATCGGCGTCATGGCGAGGTGCAGCCAGCCGCGCATCAGCGGCTTGGGAACGGGAACCTGGTCGAGTTCCATGTCGCGTCCTAGGGTTGTGGTCACGAAACCTACGGTACCGTAGGTTATTGCTCGAATCAAATCGTCGTGTGATGAAATAAGTCAGCGGATTGGATCGGCGCGCTAAGCGCGCGAGATCGATCCTGCTGGCTTCCGACGCGCGGATCGGCCTTTCGCCCGTGGTGAGATCGTCCATGCCTGAAGCTCCTCATGAATCTTTGATTCACTCGTCGATTGTCGATTCCGTGCCGCCGGGTTCGTCGGGGTGGTGAGTAGAAGGAAGGAATCCACCATGACCTCCACCCAGTTCGTCACCCTCGTCCAGACTTCGGAACGCGACACGCTGGCCACCCCCTACCTCGATTCTCGGTTCGAGCGTGGAAGTGATTCGGCACGCCTTGTTGGCGCGCGTTGGTTGCGGGCCTACGCGGCCGGAAGCCGCCGGCTCGCCCGAGCCGAACAGGAAGGCGATTCACCCCCTCAAGACGGTGGGTGAATCTCCTCGCTATTTCGTTGCACTCAGGGGCGTTGCCACAGGGCAGCGCGCAACTCCTTGGTGGTGCCGGCGGGGGCGAAGCAAACGTTGCCCCGGCAGACGTAGGCCGTGCCCGAGGCGCCTGCGGGCCGATCATCGAAGTGATGGGCGAAGCCTTTGGTTCCCGAACGGCCGGTGACGATCGCCGTGCCCGCGGGCGCCAGCCACCACGCCGCCGTCGCCAGCTCGGGAATCGTGGCTGCCGAGTCGTCGACGATCACCGCAACCGCCGGCGTCAGCCGGCCGCGGGCCAGCTCGTCGACCAGCACGTCGGCCAGCGCCCAGCCGGCGAATCGCGGTGCAGCCTCGACCATGCCGTGCAGCGTTGAGGCGGCCGCCCCCGCCCGACTGATGAAGTCGTCGCGATCGGCCAACAGCCCGACCAGTCGCAAGGCCGCCATCAGGCAGGCGGTGCCCGACGGGGTTGGATTGTCGGAGGTGTCCCGGGCCCGGGCGAACGGACGCAGCCCCTCGGTCTCCGGAGCGTCGTGGAATCCCCCGTCGCCCGCGTCGAAGCGGAGGACGGCCGCTTCCAGCAGATCCACCGCGCGATCCAGCCAGATCGCGCGGCCGGTGGCGCCGGCCAACCGCGCCAGCCCGAGCGCCAGGGCGCCGTAGTCGTCGGCCATACCCGGCGCCTCGCCCGGCACCCCCGCCATTGCGGTGCGGCGGAGCTCGCCTTGAACCCACAATGCCCAGGTGGCGTCCGCGGCCCGCTCCGCCAGGGCCAACCAGTCCGGCTCGCCGAACACCATCGCCGCGCTCGCCAGCGCGTCGATCGCGAAGCCGTTCCAGGCCGCCACCAGCTTGTCGTCGCGGGCCGGCACGAACCGGTTGGCCCGCGCCGCGCGCAGCCGGTCGAGCACGTCGTCCAGCCGGGCCCAGTCCGGGGTGCCGCGTAGCTGCAACGTGGAAAGACCGTGCTCGAAGGTGCCCGCCGCGGTGACGTGGAACACCTCGGCGGCCCAGGCCGCGTCCGACTCACCCAGCGCATCGGTGAGCAGTTCGGGCGACCAGACGTAGTAGATGCCCTCGTGCACCATGCCGCGAATATCGCACGAATCGGCGTCCAGGCTGGAGGCGAATCCGCCGGTCTGCAGTCGCAGGTCGTCGGCCAGGAACCGGACGATGCCCCGCGCCGCCCGTTCGAACAACAGCCGTAGGCCCTGATCGCGATCGGCGGTTCGGCACCACCCGCGGGTGTAGCTGCCGAGCAGCAGGGCGTTGTCGTAGAGCATCTTCTCGAAGTGCGGCACGACCCAGCCGGCATCGACGCTGTAGCGGTGGAAGCCGCCACCCACCTGATCGTGGATGCCTCCACGCAGCATCGCCTCCAGGCTGCGCTGGGCGGCGTCGAGCGACGCGGGTTCGCCGGTCACCAGCAGCGCGTCGATCACGCCTGGGGTCGGAAACTTGGGCGCCCGGCCGAAGCCACCGTGCACCGGGTCGAAGTCGGCGGACACCCGCTTCAGCACCGCGGGCAGGTCGATCGACGCCGGGGTCGGCAGTGCGCCGAACTCGTCCGCCACATGAGCGACGATGCTGGCGGCGCTGGTGACCACCTCGTCGCGACGATTCGTCCAGGCGTCGGCCAAAGCGGTCACCACCTGCGTGAAGGATGGCATCCCGCCGGCCGGCTGGGGCGGGTAGTAGGTGCCGGCGAAGAACGGGTCGCCGTCCGGGGTCAGGAAGACGGTCATCGGCCAGCCGCCCTGCCCGGTCAGCGCCTGGGTGGCCTTCATGTAGACCGCGTCGACGTCGGGGCGCTCCTCGCGGTCCACCTTGATCGCCACGAAGGTGGCATTGACCAGAGCCGCGACCTCGGGGTCCTCGAAGGACTCGTGCGCCATCACATGGCACCAGTGGCAGGCGGCATAGCCCACCGACAGCAGGATCGGCACGTCCCGCTCACGGGCCTCGGCGAACGCCTCCGGGGTCCAGGGCCACCAGTCGATCGGATTACCCGCGTGCTGCTGCAGGTACGGACTGACGGATGCGGCCAGGCGATTGGTCACCGATCGGCCGCGTCGTCCGGAGACTGCGTCTGCTGCGGGGTCTCGGGCCGCTGCGCCGCGTCGGAGCGGGGCACCCGGATCTTGTTGAGCTCGTGTCGCATGCTGCGGTAGAGCAGGTACAGGCCCCCGCCGATGACGATCACCAACACCAGGGGAAACCAGCTCTCGTCGGCTAGATCGAATATGACCATGTGTCGAGCGTAATCGGCTTGCGGGTGTCGATCCCGCTGAACAGGTCGTTCTCCGGCAGGTTCGCCGGCACCACCGACTTGGCCAGCTGGAAGTCCTCGGTGGGCCAACCGGCCTGCTGAATGGCCATCGGCACGGCGAACCAGGGTCCCTCCGGATCCACCTGGCTGGCGTGCGCCCGCAGGGCGTGGTCACGCACCGGGAAGTACTCGCCGCAGGGCACGAAGGTGGTCAGCCGGTTACTCACGTCTTCGCGCTCCCAGTTGGCCAGCCACTCGGTGTAGGGGCTCTCCAGGCCGTGCGCGTGCATGAGTTCGTCGAGCTTGGCAAACCGGCCGCGGTGGAAGCCCATGTGGAAGTAGATCTTCTGCACCTGCCAGGCCGGACCGTGTTCGGGCCAGGCGTCGGGGTCGGCGGCCGCCGCTGCCGCCGCCATCGACACCTTGTGGCACATGATGTGGTCGGGGTGCGGGTAGCCGCCGTTCTCGTCGTAGGTGGTCATCACGTGCGGACGGAACTCCCGGATCACCTTCACCAGCGGGCCGGCGGCCTCGTCCGGGTCCAGCAGGCCGAAGCAGCCCTCGGGCAGCGGCGGCAGCGGATCGCCCTCCGGCAGCCCCGAGTCGACGAAGCCGAGCCAGGTCTGATCAATGCCGAGGATGGTCTTCGCGCGCGCCATCTCGGCGGTGCGCAGTTCGGAGATCCGGGCCCAGTTCTCGGGGTTGTCCATCCGCGGATTCAGGATCGAACCCCGCTCGCCACCGGTGCACGTCGCCACCAGCACCTGCACGCCCTCGGCCACATACTTGGCCGTCGTGGCAGCCCCCTTGGACGACTCGTCGTCGGGGTGAGCGTGCACATGCAGCAGCCGCAGGGGCTCCCCGGCTGCGTCCACGCGCATCGTGGTGGTGTCAGGCATGCTCGCCATTCTGCCCATCGCCGGCCGTGGATGCATCTCGATCCAGCGTCCGGACGGGCACAATGGCCGGGTGACCAGCACCGACGCCGACCGGGAGCGCATCCGTCGCCGCTATCCGCGACAGCGCCTCTCCCCTGCCGTGCTGATGGTGATCGGCGTGGTTGTGCTGACCTTGATCGGCTACGTGATCTGGGTCGCCGCGCACAAGGCGAACCCGCCGGTGACCGGCCGGATCGACACTTTCCAGGTGGTCTCCGACAACGAGCTCAGAGCGACCATGACGGTCGACCGACCCGACCCCGCCGTGGCGGCGAAGTGTTTTCTGGTGGTGCAGGCGGTCAGCTACGACCGGGTCGGTGAGCGCTGGGTCGAGGTGCCGGCCGGCACCGAGCGGCTGACCTCGGTGGACGTGTCGCTGCGCACGTTCAAGCGCGGCACGGCGATCACGGTCGACTCGTGCGGGCCAGCGTCCTGAGACGTGGAATCGATCCTTGCTACGCTCTCCCGATGGCTGACGAGCAGATTGAAACCATCTGGCTGACCCAGGAGGCCTTCGATGCTGCCAGCGCTGAGCTGGAGCATCTGAAGGGGACCGGGCGGGCTGAGGTGACGGCGAAGATCGCCCGAGCCCGCGATGAGGGAGACCTCAGTGAGAACGCCGGCTACCACGCCGCCCGCGAGGAGCAGGGCCAGCAGGAGCTACGGATCCGGCAGCTGGAGACGATGCTGCGCAGTGCCGAGGTTGGCGATGCGCCCGAGGGCGACGTCGATCAGGTCGCTCCAGGCTGCAAGGTGACCATCGCCTATGACGACGACGAGGACGACACCGACACCTTCCTGCTGGGCTCCCGAGAAATGATGGCCCTGGCGGACTCCACCGACATCGAGGTGTTCTCGCCGCAGTCCCCGCTGGGTCAGGCGATCACCGGGGCCAAGGTTGGTGCGAAGGTCACCTACACCGCGCCCACCGGCAAGCCGATCAAGGTGACCATCCTCGACGTGAAGCCGTATCACGGCTGATCCACACGGGTGACCTGACCCCGACCACCGTGCGGACGCGAGAACTTCGCGTCCGCTTCGGCGGCTAGGGCAACTTGGCCAGCAAGGCGGCTGCCTGTTCGGGTGACAGCGTGCCGGCGGACACCTGGGCGAGCACCTGCTCGCGAGGGTCCGCCGGGGTCTCGTCGCCGGCCAGCCCGAGCTTCACCAACAGGTCGGTGAACCTGGCCCGCGCGGTCGGGTACGAAACCCCGAGGTGCTTCTCGACCTCACGCAGGTTGCCCCGCGAACTCAGGAAAACCTGCAGCAGTTCGAGTTCCTTGGCGTCGAGGGCGCAGAAGTCGCACCGGGCGAAGTTTCCCGACAACTCGGTGCCGCAGCCCGGACAGCCCAGCCGGGTGGTGATCAACTCATCACCGCAGACCGGACAGTCCGTCGGTGGCCGGTGTCCCTGACTCATCGCAGGTCGGCCTTGATCGTTGCCCAGCCCATCACCACGCCGACATCCAGGCGGGCCGCGCCGTTGCCGATCACGACCTCGTCCACGTTGTCGTTGTCGGTGCCTGCCCAACTGACTTTGCCCAGCTGCACGTCGGTGCGCACGGTCACGCTGGAACGGTCACCGAGCTGAATGTCGAGCGACCCCGACTCGCAGCGGATCCGCGATCGTCCGGTGGCGATATCGCCACGAATGGTGGCCGAGCCGGCTTGCACCAGCACGTCGTTGGCCTCGCGGATCCGATCGAGCGTTGCGCCACCGGCGGTGACCCGAATCTTGCCCAGGAAGGGCACCCCCTCGGTGGTCAGTGCCCCGGCGGTCACCTCGGCGTCCACCGCTATGGTCGGGTTGACCCTGACCAGCAGTTCCTTGCCCAGGCCGATCGCCCGAAGGTCGTCGAAGCTGCGCGGCGGACGGAGGATGAAGCCGTCCAGGTTGGGCCCGACGTCACCATCACTGGTCACCTCGAGCACCGCACCGGTGCGCCGCAGCACGTGCGGACCGTCGACCGACACCGTTGCGACGGTGCCGTCACCCACGATCCGGACGCGGCGGGCGACCGCGCGAACGCTGACCCGCTCGACGCCCTTGGCGCCGGTGGCCCGACGTGGGGTCGGCGGTACGTCCTCGACGAAGGGGGGCTGGTTGAAAACCCCGGACGCGTGCTGGCCGGGGTGATCGGTGTCGCCGGCGATCTCGTCGTCGCTGGGTTCGGTCGGGGTCTGTTCGGCGGCGGCCTTCAGCGCATCGATGCGACGGGCGGCCTCCGAGGCGTCGATGCGCCCCGCGGCGAGGTCTTCAAGGATCGGGGTGAGGTCCGGTTCAGTAGCCATGCCTCAAATGTAAACGCAACTTTCCAGATTAGAAAGGCTTGAGGCTCAGTGCTTTCCCTTACTTTCGGTCTGATCAGCTGACTTGCCCCTGAGTGTGCGTATGAACGCCACGAAAAAGGCCATCACCGGGATCACCACCAGCGCACCGACGATGCCACCAACGGTCGCCCCGACCGCAATACCAATCAGCACCGCCAGCGGGTGCAGCGACGCGGCCTTGCCGAGCAGCAGCGGCTGGAGCAGATGCGATTCCAGCCACATCACCACGACGGTGCCGCCGGCCATGATCAGCGCCGCCACCCAGCCGTGGGTGATCAGGGCCAGGGACGTGGCGACGGTGCCGGCGATGATCGCGCCAACCACCGGGATGAAGCAGACGATGAAGGTCAGCGCGAACAGTGCCAGTGCCATCGGCACCCCGATCACCGCGGCGATGATGGACACGCCGGCCGCGTCCACCGCCGAGACGATCACCTGCGCCCGCATGTAGCTGACCAACGACGCCCAGCCGCGCTCGGCGGCCCGATGGGTGGGCTGCTGGTAGCGCTCCGGCAGGAGTTGGGCGGTGTTGCGCCACAGGTGCGGCCCCTCGGCGAGAAAGAAGAAGGACGCGATCATCACGATGGCGATGCCGGCCAGGAAGTGTCCGACGGAGGCACCCACCCTGGCTGCGTAGCCGGCCAGCACCTGCCGGGAGTCGCTGATCCAGGTGCTCAAGGAGGCCATCCACTGGTCGATCTGGGTCTGGTCGATCGCCAGCGGACCGTTGGCCAGCCACTGCACCAACTGGTTGAAGCCGGCGATCGTTTGGTCGACCAACTCGGGAGCCTGTTTGGCCGCGGTCGCCCCGATGCCCCAGCCGATGCCGGCGATGATCAGCAGCATCACCAACAGGCACGCGGCGGCAGCGAGCAGCGGGTGCCAGTTCCAGGTCTTCAGCCGGTGCGCCAGCGGGCTGAGCAGTGCGGTGAGGAGGAAGGCGATCGCCAGCGGCACGGTGACGCCGGAGAACTCCGCCATCAGCCAGCCGAGCCCCCAGACCAGGGCGGCGAACAGGAGCACTCGCCAGGCCCAGCCGGCGGCGGTGCGGACGCCCAGCGGGATCGGGTTCTCGTCCTGCGGTTCGGTCGCCTCGAGCACGGCGACGGCCGGCTCCGACCGAACCGCCACCGGGGCGGAACGCCTGCGGGAACGGCGAAACAGGCTGAAGGCCACTCGCTCATCCTTTCCTGGGGTTGGCGACCCACCCTACTGCGCGCGTCGGCCGGCGACGCCGCGCCGACGCCGGGCGGCCGCCGGATGCCGATCGTTGACCGCACGGATCGTAATGCTCCGGTTCTTTCTTGGCGTTCCGCACCCGCCTACGCTCAAGTCACACCAATCCGGCGAAGCGTCCGCGCCGAACCAGAGGTGATCAAAGGAGCGCCATGCCCACCGAGAGCCCCACTCATCCCCGGTTGCGAGCCGGGATAGCCGGAGTGATGGCCGTGCTCAGCGGCCTTTCCGTCGGCCACCTGGTGGCCGGCCTGGTCGCGCCCAGCGCGTCGCCGGCGCTCGCCGTCGGCAGCAGGCTGATCGATCTCACCCCGACTCCGGTCAAGGAGTGGGCGGTCGCCACCCTCGGCAACTGGGACAAGCCGGTGCTGATCGGCGGCGTCGTGGTGATGACCCTGGCGCTCGGCGCGGTGGTCGGACTGCTGACGCTGCGCTTCCGCTGGATGATCTGGGCCGGCCCGGTTGCCCTCACCGCGATCGCCGCCGTCGCCGCGTTGGCGGCCTCGGCCGCCGGCCCCTTCGCCGTGTTGCCCGCCCTGGTCACGGGTGCGGTCGGAACCCTGGTGCTCTGGTGGTTCATGCGGGGCACCGGCAAGGCGGCTGAGCAGAGCGGCGCGGCCTACGCGCTGCCCCGGCGGGCATTCTTGACCGGCACCGCAGTGACCGGCGTTGGCAGCGCGGTTGCACTGCTGGGCGGACAGTTCCTGGCCACCAGCCGCAAGATTCCGGCCAACGTCACGCTGCCGATGCCGACCAAGACGTTGGCGAAGCTGCCGGCCGGGCTGGACGTGCCCGAGTTGGCGCCCTGGGTGACCCCCAACGCCGACTTCTACCGGGTGGACGTCAACCTGATCGTGCCCAACGTCGACGTGAACGACTGGAAGTTGAGCATCGACGGCATGGTCGATCGCCCGTTCAGTCTCACCTGGAACGATCTGCTCGCGATGCCGATGATCGAGAAGGACATCACGCTCAACTGCGTCAGCAACGAGGTCGGCGGCCCCTACATCGGTGGCGCCAGGTGGTTGGGCGTACGGGTCAAGGACCTGCTGGCCAGGGCGGGCGTCCAGGCCGGCGCCGATCAGGTGCTCAGCCGGGCGACCGACGGGTTCACCGTCAGCACCCCCGTCCAAGCGCTGACCGACGACCGGGACGCCATGATTGTGATCGGAATGAACGGCCAACCTCTGCCCGCCGAACACGGCTTTCCGGCCCGGATGATCACCCCTGGCCTGTACGGCTACGTCGGCGCCACCAAGTGGCTCACCCAGCTCACCCTGACCACCTACGGCAAGGACCAGTCCTACTGGACGCAGCGTGGCTGGTCCGAGCAGGGCCCGATCAAACCGTCGAGTCGGATCGACACGCCGCGACCGCTGTCGCGTCCCAAGTCAGGTCAGGTGATGATCGCCGGCGAGGCCTGGGCGCAGACCATCGGGGTGAAGAAGGTGCAGGTCAGGGTGGACGGCGGCCCCTGGCAGGAGACCCAACTCGGCCCCGACGGCGGCATCCAGTACTGGCGACAGTGGAAGTACTCGTGGAAGGCCACCTCGGGCCAGCACACCCTGGAATCCCGGGTGATCGACGACACCGGCAAGGACCAGGTCGAAACCCGTGCAGCGCCGTTCCCCAACGGTTCGTCCGGACTGCACAGCGTGGTCGTGATCGTCGACTGACCGCTCAACGAGCCGCACGCCCCTGGCCAAGACCGCCCCGCCGGTACTGACCAGGGGCGTGTCTCGTGCTTTGGCGGCGTACGTGGGCCCACAACGAGGACGCCATCGTCGGTCCCGGTCCTGGTCAGGGAGGCGTCCAATCCGCTGCTGGCGCGATCGGTTGGCTCCCAGCACGTGCACGCAGGACCTCGACCGCCCAGCACCGGGCACCGGTTCGAGGTCTTCAACGGAGCCCTGGAGAAAGTTTGAAACTTTCTTGCCATCCGACCCATCCACCTTCCTGATGGCTCCGAACAAGAGATGTCAGAGGCATACGACGCCGGGATCCCCGGCAGAAGGAGACAAAGCCATGCGCACCTCGACCAAGATCTTCGGCCTCAGCGCCGCCCTACTGATCCCGCTGGCGGCTTGCACCAGCACCGCCGCCACCGCGCCGAGCAGCTCGGCCCCGATGACGTCCAGCTCGCCTTCGATGAGCTCGCCGTCGATGACCCCGTCCACGTCCAGCTCGATGATGGCCCAGTTCGGGCCGGCCTGCGCCTCGGTTCCCACCAGCGGCGCCGGTTCGTTCGAGGGTATGGCCAAGGATCCGGTTGCCACCGCGGCCAGCAACAACCCCGCGCTTTCCACCCTGGTCACCGCCGTGAAGAAGGCCGGCCTCGTCGACACCCTGAACAACGCACAGGACATCACCGTGTTCGCGCCCACCAATGACGCGTTCGCCAAGCTGCCCAAGAAGGACCTGGAGGCCGTGCTGAACGACAAGGCGCTGCTGACCAAGGTGCTGACCAACCACGTCGTCGCTGGCAAGCTCAGCCCCGACATGCTGGCCGGCGAGCACGAGACCCTCGCCAAGACCAAGCTGACCGTCACCGGTTCCGGTGAGGACTTCACTGTCGAGAAGGCCAAGGTTGTGTGTGGCAACGTCCAGACCGCCAACGCCACCGTCTACATCATCGACAGCGTGCTCGTTCCGAAGATGTGATGTGACCCACCGACTCGTGGCCAACCGGCCACGATTTGGGGGGAACCAAGGACGTGGCGTCTCATCAGGTTGGTGGGGCGCCACGTTCGCATACGGAGCTTGACTGGTCCATGCGGATATTGTCGGTCTGGTGGAGGTGAATCCAGCAGAGACGATGACCCACGCTGACGCGGTCGGCGACGCGGTACAGCGTTGCGCGTCCGGCGATCAGCAGGCAGTCGCCACTCTCTACGACCTCACCTCGGCCAAGGTGTACGGCCTCGCCCTGCGGGTACTGAGAAACCCCGCCCAGGCGGAGGAAGTCACCCAGGAGATCTACGTGGAGGCGTGGCAGAACAGCAACGCCTTCCAGCCGGGCCGCGGCAGCGGGCTGGCCTGGTTACTGACCATCACCCATCGACGAGCGGTCGACCGGGTGCGATCGGCCCAGGCGGCCTCACGCCGAGACACCGCGTATGGGCTCGAGGCATTGGCCACGACTCCCGTCGATCCCGCCGATCAAGCGATCGCCACCATGGAAGCCGAACGGGTGCGCGGCGCGATGCGCGAGCTGAGCGACCTGCAACGTGAAGCGCTGGACCTGGCTTACTTCCAGGGCCGGACGCACAGCGAGGTGGCCGCCGAACTGGAGGTGCCTCTTGGCACCGTCAAAACCCGGATCAGGGATGGCCTGACCCGACTGAGATCAGCATTGGGGGGTGACTGATCGTGGATGACGAACTACACGACCTGATCGGCGCCTACGCCATGGACGCTCTTGACCCCGCCGAGCGAACGGCGTTCGAACAGCACCTGGCGACCTGCCCGGCCTGCCAGACGGAACTGGTCGGCCTCAGCGACGCACTGGCCGAACTGTCCGCCGACTATCAGGTGGAACCGCCGCCGGCGCTGCGCAGTGCAGTGCTGGGCGCGGTGGCCAACCTGGCCCTGGCAGACACCGGCAGCAAATCTGCCACCAGCGCCGAGGCGTCCGAAGCCGCGACCAAGCCAGTGCCGGCCGAGCCGACCAGGCTGCCGCGACCCGCGGCCGAGGACACCGACCCGAAGAACACCGACCCGAAGAAAACCGAGTCCGACTCGACCGACGAAGGCAGCACGGCGAGTGTGACGACCTTACGGCCCCGCTCGGCCACCCCGTCCGGACGCACGCGGTGGCAACTGCTCGTCGCCGCCGCGGTGGCCCTGGTGGCCGTCTTCGGCATCTCGGTGTGGCAGCCGTGGGTGCAGCGCACGGTCACCGCCGCCGACGTGCTGACCGCCTCGGACGCCGTCCGGGCGACCGAGACCGTCGACGGCAACGCCACCGTGACCCTGGTTCGGTCGAACCAGCTCGGCAAGGCGGTGCTGGTCACCCAGAACCTCGCTAATCCGCCCAGCGACAAGGTGCGACAGGCGTGGCTGCAGCACTCGGACGGCACCATGGTGTCCGGCGGGTTGATGCCCGCGGGTCCCAATGTGACCCTGCTGCTGGAGGGCGACGCCCGAAACACGGTGGGTGCCGGCATCAGCATCGAGCCGACCGGTGGTTCCGACCATCCCACCTTGGAGGGTGCGGTGCTGATCGGGCTCTAGCCCGGCAGCCGGTACTGGCTGGCGCGATGGTGTTGCCCGAGTTCGCGGCCTTGGGCCTCACCGCTAGGTTGTGCCGGTGAGATTCACGCTGCGAACGCCGTTGCCACGCACCGTGGTGATGTTGGCGGTCTCGGCATTCTTCGTGGCCGTCGGGTTCGGGGTGATGATCCCCGTGCTGCCGCTGTTCGCATCGTCGTTCGGCGTGACCAACTTTCTGATCGGCCTCGTGGTGTCGGCCTTCGCCGGCTTCCGGCTGGCGATGAGCCCCTTCGTCCGACGAATCTCGGACCGGATCGGCCACCGCCGCACGATCGGCATCGGCATGTGGATCGTCGGGATCTCGTCCGCCCTGTGCGGGTTCGCGCACAGCTACGCCGAGTTGCTGGTCTGGCGAGCCGTCGGCGGCCTGGGCTCGGCGATGTTCACCATCTCGGCGACCGCCCTGCTGCTGGCCAGCGTCGGCCCCGAGTTGCGCGGCCGGGCCAGTGGGCTCTACCAGGGCGGCTTCCTGCTCGGCGGCATGACCGGTCCGGCGATCGGCGGCCTGCTCGCCGGCGTCTCGCTGACCGCACCGTTCTTCTTCTACGCCGGCACCCTGGTGATCTCCGGCACGATCGCGTTCACCCAGTTGCACGACCCGCCCGGAATGGCCGAGGCGGCCGCCGTCGCACCTACCCGACCGATGGCCGAGGTGCTGCGCGACACCCGGTTCCAGGCCGCCTGCCTGCTCGGCTTCGGCACCGGCTGGCAGTCGTTCGGCGTCCGCTCCGCGCTGGTGCCGATCCTGATCGTCACCTACCTGGGTGAGCATCCGACCTGGACCGGGTTGGCCTTCGCGATCGCAGCGGTCGCCCAGACCCTGGCCCTGCAGCCGGCCGGACGCGCCACCGACCTGATCGGACGGCGTCCGGTGATGGTGGTCGGCGGGCTGCTCGCCGCCGCCTCCACCCTCGCCACGCCGTTCGCTCCCAACCTGGCCGTCCTGGTGGTTCTGCTGTGCGTCTACGGGATCGCCTCGGCCGCGCTGGGCACCGGCCCGACCGCCGCCCTGGGTGATGCCGCCAAGGACGCCGGCAGCCAGCCGATCGCTGTCTTCTCGATGATCGGTGACGCCGGCGCGATCCTTGGCCCGCTGGCCGCTGGGTTGCTCGCCGACCATCTCGGCATGGGGGCGGCGTTCGCATCCGGAGCGGCGATTCTCGTGGCGGGTGCGGCGTTGTCGTGGCTGATCCCGGCCCGGCTGGATCGCCGCAAACCTCAGGAGGCGTGATGAGCCCACAGCCGTTGCCCGAGTTGATCGCGCCCGACTGGGCCGAGGCCCTGGCGCCGGTCGCCGACCGGATCGCCGGCATGGGTGACTTCCTGCGGGCCGAGATCGCCGCCGGGCGGGGCTACCTACCGTCCGGACCGCACGTGCTGCGGGCCTTCTCCCGTCCGTTGGCCGATGTGCGGGTGCTGATCGTCGGCCAGGACCCCTACCCGACGCCTGGCCATGCGGTCGGGTTGTCGTTCTCGGTCGCGCCGGACGTCCGCCCACTACCGCGGTCGCTGGTGAACATCTACACCGAGTTGACCGCCGACCTGGGCATACCCCCAGCCGCCCACGGCGACCTGTCGGCCTGGTTCGAACAGGGTGTGCTGTTGTTGAACCGGGTGCTCACGGTTCGGCCGGGAGCGGCCGGATCGCATCGCGGCAAGGGTTGGGAGCAGGTCACTCAGCAGGCCATCGAGGCGTTGGTGGCACGGGGTGGTCCGCTGGTTGCGATCCTGTGGGGCCGTGACGCTCAGGGCCTGCAGCCGGTGCTCGGTGACGTGCCGGTGATCGCGTCGGCACATCCGTCGCCACTGTCGGCCCGCTCGGGGTTCTTCGGTTCCCGCCCGTTCAGCCGCGCAAACGGTGCCCTCGAGGCTCAGAAAGCGGACCCGATCGACTGGATCGTCTGAAATTCGCCTCCAGGTGGCGCGACACTCGCCACGGAAACAACCTGACGCACTGGCGGACTCCCGCCAGGCACGACTGGCGGGCTTCCGACGAACTCTCAACCTCCTCTGGTTTCGCGGACGCTGTTGTGTCAGGGTGACCGGGATCCCCCCGCTTGGAGCACCCATGACCCGACCCCCCCTCATCTTCGTCGGCCCGATTCTGGCGCTGTCCGCCGTGGCCCTCGTATTCACCCCGACCTCGGCGCTGGCCGATCCTCACGCCCTGCCCACCAGGGCCTCGGACGCGGCCCTGGCCACGAAGCTGGCCTCGGTGCTCAAGGACTCCCGGGTGACCAGGGCCACCGTCGGCACGGTGGTCGCCGAGTCGTCCTCCGGCGCCGAGTTGTATGGACGCTCGGCCACCACCGCGATCAGCCCGGCGTCCAACATGAAGCTGCTCACGGCCGCCGCGGCGCTCGATCTGCTCGGCCCGAACCACACCTTCAGCACCACGGTGTTCGCTCCCGCGGCGCCCACCCGCGGCGTGGTCGGCAAGCTGTACCTGCACGGTTACGGCGACCCGACGCTGCGCGAGTCCGACCTGATCTCGCTGGCGAACCAGGTCAAGGCGGCCGGGGTGACCACGGTGACCGGCGGGGTGGTCGGTGACGGCAGCTACTTCGACGACGACCGGTACAACAACTACTGGGACCCCGACGACTACAACAACTCCTACGCCGCGCAGATCTCCGGATTGACCCTTTCGCCCTCGTCCGACCTGGCCATGGGTACCGTCCAGGTGACCTACGCACCAGGCTCCGGCAAGGGCAAGCGCGCCACCCTTGGGCTGGTTCCCGCGCTGGCCGCCGGCTACCTGAAGCTGGTCAACAAGGCCACCACCACCTCGGCCGGATCGGGAGCCTCGATCAGCGTCCGCCGGACGAACCACACCAACACCATCACCGTGTCGGGCAAGGTCGCGCTCAAGCGCAGCAAGGCCACCCGCACGGTGACGATCAGCAACCCGGCCCGCTATGCGGCCCACGTGTTCACCCGGGTGCTGCGCTCGGTCGGCGTGGACGTGCCGGCCTCACCGAGTACCGGAACCACTCCCGGGGCACGCGTCCAGCTGGCCACTGATCAGTCGGTGGCGCTGAGCGCGATCGTGGTCAAGCTGATGAAGCCGTCGAACAACGGGATGACCGAACACCTGATCAAGACCCTGGGCCGGGGTTCCTCGTCCGGCACCTGGAAGGCCGGCTCGGCCAAGCTGCGCACGTGGCTGGCCGGTACGCAGTCGGTGCCGTCCAACGTCACCATCGTGGACGGCTCCGGGTTGGCCCATCGCAACAAGCTGACCGCCCGGGTGATCGTCCGGATGCTGCAGTACGCGCAGGGCCGCCCCTGGTTCGACACGTTCTACGCCTCGCTGCCGGTGGCCGGCAACCGTGATCCCGCGATCGGCGGCACGCTGACCGACCGCATGGTGGGCACGCCCGCCCAGAACAACCTGCGGGCCAAGACCGGAACCCTGTCGGGCGTCACGGCCCTCAGTGGCTACGTCACCGACTCCAGCGGACGGCGCTACACGTTCTCGATGCTCGGACGGTACTCGGGCAGTTCACCGCGGATCGTGTTCGACAAGGTCGGCGCGACCCTGGCCGGCTGGGTCAGCTGAGGAATGCCGACGACCCGTCGGCGGTTCAACAGTCAGGAGGCAAATTCATGCTGTTCACCAAACCGACCATGGTCGACCCGAGAGTGGCCCTGCGCGGCCGCGAGACCCCGATCCTGAACCAGCCGTTCTTCCATCGGGTGTTCGGCCATCGGATCGACCGGGTGCCTGAGGGCGCCGAAGTGGCGATTCTCGGCCTGGGCTGTTTCTGGGGTGCCGAAAAGCTGTTCTGGAACACTCCGGGCGTGCTCAACACGGCAGTCGGCTACGCCGGCGGCTACACCCCGAACCCCACCTACGAGGAGGCCTGCTCCGGCCGTACCGGGCACGCCGAGGTGGTCAAGGTGGTCTACGACCCCAAGCAGTTGTCCTATGAGGACGTCCTGCGGATCTTCTTCGAGAACCACAACCCCACCGAGGGCTTCCGCCAGGGCAATGATCGCGGCACCCAGTACCGCTCCGGCATCTACACCCTGGGCGACGACCAGGCTGCCCGGGCGAGGGCCGTCCGCGACGCCTACGAGCCGCAGTTGGCATCCGCAGGCTTCGGGGGGATCACCACCGAGATCGCGCCGCTCGGCGAGTTCTACTACGCCGAGGGCTACCACCAGCAGTACCTGGACGCGAATCCGTACGGCTACTGCCCCGTGCACTCCACCGGGGTGGCCTGCAACCCGCCCAGCTGAGCCGAAGGCAATCCGCCCCCGCGCAGCCGGCTGACCGCCGAAGTACCGGTTGGCCGGCCACAGCGCCGGGGCGCCGCCATGCCCGGGGGACTGCGCGCGCCGTCCGCTGATGGATCAGCCTGGCGAGAGTTCGGCCGTCCGCCCGGTCGAACTATCCTGACCCACATGATCGATGCAGACCTCGCCACCCGCCTTCGAACCGGCGGTCTGCGTTGGCGGCCCGCCAGCGGTGACCGATTCACCATTCCCGGCGGCGAAATGGCCGGCGAGGTGTTCGTGATCGCCGAGATGACCATCGAGGTGCAGGACGTGCCCGGCGGCCAGAGCGTGATCAAGTTCAACGGCACCACCGAGTGGGCGCTGGACTCGATCGACGCCACCCGCGTGCTGTGGCTGCCCCGCGAGGATCAACTCCGTGACGAACTGGCCGACGACTTCGCCACCCTGACCGCGGTTCCCGGCGGTTACGCCGTCACCCTCACCGATCACAGCCGGCATCTCGACATCGACGCCGAGCGCGCCTACGCCCGTGCCGTGCTGCACCTGTTGGGTGCTGCATGAGCGTGCTCGTCGAGCGCCGCTACCGGGGTCCGAACAACTCGGGCAACGGTGGCTACAGCGCCGGTGTGGTGGCCGAGGCGCTGGGCCTGCCGCTCGGACCCGCCGAGGTCACCCTGCGGTTTCCCCCGCCACTGGATCGGCCGCTGGCAGCCGTGCTCGATGGCAACGGCGTGACGGTCAGCTTCGACGATGTGACGGTCGCCACCGCGCGGCCGGGCGGTTTGGACCTGACGGTTCCGGAGCCGGTGTCGTTGGAGGCGGCAACGGACGCGGCCACCCGCTGCCCCTGGCTGAGCGAACATCCCTACCCGCAATGCTTCGTCTGTGGCACCGACCGGCCGGACGGGCTGCGGATCTTTCCCGGGCCGGTCGAGGGCCGACAGGTCGCTGCGGCCCCGTGGGTGCCGGATGAGACCGTCGCGGACGATGGGGTGGTCCGTCCGGCGGTGGTGTGGGCGAGCGTCGACTGCCCGTCGCTGTTCGGCTACGGCTGCTTCGCCGAATGGGAGGCGCTGATGCTGCTGGGCCGGTTCACCGCCCAGCTGCACCGGTTGCCACGCGTCGGCGAACCGTGCGTGGTGACCGGGTGGGCGCTGGGCCGGGATGGCCGCAAATACGACACCGCGGCCGCCCTGCACAGCGCCGAGGGCGAGTTGATCGCGCTCAGCCGGGCGTTGTGGATCACCTTGAACAAGTAGATTTCGACCCTGCGTCGCAGCGGCGGCCCGTGGTTGATCTGCCACGGTAGCCCAGAATCGCGGCCGACCCGCCGCGCTTCCAGCACGCGCGGCGCGCACCGACGGTGGCGCTGAAGGGCACCGGCAGCCGACTAGGGTTGTCGCCATGATGCAACAAGCAGCCGAAACCCAGGCCCGCCCCGCTTGGAACAATCAACAGACAATCGATCACTTTCTCGACGAAGCGCAGGTGTGGGCCGTCGTCGGGCTGTCCGGAGACCCCAGCCGCACCGCCTATGCCATCGCCGACCTGCTGCAGAGCCGCGGCAAGCAGGTCGTGCCGATCCACCCCGACGCGCCCACCGTGTTCGAACAGCAGGGCTACGCGACGCTGGCCGAGGTGCCGTTTCCGATCGACGTGGTGGACGTTTTCCGCCGCTCGGACGCCGCCGGAACGTTCGTTGACGACGCCATCGCAGTCGGTGCCGGCGGAGTCTGGTTCCAGCTTGACGTGATCGACCACGACGCGTTCGAGCGGGCCATGGTGGCCGGAATGCCGATGGTGATGGACACCTGCCCCGCCATCGAGTGGAAGCTGCGCGAGACCAGCTGATCCTGGCCCGGACGGGCCGCCGACCGTCCGGCTCAGCCGAGCGAAGCCAGCGGGCGCCGCTCTGCAGGCACCCCGACTGGGGCCTGGCCGGCCCGGCCGAACACCAAGCTGCGTTGCACCTGAAAGCTGGCCACGAACAACGTGACCTCAACCAGCACCTTGGCCAGCACCAGCGCGACCCCGAGACCGGTCAGCCACGTCAGCAACCCGTAGTTGACCACGAGCAACACACCGACCAACAGGTAGTACCGCAGCAGCGTGCTGCTGAAACGACGATCCGAACCGAACACCACCCGGCGGTTGGTGACGAAGTTGACCGTCGAACTCAGCCAGCGAGCGCCGATCACCGCCATCAGCAGGTTGCCGATCAACCCGTTCAGCACCAGCAGGGCAACGAAGTCCACCGCGAACGCCACCAGCGAAGAGGCCGAGAACGCCAGCAGCGGCAGGTAGATCCGGACCGAGTCGGCCACCGGACGGAAGTGTGAGGACGCGTTGTCGTGCAGGTAGATGGTGGCGATCGGTGTCTCGTCAATGGTCCAGCCGGCGCCCTTCGCCCGTAGCAGCAGGTTCAGCTCGTACTCGAACCGGTCTCCCGGCACCGAACCCAGCCAGGTCAACGCGGCAGCTGGATAGCCGCGCAGGCCGGTCTGGGTGTCGCTGACCGGCACCCCGGTGGCGGCCCGGAAGGCCCACCGGGTGATCGCGTTGCCGACCCGGCTGCGGGTTGGAACCCGTCCGCCGAAGGCGCGCACTCCCAGCGCCAGCGCACCGGGCCGGACGGCGTGGCCGAGCCGCAGGATGTCGGTCACCGTGTGCTGACCGTCCGAATCTGCGCAGACCACATCCTGACCCGGGTAGTGCCGCGCGATCTGGGCGAAGCCGTGTTTCAGCGCCGAACCCTTGCCGCGGTTGGTGGCGTAGCCGATCACGTCGGCGCCCAGCCGGGTGGCTTCGCAGAACACCGCGGCGTAGAGCGGGCCGCTGCCGTCGTCGACCACCAGAACGGCCGCCTCGGGGGCCTCGCGCGCCAAGTCGCCCAGCAGGTCGAGCAGCTTGCGATCGGGTTGGTAGGCAGGAATCAGCACGATCATCGCTCAGCCCGCCAGATAGAGAATGTCGGATGTGCCGCGCTCCTGGCCCCGGCCGAGCGGGTTGTTCAGCAGGGACCCGTTGAAGACCATGGCGGACGACCCGCCGCCGTCGAGGTTGTAGGCCACCTGGGCGCCGCGGTCAACGAACACCTGCGCGAGTTCCGGCAGGGTGATGCCCCGGCTGTAGCCGGTGCTGCGGCCGTCGACCACCACCCACAGATAGTGATTCGCGGCCACCATGCCGACCGCCGTGCGGGGCTGATTGCCCTGGATCGAGTGGTTGCCGACGTTCGTGTCGATCTCGATCGAGTCGACTCCGTCGATCACCCGACCATCGGCGACCAGCCCGGGACCGAACGACAACGTGTTCCAGACACCACCCGCGATCAAGCTCTCGGCGTCGGTGGTGGTCTCGTCGTAGAGGGCCATGGAACCGTCCCGATGCAACGCCAGGCCCTGCCGGGCCCCCTTGTCGCGATAGGCGACCCCGTTGCGGACGACGATGCCGGTGTCACGAAACCCGTAGTAGTCGCCGTTGATCGCGAGCACCGCGTTCTTGCCGGCTGCGATCACTGACGGGTCTTCGACGATGTTGGTGCCGAACTCGTCGTCGGCGAACGCCGACCGGATCAAGGTGGCGTCCGCGGTGGTGATGTCGGCGACGAAGTAGGTGATCAGGTCCGATCCGGACCCGGTCGCGACCCTCTCCACAGTCAGCGTGCTGGCCGAACTGGTGTAGCGGTTAGCGTCTACGTTGCCGGCGGGTGCGGCCGGCATGGACTCGGTCACCGTTGCCTGGACGTGTTCGACGACGTAGCGATCCAGGGCCCACGCCGCGGTGCCGGCCAGGCCGACAACTCCCGCAGTGCCACCCAGCAACAGCCGCCGGGACACCCGGCCGGTCAGAACATCGCTCATGCATCTGTTGTACGGAGCGGGTCTGTGCGGCTGCTGTGACGGTGCTGCCCATGGCCTGGGTGTGCCCGCCCCTGCTGTCTAGAGTGGGGTCATGTGCCGAAATATCCGCCAGTTGAACAACTTCGATCCGCCCGCCACCAGCGACGAGGTGCAGGCCGCCGCGCTGCAGTACGTCCGCAAGGTGTCGGGCATGAACAAGCCGTCCAAGGCCAACGAACAGTACTTCAACGAAGCTGTGCAGGAGATTGCCCACGCGACTGCGCACCTGCTGCATCACCTGACCACGTCCGGTGCGCCGAAGAACCGCGAAGAGGAGGCGGCCAAGGCCAAGGCCCGCTCGGCCGCCCGCTTCGCCAGCTGACCGGACGGAAAGGCACCGGCCGGGCCGCACCGATGGTGGGCCCCCGCCTCAAGCGTTCGGGTCAGCTCGCCTCGACCAGACGGTCGAGCGCCGACTCCCAGTGCTCGGTGATCGCCTCGGTGTCCCAGCCGCCGGGAATGTTCTCGTGCCGGATCTCCACCACCGTGGAGTCGTCCGGCTGGGTGACCAGGTGCAGGTCGACGAGCGACTTCGGGGCCTGGTCGTCCGCGTGCCAACTGAACCGGATCTGCTCGAGTGGGTGATAGCTCCGCACCACACCGAAACTGCCATCGACGGAGTGCCAGCTGTCACCCTTGTCACCCAGCACGCCGCCCTCGCCCAGCAGGGCCTCGGAGCCGGCGGGGGTGGCGAGCAGGCGCCACACTTCCTTGACTGGTTGGGACACCGACCGCTGAACGACGACGGTGGTGTCCTTGGACTCTGCGAGCGAGTCGCCCGCCATCTGATCTGTCATTGAAACCTCGATCCGACTCGGTCCGAACCCGGTCGTCGGCGACCGGTACAGGTCACCATACCCGGGACGAGTGTGGTCCGGGCAGCGTGTCGATACCCAGTTCTCAGGGCCACACCGACTAGACATGAAACACGACCGGACCGCGTATGAGGTGGTCCGGTCGAGTCGCGTCCACGTCCGGTTGTGACAGTTGGGACGAGTGGGACGAAACCATCCGGCTGGGACAGATGGAAAATTCTTGCCATCGGACCTTGCCAGATTCGAAGAAGAATCTTCCGAAATGGGTATTGCGCGGGGGTCGCAAGCAGAGTAGAAATACTCCTACGCCGGATCCGACGAACCAGAAGTCGCAAGACTGACGGAACGTCACCAGTGATCCAGCGGACGGACGAAGACCGAGATCCACTGCCCGCGGAGCAATCCGCAGGTGTTCCGCAAGACGAGCGGACGGATCAACGGATCGACCGGAGTTCGGAGGTCGTCTTAACCCGAACGAACTGGGGCCGGACCAACTCATACTTGGTCCGGCCCCGCCTTACGTTTCGGGTCAATTCTCGGTGAAGTCGTCGACCTCGGCGGGATCCATCCGCGGACTGGGACGATACGCCGACACCGAGGGCTCCCCCGGAAGCCAGAACCGCCACGGCCGGCGGGCGGCCACCGACACCCCCACCCTGGGACCGGACGCGACGCCGCCAGCCTCGGTCAGCGCCGGCAGCAACTCCAACCCGGGTGCGCCCAGCCGTCGGCCCGAGTCGGCCAGGGTCAGGCCTAGCACCTGACCAAGACACCCCGGGCCCCGGGCCAGCGCGGCGTCCGCTACTCCGGGGCGCCGCGACCGCGCCAGCTCCAGCCCCTCGATCACCCGCCCGGCGCGTAACAGCACCGCCGAGCCGCTGCCGTCCGGCCCACAGACCACGTTGGCGCAGATGTGGATGCCGTAGGAGCGGTAGCAGTAGAGCGTGCCGGGAGGCTCGAACAAATGCCGGGTGTGCGGACGCCACCCGCGGTACGCATGGGCGGCCGGGTCAGCGTTGCCGGCGTAGGCCTCGACTTCGGTCAGCAGAAGGGTGATCGCCCCGACCCGGAGCCTGGCGCCGAGCAGTCCTGGCGCAACGGTCACGGCGTCCCGGGAGAGGTCCACCCGCACAGTCTGCCTGGGCCGAGGTACGCTCGCATGGTGCGCATCGGAGTCCTGGCCGCGGCGGTCGCCCTCGGCTTGCTCTCCGCGTGTGGCCAGCCCAGCAGCAGCGCCAGCCCGTCCAGCCCGGGCGTCAGCACTGTCACGCTCGACCTGACGGCCCCTGGCCAGGCCCGGATCATGGTGCGAAAGCTGATCGCCAAAGCGGGTTCGGCCGACCTGATCCAGGTCGAGATCACCAGGGAGTGGGCCGCGATCACCGTGGTCAAGGACAACCTGCCCGAGACCTGGGCGTGGCGCGACAGCAGCATCAAAAAGGTCGACAGCGACGTCGCCTACGTGCAGCAGAAGATCTTCACCATCGACGACTTCAACGTCAACGACGTGGGCGGCCTCTTTCGCAGCGCCGCCGGCATCTCCGGCTCGGACAGCAGCCAGCAGTTGCAGATCGTCGACTCCTCGGCCGGCGAGGTGTTCATGAGCGTGTCAACCAATCCGGAGTCCCGCACCGTCTTCTTCAAACCCGACGGCAGCCTGCTGCCCACGCTCGACTTCAACACCGAGAGCGGCGTCGCAGGTGGCCTGGACGACGTCACCGGACCGCGGGTCACCGCCCTGGCGATCGGCATCCAATCCAATCTCGGAGCCTGGCTGGACTTTCCGGGCAGCACCTCAACCACCATCCGGCGGCTGCGCACGGCCACCGTTCCGGTGACCATCAACGAGCGCTCCCAGCGTCCGGACCTGCCCCTGTTCAGTGTGCCGAGGGTTCGCGCCGAGGCGATCTGGAGGGTGCTGTCGGCGGCTCGTCAGCGCGGGGACTTCGACGGCAACACCCGCTGGGAGGTGACCATCGACGATCGCGCCAGACTCGGCACGCCACACCTGTACTTCACCATTGGCACCACCACCCTGGAGACTGACCTCGAGGGTGAGCCGATCACGCCGTGATTGGTCGGGGACGGTTCTTTTTCGTTCACCTGCCTGCACCAAGAGAAACCGTCCTGCCCTGAATGATCGGGGACGGTTCCTTTTCGTTCACCTGGGCTGAACCAAAAAGAACCGTCCCCGATCGTTCACCTGGGCTGAACCAAAAAGAACCGTCCCCGATCGTTCACCTGGGCTGAACCAAAAAGAACCGTCCCCGATCATTCAGCTGGCGGGCCTTGCAGGTCGCACCAGCCGATCAGGCGGAGAAGGTGTTGCACTGGTTGGGGTCACCGGAGTTGAATCCGGTGGCCAGCCAGTTCTGTCGCTGGGCGGACGAACCATGGGTCCAGGACTCGCGGTCCACCCGTCCGCTGCTCTGCTGCTGGATGCGGTCGTCGCCGACTGAACGAGCCGCGTCCGCGGCCCGCTGCACATCGTCGGAGGTGACGGATGCGATCGGCGAGTTCGGATCCTTGACCGCATTCGCCAACCAGACGCCGGCATAGCAGTCTGCCTGTAGCTCCAACTTCACCTGCGGCGAGTCCGGACCGGTCTGATTGCCGGACTGCTGCACCTTGCCCAGCACTCCGGTCAGGTCGGAAATGTGGTGACCGTACTCGTGGGCGATCACGTAGGCTTCAGCGGCGTCGCCGCCCTGGGCGCCGAGCTGCCCGGTGAGCTGGTCGAAGAACCCGGTGTCGAGGTAGACGATCTTGTCCTCGGGGCAATAGAACGGTCCGACCGCCGAGGTCGCGGTTCCGCAGCCGGTGCTGATCTGGCCGGTGAAGACATGGGTGGTGGTGGGCTGATAGCCCGGCAAGGCCTTGCCCCAATAGCTCTGGATCGAGTTGGTGTAGGCAACGAAGCGGCAGTCCCGATTCTGTTCGATGTCGGCCCCGGTGCGGCATTGGGCGTACTGGTTGGTGGTCTGCTGCGGACCGGCTTCGGTGCCCCCGACGAGGGCGCCGGGATCGATGCCGAGAAACATGGCCAGCAGCACGATGATCAGGCCGCCGACCCCGCCGACGGCCAGCTTGCCGCCGGCTCCGCCGCCACCCCCGGAACTGCTCGTCACCTGGGAGCTGTCGAGATTTGCCGAATCCCTGTACTGCACCGCATCCTCCATCGCACGTGGCTGTGCTTGGAGTCTAGTGGTCCGGTTGCACTGCGGCGGCCCTCGGTTGGCGGTCAGCCGCCACTTGGCGCGGCCATCGATGCCGGCCGGTCGGCGGGTGCGTCGGTTTGGTTCGCCTAGACCCCTCAGTCATCATGGGCAGATGCAGATCGTCGGTGTCGTGGTCGCGGGAGGGTCGAGTGTCTTCGTCCGTCCGCTCGAACACGGCGCCGACCCACACCGGCTGGCCTGGGAGCTTGGCTACCGCATCGTTCGGCCCCTCTCGGCCAACGGGCACGGCGACGACCTGACCTTCACCGTTCAGGTCTCGGCGCACGGACGCAAGGTGTCCGAGCGAGGCACCCAACGCCGCCGGGCCCTCGATCCCGGCCTGAGCGACGCCGATCTCGGTGCGCCGCTGGTGCGGCAGCGCCTGGCCGCCTACGCGATGGTGTTGAGCGAGCGGGGCGTGCTGGCCACCGAGTTCTCCGCCCGGACGGCTGTGCCCGGGTCGTGGGGGCTGCCCGGCGGTG
Organism: uncultured Actinomycetota bacterium; assembly: GCA_963723605.1. Taxonomy (GTDB): domain Bacteria; phylum Actinomycetota; class Actinomycetes; order Propionibacteriales; family Propionibacteriaceae; genus Micropruina. Next base: position 645,249 of record CAVRRM010000009.1, on the reverse strand, counting down.
GCATCGATCCGGGTGAGAATCCGAGCCAGGCGGTGCTGCGCGAGGCGGTCGAGGAGACCGGTCAGCACATCGAGATCGCCCACCTGCTGGACATTCAGACCGACCACTGGATCGGACGCTCGCCCAGTGGGGTGATCGAGGACTTCCACGCCGTCCGGATCATCTACGCGGCCTCCTGCCCGCACGCCACCGACCCGGTGGTCAATGATGTCGGCGGCACGACCGCGTCGAGCCGTTGGGTGCCGCTGCACCAGTGGCAGCGGATGCACTGGGCCGCAGGCACCCGGGCGCTGCTGGACCGGCACCTCGTCCGGCTGGCCATGGAACTGGGTTACCGGCGGCGCTGGGCCGCCGGCTGACCTAACCCTGCCGTAGACGCACAAACGCCGCAGGGAGAACCCTGCGGCGTTCGATGCAACGTGGGTCAGTTGCGGAAGTAGGACAGCAGTCGCAGCATCTCGATGTAGAGCCAGACCAGCGTGACGGTGAGGCCGAAGGCGCCGCGCCACGACTCGGACGCCGGGGCGCCGACCGCGATGCCCTGCTCGATGTAGTCGAAGTCCATGATCAGGTTGAACACGGCCAAGCCGACGCCCACCGCCGAGATGAGCAGCAGCAGCGCCATGTTGCCGTGGCCGAACAGGAAGTTCACGCCGAACAGCGACATCACGAAGTTGATCATCAGCACGCCGGCGTAGGCCAGAGTTCCGATCATCACCATCTTGCGGAACTTGCTGGTGACCTTGATCCGGAAGAACTTGTAGACACCGAGGGTGGCGGCGGAAGTCACCACGGTGGCCATCACGGCGGCCGGGACGATGCCACTCCACGCGGTCTCGTAGACCTTGCTGATGGCGCCGATGAAGACGCCCTCGATAGCGGCGTAGATGAGCACCATGCCAGGGTTGATCTTGCGCCGTCCGGCGACCAACAGCACGGTGACGAAGCCGACCAGGGCGCTGACGATGACCGCAGGCCAGAGCAGCGAGGCCGGCAGGAACATGAAGGTCAGCGCGGCGGTCGCGATCAGGGTGCCCAGCGTGATCGCCGTCTTGGTGATCACGTCGTCGATGGTCATCAGACCACCGGGCTGAACCGGGTCCTGCGGGCCGTACTGGCCGGGAACCGGCTGCTGGTAGCCGCCTTGCGGGTAGCCGGGCTGTTGCTGGAAGCCGCCCTGGGGATAGCCGGGCTGCGGGGCGCCGAACTGGGTGGGCTGTTGTGGGCCGGCCTGGTTCCGCTGTTGCGGCATGAAAGCGTCCGGCCTCGAAAGAACGGGGTTGGAGCTGCGCATGTGTTTGGTTTCCTTCTCTAGGGATACACACCCATGATACGGAACGCCGAAACAGTGAGAAAGCTTCCGGCACCACCGGTCAGGGGCGATTCGGGGTCACCGGAGGTCACACGGGCTTCAGCGAGCGGTCAGGTGTGTGGATCGGCAGGTCTGCTTCGGCCCGCAACCGGGCCACGGTCTCGATCGTCTCGCCGGTCAGCAGCCCTCGCCCCCAGCCGCCGTGCACGGATCCGTCCCGGGTGTCCTCGTCCGGACGTCCGAGTGACTGCATGACACCGTCCAGGGTGACGCTTTCAAAAGCGGTGCTGGTGGCCACTGTGTCCCCTCGCCGGCAGTCAGCGTGCGACACACAGGTGTGGACGGAGGTCGGGTCGGAAGGTGGGCCCCGCTGCGGGAGCGTGCCCCCGGCGGGGTTCGAACCCGCACTTGGGCGGGTTTAAGCCGCCTGCCTCTGCCGATTGGGCTACGGGGGCACGTACCTGGATTGTAGGGCGGTCAGCCGGCCAGCAAGCCGAGCGCGAGGCCGTCCAGAATGTCGGACTCACTGATCGTGAGGTCGACCTCGACCCGGGCCCCGACCCGATCGGCGATCAGGGCGCCGGCGCAGATCACGTCCGCACGCTTGGGGTGCATCGACGGCAGTGCCTTGACCTGGTCGACCGTCGAAGTGAGCAGGTGCTCGGCGAGTTGGTGCAGGTCGGCACGGGTCATGGTGGAGCCGTGCACCTTCGTGCGGTCGTACTCGGGCAGCCGTTGATTCAGCGCGGACAACGACGTGGCGGTGCCGCCGACACCGATCCAGGTCCGCACCGACGCGAAATCGACCCCCGAGCCGTCGAGCAGACCGTCGATGTAGGCGGCGGCGTTGATGACCTGATCGGAGGTGGGCGGGTCGTCGGCCAGAAACCGCTCACGCACCCGGACGCTGCCGATGTTCAACGAAATGCCGTGCACGATGGTCGGCATGCTGCCGCCGGAGCCGGTGATCAACTCCGTTGAGCCGCCGCCGATGTCCATCACCAGCGCCGGTGCCGCCACATCCGGCAGTGCGGTGAGGGCGCCGGTGAAGGACAGCCGTGCCTCCTCGTCGCCGCTGATGATCTCGGCGTCGACCCCGAGGCGCTCACGGGCGCCGGCGAAGAACTCGTCACGGTTGGCGGCATCCCGGGCGGCCGAGGTGGCCACCAGCCGCACCTGTTCGACACCGGACGCGGCGATCACGTCGGCATACTCGGCAAAGGCAGCCAGAGTACGGGCCAAGGCGTCCGGATGGAATCTGCCGGTGGCGTCCACGCCCTGGCCGAGCCGGGTCAGGATCAGCCGTCGGTCCAGGTCGGCCATGCCTCCACCGTCCGTACCCTCGGCGACCAGCAGCCGCACCGAGTTGGTTCCGCAATCGATCGCCGCAACCCTCATCGCTCCCCCAGACACTCGCCGAACGGAAAGTCTGCCAGCAGTTCTACCGCCCGGTCGCCGAGCGGATTCACCCCCGCGCCGGCAGCCAGCGCGTGCGCGACCAGCACATGCAGGCACTTCACCCGGGTCGGCATGCCGCCGGCGCTGACCGCGGCAATCTCGGGCACCTCGCCGAGCGCCTGCCGGTCGGCCAGGTAGCACTCGTGCGCCGCGCGATAGCCGTCAGCCAGTTCGGGATCCTCCAGCAGCTGAGCCGTCATGTCGGCCATCACCCCTTGTGACTCCAGGGTCGACACATTCGCGACGGCCACCGGGCAGGTCAGGTAGTACGTGGTCGGAAACGGGGTGCCGTCCGGCAACCGCGGCGCGGTGACCACCACCCCGGGTTCGCCGTTTGCGCATCGCCAGGCCACCTGGAGCACTCCCCGCGGCGGGCGCCCCAGCTGTCGTTCGATCGACGCCAGGTCGACGGCGGCGATGACGGACGGGGTGGGCACCGGTTCATTCTGCCCGCTGTAGGGGAAGGTGTCGAAGCGCTCGGCAATCAGGATGTTGATCTGACCACCGTCTGGCGGGTCAGATCAACTTCGTCGCTGGTGGCTTGGCGGCGGGGAGGTCTCGACCGCCGGGCGGTGCTGGCGCGCCGGGATGAATGGGTCAGGACGGGACAACGAGCACGTGCGGGATCACGACCGATCCTCGCCGCGTCAGCGGCCGAGTTTGCGTTCGGGGTTGTCGGCGGTCTGCACTGAGCTCCACAGCCGGTCGAACCACATCTCCGGGTGCTCGCCCGGGGGCAGTTCGTTCTGTGAGTTGAGCACCACACCGGTGCCAAGCGGCTTGCCGTCCGGGCCGATCACCTTGAAGCCTGTTTCGCCGGGCAGCAGCCAGCCCAGCCGGTCGCGCGCCTGCGCCTTCACGAAGGCCGGATCGTTCCAGCGCCCCAGCTCGTCCTCGAGTTCGGAGATCCGCTCGGTGCGGTCCTGGATCTGTTGGGTGGCCACCCCGATGTCACGCTGCTGGTCGAGGTAGATGCGCAGCGAGTTGGCGTAGGACAGGGCGAGAATCACCAGCACGCTGAGCACCGCCAACGCCCGCCGGGTCAACCCGAACCGGACCGGAAGCGACGGAAGCCTGCGCGGGGACTTGGGGCTCGCCGGAGTCGCCGCCTGATCAGAAGTTGCCGTGGCCGACTTGGGCGTGGAGGTGCGCAAGCCGGCCCGGGTACGTGCGAGACGTCCCGGGCCGGCCGGCGATGTACGTGGTGGCCGCCTGTCGCGTGCCATCAGACCTGATTCCTCATCAGGTCAAGCGTACGGTCAGTTGGTGCCGAACCTCGGGAAGGCGGCGGCACCGGCGTAGCGTGCCGCGTCCTCCAGATCCTCTTCGATGCGCAGCAACTGGTTGTACTTCGCGACCCGCTCGGTACGCGCCGGGGCGCCCGACTTGATCTGGCCACAGCCGAGGGCGACGGCCAGGTCGGCGATCGTGGTGTCTTCGGTCTCGCCGGAGCGGTGGCTCATCATCGTGGTGTAGCCGGCCCGGTGGGCCATGGTCACCGCGTCGATGGTCTCGGTCAACGAGCCGATCTGGTTGACCTTCACCAGCAGCGAGTTGGCGGTTCCACTGTCGATTCCCCGCTTGAGCCGCTCGACGTTGGTGACGAACAGGTCGTCACCAACCAGCTGAACCTTCTCGCCCAACTCGTCGGTCATCGCCTTCCAGCCGTCCCAGTCCTCTTCGTTCAGCGGGTCCTCGATGGAGACCAGCGGGTAGTTGGCGACCAGGTCGGCGTAGTAGGCGACCATCTCGGCCGAGGACTTGGACTGACCCTCGAAGTTGTAGGTGCCGTCCTCGTTGAAGAACTCGGACGCGGCCACGTCGAGCGCCAGGCCGACGTCTTTGCCGGCCTCGTAGCCCGCGTTGCCGATCGCTTCGACGATCAGGTCGAGCGCGGCCCGGTTGCTCTCCAGATTGGGGGCAAAGCCGCCCTCGTCGCCAAGGCCGGTGGCCAGCCCGCGACCCTTCAGCACAGCCTTCAGGGCGTGGTACACCGCGGCGCCCATCTCGAGCGCATCGGCGAAGGTGGCCGCGCCGATCGGAGCGATCATGAACTCCTGGATGTCGACGTTGGAGTCGGCGTGCGACCCACCGTTCAGGATGTTCATCATCGGTACCGGCAACAGGTTGGCCGTCGGTCCGCCGAGATACTTGTAGAGCGGCAGCCCGGCGGATTCGGCGGCGGCGTGGGCCACTGCAAGCGAGACGCCGAGGATCGCGTTGGCGCCCAGCTTGGACTTGTTCGGGGTGCCGTCGAGTTCGATCATGGCCTGATCGATGGCGCGCTGCGCATCGGCCTCGAACACATTGGTGATCTCGGCGGAGAGCTGCTGCTGCACGTTCTCGACGGCCTTCAGCACACCTTTGCCGCCGTAACGGCCGTTGTCGCCGTCGCGTAGTTCGGCGGCCTCGAAGGCGCCGGTCGAAGCGCCGGAGGGAACCGCCGCCCGTCCTTGCGAGCCGTCATCGAGAATGACCTCGACCTCGATGGTGGGGTTGCCGCGCGAATCCAGGATCTCGCGAGCATCGACGAATTCGATGGTTGCCACGATGCAGTGCCTTTCGGTGTGTGGAAACGTCCGCTGCTCACCCTATCGGTCCTGACCGCGATGGGAATGGCTCGCGGCGGGGTTCCCAACGCTCAGCTGGCCGCGCTGTTCTGTGCTGAGCCCGAAGGGTTCTGTGCTCAGTTGGTTTCGGCGTCCCGGACGCGTTGTTCCAACTGCCGGACGGCGGCCCGGGTGGACTGCTCGGCGTCCACGCCCGCGGCGTGCGCCTCGGCGACCAGGGCCAGGATCCGGCGTCCGATGTCGTCGCCCGGTTCGTCCAGCAGGGTCGCCGCCTGCCAGCCGGTGCGGCCGATCACCTTGCTCGCCCGGGTCAGCGCCGACATCCGGCCGGGGATTCCGTCCAGCGCCGAGGTGCGGCCCTTCTCGGCCCGCTTGCGCTGCTCCCAGGACCCCACCAGGTCGCCCGGAACAGGTTCGCCGGCGAATACATAGGGGTGCCGGGCGACCAGTTTGTCGGCGATGCCGCGGGCCACATCCTCGACTGTGAACCGGTTCTGCTCGGTGGCGATCTCGCTGTGGAACACCACCTGGAGCAGCAGGTCGCCGAGCTCTTCGACGATGGCCACGTCGTCGCCGTCCTCGATGGCTTCGACCACCTCGAGGGTCTCTTCGATCAGGTAGCCGACCAGGCTGGCGTGGGTCTGCTCCGCGTCCCACGGGCAGTTGTGGCGTAGCACGTGCATCACCTCGACCAGGCGTTGCACCTCGGACTGCGGCATCGGCCGGTCAGCCGGGCGGGCTGGGAGTCACCCACGGCTGGGACAGCTGGCCCCCGGACGTGGAGACGGCTGCCGTCTGGATGGACCAGGCGCCGTACCGCGGATTCACCTGCACGTCGGCCTCGGCGACCTTGGCCAGGAATGCAGCCTCGCTGATCGTGTTCACCACGATGGTGTAGTCGACCACGTCGGTGATGAAGCTGCCCACCACCGGGTCGTTGGCGTACTTGGCCAGGTTGGGGTTGGCGGCCAGCACCGCGGAGCGCGGCTCGCCGGTCAACGCAATGTTCTGCTGGGCGGCCACGCCGCGGGCCACCTCGCCCCGAATCGCGTAGGAGAGCACCGTGGCGTGGGCATCAGCCAGCGCGCCGGGCTCTTCGGTGGTGCCGCCGATGGCCTGGACCGGACCGTCCACCATCGGCACCGAGATTGGCACCCCGTTCACGGTTGCGGCGACGTTCGCGCTCGGCGCGGTGCAGCCGGCCAAGACCAGGAGAGTCGCCGCCAGGACGGCCGCCAACCAACGCACGCTCTTCATTCCAGCTCCTCCGACAGGTACCGCTGCGATCCTAACCGGTTGTGCGAGAACGTGGCCCGGGACGTCGCAGGTGCAGGACGACCTGACATCAGCCACGACTCAGAAGATGTCGTTCAGGACGGACGTCGCCCAGGCCAGCAGCGGCAGGTCGACGATCGGCTGCCCGGCGATCGGACGGGTCATCGGACGCGGAACCAGCAGGTGCCCGGCGGTTCGGCGGATCTGGGCGCCCGGGTACATCCGGTTCAGTCGCAGCTGCTTGGACTCGGGCAGTTCCGCCGGCGAGAACCGGACGGCGGTGCCCGCCATGATGATCTCGGTGATGCCCTTCGACTTGGCCAGCAGCCGGAACCGGGCCACCGCCAGCAGCGCCTCGGCCGGCTCGGGCAGCGCGCCGTAACGGTCGAGCAGTTCGTCGCGGACGGCGTCGATGCCGGCGTCGTCGCTGACCTGGGCCAGCCGCTTGTACATCTCCAGCCGGAGCCGCTCCGATTCGACGTAGTCGACCGGCAGGTGTGCCTCGACCGGCAACTCGATCTTCATCTCGGGCTCGGGCTGGACGTCTTCGCCGCGGAAGTCGGCGACCGCCTCGCCGACCAGCCGGATGTAGAGGTCGAAGCCGACGTCGGCGATGTGTCCGGACTGTTCGCCGCCGAGCAGGTTGCCGGCGCCACGGATCTCCAGGTCCTTCATCGCGATCGCCATACCGGCGCCGAGGTCGGTGTGCGCCGCCATGGTGGCCAGCCGGTCGTGGGCGGTCTCGGTCAGCGGCTTCTCCGGCGGGTACAGGAAGTAGGCGTAGCCACGCTCACGGCTGCGTCCGACCCGGCCACGAAGCTGATGCAGCTGGGAGAGCCCGAGCAGGTCGGACCGCTCGATCAGCAGCGTGTTGGCCGTCGAGATGTCCAACCCGGCCTCGACGATCGTGGTGCAGACCAGCACGTCGGTGCGTCGCTCCCAGAAGTCGACCATCACAGTCTCGAGGGCGTGCTCGTTCATCTGGCCGTGGGCGACGGCAACCCGCGCCTCGGGCACCAGTTCGGCGATTCGCCTGGCCGTCTTCTCGATCGAGTTGACCCGGTTGTGGATGTAGAAGACCTGACCTTCGCGGGCCAGTTCGCGCCGGATCGCGGCCCGCACCTGCGCCTCGTCCCAGGGTCCGGCGAAGGTCAGCACCGGGTGCCGCTCCTCGGGTGGGGTGGCGATCACGCTCATCTCGCGGATGCCGGTGATCGCCATCTCGAGGGTGCGAGGGATCGGGGTGGCACTCATCGCCAGCACATCCACGTTCAGCCGGAGCTTCTTCAACGCCTCCTTGTGCTCGACGCCGAACCGCTGCTCCTCGTCGATGATCACCAGGCCGAGGTCCTTGAACTTGACCTCGTCGCTGAGCAGCCGATGGGTGCCGACGACGACGTCGACGGTGCCGTCGCCGATTCCTTCACGGGTCTTCTTCACCTCGGCCGCCGACTGGAACCTGCTCAGCGGGGCCACCGTGACCGGAAAGCCCGCGTAGCGATCGGCGAAGGTGGCCTGATGCTGCTGCACGAGCAGGGTGGTGGGCACCAGCACAGCGACCTGCTTGCCGTCCATCACCGATTTGAAGGCGGCCCGGACTGCGATCTCGGTCTTGCCGTAACCGACGTCGCCGCAGATCAGCCGGTCCATCGGGATGACCTGCTCCATGTCGGCCTTCACCTCGATCACCGCTGCCAGCTGGTCGGGGGTCTCGACGTAGGTGAAGGCGTCCTCGAGCTCTCGCTGCCAGACCGTGTCGGGGCCGAACGCGTAACCACGGGACGCCTGCCGCGCGGCATACAGCTTGATCAGCTCGGCGGCGATCTCGCGGACCGCCTTGCGGGCCCGCGACTTGCGCTTGGACCAGTCGGCCCCACCCATCTTGTCCAACGCCGGACTCTCGCCGCCCACGTAGCGGGTGATCAGGTGGAGTTGGTCCATCGGCACGAACAACCGGTCACCGGGCTGTCCGCGTTTGGACGGCGCGTACTCCAGAACCAGGTATTCGCGGGTCGCTCCGCCCACCGTGCGCTGGACCATTTCGAGGTAGCGACCGACACCGTGAGTCTCGTGCACCACCGGGTCGCCGGCGGCCAACTCCAGCGGGTCGATGGTGTTCTTGCGCCTGGCCGGCATCTTGCGCGCGGACTTGTCCAGCTCGCGCTGACCGGAGAGATCGGCCGCCGTGACGACGGACAACCCGACCCGCGGCAACGTGAAACCGTGCCGAAGGTCGGCCACCACCACGGTGGCCAGGCCCGGCTGCGGGGTTTCGGCGAGGTCGGCGGCGCCACGGACGGCAACGCCGGCCTCGGTGAGCACCTCGCCCATCCGGGTGGCCAGACCGGGGCTGTCGGCGACCAGCAACACCCGCTGCCCCGAGGTGACGGCGGTACGGATCGCGGTAATGCCGGCCTCGGCGTCACCCCGGTGCACATCTGCCTCACGGGCCTCGATCGTGCGGGATTCGATGCCGGCCAGGGCTGCGTCGCCGACGCCGAGGTCGATCGGCTCGTACCAGTCGTCCGCGGGCGGCGGCGAGTCCGGGGCGGCCGCCCAGGGCGACAACGACCACCACGACTGCCCGCGTTCCAGCGCTCGCTCCCGCACGTCCGCCAGTTCGCGATAGGCGCCGGCGCCGAGGTCGATCGGCGCCTTGCCTCCGGACGCGGCGGCGGCCCAGGACGCCTGGAGGAACTCCTGGCTGGTGGCGAAAAGTTCATGCGACCGGGCCCGCACCCGATCAGGGTCGGCCACCAACACCAGGGTGTTGGCCGGCAACACGTCGATCAGCAGTTCGAGGCCGTCGACCAAGACCGAGGACAGCGCCTCCATGCCGTCGACCGCATGACCCTGGGCGATCTTCTCGAACATCTCGGACAGGTTGCCCGGGGTGCTGCTGGTCTGGTCGGCGAACACCGCCGCACGTGCCTTGACGTCGTCGGTGATCAACAACTCGCGACACGGTGAGGCGATCACCTCGCCGATCGGGTCTCCGAACGAGCGCTGGTCGGCCACGGCGAAGGTGCGGATCTCGTCCACCTCGTCGCCGAAGAAGTCGACCCGGACGGGATGTTCCTCGGTGGGCGGGAAGACGTCCAGAATGCCGCCACGGACGGCGAACTCGCCTCGACGCTCCACCAGGTCGACCCGCAGGTAGGCGGCGTTGACCAGGGCTTTAGCGACGGCGCCCAGGTCGTGTTCAGCCCCCTTGACCAGCCGGACCGGGAGCAGCGAGCCCAACCCGGTGACCTGAGGCTGCAGAGCGGAGCGGACCGGCGCCACGATCACCTGAGGGGGCGGCAGTTCGTCGTTGTTGGCCAGCCGGCGCAACACTTCGAGCCGGCGTCCGACGGTGTCGGAGCGGGGGCTGAGCCGTTCATGCGGAAGGGTTTCCCAGGCCGGGTAGTAGGCGACCTGGTCGTCACCGAGAATCGAGGCCAGGGCAGCCGCGGCACTCTCGGCCTCGCGGTAGGTGGAGGTGATCAGCAGCGCCGGACGATCGGAGCCCACGGCCAACGCCGCAACCAGCACCGATCGCATCGCCTCGGGGGCGGTCAGGTCGAGGGCGCGCAGGCGTGACCGCCGTGCATCGTCAACGGCGGAGGCAATGGTGGGGTCGGAGGCGACGAGTTCGACCAGGCCCGACAAAGTCACCGGGCAACCCTAGCGTCGGGCGCCAACAGTTTCGGACGCAGGGGATCCGGCCGATTGGGCCGGTCGCTGATGAGCTTGTCGAAATCCTGGTCTCGACAGGTTGCGGCAATGTCCGACGACCCGGCGCGCGACCCCGGAACCGGGACAGGTCCGCCGAGCCGGCCAGCCCTGCTTCTTCCACCGACCGACTGGTAGGAATGAGGCGGACGCTCACCGATGCGCGTGAGTCCACGGTGAGGAGCGAAGCATGACCGAGGCCACCCCCCAGATTCCGGCGACGATGCTCGCCGCCCGGTTCCACGCCGACACCCGAACGGTCAGCCTGGACGAGATCCCGGTGCCCCGGCCGGGTCCGGGCGAAATCCTGGTCAAGGTGGCCTATTGCGGCATCTGCCACTCCGACCTCTCCCTGATCGACGGCAGCTTCCCCCCGCAACTGCCGGTGGTGACGCAGGGCCACGAGGTGTCCGGCACGGTTGCCGCGATTGGTGCCGGCGTGACCTGGTGGAGCCTGGGCGATCGGGTCATTCCAGCGTCCGGCCGAGCGTGCATGGGCTGCCGCAACTGCCTGCGCGGCAACCTGGCCCAGTGCCGCAACCTACAACTGATGGCCTTCGGCTACGACGGCGGATGGGCGGAGTACGTGCTGGTCGGGGCGATCGGCCCGACCCGGGTACCCGACGCGGTGCCGTTGGATCAGGCGGCGATCCTCGCCGACGCGGTATCCACCCCTTTCGCGGCCGTGGTCCGCACGGCGGGCGTCCACCTGGGCAATGCGGTCGGCGTCTGGGGTGTCGGAGGCATCGGTACCCATCTGGTGCAGCTGGCCAAGCTGGCCGGGGGCATTCCGGTGATCGCCGTCGACGTCCGCGACGCGGCCCTGGACCGGGCGCTGCGGGTGGGCGCCGACCACGCCTTCCGGGCCGACGACCCGGACCTGCAGGCCAAGATCGCGGCGGCGACCGGCGGCCGGATGATCGATGTGGCCTTCGATGCGGTCGGTATCGCCGCCACCACCGGGCAGGCCATCGAGAGCCTGGACACCAACGGCCAGGCGATCACTGTGGGGATGAGCGCCGACCGGATCGACGCCGGCCCGTTCATCTCATTCGCGCTGCGGCGCAAGCAACTGAAGGGGCATCTGGGCTACCAGGTGCAGGACATTGCGATTCTGGTCGAGCTGGTCGCGGCCGGACGGCTCAACTTGAGTGAGTCGATCTCGGCCGTGGTGCCGCTGACCGAGATCCACCGCGGCATCGAAATGCTCGAGCAGAAACTGGGTGACCCGGTGCGGATCCTGGTGCAGCCGTAGCGGCCGTCGATCAGGAGTTGAACGTGTTCTGGGCCGCTTCGAGGCCGCGCAGCATGAGTGCCTCCACGGCGTCGGCGGCGCGTCCGATCTCGAGGGCCAGATCCTCCTTGGCCGATGCTGGAAAGTTGGTCAGCACGTAGTCGGCGGGCGCCTGACGGCCGGGCGGACGTCCGATGCCGAACCGCACCCGAAAGAAGTCGCCGGTGCCCAGCACGGAGCGGATCGACTTCAACCCGTTGTGCCCGTTGTCGCCGCCGCCAAGCTTGAGCCGGAGCTGACCGAAGTCGATGTCGAGCTCGTCGTGGACGGCAATCACTCGGGCCGGTTCGACGCCGTAGTACGCGCAGGCCTTGCCGACGGCGGCGCCCGAGTCGTTCATGAACGTGCGTGGCTTGACCAGCACCACCCGCTCGGCGTCCGCACCGATGCCGCCGATGCCGAGAGCGGTGATTCTCGTCTCGCAGACGTCCGCACGCATGCCGCGCGGGGCGGCGAAGCCCACGGACGCGCGGCGGGCGAGTTCGTCCACCACCATGAAGCCGGCGTTGTGCCGGTGAGATGCGTAGGTCGGGCCCGGATTACCGAGCCCGACCACCAGCCATGCAGCCATGCGGGACTACTCCGACTCGGTCGCGCCCTCGGCCTCGGTGGACTCCTCGGACACCTCGGCGTCCTCGTCGCCACCAACGGCGGCATCCAGCTCGGCGTCGATCTGCTCCTGGGTCTTCGCGGCGCTGATGCTCAGGATCAGGTCGTCCGGCTCGCCCGGGAAGACCGCACCCTCAGGCAGGTTCAGGTCCTGGGCAGCGATCGAATCGCCGACCTCGAGGGCGCTGACATCGATCTCGATGGCGGCCGGAATGTTGGTGGCCAGCACCTCGAGAAGGATCGTCTGCTGATCCATGTTGACCACGCGGTCGGGACGGTGCTCGTCACCGATCAGGTGCAGCGGCACCTCGACGGTGACCTTCTCGCCACGCTTCACGATGACCAGGTCGACGTGCTCGACGGTGCCACGGACGGGATTGCGCTGAACCTGCTTGGGCAGGGCCAGCTGGGCGGTATCGCCGTCGATCGTGATCGACAGCAGTGCGTTGGCGGCGCGCAGCGCCAGCAGCGTGTCGTGCCCGGGCAGGGACACGTGCACCGGGTCGGTGCCGTGGCCGTAGAGCACGGCCGGAACCAGGCCGGCACGGCGCGCGCGACGGGCGGCGCCCTTACCGAACTCGGTACGGGATACTGCGGAAATATTGATCTCAGCCACTGTGGCTTCTCTCCTCTTACCTCGTCTGCAACTCAATCTCGGACGAGGGAGGGCACGCGCATCGCGCACACCTTGTCGATCACGGGCCTTGGGCCCCTCGCCGAGGCAACCCCGATAATCTACCGTGTCCGGCGACCGGGTAGGAAATCGCGTCCGATCATCCGAGGGAACTTTCCGGATGCTGGACGAGAACGCCTTGCGCGTGGCCTGACGACTGGTCGACGCCAAGGCCGCGGGCCCGTTTGTCGGCTCCTACGACTAGCGTGGGCATGATGACTACCTGTGTGCGAACGGTGCCGGCCGGGCCTGGGCGGCTGCGCTGCCGAGCGCGCCCGTCCGGGCTGAGGCGGGCCGCTCGATGACCGCGCAATACCCGCCCTGGACGCACGAACTGGGCGAGCGCCGGCTGGTCGAGATGTTCGGCGAACTCACCCTGGCCCGCGGTCAGGAGTATGCCCGCGAGGGTCGGGTGACCCAGGTCGCGGTCGGCTCGGGCACCGGCGGCAGCCTGATCCAGGCGCAGGTGCGCGGGTCGGCGATCCGTCCGTATCAGACCCTGGCCCGGCAGCACGCCGGCTCCGGCGCGGTCACCACCGCGTGCTCGTGCCCGGTGCACTCGGCCTGCAAGCACGGTGCGGCTCTGCTGTGGCACCTGCGCACGGCGAACCTGACGGCGTTGAAGCCGGCCTGGCAGCGGGCCCTGACCGAGATCGTTGGCCAGGCCAGCACGCCGGCCCGGGGTCAGCCGCTGGCGATCCAGGTGACCCGCAGCATGTCCGGCTCGTTGCAGCTGCGGCCGCTGGTGATGGGCCGGTCGGGGCGCTGGGTGCGCACCGGCATCTCGTGGGACAGCGTCGACTACGGCTGGAACTCCCCGTTCGCCCCGGAGCACCGCCGGGTACTGGCAGGACTGGCGCACACCCGCGAGCAACGAGTGGCCTCCAGCTACTACCACACCCGCCGATCAGACCTGTTGGAGCTCGACGAACTCGGCCCGGCAGTGTGGCACTGGCTGCGCGAGGCGTCGTCCGCGGGGGTGCCGTTGGTGCCCGGTCAGGGCACGCCGGAGGTGCGAATGGCTGCCGGCCGGGCGCGGGTGACCAGCCGTGTCGACGCCAACGGCGCAGGCCTTGAGCTGCGCACGTACGTGACCACCGGCGAGCAGGAATGGCCGGTGCTGCAGAGCAACCTGATCGGGTCGCCCCCACATGGCTGTGTGGTGCCCAGGGCCAACGAGATCCTGCTGGTGCAGTTCGCCGATTCGCTGAGTCCCGCCCAGCAGGGCCTGCTGTTGCGGTACGCCAGGCTGCAGATCCCCGAAGCCGACGTGCCGGACTTCGCCACCGACTTCTACCCGGTGCTCCGCCGAGTGACCCAGGTCGAGGTCTCGCCTGGCGTCGAGCTGCCGCAGCCGTCCCCGCCCAGGCTGCAGCTCAGGGTCGCCTTTGCCCCTGACCACGTCGCCGAGTTGACCTGGGCATTCCGGTATCAGGTCGGGGCCGGCGAGCTGAACGTCGCACTGCATCCCGCCGACGGTGGCGCCGGCTACCGCGACCGCGACGCGGAGCAGGCCCTGCTGGCCGAACTGCCGGACGGCCCCTGGCCGAGCACGCAGGGGCCGTCCGGACGGCGGCTCGCCGAAACCGCCACCCTGACCGGTGCGGCCACCGCCGACCTGGTCACCCATTGGCTGGATCGCCTGCGTGATGCCGGCGTGCTCGTCGAAGTGACCGGCGAACCGCAGAGCTACCGCCTGGCCGACGAGGCCCCCAAAGTCAGCCTCACCGTCACCGACCCGTCCGAGGGCACGGACTGGTTCAACCTTCAGGTGCAGGTCAGCATCGACGACGAGCCCGTCGAATATGCCGAGCTGTTCACCGCCCTGGCCACCGGCCAGACCCACCTGATCCTGCCCTCGGGCACCTGGTTCAGCCTGGATCGCACCGAGCTCGACCAGCTCCGGGCCCTGATCGCCGAGGCCGCCGACCTGGCCCCCCGCGAAGGTCAGGGGCTGCGGCTGCGCGCCGAACACGCCGGACTATGGGACGAGTTGACCCGGCTGGGCGTGGTGGCCGAGCAATCCGCCGCGTGGACCTCAGCGGTGTCCGCGCTGCTCGACCTCGAGCAGTTGCCGGCGTTGCCTCCGCCGGCCGGATTGCGGGCCACCCTTCGTCCCTACCAGGAGGTGGGGTTCAGCTGGCTGCACTTCCTGCTCCGGGCCAGGCTCGGCGGCATCCTGGCCGACGACATGGGGCTGGGCAAGACCCTGCAGGCGTTGGCGCTCGCCTGCCAGCTCGCTGAGACCGGGCGCCTCGATCGTCCGTTGCTGGTGGTGGCGCCCACTTCGGTGCTCGGCACCTGGGCGGCCGAGGCGGCGAGGTTCGCGCCGGACCTTCGCGTGGTGATCGTGGACGCAACAGCGAAGCGGCGCACTCAGCCGCTCGCCGAACTCGCCGGCAGCGCCGATCTGGTGGTCACCTCATACACCCTGCTGCGGCTGGACGCCGACGAGTACGCGGCCCAGCCCTGGACGGCGGTGTTCCTCGACGAGGCACAGTTCGTGAAGAACCGGCAGGCGCAGGTGTACCAGGCCGTCCGCAAGCTGCGCGCCGATGCCAAGTTCGCGATCACCGGCACACCGCTGGAGAACAACCTGATGGACCTGTGGTCGCTGCTCTCGATCACCGCCCCCGGCCTGTTCACCGATCCGGTGTCGTTCGGCGAGCGCTACCGGCGTCCGATCGAATCGGGCGATGTCGAGGCGCTCCGAAGACTGCACCGGCGGGTGCGTCCGCTGATGCTGCGGCGAACCAAGGAGTCGGTGGCCGCCGAGTTGCCACCGAAGCAGGAACAGGTGCTCTTGGTGCCGCTCGCCCCGGGCCATCGCAGGTTGTACGACAAGCAGCTGGCCGCCGAACGCAAGAAGGTGCTCGGCCTGGTCGACGACCTGCGCCACAACCGGATCACCATCCTGGCCTCGCTCACGCTGCTGCGGCAGCTCGCGTTGTCGCCCGCACTGGTGTTGGACGGACAACCCCCGGTCTCGGCGAAGGTCGACGCCCTGGTGGAGCTGGTCGCCGAACTCGCCGCCGAGGGGCACCGGGCCCTGGTGTTCAGCCAGTTCACCCGCTACCTGACCATGGTTCGGGAACGGTTCGCCGAAGAAGGCATCGGCGCCAGCTACCTGGACGGACGCACCCGCGACCGCCCGGCCCGAATCGAAGCCTTCCGCTCGGGCACCGACCCGGTGTTCCTGATCAGCCTGAAGGCCGGCGGATTCGGGCTCACCCTGACCGAGGCCGATTACGTGTTCATCCTCGATCCGTGGTGGAACCCGGCCGCCGAGTTGCAGGCGATCGACCGCACCCATCGGATCGGTCAGCACCGCAACGTGATGGTCTACCGGCTGGTCAGCGAGGACACCATCGAAGAGAAGGTGGTGGCCCTGCAGCAGCGCAAGCGGGACCTGTTCGCCAAGGTGGTCGGCGAGGCCGGCGATCTGGCCGCCCCGCTCAGCGCGGACGACATCCGCGGGTTGCTGGAGCCGTAGGCCGTTCGTCAGGGGGCAGCGGCCGCAGCGCGCCCTGAACGATCGGGGACGGTTCTTTTTCGTTCACCCGGACTGAACGGTCGGGGACGGTTCTCTTTCGTTCACCCCGGACTGAACGGTCGGGGACGGTTCTCTTTCGTTCACCCGGACCTGAACGGTTGGGGACGGTTCTCTCTCGTTCACCCGTCTGAACGAAAAGGAACCGTCCCCAACGATTCACCCGTCTGAACGAAAAGAACCGTCCCCAACGATTCACCCGGTCTGAACGAAAAGAACCGTCCCCAACGATTCACCCGGGTCTGAACGAAAAAGAACCGTCCCCGGCCATTCAGCTTGGCCGGTCGGCTCGGTTCAGGTGCGTGCCTCGTCGAGGAAGACCACCGTGCCGTCCTCCGCGAGCCCAACCGGGCGGGGGTCGGTGATGCCGCCGAGGAAGGTGCCGTCCTCGGCATCGTGGCGGAAGGCCAGGAACATCGGACGGCCGTCGCGAGCGACGACGATCCGGCCGACGTAGTGCCGGCGATCGGCGAGCAGTTGGGCGCCGGCGATGTCGTAAGGCCCGAGCGGGGTCTCCGCCGGAGCCAGCCAGACGCCACCCGGCGTACCGGTCGCCCGGTGCGCGTCCGACAGGTCGCCAGAGATGCAGTTGAACATCAGGAACTGTCGCCCCTCGATCTGCACCGTCTCGGGCACCTCGAGTTGTCCGAACCCCTGACCGGGCTCAGACAAAGGCTTATCCAGGGTCCAGTTGATCAGGTCGGGCGAGTGCGCATGCCCGATCACGCCGCGGTCGTCGGCCGGCCCATGGTTGGCCCGGGCAGTGATCAACAGGTGCCAACCGTCACCGTCGGGATCGGCCAACACCCACGGGTCGCGGAAGGCTTCGTCATGCCAGTGGCCGTCGGCCAGCACCTCGTACCAGCGGGGATCGGCCCGCAGAATCGGCCCCGACGCCTTCGTCCAGTCGTAGAGGTCGGGTGAGGTGGCGTAATTGACGGTTTGGATGTTCGACCCACCAGGAGCGGCCGTGGCCCCGGTGTAGAACAGGTACCAGAGTTCGTCCGGGCCCTTGGTGATCGAGCCGGTCCAGGTGGCCAGATCGTCGCTCGCGGGTGGGTCCGAACGCACCAGGGCGTCGGTCACCCTCGACCAGTGGGTCAGATCGGACGAAACCGCGTGCCCCACCGATGCCCGGTAGTGCCGGGCGTCGGGATTCTTCAACGCACGCGAGGCGTACAGAAAGAACAGGTGGTACTGCTCGCCGTCGTCCACGACCCAGAAGTCCCAGACCCAGGCCTCGGGCAGGTCGAACACAGTCGTCAGCCTTTCACGCCGGAGCTGGCGATGGAGTTGATGAAGGCGCGCTGGAAGGCGATGAACAGGGCCAGGACGGGAACGGTGATCATGGAGGCGTAGGCCATGATCTGTCCCCAGGCGGTGCCGGTGGAGCCAGTCATCTGCTTGAAGTAGTCCATACCCACCATGGCCGGCCGGATGGCTTCGGACTGGGTCACCATGAGCGGCCACAGGTAGGAGTTCCAGGCGGGCAGGAAGGTGAGGATCGCGACGGTGGCGACCGCGGGTCCGGACAGCGGCATGATGATGCTGCGGTAGATCCGGAACCAGCCGGCGCCATCGACCTTGGCGGCTTCGTCCAGTTCCTTCGGGATCGAATCGAAGTACTGGTAGAAGAGGTAGATCGAGAAGGCGTTGGCGACGAACGGGATGATCTGTACCTCATAGGTGTCCAGCCAGCCGGTCGACCCGTCGAAGTAGGGCAGTTGGTTGACCCACCACAGCAGCGGCAGCGCCATCGTTTCGAACGGCACGATCAGAGTGGCCAGAATAACGCCCAGGGCGATCTTCTGACCGGCGAACTCCATCCGGGACAAGGCGAAGGCGGCCATCGAGTTGACCACCAGGCCGAGCGCGACGGTGACCACCGAAATCAGCACGGAGTTCATCATGAAGGTGGCGAACGGCACCCGGTCGAACACCCCGAGGTAGTTGTCGAGGGACAGGTCGCCTACCGGCAGGAAGGCGTTGATCGATCCGAGGTCACCGAAGATGTTGCTGTCGGGCTTGAAGCTGGAAACGATCAGGAACACCAGCGGCAGCCCGAAGATCAGGCAGAGCAGCACCCGCAAGGCCATCACCAGCCAGCCCTTCCAGGGTTGCTTCTTCTCGCCGGCGGCGTGCAGTTCGGGGTCGGGGTGGGTTTCGGCGACGTGGGAGATGGTTTCGCTCATCGTCCGGGCTCCTTGTCTCGGGTGAGGAAGCGCTGTACCAGCGAGACCGCCAGTACCAGCACGAAGAAGACCAGCGACATCGCCGAGGCGTACCCGGTCTGTTGCTGCTGGAAGCCGGTTCGCACGGCCAGGAAGACCAGGGTCGAGGTCGAGTCGAGCGGCCCGCCCTGAGTCATGATCTGGATCTGGGTGAACAGTGAGAATGCGGCGATGGTGATGGTGATCAGAATGAAGGTGCGGGTCTGCCGAAGGCCGGGCCAGGTGACGTGCACGAACTGTTGCCACGGGCTGGCGCCGTCGAGGGACGCGGCCTCGTAGAGGTCGGCCGAAATGGTTTGCAGGCCGGACAGCCAGATCACCATGTGGAAGCCCATCGCCTGCCAGGCCGACATCACGATGATCGCGAACAGGGCGGTGCGCTGGTCACCCAGCCAGTCCGGGCCGGCGATGCCGACCTTGGCCAGCAGGGCGTTGATCAGGCCGTCCTGTTGGTACATGAACATCCACAGCATCGACACCACGACCATCGAGGTGACGACGGGCAGGAAGTAGACCGTGCGGAAGAAGTTCGTGCCGCGGACCTTCGCGTTCACCAGCATGGCCAGCCCGAGGGCGCAGGCGGACTGAAACGGCACGATGACGACCGCGAAGATGATGGTGTTGATCAGCGAGCGCCAGAACGTGTTCGAGCCGAACAGCCGGCCGAAGTTGTTCAGGCCGGTGAACTTGGCCGGGGTCGGCGAGATCAGCCGGGCATCGGTGAACGCCAGGCTCAGCGTCAGCACGATCGGAACGATCAGAAAGACGAGCATCAGGATGGCGGCCGGGGCGAGCATGCCCCAAGCGACACCCGATGATTTGCCGGTGGGCCGGCGACGTTTGCGGGTGCGGCCGACCGGCTCCATGCCGGTGGCCGCAACAGTGGCAGTGGCAGTCGACATCGACTACCTCCCTTCAAGAACAGCGATCAGGTGCGTGGGTGGCTCGGGAGGGGCCGGACGGTCCCTCCCGAGCTGAACTGGCTCAGGCGTACTGCTGCTGGTTGGAGTCGATGTTGGCGACGGCCTGGTCGAGCGTCGTCTTCGGATCGGCACCGTTGAGGATGTCCTTCGCGGCCTTCTCGAACTCGGTCGCGATGAAGGGGTAGCCGGGGGTTTCCGGACGCATCACGGTGAACTTCTTCGAGTACTGCCGGAACACATCGTTCTCACCTCCGGGAGCGAAGGCCGGCACCATCGCGGCTGCGGCGTCCGTCGCGGGAATGTTGTTGGTGTCCTGAGCCACCTTGGCGACGTACTTGTCGGCCGAGGCGAACTTCAGGTACTCGGCGGCACCGGCCGGATCGGAACAGTTGGTCGAGGCACCCCAGGTCCAGGAGCCACCGCCGACCTTGGGGCCGTTGCCGAAGTCGACCGGCGGGGCGAAGATCACGTCGTCGAACTTCTTCCGGGTCGGCACCGCGGTCCAGGATCCGTTCCACAGGAACGCCGTCTTGCCGTTCATGAAGTCCTGGGACGGGTCGGTGCCGCCCTTCTTGGCCATGTAGCCGTCCCTCGCCATGCCGGCGAACCAGTTCGCCCAGGCGATCGCCTGGTCACCGTTCAGCGTGCCTTGGGCGGACTTGTAGTCGGTGCGGTTGATCAGGTCGCCACCGAAACTCTGGAGCAGCGGTGAAAAGCCGTAGGGCCACCACTCGCCGGTGAAGCCGGTGGCGAGGTCGGCGGGGTACTTGTAGTCGCCGGAGTCCTTGACCTTCTTCACCGCCGCCATGAACTCATCAGCGGTCCACGGCTGGTCGATGGTGGGGGTCCGGATGCCGTACTTCTTCAGGATCGACTCGCGGGTCACCCAGACCAGGGAGACGTCGTAGTAGCCGTAGGCGTAGGTCTTGCCGTTGTACTTCGCCACCGTTGACGGAAGGTACTTGCCGAGCACGTCGTCCATGCCCTCGATCGGGGCCAGGTAGCCGGCCCAGGCCCAGTTGGCCACGTTCGGCTGATCAATGTCCAGCACGCATGGCAGCTTCTTCGCCGCGGCCGCGGCCGTCACCGACTGGTTGTAGGAGTCCTGCGGGAAGGCCTGCAGCTTGACCGCGTACTTGGCCTGGCTGGCGTTGAAGTCGTCGACCACCGAGGTGATCGCGGCCAACTCTTCCTTGTTGCCGGCGTTGTGGGTCCACATGGACAGCTCGACCGGGCCGGCAGCCGCGGTACCGGCTGAGGTGGCCGCAGCGCCGCCACCCTTGGAACAGGCGACGACCGACAGCGACAGAGCGGCTGCCAAACCCAGCACGCCCAACTTCTTCAAAGACTTCTTCACGGGGTCCTCCGGCGGTTGAGGGTTCTGCTGTGAACCCTGGTCAGATGGGAGCTAAAACCATTTAGCTGTCCGAACCGTAACACCGTCGATTGGACTCGTCAACCGTGATAAATGCTTTTCATCAGGCATTTCTCATCGAGCGACTAGTTTGCGAGGGCGTCGGCCGTAGTCATGGAACAATCAGCCCGTGCAGAGAGGTGGCTGGCGGTGAACCAGAAACGGACGACGCTCGCCGATGTGGCGGCACTCGCTCGGGTCTCGCCGACAGCGGTGAGCCTGGTACTGAACGAGCGGCCGACCCGGCTGTCGACCGATGCGATCGGACGGATCAGGGCGGCCGCCGAACAACTCGACTACCGGCCCAACCCGGCCGCCCGCAGTCTCCGGGTGGGCAAGACCCAGACGGTCGGGTTCCTGTCCGACGACGTCACGGTGACTCGCTACGCGTCGGCGATGATCCGCGGCCTGCTCGACGTCGCCGAGCAACACCGGCACACCGTGCTGATCGCCGAGACGGGCAGCAACCCGCGCCGGGTCAAGGAGGCGATGCGGGCAATGCTCGACCGGCAACCCGACGCGGTGGTGTTCGGCCTGATGGGCGCCAAGGAGATCGATGTGCCCAAGGTGCCGGCCGACCTTCCGGTGGTGCTGATCAACTCAACCAGCCCGATGGACCACCCGAGCGTGCTGCCCGCGGAGTACGAGGCCGGTCAGACGGTCGCCCGGGTGTTGCTGGAGGCCGGCCATCGCGACATCGCACTGATCGGCTATTCCCCCGAACTGGCGGCCCATCCGCGCAACTCGGTGACCATCCAGCCCCGCTACGACGGCATCTTCCATGCGCTCGCCGAATACGACGTCACCCCCAGTTGGACCTTCGACAGTTTCCAGTGGGAGCCACAGGTCGGTTACCAGGCGATGCAGGAACTCTTGGCGACCGGACGACGTCCGTCCGCCTTGCTCACGCTCAACGACCGGCTCGCCTTCGGCGCCTACCAGGCGATGGCCGAGCACGGGCTCAGGGTGCCGGACGACATCTCGGTCGCCTCCTTCGACGACGACGTGATCGCGTCCTACCTGCGTCCGGGCCTGACCACGGCAGCGATCCCGTACGAGGAGATGGGCCGCCGGGCGATGGCCATGATCCTCACCGACGCGGAACCTGAACACCTGCTCGTGCACATGCCGCTGCGGCTGCGGGACTCGGTCCGTCCGGTCTGAGCGCCGCCGGTGTGGCCGCCCGCTGCGCGCCTGCCCGGTGGCTACGGTGGGCTGGTGACCATCACTGCCGCACCGGTGTCCGCGAAACCCAAAGTCCGCTGGGGCCGGGTCGCGCTGTTCTACGGCCTCGCCTTCGGCTGGGTCTGCCTGGTCGCCGGCGGACTCTATCTGTTGGGCCTTCGGGACCTCTCCAGTCCGCAGGGTCCGACGCTGGCGACCGTCATCGTTGCGCTGCTCTACATGCCGGCGCCCCTGGTGGCCGGGTTGATCGTGAATCGGCTGGACGGGCGGCCGTCGGGATTGCGTGGAATCTTCACCGGGTTCGGCCGGCTGCTGCCGCGCCTCCTGCTGATCATCGGGTTGGTCAGCGCCGGCTTGCTGATCGTGATGCTGGGGCTGAGCTGGGTGCTCGGCAACCGCATCGGAGCGGACGGCGCCGGCCGGGTGTTGAGCAGCCACAACGACCTGGTGGCCAACGCGCTGCGGTTGCTCGGCAGCATGGACGCCGACCAGGTCGATGCCCTCAGCGCCGGCATGCCGTCGCTGTGGCTGCTGCTGCTGCTGTCCCTGGTCGGTGGTCTGGTGGCCGGTTTCACCATCAACGGGTTGTTCGGGTTCGGCGAGGAGTACGGCTGGCGAGGGTGGCTGGCGGACGAACTGCAGCCGCTCGGCGCGTTCTGGACCAACGTGCTGACCGGGGTGCTGTGGGGCCTGTGGCACGCCCCGCTGATCGTGCTCGGCTTCAACTACGGCAGCTATGGACGAATCGGCACCGCCTTCATGATCGCGTGGTGCGTTCCGCTCTCGTTCCTGCTTTGGCGGGTACGTCAGGTCACCGGCTCCCTGTTGGCCCCGGCCGTGCTGCACGGAACGATCAACGGCTTCGTCGGGGTGTTCACGATCGTGCTCTACGACGCGAATCCGCTGATCGCGGTGCCGGTCGGGCTGGCCGGGGCCTTCGCGACCGCCCTGGTCGCGGCCGCCTTCTGGTTCCTCACCAGGGGCCGCGCGGTCATCACCGCTGATTGACGGCTCCGCGCCGTTGCGGATGTAGTCGCGGGTTGTCTTGGGGCTGGGTCAACCTCGCACCCGATAGCGCAGGTGCAGCACCCGGTTGCCCTGAATCACCTCGTCAGGACCCTGCAACAGGTGCTGCCCGTTCCCGGTGCCGAAGTAGCGCTTGCCGGAACCGAACACGACCGGTACCACGTCCATGCGCACCTCGTCGATCAGGCCCGCGGCAAGCACCTGTCCGCCGACGTCGCCAGCCGCGACCTCGACGATGCGGTCACCCGCAAGGTGCTGCGCCTTGGCCACGGCTGCCTCGATGCCGTCGACGAAGTGGAATGGCGCCTGAGGGTCCCAGCCCTCGGGCGCCGGCCGGTGCGTCACAACGACCACGTGGTCGATCCCGCTCGGAGGCGTACCTTGCCAGCCGTCCGTCAGGTCGAAGACGTGGCGGCCAACCAGTGTCACCCCGATTTCGTCCCAGTACCCCCGGATGTAGTCGTAGGACGTCTGCGACACCGTGAGCTGGCCGCTCGCGTCCAACGGAACGTCTCCGCTGGTCAACCAGTCGAACAGCGGTCCGGGCTGGTCGTTCTCGTCCGCGACGAAGCCGTCCACCGATACTGAGCTGTACAAAACCACCTTGCCCACGGGGTGCTCCTGATCAGTTGGGGGTGCGAGGCCGACCTACTCGACGCCGCCGAACAGGGAGGTGACCGAGCCGTCCACGAAGACCTCCTGGATCGCCTTGGCCAGCAGTGGCGCGATCGAGAGAACGGTCAGCTTGGGAATCACCAGGTCGTCGCGGATCGGCAGGGTGTTGGTCACGATCACCTCTTCGAACGCGGACGCATTCAGCCGCTGGGCCGCAGGGCCCGACAGGATCGGGTGAGTGGCCGCCGCGATCACCGCGGACGCACCGTGTTCGCGGAGTGCCGCAGCCGCCTGGCAGATCGTGCCGGCGGTGTCGATCATGTCGTCCACCAGCAGGCAGACCCGGCCCCGGACATCGCCGACCACCTCGCCCACCGCCACTTCGTTGGCCTTGTTCGGGTCACGGCGCTTGTGGATGATGGCCAGCGGCAAACCGAGCCGGTCGGACCAGTTGTCGGCCAGCTTGACCCGGCCGGCGTCCGGTGAGACCACCGTCATATTCTTGCTCGGGTACTTCGCGGCCACGTAGTCGGCCAGCACCGGAATGCTGAACAGGTGGTCGACCGGGCCGTCGAAGAAACCCTGGATCTGGGCGGCGTGCAGGTCGACGCTCATCAGCCGGTCCGCCCCCGCGGTCTTGTACAGGTCCGCGACCAGCCGGGCCGAAATGGGTTCGCGGCCGGCGTGCTTCTTGTCCTGGCGGCCGTAGGGATAGAACGGCGAGATCACCGTGATCCGCTTGGCGGACGCTCGCTTCAGCGCGTCGATCATGATCAGCTGCTCCATCAGCCACTCGTTCACCGGGGCCGGATGGCTCTGGATCACGAAAGCGTCCGCTCCGCGCACCGACTCCTCGAACCGCACATAGATCTCGGAGTTGGCATAGGTGACCTGCCGGGTCGGGATCAGATCGACCCCCAGCAGCTCCGCCACCTCTTCGGCGAGTTCCGGGAACGCCCGGCCGGTGCACACCATCAGGTGCTTCTCGGTGGGCCGCTTGATCCCGCTCACTGGCCGTCCTCCTGGACTTCGCTCTGGCGCAGTGCGGCCTCGGCCGCCGCTGCTGTCTTGGTTCCGGCACGTTTTCTGGCCACCCAGCCGGGAATGTTGCGCTGCAGGCCGCGGGCCACGGCAAGTTCGCCCGGCCCGACGTCGCCGGTGATGGTTGAGCCGGCGGCAATATAGGCACCGTCCGCGATCTCGACCGGGGCGACCAGCACCGAGTCGCTGCCGACGAACGAGTTGAGCCCGACGCTGCTGTGCGACTTGGTCACGCCGTCGTAGTTGGCGAAGATCGTGCCGGCGCCGATGTTCGCTCCGGCGCCGACGGTCGCATCGCCGCAATAGGTCAGGTGCGGCACCTTGGCGCCGGCACCGATCTGGGCGTTCTTGGTTTCGACGAACGTTCCGATCTTGCCCTTGGCCCCCAGCTGAGTGCCGGGACGAATGTATGCATAGGGCCCGACCTCGGCGCCGGGTCCGATCACGGCCAGGGTGGCGTGGGTTCGGACGACGTGGGCACCCTCGTCCACCTCGACGTCGACGAGCGTCGTGTCGGGCCCGATCACGGCGCCGGTGGCGATGGACGTGGCTCCCTCGAGCGACGTGCCGGGCAGCAGGGTGACGTCGGGGGCCAGGTCGACGCTGTCATGCACCCAGGTGGTGGCCGGGTCGATCACGGTCACCCCGGCGGCCATCCAGCGGCGCAGGGTGCGTCGGTTCAGCTCCGCGCTCAGGGCCGCGAGTTGGATGCGGTCGTTGACCCCCTCGGCCTGCAGCGAATCGGCCAGCACGCTGGCGCCGACCCGCCGGCCAAGACCCCGAGCAAAGCCGATCACGTCGGTCAGGTACAGCTCTCCCTGGGCGTTGTCGGTGCCGAGATCGGCCAGGCCGGAGCGGAGCACCTGGCCGTCGAAGACGTAGATGCCGGCGTTGATCTCGGTGATCGCCTGCTCGGCCGGACCCGCGTCACGTTGCTCGACGATTCGGGTCAGTTGGTCGCCCTCGCGGACGATCCGGCCGTAGCCGGTGGGGTCGGGCGCGATCGTGGTCAGCACGGTCACCGCGTTGCCCTCGCCACGGTGCGTCTCGACCAGGTCGCGTAGCGTCTCGCCGGTGAGCAACGGCACGTCGCCGCTGGTCACGACCACATCACCGACCACCTCGGCCAGGATCGACAACCCGGATCGGACGGCGTCGCCGGTACCCAGCTGCTGCTCCTGGACCGCGGTCACCACCTGGGGTGCCACTTCGGCCAGGTGCGCTTCGACCTGGTCGCGCTGGTGGCCGACCACGACCACCAGGTGCTCGGGATCGAGTGCGCTGGCCGCGTCGACGGCGTAACTCAGCATGGATCGTCCGCCCAGGTGGTGCAGCACCTTCGCGGTGGCCGACTTCATTCGGGTGCCAGCACCCGCCGCCATGATGACGACCGCGGCAACCCGCCCTTGGTCGGTAGTGGACACGAGTTCTCCCAGGTGTAGCCGCCTCGCGGATTCTCGGGATGAGGCTCCGGCGTCAGCCGATGCGCCCGTCCGAGCATGTCGGTGGTCAGCCTAGTGGACCTGGACGGCCCCGACGGCAACGGCGGACGACTCCGTCCGCGTACCGGGCTGCTCCGCCCGAGCTCAGCAGTCGCCGAGAGGGACCGACTCGGCCTCGTCCGCGAACCACGGCCGGCGGCGACCCGCTCCCCGGGCAGGAGTCGAACCTGCTGCGCTAATCCTGATTCAAAGTCAGGCGGGCCCTACCGGAAGACCAACCGGGGATCGTCCCCAAACTCTACGGTGCTCGAGCGAGCGCCGCATCCCGGGCAGGTTTGGCGCGCCGACCCTGAGGGGTCAGACTGGGCGGATGGCGAACCCCACAGCTGCCGCAGCCGGCCGAGCCCGGCGGGTGCGCGTCCGGATGACCCGGGCTGAGCGCCGCGAGCAGTTGATCGAAGTGGCCCGGGGGTTGTTCGCCGAACGTGGCCTGGACGGCACCTCGGTGGAGGAGATCGCCGCGCACGCCGAGGTCAGCAAGCCGGTGGTGTACGAGCACTTCGGTGGCAAGGAGGGCCTGTACGCGGTCGTCGTTGATCGTGAAGTACGCCGGCTGCACACCGCGATCCGCGGAGCCCTGACCAGCCCGAAGGCGAGCGCCCGTCGGCTGATCGAGCTCGGTACCATCGCTCTGCTGGACTACATCGACGCACGTCCGGACGGGTTTGCGATCATCTCGCGTGGGTCGTCCGCCACCTCGCCGGAGGGGTCGTTCGGCACCATCCTCTCGGACGTGGCCAGCCAGGTCGAGGATCTGTTGGCCGCCGAGTTCGTCAAGACCAGCTTCGACCCCGCGCTGGCGCCGATGTACGCGCAGATGCTGGTCGGGCTGGTCGCGCTGACCGGCCAATGGTGGCTGGACAGCCGCGAGGCCGCCCCCCTCGACAAGGAGGTGGTGGCCGCCCACGTGGTGAACCTGGCCTGGAACGGGATGCGCCATCTCGAGATCGATCCGGCGCTGCAGCGGCCGCGGCCGGTAGCGGTCGTGACCGACGAACCTGAGCTGTCCGACTGAGCGATGCCGGCCGGCCGGGCGGCCGGCCGTCGATAGGGTCGCACCCATGCCGCCAGTTCTCTCCGCACGCACCTCGGCCCCGGCCGTGGTCAACCTGTTCACCTACAACGGTCTGGTGATCGGCACCTGGGCCGCGTCCCTGGCCGCACTGCGCGAGCGGCTGGGCCTGGACGCCGGCAGTATCGCGATCATGCTGGTCGCCGCGGGGGTTGCGGCGATCGCCGCGATGCAGGTGGGGGGACGGCTCACGGACCGCTTTGGCGCTCGACGGGTGGTGCTGGCCTGTTTGCCGCTGCTGATCGTCGGGTTGCTGCTGGCCGGGTTCGCCGGCAACTACCCGGTGCTGATCGCCGCGGCCCTGCTGCTCGGGCTGGGCAACGGTGGCATCGATGTGGCCATGAATGCCCTCGGGGTGCAGGTGGAGGCCTCCCGTCCGAAGCCGATCATGAGCTTCTTCCACGGCATGTGGTCGGTGGGCAACTTCACCGGAGCGGCGCTGGTGTTCATCGCGGCACTGGCGGTTCCGGCTGCTGCCGTGCAGGCCGGCGTGCTGGTGGTCACGGTGGCGGGCGTCGCGGCCACGGTGCTGGCGTTGCGGATCACGCCCGAAACCGACGTCGTCAGTCACACCGACGAGTCCGGCGTGAAGACGCCGATTCCGCGCTGGGCCTACCTGCTGGGCCTGATGGCGATCGCCTTCGGGCTCGGTGAGGGCACCGCGATGGACTGGTCCGGGCTCCAGGTCACCGAGGTGGCCAAGATTCCGGCCGCGCAGGGCTCTCTCGCGGTCACCGTCGTGGCGGGTTTCATGGTGGCGATCCGGCTGTTGGGCGACACGCTGGTGGCCCGGTTCGGACGTCGCGCGGTGGTGCGCTTCGGCGGCACCTGCGCCGCCATCGGCTACCTGATCACCGCCATCGCCACCCCTTTGCCGGTGCTGCTGATCGGCTGGGCGGCGGTCGGGTTCGGCATCGGCATGATCGCTCCGCAGGTCTATGCGGTGGCAGGTCACGCGGCCGGCGGACGGGGTCTCGCGGTGGTGGTCACCTTCGGGTACGCCACTTTCCTGGTCGGCCCGGCCGTGATCGGCCTGCTGGCCAGCCAGGTCGGAATCCAGCACGCGATGTTCCTGCCGGCGGCCCTGCTGGCGGCGCTGCCTTTCCTGGCCTCGGTGATGCCGGCCGACGAACGTCCGTCCCCGATCTGAATCGTCGGGGACGGTTCTTTTCCGTTCACTTCGACCGGACAGATCTGAATCGTCGGGGACGGTTCTTTTCCGTTCACTGCGACCGGACGGATCTGAATCGTCGGGGACGGTTCTTTTCCGTTCACTACGACCGGACGGATCTGAATCGTCGGGGACGGTTCTTTTCCGTTCACTACGACCGGACGGATCTGAATCGTCGGGGACGGTTCTCTTCCGTTCACTGCGACCCGCAAGATGTGAATGGTCGGGGACGGTTCTCGTCCGTTCACTTCGACGCGGCCAGACCGAACGACCGAGGACGTCCCCCGACGTCAGCCCAGGTGAACCAAAAAGAACCGTCCCCAACCATCCAGTCCAGCCCAGGTGAACCAAAAAGAACCGTCCCCAACCATCCAGCCACAGGTGAACCAAAAAGAACCGTCCCCAACCATCCAGCCACAGGTGAACCAAAAAGAACCGTCCCCAACCATCCAGCCACGGTGAACGAAAAAGAACCGTCCCCGATGTGGCTAGGTGGTGATCAGCCGGGCGCCAGGCACGGGGCCGGTCACCCGACGCACCGAGCGGCACAGGCCCAGGCTGGACAGTTGCACCGAAAGGTCGACCGCCGCCTCTTCGTTGGCGGCCAGGAACGCACAGGTGGGCCCCGCGCCCGACACGATGGCGCCGAGGGCGCCCAGCTCAGTGCCGGTCTCGAGCATCCGCACCAGGGCGGGACGAAGCGACGCGGCCGCCGGCCCGAGATCGTTCACCAGCGCCTCCCCCAGCCCCGCGGCGTCTCCGGCGACCAGTGCGTTCATCACGTCGTTCGGCAGCGGAAGATCCTCCGGCGGCCGCGGGTTCAACTGGTCGAAGCGCTGGAACACCGCCGGCGTGGACAGCTCATCCGCGCTCAGCGCCAGCACCCAGTGGTAGCTGCCCCGACTCAACACCGGCATCAACTCGTCGCCGCGTCCGGTACCGAGCGCGGTGCCGCCCATCAGCTGGAACGGCACGTCGGCGCCGAGTTCGGCGCCAAAAGTGCGGAGTTCATCGGGAGACGTGTCCAGGTCCCACAGCACCGAGCAGGCCAACAGGGCACCGGCGGCGTCCGCGGAGCCGCCCGCCATTCCGCCGGCCACCGGAATGGTCTTCCGGATGGCGATCTCGGCCCCGAGCCGGCCGGGACCGTAGCGCTCGGCCAACAGCTTGGCCGCCTTCACGGCCAGGTTGCGGCCGTCCGTGGGCACCTGGTCGGCCTGCTCACCCGTCACCGTCACGGTGAACCGACCGGGTTCGGCCCAACGCACGCCGACCTCGTCGAACAGCGACACCGATTGAAACACCGTCGCCAGCGGGTGGTACCCATTCGGGCGAACGGCACCGACCCGGAGAGTCAGATTGATCTTTCCGGAGGCCCGAACTCGGACCCATTCGGTCTCGGGGGCTTGGGGTGACGCCACGTCGGCGAGGCTATCCGATGCGCACCGCCATCCGCAGCCGGGTCAGGGTCGCGGCTGCTCGGCCAGCCGAGCGAAGTCGGTCACGTCCAGTACCTCCCCGCGGGCGGTCTGCTCGATGCCGGCCGCTTCCAGCGCATCGGCTGCCTGAGCGGACGAGCCGTACGCGCCGGCCAGGGCCGACCGGAGCATCTTGCGGCGTTGGGCGAAGGCGGCGTCGACGAGGGCGAAAACCTGTTGGCGGGTGGCCGTGGTGGCCGGCGGGTCGCGGCGTTCCAACGCGACCAGGCCCGAGTCGACGTTGGGTACCGGCCAGAACACCGCGGGCGGCACGGAGCCCGCCCGGCGGGCCGAGCAGTACCAGGCCAGCTTCACCGAAGGCACCCCGTAGACCTTGGATCCTGGCCCGGCGACGAGTCGATCGGCCACCTCGGACTGCACCATCACCAACCCGCTGCGGATCGAGGCGAACCGGGCCAGCACATGCAGCAACACCGGCACGCTGACGTTGTAGGGCAGGTTCGCCACCACTGCCGTCGGTTGCGGGTCGGGCAGGTCGTCGACCCTCAGCGCGTCCGCCGCCAGCACGTCCAGCCGGGTCTCCGCGCCGGGCAGCCGCTCGGCGACGGTGCGGGTGAGCCGCCCGGCCAGCCGATCGTCGATCTCGATCGCGGTGACATGGTCGACCGCCTCGAGCAGGCCCAGGGTCAGGGAACCCAAGCCGGGGCCGATCTCGAGCACCACGTCGTCGGCGGTCAGCTTGGCGGCGGCCACGATCCGTCGGACGGTGTTGGCGTCATGGACGAAGTTCTGTCCGCGCTGCTTGGCCGGCCGCAGGTCGAGTTCGGCGGCCAGTTCGCGAATCGTCCGCGGGTCGAGCAGACCGTCAGCCATCGCCGGCCCCCCAGGCACCGAACAGGGCGGTCGCGTTGGTGTCCAGCAACTCGCAGAAATGCGCCAACTCGGCTCCGCGGCGCTCAGCCAGGAATCGGACGGTGTGCGGCAACAGGTAGGACGCGTTCGGCCGGCCCCGCAGCGGCACCGGGGTGAGGTACGGGGCGTCGGTCTCGACCAGCAGCCGGTCGTCCGGGGTCAGGTCGAACGCCTCGCGGAGCGCCAGATTGGGCTTGAAGGTCACCGTGCCCGGAAACGAGAGCCAGGCGCCACGGTCGAGGCACTGCCGGGCGAAGTCGGCGTCACCGCTGAAGCAGTGCATCATGAACCGCTCCGGCACACCCTCGGCATCGAGCACGGCGAGAACGTCGGCGTGCGCGTCCCGGTCGTGGATCACCACAGCAAGGCCGTGCTCGCGGGCTAGCGCCAAGTGCGCGGCGAACGAGTGCCTTTGCCGGCGCCGGCCCTCGTCGTCCGTGGTTCGGTAATAGTCCAGGCCGGTCTCGCCGACCCCCCGGACGCGGTCGCTGCTGCCGACCAGGGCGGACAGCCGGTCGAGTTCGGCGGGTAGGTCCGACCCGGTGCGGGCGGCATCGTTGGGATGGATCGCCACGCAGGCGATCACCTCGGGGTGCCGCTCGGCGATCGCGATCGCCACTTCGGAACTCGGCACGTCGCAGCCGACCTCGACCAGTCGATGCACCCCCACGGCCACAGCCCGGCCGATCGCGTCCGCAACCGGCAGGCCGGAGATCTCGCTGGTGCTGAGCAGGTGGGTGTGCGCGTCGGTGGTCGGCGCGGGCAGCGCGGGCGGAGCGTCCGGCAGGTCGCGGCTCACGGTGCGGCCCGGTTCTTCAGCGTTGCATCGTAAAGCTGGCGCCGCGACACGCCGTGCACGGCGGCCACCTCGGCGACCGCCTCGGACAGCTTGCGGCCGCCCTGAATGGCGGCGTGCACGGCCGCCAGCGCGTCGGGCAGGCTGCCGACGGCCTGCACCCCTTCGACCACGACGGTCAGCTCGCCGCGGACCTCACCCTCGGCCCAGGCGTGCAGTTCGGCCAGGGTGCCGCGGCGGATCTCCTCGTGGGTCTTGGTCAGTTCACGGCAGGCGACGGCGCGGCGCTGCTCGCCCAGCGCGGCGGCCGCGTCGGCAAGAAAAGCCGACAGCCGG
This sequence comes from uncultured Actinomycetota bacterium, assembly GCA_963723605.1. Classification (GTDB taxonomy): domain Bacteria; phylum Actinomycetota; class Actinomycetes; order Propionibacteriales; family Propionibacteriaceae; genus Micropruina. The sequence goes on along the minus strand of CAVRRM010000009.1, from coordinate 613,131 downwards.
TGCGGCGCCTCGAAGAACACCATGGTGCGGGGTTCGGCGGCCAGCGCAGCCAGTCGCGCCCGCCGCTCGCCACCCTTGCGGGGCAGGAAGCCCTCGAAGCAGAACCGGTCTGTCGGCAACCCCGAGACGGCCAGGGCGGTGAGCACCGCCGACGGCCCGGGCACGGCCGTCACCCGCAGACCGGCCTCCGCAGCCGCAGCCACCAGCCGGTAGCCGGGATCGGAAACCGCCGGCATGCCGGCATCGGAGACCACGACCACCTGCCGGCCGTCCCTGAGGTGATCCAGCAGCCCGGCCACCCGGGCGGACTCGTTGCCGTCGAAGAACGACACCACGGACGCCTGCGGGGAGATGCCCAGTCGCCGGCACAGTTCGCGGAACCGACGGGTGTCTTCGGCGGCGATCACGTCCGCGCCGATCAGTGCCTCGAGCAACGCGGGCGAAGCGTCCTCGGAGTGACCGATGGGGGTGCCGGCCAGCACCAGCACCCCCGGATCGCCCATGGACCTACCTTGACACATCGCCGTTTAGGATGGCCCGGTGACCGAAGCCACCGGGGCGTCCACCGTCGAGAAGCCCATCGCACCCGACGACGCCGCAACTGAGGGCGCCGCCGAGATGCCGGCCAGCCAGCCTCCGGTCACGGCGGCGGCCGCCTGGGCATCGCCGGCCACCCGCTCGACAAGTCGCTGGCAGCCGCCGGTGGCCCGCGACGACCTGAGCACGATCGAACGCCTGCGCGACGGCAAACTCACCGACGCCGCGGTCGGCTGGGCGGTCACCCTGGTGATCACGTTGCTCGCGTTCCTGATCCGGTTCCAAAACCTGGGCTACCCGAAGAATCTGGTGTTCGACGAGACCTACTACGCGAAGGACGCCTGGTCGCTGTTGCTGTTCGGCTACGAACGCAACTGGCCCAGTGACGCCAACGACAAGATCGTCGCAGGCAACTCGAACGTGTTCTCGACCACCGCGGAGTTCGTGGTGCACCCCCCGCTGGGCAAGTGGCTGATCGCCCTGGGTGAGCATTGGTTCGGCATGAACGCGTTCGGCTGGCGGTTCATGGCCTGCGTTTTCGGTTCGCTGCTGGTGTTCATCGTGATCAGGCTGGCGCGGCGGTTGGCCCGCTCCACCCTGATCGGCGGCATTGCCGGCCTGCTGCTCACCCTCGACGGACTGGCCTTCGTGATGAGCCGCACTGCGCTGCTGGACATCTTTCAGTCGTTCTTCCTGGTGGCGGCGGTGGCCTGTTGTGTAGCCGACCGGGACTGGTACCGGCACCGTCTGGCGAACATCCTCGAGCAGCGCGGGCTGCATGACTTCCATGGCGAGTTCGGGCCGGTGGTCTGGCTGCGTCCGTGGCGCCTCGCCGCCGGGGTGATGTTCGGCGCCGCGCTGGCCTGCAAGTGGAACTCGATCTTCGTCCTTGCGGTCTTCGGCGTGCTGAGTGTGCTGTGGGACGTCGGCGCCCGGCGGCTGGCCGGAGCGAACTGGCGGTCCTGGCTGGCGCTGCTGGTGGACGGCATTCCGGCGTTCATCCGGCTCGTTGTGGTGGCCGTCGCGGTATATCTGGCCACCTGGATTCCGTGGCTGATGACCACCGGTGGCTACGACCGGGACTGGGGGCTGAAGAATCCCGACCATCCCTGGGTGAAGGCCTTCGGTGACGGCTTCGCCTCGCTGTTGTGGTTCCACAAGGAGATTTACGGGTTCCATACCGGTGACTTCATCAACAATGCGACCCACCCATACGACGCGCACCCGGCCGGCTGGCTGGCGATGCTCCGTCCGACCGGTTTCGACGCGGTCAACGACATCGCTCCCGGAACCGACGGCTGCGTCGGGCCTGAGAACTGCATTCGGGTGATCTCGGCGATGGGCACACCGGTGTTGTGGTGGATGGCCGCCGTGGCGCTGGTGGTCTGCGCCGTGTGGTGGATCGGCGGCCGGGATTGGCGCTTCGGCGTGCCGGTGCTCGGCGCCCTGGCCACCTATCTGCCCTGGTTCAACTACACCGACCGGCCGCTCTTCTTCTTCTACGCGATCACCATGGTGCCGTTCACCGTGATCGGCCTGGCGATGGTGATGGGATTGATCCTCGGACCGGCGTCCAGCCCCGGCCGAAGACGCGGGGCGATGATCGTGGGCGTCGCGGTCGCCCTGGTGGCGCTCAACTTCGCCTGGATCTATCCGGTGTTGACCGACGAGTTGCTGCCGTACTCGCAATGGCTTTCCCGGATGTGGCTACGGTCCTGGATCTAGCCCGATGATGATGTCGAACACGGACGGCAACTACGACGCGTTCGCCCGGATCGACTGGCCGGCGCGCACCGAACGGCTTTCGCTGCGGCCGGCCGAGCCCGATGATGCGGACGTCGTCTGGGGCTGGCGGCGGCTGCCTTCGGTCAACCACTGGATCACCACGGCACCCACCTCGGCGGTGGACTTCGGGCAACAGTTCCGCAGCCCGGCCTGGCTGGACCGCACCCTGATCATCGAGCGGGAGGGCCGTCCGATCGGTGACGGCATGCTGCGGGTCACTGATGCCTGGTCGCAGACCGAGGTGGCCGACCGGGCACAGGGCGTGCAGGCTGAACTGGGCTGGACCCTCGATCCGGCCGAGCAGGGCAATGGCTACGCCACCGAGGCGGTACGAGCCATGATCGGGTTGTGTTTCGAACGGTTGGGCATCCGCCGCATTGAGGCGAGCTGCTTCAGTGCCAACGAATCGTCCTGGCGGCTGATGGAGCGGATCGGCATGCGCCGTGAGCTGCATTCGGTGGCTGAGTCGCTGCACCGCGACGGCGAATGGCTGGACGGCTACACCTACGCACTGTTGGCCACCGAGTGGCTCAATGGGTGATGAAATACCGAATGGTGACGCCGATTCGCCAGAAGGGCCTTTGAACCGATTCAAACCTAATCGACGTCACCATTCGGTATTTCTCTGCACGGAGAAATTTGCTAGAAGTTGCCCCTGGCCCAGACGTTGCCGCTCGGTGCCACCAACTCCACCGAGACCGGATCGTCTCCGGTGATCGGCACCAGCCAGGCGCCCGAGGCGGTGCCGCGTCCGTATTCATCAGTCAGCTTCCACGCCCCGCCGTTGACCCGGGTGCCGTCGGCCTTGACCAGAATGCAGTCGTAGCGGTTGCCGGTCTTGCCGGTGGTCACATTGAGCAGCAGGTACTGCCTGCCGTCTCTTCGTGCGATGCCCACCGAGCCGACCGGGTCTCCGGTGCTGGTGATCAACTGCACGGCGATCGGGTCGCTCGCCGGGGCGGCTGGTGGCCGGTTCAGCAGGGCGTTCACGCCGAACACTCCGCCGATTCCGGCCAGCAGCCCGATCAGCACACAGGCGACCATCAACAGCCGGGTCCTGGGCACCCGTCCGGGGTTCGAGGCCGGAGCCCCCGCGGTCATCGCCGCCATCACTCGTCCGGAGAAACCGGCCGGTGGCGCGACGGCGGGGGTGGCGGTCAGCGCCTGCTGCACGCCGTCCGATAGTTGCGCGTAATCGTCACGGCAGGCTGGGCAGCCGGCGAGATGGGCGAGCAGCCGCTCCTGCTCCTGACCGCTCACTGCGGTCAGCGCGAGCGCGACGAGTTGGTCGGGCTCGGGGTGCCACGGTGTCTCAGTCACGTTCGGCCTCCATTGCCAGCCGCATGCGCAGCAGTCCTGCGCGAATCCTTGTCTTGGCAGTTCCCAGCGGAATGCCCTCATGGTCGGCCACCTCGGCCGCCGTCCGGCCGCCGATCACGGCGAGCACGACCGCGCGGGCCTGTTCGATCGGCAGCCGGCTGAGCCGCTGGACCGCGGCCAACGCCTCCACCCGACCGCCGGTACCGTCCGGATTGCTCCCTCTCATTGTGGTCGACACCAACAACTCCAGTTCACCGGCCTCCACCGGCGCCGAGCGGCGAGCCCGGATCGCGTCGATGGCGACGTTGCGGGTGATGGTCAGCAGCCAGGTGAGCACCGATCCTCGCCGCTGGTCGTAGCTGGCCGCCGCCCGCCAGGCCCGCAGAAACGCCTCCTGCGCGACGTCCTCGGCCAGCACTCGATCACGGGTGACCGAGATCGCCATGCCGAACACGGGTCCCTGGAACCGGCGGACGAAGGCTGTCGCCGCGGTCTCATCGTTCAGCGCCAGCGCCGCAACCAGCGCCGCATCCGGTGCCCGGTCGGAAAGGGAGAAGAGGCCCACATCAGGAGATACGGATGAACTGCTCGAACGGATTGCCCGCGCGAGCAATCCGTTCCGCCGTCTGAGCCGTATCACCTTCGAGACCACCCGAATCCTAGGAGGAACCCATGGTCACACGTTCATGGTCGGCCGTCATCGCCGCCCCCGTCCTGTCGCTGCTGCTACTCAGCGCCTGCAGCTCCGCGACGCCGGCCGCACCAGCGACCAGCGCGCCAACCAGTGCACCCGCCTCAAGTAGCCCGGCCAGCGCTCCTGCGTCCGCACCGGCCACAGCCGACGCGGCCACTCTCGCTCTCTCGATGGCCGACAGCAGCCTGGGCTCGATCCTGGTCGACGGAAAGGGCATGACCCTGTACCTGTTCACCAAGGACACCAAGAACGTCAGCAACTGCAGCGGGCAGTGCCTGGTGGCCTGGCCGGCGCTGGTCGGCAAACCGACCGCCGGGAAGGGTGTGGACGATTCCAAGCTCGGCTCCTTCGCCCGCGCGGACGGCAGCATGCAGGCCAGCTACAACGGGTGGCCGCTGTACTACTGGCAGAAGGACACCAAGCCGGGCGACGTTACAGGTCAGAACGTGAACAGCGTCTGGTTCGTGCTCGACCGGGACGGCGACGCGGTCAAGGGCTGATCATGGACTTCTTCGGACTCCCCCTGCACCCGCTGGTGGTGCATGGGGCGGTGGTGTTGATTCCACTGGCCGCCCTTGGCGCGCTGGCGGTGCTTGCGTCGGCCTGGGTGCGAAAGCGCTACGGCTGGTTGACCGTGCTGATCGCCATCGCCGGTGCCGGCAGCGCGATCATGGCCCGGTTGAGCGGACCGATTCTGGCCGAGACCCGGGGAGCCGGGCCGACCTTCGAGGCGCACATGATGTGGGGTCAGCTGGCGCCGTTCCCGGCAGTCGCCCTGGCCCTGCTGTTGCCAGGGGCGCTCTTGGTGGAGCAGCGATCGCGGGGGGCTTGGTGGGCCCTGATGGCGCTGACCGGGGCCGCCGCCATTGCTGCTCTGGTGCTGGTCGCCCTCACCGGTCATAGCGGGGCCACCGCGGTCTGGGGGTCGTGACGGCGCCGTCAGCGGACGTTGCTGTACCCCACCACCGACACGGTGAGCCCGCGGATCGCGCCGGTTGCGCGGAGCCGTAGGCGTCCGAAGTCGCCGGGAGACACCTCAACGATCCGGGTGTTCGTCCCCCGGACGACCGGGATCAGCACTCCGTCGCTGTCGAGGCGGCTGTTGCTGGGCGCCAGTTCCAGGTATCCCGACGACTCCGTGGCCCGGATCGTCACCGCAACCCGGATCGACTGCAGCCTGGCCTGGGCGGCAGCGGGAGGCAGTCCGGGGCGACCGATGATCCGCGGGTAGACACGCTGGGAGGCTTTCAGCGGTCCCCGGTACACCACCTGCGCCCGCAGCGAGGTGCGCTTCAGTCGGACGTGCGGACCCGCCGCCGCCAACTGGTCGAGCAGCCTCCGGGCGGCCCGCGGGTCGTCGTTGCCGAGCCACTGTTGGCCGTTGTTCACCACGTAGCGGATCTTGGCGGTGGTGGTCAGGTCGTACAGGTACAGGTCCAAGCCCAAGGCCCGAATGAAGTCCAGGTACTTCACCGGGGCGTAGTCAGCGTCCATGCCGAGCGCGTCCACTCCGGCCGTCCGGGCATCCCGCGCGTTCTGGTACATGGCGGCGGTGGGCTGCCGAACGTCCCGAACCGGCATGAATCCGATCAGGTAGACGTCGGTGGAGACCGAGCGGATCACCGGCGCCATCTCGCGCCAGCTGAAGGTGGAGACCACCATCTGCTCGGTCATTCCCGCCTCGACGGCCTGGGTGACCGCACGCCGGGCCGAGTCGCGTTTGGACGCCGCCGGCTCAGTTGCGCTGCGGGCCTTGACCTCGAGGTTCATCGAGGTGCCGGAGTCCTTCAGGATGGCCATCGCCTCGGCCAGGGTGGGCAGCGGTTCGCCGGCACAGCGGACCCGCCGCACCTGGGCGTAGGTCAGCGCGTGGATCGCCTGGCCGTCGTGGCTGCAGTTGCGCGCTGGAACCCGGGTGCCGCCTGCGGTGCTGAACGCCCGGGTGTCCTCGAGTGTGTCGCTGTGGTTGATCACCGCGACCTTGTCCTTGGTGAAGAACACGTCCAGCTCGACCCGGGGAACCCCCGCTGCGACGGCGCGGCGGATCAGTTTCGCGCTGGCGGCGGGCGCCCCGAGTGCCGGACCGCCCCGGTGGGCCTCGACCTGCACGTCGCCGGCGACGACGCGGGTCGGCTCGGCCACGGCGCCGGGGACTGTGCTGCCCACCAGCGCAGCCGCCAACAGGGCGACACCGGCCGCCCGAGCCCCACGCGATTTCGGCACCACACCTCCGCGATCCCTGCGCCGGCTGTCTGCCTTTTCGGCCGGGACGACCGAAGCCTAAACCGTGGCCGACCCACCGGCCAGCCGCTGGCTCCGCTCGGCGTCTCCTGGATTCGCCGCCTGGGGCTGCGGACGATCCAGCGCCTAGGGTGAAATGAGAGCGACGAGAGGAAACGCCATGCCCCGGTGGACTCAGCACGCACGGAGATCTGAGGGTCGCGAAGGTGGTTTCGCCGCACGAGGGTCCACGTGGGGCAGGACTGTCGGGCTCAGGGATCAGCACGTCGTGGTGATCGTCGGCACCACCTTGGTCGGTGTCCAGACCGGGGTCTGCGACGACGGACGGGTTGCGCGGTAGCCATGCGTCAGGTGGCGTTCTTCCGCAACATGAACCTCGGCCAGGCGCGTAGCAAGAGCCCGACCCGATCCGTTCTCGAGGACGCATTCACGTCCGCCGGCGCTCAGCAGGTGCGTTCGTTCCAGACCAACGGAACGGTGGTGTTCGATCCCGTCGACCGCGCTGCCGTCGACGTTGTCGAACGTGCCCGGGCCGCCCTGCACGATGCCACCGGGTACACCGACATCGCCCCATGTCAGCCGATCACCGAGTTGGCCCTGCTGGTGGCGGTCACCCGCGAGCGACTGGAGGTGGTCGACCGGGCCGTGTACGTCACGTTCTTCGCAGCCGAGGTTCCCTTGGACTGGGCTCAGCCCGAGGCGGAACTCGATCGGCTGGGCACCACGGTGATCGCGTCAGGACCTGGCTGGGTGGTCACCCAGGTGGCGCCGGGCGGCGATCCGACCACGTCCGTCCAGGCCCGGATCGGCCGGCTGGCCACCACCCGAGGGTTCGGCACCGTGGACCGACTGCTGCGCACCGTCGGGGTCGACGGCGGTTAGGCTGCCCCGGTGCCCCGCCTGACCCCCGCCGTGCGTTCCGGCCTGTCGATCGCTGCGGCTGTTGGCATTTACGGAGTGTCGTTCGGGGCCCTCGGCGTCACCGCCGGGCTCACCGTGGCGCAGACCTGTGCGCTGAGCCTGCTGATGTTCACCGGCGGATCCCAGTTCGCCTTCGTCGGGGTGATTGCCGGCGGCGGAACCGGGCTGAGCGCCCTGACCGCGGCGACCCTTCTGGGGCTGCGCAACGGCGTCTACGGCATGCAGCTGGAGGCCCTGCTTCGTCCGTCCCGGCCGAGGGCGCCGGTGTTCGCACACTTCACCATCGATGAGTCGATGGCGAACGCGACCGCGCAGGAGGACCCCGAGGAGCAGCGCCGCGGGTTCTGGACCGCCGGCATCGGCGTGTTCGTGTTCTGGAACACCTTCACCCTGGTCGGCGCGTTGGCCGGCAACGCCATGGGAGACCCCGCCAAATGGGGTCTGGACGGGGCCGCCTGCGCCGCCTTTCTTGGGCTGCTCTGGCCTCGGCTGCACGGCCGCGACCCGATCGCCGTCGCCGTGGTCTGCGCCGCCGCGACGATCCTCTTCATTCCGCTGACGCCGCCCGGACTGCCGATCATCATCGCCGCGGTGGTCGCAGCCGCGGTTTGGGCCGTGCAGCACCGGCGGGTGACCTGATGGACCTCTGGGCGTGGGTGCTGCTGGCCGCGGCGGCGGCGTATGTGTTGAAGCTGCTGGGTTACCTGCTGCCCAAGTCGCTGCTCGACCGGCCCTGGGTGCCGTCGCTGGCCGCTGCCCTGACCGTTGGCCTGCTCTCCTCCCTGGTGGTCGCCAACACGATCAGCAAGGGCCAAGGACTGGTGCTGGACTCGCGGCTGCTCGGGCTGGCCGCCGCCGTGGTGGCGCTGAAGTTCAAGGCGCCGTACATCGTGGTGGTCATCGGGGGCGGGGTAGCGACAGCAGCAGGTCGATGGTTCGGGTTGCCCTGACTTCGAGCTTGTCGTCGGTCGAGCCACGCGTGAGTCGCCAGCCGAGCCCTCCGCCACGTGGCGATCGAGCTACCCGTGATTCGCGACAAGCTCGACCGACGGGTGGTCTGGACCAACTCGACCGACGACGTGAATCAACCGACGGGTGGTCTCCACACACTCGAGCGGAGGGTCAGCCGGCGATCATCGCCGATCCGAGCCAGTCGGTAGGAATGCCGAAGCCCTCGACCAATGCCGTCGCCCGCGGACGCAGTTCGGCGCACACCTGGTTGATCTGCTTGCGGAGTGCCTTGGCCCGGGAGTCCGACATGCGGTTGTGGGCCAGGAACCAGCCGGCGTCCGCCTCGAGGCTGGTCAGGGCGAACAGGGTGCAGAGCTCTTCCAAGGCTTGCTTCGCGGCCGGGTCGGTGCAGGCGTCGATGCCGGCGATGAAGGAGTCCAGCACCACCCGCTCCATGTGCGCGCGGGCGACGAAGATCACGTGGTCCTGCATCGCGTTCACCTGATCGAACGAATCGCGGTTCGCGCCGCGCATCCGCCGGGCCAACGAGTCGATGCTGTGCCGCTCACGCTCCTCGAACATCCAGGCCTGCCAACCCCGGTCGTAGAACGCGGACGCGTCACCCTTGCGGCGGGCGGCGACCACCAGGCGCTCGGCGAGCAGGCCGGCGCCGGTGCGCTCGACCACCGAACTGCCGACCAGTCGAGCGGACGCCTGGACGAGTCCCAGCCGGTCCAGCCCGCCCCAGACCTCGCGGTAGTTGGTCAGCACGCCCTTGGCCACGAGTTGCAGCAGCACCGTGTTGTCGCCCTCGAAGGTGGCGAACACATCGGTGTCGGCGCGCAGCTGGGTGAGCCGGTTCTCGCTCAGGTAACCGGCTCCACCGCAGGCCTCGCGGCAGGTCTGGATCGCTGTGTTCGCGAACTCGGTGTTCAGCGCCTTGAGCCCGGCCGCCAGAGTCTCCAGGGATCGCTGGTGCTGCGGCGGATGTCCCGGATCCACGGTCACCCGGGCATACGCGTCGATCAGGTCGTTCTGGGCGAAACCCAGCGCGTAGGCGCGGGCAATGGCCGGCAGCAGCTTGCGCTGGTGGGCCAAATAGTCCAGCAGCGGGGTCTCGTCGTCGGTGCCGGGGTGGCGGAACTGGGTGCGTCGCTCGGCGTACAGGGTGGCGATCGCGAGGGCCCGCCGGGTGGCCACGGCAGCACCGCCGCCGATGCAGATCCGGCCTCGGACGAGCGCGCCCAGCATGCTGAAGAAGCGCCGGTTCGGGTTGTCGATGGACGAGCGGTAGGTGCCGTCAGCGTCCACGGTGCCGAACCGGTCCAGCAGCATGTCGCGGGGTACGCGGACGTGGTCGAAGCTGAGCGAGCCGTTGTCCACGCCCAGCAGACCGCCCTTGTGGCCGTTGTCGCCGACGGTCACGCCAGCGTGCACGCCGCCGTCGGCATCGCGGATCGGCACCAGGATGCAGTGCACGCCATGCTGCTCGCCGCCGACCACCAGCTGGCCGAACACAGCGGCCAGGTGGCCATGCGCTGCCGCGTTGCCGATGTAGGTCTTGGCCGACGACCTTCTCGGCGAGTGAACGACGAAGTCACCGGCGCCGCGGTCGTAGGTGATCGTGGTCTCCAGCGAGGCCACATCGCTGCCGTGACCCTGCTCGGTCATCGCGAAACAGCCCAGAATGCGCAGGTCGAGGGCGCCGGCGAGGAACCGCTCGTGCTGGCTGTCGTTGCCGAGCCCGGCGATGGCGCCACCGAACAGGCCGTGCTGGACGCCCGACTTGATCGCCACCGAGAGGTCGCCGTAGGAGATGGTCTCGAAGTCGATCAGGGACTGCACCAAGGTGCCGTGGTCGGCCGACCCGGCGGGTTGGATCGAGCGCCCGAAACCTGCGGCGGCCAGCGACTGGAGCCGCTCCAGCGTCCACTCCCGGGACTCGGCCACGTCGAGGGCCGGATCGCGGTGCATGCCGTCGGCCGGCCACATCGCTCGACCGGCGGAACGCCGCTGGTGGTGCTTGCCCTCCAGCCCGGCGTTGAGGGCCGCACCAAGCGGTACCGCGGTGGTCTGTTGACCCACGGCCTGGTCGGCGGCGGCGGTGATCGTGCTCATCGAAGCTCCTCGCTGATGGTGATGAGATCGGGAGTGCTGAAGGCTGCCCCGAGCAGGTCGGCCAGATCGCTGGCAACGTCTTCGGCCGGACGCGGCATGCCGGCCCGGATCCATTGGTCGGTGGCGGCCCGGACGCAGCCGACCAGGGCGTGCCCCCAGGTGTCGGCCCGGGCCGTCGCGTAGCCGTTGGATCGCAGGATGTCGGCCATCCGCTCGCCGATCCGCATGGTCAGGCCGGTGACCGGGTCGTCGCCCAGATCGCCGTCGACCAGCGGACGGGACATCACGAACCGGTAGATCTCCGGGTCGCGCTGCACCAGCCGCAGATAGCCGTGGGCCAGGTCGCGGACGAGCGCGGACAGGTCGTCGGTGCGCTCCCAGCTGACCGAGGCGTGCAGGTCGTCGAGGATGAACTGGGCAACCTTCTCGACGACCGCGCGGTACAGGCCTGGCCGGTCGCCGAAGTGCCGGTAGAACACGGGCTTGGACGTGCCGGCCTCGGCCGCGATCTCGTCCAGGCTGACCGTGGCGCCGCGGTGCCGGATCGCGCGCAGGGTCGACTCCACCAGCTCCTTGCGCCGCAGTCGGCGGTGCTCGGTCCAGCGGGTGTCGCGCCCGTCCGTGTGTCGATTCACGAAACCCACAGTACCCGGTACTTCTCGTACCTGCTACTCTGAGTATCGACAAAATTTCTGCGAAGGAGCATTGATGGCTGATCTGCGCAACGCCGTCGTCGTCGGCGGCAACCGCGTCCCGTTCGGCAAGATCGGTGGGGCCTACGCCGCCGCCACGAACATCGACCTGCTGACCGCCGCCCTCGACGGACTGGTGGCCCGATTCGGACTGGCCGGCCAGCGGCTGGGCGAGGTCGGCGCCGGAGCGGTGCTCAAGCACAGCCGCGACTTCAACCTCACCCGCGAGGCGGTGTTGTCGTCCACCCTCAGCGCTCAGACCCCCGCCTACGACGTCGGCCAGGCGTGTGCGACCAGCCTCACTGCCGCCGTTCAGCTGAGCAACCGGATCAGGGTCGGCCAACTCGACGTGGCGGTCGCGGGCGGCGTCGACTCCGCGTCCGACTCCCCGATCGCGGTCAACGACAGACTGCGCAAGACCCTGCTCAAGCTGAACGCGGCCAAGACCCCGATGGACAAGGTCAAGACCCTCGCCACCGTCCGGCCGTCCGACCTGGCGCCCGAAGTACCCCGCGCGGCTGAGCCGCGCACCGGGCTGAACATGGGCCAACATCAAGCTCTGACCACCGCCCAATGGGGCATCACCCGGCAGGCCCAGGACGAACTCGCCGCCGCGAGTCATCACAACCTCGCCAGGGCCTGGGACGCCGGGTTCTTCGACGACCTGGTCACCCCCTACCTGGGCCTGACCAGGGACCAGAGCCTGCGCGCCGACACCTCGGTGGAGAAGTTGGCCAAGCTGCGTCCGGTGTTCGGCGACGGGCCGGACGCCACCATGACCGCCGGCAACTCCACCCCGCTATCGGACGGGGCCGCCACGGTGCTGCTCGCCGAGGAGGGCTGGGCGCGCGACCGCAACCTGCCCGCGCTGGCCCGGATCGTCGATGCCGAAACCGCCGCCGTCGACTACCTGCTCGGCCAGGAGGGGCTGCTGATGGCCCCGGCGCATGCGGCCGCACGGCTGCTCACTCGCACCGGGCTCAGCCTGCAGGACTTCGACTTCTACGAGATCCACGAAGCGTTCGCTGCCACGGTGTTGTGCACGCTGGCCGCCTGGGAGTCCGACGAATACTGCCGGACGACCCTGGGGCTGGACGGCGCGCTCGGCTCGATCGACCGGGCCAAGCTCAACGTCAATGGGTCGTCGCTGGCCGCGGGCCATCCGTTCGCCGCGACCGGCGCCCGGATCCTCGCGTCGCTGGCCACCATGGTGGCCCAGAAGGGCTCGGGTTCGCGCGGCCTGATCTCGGTCTGCGCCGCCGGTGGCCAAGGCGTCGTCGCCATCGTGGAGGCGTGCTGATGAACCTCGACGGACTGCTCTCCCAGCTGCTCAACTCCCCGGTCGGCAAGAAGGCGTTCACCGCGGCGGGCTTTCCCGAAGCCACCCAGCTGCGCCGGGGCGGCGCCCTACCGACCGGCCCGCTGGTGCTGGGGGTGGTTTCCGGCGGCTCCCTGGTCGGCGAGGCGCTGGCCGCAGTGTCGCTGACTGCCGAACCGGCGTTGATCGACGCGCCCGGCACCCGCACCAAAGGTGATGACGGACGCGATAAGCCCCCGGCGTACCCGGCCAAGATCGGCGCGATTCTGCTCGACGCCAGCCGGGCCACCACGATCGACCAACTGGAACAGCTCAGGGCGGTGCTGCGTCCGGCAATCAGGGCGCTGGAGCCGTCCGGCCGGGTGATCTTCGTCGCCGGCGACCCTGCCACAGCACCGGACGTCGAGTCCGCCGCCGTCCGCCAGGCACTGGACGGCATCATGCGCAGTGTCGGCAAGGAACTCCGGGCCGGCGCGACCAGCAACTTGGTGCAACTGGCCGACAGCACCACCCCGGCCGAGTTGGGCGTCGTGCTGCGGTTCCTGCTGTCGGGTCGCTCGGCCTATGTCAACGGCCAGCCACTGGTGCTCGCCGAAGGCGCGCACAACCAGCTCGCCGCCGACGGCCGGATCGTTGTGGTCACCGGGGCTGCCCGCGGCATCGGCGCGGCGATCGCCCGCAGGTTCGCCGCCGACGGCGCCCGGCTGGTCGTCGTCGACGTGCCGATCGCCGGTGAAGCGCTGGCAGGGGTGGCCAACGAGTTGCGCGGCACCGCCCTGCAGCTGGACATCACCGTGCCGGACGCCGGCACCCGGATCGCCGAGCACGTCGCCACCCGCTACGGCGCGGACGCCAAAATCGGCGCGCTGGTGCACTGCGCAGGCATTCTGCGCGACAAGATGCTGGTCAATCTCGACGAGGCCCGCTGGGCGTCGGTGTTGCAGGTGAACCTGGCCGCCCAACTGCGGATCAACGACGTATTGCTCGATCCCACCCGGGCCGGCGGCCTCGCCAGTGGCTCGCGAATCATCGGAGTGGCCTCCACCAGCGGCTGGGCCGGTAACAAGGGCCAAACCAACTACGCCGCCTCCAAGGCCGGCGTGATGGGCATGGTGCGAGCACTGGCGCCGACGCTGGCCGACCGTGGAATCGTGGTCAATGCGGTTGCCCCCGGCTTCATCGAAACCGACATGACCGCGTCGATTCCCGTCATCGACCGCGAGATCTTCCGGCGTTCGTCCAGCCTGCTGCAGGGCGGCAAACCGGTGGACGTGGCCGAGACGATCGCCTTTCTCGCCGACCCCACCACCCCGATGAACGGCCAGATTCTGCGGGTCTGCGGCCAGTTGCTGGTCGGTCGCTGATGTCGGACGTGATCCGGCTGGACGCGATGCCGGCCGCCTCCGGTCTGTACCTGCGCGCACTCACTCCGGGCCGTCGCCCGGCGGTGACCGACGGGCTTCCGGACCGGCTGGTGACGCTCCCCGCTCACCGCAGCTCCGTCGCCGAGGTGGCCGCCTACGACACGGTCTGCGGCTTCGGGTTGACCGACCGGCTGCCTGCCACCTGGCTGCATGTGCTCACCTTTCCGCTGCAGCTCACCCTGATGACCGCCGCTGATTTCCCGCTCGCGGCGGCGGGCATGGTGCACCTCAGCAACACCATCACCCAGCACCGTCCGGCCAGTCTGACCCAGCCGCTCGACCTGTCGGTGCGCGCCGAGCACCTGCGTCCGCATCGTCGTGGGGTGCTGGTCGACCTGGTCGGCGAGGCCAGAGTCGACGACGAACTGGTCTGGGAAGGCCGTTCGGTCTATCTGAACCGGTCGGCCTCACTGCCCGGCGAGGTGGCCCCGGAGCCCGAGCGCGACCGGCCGCAGGACCTGACCACAGCGGCGTTGTGGCGGCTGCCGGCCGATCTCGGACGTCGCTACGCCGCGGTGTCGGGGGACGTGAACCCGATCCATCTCAACCCGGTCGCGGCCAAGGCGTTCGGCTTCCCCCGGGCCATCGCCCATGGCATGTGGACGCATGCCCGCACGCTGGCGGCCCTGGACTCCCGGCTGCCGCCCACGTTCACGGTCACCGTGGACTTCACCAAGCCGGTGCTACTGCCGTCCACCGTCCGGTTCGCCGTCACCGAGACCGCGGACGGCTACGCCGCGCAACTCACCAACAAGGCGGCCGACAAGGTGTTTCTCAACCTGAGCATCAACGCCTGACCGAATCATCGGGGACGGTTCTTCTTCGTTCACCTGACCGACTCATCGGGGACGGTTCTTTTTCGTTCACCGGACTGAATCATCGGGGACGGTTCTTTTTCGTTCACCGATCAACCTCACCAGGAATCATCGGGGACGGTTCTTCTTCGTTCACCGAACTGAATCGTCGGGGACGGTTCTCTTTCGTTCACCGGACCGACTCATCGGGGACGGTTCTCTTTCGTTCACCTGATCAACCTCACCAGTGGACTGCCCATCTTCGCCGATTTTGCCCGGCTTCACCGCACGACTCCAGCAGGACGCTGGGACACAGTTGGCATCCAACGGACCTGAACGAAAAAGAACCGTCCCCAACCATTCAACCGGACCTGAACGAAAAAGAACCGTCCCCAACCATCCAACGGACCTGAACGAAAAAGAACCGTCCCCAACCATCCAACGGACCTGAACGAAAAAGAACCGTCCCCAGTCGTTCAGCCCCGGCGCAGCCGGCGCAGCGCGACCTCGGCCAACAGGGCGGAGCAGTCCGCCAGCACCGCGTCGTCGAACAGGGCATGCGCCGAGTGGTTGGCCGGCGCGGTCTCCGGGTCCGGACCCGAGTACGCCGACACGAAGATGTAGGCGGTCGGCACCTGCTGGGCGACCAGGCTGAAGTCTTCGGCACCGGCCAGCGGGAAGGGCATCTCGGTATAGGCCTCGCGGCCGAACAGCTCGATCACCGTGTCCCGCACCGACCCGTACTCCGTCTCGTCGTTGACCGTCACCGGATAGCCGACCTGGTAGTCGACCTCGGCGGTCATGCCGTGGGCCTGGGCGATGCCTTCGGCCAGGCGGGCGATCCGTCCCGCGACGGTCTCGTGGTGCCGGGCCGAGAAGGTACGGACGGTGAGGTCGATCCGGGCGTCGTCGGGAATGATGTTCTCCTTCGTGCCGGCCTCGATCTTGCCGACCGTCACCACCACCGGGTCGAACGCGTCGAACTGCCGGGTCACCATGGTCTGCAGGGCGATCGCGATCTCGCAGGCGACCGGCACCGGATCGGCGGCCTTGTGCGGCTCGGAGCCGTGGCCGCCGCGGCCCTGGACGGTGATGTAGCACTGGTCGGATGCGGCCATCAGCACGCCCGGACGTCCGGCCCACACCCCGAGCGGATAGTCGTGCGAGGTGACGTGCAGGCCGTAGGCGGCATCGGCGCGGCGGCCGGCGGCGTCCAGCACGCCCTCCTCGATCATCGGACCGGCGCCGCCAGGGCCTTCTTCGCCGGGTTGGAACATGAACACCACGTCGCCGGGCAACTGGTCGCGCAACTCGTGCAGGATCTTGACCGCCCCGACCAGGCCGGCCACGTGCAGGTCGTGCCCGCAGGCGTGCATGGTGCCGGTGCTGGAGGCGAACGGCTGGCCGGTCTGCTCGAGCACCGGCAGCCCGTCCATGTCACCGCGCAACAGCACCACGGGACGTGGTCCGCTGGTCTCGCCCCGACCCCTCAGCACGGCGACCACGCTGGTCAACGCCGTGCCGGTGGAGATCTCGAGGTCGAGACCGTCCAGCGCGGCCAGGATCCTGGCCTGGGTGCGCGGGTTGTCGTTGCCCAACTCGGGGTCGGCATGGATCTCGCGGCGCAGGGCGGTCAGTTCCGGGTGCAGGCGGGCAGCGATGCTCGTGGTTGCGGTCATGCCCCCACCCTAGGCAACCGGGTCGGTCGACCCCGAACCCGTCCGGACCCACGCGAGCGCTCGGCGACGCCGTCAGCTCGGCGACTGGGCCGCTCAGTCGTTGAGCGCGCGGCCCAGGGCGCCCAGCTTGGCCTCGACGGCAGTCAACCGGGACTCCGCCTCATCGGTCAGCACCCCGCCACTGCCCGAACCCGAAGCCGCAACGGCTGGCGTGGCACGGCCGCGGGAGAACTTCCACCAACCCACCGCGACGGTGATCGCCAGGGCCACCGTGAGTACCAGGAACCGGGGCAGCTGGGTGCCGGCCGAGACCCCGATGCCGACCGCGTAGATCATGGTGAACAGGCCGCCGAGCAGGGCACCGTTGGCCAGCACCGGTCCCAGGTTCACAATCGCCAGTGACAGCAACATCACCAGCGTCGCGCAGATCAACAGGATCACCGACGTGGTCAACCGGTGCGATGTCCAGGCGCCCTCGTCGTAGTCGCCGCGGGGCTCGGGGAAGAAGGTGTTCACCCCGACTCCGACGAAGGCGGTGACGACCAGACCCAGAAAGAAGCTGAAGATCACCTGCAGCACGGAGCCGCCCAGATCGCGTTGCGCATTCATAGCCGCAAGCGTGCCACCACCGCGTCTGCGAATCGGTGCTCCGCGCCCGGGGCGAGGTCGAGAAAGTAGCTGGGTTCGAACAACTCCAGCTCCATGATCACCGGACGATCGTTGGCATCGCGGGCGATGTCGACCCTGGCGTACAGCGGTGGACAGGCCTCGGGCAGGCCTCGTTCGGCAAAGATCGAGTCGATCTCCCGCAGTGCCGAGGTGGCCAGTGCCCGCTCGTCCGCGGGCGCATCGTCGGTGGTGATCGTCTCCTGGTACTCCGCGCCGCGCAGGCCACCGCCCAGCGCCAGCAGCGGTCCCTTGCGGATCGCATGGACGAACCGGTTGTCGAAGTGGATCAACGAGCGCTCACCAACGGTCGCAACGGACGGGATCGCGGGCTGCACCATCACCACCTTGCCCTGGGCCAGGATCCGTTCGGACAGCACCAGCGCGGCCGGGTCGTCGGGAGCGAACAGCCCGGTGTCGGCGGACGCCGCGGACACGTTCGGCTTGATCACCACCGGTCCGGGCGCCTGCGCCAGGGCCGCGCGGGCCTGGTCGAGATCAGGGCAGAAGTCCGTCGGGCACACCCCCACCCCGCGCCGAGCCAGTTCGGCCAGGTAGCGCTTGTCGAGGTTCCAGCGGATCATCTCGGGATGATTGGCGACCGGCGCCAGCAGTTCCACCCGGGCCAGCCAGGCGAGAAACTGCACAGCCCGTGGCGCGTAGTCCCAGGGCGACTTGATCAGCACCAGGTCGAGCCCCGAGTAGTCGGCGGACGGGTCCCGCCAATCGATCACCCGCACCACCACGTCGCGTTGGTCCAGCGCGCCAGCGATCAGGTCGAGTTCACGGTCGGCGTCGATCGGACTGCTCAGGGCGTACTGGGAGGTGATCAGGGCAACGGTCGGCACCAGGCCATCCAATCGGACGCCGCGTCAGGCAGTCGAGCTGCCACCCTGCGATTTACTGCCGGCGGGGCTGACGGCAAGCCGTCCAAGAGCGCATCATGGTGGCGTGAGCACTGCGGCCGCGCCGTCCGACGACCTGACTGTCGTCGCGCGCTGGGAGGACTCCGGTGGCGAGGTCGAGATTCTCGACCTGGGTCCGCCGGTCGTCGTCGCACTGTGCGCCTGCGACGGCGGCCAGGAGATGCAGCGGATCGTTTCGTGGGCCGAAGACCTCCGCGCCCACCTCGAAACGTAGCTCATTCAACTTCACCTGGGCCGGCCGCCGGGAGGCCACTCAGGGGCCGCTCGGCGCTCGGTGACGATACAGTGACAATCCCTTCAGCGCGCCTGCAATTGCTTGTGGCCCCATGGGCCGCCCGATACTGTGCGGCCATGCCAGAGCCGCTCGTCGTGATCGATTCAGTCAACAAGCACTTCGGTGATCTGCATGTGCTGAAAGACATCAACCTGTCGATCAACAAGGGTGAAGTGGTGATTCTGATCGGGCCTTCGGGGTCCGGCAAGTCGACTCTGTGCCGCACCATCAACCGCCTGGAGACCTACGAGTCGGGCTCGATCACGATCGACGGCCAAACCCTGCCGGACGAGGGGAAAGACCTGGCCAATCTGCGCGCCGACGTGGGCATGGTGTTCCAGTCGTTCAACCTGTTCGCCCACAAGACGATCCTCGAGAACGTCACGCTGGGGCCGATCAAGGTCCGCAAGACGCCCAAGGCGGAAGCCGAGAAGAAGGCGATGGAGATCCTCACCCGGGTCGGCGTCCAGGCCCAGGCGGAGAAGTACCCGGCGCAACTCTCCGGCGGTCAGCAGCAGCGGGTCGCGATCGCCCGCTCATTGGCCATGAACCCCAAGGTGATGTTGTTCGACGAACCCACGTCCGCCCTCGACCCCGAGATGGTCAACGAGGTGCTGGATGTGATGATCGGCCTGGCCAAAGAGGGCATGACCATGATCGTGGTCACCCACGAGATGGGGTTCGCCCGCAAGGCCGCCGACAAGGTGGTCTTCCTCGCCGACGGGGTGATCGTCGAGACCAACACCCCCCACGAGTTCTTCGCCAACCCCACGTCCGATCGGGCGAAGGACTTTCTGTCCAAGATTCTGACCCACTGATTGACGAAGTGAACAAACCAACCAAGCAAGGAGCTTGTCCATGTCATTGAAGAAAAAGATCGGCGCCGCGATCGCGGCTGCGGCTCTCGCTCTCTCGTTGACCGCCTGCGCCGGCGGCAGTGCAACCAACCTGTCGGCCCTGAAGATCGGTATCAAGTTCGATCAGCCCGGCCTGGGGCTGAAGGAGGGCGACAAGTACGTCGGCTTCGATGTGGACGTGGCCACCTACATCGCCGGCAAGCTCGGCACCACGCCTGACAAGATCACCTGGATTCAGGCCCCCTCCGCCCAGCGCGAGACGCTGATCTCCAGCGGTCAGGTCGACCTGGTGGTGGCCACCTACTCGATCACCGACGCCCGCAAAGAGAAGGTCAGCTTCGCCGGGCCGTACTTCATCGCGGGCCAGAGCCTGCTGATCCGCTCCGACGACACGTCGATCACCGGCGTCGACTCGCTGGCCAACAAGAAGCTGTGTTCGGTGACCGGATCGACCTCGGCCCAGAAGATCAAGGACAAGGTTTCGAACGTCAACCTGCAGGAGTTCGGCACCTACTCCGAGTGCGTCGCAGCGCTGGCCGCCAAGACGATCGACGCCCTGACCACTGACGACACGATCCTGGCCGGCTTCGCCGCGCAGGCGCAGTACAAAGGCAAGCTCAAGCTGGTCGGCCAGCCGTTCAGCACCGAGAACTATGGCATCGGCCTGATGAAGGGCAACACCGACCTCTGCGGCAAGGTGACCGAAGCGATCAAGACGATGATCTCGGACGGCTCGTGGCAGAAGGCGGTTGACGCCAACTTCGGCCCGGCCGACTTCAAGCCGGGACCCGGCAACCCGCCGACTCCCGCCGCCTGCTCCTGACCCAGCCAAACCGAGGGTGTCGCCCCACGCGGGCGGCACCCTCCGGCCAGTAGAAGGGACAAGCGATGGGCGAGATCCTCGCGAAGTACAACATCTGGGCTGCGTTCCTGGTCACCATCGAACTCGCCGTCATGTCGGCTTTCGGTGCCTTGATCATCGGCACCATCGTGGCGATCTGCCGGGTCTCCCCCGTCCGGGTGCTGCAGTTCATCGGCACCAGCTACGTGAACATTCTGCGTAACACGCCGCTGACGGTGCTGATGGTGATGAGCATTCTCGGGGTCAGCTTCATCCTGGGCCTGAGCTGGTCGAACGACGCCAAGACCAACGCCTTCATCTGGGCGGTGATCGTGCTCAGCGTGTACCACGCCGCCTTCGTCTGCGAGGCCCTGCGCAGCGGCGTCAACACCATTCCGGCGGGCCAGGCCGAAGCGGCCCGGTCGATCGGATTGACGTTCCAGCAGTCGCTCACCGAGGTGCTGCTGCCGCAGGCCTTCCGGGGCTCGATCGCACCTCTCGGTTCGACCATGATCGCGCTGATCAAGAACACCACGGTGGCCGCGGTGATCGGCGTCGCCGACGCCGCCGGCCTGATGGCGACCATCATCGAGAACGAGACCGGCAGCCTGGTGGTGTTCGGCATCTTCGCGATCGGCTTCGTGATCCTCACCCTGCCGCTGGGTATCTGGTTCACCCACCTGTCGCAGAAGCTGGCGGTGAAGCGATGAGCGCCCAGGCGGTACTGTTCGACGCTCCCGGCCCGCGGGCTCGGCAGCGTCACTTCATCCTGACCATAGCCGGCGCGGTGCTGATCGTCGCGGCGCTCGGCCTGGTGCTGTACCAACTTGGCGCCAAAGGCCAGTTGGACGCGGCCAAATGGGCGCCGTTCCTAACCTCCAGCGCCTGGACCAACTACCTCATTCCGGGCCTGATCGGCACGGCCACGGCTGCGGTGTTGTCGGTGCTCCTGGCCGGAGCGCTCGGCCTGCTGCTGGGCATCGGACGACTGTCGCACAACCGCTATGCAAAGCTGATCTGCGGCATCCTGGTTGAGTTCTTCCGCGCCGTGCCGGTGCTGATCATGATGATCTTCCTGTTCAACGCGCTGCAGCTCCTGCGCGTGTTCCGCAACGACATCAACCCCTTGATGGCCGTCGTGGTGGCGCTGACCCTGTACAACGGCGCGGTGATCGCCGAACTCGTCCGCTCGGGCGTCTACTCATTGCCCAAAGGCCAGTCGGAGGCCGGCCTGTCGATCGGCCTGACCCCCGGCCAGACACTGCGCTCGATCCAGTTGCCACAGGCCCTGGTGGCCATGCTGCCGGCGCTGATCGGCCAGCTGGTTGTGGTGGTCAAGGACTCCGCCCTTGGCTACGCGATCACCTACCAGGAGTTGCTCAACTGGTCGAAGACCCTCGGTTCTGCGTTCGCCAATACGGTGCCCGCGTATCTGGTCGCCGCCGGGCTGTTCATCCTGATCAACTGGTCGTTGACCCGGTTCGCATCCTGGGTGCAGCGGCGGCTCAAGCGTCGCGGTCACACCGCGGCGCCGGTCACCAACACCATGCCGAACATCATTCAGGGCCACGCCGAACCGGGCGACGTCACCACCGAGGACGCGTCCACTCGCTGAACATCCCCGGGATCACTCGTTCACTATCAAACCCACCGCAATCCCCCGCTCGCCTCACTACCTGCGCTCGCCCGACTCCGACTGGTTGGGCGAGCGTTGGGTCGTGAGGCGATTGCGTCAGAAGTGAGTTTGACTCGCTCCGGCAATCACATGAGAATGATTGTCATGAAGATCTGGAAGGTGCTGACCGCCGGTCTTGCCACGTTGGGCCTGGTCTTGCTGGCCGGCTGCGGGTCGGTCGCGCCGGCACCTTCGACCGTCGGCAAGGTCACCGTGACCGCCGCCTTCTACCCCTTCCAGTTCATCGCCGAGCGAGTCGGCGGCAACTTGGTCGCGGTGAACAATCTGACCCAGCCCGGCGCAGAGCCGCACGATCTCGAGTTGTCCCCCCGGCAGGTGGCAGGCCTCGGCGAGGTCGACCTGGTGATCTACCAGAAGGGCTTCCAGCCCGCCGTTGACGCCGCGATCCAGACCGTCCCGCCGAAGCGCGCGGTGGACACGGCGAGCTTTCTCGCCCTGCAACCGGCCGCCGAGGAGGCCGACCACGGCGAAGAAGGCGCGCTGGATCCGCATACCTGGCTGGACCCGGCGAACATGGTCGCGATCAGCGAGCACGTCCGGGACGCCCTGTCCGCCGCCGACCCGGCCGCGGCCAGCACCTTCGCCGCCAACAGCGCGACACTGGTCGCCGACCTGACCACCCTGGACGGGGAGTTCAGCAAGGGCCTGACCGGGTGCGAACGGACGGTCTTCGTCACCTCGCACGAGGCGTTCGGCTACCTGGCCACCCGCTATCGCCTGGAGCAGGTTGGCATCCGCGGCATCGAGCCCGACACCGAACCGTCCGCGGCCCGGATCGCCGAGGTGCAGACGATCGCTCGCGAGCAGGGGGTCACCACCATCTTCTTCGAGACCTTGGTCTCGCCGGCGGTGGCCCAGTCGGTCGCCGGCGATCTGGGGCTGGTCACCGACGTGCTCGATCCGCTCGAAGGACTCACCGCCGAATCACGGGGAGCCGACTACCTTGAGGTGATGCGGGCCAACCTGGCGGCACTGCAGAAGGCGAATGGATGCTCATGACCCAGCAGCCGGCAGCGATCGATGCGGCGGACGTGGACGTTGTACTCAACGGCGTACCGATCGTCCGCCGCGCGAGGTTCGAGGTCGGCGCCGGGCAGACCGTCGCCGTCACCGGCAACAACGGATCGGGCAAGACCACGCTGATCCGGGCGGTGCTCGGGCTGGTTCCGCATCATGGCTCGATCCGGCTGTTCGGCACCGAACTCGGACGGTTTCGCGACTGGAGGCGGATCGGCTACGTGCCGCAGCGCAGCTCGATCCTGGTGCAGCAGGCGACCGCCCGCGAGGTGGTGGCCACCGGCCGGCTCGGACTGCGTCGACCGTTGTGGCCGGCCCGTTCGGCCGATCGGGCGGCGGTGGCAGCGGCGCTGGCCGAGGTGGGCATGTCCGACCGGGCGCCGGCGCCCTTCGTCCGACTCTCGGGTGGGCAGCAGCAGCGGGTGCTGATCGCCCGGGCCTTGGCCGGTGAGGCCGACCTGATGGTCTGGGACGAGCCGCTCGCCGGGGTTGACCAACTCACCCAGGGCGTCCTTGCCGGGGTGGTCGGACGGCTGCGGCGACAGGGCCGCACCGTGGTGATGGTGCTCCATGAATCCGGGCCACTGGAGCCGTTCATCGACCGTGCCATCACCCTCGCCGACGGACGGGTGATCGGCGACGGACCGTTCCTGGCCGCCCCCGGTGGGCACGAGACCCACGAGATCCCGCACAGCCACAGCCACCACACCGGGCTGGAGGTCGTGTGAAATGGATTGGCTGACCCTGGAGTTCATGCAGCGCGCCCTGCTCGCGGCGCTGATCACCGGCCTGACCGCACCGGCGATCGGCACCTACCTGGTGCAGCGCCGGCTCAGCCTGCTCGGTGACGGCCTCGGCCACCTGGCCGTCGCAGGCGTCGGACTGGCCTTCCTGACCGGTACCGCCCCATTGCCCCTGGCCGTCGCTGTGTGCGTGATCGGCGCGATCGCCATCGAGCTGTTGCGCGAGTTGGGCCGCACCAGCGGTGACGTCGGCCTGGCCATCCTGTTCTACGGCGGCCTGTCCGGCGGCCTGTTGCTGGCCGGCCTGGCCGGTCAGGGCACCGGCACCCTGTCGGCCTACCTGTTCGGGTCGCTGCTGACCATCACAGCGAGCGAACTGTGGATCATCGGCGGGCTGGGCGCGATCGTCCTGCTGGTCTGCCTGGGGCTGCTGCCGCAGCTGTTCGCGATCAGCGCCGACGAACCGTTCGCCCGCACCATCGGCCTGCCGGTGCGGTTCTACAACGTGCTGGTGGTCGCTTTGGCGGCGATCACCGTCACCGTTTCGATGCGCACGGTCGGGCTGCTGCTGGTCAGCGCCCTGATGGTGGTTCCGGTGGCGACCGCCAACCATCTGGTGATCGGGTTTCGGCGCTCGATGCTGGTGGCTATGGGCCTTGGCGTGCTGGCCGCGGTCAGCGGCACCATCGGGTCCTACCAGTTCGACACCGCTCCCGGTGCGCTGATCGTGGTGATCGCGATCGGGCTGTTCGCCCTCAGCTGGCCGGTCTCGCTGCTGCTGGCCCGCCGACGTGCCCCCGAGGTCGAACTCATCGACACCCAGGCGCCGTTGGCGCACGAGGTGACCGACGAGGAGCATGCGCACGTGCACGCCCAGAACTGCGGCCATCGGGCCGTGCAGCACGGCGCGCACGTCGACTACATTCACCACGGCCATCGGCACGCCGCCCACGAGGGTCACTATGACGAGCACTGAGCGGACGCCCCGCAACACCCGGCAACGGGCGGAGGTGAGGGATGCGATCACGGCCGGGACGGCCTTCGCCACCAGCCAGGACGTGCACGACCAGCTCCGCCGGGACGGCTCGACGGTGGGCCTGGCCACCGTCTACCGCACGCTGCAGGCGATGGCGACCAACGGCGAACTCGACAGCATTCGCACCCCGGACGGCCAGATCGCCTACCGCACCTGCACGCCCGGCCACCATCACCACCTGGTCTGCCGCAGCTGCGGACGCACGGTGGAGATCAGCCTCCCGGGCCTGGAAGAAACCACCCGCCGGATCGCCGGCGAGTACGGCTTCGCCGAGATCGATCACGAGGTCGAGTTCTTCGGCGTCTGCTCGGGCTGCACCCGACCAGCGCCGGGCAACCCGGCCCAGCATCAGCCCTGATCGTCCGAGCCGGATCGGCGCAGCTCGGGGCTACATCACTCGGTAGAGGCACCTGATCAGGCGGTCGACGTCCGCCTCGATCGCCCGCTGAGCCACCACGGTCAGATCGGAGAACACGTAGGTGTCCGGACGGTCGTCGAGCAGACCCCGGGCCGCCTCCAGAGCCGACTTGTCGGCATAGGTGTAGTAGTTGATCTTGCGCACCCCTCGGTCGATCGAGGCTTGGTACTCCTCGTCGCTGAGGCCGGAACCGCCGTGCATCACGATCGGCACGCCAGCGGCCGCCCGGAGTTCACCGATCAACTCGTAGTTGATCTTCGGCTCCGCTTTGTACAGGCCGTGCACGGTGCCGAACGAGCAGGCCAGTGCGGTCACCCCGGTCTCCTGGACGAACGTCCTCGCGTCGGACGGGCTGGTGTACAGGGTTTCGTCGGCCACACCGCTGGACTCCACCCCGTCCTCGCGTCCGGGCATGATGCCCAGTTCGCCTTCGACCCCGTAGCCGCGGGAGTCGGCCAACTCGACCACCGCTCTGGTTCGGGCGACGTTCTCGGCGTAGGGCAGCCGGGAGCCGTCGAACATGGCCGAAGTGAAACCCACCGAGAAGCCCCGATCGATGTACTCGATACTCTCGCCATGATCGACGTGCACCACCACCGGAGCGGCCGATCGGCGGGCCAGCTCCACCATCACCGGACCGATGTCCTCGATGCTGTTCACCGCCTCGTGCACCTGAGCGTGCTGGATGATCACCGGCACGTTGTGGCGCTCGGCAACCCGCACGGTGGCCAGCAGCAACTCAAGCGTCGGGGTGTTGATGGCGGCGATACCGCAGTTGGTCTGGTCGGCGTGGTCAAGTGCTTCGCGCAGCCCGATGAGCACCGGGAACCTCCTTCAGGCGACCGAGCCGGCGACGCTGCCGACCCGGCATGACGACTCTAGGACGTTCCGCGGGCAGCATCCAAGGACCGTCCAGATGTGGGGTCTCAGCCGAGCGGGATTCGGGCCAACTCGCGCCAGCGGCTGCCGTCGAAGGTCGAGCGCATCGGCGGTGAAGCCGATCGGCGGCCGAGGGCCGATCTGGTCGGACACCGCATCCAGCAGGTCGCTCGGCGATGGTCGAATGCGGGGTGATGTCGGGAAACTGGCCGGCGTTGGGCGGAGTGTCGGGCCAGCGGTGCCAGACCGCTCGGGTCAGCGGGCACGGCGACCACGATGCCGGTGCTGCCGGTTCGGAAGCGTGCCATGGCCGCACCATAGTGCTGCTGCGGAAGCGCGGGTCGGCGCCCGAGGGAGTCCCCCTCCCCCGGGCGCCGGTGCGCGGTCAATCCCAGGCCTGCGCGATGGTCTGCCTGGTGATCAGGCCGTCCCGGACGGTCGCCACGGTCACGCAGGTCACGGTCACCCCGTCCGGATAGCGGCAGTTCTGTTCGAACGCCAGCACGGTGTCACTGGCCACGATGGTGGGCACGGTGTGGTCGAGGTTCCGGCCGCACACGTCGCGGTAATAGGCCTCGATCTCGGCCCGGCCGGACAGCACCTGGGGGTTGGCCGGCGGGTGGTCGCGGTCGACGATGTGGATCACCGCGTCGGTGGCGTACGTGGCGGCCAGGGCGCTCGAGTCGTGGTTCTGGATGGCGGCGACCAGGGCGGTCGGGTCGATGGCGGTGGTGGTGGTCATGTTCGTTTCCCTTCTGGTGGTGTGGCTGACCGCGTCTGCGGTCAGCGCCGGGCCTCGATGACGAGGTTGACGGGTGTGCTGGCGGCTACCCGCACCCGGCTGAAGCCGGCCGCGTGCAGCACATCGGTGAGCAGTGCGGGACCGGCTTGGGCGCCGAGCGCGCGACGGCCGGGCTGGTCGAGCGAGGACGGGGTGCAGATCAGGGTCGAAGCCCCGTAGAACACCCGTCCGAGTGGGTGCAGGTTGTCCTCGAGGTGATCGCCGGCCATCGGCTCGACGAGCATCAGGGTGCCGTCCTCGCCGACCAGCTGCAGCGCCCTCGCAGCGGCCTCGACCGGGTCGCCCATGTCGTGCAGGCAGTCGAACATGGTGACCAGATCGGCCGCACCGTCGGGCAGCTCGGCCGCGTCCGCGGTGTCGAACCGTACCCGGTCGGCCACGCCCCCGGCGACGGCGCGCTGGCGAGCCACGGCGATCGAGTCCGGGTGGTAATCGACGCCGAGGAAGGTGGACGCCGGGAAGGCCTGCGCCATCAGCACCGTGGACGCGCCATGCCCGCAGCCGACGTCGATCACATGGCCGCCACGGTTCAGCTTGGCCTCGACCCCATCCAGCGCAGGCAGCCAGCCTGACACCAGGTTGGCCACATAGCCAGGACGGAAGAACCGTTCCGTGCCGATGAACAACCCCCGGTCGTGCTCGTGCCAGCCGAAGCCCTCCCCGGTGCGGAAGCGCGACTCGATGGCGTCCAGATCGGCGAGGGTGGCGACCGCCAGCTGCATGCTGGCGGCGAAGAATGCCGGGCTGCTCTCGTCGGCCAACGCCATCGCCTGCTCGGGTGGCAACGTCCAGGTTCCGGTCTCCGGGTCGTAGCTCAGGTAGCCCCCGGCTGCCTGGTTGCCCAGCCAGGGCCGCAGGTAGGCGACGGACGTGCCGGTGCGCTCGGCCAGTTCTTCGGCGGTCACCGGACGGCTGTCGCCCATCGCCCGGTACAGGCCCAGCCGGTCGCCGAGCAGCACCAGGCCGGCGCTCAGGGTGGCCCCGACGTCACCGACCATCTGGCCGATGAACGCCTGCAGCCGGTCGGTGTCGATCTCGGCGGGATTGCTGATGCTGGTGGACATCGCTCCTCCTTCAGGTTTCCCGCCGGGCCTTTCCCGGTCGGTGAGATCAGGGTGCGGCGGGCCCCGTCGAGGCAACGTCAACGCATCGTCAAAGCGACGGTCGCCGGGTCTACTCTTCATTCGTGCT
This sequence comes from uncultured Actinomycetota bacterium, assembly GCA_963723605.1. GTDB lineage: Bacteria > Actinomycetota > Actinomycetes > Propionibacteriales > Propionibacteriaceae > Micropruina. Next base: position 585,311 of record CAVRRM010000009.1, on the reverse strand, counting down.
CCGCTTGCGGTTGTGCGGGCCGATGAGTGCTGAGCTGGCTGGAGCGACGGTGTCGCTGCCGACCAGCGAACGTGCTCGGGCGCTGATCGCCTGGCTCGCTCTTCACCCGGGACCCCAGCCCCGGGCGGTGGTGGCCGAGCAACTGTGGCCCGAGGCGACCGGCGACAGTGCCCGGGCGAATCTGCGCACGGCGGTCTGGGCGGCCCGACAGTCGTTGGCCGACCGCGCCGACCTGGCCGCCAGCCGCACCACCTTGTCGCTGACGGGCGTCACCCGAGACATCGACGATCCGCCCACTGTTGAGCATGGTCCGGCCGAACTGCTGCCGGAACTGGATGACGACTGGGTGCAGCGGGCCCGTGATGACCTGGCCGATCGGTGGTCTCGGGAACTGCGCGGTGCGGCGCTGGCCGCCCAGGCCGATGGCGACCTGGACGCCGCGGTGGCCTTCGCCCGCCGGCTGACCATGCTGCGGCCGCTGGACGAGGCCGCGCACCGGCTGCTGCTCGAGGTGTTGCTCGACCGCGGTGAGCGGGCGGCCGCGGTGCTGGCCGCGAACGACTTCGCCCAGCGATTGTCCGAGGCGCTCGGAGTGCGGCCCTCGCCGGCCACCCGTGCGGTCCATGCCCGGTTCCGGGACGGCCGGGCACCGGAACCGCGGGTGCCCATGTTCGGGCGGGCCGCAGAGGTCGGCTGGCTGGTCGACCGCTGGCGCGAGGCCTCCCGAGGAGCAGGCCTGATCGTGGTGTTGACCGGAGAATCCGGTATCGGCAAGACCACCCTGCTGAACGAACTGGTTCGACGGGTGGAGGGTCTGGGTGGGCTGTCCGCGCGGGCGTCCGGCATCGACGTGGCCGGCGAGACTCCGTTCGCCGTCGGTCTCGACCTGGCCCGGGCGCTGGCCGCCGGCGTGCCCGCGGTGCCGGCGCAGGCCACCTGGGCCGCGGAGCTGAATCGGCTTTCGCCCGAGCTCGGCGCCCGCCTGGGGCACCCCGAGACGCCACCGGCGGTCACCGCCCCGGAGTTGGAGCGGTTGCGCGTGTTCGAGTCACTGCTGCGGCTCTTCGAGTGGTCGTGCCGCGACCGGCCCACCCTGCTCGCGGTGGACGACGCCGACCGGGCCGACCGGGCCAGCCTTCGTCTGGTCGCCCACCTGGGCCGCCGCCTCACCGCGCTGCCCGCGCTGGTGGTGCTCACCCGGCGTGAACCGGGCCGGCGCCCGGAACTCGACGAGCTGGTGGCCGACCTGGCGGCACGCGGAATCCGGGTGGAGACGCTGGCGGTGCCGCCGATCGACGACGCCGCGGTTGCTGCCCTGGCCCGCTCGGTGCGAGTGGTGGAGTCGGCCCGGGTGGACGAGGTGGTCGCCGCCGCGGACGGCAATCCGCTGCTGGCGGTCGAGGCGAGCCGGGCGATGCTGGCCGGCGGCTCGGGCCCACCGCCGACCCTGCGCTCGACGGTGGCGGCGACCCTGAGCCGCCTGCAGCCGTCCGCCGCCGCTCTGGCCCGGATGCTGTCGGCGGCCGGACGGCCGCTCTGGCCGGCCGAGCTGCGCCGGCTGGACCTGGCGATGGAGTCCGAGACGATGAGCTCGTCGGAGGGGCTCCTGATCCGGCGCGAGGGCCGGATCGGGTTCCGGCACGAACTGCTGCGGGTCGCGGTCTACGCCGGCCTGGCCGACCCGCAGGGCCTGCACGATCGGCTCGCCGACGCGATCGACCCCGCCGAACACGTGGAGCGGGCCTACCATCTGGCCGCAGCCGGACGGGTGGCCGAGTCGGCCGCGCAGCTGGCGGCCGCGGCGGCCCGGGCCCGCGCCGTGGGTGCCCTGGACGAGGCCGCCGAGTTGCTGGAGCGCGCGGTCGCCGCCCGTCCCGACGACGGCGAGTTGTGGCTGGAACTCGAGGAGGTCTACGCCTGGGCGCACCGAAGGCACGATCAGGAAACCGCCTGGGCGAAGGCCGTCGAACTATTGCCGGCCGAGGCGCTACCTGATGCCTGGTGCCGTCGCGGGCGGCAGTTCCGCAGCGTTTCCTGCAATCCGGAGGAGGCCCTGCGCGCGTATCGACAGGCGGCCGCGCTGGAGCGTCCGGACACCGACGTCGTGGTCCGTGCCGAAACCCTGCTCGGGCTGGCTTGGTGCGACTCGGTCCCGGGTACCGGCGAGCGCTACGAGGCCTTGATCGCCCAGGCCGAAGGGCTGGGTGCGCTCTCGGCCCAGCTGCGCGCCGACGCGCTGGAGATCAGAATGCAGGGGCTGATCCGGCAGGCCAGGTTCGCCGAGGCCGCCCGGCTGGTTGCCGACCCGGACGACCCGCTGGTGGCCGGAATGGCCGCCTTCCCCGACCGCGCCTACGGGGTGTTCGTCAATGCGGCCTGCGCGCTCGCCTTCGACGGTCGCGACTCCGACGCGCTGGAGATGGTGGAGCGCGCCACCGTGGCGACCCGGGCGGTCGGTGGCCTGCTGATGAAGATCCGGGCGGCCCGCGCGCAACTGCTGGCCCGGCTGGGCCGGCACGACGAAGCCGCAGCCGAGGCGGCGGACGTGCTGCGCCAGGCGGACCGGCTGGACGACCCCGGGCTGACCGCGATCGCGCGGCACGATCAGGGCCTGATCGCCTTCGCCGCCGGACGCTACCTCGAGGCCGATCAGCTGCTCGGCCAAGGTCTGGCCGGCGGCGCCGAAGTGAGCCGGGTGACCGCTCAGCTGACCCGGGCCGAGGCGCTGGCCCTGGCGGGGCATGCGCCCGACGCCGTCCGGCAGCTGCGCGCCGCCGTGCTGGAGCCGGTCGGCCGGGTCGATCAGGCCTGGACGCTGGTGCCTCGGGTCGCCTGGGTACAAGCGCTGATCGCGCACGACCAGGGTGATGACGCACTCGCCCGACCGACGGCTGGACGAGGCCCGGGTCGCTTGGCATCGACTGGCCGGCTCGACTGCCGCCGAGACCGCCGACGGCTACCTGGCCAGCCTGATCGATCTGGGTCGCCCACCCATCGTCGGGCTCATCGAGCCCGCCAAGGAACTCGCCCGGATCGACGCTCTGGGCAACCTCATCGACGCCGAACAAAGGTAACTGCCATGCCATCATTCGCCCTTGCCAGACACAGTTCGGCCGCCGTCGAGGAGGTCTGGAAGCTGCTCCACGACCCGTCCACCTACCCGCGCTGGTGGACGGGCCTGGAGACCGTCGAAGTGCGCCGCCTGAACGAGACTGCTGCCGACTACACGGTCTGGACGGAGGGCTTTCCCGACTTTCCGATGGACCAGATCGTCCGACACGGATCGTCCAGGGTTACGGTGTCCTGCCTGGTCTCCGACCTGGTCTTCACCTGGCAACTGGCCGAGTCGGACGAGGGCACCGATATCGCGGTGCGGGTGGACCTGCCCGAGCGGGAAGCCCACCGATTGGAGACCCAGCGGGGATTGATCGAGTCGTCACTGGCCACCCTCGCCGAGTTGGCCGCGGCCGCCTGACCCAGGCGTAACGCAGGATTCACACCTCGAGGTCTCCCGCCGGGCGTCCGACACCCCTAAAGTCGATCGGTAACGGCGAACGGGCTCGCGGCCCGTATCGATGCTCCGGTCGTCGCGGCTGACCAGGGAGCAGACCATGTCCGACGAATCTAGCCGCCGAAGCCGACGCCAAGGTTGCCCACCGCGGCCGCCGAACCTCGCTGATCGGGGCACTGTTCCTGATGGCGACCAGCGCCATCGGGCCGGGCTTCATCACCCAGACCGCTACCTTCACCTCGACCCTGGGTGCCGCGTTCGCCTTCGCCATCCTGATCTCGGTGCTGATCGACTTCTCCATCCAGACCAACGTGTGGCGAATGGTCGTGCTCAGCGGAAAGTTGGCCAGCGATCTGGCCAACGAGGCACTGCGCGGGTCCGGTTATCTGCTGAGCGTGCTGATCGTGATCGGCGGGCTGGTGTTCAACATCGGCAACATCGCCGGCGCCGGGCTGGGCCTGAACGCGCTGATGGGCATGGACGCCAAAATCGGTGGTCTGCTGTCGGCGCTGCTGGCGATCGGCATCTTCTTGTACAAACGGGCCGGCGTGGTGGTGGATCGGGTGGTGATCGTGCTCGGTGTGGTGATGATCGCCTTGACGCTGTATGTGGCGATCGTGTCCCAGCCTCCGCTCGGCGAGGCCCTGCGCCAGACCGTCTGGCCCGATCAGATCAACTTCGCCACCATCACCACCATCGTCGGCGGCACGGTCGGGGGCTACATCACCTATTCGGGGGCCCACAAGCTGCTGGACAGCGGCACCGTCGGCCCGGACAACATCAAGCAGGTCACCCGGTCCGCCCTGACCGGCATCGGCGTGACGGCGATCATGCGTTACGTGTTGTTCCTGGCCATTCTGGGCGTGGTGGCGTCCGGGCACGCCTTGGACACCTCGTCACAGGCAGCCAACCCCGCGGCGCAGGCGTTCCAGATCGCCGCCGGCGAGTTCGGCCTGCGCACCTTCGGGTTCGTGTTCTGGGCCGCGGCGATCACCAGCGTGATCGGTGCCGCGTACACGTCGGTTTCGTTCCTGACCGTGTTCAGCAAGCAGGGCATGAGCGACCGCTCCCGCAACTTGTGGACGGTCGGTTTCATTCTGGTCAGCCTGGTCGCCTACCTGTCACTCGGTGCGGCGCCGGCCGCGCTGCTGGTCTTCGCCGGCGGGTTCAACGGGCTGGTGCTGCCGATCGGCCTGACCATCTTCATGTACATCGGCTGGTTCCACGCCGAGAAACTCCTGCGCGGAAAATACTCACGGTTCCTGCTGATCATCGGCACCCTGGCCACGGCGCTGGCCTGGTACATGGCTGTGGTTTCCGTCGTCCCGGTGTTCAAGTTCCTCGGCTTGTGACCCACACTGGGGTCCTGACCAGGAGGGTGATATGACAGTGCAGTCGGTCAGCCTCGGCCCGGCGACCTCGCCGGCTCAAGCCCGAGCAGCGTTCCGAACGGGACTGGTCCGTCCGACCGCCGGGGTCGCGCAGGGCTTCGCTCAAGCGAACCTGATCACCCTGCCCGCGGAACTCGCCGCCGACTTCCAACGATTCGCCGAGCTGAACCCCAAACCCTGCCCGCTGCTGGACGTCCTCCACGGCACACCCGAGCCGGCCATCGCGCCGGCAGCCGACCTGCGCACCGACCTGCCGCTGTACCGGGTCTGGCGCGACGGTCAGATGGTCGATGAGGTTGCGGACGCCACCGACGCCTGGGGAAACCCGTCCGAATCGGTCAGCTTCCTGATCGGCTGCAGTTTCACCTTCGAATGGGCACTGCTGGACGAAGGCGTGCCGGTCCGGCACATCGAAGCCGGCCGCAACGTCGCGATGTATCGCACCTCGATCGACTGCGAACCGGCCGGAATCTTCGGCGGCAAGCTGGTGGTTTCACTGCGCGGCATTCCCGAAGCCATGGTCGACACCGCGGTCGAGGTGAGCGGACGGTACCCCGCGGTGCACGGCGCTCCCGTTCACATCGGCGACCCGGCCGCGATCGGAATCGCCGACCTCGCCCATCCGGACTACGGCGAACCCCCGTTGTTCGAGCCCGGTGACGTACCGGTGTTCTGGGCGTGTGGCGTGACCCCGCAGTCGGTGCTGGCGGCCTCTCGTCCGGCGTTCGCGATCACCCACGCGCCGGGCTGCATGTTCATCTCGGACGTGCCCAACGACCACTATCTGGTGCGGCAGGAGAACCGATGACCACGATCGACCTGAACAGTGACGTCGGCGAGAGCTTCGGCCGGTGGTCACTGGGCGACGACGCGGCGATGCTCGAACTGGTCACCAGCGCGAACATCGCCTGCGGCTACCACGCCGGTGACCCGCGCGGCATTCGGAAGACCCTGCGGGTGGCGGCCGCCAACGGGGTCACCGTCGGCGCCCATGTCGGCTACCGCGACCTGGCCGGGTTCGGCCGCCGCGACCTGGATGTGGCCACCGACGACCTGGTGGCGGAGACGATCTACCAGATCGGGGCCTTGCGGGCGCTGGCCGCCACCGTCGGCGCCACGGTCACCTACGTGAAGCCCCACGGCGCTCTCTACAACCGGATCGTTCATGACGAGCGCCAGGCGGGCGCGGTGGTGCAGGCGATCAGGGAGCTGGATCCGTCCCTGGTGCTGCTCGGACTGCCCGGCGCGGTGGTGCTCGAGATCGCCGCCGCTGCCGGGCTGACCACCGCGGCCGAGGCGTTCGCCGACCGTGCCTACACCCCCGAGGGACGGCTGGTTTCGCGCTCGCAGGACGGCGCGGTGCTGCACGATCCGGCCCTGATCGCCGACCGGATCCTGGGTCTGGTGCAGACCGGACGGATCACCGCCATCGACGGATCCGAGGTGCAGTTGAGGGCGGACTCGATCTGCGTGCACGGCGACACCGACGGCGCGGTGGCGGCCGCCCGCGCGCTGCGAACTCGGCTGGAAGCCGCTGGTGTCATCCTCGGCGCTTTCGCCGGAGCCTGACCGTGACCGAGGCCGAGCCGCGCGTGCTGACCGCGGGCGATCGTGCCCTGCTGGTCGAGCTGCCCGACCTGCCGAGCGCGCTGGGCATGTTCGACGCGGTGACGGCGGCCGAGTTGCCCGGAGTGCTCGAGGTGGTGCCGGCGGCGCGGACGGTGCTGGTGCGGTTCGAGCCCCTCAAGGTGAGCGCCGACGAGCTCGCCGCGCAGATCGTTGAGCTGAAGGTTGCCGACGGGCTGACCGCCGAGGGTCGGGTGGTGGAAATCGCCGTCCGCTACGACGGGGACGACCTGGCCGAGGTGGCCGAACTGCTGGGCATCACCGAACCGCAACTGATCGAGAAGCACACCGGCGGCGATTACCGGGTGGCCTTCGGCGGCTTCGCGCCGGGGTTCGCCTATCTGGTCGGTGGCGATCCGCTGCTGGACGTGCCCCGGCGCAGCTCGCCGCGGACCCGGATTCCGGCCGGCTGCGGTTGGGCTGGCCGGCACCTTCTCGGGGATCTATCCCCGCGAAAGCCCTGGTGGCTGGCAGATCATCGGTCGCACCGACGAGCCGATGTGGCAGCTCGACGGGGACCCCCCGGCCACCCTGCAGCCCGGCGACCGGGTCAAGTTCGTTGCTGTGGACCCGCCGATCGAGCCGGACCCGTCGATCGAGCCGGACCCGTCGATCGAGCCGGACCCTTCGATCGAGCCAGACCCGTCGATCGAGCCCTCACCGCCGATCGAGCTCGTCGAGATCCGTCCCGCACTGGTCATCGTGAACCCCGGCGCAATGGCCCTGGTCCAGGACGAGGGGCGGCCCGGCCTGGCCGCGATGGGTGTGGCCCAGTCGGGGGCGCTCGACCTGCGATCGCTGCACACCGCCAACCGGCTGGTCGGCAACCCGTCCGACTCGGCCGCGATCGAGTTCAGCTTCGGCGGCGAGGTGCGGGCCGCCGGCGACCTGGTTGTCGGCGTGGCCGGCGAGCAGCTGGAACTCACCATCGCCCACGCCGACGGACGGATCAGCAGCGTGGCCGACCAGCGTCCGATCGCGCTGCACAACGGGGACGTGCTGACACTCGCACCCACGGTCGGCGTGCGTGGGTACCTGGCGGTGCGGGGCGGCCTCGACGTGCCCAAGACACTCGGCAGCCGGTGCACCGACACCATGTCGCGGATCGGACCGCCGGCGCTGACCGCAGGTGCGGTGCTCCCTGGGCGGACGGGCGTACAGCTTGCCGCTGTGGCCGATCCGCAGCCGTGGCCCGGCCGGCTGTCGTCCGAACCGGTCGAGTTGCCGGTGATCCTGGGGCCGCGTGACGACTGGTTCACCCAGGCCGCGATCGAGGTGCTGTTCGGGCAGCAGTGGACGGTCACGCCGCGATCCGACCGAGTTGGCCTGCGACTGGCTGGTGAGCAGCCCTTGGAACGTGCGCTGGATGGTGAACTACCTAGTGAAGGGGCAGTCAGCGGTGCCCTGCAGATTCCCTCGGACGGTCAACCGGTGCTGTTCCTGGCCGACCATCCGGTCACCGGAGGCTATCCGGTGATCGCGGTGCTGCACTCCTCCGCGCTTGACCTGGCCGGCCAGCTTGCGCCCGGCACGGCCGTGCGGTTCACCCAGTCCGTGGCCGGCTGACCGGTCCCCCGCTGACGAAGCACACGGGCGTCGCTTGGGGCCCGGTCAGCGCTGCAATCGCCCGAGCGCGGCGAATCGAAGCATGTGTGCCTGGCCGCTGTGGAGGGCATATTCGTCGATCATCTTGATCAGCGTGTGGGCGAGCGGCTGACCGTGCCCCAGGCCCGCGCTGTCGAGTTTCGGCATCGCCTGAATGGCGGCGTCGGCGCGTTCGAGGTGCCGGGCAGTTCCCGCGGACCGCCGCCAGAGAGCTGCTAGCGTGCCTGCGGTGACCTCTCTGATCCTGCTGAACGGGCCGCCGGGAATCGGAAAGTCCACGCTCGGAGCCCTCTACGCCGACCGGCATCCGGGCACCCTGAACCTGGACATCGACAGCCTGCACTACCTGGTCGGCGGATGGCGCGAGCTGGGTGGCCGGGTGCACGACCTGCTGCGTCCGCTGGGCCTCGGCATGGCGGCGACCCACCTGGCCGGCGGCAACGACGTGATCGTGCCGCAGTACGTCGCCCGGGCCGAAGCTGTCGCGGCCTTCGACGCTGTCGCCACGAAGGCAGGGGCCGGGCTGCGCGAGATAATCCTGATGGCCGGCCGCGACCAGTCGCTGGACCGCTTCGACGAACGTCCGGACACCACCGAGTGGGCTCGGCACAACCGTGAGATCGTGGCCGGCTTGGGTGGACGGGAGTTCCTGGCCGGCATGTACGAGCATCTCCGCACCTACCTCGAGGGACGTCCCGAAGCGGTGGTGCTCAACAGCGTCCCGGGTGACGTCGAGGCGACCTACGCCGCGCTGATCCGAGTACTGAACGAGGGTCCAGTCGCTGACAGACGGCATGATTTGGCGGGCCGCAATAGGTGAGGTGAGTTTGGACACCGTGTTCGGTACCCAGACTCACGTCATCTTTCGGGACCCACCCGCGCCTGCGGCGAGAGGCCGGCTAAAGGCTTGCGACGTCGATGGTCAGGTCGTTTCGGCTGAGTCGAATCGAGCGGTCATAGCCGCCGATGACGCGGAGTTGGCCGCCGATAACGGACGTGGTGGCAAACGACGAAGCTGCCACGGGACCCACCGCCGCCGTGTGACTCGTGCCTGATGCGACGTCGAGTATTTCCAGCCCGGCGGCGGAACCAGCTACGACCACTCGTCCATCAGGAAGGACCACAGCGCCACCGGCAAGCTTGTAACGCCCCTCGGACATGATGGGTCCTGGACGGAACGAGCGGGTGCGCGGATCGTAGATCTCGGTCGTCTTGAGCATGGTGCGGTCGTCACTGGTCCCACCGATGATCAGCACCTCCCCGGACGGGAGCTTGACGGCTGCGTGCTTGAACCGCGCCGCCGCGAGCGACGCGGTCCGCTCCGCGCGGCGACCGTCGGCGCTGACGATGACACCTTGGCCAGTTGCCACGCCTGGGCTGACCTGTCCACCCACCACCAAAACCGTGCCGTCGTCCAACGACGTCGCGGTCAGCCCATCGACCGGGGCCGGAAGGCGTGGGCCCAGAGTGAACGTGCGGCTGATCGGATCGAACAGCTCCGTCGTATCTGTGTATGTGCGGGACCTGACCCAGCCGCCGACCACCAAGACCCGCCCGTCACCCAGCAGCGCCGCCGCGTGGCCGCCCCGCCCGACCGCGAGTTCACCGGTTGACGTCCACGCCCCAGTGGTGAGGTCGTAGGTTTCCCCGCTGGCCAGCGGCGGTCGGCCCTCACCCGTGAATCCACCGACGACGAGTACCGACCCGTCGCGCAGCCGGACGCCGACATGGGCGTCCCGCGCCGTGCGCATCGACCCGGTTTCGTGGGAACCCTGCCGATCAACGACGAATGTCGAAGCGGTGGCCTCGGCGCAGCCGTCGATGACACAGCCGCCGGCCACGACGACCGTGTCAGCCGCGGCCGTGGTCGCGGTGTGGGCAGCCCGACCAACCAGCGTCGGCGCGGCCAGAGGAGGAGAGGCGTCGCTGGGTGGGTTGGGAACCGGACCTTCGATCACCGGTGTACAGCCAGCGACCGCTCCGAGTAGGAGGGCGCTGAGCACCGCGGCCGTCCACCACCGCTGCGAACGTCGCATCCAGGCCTCCCTCGCGCGTCAAGCTGGATCTCTCCATGATCGCACCTCAGCCTTGAAGACGATGAGGAGCCACGGGCGTAGGCAACCCGTAGGACACCCACTCGAGCGAGCAGCCACGGTGCCGCGGGCGTCGAAGGTGACTGACTACGAGTGCCCTTGCCAGAGCAACTTCTTGGTGAACTGGCGTGAATGCCCTTGTCAGGGCCCTAGCCGTGTGGTGGAGCTAAGGGGATTCGAACCCCTGACCTTCTCATTGCGAACGAGACGCGCTACCAACTGCGCCATAGCCCCAGGTGCTCAACGAGCAGAATGACTCTAGCAAACAACCAGCCGGCCTTCATCTCGACCGAATCAGGGTCACTCTCCGACTGCGCGCCGTTCGGGCTGCGCGTCGCCGTCGTTGCGCTCGTCCGGCAGCGGGTCGGCGGTCACCGGAACGGTGCTGGCCACCGGAGCCGGTGCCGACAGGTCGATGGTGCGGACGGTGCGTGGCGCCAGCGGCTTCGACACGTAGGTGGGTGCGGTGATCGGAATCGGGTCCCACAGCGAACCGGTCTTGGCCACCGGGGCGGTCAGTTCGATCGATGCCTCGGCGGACTCTTCGGCGTCCGATAGCACCGCGATCGCGACGGTCTGCTCGTCGCTGCAGTCGCGAACCCGCCGAGCCCGGTTGTCCAGGTCTCGGCGCATCGCCCGGACGCTGAACCGCGCGATCACCAGAAAGGTGACCAGCAGCCCGGCCGGAATGATCGGCGCCCACCACTGCAGGTAGCCGAGCGTCGCCGGCACGCTGACGGCGAGCATGGCCGTGACCAGCACCAGCAGCACCCGGCGGCGACGAGTAGCCGCTTGAAGCTCGACCTGACCCAGTTCGTAGAGCGCGGAGCGTCGGGTCAGCGGGGTGGACACGATTGCCGTGCCCTCTTCCGCGGTGGCGAGGGACGATCCCCTGCGGACGATCGTCACGGTCGCCGAGAACGGCGCCGCCGGGTCGACCTCATTGGCCGCCGGATCGTGGTGACGCTTCAGGAAGTAGGGGACGAGGTACACCAGCCATGCTGCGGCGATTACGCCGAAGATCACTCCCGTCAACCCCACGCGGCTACGGTACGGGCCACCATGCCGGACCCGCCGCAGAAACCGCGGAGTGTCGCCTGATCAGGTGTGATGATCCAAACGATCGAGCAGCCCCGAGCCCACTTCGTCCGCGTGCAGGGCGTACATCTCGTGGTCGCGCCAGGCTCCGTCGACGTGCATGTAGTTTGCCCGGAAGCCCTCGTGCCGAAAGCCCAACTTTTCCACCACCCGCAGGCTACGGACGTTCTCGGGCCGGATCGCGACCTCCAGCCGGTGCAGCCGAAGGGTGAAGAAGCAGTGGTCGGCGGCCAGTGCCAGAGCGGTCGGAATGATGCCGCGGCCAGCCCAGCGCTGGTCCACCCAGTAGCCCGCCTGGGCCCAGCCCGCCGATCCGTGGGTGATGCCGGAGATGGTCAGCTGCCCGGCCAGCACCGGCCGCTGGCCCGGCGCCGGTTGGTAGTCGACCGCGAACGGCAGCATGGTGCCCTGCTTCGCCCGCTGGTTGAACTGGCGAACCATGCCGCCGAAGGTGAGCGGGGGTTCGATCGACTCCGGCGGGCGGGTCGAGTCCCACGGCCGGGTCCAACTGGCGTTGCGCTGCCGGATCTCGTTCCAGGCCCGCCGGTCCTGCAGCCGCCACGGCCGCAACAACACCGGCCCGTGACTCAACTCAACGGGCCAGCGGACCCCCGAGTTCATGGTGCCGGCGGCGTCAGCACCCACACCTCGACGTCGGAGTTGGCCGGCACCAGGTGGGTGCCTGGCGGCAGCACGATCATCGCGTCGGCCCGGGCGACGTCGTAGGCGAGTTCGGCGCCCGGCACCCCGCAGGGCTCGACACCGCGGTCGGTGATGATCGCCGGAATGTACTCGGTGGCATCGTCGTGGCCGTGCAGTGCCACCCGCGCCGGCAGCACCCGGCTCTGCGGCTTTTCGTCCGGCTCGCCCTGCAGCCGCCGCAGCACCGGACGGACGAACTCCTGGTACCCGACGAAGGCCGACGCGGCGCCACCCGACAGGGCGATCACCGGAGTGCGGTCCTCCCCCACCAGCGCGTACGCCTGGCTGCCGCCAGGGTTGAGCATGACCTGATGCACTGAGGTCTCGCCGAGGCCCTTGAGCACCTCGGGCACCGGCCCGTCCAGGCCGCCGACGACGACCACCAGGTCGGCCCGGATCAACTGTTCGGTGAGGGCCTGGGTGAGAACGGCCGGATCGTCACCGAACGTTCCGGCCGGAAACACCCGGGCGCCATCCGCCTTGGCGGCGGCGGCGACCAACGTGGTGGTGGCGTCATAGCGGTGCGCTCGGGAGGCAAGTGGCAGCCCGGGCGGCACCAGATCGGGTCCGACGGTGAGCACCACGACCCGGGGTGGCTGCCGGACCAGCACCTTGTCATGGCCCACTTCGGCGAGCAGGCCGATCGCCCCGACGTCCAGCACCCGGCCCTCGGCCAGCAGCAGAGTTCCGTCAGCGATGTCGGATCCGGCCAGCCGCAGGTGCTGACCTGCGGCGATGGCGGCGTGGATCACGACCTCGTCGTCGCCTCCGTCGGTCTGGTCCAGCGGCACGACCGCGTCCGCACCTTCGGGGATCGGTGCCCCGACGGCGACCCGGACGACGGTCTGCTCCGGTAGTGGTGCGCCGCGATAGATCGGCGAGTCGAGCGTGTCGATCACCGGCAGGGTGACCGGCTCGTCGGCGGTCGCGGCAGCCACGTCGGCCGCGCGCACGGCGTACCCGTCGGCGGCGGCGCTGGTGAAGACCGGAAGGTCGAGGTCGGCGACGATCGTCTCGCACAGCCTGCGTCCGAAAGCATCGAGCACCCCGATGCCGAGCGGCGGCAACGGCTCGACGATCGCCAGCAGGGCCTTGCGATACTGCTCGACGCTGATCGGCTCCGGCTCTGGCCCGAGGTCCGGTTCTGGCGCCTCCTGCTGCGCGGTCTCGTCGATCTCGTCGGCTGATTGCTCAGCCCGCTTCTTCCGTCCGAACAGCGCCATGGCTCTTACCATAGGACAATGCCCGAGGCCCCCCGTCCGAACCCTCCGGGGCGGAACCGGGGTGATCGCTCGGTGATGGCCGCCAAGGCCGCGTTGCGCACTCGGCTCCGCTCGGCTCGCCGGTCGGCCGAGCCGATCGACGCCGGGCAACGCCGGACGGCTGCGGCCCTCGACCTCAGTCGCGGGCACCACACCATCGCGCTGTACTGCTCGCTGGCCGACGAACCCGACACCTGGCCTCTCATCGACGCTCTGTACGGACGCGGCTGCAGGCTGCTGCTACCGGTGCTTGGCCGGCGGCCGGACGGGACCGTGCGCCGTGAGCCCGACTGGGCGGTGTATGCCGGCCGCACCGCGTTGCGCACCGGCTACGCCGGCATCGCCGAGCCGACCACCTCGGCACTCGGAGCCGAAGGGCTGCTCGGCGCCTCCCTGATCTGGTGCTCGGCCCTGGCCGCAACCCCTTCAGGCGACCGGCTCGGCACGGGCGGCGGCTGGTACGACCGGGCCTTGGCGCACGCGGCCACGGACGCCGCCGCCGGCGTGCTGCTGCGTGACGGCGAGGTACTGGACGCGTTGCCGGTCGAGCCGTTCGACCGGCCGATCGATGTGATCATCACCGAGTCGAGAACGATTCACGCGCTGCGTTGAGTGAATCAGGGCGCGAGTGGACGGTCAGCCTGCCGATCCGTGCGGCGGCCGCCGGCGGAATAGCCACCCGGTGCGGGCTGTTGTGCTGACGACCGCTAGACTGCCTGCGGTTCACGCCCGTAACGCCTGTTGGAAGTTGCCGATGCCCACCTATCAGTACCGCTGCCTGGACTGCTCGAACGAGCTCGAGGTGGTTCAGAAGTTCACCGACGACCCGCTCAGCGAGTGCCCCGACTGCGATGGCACGCTGCGCAAGGTGTACAGCGCCGTTGGCGTGGTGTTCAAGGGCTCCGGGTTCTACGCCACCGACAGCCGGTCCAAGGCATCGACCAAGGCGACCAGCGGATCGGATTCGAAGGACTCCGGTGGCGATTCGGGCGGCGCCAAGTCGGCCAATGGCGACAAGTCCGACACCAAGCCGGCGAAGCCGGCCAAGCCCGCCGCCGGCTCACCCGCGGCCTGAGCCTCCACGCCGGCCCACGTCACTGGCGCGGATCTACCCACCGGTCGCTCCCTCGACTTTGAACACATCTGGGACCGCGGGCCTTTACTGATGGCGTGAAAACGTTGTTCGTCCGGTTCCGGCGGTTCGTCCGCACCCGTCGACGGCTTTTCGCCGCCCTTCTTGCCGCGGTGGCCGTGTGGGCGGCGTTGACCGTGCTGCGTCCGGCCGAGCCGAACACCGCCGCAGTGCTGGTGGCCAGCCGTCAACTCAACGGCGGCACCATCCTCGGCGCTGACGATGTGCAACTGCGCCAACTACCCGTGCACGCTCTTCCCGAGGGCTATCTGAGCGCTCCCGAGCAGGCGGTCGGACGTCCGTTGACCGTCTCCCTACCCGCGGGGGCCATGCTGCTGCCCAGCAGCGTGGTCAGCCGTGATGCGTTGGCCGCTCCTGGCATGGCGGTGCTGCCCGTCACTTTGGCCGCGACTGCCGCGGGCCTGGTCGAGGTGGGCGACCGAATCGACCTGATCGGCTCCGACGACGACGAAGCCGGGCCGGTCGCGTCCGCGGCACGGGTGGTCGCAGTGCTCGCCGGCGACGACAAGGGCGGTTCGCTGTCGGGGCAACTCAGTGGGCCGATCGTGCTGGTCGAACTCCGTCCGGACGCCTTGGCCAAGGTTGCGGCGGCTGCCGCCCGCGGACCGCTCGGATTCGGCTTCCGATAGTGGCGTCCCACGACGAGGACGGCGGCCGCAACATCTCTCGGCTTCATTACATTGGCAGGCCACGCACAGCCCACCACTGCCCCCGACCAGAGGGGGCGACTGTGCTCCGAAGGGAACATCCATGCTGAAGGGCTTCAGAGACTTCGTAATGCGCGGCAATCTGATCGACGTCGCGGTCGCCTTCGTTATCGGCGGTGCATTCACCGCCGTCACCACGGCCTTCACCAAGGTCGTCATCGAGATCCTCGCCCGGCTCGGTGGCGCTCCCGACTTCGACTCGTTCGCTCCCTGGGGACTCACTTCGGTGGGCCCGTTCCTGACCGCTCTGGTGGCGTTCTTGATCATGGCGTTCGTGGTCTACTTCGGCATCGTGGTGCCCTACGAGCGGCTCAAGCAGCTATCCAGCAAGGCCGACACCAGCACCGAGCCCGGCGCCCCCACCACCGAGGAACTGCTCACCGAAATCCGCGACCTGCTGAAGAAGTAGTCGCACCGGTCACAAAGGCAAATCCCCCGTCACGTTCGTGGCGGGGGATTTCGTTGTCGGTGGCCGGTTCAACCGCCGTGGTGCGGCGGCACCTCCTGCAGCAGCCGGCGCTCATCGGGGTTGAGTGCCCGCGGTGGCGCCGGGCTGGCCGGCTGGCCGAACAGGCCCAGGTCCAACTGCGCGCGCTGCACAGCCGCCAGTAGCTGGGCGCTGCCGAGCCGCAGCCGCAGGTCGTCCGGAACCGGGTGTGGCCAGATCCCACCGGCGGCACTCACCGCCTGGGCGTGACTGAGTATCGCGGCACGGTCCCAACCACTGTCGGCCAAGGCCGCATGCACGTCGCCGGCCATGGCATCGACCCGCGTGCCGGTGAGTGACCAAGCGACCGCTGCCGCCAGGTCGGCTTCGCTCACGCCTGGTCCACTCCGGCCACGGCTGGCCGGCCCAGGTCCGGAAAGAGCGCGTCTCCGGTGGCAATCACCGGACGGTCGAAGGTCCAGTCGCCCTTCACCACGAACGAGTCGGCGCCGCGCAGTGACGGAGCCTCGGTGACCCGGGCCTGGAAGTCGTCGATCAGCTTGTAGAACCGGCCGTCCAGGTCGACCCGCGGCACGTTCGGGACGGTCTGGTTGAGCCTGCTGTCGGAACCCAGGTCGAAGACGTCCGAGCGCAACAGCAGCAGCTCGTTGGTGGTCTTCACCGGCTGGAACCGCGACCGCGGCACGGCGACGGCGGTGGCCCCCTTGAACACCTCGATGGCGGCACCCATCGCGGTCTCCAGCTGGATCACCTTCGGCGACGACGAGTCGGCCGGGTCGACCGTCTTCACGTTGTAGATCAGCGGCAGGCCCAGCACCGCCCCGCGCTCCTCCAGCGCTGCCTTGAGCTGCTCGAGGTCGATCCACAGGTTGTTCGTGTGGAAGTAGGGGTGCCGGTGCTCGTCGGTGAAGAAGTCCATCTCGTCCGGCGGCGTCTGCGCGGTGTCACGCAGGATCAGCTGGTCATCCGACCGGCGAATCGCCAGGTGCCCACCCTTGCGATCGTTGATGGTGCGCGGGCAGATCTCCGCGGCGTACGGCGCTCCGGTGGACGCGAACCACCCGGCCAACTGCGCATCGGGTGCAGCGCCGAGATTGTCTCCGTTGGAGATGCTCGCGTACTTCATGCCGGCGGCCAGCAACGCGTCCAGCACGCCCGAGCCCACCAGTGCGGTGTACACGTCGCCGTGTCCTGGCGGGCACCACTCCAGGGTCGGGTCGGCCGGCCACTCGACCGGGTCGAGGGTGTCGGCGAGAATCTTGGGTTCGGCGTTCTGCAGGAAGTCGACCGGAAGGCCGGCCACCGGCAGGTCGGCGTACTTCTCCAGGTGGGCCAGCGTGTCGTCGCGGGTGCGGAAGGAGTTCATGAACAGCAGCGGCAGTGGCGCATCGTAGGCCTCGCGCGCCGCCATGATCTGCCGGACGATCAAGTCCAGAAACGTCATGCCTTCACGCACGGGCAGCAGGGTCTTGGCCTGATCGAGGCCCATCGAGGTACCCAGGCCGCCGTTGAGCTTGATGATCACCGTCTTGGCGATGGCGTCGCGGGCGACTTCGTCGCTGACCGCGACGTCGCTCAGCTGCGGCGGGTCGGTGAGGGGGCGAATGGTGTCTTCGGGAATCAGTCCGGTGACACCCGCGGAGGCCTCGCGGTAGTAGTGCGAGAAGACCTCGATGGCGGGTTCGTTGGCGTTGGCGGCCTTCATCTTGGCGACGGACGCGGCCAGTCCTTGTTCACTCATGTTATTAGTCTAAATGACTAACTGCATTCTAGGAAGTCCGGCGTGAAACGACTGGCAGAAGGCATGACGAGAGCGACGCCTATCGAAGGGCCAAAGCCGTCTACCCACCCCCAGGAGACATCAACGAGCTGGCGTCGCTCTCTAACTGGAGCATAGACGATACGTCAGGGAAATGCACGCTACCAATGGTCACCCTTTTGCTGTTGGACAACTTTTCAACCATTGGCCCGGGCGGACCGGGTCAACATCCGCCCAATCCCAGCACTCGTGCGACACAACGCCGCTCAGCACGGCCTCGACGGTGGCTCTATGCTGGTCAGCGGCTTCGCGATCGCGGGCCCCATAGCTCAGGGGATAGAGCAGAGGTTTCCTAAACCTTGTGTCGCAAGTTCGAATCTTGCTGGGGCCGCCAGGGAAGCAGAAGGTCCCTGCCCGGGGGGATGGGGCAGGGACCTGTTTTATTGTAGGCGAGTAAGTGCCAGCTTGTCACCCACGCGGGGGACACGCCGTCGGCGTGTCACGCATCGGCGCCCTGCTGGGAGGCGTCTGCTTGCTCCTTCAACTTCTCGATGTCGAGAGCCTTTACGGCCTTCACCAGTTCCTCGAACTGGGGGCCGCTCATCGCGCCGGCCTCACGGTAGACCAGGTAGCCGCCGCGAAATGCCATCAGCGTGGGGATCGACTGGATGCCCAGCCCACCAGCCAAAGCACGCTGATCCTCGGTGTCGACCTTGCCGAAGACGACGTCTGGGTGGCTCTCGGACGCCTGGTCGAAGACCGGC
Source organism: uncultured Actinomycetota bacterium (assembly GCA_963723605.1). GTDB lineage: Bacteria > Actinomycetota > Actinomycetes > Propionibacteriales > Propionibacteriaceae > Micropruina. The sequence goes on along the minus strand of CAVRRM010000009.1, from coordinate 567,192 downwards.
GCGAACCGCTTACACGGGCCACACCAGTCCGCCCAGAAATCGACGATGACGGTGTCGTTGGCCTGGATGGCATCGGTGAAGGACTGCTGATCGAAAGCTTGGGTAGCCATGTGGTTTCCTCTCTGGTACACCGACTCCAACGTCGCCGCCCGGGCGGCTATTCCGCCAGCACAACCCCGATGTCGGCCCCGATCGCGCGGATCAGGCTGCCGGGACCGATCGTGCGGCCGGCCACCGCGGAGACCAGGGCAGACATGCCCGGCAGGGCTTCGTTCGGCTGCGGCGCGCCCAGGTCGGCCTGCGCCAACGGGTTCGAGCCGTCGGCCCAGGGCGCCGTCACCCGCTGCCAGGTACGCAACCACGCTTCTGATATCTCGGCAGTGGAAGGCACCCCGAAGAAGTGTCCGACCGGCGCATGATGGCGCAATGCCACCACCGGGGAGTCGCTGTACAGCACGGCCAGCCGGATCCTTGCGTCCAGGCTGAGCCGCTCGTCCATCGACCCACGTACCGCCCATCGGCAGGGCGCCGGGCAGGTACCGGCCACGTCCGGACGCCGTCCCGCCTCGATCGTCTCGTGATTCATGGCGCACACGGCCAGCGCCGAACCGAGTCGCGAATGGAACCGGTCGAGGTACGCGGTGAAGCCGGACACGTCACCGTTGGCCGCGTTCAGCGACCGCTTGGCCGTCGCCCGCATCGCCGAGTTGTGCGGACAGCTTCGATCGTCGGTACCCCACCGCTCACCCACATAGGAGGCCATCCGGAGCGGGTCCCCGGCGTGACCGAGGGTCGACTCCCAGGCCAACTGAGGGAGATATTCGCCGATCAGGTGCGCGGTGACCACAATCTGGAGCGGCTCGTGCCGAAGTGCCCGCAACTCCAGCACCTCGAGCATCAGCCGATACAGCGGAATCAGGGAGCCCAACGCCCCACGCTCGGGCGACCTCGGCTCGAGCGGAAAGCAGGCGGCGCCCAGTTCCTCGGCCCAGTGCCGATCCGGAAACTCGCGACTGATCGGCCAGTAGTCCTCGGCGTCCAGATCGAGCACCCGCTTGGCGGCAACGGCCAACCGGAGTGCCTGATCCTGGGCCGGGGTCAGTTGCCCGGCGCGCCGCTCGGTCTCGAGAATCGCGGCCAGAGCGTCGTACCAGTGACCATCCAGCAGCGGCCGTGGATCAAGGGGCACGGGCATCAAGCAACACGGGCGTCGCTGGCCACGAACAGGTGGTCGGCCACCTGTGCCTCGAACCGGCCCTCGTCCTTGCCCTCGGCCCGCAGCACCAGCGTGTGACCGTCCATGGTTGCGGTCATCGCCGCGCCGGGCACCACTCCGGACGCATCGAACATGGTCAGCAGTTGACGGTCGGTCTGCAGGTACTCGCTCAACCGCCGGACGGTGACCGTGGCGGCATGCTTGGTGGCCAGCACCTCCGACAGCGGGATCGACCCGTCGAGGAACGCCTCCGGGGCCGGACGGGCACCGAGTTCGGCCAGGGCCGGGATCGGGTTGCCGTAGGGGGACTCCACCGGCTCATGCAACAGCGACACCAGACGCCGCTCCACATCGGTGGAGATCACGTGCTCCCAGCGGCAGGCCTCCTCATGGGCATGCACCCAGTCCAACCCGATCACGTCGATCAGCAGCCGTTCGGCCAGCCGATGCCGGCGCATCACCCGGGTGGCCAGCTTGAGACCGGCCGCGCTCAACCGCAACTGGCGGTCGGCGTCCACGGTGAGCAGGCCGTCCCGCTCCATTCGGGCAACCGTCTGCGAAACCGTCGGGCCGCTCTGCTTCAGCCGCTCCGCGATCCGCGCCCGCAGCGGCGGCACGCCCTCTTCACCGAGTTCGTAGATGGTGCGGAGGTACATCTCCGTCGTGTCAATGAGATCGCTCACCGAAGCTCCTCCGTTCGTGAGGTCAGATTAGGCCATTGCGCCGAACGCGGGGATCCTGCCCGCCCAGTAGTGTGCCCGCATGGCTCAGCCGCACCGCATCCAGGTCGCGCCGCGACGGCTGGCGGGCTGGCTCGACGGCTTCGCCGAGCGCCACGGTGCTCCGTCCGCCACCCTCACCCCCGAACGGCTACAGCTCCGCTCATCGGACGGCGCCGAGGCCGAACTCGACCCTGATCTGGGGCCCGCTGCCTGGCGCGGACCCGATCGCCGAGTTGCTCGATCAGGTCGGCCGGTCTCGGCGCCTCGGTGTGCTGTTGATCCGCAAGAGTTCGCACGCCGTGGGCATCTTCACCGGAACCGACCTGACCGCCCACACCGTCGGCCACCACTACGTACAGGGTCGGACGAAAGCCGGCGGCTGGTCCCAGCAGCGTTATGCGCGCCGGCGCGAGAATCAAGCGGCCCGGGCGTATGCCAAGGCGGGCGAGGCGGCCGTCCGGGTGTTGGTGCCGGAGGCGGCTCGGCTGGACGGACTGATTCTGGGCGGGGACGCGGCGGCCCTGCGCGAGGTACTGGCCGATGCCGACCTGGCTGCGCTGAGCGCCCTGGCCGACCGTCTGCCCCGGCGAGTGCTGGCGGTGCCCGATCCCAACCTGAAGGTGTTGCGGGACTCATTGGCTCAGTTCGTGGCTGTGCCGATCGGCCTCAATGACGCGGCTCGCACCTAACGTCGGCGAAGGACGACGACCAGCCCGGCCAGCAGTGCCAGGGCGGCTGCGCCGCCGATCGCGATGTAGGTGCCGGCCTGGTCCACTGTTGGTTCGGTGCCGTCATCGGTGGGATCCTCCTGCGGACTCACGTCGGTGTCCGACTCGGTCGCCGACGGGGTCGCCTTGGCCGAACTGCTCACCGACGGCGTGGCCGTGGTGACCTGCGGCCGGGGTGCGGCTGCGCCCGTCGTGGGCACAACGAAGCCCAGTATGAGAACCACCAGTGCGCCGGCCGCCACAGCGACCCGGCTCACCTTCGTTCGCCCCGACATCCGACTCCTTCCGGCGACGCTTCGACAGCCTAGCCGCCGCACCCGCGACGCAACGCCGGGCACGCCAGCACAGGCTGCGGGTTACCCGTAGAACGCCCCGATCAGCGCGATCAGCACCAGGGCGACGAGCACCCCGGTGACGATCAGGCGACGCGACCGGGGGTTCACCAGGCCAATGTATGTCCCCGGCCGGAGGGTGCAGGTACGTTGTGCACATGGGCGAGTTGCGGCTCTACGCGATCGGCATCGACGAGGTGCGCGACGTGTTCGGCGCCCCTCCCGCCGTGGCCGACGAGGTTCGCCGGGTGGCCGCCGAAGCCTTCCCGCAGCAGACCACCGGCAAGGCGCCGGGCATGCTGGGCAAGCTCGGGCCGTTGTTCCGGCGGCCGGCGGGTGCGCCGGTGTTGCGTCCGGATACCCCGGTGGAGGCCGACCTGGCCGACCTGGTTGCCGGACGTTACGTGCGGCCCGAACGGCAGCCTGCGGCCTGGCGGCTACTCGAGGCCTACCTGGCCGCCAAGGCTTGGAGCACCCACCGGATCGAGCTGGACGTCAACCGGTTCAATGACCTTGAGTTCGATCTGGCCCGGGCCGGGGTGCACCCCGAGTTCGGTCTCGGCAAACTGATCAACAGCCAGCTGAGCCTGCCGCTGCAGGCCTTCCGCGGGCTGTCGACCGGATGCACCAGACATTCCCAGGCACTGAACGCGGCTTCCGCCTGGCGCAGCGCACTGCCGCATCTAGGGCCGGAAAACCGCGCGATCGCCGAGCCGTACGCAGCGTGGCTGGCACAGTTCCACCACTATGCTCAGGCGGCCCCCCAGGTTGGCCGCCCGCTGCCCGACCTGGTGGTCGTCTACCGGGCCTCTAGCTGAGCAGGGCCATGATCGCGCCCTGCGCGAAGTACACAACGAACAGGGCGGTCACCAGGTAGATCAGCCAGTGCACGGCGCGGGACTTGCCGACCACCAGTTTGATCAGCGCATAGCTGATGAAGCCCGCGCCGATGCCCACGGTGATCGAGTAGGTGAAGGGCATCAGGGCCATCGTGAAGAACGCGGGAATGCCCTGCTCGGGGTTCTCCCAGTCGATGTGCACCACCTGGGACATCATCAGGAAGCCGACGAAAACCAGCGCCGGGGCGGCAGCCTCGGAGGGCACCATGTCCACCAGCGGCGCAAGGAAGATGCTGAGCAGGAAGCCGGCGCCGGTGACCAATGAGGCGATACCAGTCCGGGCACCCTCTCCGACGCCCGCCGCCGATTCGATGTAGGAGGTGTTGGACGACACCGATCCGAGGCCACCGGCGATGGCGGCGACCGAGTCGACCAGCAGGATCTCCTGAGTGCGCGGCGGGTTCCCGTCATCGGCCAGCAGGTCGCCCTCGGCACCGACCGCGACGATGGTGCCCATGGTGTCGAAGAAGTCGCTCAACAGCAGCGAGAAGACCAACAGGAGCAGGCCGAGCACGACCGCGGGGCCACCGGCGAAGGCGCCGAACAGGTCCACCCGTCCGAGCAGCACGAAGTCGGGTGACTGGAACTGGCTCAGGGCGGGCACGTTGAGCATCCACCCGGTGGGGTTGTCGTCGGTCCTGCCCCCCAGGTGGAGCGCGGACTCGATGATCACCGCCAGCACCGTTCCGGTCAGGATCGCGATCAGGATCGCGCCCTTCACCTTGCGGACGAACAGCCCCACCAGCAACAGCAGCACCGCCACGAAGAGCACGATCGGCCAGCCCTGCAACGAGCCGAAGATGCCCAGTTGCACGATCGGATTGCCCGGCCGCACGACGCCCGCATCAACCAGGCCGATGAATGCGATGAACAGTCCGATGCCGACCGAGATCGCCGAGCGCAACGCCCGCGGCACGGCGTTGAAGATGGCCCGCCGGAACCCCGTGATCACCAGGATGGTGATCAGCACGCCCTCCCAGACCACCAGACCCATCGCCTGCGGCCAGGTCATCTGCGGCGCGATCGTGTAGGCGACCACGGCGTTCAGTCCCAGGCCGGTCGCCAGCGCGATCGGGAACCGTGCGTAGGCACCCATCGCAATGGTCGTCAGGCCGGCGATCAACGCGGTGGCCACTGCCACGGCTGCGATCGAGGCGCCCTTGTCGGCGTCGGTCGCGGTCGCGAACGGGATACCGGTGATCAGGTTGCCGGCCCGGTCGGGGGTGGTGCCGATGATCAGCGGGTTCAGCACGATGATGTAGGCCATCGTGAAAAAGGTGACCAGGCCGCCGCGCACCTCCCGGCCGATGCTGGATCCACGCTTGGAAATCTCGAAATACGAGTCCAGACCGGACGATGCCGGGGCGGTCGCGCGAGCCGCCTTCGGTGACGTGTTGACCATGGCGGACAGGCTATTGGCGGCTCTGCGCGCCCTAGAGTGATGTCCGTGAGCCAAGATGATCAGGAGCACCACCTGCCGACTCTGCAGGCACCGGTCAAGGCGCTGGACCCGCACGGTCTGCAGATCGTCAGCCTGAGCACGCTGCTGTTCGCGATCGGCACCCTGATCTGCTGGTGGCAACTTCCGGCGCTGACCGCCATCGACAAGGGCTGGTGGCTCTCCACGGCACTACTCGGCACCGGCATCGGGGTGGGCGCGCTGGTCGTGTTGCTGGTCCGCCGCCGGCGTCGGCTGACCCCGGGCGGGTCGGCGCCGAGCCGGGTGGTGAACCCCTAGCGGTCGTCGCGCGGCTGCCATTCCACGTCGGTCGGGCCGACGTACACCTGACGGGGCCGGTAGATCCGGCCCTTCGGGTCGTCGTTGATCTCTTTCCAGTTGGCGATCCAGCCCGGCATCCGTCCGATCGCGAACATCACGGTGAACATCTCCGACGGAATGCCGATGGCGCGGAGCAGGATTCCCGAATAGAAGTCGACGTTCGGGTACAGCTTGCGATCGATGAAGTACTGGTCCTCGAGCGCGGCCGCCTCCAGTTCGCGGGCGATGTCGAGCAGCGGATCGGTCTTGTCCAGTTGGCCGAGCACCTCATCGACGGACTTCTTCAGGATCTTGCTGCGGGGGTCGAAGTTCTTGTAGACCCGGTGGCCGAAGCCCATCAGCTTGACGCCGTCGTCCTTGTTCTTGACCTTTTGGACGAACTCGGACACCGGCATGCCGGACTCATGAATCTGCTGCAGCATCTGCACCGCGGCCACGTTGGCGCCACCGTGCAACGGGCCCCACAGAGCGCAGACACCGGCGGCGCAGCTGGCGAACAGGTTGGCCTTGGACGAGGCGACCATGCGCACCGTCGAGGTCGAGCAGTTCTGTTCGTGATCGGCGTGCAGCAGCAGGAACAGGTTGAGCGCGGCGGACACCTCGGGGGTGGCCTCGTACTGCTTGTAAGGCACCGAGAACATCATGTGCAGAAAGTTCTGCGCATACTTCAGGTCGTAGCGCGGGTAGACCAACGGCTCGCCGATGGACGCTTTGTACGACGCGGCCGCGATCGTCCGGACCTTGGAGATCAACAGGGCCGCAGCCCGCTCCATGTCGGCCTGGTCCCGGATCTCCGTGACGCCGGCGTCGTGGGCGCTGAGGGTATTGATCATGGCCGACAGGATGGCCATCGGCGGCGCGCTGGTCGGAAAGGCGCTGAAGTGCTTGCGCATCTCCTCATCGATCATCGCCGACTCGGACAGCAGGTCACTGAACCGGTCACGCTCCTCGAGCGTGGGAAGCGCCCCGAAGATCACCAGCCAGGCGATCTCCACGAACGACGACTTGCCGGCCAGGTCCTCGATCGGAATGCCCCGATAGCGCAGGATCCCGGCATCGCCGTCGATGTAGGTGATCGCCGAGCGACAGGACCCGGTGTTGCCGTAGCCGTCGTCCAGGGTGATGTAACCCGTTGTGTCCCGGAGCTTCGAGATGTCGATGGCGCGTTCACCCTCGCTGCCCTCGAAGGTGTTGAGCTCGTACACCTTGCCGTCGAGTTCGAGTTTGGCCGTTCCGGACATGTGTTCTCCTCGGGACGAGTGGATGCCGCGCAGACACGATAACGGGTCCGGACGTCCCGGCGTCGAGACCTCCGACCGCTGACCGAGCCCCGCCGGGGCTGGGTCGACCGGACACAAAACTCAGAACAGCCCGAAGTCCACCGTGGTGGTGTCCCACATCGGGGGCTGGGACTGCTCCGTGCGACTCGGCTCGGTGACATCGGAATGCGCACCGCAGCCGTGCTCGCGGCTGACCACCCGGCCATCGGACGGGGTGTACTCGTTGGCGCAGACCCCGAACACCCGGCCGGCCGGGCCGGACAGGGCGATGAAGTAGGCGCAGGTCACGCACGCAGCGGGCGCCTGCGTGGTCATCGGGTTGTCGGGACCCCCCGGACCAGCCAGCCAGCGCTCCACCGCCTCGTCGCGGCCGAACGGGGACAGCACCCGCTCGCGACCAAGGCCCAACTCCGCAACCAGGGCCCGGGTGATCGCCGACTCGGCCGGATCGGTGTCCGGAGGCTCGTCGGCCGCCGTGTAGCCGGCCTCGATCCGCGGATCGTCGTCCGGCGTGGGCATCAACACCCCGGGAGTGAGGTCGCCGGCCCCGATCCGTTCGGACCACGGCACCCAGCGCGGCGCCAGCAGCGACCCGTCGCCGGGCAGCAGCGTGGCCTCGCTGATGGTGACCGCCCTGGCCCGGGACGCCCGGGCCACAGTGACCTGCCAGGTCCAGCCCGGATAGCCGGGATGGGCGCACTCGAACAGGTGGGTGGCGACCCGGACGTCCTCGGCGACGACGCCCAGGTGTGCGCCGACGCCCATGATGCCGGCGCGGATCTCGGCCGCAGCCCGGGCCAGGTCGACGGCTTCGGCGCAGGCGCGATCGACCGCCTCGGCGACGGGCATGCTCAGAGCTCCAGTTCGTCGGCGACGGCGCGCAGCACCGCAGCAACCTTGCCGGAGTCCTTCGGGTCAGGATGCCGGCCCCGCCGGTAGCCGTTGCCGATTCCGTCCAGCATCTTGATCAGGTCCTCGACGATCACGGCCATCGCGTCCGGCGATTTGCGGGACGCCTTGGACAGCGAAGGCGGCGCCTCCAGCAGGTGAATGCTGAGCGCCTGCTCGCCGCGCTTGCCGTCGATCACACCGAACTCGACCTTCTGGCCGCGCTTCAGGCTGGTCACGCCCTCCGGCAGGGCCGAGGCACGCACGAACACATCGTCGCCGCCCTCGTCCTTGGAGAGGAAGCCGAAGCCCTTCTCCGCGTCGTAGTACCGCACCTTGCCAGTAGGCATGACCTTCTCCTGTTCAACCCTGATCGCGGCGCGCCTGAAGACGGCGTTATCGGACCGCGAACCGCAAGCCTAGCGAAACGGCCGCACCGCTGGGCAGCCGAGGCGACCAGGGCAGACCCCCGGTGACTATCATGACCCCATGGCGAACTGGACGGACGGGCCCGAGTACGCGCCCACGGAGCGTCCGGTCGCCTTCGAAACTCCCCTGGCGGAGCCGTTGCTGGAGCCGCCGGCGGTGCTCAACCCGGCCGAGGGTGCCCCGTTCGAGCAGCCGGGTTGGCAGCCGCCGCAGGTGGCGGTCGCTCCGCTGGAGTCGCTGGTCCCCGCCGCCGGGCTGTCGTCGCGCGACCCCCAAACGGCCTTCACGACCACCAGTTCGACGGCGACCGGCGACTCGGCGGCCTGGGGGTCGGCGCACTCGGCCACCGGCACTCTTGACCATCCCGGCTGGACGCCCGACCAGCCGCTGGTCACTTCGGGTATCACCCGCTCCGGCGGCGCGTCCCCGGCACCGAACTCCTCCTCATGGCCGGCGCCGGCCGGTGATCCGGCGGCAGTCGGCACTCCTGCCCGTGGGCTGAACTTTCCGCCTCCGCAGCAGGCTGCACCGTCCTTCCCACAGCCGGGCACGCCGGATTGGTTCGCCCCCGCCCAGCAGGGCCAGTGGCGTCCACCCGATCAGACCGTCACCGTCGCCCAGATGTGGCACGCCGCCACGCCCGGGGTGTTGATTCCGCTTGTCATCGGCGCCCTGGTCAACCCGCTGTCGGTGGTGATGCTCGGCGTGGCCGCATTGCTGGCCACCCGGGTCAAATACCGGCTGAGCCAAGTCCGGCGCACCTTCGCGTGGTCGTTCGGCCTGCTCGCCGTGGTCGGGGCGATGGGGCTGTTCAACTCCGATCTGGACCTCGACACCGCATGGTCGGTGCTATCCGGCTGGGCGCAGCTGTTGTGCTGGGCCGTCCCGATCATCGTGCTGCTGCAGGTGGGTGCCGGCATCCGCGCCAACGAGCGGCCGAACCGGCCCTAGCGAACGAGGCAATCATGAGTTCCTCCAACGGCCTCGGGCAGCCCAGTCCCGGCCAACCCGACTTCGACGGGCCGCAGGGCGGCGCCCCACAACCCGGCTCGGGCACGTCGGCCGGGTGGGGACCCTCGGGTTCGCCGTCCGGCGCAGCGCTGCCCCCGGGAGGGCAGTCCGGTAACCCGTCGTTCGGATCGGCACCGACCCCGGTAACGCCCGGGCCGCAGACCGACGGTCACGACTTTCCGGGTCCCTACGTACCCGGGCAGGCGAGCGCCAGCGGCCAGGGGTGGCCGCCGCAGGGTCAGCAGCCCGGCCCGACGCAGGGCCAGCCGTACCCACCAACCCAGGCCTATCCCAGTCAGCCCTATCCGGGCCAGCCGTATCCATCCGGCCAGCCGTACCCGCCGTCGTCGCAGCCGTACGGCAGTCCTGGCTACCCGCCGCCTGCCCCGGGCTTCGGCCAACCGGGTCAGCAGCCCTACGGGCAACCGGCCTACGGGCAACAGGCCTTCGGGCAGCAGCCATTCGGCCAGCCCGGCAATCAGCCCGCCACCCAGAGCGGATACCAACCACCAACCCAGCCCCCATCCTCGCGACCCAGCGGGTCGGGTCGTCGCGGCCTGATCCTCGCCGGGGTGGTGATCGCCGTGCTGATCGTCGGCCTCCTGGGGTGGCAGTTCTTCGGACCGTCGGCGTCCCAGCAGCCGAGCGTCACCCCTAGCCCGGCCACGTCCGCGCCGGCAAGTACCCGCGGCACCCCACTGCCGACGGTGACCCGCGCCACCGAAACACCGCAGCCGACCATCACCGCACCGGTCACCGGTGGCGGCATCGGCCAGACCATCGACTTCACGACCGGCAACGGAACGGGCAAGGTGACCGTTGCCAAGGCAACCTGGGCCGACAACGGCCTGCTCGATCCGACCGAGGGCCAGCAGTACCTGATTGTCGACGTCACCCTCGAGGGCGTGACGGGCAAGGTCACCACCGGGCCGTTCTTCGCCTCGGTGGTCGACGCCGCCGGCGACAACCACATGCTGACCATCGGCGCGGCACTCGACAACCAGCTGGCCATGCGCACGCTGGGCCCCGGCCAGCAGAGCAGCGGTCAGATCGCGTTCGAGCTCAAACGGGGCGCGGTGACCTTCCAGCTGCTCGACGAGTTGCTCGAGCCGGTGGCCAAGGTCGACATTCCCGGCTGATGACCGAACAGTTCCGTACCCGCCGCTTCGTGGCGCTCGAGCCGCAGCTCCGGCCGGTACGCAGTCGCGCGGCCGTCAGGGTGCTGGTCACGGACGGAAGCAGTGTGCTGCTGCTCTCCGACACCGATCCAGGCACCCCCGGGTCGATCTGGTGGGTCACCCCCGGGGGCGGCATCGATCCTGGTGAGCCGCCGATCCAGGCCGCCGTCCGCGAGTTGGCCGAGGAGACCGGACGGGTCGTGGACGCCACCGACCTGGCTGGTCCGCATCCTGCGGCGTTTCGTCGTGCACGGCTACAGCGACCAGGTGCTCGGCCAGTCGGAGCTGTTCTACCTGCTGCAGGTGCCGGCCCCGTTCGACGTGGACGTCTCCGGCTTCACCGAAGAAGAGAAGCTCACCATTGCGAACTGGGCCTGGCTGCCGATCGCTGACCTGGCCCACCTACCGCAACCGATCTGGCCGGCGGATCTCGCTCACCTGGTCGAACTCGCCCGGCGTCCGGACGAATGGCCCGTGGATGTCGGCCTGGTCGAGGAGTCGACGGTGGACGCGGGCGCCCTGCTGGATGCGGCGCTCCTAGACTGGCCGGGTTTCCCAGACCCCTGAGGCGTGATGACAACGAGCCCCCCGGAACCGGTCGACCATCGGTTCCTCGAACGCTTTCTGTGGTTGTCGCTGGCCACCGCAGTCGCCACCGTGTCACTGAAAGCGGTCGCCGCGGTGCTGACCAGCTCCGTCGGCCTATGGTCGGACGCTCTGGAGTCTACGGTCAACCTGCTGGCCGCCGGGGTGGCGCTGTGGGCATTGCGGGTCTCGGCGCGTCCGGCCGATCACAATCATGATTTTGGCCATGGCAAGGCCGAATACCTCTCCGCCGCGGCCGAAGGCACGCTGATCATCGGGGCCGCGGGCGCGATCATCTGGGGTGCGGTGCATCGGTTCCTGAACCCGATCCCTCTGGAGAGCGTCGGCCTGGGCATCGTGTTGGCCACGGTGGCGTCCGCGCTCAACCTGGCCACCGGCCTGATCCTGCTGCGGGCCGGCCGCGAGCATCGCTCGATCACCCTTGAGGCCGACGGCAAGCACCTGATGGCGGACGTCTGGACGTCCGTCGGTGTGCTGCTCGGCATCGCGGTGGTCGGCGCCACGCACATCGAGTGGCTGGATCCAATGATCGCCCTGGCGGTCGGGGTGAACATCATCTTCACCGGGTATGGACTGGTCCGCCGCTCCGTGGTCGGGCTGTTGGACGCCACCCTTCCCCCCGCCGAAGTGGCGCTGATTCAGCAGGCCCTCGGCCCGCTGACCGACGACCCGCGGGTTCGGGTGACCGACCTGCGTACCCGCGAGTCCGGCCGGCAGCGCTTCGTCCAGGCCACCTTGACCGTGCCGGGCGAGTGGACGGTGCAGCGCAGCCACGACCTGGCCGACCAGGTGGAGGCGGAGATTGGGCACGTTCTGCCGGGCACCGTCACCTTCGTGCATGTGGAGCCCGAACAGGTCGGCCCCGTCGTCTAGCCGGCTGCGTGCCGCACCTCGGTGTCGATCAGCCGCCGCCACGCGCCGACCAACCCGGGGTCGACGTAGGCCTTGTACGAGCCCTGCGGGCGCGCCGGTGAGCCGATGTGGAACGAACGGACGCCGGCCCTGGCCAGCCAGGGCACATGGTCGGCGTGCAGTCCGCCACCAGCCATGATCACGCCCGCCTGCCACGGGTCGGCCTTGGCCCGGGCCAGCACGTCCTCCAGGCCGTGCTCGAGGCCGCGGGCGGAGCCGGCGGTGAGCACCTGATCGAGTCGCGGCAGCCGCTTCAACATCGTCCAGCCGCGATCGGGGTAGAGGCAGGAGTCGATGGCGCGGTGGAACGTCCACGGCCAGTCGCCGTCGCCGACCAGTTCGGTGACCACTTGTGGGTCGACCTCGCCGAGGCCGTTGAGAAAGCCGAGCACCAGGCCGTCCGCGCCTGCGTCCAGATAGCTGCCGATCAGCCCTTTGAGCCGGACGGCCTCGCCACCGTCGGTGCCGTAACCGGCCCGCAACCGCACCATCACCCGTAGTTGCACGGACGTGGCCGCGCGGACCTTCTCGACCAGGGCGGGCTCGGGCGACATGCCGCCTTCGTCCAAGGTTCCGCAGAGCTCGACGCGGTCGGCGCCGCCGGCCTCGGCACGCTCGGCATCGGCGGCGTGGAGTGCGATCACCTCGAGCAACCCGCTCATGAGCCCATCATGGGCGGTGCCGGCGTAGCTTGGCCCCAGACACGCAGACGCCCGTCGTCCGTCCGGCTGAGATGGTCGCCGAGCCGGCTTGTCGGGATCGATCGTGTCGGGTTCGAACCGCCGATCCATCCCCGTCCCCAGCATTCGCTCGCCTAACTACTTTCCGCTCGCCGAGGTTGGCGAGCGGAAAGTAGTTAGGCGAGCGGAAGGTTGGGCGACGCGGACGGACGGGGCGGCACGGCTCGCCGACGAACCCACCGGGACGATCAGCCGGGCGAGGCCTCAGTGGTGGCCGGGGAATAGGCCTCGGCGTCCACCCCTCCGCGCGGCAGCCCCAGGCCGGCCAGCAGCATGCCCACTGCGGTGATCGCCACGGCCACGAACACCCACGTGGATGCCGCCACGATGGTGGCGTAGTCGTGCTCGCCCTTGCCGGATGCGATCACGTTGGTGGCGATCGCTCCAAAGATCGCCACACCGATCGCGCTGCCGGCCGAGCGGGCGAAGATGTTGATGCCGGTGACCACCCCGCGCTCGTTCCAATCGACGGACGCCTGCGCGGCGATCAGTGACGGCGCCGCCGTCCAGCCCAGCCCGAAGCCGATCACGAACGACACCAAGCCGACGGTCCAGGGACTCGGATGAGGGCCGGTCACGGCCAGCCCGACGGTGCCCGCCAGAGCGATCAGCGAACCGACCAGCACGGTCGTGCGATAGCCGTAGCGCAGGTACATCCGGCCGGCCATGGACGCCGACAGCGGCCAGCCAAGGGTCAGCGCCGCGACGGCGATGCCCGAGACCAGCGGCACCACACCGAGGGCGTTCTCCAGATAGGTGGGCACGAAGCTGGTCACGCCGATGAGCAGCGCGCCGACGCCGAGCGAGATCATCGTGGTGCTCAGGATCAGCGGCCGGGTGACGATGGTCAGGTCGAGCACCGGCTCCTTGGCTCGGCGCTCCACCGGCACGAAGGCGACCAGTGCGGCGATACCGATGCCGAAGCTGACCAGGCTCTGCCAGGAGGTCCACGACCACGCGTTACCGCCCTCGAGCAGCGCCAGAATCAGCGCGGTGAGGCCAACCGTCAGGAGCCCGGCGCCGGCATAGTCGATGCTGTGCCGCTTGCGGGCGACGTCCTCCTGGTAGAACCGGCTCAGTGCCCAGAAGGCGACCAGGCACAGCGGAATGTTGACCAGAAAGATCCAGCGCCACGAAGTGAACTGGGAGAAGATTCCGCCCAGTGCGGGGCCGACCACGGACGCCACCGCCCACACGCTGGCGATGTAGCCCTGCACGAGGGCCCGCTCGGCGACGCTGTAGATGTCGCCCACGATGGTCATCGCCATCGGCGCGGTGGCGCCCGCGCCCAGGCCCTGGATCACTCGGAAGCCGATCAGCGAGGTCATGTTCCAGGCCAGTCCGGCCAGCACCGAGCCGAGCAGGAACAGTCCGACGCCGACCAGAATGATCGGCTTGCGACCGATGGTGTCGGCCAGCTTGGAGTAGATCGGCACCGAGACCGCCTGGGCCAGCAGGTAGACCGAGAACAGCCAGGGAAACTGGTCGAACTCTCCGAGTTCCTTCACCACGGACGGAACCGCGGTGGCCAGGATGGTGGCGTCGATGGCGATCAGTCCCGTGCTCAGCATCAGCGCCATCAGCACCTTGCCCCGGTCCGACCCGAACCCGACCGTGCTGCCCCGGTCGCTCTTCACCTCGTCCACACTCACCCTTCTACCAGCCCCGATGGTCGCTCAGGTATTCCCTGACCCGGGCATTCGCTCGCCTAACTACCGTCCGCTCGCCGAGGTTGGCGAGCGGACGGTAGTTAGGGGAGCGGACAGACGGCGCGGACGGGCAGGCGACGGGACGGACGGGGAGACGCAGCAGGGGCCGGACGCCGAAGCGTCCGACCCCTGCTGGGTGTGCAGCGGAACTCAGAAGTCCATGCCACCCATGCCGCCGTCACCGGCCGGCATGGCCGGGGTCTTCTCCGGCTTGTCGGCGATGACCGCTTCGGTGGTCAGGAACAGGGCCGCGATGGAGGCCGCGTTCTGCAGTGCCGAACGGGTCACCTTGGCCGGGTCGATGATGCCGCAAGCGAGCATGTCGACGTACTCGCCGGTGGCCGCGTCGAGGCCCTGGCCGGACGGCAGGTTGGCGACCTTCTCGGCCACCACGCCGCCTTCGAGGCCGGCGTTGGCAGCGATCTGCTTCAGCGGAGCCGAGCATGCGCCCAAGACGATCTGCGCGCCCACGGCCTCGTCACCGACGAGGTCGCCGAGCGAGACCTGCTTGGCCGCCTGCAGCAGCGCCACGCCGCCACCGGCGACGATGCCCTCTTCGACGGCGGCCTTCGCGTTGCGAACGGCGTCCTCGATGCGGTGCTTGCGCTCCTTCAGCTCGACCTCAGTGGCCGCGCCGACCTTGATCACCGCAACGCCGCCGGCCAACTTGGCCAGCCGCTCCTGCAGCTTCTCGCGGTCGTAGTCGGAGTCGGAGTTCTCGATCTCCTTGCGGATCTGGCTGACCCGTCCGGCGATCTGGTCGGAATCGCCGGCACCCTCGATGATGGTGCACTCGTCCTTGGTGACCAGCACGGACCGGGCCTTGCCGAGCAGCTCAAGGGTGACGGCGTCCAGCTTCAGGCCGACCTCCTCGGAGATCACCTGGCCGCCGGTCAGGATGGCGATGTCGGTGAGCATGGCCTTGCGCCGGTCGCCGAAGCCGGGAGCCTTGACGGCGACCGACTTGAAGGTGCCGCGGATCTTGTTGACGATCAGGCCGGCGAGGGCCTCGCCGTCGACGTCTTCAGCGATCACCAACAGGGGCTTGCCGGACTGCATGACCTTCTCCAGCACCGGCAGCAGGTCCTTCAGCGAGGACACCTTGCTGTTGGCGATGAGCACGTAGGGGTCGTCCAGCAGGGCCTCCATGCGCTCGGGGTCGGTCACGAAGTACGGGGAGATGTAGCCCTTGTCGAACCGCATGCCCTCGGTCAGCTCGAGGTCCAGCCCGAAGGTGTTGGACTCCTCGACCGTGATCACGCCTTCCTTGCCGACCTTGTCCATCGCCTCGGCGATGATCTCGCCGACGGTCGGATCGGCCGCAGAAATCGACGCTGTCGCGGCGATCTGCTCCTTGGTCTCGACGTCAGTGGCCTGAGCGGCCAGCTGCTCGACGATGGCCGCCACGGCCTTCTCGATGCCCTTCTTCAGGCCCATCGGGTTGGCTCCGGCGGTCACGTTGCGGAGGCCCTCACGGACCATGGCCTGAGCCAGCACGGTGGCGGTGGTGGTGCCGTCACCCGCGACGTCGTCGGTCTTCTTGGCGACCTCTTTGACCAGCTCGGCGCCGATCTTCTCGTAGGGGTCCTCCAGCTCGATCTCCTTGGCGATGGACACGCCATCGTTGGTGATCGTGGGAGCGCCCCACTTCTTCTCCAGGACGACGTTGCGACCCTTGGGGCCGAGCGTCACCTTCACCGCGTCGGCGAGGACATTCATGCCCCGCTCGAGGCCGCGGCGCGCCTCAACGTTGAATTCGATCAGTTTTGCCATCGGTACAGGCAATCCTTCTGCTTCGAGTGGGTCCGTAGCCGGCCCACGATTTAGTCAGGATGGACGGTCAGCGTCGATGCCCGCGACGGACGGCCGGGAGGCCTCACCGATCTGACCAGGTAGCACTCTCATGGTGAGAGTGCTAACACCATGTTTAGCACTCGAGGTAGCCGAGTGCAAAGAAATTGGCCGGGACAGTGCGGGTTGGGGGTGACCCGCGGTCGCCTAACCTGATCTGGTGTTCGCCAAGACCTCGCGCTGGATCGCCTATCCACTGGGCTGGCTACTGCTGATGCTGGTGCCCCTGGTGGTCGACGCCTGGCGCGAGAGCGCCGGACCAACGTCCGACACCAACCGGTTCAGCATCGACAGCTTCGACGCCACCTATCAGGCCCGCCGGGCCGGCAACGGCCTCGCCTTGGACGTCACCGAGAAGATCAGGGCGAACTTTCCGACCCGCTACGTCAACCACGGCATCGAACGCCGGCTGGACGCCTTCTACGGGAACACCGACATTCAGCTGTCCGGATTCACGGTCACGGATCCGCGCGGCAAGCGGATCTCGTTCAGCAAACGCACCGAGTCCGACGGCGATATCGTGCTGCGGATCGGCAGCTCCAGCACCTACGTGTACGGCCCCATCGACTACGTGATCAGGTACACGATCGGCTCGGCCATGGTGCAGGCGGCAGATCGGCAGGAGATCTACCTCGACGTCAACGGCACCGGCTGGCAGCAGCCGTTCCGCACCGTCCGAGCCACCGTGTTGGTGCCGAACGACCTTGCCGGCGACCTGCTCGGCCAGCAGGCCTGCTATCGGGGCCCAGCCGGGTCGACCACGCCCTGCGCGATCTACCAGACCGGCAGCACGACGATCGCCCAGGCCGACTCCCTGAACCCGCGCGAGAGCATGACCATCGCGATCGGCTTCAAGCCGGGCACGGTGGCCGAAGCAGTGCCGGCACCACGTGGTGGACTGGGGTGGCTGGGCATAGCGGCGATGCCCGCGTTCGCCGCCCTGGTGCTGTTGGTCGCGCTGGTCGTTCGCCGGCAGCGGCTGCGCAACCTGCTGTTGCGCGACGATGCCGAGATCCGTTACACGACGCCGGACGTCCAGCCGATTCTGGCCGCCGACTTCCTCGGCCTGGCCGAACGTGGCGCGGCGGCTCAGCTCACCCAGCTGGTGCTGGACGGCCACGCGACCCTGTCCAGTGAGCAGCCGGCGATCGGCTCGGCGCCGCAGCCCAGGGATCGGCTCAGCCACCGCGACCGGGCGGACGTGCGCGGCGACCTGCGTGTCCAGCTGGTCGACCGGGAGAACATCGACCGCAGTGTGGAAGGGATCAGCTCGGCGCTGTTCGGCCGGGGCCGCTCGATCGCGCTCGGCAATGTCCGCCGGGTCGACGTGCAGGAGGCGTCCCGTGAGCGGTGGAACCTGTTGCTGGGCAGTGGTCTGCGGGCGCCCTCGTGGCTGGGCACCACGCTGTTCTGGATCGGCTACCTGGGCCTGATCGGGTTCGGCTGGGTGCAGATCGCGATGGGCCTGCGCGGCTTGGTCTGGCCGTTCCTCGGCTTGGGCGTGCTGGCCGTGCTGCTGATGGTCGCAGCGGTGCACTACTACCCCACCCTCGGCCGGCTGACCGGCGAGGGCCGCGCGCTGCGCGATCACCTGGCCGGCCTGCATCGGTTCGTGACAATGGCGGAGGCCGACCGGATCGCCTGGATGCAGAACGCCATCGACGCCCCGCGCCGGGCCGACGGAACCGCGGGCAGCCTGGTCGACCTGTACGAGCCGCTGCTGCCCTACGCCATCATCTTCGGCGTCGAGAACACCTGGCGTCAGGCCCTCGGCGACCTCTACGACCTTCGTCCGGAGCGGGCCGATCATCCGGTGGACGTCTCGGCGCTCAGGCTGGCGCTGAGCTGGGCCGAGTCGTTCTCCTACACCCGTGACTACCACCGCCAGGACGCGGTCAGCCAGGGCTTCTGGGACTCCCGGCCGGCCTGGGGCGACGGCTGGGTGTCGCATGCCGGGTCCGCCTTTGCCGAGGGTTTCGGCAACTGGGCGACGTCCCGCGACGACGACAGCGGCGGCTCCTGGGGGTCCGGCGGCTCGAGTTCGTGGAGCTCGTCCTCGTCCGGGTCATCCGGGGGCGGTAGTTCCGGCGGCGGCATGGGCGGCGGTGGTGGCGGCGGCTGGTGAGCCGGAGGCACACTTGGCGGCATGGCTGACCACGCCCTCAACGCTCGCGAGCCGCTGCGCCCGATCCATCAGGTGCGCGCCGTGATGAACCTGCTCAACCTGTCGTCGGCGCTCGGCCTGGTGGCCGCCAGGGTCGGCCGGGCTCGACTCAGGTTCGGGCCCAAGGGGCTGCTGCTGGCCGAGGGCTACGCGCTGACCTTTCCCCGGGCGGGCGCCTTCACCGTCGGCAATGTGGTGCTGACCAGCACCGACTTCCGATCGCTCGCCGAGCTTCAACCGGAGGTGATGGACCACGAGAACGCCCACGCCTGGCAGTACTTCTGGTGCGGTGGGTTGCCGTTCCTGCCGCTCTACGTCTTGGCCGCGACCTGGTCATGGCTGCGCACCGGCGACCTGGCATCGGCCAACTTTTTCGAGCGGGCGGCCGACCTGCACCGCGGCGGCTATCACGAGGCGCCGGTGACCAATGTGGGTTTCCGCCGGCTGGCTGAGCGCGCTCAGACCTTGATGTTGAAGCCCAACCGTTTGGCCGAACGTTCCTTCTGACGAGTGGCGCGCTGCCTGCGCAGTCGCTTCACCAGCAGCGGGTCCTGGGCCAGCGCCTCAGGGCTGTCGATCAGGTCGTTGAGCAACTGGTAGTAGCGCGGCGCGGACAGGTCGAAGCGCTCGCGGATTTCGGACTCCTTGGTTCCAGGAAACGCCCACCACTGCTTTTCGAACTCGAGAATGGCGGCGGCGCGCGGACTGAGCGCTGATTCCGGACGGGCCACAGGGTCGGACATGCCGGTCAGTCTAGTTCCAAATCACACGGCTGTCATTTGGCTCGGCGGGCGACTCGCACCCTGAATGGCGCCGTGAGAGGTCGGCTAGAGTGAATCTGCGGCGCCGCGACGGGGTCCCGCGAACCACCCCTCGAAGGACGGACGATGCAGCCACTCAGCGGTACCGTGCAACGGTACGACTGGGGCACCCACGACGCGATCCCGGCGCTGCTCGGCAGGCCGTCCAACGGTCGTCCGGTCGCCGAATACTGGCTCGGCGCGCACAGCTCGTCCCCCTCGATGCTCGGCTCGGGCAGCCTGGTCGAGCACATCGGGGCAGTCCCCGCGGTACTGGGCCGGCGCAGTCGTGAGGCGTTCGGCGAGCAGTTGCCATACCTGATGAAACTGCTCTCGGCACGGCACGCCCTGTCCATCCAGGCGCACCCCTCCCGTGAGCAGGCGATCGCCGGCTTCGCCCGGGAGTCCCGCGCCGGCACGCCGTTGGAGGCGGCCGAGCGCACCTACAAGGACAGCTGGCCCAAGCCCGAGGTGCTGATCGCGCTGGACGAGTTCCACAGCCTGGCCGGGTTCCGTGATCCACACGAGACGGCGGAGCTGTTCGCCGGCCTGGGCGTCGGCGAACTGCTCGATTCGGTGATGGCCCCGCTCACTGAGCGCAAGGGTTCGGCAGCGCTCGCCGAGGTGTTCCTGGACGTGCTCAGCCTCGATGACGACCGCAGGCACCTGATCAACGAGACGGTGGCGGCCGCGATGCACCACCGATACGACGACGGCCCGGTCGGTGACTTCGCCCGCACGGCGCTCGAGCTGGACGCGGTGTTCCCGGCCGATCCGGGCATCCTCGCCGCGCTGCTGATGAACCGGCTGCTGCTGCACCGGGGCGAGGCGTTGTTCGTCCCGGCCGGCATGATGCATGCGCACCTGCGCGGCACCGGCGTCGAGGTGATGGCCAACTCCGACAACGTGATCCGCGGCGGGTTGACCAGCAAGCACATCGATGTGTCCGAGTTGGTCACGGTGGTCGACTTCAACCCCTGGCGGCCCGAGCTGCTCTACCCGGTCCGCACCCGTCCGGGAGTGCTGAAGTACGCCACCCCGTGCAGCGAGTTCGAGTCCTGGCGGATGATGCTCGACCTCAGCACCGGACCCATCCGCGTTCCCGGCCGTGGTTCGGCCCGGATCCTGCTCGCCGTCGACGGGGCCTGCGTGCTTGACGACGGTGACTCGACCCTGCAGCTGCCTCGCGGCCAGGCCGCGTTCCTGTCTGCCGACGAGGCGGACGTCTACGCCTCGGGCACCGCCGAGGTGTACGGCGCCTCGTCCGGCATCCGCTGAGGGCCGCCGTCGGTGCGGATCCGGGCTCACCCCGGGTACGGCACAATAGGTGCGCGGGTCGGACGACCCGATGCCTCCGTAGCTCAGTTGGTAGAGCGCCCGCCTTGTAAGCGGATGGTCGCGGGTTCGATTCCTGTCGGAGGCTCGTGACTGCACAACTTCCAGCCGGGCAGAGCCAGTGGGCGCAGATCATTGCCCGCGACCCAGCCCATTCCCAGCGCTACATCGAGCGGTTTGCGATGCTTGCCGCTCAGGGTCATGATCTGGTCGGCGAAGCCCGATTGATCGATGCGATGGTGCCGCGCGGGTCCGTCGTCCTCGATGCCGGCTGCGGTCCCGGCCGGCATTGCGGCTTCCTGCACCGGGCCGGCCACGTGGTGGTCGGAGTCGATCTCGACCCGGCCCTGATCGCCGAGGCACAGCGCGTCGAACCGGGCCCTGACTACGTCGTGGGTGACCTTGCGGACTTCGAGCTGCCGCCGGAGCTGCCACAGTCGTTCGACGCGATCCTCTGCGCCGGCAACGTGATGGGCTTCGTGCATCCGGACACCCGGCGGCCGATTCTGGCGGGCATGGCCGCCCTGTTGAACCCGGACGGACGCGCCGTGGTCGGCTTCGGTGCCGGCCGTGGCTACGCCTTCGATGACTTCTTCGACGATGTCGACGCGGTCGGCCTGCGGCCTGAACAGACCTTCTCCACCTGGGACCTGCGTCCGTTCAGCCCGGACTCGTCCTTCGTGGTGGCTGTGCTGGTCGCGGCCTGAGGCCATGTCACCCGGCGGTCGTTCCGCCTAGGCTCGACGGATGAGCATCAGCATCGACCTGTCCGGTCGCACCGCCCTGGTCACCGGGTCCACCGGCGGCATCGGTTTCGCCATCGCAGCCGGTCTCGCCCGCGCGGGCGCAACGGTGGCCGTCAATGGCCGTGGCGCCGACCGGGTGAGGGCCGCCATCGACCGGATCGCCGCGGACGTGGACGGAGCCGCTCTGGTGGCCGCCCCGGGCGACGTGACCACGTCCGAGGGCGCGGACGCCGTGCTGGCCGCGACCGGTGACGTGGACATCCTGGTCAACAATCTGGGCATCTTCGGCGCCGTGCCCGCGCTGGAGATCACCGAGGACGAATGGCGCCGCTACTTCGAAGTGAACGTGCTCTCGGCGATCCGGCTGATCCGGGCCACGCTGCCGGGCATGAAGCGGCGCGGCTGGGGCCGGGTGCTCCAGTTGGCCAGCGACTCGGCAGTGGTGACTCCGGTCGAGATGATCCACTACGGCACCAGCAAGACCGCCCTGCTTGCCGTCACCAGGGGCTTCGCGAAGGACGCCGCCGGCACCGGGGTGACGGTCAACTCGGTGATGGCCGGACCGACCCACACCGACGGAGTCGAGGCCTTCGTCTACGAGTTGGTCGATTCCGCCCTACCCTGGGACGAGGCCCAGGCGCAGTTCATCCGCGAGCACCGTCCGCAATCGCTGCTCCAGCGTCTGATCGAGCCGGACGAGATCGCCAACCTGGTGGTCTACCTCAGCTCCCCGCTGGCCTCGGCCACGACCGGCGGGGCCGTGCGGGTGGACGGCGGCTACGTGGACGCCATCCTGCCCTGAGCTTCCCGCTGATTCAGCCTGGGAAAATCACCGCTGATTGAGCCGGTCGACATCACCGCTGATTGAGCCGGTCGACATCACGGTCTCGACAAGCTCGACCAACGAACGTCAGCCGCGGCAGCGGGTGACCTCATAGAGGGCGATCGAGGCCGCCACCGAGGCGTTCAGCGACTCGACTTCCGACCCGATCGGGATCGAGACCAGCACGTCGCAGTTGTCGCGAACCAGCCGGGACAACCCGTCGCCCTCGGAGCCGACGACGAGCAGCACGGGGCCGTCAACGCCGGGGATTCCGCTGACGTCCAGCTCGGCCTCTCCGGCCAGCCCGGCGACGACGAAGCCGGCGTCCCGGTACTGCTTGAGCACCCGGTTGAGGTTGGTCGCCCTCGCCACCGGAATGCGTGCCGCGGCCCCTGCCGACGTTTTCCACGCCGCGGCGGTCAGTTGAGCCGATCTGCGTTCGGGAATGATCACCCCGGTCGAGCCGAAGGCCGCCGCGGACCGGATGATCGCGCCCAGGTTGCGGGGGTCGGTGATCGAGTCGCAGGCGATCACCAGGGCGGGGTCGGGGCCGTCCAGCGCATCGGCGAGCAGGTCGTCGGGATGGGCGTACTCGAAGGGCGGCAGCTGCAGCGCCACTCCTTGGTGCACTCCCCCGTTGGTCAGCTTGTCGAGTTCCGCCCGGGTGGCCGCCAGCAGGGCGATGCCATGATCGGCGGCGTACTTCAGGATGTCGCGCAACCGGTCGTCCCGCTCGACCCCGTCCGCCACATAGGCGCGCTTCACCGGCAACCCGGCCTGCAGTGCCTCCAGCACCGGGTTGCGTCCGAACACCCAGTCGTCGCCGGCCCGGCCGGTGTCCCGCTTGCCGCCACCCCGGGAGCCGGTCGTCTTGTTCGCTTCGTTGGCGCCGCGCTTGCGGTACGCCCGGTGGTACGGACGATCCTCGGCCTTCGGGGTGGGGCCCTTGCCTTCGAGGCCGCGGCGCACCCGGCCACCGGAGCCGGCGGTGTTGCCGCTGCCGATACCCTTGCCGCGCTTACGCACGGCGCCCTGTCGGGACGAGTTTCCGGGCATCAGGCCTCCAAGCTCCAGCGTGGACCGGTCGGGGTGTCCTCGACCTTCAAGCCCAGGTTCTTCAGGGTGTCACGGATGGTGTCGGCGGCCGCCCAGTCCTTGCGGGCGCGGGCCTGGGTGCGCTGCTCGAGCAGCGCACCGACCAACCCGTCCACCACGCCGGCCAGGTCGGCCGGGGCAGCGTCGGCAGCCCACTGCGGGGCGAGCGGATCGAGGCCGAAGACATCGAGCATGGCCAGCACAGCGGAGTATGCGTCGGACACCTCCTCCAGGTCGCCCGCGGCGATCGCGGAGTTGCCGTCGCGCACGGTGGTGAACAGCACCGCCAACGCGCCCGGCGTGCCCAGGTCGTCGTCCATCGAGGTGACGAAGGTCGGCGGCAGTCGCTCCAGCAAGGGCCTGGTGACGCCCGGCTGGTCGGGCGGCAACAGCGCGGCGGCCCGCTCGACGAAGCTGTCGATCCGGCCCAACTGGGCCGCCGACTCGGCGAGTGCCGCTTCGCTCAACTCGATCGCCGAGCGGTAGTGCGGTCCGGCCAGGTACAGCCGCACCGCCCGGCCGCCGTGAGTGGCTACGGCCGACCCGACGTCGGCGGTGTTGCCCAGTGACTTCGACATCTTCTCGCCCGCCATGGTCAACCAGGCGTTGTGCATCCAGTAGCTGGCGAACGGCCGGCCGGCCGCCTGGGACTGGGCCATTTCGTTCTCGTGATGCGGAAACCGCAGGTCGAGCCCGCCGCCGTGAATGTCGAAGCGGTCACCCAGGTATTTGCCGGCCATCGCAGAGCACTCGATGTGCCAGCCCGGACGACCGCGTCCCCACGGGCTGTTCCAGGCCGCCGTCGCCGGCTCCCCCGGCTTCGAGCCCTTCCACAGGGCGAAGTCGCGCGGATCGCGCTTGCCGCGCGGGTCCGCGTCCTCGGCCGGCTCCATGTCGGCGACCCGCTGTCCGGTCAGAGCGCCATACCCGGGCCAGGACGCCACGTCGAAGTAGACGTCGCCGGAGTCGTCCGCGGCAGGGTAGGCGTGGCCGCGTTCGATCAGCACGGCGATCAACTCGATCATCTCGGGAATGTGCCCGGTGGCCCGCGGCTCGTAGGTGGGCGGAGTGACGCCGAGTGACCGGAACGCGGACCGGAAGGCGTCCTCGAACAGGTAGGCGTGCGCCCACCACGGCCGCCCAGCCTCAGCCGCCTTGGCCAGGATCTTGTCGTCGATGTCGGTCACGTTGGTGACCAGGGTGACCCGGTAGCCGCTGATCTCGAACCATCGCCGCAGCACGTCGAAGCTGACCTCTTTGCGCATGTGCCCCAGATGCGGAAACGACTGGACGGTCGCACCACAGCCGTAGATCGAGACCTGGCCCGGCTGCAGGGGCTGGAACTCGACGATCTCGCGGCGGGCGCTGTCGTACAGGTGGAAACTCACCGGCCGAGTCTATCGGCCCCGATCAGCCCTTTTTGCGGCGCAGAGCGGCGATGTCGAGCACCCCGGTCGGCTCGGGCTCGGCGTTGGCCTCGGCCTCCCATGGGTCGTCGGGCATCGCCCCCTCCTCGTCGACGAAGCCCTGCGACGGGTCGAACGGATTGGCCAACTGCCGGCCGCTCTCGGCCAGTGGACGACTGTTCATCTCTTCGTCGGGCAGCCCCTCCAGGACGTCCTTGATGTAGCCCCAGGTGGCATCGAGCAGCGGTACGTCACGATGTTCGCGCTGCGAGGCGTACCAGCGGTAGTCGAGCACCTCGTGGAAGATCTGGGCCGCATCGCGCTTGCCGCGCAGGTGGGTCGGCACCGCGGTGACCACCGGCTCGAACGATTGGGTCAACCACTGGTGCGCCACCAGCGCCTCGTCGACGTGCTGTTGATTGGTGCGGAACCGGTAGGTGTCGAGGTCGTTCAGCAACCGCCGGGCCTGGTTCTCTTCGACGTCGAGGCCGGTCAGCCGCAGCAGCCGTCGGGTGTGATGGCCGGCGTCAACGACCTTGGGCTGGATGCGCACCTTGGAGCCGTCGACAGAGGTGGTGATGTCGAGCTCGGCGACGTCGAAACCAAGGGCGTTCAACCGCCGGACGCGGCTCTCGATTCGGTCCAGTTGAGTTCCTGGGAACTCTTCGACGCCGGTCAGTTCGGCCCACAGGTCGCGGTACCTGGCGGTGATCGTGTCGACCAGCGTCATCGGGTCGAGCGACTCGTCCAGCAACTGGCCGGCCTGCAGGTCGCTGAACTCGCCGAACAGGTTGGTGATGGCGATCATCAGGTCGTGCTCGCGTTGGCCGCGGCTGAGGGTTTCGTGCAACTCGGCGGTCTCGGCATCGACCAGGTAGGCGGCGAACTCGCCGGCGTCGCGGCGGAACAGGATGTTGGACAGCGACACATCGAGCCACAGGAACCCGATCAGGTGCAGCCGCGCGATCAGCACCACCATCGCGTCGAGCAGGCGATTGACCGTTTCGGGCCGCACGCCCTGGCTGAACAGCGAGCGGTACGGCAGGGAGAAGTCCAGGTGCCGGGTGACCAGCACGGGGTCGAGCGGCTCGCCACCTACGCCGCGCCGGTCGGTGATCACGGCGAGCGGTTCGACCGCCGGGGTGTTTTCACGAGCGAGTTCCTGCAGCATGCGGTACTCGTGCACGGCCGCGGTCTCGATCACTTCTTTGGCCGCATAGACGTTGCTGCCCACCTTGATGAACCGCACCACGTGGCGGGAAATGCCTCGCGGCAGCGCCACCAGGTAGTCGGTCGGCCACTCGGTCAGAGGCAATTCCCAGGGCAGCGGGATCAGCCTGGAATCTGGCTTCGCCGACAGGATGCGGGGCATGTGCCACATTGTGCCAGCCGACTACGACACAGAGCGCCGTGGGGCGGCCGGATCTCGTTGCCGCACGATGGCACACCCC
Source organism: uncultured Actinomycetota bacterium (assembly GCA_963723605.1). Taxonomy (GTDB): domain Bacteria; phylum Actinomycetota; class Actinomycetes; order Propionibacteriales; family Propionibacteriaceae; genus Micropruina. The sequence continues at coordinate 541,091 of CAVRRM010000009.1, read as the reverse complement.
GCTGCAGGAGTGCGGATCGGTCCCACCGGGTACGGACGCAGCAATGCCCCGGAGTTCGTCCGGGGCATTGCTGAGACTGAGCTGGGCGATCAGGACAGGCGGTCGCCGTTGCTGTTGCTGAACACGTGCAGCTTGTGACCCTCACCGGCTGCGAACCGGACGGTCGTGCCGCGCTCCGGCGGCGTACGGCCGCTGAGCCGAGCGACGATCTGCGGCGCGGACAGCTTCTCGTCCTCGCTGAGACCGGCCAGGGTGCCGTAGGTGTAGGCGTCCGCGCCGAGTTCCTCGACCACTGCGACGTCGACCGCGAGGCCGTGATCGGAGAGTTCGAAGTCTTCGGGACGGATGCCGACGGTGAGAGTGTCGTCACCCTTGGCCTTGTTGAGAATGTCGCGCGAAACCGGAACGGTCCAGTCGCCGACCTCGACGCCGTTCTCATTGACCTTGCCGCTGATCAGGTTCATCGCGGGAGAGCCGATGAAGCCGGCCACGAAGATGTTCTTCGGGCTGTCATACAGGGTCAGCGGGCTGTCGCACTGCTGCAGCACGCCGTCCTTCATCACCGCGACGCGGTCACCCATCGTCATGGCCTCGACCTGGTCGTGGGTCACGTAGACGGTGGTGACGCCGAGCCGGGTCTGCAGGGCGGCGATCTGGGTGCGGGTGGAGACCCGGAGCTTCGCGTCCAGGTTCGACAGCGGCTCGTCCATCAGGAAGACCTGCGGCTGGCGGACGATGGCGCGACCCATCGCGACGCGCTGACGCTGGCCACCGGAGAGGGCCTTGGGCTTGCGGCTGAGGAAGGCTTCGAGGCCGAGCAGGTGCGCGGCCTCCATCACCCGGGTGTCACGCTCGGTCTTGGGTACGCCGGCCATCTTCAGGGCGAAGCCCATGTTGTCGCCGACGGTCATGTGCGGGTAGAGCGCGTAGTTCTGGAACACCATCGCGATGTCACGGTCCTTGGGGGGCAGATCGGTCACGTTGCGATCGCCGATCCAGATGCCGCCCGCGTTGACCTCCTCCAGGCCCGCCAGCATCCGCAGCGAGGTGGACTTGCCACAACCCGAGGGGCCGACCAGAACCATGAACTCACCGTCGCCGATTTCGAGGTTGAGCTTGTCAACCGCGGGGTGATCGGCACCGGGGTAGACGCGAGTCGCGTCCTTGAAACTAACTGTGGCCATGCCAACAATCCTTTCCACGGGCAGGTACGTGCCCGACGATCCGTAGTGGAAACCCGTCGCGGGAACCCGCGACCTAGGCATCGTCGCACGGATCGCAGCTTTCACTCAAACGTAACCGAAGATTTCTGGACATCTCGGCAGGTTCGAGCGATGAATCCGGCCGGACGTTCGCGGCCTGGTCCCGCGGCCCGCCGCCCCGCCCGAGCATCGTCCGGCTGCCGGAGTCCGCGAGCGCTCGTTGGTTGCGGTGAGACCTCCCGCCGATCGGAGCGCGGTCGGCGCCCGGGTAGGCTCCCGGGGTGACCACGACCCCGGACGAAGGCCAGATCCCGTCCCCCGACCCGCAACAGCCCGGCCCGCCGGACGACGCGGAGCCCACCCGCGAGTGGTGGGAAGAGCCCGGGCTGCCGTGGAAGAGCAAGCCCACCCGCTCCGACATCGCTTGCCTGGTCTGGATGGGCGTCGCCTCGGTCTACGGCTTGATCCTGCTGCCCCTTCGTCCGGTGATGCTGGGGTTGGCGCCACATCTGCTCGGGTCGCTCGGCTACCGCACCGGCCTGGTGATGACGGGCGCGCTGGCCTCTCTCGGCGACCTGTGGTGGCCCCTGGTTCTCGTGCTGGGCAGCCTGATGGCGATGAAATTCGATTGGATCTACTGGTGGGCCGGCAAGTTGTGGGGCCACGGGCTGATCGAGGTCTGGTCCGGCCGGTCCGAGCGGGCCCGCAAACGCAATCAGCGGGCCATCGCCTTCGCCCAGAAATACGAGACCTGGGCGATCTTCGTCACCTACCTGCCCATCCCGATTCCCGCCGCCGTGGTCTACGCGGCCCTGGGGGCAGCCGGCACGAAGCTGAGCAAGTTCCTGATCGTCAGCTTCATCTCGTCGATCATCACCTCCGCGCTGTACCTGTACCTGGGCTTCACGATCGGCGAGCCCGCAGTCAAGCTGATCGAGGCCTACGGCCAATACCTGTGGTACCTGTCCATCGCGATCATCGTGGGCATCCTGGTGTCGGCGTGGTGGAAGTCCCGCAACCGCAGCGGCAACGAACCGCAGGTGCCCGGCCCGGCGATCTGACCCTTGCGATCGGCCAGTGGCTGCTGGCGCTTGCTCGCCGGCGGGTTCAGGTCTGCACGATCAGGGCCGCCCGGTCACGGGTGCCGTCCGCACCGAACAAGGCCCGCTCCTGGGCCGCCCAACGCTCCCAGTGCGGACGGAAGGCCTCGCCGTCGCGCTCGATGCCGCGGGTCATCCGCACGTCCGGGTCGGCCTCCACCCAGATCGGCAGCGCCACCAGTTCGGCGGCCGGACGGACGGTGCTCGCGCACCCCTCCACGATCAGCAGCGACGTGGCTGGCACGACCACGGTCTCTGCCCAGGCGGACTCGATCCAGTCCCAGCGCCGGTAGCCGCCTGGATCTCCCTCGGACAGCGGCACCAGCACCTGCTGATGAAGCAACCCGGCGGCCTCGGCGAGACCGTCCCAACCGGGAAACAGATCGTCCATCTGCACCAGGACTCCGCCGAGTTCGGCCTGCACAGCCCGCGCCAGGGTGGACTTGCCGGAGCCACTCGGACCATCTATTCCGATCACCACCGTGTCGCCGCAGCGCGGCGGGGCCGCGAGGGCCAGCCGGACCACTTCCTGTGCCCCTTGGGTTGGACTCACCGATCGCAGCTGCATGCTTCGGCAGCGTAGCCTCGGCGGTCCGGCGACCACCCGTGCACTGCCCGCGGCGGCTGGCAGGTCGGTCGAAACGTTCTGCGTCCGACCCAGCGGGCGAACTCGATAGAGTGATGCGGTCGCTCGACCACAGGAGAACCCGTGACCGATCTCGCCACCAGCGCGTCGTCCATCTACAGCCAGATCCTCGACGTGATCGAGGGCGTCGAGCCCCGGATCGCCGCTGCCACCCGTGCCGAACTGACCGACCAGCGCGGTTCGCTGAAGCTGATCGCCAGCGAGAACTACGCCTCGCTGCCGGTGCTGATGACGATGGGCACCTGGTTCTCTGACAAGTACGCCGAGGGCACCATCGGGCACCGGTTCTACGCCGGCTGTCAGAACGTGGACACCGTGGAATCGGTGGCCGCGGAGCACGCCCGCGAGCTGTTCGGTGCCGAGTACGCCTACGTGCAGCCGCACTCCGGCATCGACGCCAACCTGGTCGCCTACTGGTCGATCCTGGCGCACCGGGTGGAGTCGCCGGCGCTGGAGCGACTCGGCGCCAAGAACGTCAACGAACTCAGCGAGGACGACTGGGAGACCCTGCGCAAGTCCTTCGCCGAGCAGCGCGTGATGGGCATGAGCCTGGACGTCGGCGGCCACCTCACCCACGGCTTCCGTCCGAACATCTCGGGCAAGATGTTCCACCAGCGGTCCGTACGGCACCAGCCCCGACACCCAGCTGATCGACTACGACAAGCTGCTGGCCGATGCCCGTGAGTTCAAGCCATTGATTCTGGTGGCCGGCTACTCCGCGTACCCGCGCCGGGTGAACTTCGCGAAGATGCGTGAGATCGCGGACGAGGTGGGCGCCACCCTGTTCGTCGACATGGCCCATTTCGCGGGCCTGGTGGCCGGCAAGGTATTCACCGGCGAGGAGGACCCGGTTCCCTACGCCCATGTGGTCGCCTCAACCACCCACAAGTCCCTGCGCGGCCCGCGTGGCGGATTCGTCCTGGCCACCCCCGAGTACGCCCCCAGTGTCGATCGGGGCTGCCCGATGGTGCTCGGCGGCCCGCTGTCGCACATCATGGCGGCCAAGGCGGTGGCGCTGGCGGAGGCGCGGACGCAGGCCTTCCGCGACTATGCCGCCGACGTCGCGGCGAACGCGAAGGTGCTCGCCGACGGGTTGCAGAAGCGCGGGGCCACCCTGGTCACCGGCGGCACCGACAATCACCTGGTGCTGATCGACACCGGATCGTTCAAAATCACCGGCCGGCAGGCCGAGTCGGCCCTGCTCGACTCCGGAATCGTGACCAACCGCAACTCGGTGCCCAACGATCCCAACGGAGCCTGGTACACCACCGGGGTGCGGATCGGCACTCCGGCATTGACCTCGCGGGGTTTCGGCCCGGACGAGTTCGACCTGGTGGCGGAGCTGATCGTCGACGTGCTCAGCAACACCAGCGCCACGATGACCGCGGCGGGCGCTCCTGGCAAGGCCAAATACCTGCTCGCGGACGGAGTCGCCGACCGCACCAAGGCCGCTGCCGCAGAACTGCTGGACGCCAACCCGCTGTACCCGGGCCTCGAGGTCTGAACGACCGGGGACGGTTCTTTTTCGTTCACCGGTGAGCTGAACGACCGGGGACGGTTCTTTTCGTTCACCGGTGAGCTGAACGACCGGGGACGGTTCCTTTTCGTTCACCGGTGAGCTGAACGACCGGGGACGGTTCCTTTTCGTTCACCGTCGAGCCGGACGGTCCGGGACGGTTCCTTTTTCGTGCACCCGGCTCGACCAGTACGTCGGTCGAGCACTGAATTCCAGTGGGCGGAACGCCGCGGACGGACGAGGTGAACGAAAAAGAACCGTCCCCGACCGTTCAGGACGATCCTGGAAGTGAACGAAAAAGAACCGTCCCCGACCGTTCACGATCGATCCTGGAAGTGAACGAAAAAGAACCGTCCCCGACCATTCACACCAGGACGAAGTGAACGAAAAAGAACCGTCCCTGATCGATCAGCGCGAGAACAGCCGGCCCTGGATCGTGGTGATCAATCGATCGAGGGACGCGGGCAGGTCGGCCAGATGCCAGTCGTCCGGGGCGTGGTACCAGTCCAGGTCGGTCGAGTCGGCGTCGGGATCGGTGTCGGCGTCCACCAGGGCCTGCAGCCAGCGCTGATAGCCGCCCAGCACGACGGCGTAGGGCAGCACCTCGGAGAGTTCGTGCAGCTCCTGACCCTTGGGCATCTGATTGGTCGGATGGCCGAGCAACTGGGCGCGGAGCAGGCCAAGGCCGTTCAGCAGCCCGACTCCCTTGCTGCTGCGGGCCGGCATCTCCTGACCGAGGAAGAGCACCAGCAGTGACACCGCGATCAGGGCCAACCCGAGCAGTCCGAAGTTGGTGAACGCCGCGAGCAACACGGTGCCGATCACAGCGGCCACAAGGAAGACCAGCCCAGCCTGGAACCAGGAGTTGCGGGTCTGATCGGGACGAGAGGCGAACCAGCCCAGCCCCACCACGTCGTCGTAGAGCTGATTCTGCACGGTACCGATCACCGCACCCACCGCCTCCGGCAGGCCGGACAACAAGGTGGGCTCGCCACCCGCCGGAGCCACGGCATCCAGCAACGTCTTCTCGTACGGCCGGAGTTCGTCGCTGCCCGGGAGCCGGGTCAACGTCCACTCCCCGTTGGCGTAGGCCGAGGTCCTGGGCAGTTCGGTGAACCGGAGATGGCCCCGCACGGCTAGGTCGATCAGGGTCGCGGTGACGTCCACCGGGTCGACCCGCTCGTCGACCAGGGTGCCGACCTGCCCGGGGCGGACGCCGTTCAGCACCCGGAACTCGGCCTGGCCGTCGCCGACGGGATAGAAGTCGGCGATCAAGGTCTGCTCGCCGGCGGCGGCGTCGCGGCCGACTCGGCGGTGCAGCGCCCAGAACCCGATGCCACCGACCAGTAGGGCGATCAGCGCCAGGGTCAGCGGCAGCGGCGCCACGGAGAAGGCCCGTCCGAGGGTCCACAGTTGCCGCACCTGCTCGTTGGCAGCGACAGTTCCGGCTGGGAACCGGATGATCGGCTCGACGATCTCACCCGCCCCGCGGGGACCGTCGGTGAAGGTCGGATTGGGGAAGTCGTCGGTACCGCCGCCCCAGAACGCGCAGACGCCGGGCGAAACCGGCGGGCCGGCCTCGCACTGCACAGACTCGATCATCGTCGGCACCACGACCGTCGCAGTGAACTTCTCAACCGGCAGGTTCAGCCCCTGCAGCAAGCGCCACGAGAGGGTGGTCTGGCCGGTCGGCTCCTTGATCGCCGCGCCGATCACGGTGTAGCTGAGCACGACCGGCTCCGTGCTGCCCTGGGTGGGCATGGTCACCACCGTCTGGGCACCGTCCTGGGACACCGCCGCATTGATCGGCTGCCCCCCGATGGTGGCCTTGACGTCCCTCAGCTGGAAGACGTATTCGAGGTCGTCCAACTCTTCGCGGGTGGTGGCGAACCGCTGCACCAGGGTTGCCGGCGCAGCTCCGTCGAACGTGATCGTCGCGGCCACGGCGAGCGAGCCGTCTGGGCTGATCGAGCCCTCGACGGCATAGCTGGCCACCGACTCGGCGGCGAAGGCGCGGCTGGCGGACGGTCCGACGAACACGGCGGTCAGCATCAGCAGACCGGCCAGCAGTCGGGTGAGCGGAGTTGTTGGCAGTCTTGACACGATCGGGTCCTTCGGACGGAGGCAACACGACAGCGCAGCGCGCAGCTAGAAACTACCGCAAACCGGGTCACCTTGGACGCTGCCCAGTAGTCGAATATGTGCCTCTGACAGGGGTGGATCCGGCCTCTTCGCCCGTTACAGTGTTCGCGTGACGCAGCAGTATCCGCCCCAGCAACCGTGGGGACAGCCGCAGGGCTGGCCCCCGCCCCAAGGCCAGCAGCCCGGCGCGTGGAACCGTCCGCAGCAGTCGTTCGGGCAGCCAGCATGGCCACAGCAGCCCGGCGGCGGCCAGCAACCGGGCGGTTTCCAGCGCCAGGCCTACCCGCAGCCACCAGCGCGATACCCACAGCAACCGGGATACCCGCAGCCGGGCCAGTTCAACCAGGCGCCGAAGCGACCCAATCCGATGGGCCGCATCCTGGTCGTGCTCGTGGTGCTCTGCGGCCTGCTGTTGGCCGGCGTCGTGGTGGCCAACCTGCTCGGTGGCAGTGAGGGCACCACCCCCCGCCCACAGGACAACTGGACGGCTCCACCGCCCGACATGGCACCGTCCGCCCTACCCGCCCCGAAGACCTATTCGGAGGCGCAGGAGTGGATGACGAACAGCACGTTCTACAAGTCCAGCATTGTCATTCCGACGAACTGCTCGGAGCTGCAGCCGGTCGATGCGCTGAACGCCAGCGAGGACGAGCTCAACGCCCACCTGCTCGACCTCACCTCTTGCCTGCTGCGGGTCTGGAAGCAGCCGGTCGAGGCCGCCGGATTCGAACTGCCACGGCCACCGGCCTTCGTCTACAGCCAGCCGATCCAGACTGCGTGCGGCAAGCTCGACAGCGTCAACGCCTCCTACTGCGGCGGCGACCAGCGGATCTACTACGCCAAGCCGCTACCCAAGATCTTTCCCAAGAGCCTCCAGGCCCAGAACTTTCTGATGGAGATGATCCTCGGACACGAGTTCGGGCACGCCATCCAGGCCCGCACCGGCATCTCGATCTCGAGTTCGGCCTGGGAGCAGCGCGCGTCCACCAAGGCCGAGGCGAACGTCTTCTCCAGGCGGCTGGAGATGCAGGCGGATTGCCTCGCCGGCATGTGGACCAACTCCATCGCCCCCTCGCAGGGGCTCAGCGCCAGCGATCTCGACGGGCTCCGCGAAGTTGCCTACAACCTGGGTGACGACGTGCTCTCGGGCAAGCCGAACCTCGACTCCGGTCACGGGCTGGGAAAGACTCGGCAGAAGTGGTTCGAGACCGGCCTGACCGGTGGCGCCGGCGTGTCGCAGTGCAACACCTACACGGTGCCGGACGGCCAGGTGCGCTGAGGCCGGCCGCCGGTGCGCGTCGCCGATCGACCCTCGATTTCGACCGGCTGGATCAGCGAGGTGGCGCTGAGGCAGCGCCGGTCGAGCTTGTCGAGACCGCGATTTCGACCGGCTCAATCAGCGCCGGGCTCAATCAGCGACCGGCTCACGCTGCGGACCGGGCTCAAGCTGCGACCGGCTCAATCAGCGGGATGGTGGTGCACCGGGCGTCCGACCTCGGTGAAGCCCAGCCGCTGGTAGACGCCACGGCCGGCCGGGGTTGCCGACAGAGTCGCGGGCACCGAGTCCGCGACCGCGATCGCCGCCTCGGTCAGCGCCGCCGCGATCCCCCGGCCACGGTGGGCCGGCATCACCGCGACCGCCCCGATGTTGTTCACCCGGCCGGTGGCCACCGAAAGCGCGGTGCCGACCCCCTCGCCGTCGATCTCGGCCACCAGCAGGGTCATGCCCGGCTGCCGCTGGCTGCCCGGCGGGTGCAGCTCCCCCGAGCGCGCCGGCAGCTGCCCGTCCGCGGAAAGGAACGCGACGTATTCGAACCAGGCCACGTCGGCGTCGGTGACCACCAGGCGAATCGTCAAACCGGGCACGGCCGGCAGGTCGACCGCGTGACCCGCCTCGCGGATCATCCAGTGGCCGGTCGGCTCGGCCGTGTGTCCAGGCAGCCGAAGCCGGGCGTAGCTGTCACAGACGATGCCCGGCACGTCGTCCGGCACGGTCGCGTCGGCCGCAAGAGTGATGGCGCCGAGCAGAAAGCGGTGCGGTACCGGGCCGGCCGCCCTGGCCAGCCTGCCGTCGTCGATCCAGGTCGCGGCCAGCGCCTGGTACGCAGCCGCGTGCCACCCGGCTTCGCCGGACGCGCACAGGGCGATGGCGTCGGTCATACCGGCTGGAGCAGGGCCGTGGCGATCGCCGCAACACCCTCGCCGCGGCCGGTCAGACCCAACCCGTCAGTGGTTTTGCCGGCCACCGAAACCGGGGCACCCAGTGCTGCACCGAGCACCTGCTCGGCCTCCATGCGGCGGGGCAGCAACCGGGGCCGGTTGCCGATCACCTGCACGGCCACGTTTCCGATCTCGAACCCCGCGGCGCGCACCAGTCCGGCGACCTCGTCGAGCAGCCGCACCCCGGACGCCCCGGCCCACTCCGGACGGTCGGTGCCGATGGTGCTGCCCAGGTCGCCCAGGCCGGCGGCCGACAACAGCGCGTCGCAGATCGCGTGACAGGCCACATCGCCGTCGGAGTGTCCGGCCAGGCCGCGCGGTTCGTCGGGAAAGTTGAGCCCGGCCACCCACATCGGCACCCCGTCGGCCAGCGCGTGCACATCGCTGCCGATGCCGACCCGCGGCAGCGTCATTCCGCGCTCCGGATCACCGGCGCCTGCTCGGCGGGCTTGACCACCCAGGCGAACGGACGATGCCGCAGCACCCGTCGGAACGAGTGCCGGCCGAATCCGGCGCGCAGCTTCAAGAAGGCGTTGGCCAGGTCGAGATCGGTCGCCGAGGTGATCTTGAGTGCCGTCATCGCCCCTTTGACCAAGACCACCGGGTGACCGGCCGCCTCGCAGACCGACAGGTCGTCAGTGCAGACGATGTGCTGCTCGGCCGTGTAATCGTGGCTGGCCTCCAGCACGTCCAGGTCGAAGCCCTGCGGGGTCTGGACGGCGCGGAGCCGGTCCCGATCGACGATCCGCAGCCGGCCGTCCTCGGTCTCTTCGCGAATGGAGTCGGCCACCGCAATCGCCGGGGCGACGGCGACCGCCCCTTCGCGGATCGTCTGGATCACACGGGCCACCACAGTCGCCGGAACCAGCGGACGGACGGCATCGTGCACCAGCACCACCCGGGCTTCGGCGAGGGCTGGATCCATCCGGATCGCCTTCAATCCCCGCCGCACCGACGCCTGCCGGGTCTCATCGCCCTCGACCAGGGTGACCGGAATCGGGGACGCCGCCAGCACCGGCTGGAAATGATGCTCGCCATTGCGTGGAATCACCACGACCGCGTGGGTGCAGCCGCCGGCCGCCATCGCCTCAACCGACATCGCCACCACGGCCTTGCCGGCGAGGGTCGTCACCGGCTTGGGCACGGGCCCACCGAAGCGGACGCCGCGGCCGGCGGCGACGATGACGGCAGGCACTGGCTCAGGCACAACCGGCAGTATAGGTGTGGCCGCCGGTCGGCTCAGGCGTGCTGGTCAACCTCTCCGGCAGCCCGTTGGAGCACCGCCTGGGCCAGCGGCAGGTCGACCACCAGCACATCGAGGACGCCGGTTCGCAGGGCGGCCAGCACCCCACGGGCCTTCTCCTGCCCGGCGGCCAATCCGACCACGCAGGGGATCCGGCGCAGATCGCTCAGGCTGACGCCGATCACCCGCTCCGAGGTCGGCGGGCCCAGTTCGCCTCCGCTGTCGTCGAAGAACCGGCCGGAGATGTCGCCGGCCGGCTTCTGAGCCAGGAATGCGGCCAACTCCGCGTCGGACAGCCTCATGTCTTCGACGATCGTCACCGACGACCGGACGCCGAGGGTGCCGATGCCGACGAAGGCGTGGTCGACGCGCCCGGCGAGGTCGAGGGCCGCCCGGATGCCCGATTCGGAGGTGATCGCCGCCTTGGTCTGGGGTGACTCCACGATCGCCGGGGCCAGCAGCCGGCTGGGCTCCACACCGCAGCGCCGGGCCAGCGCCTGCACCAGGGTGCCGCCAGCAGAGGCCGAGTCGAGGCCGGGGTTGCCGCCGGCCAGGGGCAGCACGGTCAGGAACGGCACCACCCGCTGCGGCACCTCGGCCACGAAGGCCTCCAGGGTGCTGCCCCAGCTCAACCCGACCCGGCGCATCTGGCCCAGCCGCTCGCCGAACAGGTCTGCGGCCAGCCGGCCAACCGAGCGCAGTGCACCGGTCTCGCCCCCGGCGGCGCCGACCACAGCTTCGGCCAGGCCGAACGTTTCGATCAGTTGCTGTTCGATGTCGTGAACCCGCTGCACCGGCGAGCGCGGGTCGAGAATCCGAACCTCGACGATGCCCTGCTCGCGCGCCGAGGCCAGCACCCGCGAAACGGTCGCTCCGGACAGGCCCATCTGCCTGGCCACCTCGCCCTGGGAGAGCCCCTCCTCGTAGTAAAGCCGCGCGGCTCTGACCAGCGTGTCTATCGATCGCGTGGCGGCCATGGCTCCCCTTACGGACGATTGGCTGAAGGCGGCTGTCCCGGCCCGTCGGGGTCAATCCTGGCGGACCGGGCAAGCGCCGCTGCGGTCAGGCCCCGGCACCGATCGTGCCGTTGGCCAGCATGGCGTCCTGCAGCCGCCGCATCGCGACGATCGGACGGTTCTCGTCCAGCTCGATGTCGGCGTAGGTGAGCGTGGCACCGGCGGCGACATCACGGGTCAGCACGCATCCCGCAACCAGGCCGATCGGTACCGCACCGGCCGCCTTGGCGTCCGCGGCCGGAATGGTGAAGCCGTGCACGTGGTGGCCACCGATGCCCTCGAGCTTCTGGCCCGCTTTGAGATCGGACTTGGCCACCGCGCTGACCTCGGAGGTCCAGGTGGTCGGGTGGAAAGTGGACCGGCCTTCGATGATCGCCTCACCGATCGACAGGTTCGCCTCGATCGAAGCCAGATGGTAGGGCCGGTAGAGCGAGTAGTACGGGCCCTTGCCGAGCTTCAGGTAGTCCAGCTCGTGGGTGACCACGTCGTTGACCGACTTGGCGATCACGAAGACGCCGGGTGCCACGTTTCCGGTGACGTACTCGACCACCGGGCCCTCGTCGCTCAGAATACCGCCGGCGGACTCGGGCACCAGCTTGGTGGCGAGTTCGTCCACCGAGCAGGCGACGCCGTGCATGCCGGGCTTGTCGACCCGGTAGCCGGTGGCGTTGGAGAGGGCGCACATCTCGAGCTGGGTCTTGGTGCCGTCGGTGAAGGAGCACAGCATCTTCGGGTTCATGCCCTTGGCCTTCGCCTCGTCCGCCACATCGGTGGGGGTGTCCGTGGGCCGCATCGGGTTGTTCTTACCCTTGCCGGCAACGACCACTTGGAGGCCGATGTCCTCGGCGTACTCGACCAGTTTCAGGCACTCCGACGGCTCGTCACCGCGGCAGACCGCGTAGATCGCGCCACCTGGCTTGTTGCCCATCCCGGCCAGCAGCAGGCCGACGGTGATGTCGGCTTCGACGGTCATCAGCAGGGTGTGCTTGCCGGCCAACAGGCCGGCGTAGGCGATCTCGGCGGCCACGTCCGGCACCCCCGAGACCTCGACGATGACGTCGACCGGCAGCTTGGTCAGCGCCATGCCGTTGGACAGCGCCACCGAACCACCGGCCTCGATCATCCTGCTGGCCTCGGCCAAATCGCCGGTGCTGGTGATGTCGGTGCAGCCCGCACCGGCCAGTGCCGTCTCGGCGCGGCTGATGTCGATGTCGGCGACTGCGGACATCTGCAGGCCGGGTACCCGGTTGATCTGGGCGACGAGCCCGGAACCCATCTGGCCGGCCCCGATCACGCCCACCCGGACGGGCCGGCCGACCTCCCGCTCGCGGGCGAGCAGGCGTTGGCTGTAACTCATTGGCGTGCCTTTCGTCGAAGGGTGCCGGCAGGCGCCGGCGGGGTGATGACCTTGCTGGCCACTCGGTTGCGGGTGGCGGTCAGTTGTTCGAGGGCCATGTCCACCGCCTTACGGGTCTGCTTCTCGGTGGCCCGTTCGGCCAGCGTGGCGACCGGTCCAAGCAACTGGGGGGCGTCCTTGGCGGTGGCGAAGATGGTGCTGCCGCGGATCATGCTGGCCGCGACGACCGCATCGGCGGCGTCGTCGATCACCAGCATCACGATGGTTCCCTTGAGCCTGCCCAGCCCACGTCCGGTGACCAGGATGCGGCCGGCGCCATGGTGCTTCTTGACCATCGCGGTGACCGAACGGGCGTACCGGCCCTGCTGCCACAGGCCCAGCAGCAGGGACACCACCAGCGCTCCGCCGAGAATGGCCGCGAACTCCCAACCCATGGCTCAGTCCCCCCGAATGACGATCTGCGACCCCACCGTGGGGTTCGGCCGGGACGGGCCGGAGGCCTTGACGGCACCGGGCAGCAGCGGCTGTTCGGGGGTGTTCACATAGATCACGGCGTGGCCGAGATCGGTCAGGTTGAGATTGGCGCGTTCGCCCACCTCGTCCAAGGTGAGTTCGACCCCGCCGAGTTCGACGGTGTCGCCGACGCGGATGTCGCGACTCGCCGCCTGGCGGGTGCTGTGCACGATGCTCACCTCGGCAAGCGCGTCGGGTACCGGGTCACCGAACATGATGAAGACGCCGCCGTCGAACATCTCGTCGGTGAACTCGCCAATCCGGTCGATGGTTGCTTTCCAGAGTTCGTTCGCCATGGGTATGAGTCCTTGTCTTGCGTGCCGTAGTGGGGTGGAGAGGATCGCTGCGGAGCGGGTCGAGGGCGCCGGTCGAGCTTGTCGGACTGCCCGAGCGTCGAGCTTGTCGAGGCCGCCGGTTGAGCTTGTCGAGACCAGGTTTCGACAAGCTCAACCAACGACGTTCGACACCCTCGACCAACGCCGTTCGACAAGCCGAACCAGTGCGGTTCAGATCGCGAACGACGCCACGTAGGCGAGGATGACCGCGACCGGAGAGGTGATCAGACGGCTGAACAGCACCGCCGGCACGCCGACGGACACCGTCTCAGGCTCCGCCTCGCCGAGCGACAGCCCGACCGGGACGAAGTCACAGCCGACTTGGCCGTTGATGGCGAACAGGGTGGGCAGCGCGTACTGCACCGGGAGTGCTCCCGCCGCGATCTGCTGGCCCATCAGCACGCCGACCACCTGGGCGATCGCCGCACCCGGACCCAGAATCGGCGACAGGATCGGGATCGCGGTGATCACACCGAGCAGGACCAACCCGAACGGGTTGCTGACCAGCGGGGTGACCCCGTTGGCGATCGCCTGCGAGATTCCGGTGTAGGTGACGATGCCGATCAGCAACGACACATACGCCATGAACGGGATGATCGTGTTCAGCACCAGCTTCACCGACTGCCGCCCCGAGGACAGCAGCGTGTTGATGAAGTAGCCGATCGCCTCACCGAAGGTGACCACCAGCTTGGTGAAGCCGCCGCTGGCGACCGCAGCCTCCTTGGCCTGCTCCTTCTGGGCCAGGTACTTGGCCCGATCGGCGTCCAGCGCGTCGACCTGTGTCGAGACCGGCGCAATCGGCTCGACGATGTCGCCGGCGATCGAGACGTCGCCCGTGCCCACCGCCGAGACGAAGATGTCCTCGGTGATGAACTGGGCCAGCGGGCCACCCGGTTCGCCCGGGTAGATGTCGACGGTGGGGATCCGCTTGCGGGGGTAGACCCCGATCCGTGCGGTACCACCGCAGTTGATCACCGCGCACAGGACCCGTTCGTCGGCGATGTGGTTGGTGAAGCCGTCCACCGCTTCCGCGCCGGACAGTTCGGCGATCCTCGCCGCGACCGGGTGGACGCCGCCGCCGGTGACCGATAGCACGACGTTCTTCTCGGCGGTGGGAGTGAGGGTCAGGCCCGCTCCCCAGCCGCCGCGACCCTTGCGCACGGACACGCTCTGGTAGGTCGAGGTCGTTTCGCTCATTCGTGGCCCCCTTGAATGTGACCGGCCGCGTAGGCGGCGTCGAACTCAGCGAACCGGGCCTCGTGGCCACCGCGCTTGATCAGCAGCTTGGTGATGTATTCGGTCACGATGCCGCGGATCAGAATGACCACGATGCCGACCAGGAAGTACAGGGCGGCCAGCCGGGCGTAGGCCCCCGGGTTGATCGCCAGCACGCCCGCCGACACACCGGTCCAGACGAAGATCTCACCCGCATTGGCGTGCGGGAAGAACGCCGTGACCGGGTGCACGAACGACACCGCCGAGTCGTAGAAGGCCGGCTTCTGTCGCTCGGGCAGGAACCGTCCGAACGAGTAGCACATCGGGTTGGTCAGCATGATCACGGCGATGACCGGCATTACTGTGTAGCGAGTGATCGCGTACTTGCCGGCCCATTGAACGGCGCGGGTGACCCGCTCCTCACCGATCCACGTGGTGATCGCATACATCGCCGTCAGCAGCACGATCAGTAGCGGCAGAATGCCGCTGACCAGCCCCAGGAAGCTCTTTGCGGCCTCGTTGAACAGTCCGATGAAGTGAGTGGCTATCCAGGTGATGACATCCATGTGATCTCCTCCTTTCAAATGTGTTGCGTTGTAGGTGGTGGCGCGAAGGTCGTTCTTCGCGCCTACCTTCCCCGCCGCTCAGCCGAGCAGCAGGAAGGGGTCGTCCAGGATCTCCTGCATGGTGGCGAACGCCCTGGCCGCGTCCGCCCCGTCGGCCACCCGGTGGTCCACGGTCAGGCCCGCTTCGCACACCGTCCGGGCGCTGATGCTGCCGTCGGCGGCGAAGACCGGACGCACCTCGACCGTGCCCAGCGACAACGCTGTTGCCTGGGGCGGAGTCAGCAGGGCGTTGAACCGCTGCACCCCGAACGAGCCCAGGTTGGACACCGTGCCGGTGCCGCCGCCCATGCTGCTGGGGTCTGCCTTGCCCGCCTTCACTGCATTGGCGAGGTCTTTGATCGCCGCGTCGAGTGCCTTGATCCCGAGGGTTTGGGGGTCCCGCAGCACCGGCGCCAACAGGCCTGCGGGGGTGTCGATCGCCAGTGCCACCCCGATCTGGGGGTTGGTGCGGACGCCGTCGCCGCCCCAACTGCCGTTGAGCGAGGGATATTCGCGCAACATCAGGGCGTAGCCGCGGAGCAGGATGGTGTTCCAGCTGACGCCCTTGAGGGACGCCTTGCGGGCCACCGCCAGGCGGGTCAGGTCGAACCCCCGCCAGATGGTGAACTGTGGGATGAGTGCGGTGGACTCCAGCACTCGTGCGGTGGCGACCCGCAGCCGTCGGGACTTGGCGTCGCCGAGGAGTTCGCCGCTGGTTGAGCCTGTCGAATCCCCACCGCTGGTTGCGCCCGTCGAAACCTTGGTGTCGACAGGCTCGACCGACGAAGTCTCCAACGGCGCCGTCTCGGCCCGGCCGGCTTCGATCGCAGCTCGGATGTCGCGGGCCCGGATGGTGCGGTTCGGTCCACCGGGATCCACCTGGCTCAGGGCCAGGCCGGCCTCCGCGGCCAGCTTGCGCGCGAGCGGAACGGCCCGGGCACGTCCGCTGCCGGTGGCCTTGGCTTCGGCGTCGGCCGGGGCCGGCACAGGGTCGTCGGCGATTGCGTCGGTCGGTGCCGCCGAGTCCGCCTCGCCGGCTCCCTCGGCGGAAGCGGCCGGCGCTGCGAACAGGTCGCCGAGCAGGTCGGCCTTCTCGGATTCGATCCAGGCGATCGGCTGGCCGACCGGGATCTGGTCGCCCTGCTGGGCGAGGATCTCGACCAGGATGCCGTCGCAGGTGGACTCCACGTCCATGTCGACCTTGTCGGTGGTCACCACGACCACCGCGTCGCCGTCCTTGACCGGTCCGCCGACGTCGATCAACCACTCCTCGACCGTGCCGAACTCCATCGTCATGGACATCTTCGGCATGTTCAGCGGGATTCGTGGCATGCTCACCACTCCCCGACCAGGCTGGTCGCCTCGCGGACGATGTCGTCGACCTGCGGCACGCTGGCCTTCTCCAGTTTCGGGCTGTACGGAATCGGCGTGTCCAGACCGCAGAGGCGGCGGATCGGGGCCTGCAGGTCACCGAACACCTCGGACTCGGCGATGGTGGCCGACACCTCGGCCATGAAGCCGGAGAACTTCGGTGCCTCCTGCACCAGTAACACCCGCCCGGTGCGCGACACCGACTGCAGAATCAGCGGCACGTCCAGCGGCTTGATCGTGCGCGGGTCGATCACCTCGGCGCTGATCCCGGCCGCGGCCAGCTGCTCGGCGGCCTCCAGCGAACGTTGCACCTCGACCGATGTGGCCACGATGGTCAGGTCGGTGCCGGCCCGCTCGATCCGGCCCTCACCCAACCGGACGGCCGGGAACTCGTCCGGCACCTCGAAGCTCTGCTTGTAGAGCAGCTTGTGCTCAAGCACCAGCACCGGATTGGGATCCTCGAGCGCGGCCAGCAGCAGCGCGCCGGCGTCGGTCGCGTTGGACGGCATCACCACCTTGAGCCCCGGCACGTGCGCGAACCACGCCTCCAGGGACTGGCTGTGCTGCGCCGCCGCACCGGTGCCCGAGCCGCCTGGTGCGCGGATCACCAGCGGCACCTCCGCCTGGCCGCCGACCATGAAGCGCAGCTTGGCCGCCTGGTTGACCACCTGGTCCATCGCCTGGCACAGAAAGTCGGAGAACTGGATCTCGACGATCGGCCGCATGCCGGTCAGGGCGGCGCCGACGCCCATTCCGACAATGCCCAGCTCGGAGATGGTGGTGTCGCGGACCCGGTCGGTGCCGAACCGTTCGTACAGGTCGTTGCTGACCCCGAAGGCGCCGCCGTAGACGCCGACGTCCTCACCCATCAGGAACACCCGGTCGTCGCGCTGCATGGCGATCGCCATGGCTTCCCGGATCGCCTCGGCGTAGGTCATCGTGCGGCTCATGCCCGGGCCTCCAAGGGACGAGGATCCACCGGCGACGGTGCATAGATGTCGGCCAGCATCGCCTCGACCGTCGGCTCCTCACCCTGGGTGCCGAACCGGACGGCCTCGCGGATCTCGGTGCGCACCTCGTCGGCGACCGCGTTCAACTGCTCCTGGCTGGCTTCGTCACGCTCCAGCAGGGTGGCCGCGAAGGCGGCGATGGGGTCGTCCGCACGCCACTGCGCGATCTCTTCCTTGGTTCGGTAGAGGTTCTTGTCCGACTTGGAGTGTCCCCGCCAGCGGTAGGTGAGGGCCTCGATGAAGGTTGGCCCATCGCCGGCGCGGGCCCGGGCGACTGCTCGTCCGACCACCTCGTTGACCGCCTCGACGTCGTTGCCGTCCACGGTCTCGCCGGGAATGCCGTACGCCGCCGCCTTCTGGCTCATCTGGTCGACCTTGAAGGCCTTCTCGCTCGACATCGACATGCCGTACTTGTTGTTCTCGCAGATGAACACCACCGGCAGGCTCCACATCGACGACAGGGTCAACGCCTCGTGCCAGGAACCTTCGCCGACCGCGCCGTCGCCGTGGAAGCACAGGCAGACCTGGTCGGTGCCGCGCAGTTGGTTGCTCAGGGCCGCGCCGGCCGCGATCGGCGGGCCGCCCGCCACGATGCCGTTGGCGCCCAGATTTCCGGTGGCCACGTCCGCGATGTGCATCGAGCCCCCTCGGCCCCGGCAGTAGCCGTTGTCGCGAGCCAGCAACTCGGCCATCGCGCGACCGAGGTCGGCGCCCTTGGCGATGCAGTGGCCGTGCCCGCGGTGCGTCGAGGTGATCTGGTCACCCTCCTTGAGGGCGGCGCAAGCCCCGGTCGGGACAGCCTCCTGCCCGATCGACAGGTGCATCGTGCCGTGCATCATGCCCCGCCCGTACAGATCCTCGACTGCTTCTTCGAAGAAGCGGATCCGCCACATGGTGCGGTACGCGTCCATTGCGTCCATGGCCGGAACACTAGGGGAGCCTGGCCGGAATCTGCAAGACCATTCGCAATCTGAATATTCTTGCATCAGCTGCACTCAGAACGCCGAGACACTCATCCATCGAGCCGGTAGAGATCTGGCCGTCGATCGGACCGCCCACCGTTGATCGAGCCTGTCGAGATCTCGGCTTCGACCCGCTCAACGGTTGTCAGGGCACAGCAAACCGGCCGCCGCTTACGCGACGGCCGGTTGTGCTTTGTCAGGTCAGGACGCGAGAACCTCGTCCAGGAGGACCTCGGCCCGATCTTCCTCGACCTTTTCGGCCAGAGCAAGCTCGGAGACCAGGATCTGCCGGGCCTTGGCCAGCATCCTCTTCTCGCCAGCGGACAAGCCGCGCTCCCGCTCGCGCCGCCACAGATCACGGACGACCTCGGCCACCTTCAGGACGTTGCCGGAGTGCAACTTCTCAAGGTTGGCCTTGTAACGCCGCGACCAGTTGGTCGGCTCCTCAGTGTGTGGTGCCCGCAGCACATCAAAAACCCGCTTGAGACCATCAGCGTCCACAACATTGCGGACTCCGATCTCATCGAGGTTCTGTGCCGGGACTCGGACGACCAGATCGTTCTGGCCAACAATGCGCAGGACAAGGTAGAGCTTGTCCTCGCCTTTGATCGTCCGGGTTTCAATGTCTTCGATGACGGCCGCCCCATGATTTGGGTAGACCACCGTTTCACCGACTTCAAAAGTCATCTTCAGCAGACCCCTTTCCCAGTCACCCATAGTAGCACGCAGAAGTCCAGCAATCGAAACGTTCGTCCTAGCCAGAGCCACTTTAGGGGCTTGACAACTTTAGGAACCGTGTGCCCGCGCACGGTCGGAAGGCCGACTTCTCGGCGGCCAATTGGCCCCTGACAACACCAAATGTAGTTCGAGAAGGTTCGGGCTCAGTTCGACGCTGCGCCGTGGGCGAACAAAGGCCGAGCCCGCCGGAAGAAGGTCCGGCGGGCTCGGCATTGTCGGGTTCAGGCTACTGCGGCAACTTGCTTGGCCGGCCAGAACTGCTTCATCGCCATCACTGCGGCGCCGGCGATCAGGGTGCCCGCGATCAGTGCGAACAGGAAGCCGAGTGCGTTGCTCATCAGCGGGACCACCAGCAGGCCGCCGTGGGGAGCCCGGGAACCGACCCCGAGCGCCATCGACAGTGCACCGGTGACGGCGCCGCCGGCCATCATCGAAGGAATCACCCGCAGCGGATCGGCCGCCGCGAACGGAATGGCACCCTCGGAGATGAAGGACGCTCCAAGCAGCCAGGCCGCCCGTCCGTTCTCCTTCTCCACCTCGGTGAACAGCTTCGGCCGGACCGTAGTGGCCAGTGCCATCGCCAGCGGGGGCACCATGCCCGCGCACATCACCGCCGCCATGATCTGGAACGAGGAGGTCGACTGGGCCGCCAGGCCGGCGGTGGCGAACAGGTACGCGGCCTTGTTGACCGGACCGCCGAGGTCGAAGCACATCATCAGGCCCAGCACGATGCCCAACAGCGCACCCGCGCCACTGGCGGCCATGCCGTTCAGGCCACTGGTCAGGCCCTCGGTGATCGCAGCGAGCGGCCGGCCGAGGAACAGGTACATGATCAGGCCGACGATGGCGGTCACCACCAGTGGAATGATCACCACCGGCATCAGGCCGGCCAGCCAGCGCGGCACGTTGAAGTTCGACATCCACAAGGCGATGACGCCAGCCAGAAGACCGGTCACCAGTGCCCCGAGGAAGCCGGCGCTCAGCGCACCGGCGATGACGCCGCCGACGAAGCCCGGTGCGATACCGGGACGACCGGCCATACCGAAGGCGATGTAGCCGGACAGAGCCGGCAACAGGAACCCGAAGGCCGCGCCACCGATGGCGAACAGCAAAGCGCCGATGTAGTTCATGAACCCGGCGTTCCAGCCGGCGGCCTGGATCAGCGCGCCGATGGTGTCACCGTCGCCCCCCGCAGCCTGGGCGGTGGCGCAGGCGGCCGGATCCAGGAAGATCAGGTCCGCACACGCCCGGGCGCCGTTGTAGCCCGGTGCCAGTGCGACGTCGAAGCCGGCCATCGCGAAGCCGAGAGCGATCAGCAGACCACCCGCCGCGACGAACGGAATCATGTACGAGACGCCGGTCATCAGGGCCTGCTGGATCCGCTTGCCAACACTGAGCTGGCTGGCGCTCTGCGCCGCCGCAGCCTTGGCGTCGCCGCTGACCCGTGGAGCGCTGGGGTCTTTGGCCGCGGCCAGGGCCCGGTTGATCAGGTCGGCGGGATCGTTGATCGCAGCCTTCACGCCGGACTCGATCACGGGCAGGCCGGCGAACCGCTCCCGGTCTCGAACGCCGACGTCGGTGGCGAAGATGGCTGCCGTCGCACCGGCGATGACGGCCGGATCGAGCGCGGTGACCTTGCCCGAGCCCTGCGGCTCGACGAAGATCTTCACCCCAGCGGCCTTGGCGGCTTGCTCGAGTCCGTCCGCAGCCATGAAGGTGTGGGCGATGCCGGTCGGGCAGGCGGTCACGGCCACCAGCGAGGGCATCTCGGCGGCGGCGGGCGCGGCGGCGGTCCCCGCTGCGACCGGGGCCGCCGTGGCGGCAGCAGGCTCCTCGGCCGGCGCGATCGCCTTGTTGATCAGCTCCACGACCTGCTCAGGAGTGGACGCGTTGCGCAAACCTTCGGTGAACTCGGAGCGCATCAGGTTGCGGGCCAGTTGGGCCAACAGAGCCAGGTGGGCATCGTCCGAACCGTCGGACGCGGCGATCAGGAAGGCGATGTCGGCCGGGCCGTCAAAGGCTCCGAAGTCGACCGGCGGGCTGAGCCGGGCGAACGCCAACGAGTTGGTGCTGACAGCGGCGGAGCGGCAGTGCGGAATGGCGATGCCGCCACCGAGCCCGGTGGCCGCCTTCTCCTCACGAGCGAGCGCGTCGGCCTCGAGACCGGCAGCCTCCGCACGTCCGGTCTTGGCGACCAGTCCAGCGAGATTGTGGATCACGTCGTTCTTGGTTGGCCCAAGATCGGCGTCGAGCACAACCAGATCAGCAGTGATCAGGTCCTGCGACATTGGATATGTCCTTTCGTGGTTACTAAGGTCAGACGAGGTCGGTGATGACCACGTCGGCGGTGTTGAGGTGCTCGGGCCGAGGCAGTGCGCTGCCGGCCATGGATGCAGCGGCGGAGCCGTACGCCACAGCGGTTCGAAGGCGATCGGGGGCGGCTGCTCCCCCACAGTCGGCCAGCACATAGCCGGCCACCGATGAGTCGCCCGCACCGACGGTGCTGCGCGGGACGATGGGTGGGGGGCTGGCGTGCCAGGCCCCTTCGGCGGTGACCAGCACAGCACCGGAGGCACCCAGAGTGCCCATCACCGCAGCGACTCCACGTTCGACCAGACTGCGAGCGGCCGCCACGGCGGCGCTGGGATCGCCCTGCTTGGCGGCAGCTTCGAGTTGTTCGGCATCGGCGCCGGTCAGCTGGGCCAGCTCGTCGGAGTTGGGCTTGAGCAGGTCGGGGGCGGCATCGGGAAAGTTGTCGACCAGAGCCAGCAGCGGCTCATCGGAGGTGTCGACGGCGACCTTGACGCCCAACGGGCGCAACCGGCGGATCAGGGTGGCGTAGAAGTCTGTCGGCACTCCTGGCGGCAGCGAACCGGACAACACGACCCATTCGGCCCCGGTCGCCTCGGCCACCACGAGGGCGGCCAGTTGTTCGGTCAGGTCGTCGTCGAGCTGAGGACCCGGTTCGTTCAGCTTGGTGGTGGTGCCGTCGGGCTCGGTCAGGGTCAGGTTCATCCGTACGCCCTCGGCGACCGCGACCGTGCGGTACTCGACCCCGAGCTGAGTCAGGGCGGCCAGGATTGGATCGGAGTCGGGAGCCGGGAGCACGGCCCGGACCGGGTGACCCGCATAGTGGATGGCTCGGGCTACGTTGACGCCTTTGCCACCGGGCTCCACGGTGACCCCACTGACCCGCTGCACCTGACCGCGCGACAAGGGCGCGTCCAAGGTGGCAGTACGGTCGAGGCTGGGGTTCGCGGTGAGCGTGATGATCATGCGACGACTACCTCCAATCCTGCGTTGACAAGCTGTTGTCGATCAGCTTCGGGCAATCCGGAGTCGGTGACCAGTACGTCCACCTCATTCAGACTGGCGAAACTGATCAACAGAGTCGCACCGACCTTGGACGAATCGGCGAGAACTACTTTCCGGCGCGCCGAGCGAACCATCGCGCGCTTGACCGCTGCCTCGTCCGGATCGGGCGTCGACAGGCCGTGTTGGGTGGTCAGGCCGTTGGTGCCGAGGAAGGCGACATCGCAGTGCAGCCGGCCGAGCGACTCGACGGTTTCGCCGCCGACCGTCGCCTGGGTCAGGCCACGGACCCGGCCGCCCAGAAGGTGCACGGGGCCGCCCTGCAGCATGGCCAGCTGGGACGCGATCTGTACCGAGTTGGTCACCACGGTGGGAACCTGGGCGCCGCCCAATGCCGCCGCGAAGCGGGCGGTGGTGGTGCCCGAGTCGAGCAGCACGGTCGACCCGGTGCCGGCGGGCAGGAACTGCAGCGCGGCCTGGGCGATCCGTCCCTTCTGCACCGAGAAGGCGGGCTCGCGATCGGCGACGGCGGTTTCGACCAGCCGGACGTTCTCTGCCGGCACCGCCCCACCGTGCACCCGACGCAGGATGCCGCGCCGATCGAGCACATCGAGATCGCGCCGGATGGTTTCGGTCGTGACGTCGAAGCGTTCGGCCAGCTTGGTCACTGCGACCCGATCGAACCGCATCGCCAGATTGACAATGGTTCGTTGACGTTCCTCGGCATACATACCGGTTCCAGCCCCCATCCTTCGTTGGATTATGTGGAATCATACGCATCTTCCTTCGTTTGTCAAACTCGATCACGAACAAAGCCAATCAAAAGAACATCTCTTCGGCGCACGGTGGCCTCACGTGCTCCTCGAACCGGGTCCGGCGCGTAGCGGCACAGCGTCCCCAAACGGGTGCTCGATTGGTTAGGCTGACCCACACATTCGGGCGATCACTAGGAGTTCAGATGGCCAGCACCCTCCGCCGCATCGGCGTCACCCTGTGCGTGCCGATCGCGCTGGCGCTGTCCGGCTGCACGTCGTTCCAGACGCTGCAGCCATACACCCCTGCCGAAGGGGTCAATCAAGAGATCGGCTCGGTGAAGGTGCGCAACCTGTTGGTGATCGCCGACGGCAGCGGCCAGGGCCTGGTCAGCGCGTCGGTGATCGCGTACTCCGACGACAGTTTGACCACGGTGGCCGGTATCCCGCAGAAGTCGGACGGCTCCGCCGGCAGCGCCCTGGTGGTCACCCCGTCCGGACTACCGTTGACCATGCCGGCCAACAGCCTGTTCGTGCTCACCAACCCGCCCACCCGGGTGGCCGTTTCCTCCCCCGACCTCAAGCCCGGCTACCTGGCCACGATCACCCTGACCTTCGCCAAGGCCGGCCCGATCACGGTGGTCGCCCCGGTGCTCAGTTCGTCCGAACCCGAGTTCGCAGACATCACCATCGGCTGAGTCCAAGCGCGTCCGGCACCTCAGGCTTCGAACTTGTAGCCCAACCCCCGCACCGTGACCAACAGGGTCGGCTCGGCCGGATCGGTCTCCACCTTTGCCCGTAGGCGCTTGACGTGCACGTCCAGGGTCTTGGTGTCGCCCACGTAGTCCGCGCCCCAGATCCGGTCGATCAGCTGGCCGCGGGTCATCACCCGGCCGGCGTTGCGCAGCAGGATCTCCAACAGTTCGAACTCCTTGAGGGCCAGCTTGATCGGCTCGCCACGCACCCAGACCTCGTGCCGCTCGATGTCCATCCGGACGTTGTCCACCTCGAGCACGTCCGGTTCGAGTTCGAAGTCCTGGCCGCGGCGCAGCACCGCACGGATCCGGGCCACCAGCTCGCGGTGGCTGAACGGTTTGGTGACGTAGTCGTCGGCACCGAGCTCGAGACCCACCACCTTGTCGATCTCGTCGTCGCGAGCGGTGACCATGATCACCGGCACGGAACTGCGGGCCCGCAGCCGGCGGCAGACCTCGGTGCCGGGCAACCCGGGCATCATCAGGTCGAGCAGCACGATGTCGGCGCCACCGCGCTCGAACTCGGCCAGCCCGATGGTGCCATCGGCGGCCTCGACCACGTCGAAGCCCTCCTTGCGAAGCAGGTAACCGAGGGTTTCGCGGTAGGCGTCCTCGTCCTCGATCAGCAGGATTCTGGTCATGCGGCCGTCCCTTCGGCGTGGTGGTCGGGGTGGTGCGCCGGCAGCCGCAGGGTGAAGGTCGAGCCTTGGCCCAACCTGCTCCACACCGTGACGGTGCCGCCGTGCGCTGAAGCCACGTGTTTGACGATCGAGAGGCCAAGACCGGTGCCGCCGCTGGCGCGGCTGCGTCCGTAGTCGACCCGGAAGAAGCGTTCGAAGACCCGTGCCTGATCGACCTCGGCGATACCGATGCCGTTGTCGGACACCCCGATCTCGACCCAGTCGCCGGCGGCGTCGTGGACGATGCGAGTGGTCACCGCCACCCGCGCCCCGGGGTCGGAATAGGCGATTGCGTTCTGGACCAGGTTGCGCAGAGCGGCCTCGAGGTGGGAGCGGTCACCGCGGACGGTGGCTTCGTCGCACCGCTGATGGGTGAGGCTCACGCGACGGTTGTCGGCCTGGGCCTTGGCCTGATCGAGCACCTCATCGACCACCTCGTCGACCGGGATCGGCGTCGCGGAGAGCAAGGGGTCGGTGGACTGCAGCCGGGAGAGGGCGATGATCTGCGAGATCAGCTCGTTCAACCGACCGGTCTCGGTGGTCATCCGTCCCGCGAAATGACGGACGGCGGCGGGATCGTCCGCAGCGTCGGCGATGGCCTCCGCCAGCAGCGAGATCGCACCGATCGGCGTCTTCAGCTCATGGGTGATGTTGGCCACGAAATCGCGTCGGGTCTCATCAATGCGTAGCGCCTCGGACCGGTCGTCGGCAACCAGCAGCACCAGGCCGTCGCCCAACGGAGCCACCCGCACCGCCAATCGGCGGGCCGGCAGGCCGAGCCCGGTCGCGACGTCGAGGTTGAGCACTCCGGGCTCTTCGTTGCGCCGGGCCTCACGAACCAGCTCGAGCACATTGGCGCCGGCGATCCGTCTTCCCCGGATGACACCGGACGAGGCCGCGCCCAGCGACTCGGCCAGCATTTCGTCGTGGGGGCCGAAGACGGCGGCTGTGCCGCGCAGGTGCTCGACGGTGCTGCGCAACTGCGGTGACAGCAGCGGCTGCGGCTGGGCATCGAGCGCGGCCCGATTGCGCGCGCGCAGAACGGACCCGACGAGCAAAGTGGCGAGGACGCCCAGAACAGTGCCCAGAGCGCTGGCGACGAGCGGACTCACACGCTGGATCATAGGCCCCGCAGAGCCGGCCCATTTGGGTTCAAGGGCCCTTTCAGTGGCAGATTTCACCGACTGTTCACCTGCACGTCGCCGTGCGGGGAGATAGCTGCACCGGCCCGGCATAGTGTGGATCGGGCCGGTTCAGCAGACCCCGGCGAGCCCGAAAGAGGAGAGCATGCGCGAGAGTTACCACGAAGACCTGGACAGCGTGGTTGGAGACCTGGTTCGAATGACCGAGCGGGTCCGCACGGCTGTGCGTCTCAGCACCAGGGCGCTCCTCGAGGCCGACCTGGCCATCGCCGAGCAGGTGATCTCCGATGACGCCCTGCTGGACGCCCAACACGACGATCTGGAGGCGCGGTGCTTCGTGCTGCTCGCCCGGCAGGCTCCGGTCGCCGGCGAACTCCGCACCATCGTCGCAGCCCTGCGAATGGTGGCCGACCTGGCCCGGATGGGTGACCTGGCCTGCCACGTCGCCAAGATCGCCCGGCTGCGCTACCCGACCAAGGCGGTACCCGAGGGCCTGGTGCCCAACTTCGAGCTGATGGCGAGGGTGGCCGAGGAAATGGTTGCCACCGCCGGGCGAGCGCTGTCGGATCGCAACGCGCACGATGCATCCAAGCTCGCCGACAGCGACGAAGAGATGGACGAGCTGCGCAAGAGCCAGTTCCGGGTTCTGCTCGGTACTGAGTGGCCCTACACCGTGGAGGCGGCCGTCGACGTCGCTCTGCTCGGCCGCTACTACGAGCGGATCGCCGATCATGCGGTGATCATGGCCGGTCGAGTGATCTACGTTGTCACCGGCACTCACCCCGCCGGCGAGAACTGGGCGCACGCCTGACCTTTGCCGGTCGAGCCAGTCGGGACCCCTTGGTCGAATCGGTGCCATGGTCGCTGGCCGGCGGATCTCGACCAGCCCGATCAGCGGTCAAGACGTGGTCGGTCATCCGGGCTCTCGACAGGCTCGATCGACGATCTGATCACAAGTAGCTGATCGATGGCGTCGCCGTCCCGGGCCGTCCCGGGATCTCATGCGTGTCGCGGGCGACCTCGATGATGCCGCTCTCGTTCTGATCGCCGAGTCCGGCCGCGATCCGGCGGACGTTGCGCACCACCTGCGGACTGGCCGCCTGCCCCGATGCCAGCGCGGCGCTGACCAGGTCAAGGTCGAGGCCGGCCCGCTCGGCCAACGCCATGCCCTCTGCCGCCGATGCGATCTGCACGGCGCCGATCAGCGCCACCCGTGCCATCCGGTGACCCTACCGCCGGCAAACCACGCGGCAACGCCCCCGTCCGATGGACGGGGGCGTCACCCCGGGACTACTTCTTACCCTGGTTCTTGACCGCCTCGATGGCCGCCTTGGCAGCGTCCGGATCGAGGTAGAGGCCACCGGGGGTGACCGGACGCAGGTCGTCGTCCAGCTCGTAGTGCAGCGGAATGCCGGTGGGAATGTTGAGCCCGGCGATGTCGCCATCAGAGATGTTGTCGAGGTGCTTGACCAGGGCGCGCAGCGAGTTGCCGTGCGCGGTGACCAGAACCGTGTTCCCGCCGCGCAGGTCAGGCACGATCGCGTCGTACCAGTAGGGCAGCATCCGGATCACGACGTCCTTGAGGCATTCCGTCTTCGGCCGGGCCTCGGTCGGCAGGAACGCATAACGAGGATCGTCGACCTGGGTGTTCACGTTGTCGTCCGAGATGGGCGGCGGCGGGGTGTCGTAGGAGCGCCGCCAGAGCATGAACTTCTCTTCGCCGTACTCTTCGAGCGTCTCGGCCTTGTTCTTGCCCTGCAGGTCGCCGTAATGGCGCTCGTTGAGCCGCCAGTGCCGACGCACCGGGATCCAGTGGCGGTCGCAGGCGTCCAGGGCCAGGTTGGCGGTGTGGATCGCGCGGAGCAGCACCGAGGTATGCAGCACGTCCGGCAGCAGGCCGGCATTCGTCAGCAACTCGCCGCCCCGGACCGCCTCGCCGAGGCCCTTCTCGTTGATGTCCACATCGACCCAGCCCGTGAACAGGTTCAGGGCATTCCATTCGCTCTCGCCGTGACGGAGCAGGATCAGGTTCGCACTCATGGGGGGAGCCTAGTGGTCGGGGCCTGGGTCGGGCAGGGCCTGGCTGGGATTCGACGCGCCTGTGGCGGGTGTGACCCGGATGGCAGAATCGCGGCATGACCAGCCAACGAGCCGTAGTCACCGGCGCCAGCAGCGGAATCGGCGCTGCCACCGCACGAGCGCTGGCCGCAGCGGGATACACGGTGATCTGCGCGGCACGGCGGGCTGATCGGATCGAGGCGCTGGCTGACGAGATCGGCGGGATCCCGATCACCTGCGACGTGACCGATGACGCGGACGTGCGGGCGCTGGCCGACGTGGTCGGCGCGGGCTGTGACCTGCTGGTCAACAACGCCGGCGGGGCGCTCGGCCAGGAGCCGGTGAGCAACGCCGAGATCGATGCCTGGCAACGGATGTACGAGGTCAACGTGCTTGGCGCCGCCCGGGTGACCAAAGCCCTGCTGCCGGCGCTGATCACCGCCGGCGGCACTGTGTTGTTCGTCACTTCAACTGCCGCCGAAGCGCCGTACGAGGGTGGTGCGGGCTACTGCGGAGTGAAGTCGGCGGAGCGGGCCCTGGTCGGGTCGCTGCGGCTGGAGTTGTTCGACCAACCCGTCCGGGTGTGCGAGATCTCGCCTGGCATGGTGCACACCGAAGAGTTCTCCCGAACCCGCTTCGAGGGCGACCAGGCCCGGGCGGACGCGGTGTACGCGGGCGTGCCCAATCCGTTGGTTGCCGACGACATCGCGGACGCGATCAGCTGGATGGCCACTCGTCCGGCGCACGTGAACGTGGACCGGCTGGTGATCCGTCCCCGCGCCCAGGCCGCCAACCACAAGGTCTTCCGGGTCACCGGGTGAAGTTCCTGCGGGTGCTCGCCGGTCTGGTGATCGTGGTCAGCCTGGCGGCCACCGGGCACATCGCGGTCGCCTTTCTGCAGCCGCCGTCCGGCAGCGATCGGGTGAGCGCCCAGGTGCGCTGGCTGAACCGCGCCATTGCCGACGGCGCTCCCCGTCAGATGCAGCAACTCTTTCCCGAGGGAGCGTTCTTCACCCACGTGCTGACCGGACTGGCGGCCGGCTCCGTCGGCGATCTTCCCACCGTGTCGGCAACCCTGGCCGCCAGCGGAGCACCGGCGATCAAGGCTGGTTTCGGCAGCATCGAAGCCCTGGACGGTGGCACCTTCTACCGCGGCTGGCGGCTGCTGCTGGCCGCCAACCAGGTCCGGCTTTCCGGTGCCGGCGCCGCCGACCTGCTGGCTGAGGCGCGGGCCGTCGAACAGGCTCTGCTGGCAAGTTCGAGCGGCGTGCCGGCGTCCTATCCGAACGGCTACTGGCCCTGCGATGCGGTGGTCGCGATGGCAGCGGTGGTCCGGGCCCGGGATGCGGTGGGCGCCCCGATCGATACCGACCGGCTGGCGGCATGGCGGGCGAGGTTGGCCGCCCTCCGCGATCCGACGACCGGTTTGCTGGCGCATCGGATCGGCGCGGACGGAGCGGTGCTGGAGGGTCCGCGAGGTAGCTCGCAGGCGATCATCCAGGCGTTCTGGCCGCAGCTCGACCCCGTCGGCGCCCCCGAGCAGTGGCGGGCGTTTCGCACCGCCTTCGTGACCACGGAGGTCGGGTTGGTGGGCGTCCGGGAGTTTCCGTCCGGCGACACCTCCCCCGGCGACGTCGACTCGGGGCCGCTGATCTTCGGCGTCTCAGCGTCGGCCTCCGCGGTCACCCTGGCCGCCGCTCGCGCCAACGGCGATGCCGACGTGGCCGCCGGCCTCGACCACGAGGCCGAATACCTGGGCATTCCTCTGGAGTGGTTCGGGGAGCGGCGGTTCGCCTTCGGCGTGCTGCCGGTCGGTGACGCTTTCGTGGCCTGGGCCCGCGGAGTTCCCCTGGCCACAGCACCGCCGGCTACGCCGCCGGCTGCACCGACGGTGCCGCAGTGGGTGTGGCACGCCCTGATCGCCCTGATACCGGCAGTGCTCTGTGGAGTCTGGCTCGCTCGCAGTTCTGATATCCGCCCGCGATTGCCACCGAAACGCCGCCCGGAGGGCTCAGCCAACGCACCGACCGGGAACGCTGCAGAATCCGCGCCGTCGCCCAACGACTCCTTCAGCGGGGGAAGTTGAAAAATGCCTTGCCGAGGCCCCACATCGCCAGGAGCGCCAGGGCGCCGACCAGCAGTCCGCCTGGCGGGCCTTGGCCGGACGTGCTTCCGAGCCCGGCGTTCAGCGCGAAGATTCCCGTGATCGCGGCGATCACGGCGACGGCGAACCATCCCCAGTGGGGTTTTGGCATCCTGCCTCCTGAGCTCGTACCTCAGGCTAGCTCGATCAGCGCCTGTCCACCCGCAACGGAATCCCGCTCGCCGACCAGGATCCGGGCGACGGTGCCGGGGTGCGGCGCCGTGATCTCGGTTTCCATCTTCATCGCCTCGAGCACGAGCAGTACCTGGCCCTCAGTGATCTGGTCGCCCTCGCCGACCAGGATCTTGGCGACCGCGCCGGACAGTGGGGCCACCACGGCGTTCGCCGAAGCGGCCTGGACGGAGGCCGTGGTCGGCGCTGACAGCGAGCCGCCCCCGCCGCCGATGACGATCGAGCCGAGCGGAGGACGTTCCTGCTCCTCGACCTCCACCTCGATGTCGTAGGCGATGCCGTTGACCGTGACTTTCAGTTTCATCGTGTGTTCCTCAGCCTTGGCGCAGATGCAGCGGATCGTGGGCGTGCTGCCGGCGGCGAGTGCCGCTCTGCCAGATAGCAGAATTGGTGAAGGAGGCGGTACGTCGCTTGGCGCGATGCCCCAGGTAGGCGGCGACAGCGGCCGCGATGGCCACCATGGTCTCCTCCGGCACGTCGGCGTTGAGCAGGCGCAGCTGCTTGATCTCGACCTCCATTGCGGTGACCTTGTCGGTCAGCGCCTTGACCAGCTCGAGCAGTTCGGCGTTCTGATCACTCATCGTCACTCCGATCAGACCGGCCCGAGGCCGTGCTTCTTGGCGGGACGGAGCTGGCGCTTGGCGACCAGCAGTTCGAGCGCCATGGCCACCTTCCGGCGGGTGTCGCCCGGATCAATGATGTCGTCGACCAGGCCCCGGGAAGCCGCCACGAACGGCGTCGAGAAGGTCTCGCGGTACTCCTCGACCAGTTCGGCTCGGCGGCTGATGGGGTCATCGGCGGTGTCGATCTCGCGTTTGAACACCACCGATGCGGCGCCCTCGGCACCCATCACGGCGATCTCGGCGGTCGGCCAGGCGAACACCTCATCGGCTCCCATGTCCTTGGCCGACATCGCGATGTACGCGCCGCCGTAGGCCTTGCGCAGCACCACGGTGATCTTGGGCACGGTGGCCGCTGCGTACGCGTACAGCATTTTGGCGCCGTGCCGAATGATGCCGCCGTGCTCCTGGGCGACCCCCGGCAGAAAGCCGGGCACGTCGACGAACGTGACGATCGGAATGTTGAACGCGTTGCAGAACCGGACGAATCGCGATCCCTTGTCGGAGGCGTTGATGTCCAGCACCCCTGCCATGGCGTTGGGCTGGTTGGCCACGATGCCGATGCTGCGACCGTTGACTCGCCCGAAACCGACGACCAGGTTGCGGGCGTAGCCGGCCTGAACCTCGAGGAAGTCGGCGTGGTCGATCACCTTGCCGATCACCTCACGGACGTCGTACCCGCGGGTTCCCTCGGCAGGCACGATGTCGTGCATCGACGGGTCGTACTCGACATACGGGTCGGGATCCACGATCGGGGGATCCTCGGTGTTGTTCTGCGGCAGAAAGCTGAGCAGCTTCTTGGCGATCAGGATCGCCTGCTCGTCGTCGTCGGCCACGAAGTGGTTCACACCCGAAACCGCCATGTGGGTATCGGCGCCCCCGAGCGCGTCCTGGGTGACTTTCTCACCGGTGACCTGTTCGATCACGCTCGGCCCGGTGATGAACATGTGGGCCTTGCGGGTCTGGATGATGAAGTCGGTCAACGCCGGGCTGTAGGCCGCGCCGCCCGCGCATGGGCCGGCGATGATCGAGATCTGGGGTACCGCGCCCGATAGCAGCACGTTGGCGAAGAACACCTTGGAGTAGCCGGACAGCGAATCGATGCCCTCCTGCACCCTGGCCCCACCGGAGTCGTTGATGAACACGAACGGCGTGCCGCACTTGAGCGCGGAGTTCATCATCTCGACGACCTTCTTGGAGTGGGTCTCCCCGGCCGAGCCGCCGGCCACTGTGAAGTCCTGGCTGGCCACGTGCACCGGACGGCCGAACACCGCTCCTGTTCCGGTGACCACCCCGTCGGCCGGCAGGTCTGCCCGGTCCATGCCGAAGCTGACGGTCCGGTTGCGCCGGAACAACCCGATCTCCTGAAAGGTGCCGTCGTCGATCAGCGCATCGATTCGCTCCCGCGCGGTCAGTTTGCCGGCCGCGCGCTGCTTCGCCATCCGCTTCTCGCCGCCGCCTGCACGGGTGGCCTCCCGCTTGTCCAGCAGCTCCTGCACCCGGGTCTTCATGTCCTTCGGATTGCTCATGCCCTTCACGCCCTCTCAACGGTCACGCTGTGCTGGCGTCCGCCCATGGTGACCTGGTACTTGATCGGCCCGGTGACCGCACTCGAGGAGTCGGACGCGGCGGCCGTCTCTGCCGCCAGCTGGGCTGCGGTCTTGCCGACGTTCTTCGGCCCCTCGGCGCGGGTGCTGAAGAAGCCGGGCGCGACGCCGGGAAACATCGCGTAGGTCAGCACGTCCTCGTCGGTGCCGTCGGCACCGTCCAGCCGGCCGGCCGTGGCGACCAGATCGTCCCACTCGGGCGGCAACAGATCCGCCGGACGGACGGTGATCGGGTCCTTCTTGGCCTGCTTCCGGGCGATCTCGACCACCTCCGGGTTCCGCTCGCCGATGCATTCGCCGTAGTAGCCGAGCATCAGGTCGGCGAACTCGCCGGTCATGACTTTGTACTTGCCCATCAGCACGTTGAAGACGGCCTGGCTGCCGACGATCTGGCTGGACGGAGTGACCAACGGTGGGTGCCCGGCATCGGCCTTGACCAGCGGAACCTCCCGCATCACGTCCTTGAGCTTGTCACCGGCGCCCTGAGCCTTGAGCTGGCTCTCCATGTTGGAGAGCATGCCGCCGGGGATCTGGCTGGAAAAGATGTCAGTGTCCACCAGAGTGGCCGACTCGAATGCGGCGTATTTGGGCCGCACCTTCGCGAAGTGGTCCCGCACCCGGATCAGCCGATCGGGGTCCAGGGCGGTGGTGTATTCAGTGCCCTGCAGCATCGCCACCAAGGACTCGGTGGGATTGTGGCCCGGCCCCAGCGACATCGACGAGATCGCGGTGTCGACCACATCGGCACCGGCTTCGATCGCCTTCATCAGGGTGACCAGGGTGACCCCGGTGGTGGCGTGGCAGTGCACGTTGACCTGGGTGTCTTCGCCGTAAGTCTGCTTGATCCCGCGGATGATGTCGTAGGCCGGCTGCGGCTGCAGCAGCGCTGCCATGTCCTTCAGGGCCAGTGACTGGGCGCCCATGTCCAGCAGCTGGCCGGCCAGTTGCACATAGCCCTCCACGGTGTGCAGGGGCGACATGGTGTAGCAGATAGTGCCCTGCGCGTGCTTGCCGGTCTGCGCGACCGCACGCATCGCCACCGCCATGTTGCGCGGATCGTTCAGCGCGTCGAAGACCCGGAACACATCCATGCCGTTCTCGGCGGACTTGTCCACGAACCGCCGGACGACATCGTCCTCGTAGTGCCGGTAGCCGAGCAGGTTCTGGCCGCGCAGCAGCATCTGCAGGCGCGAGTTTGGCAGGAGTTCGCGGAACGTGCGCAGCCGCGTCCAGGGGTCCTCGTTGAGGAAGCGGATGCACGCGTCGTAGGTGGCGCCGCCCCAGCACTCGACGCTCCAATAGCCGGTCGCGTCGATGTCTGCGCAGGCTTCCACCATGTCTTCCATCGCCATTCGGGTGGCCATCAGGCTCTGGTGGGCATCCCGAAGCGCGACCTCGGTCACACCAATGGTTCGCTGAGTCATGAAGCCAGCATGGCACGGATCTACTACGTGATGTCGTAGCTGGCCGAAATCCCGACCGGTGAACTTTTTCGTCTTGCCTTGGGAGACGCGTCCTCAGCACTCGATCACGTTGACCGCAAGACCACCCCGAGACGTCTCCTTGTACTTGGTCAGCATGTCCCGTCCGGTGTCACGCATGGTCTTGATCACGGCGTCGAGCGGCACCAGGTGGGTGCCGTCGAAGTGCATCGCGGTGCGGGCGGCGGCGACCGCCTTGACCGCAGCAATGGCATTGCGCTCGATGCAGGGCACCTGCACCAGGCCGGCGATCGGGTCGCAGGTGAGGCCGAGGTTGTGCTCCATGCCGATCTCGGCGGCGTTCTCAACCTGCGGCACTGAGCCGTCCATCACCGCGGCCATACCGGCGGCGGCCATGGCACAGGCCGAGCCGACCTCGCCCTGACACCCAACCTCCGCACCCGAGATGGACGCGTTCTGCTTGATGATCGACCCGATCGCGGTGGCGGTCAGCAGAAAAGTGACCACTCCGTCGTCGGATGCGCCGGGCATGTGGTCGCGGTAGTAGGTCAGCACGGCAGGAATCACGCCGGCGGCTCCGTTGGTTGGGGCGGTGACCACCCGTCCACCGGCCGCGTTCTCTTCATTCACGGCCAGCGCGTAGGCGGTGATCCAGTCCATGCCGGTGAGCTGGTCGGCCGGTCCGTCGAGCAGGCGCCGGTGCACCACCGGCGCGCGGCGCAGCACGCCGAGGCCGCCGGGCAGAATGCCGTTGGTGCCGAAGCCGTTGTCGATGCACTGCCGCATCACCCGCCAGACCGCCAGCACTCCCTCGCGGACCTCGGCTCGGCTGCGGGTGGCGACCTCGTTTGCCATCACCACCTGCTCGATGGTGATGCCGTCCCGGGCGCAGTGCACGAGCAACTCGGCGGCGGTGTCGAACGGGTACGGCTGGGCCGTCCGGGTTTCGGGGGCAGCCTGCTCCAGGTCGGCGGCGTCCACCACGAAACCGCCGCCGACGGAGAACAGCACCCGCTCGTCGACCAGATCGCCGTCTCGTCCGAAGCAGCGGAAGCGCATGCCGTTGGGATGCTGGGGCAGGGTCCGGCGACGATGCAGGATCAGGTCGGTGGCCGGATCGAAGTTGATGGAGTGCTCACCCAGCAGGGCGATCCGATGCTGGCGCCGCACGTCACTCACGGTCGGATCGACCCCGACCGGGTCAACCGACTCGGGACGCTCGCCCAGAAGCCCGAGGAGTACCGCTCTGTCGCTGTGGTGGCCGACCCCGGTGGACCCCAGCGACCCGTACAGGTCGACCTGCACCCGGGTGACCTCGCGCAGCCGGCCGGCGGCCTGGAGGTCCTGCACGACCACTCGCGCGGCACGCATCGGCCCCACCGTGTGCGAGGACGAGGGACCGATCCCAATGCTGAACAGTTCGAAGAAGCTGAGCGCCACGGGAGTCACTGTACGACCGCAGGGCCGGTTCAGCCGGTGTGCATCCGACCCCGTCCGGGGTGGTCTGACTCACACCCTCTTTGGACTACCGCTCGTTCTCCTTGCGGATGTTGGGCATCCGCTTGCGGAACTCCTCCTCGAACAGGTGCCTAACCGCCTTGGAGTCGACCACGCCGTCCATCGTCGGCAACTTGCCGGCCGCCGCCCGCTGGCAGACCGTCAGCCAGGCCTGTCCCATCGCGAGGGTGAACCCGGACGCCACCGACGCGTTGATCACGCCGCCGGCGATGCTGCCGGCGCCGGGAATGAACTTGAGCAGGTTCGCGGCCGCCGTCCGGCCCAGGGTGGTGGCCACCGACGTGGAGGCGACGGCGAGCAGTGCGGCCCGGTCGAACGGCAGCTGGTAGATGTGCGCGATCCGGCCCATCATGCCGAGTTGGATCGGCACCAGAAGCGCCGCCGAGGAGAACGGGATCGGCACCGCTGCCGATGCGGCCGCGGCGGCTACCGTCGCGTTGATGTGCCGCTGGGCGGCTTTGGCCTTGGCCTCCAGATCGATCGTCTGCGCGGCGGCGAGGGCTCCGTGGACCGCTTCAGGAACAACGTGAAACGTGGCCTGTAAGACATCCATCAAGCCGTACGGCGGCTGACCGGTGAACTGGTCCCTCATTGCGTAGGTCATGAACGGACGGCCGCCGACGATCGGCAATTGCTTGGCCTCGACCAGTCGGGCCAACTCGACCGCGTCCGGGTGGTATTGGCCGTCACGCATCGGCACCTGGGTGAACAGCATCAGCACCGGAATGCCCAGTTCGTGCAGGGTGCGGATGAAGGCGCCCTCCACCTCCTCGAACCGGCGGTCCATGCCGCGCACGCAGTACCAGGCGACATGGATCTGCTCGTCGATCGGCTTGGACCGCATCTGACGCACGTACTTGGTGACCTCTTTGATCAACTCGCCGTGGTCACGGCCGATTTCCAGCCCGCGGGTGTCGACCAGACCGAGGGTGCCCCGGGTGTCGAGGTAGAGGTGGGTGTCCAGGGTGACCGGGTCGCCGATGCCGGTGGCGGCGACCGGCTCGCCGAAGATGGCATTGATCAGGGTGGACTTGCCGACCCCGGTCTTGCCGAAGATGGCCAGGTTGAAGCGGCCGATCTGGGCGGCCTGCTTGTCGAACTCGGTACGGAAGGCGTCCGTGAACCATTGCGTCACCGCCCCAGGTTAGGGGCGCGAGACGCTCAGGAGGGAGGGTCACACCCCGAGCACGCCCTGAACCACCCCTTGGGTTGGTCTCCCGGGTCCCGAGTTGGGCGAGTCACCCGGCCGCGCGCTGTGCCCAGCCGCGCCGAGCCTTAATGGGTGGGCCGCCGATCAGCATCGGGCGTCCAGCTACTGACCGCGAGGGTTCACCTGGCGGGATCCACGGATTAGCTTGTGACAACCGGTTTGAGCGAACTGACCCCGGAGGTTCCGATGAGCGTGATGCGCACCAAGTCGATCGAGCAGTCGATCGCCGACACCGACGAGCCGGAGTACCAACTGCGCAAGTCTCTGACCGCGCTCGACCTGACCGTGTTCGGCGTGGGAGTGGTGATCGGTGCCGGCATCTTCACCCTGACCGGACGGGTTGCCCATCAGATGACCGGCCCGGCCATCGTGATCAGCTTCATCGTGGCCGCGATCTGCTGTGCACTGGCGGCGATGTGTTACGCCGAGTTCGCCTCCACGGTGCCGGTGTCGGGTTCGGCCTACACGTTCAGCTACGCCTCGCTGGGTGAGCTGCTCGCCTGGATCATCGGCTGGGACCTGATCCTGGAGATGTTCCTCGGCGCGTCCGTGGTGGCCCAGGGCTGGAGCGCGTACCTCGGGGTGCTGATGGAGAACTTCGGCATGCCGATTCCGGAGGCCATCGGCTACGGCGGCGTCATCGACCTGCCGGCCGTGCTGCTGATCATCGCGCTGGGCGTGCTGATCACCGTCGGCATCAAGGAGTCGATGCGGGTGAATCTGGTGCTGGTGGGAGTCAAGCTCTTCATCGTGCTGTTCGTGATCATCGCCGGCGCCATGTTCATCAACCCGGCCAACTACACCCCGCTGATTCCGCCGGCCGCGCCGATCGAGAGCACGACCGGATGGACGCAACCGCTGCTCCAGTGGATGACCGGAGCCCCACCGATGGCGTTCGGCGTGCCCGGCATCTTCGCTGGTGCCGCCCTGGTGTTCTTCGCCTACATCGGCTTCGACGTCGTGGCTACCACCGCCGAGGAGGCCAAGAACCCGCAGAAGGACCTGCCGATCGGCATCATCGCTTCGCTGACCATCTGCACGATCCT
The DNA here is from genome assembly GCA_963723605.1 of uncultured Actinomycetota bacterium. Taxonomy (GTDB): domain Bacteria; phylum Actinomycetota; class Actinomycetes; order Propionibacteriales; family Propionibacteriaceae; genus Micropruina. Next base: position 503,423 of record CAVRRM010000009.1, on the reverse strand, counting down.
GTACTGCGCGGTGGCGGTCGTCGTGACGGGCATGGTGAACTACACCGAGATCGACCCGAAAGCGGCTCTGGCCAGCGCCTTCGTGTTCCACGGCCAGCAATGGATGGCGACCCTCATCTCGGCCGGTGCGGTGGCCGGCCTGACCACGGTGGTGCTCACCCTGATGATCGGCGCCACCCGGATCATCTTCGCGATGTCCCGCGACAACCTGCTGCCGATCAGCATCGCCAGGGTGCATCCGAAGTTCCGCACCCCGTGGAAGATCTCGATCATCGTGACCATTGTCTGCGCGATCACCGCCGGCCTGACCCCGATCGGCGTGCTCGAAGAGATGGTGAACATCGGCACCCTGACCGCCTTCATCCTGGTGTCGATCGCTGTGGTGGTGCTGCGCAAGCAGCGCCCGGATCTGCCGCGTGCGTTCAAGGTGCCGTTCTCGCCGGTGCTGCCGATCCTGTCGGCCCTGATCTGCTTCTACCTGACCCTCAACCTGTCGATCGAGACCTGGCTGCGGTTCCTGATCTGGCTGGCGCTCGGGATCGCCATCTATTTCGCCTACGGGTACCGCCACGCTCGGGTGGGCACCGGCATGGAGCTTCCCCGCGACGTGGCGGACGCGATGGCTGAGGGCTACGTACCGCGCCCCGACGACAAGTGAGCCTGCCCCGGCCCCGATCGGCCCGGCCCGAACGGAGTGAACGGACGGCCGGATGATCGGCCCGCTACTGGCGCTCGGTTCGGCGATCGCCTGGGGCACCGCCGACTTCGCCGGCGGGATGCTCAGCCGGCGGCTGCCGTCCGTTGCCGTGGTCGGGGTCTCCCAGGCCTGCTCGCTGGTGTTGCTGCTGCTGCTGCTGCCCCTGATCCCGGCGGCGAACGGCGCGGGCTGGGTGCTGTGGTCGATCGTCGCCGGACTGGCCGGGTCGACGGCGTTGGTCTGCTTCTACCGCGCCTTGGCTTTCGGCACCGTTGGTGTGGTTTCGCCGATCAGCGCCCTCGGCGCCTCGATCCCGGTGCTCGCGGGTCTGCTCGGCGGCGAGGAGCCCGGACCGCTACGACTGGCCGGCATCGTCGTCGCCCTGGTCGGGGCGGTTCTGGCCAGCGGGCCCGAGTTGAGGGGTGAGGAGCCGGTCAAGGCCCAGGCCGTTTGGTTCGCAGTGGCGGCCGCGCTCGGCTTCGGGGTGACCATGCTGGCGATCGCGCGCGGGGCCGCGTCCTCGCCGCTGCTGACCATGGTGGGCATGCGCAGCACGAGCGTGGTCGCCTTCGGCATCGCGGCGCTGCTGCTGCGTTCGGTGGGTGGCGTGACCGTCCGCGACCTACCGAAGCTGGCCCTGCTCGGAATCGGCGACGTGACCGCCAACGCCCTGCTTGGATTCGCGTCCACGCTGGGGTTGCTGTCGATCACGGCCGTGTTGTCGGCGCTGTACCCCGTAGTCACCGTCGGTTTGGCCGCGGTGATTCTGCACGAGCGGATGAAGCCCGTGCAGATCGTCGGCGTGATGCTGGCCTTCGTCGGGGTCGGCCTGATCGCGGGCGGCTGAACCCGTCGCCGGCTAAACCCAGGACCGAATCTTGGTGATCCTCAGCTCCACCTGCTCCGTGGTCGCCTGAGCCAGCGCCGGTCCGCCGCACTGCCGACGCAAGTCTGCGTGCACGTGGCTGTGCGGAACCCGTTTCACCCTGGCGTACTGGGCGACCAGGGAGTTCAACTCCTTGCGCCGAGCGGCCAGGGCGCGGTGCAGCGAGACCTCTGGCGCGACCTTCTCCCGTCTCTCGGCACGGTCGTGCCGACTCACCTGCCGGCGCTGCCGATCACGCAGCAACTGGGTGATCTGGTCGGACTCGAGCAGCCCAGGCAGGCCGAGGTAGTCGGCCTCGTCCGCCGACGTCGGCACCGCATGCATGCCGAACTGCTGGGAGTCGAACAGCACGTGGTCGAAAGCCGCCTCGGAGGTGAGCGCCTCGAAGGACCCGGTCAACTCGTCCGAGGCCTCCTCGCTCAGGTTGGCCTCGTCCAGCAGGGCCTCGGACTCGTCCCACAGTTCCTTGGTCGCCGGCGCGGCGAGCACGTGGTCGCGCTGCCGCTCCAGGGCGGCGGCGTGGGCCAGGATGATCGGCACCGTCGGCAGGAACACGGTCGCGATCTCACCGCGTCGACGGGTGCGGACGAAGCGCCCGACGGCCTGAGCGAAGAACAGCGGGGTCTGGGTGGCGGTGGCGTAGACGCCGACCGCCAGCCGTGGCACGTCGACGCCCTCGGAGACCATCCGGACGGCCACCATCCAGCGGGCGTCCCCGTCGGCGAATCCCTCGATCCGCTTGCTCGAGCCGGAATCGTCCGACAGCACCAGCGTCGGCTGCTCGCCGGTGACCGCTGCCAGCACCCTGGCGTAGGCGCGGGCGTGGGCCTGGTTGGACGCGATCACCAGGGCACCGGCGTCCGGTATCTGCCGGCGTACCTCGGTCAGCCGCCGGTCGGCGGCGGCCAGCACCGCGGAGATCCACTCCCCCCTGGGGTCGAGGGCGGTGCGCCAAGCCTGGCCGGTGACGTCCTTGGTCAGCGCCTCACCGAGGTTCGCGGCGAAGGTCTCCCCCGACCTGGTCCGCCAGCGCATCGGGCCGCCGTAGTTCATGAAGACCACCGGACGCACGACATGGTCACGCAGGGCGTCGGCATAGCCGTAGGTGTAGTCGGCGCGGCTGACCCGACCACCGCCCTGGAGATCCTCGTAGCCGACGTAGGGGATCGGGTTCTGGTCACTGCGAAAGGGTGTACCGGTCAGCGCCAACCGGCGCTTGGCGAGGCGAAACGCCTCGCGGATCGCCTCACCCCAGCTGAGTGCGTCGCCGGCGTGGTGGACCTCGTCCAGAACCACCAGGGTGGGTTCGCGGGCCACCATCGCCTCGTAGGCGAACATCGTCGCGGCCACCCCGGCATAGGTCACCGCCACCCCGTCGTACTGCTTGGAGCGGCCCTTGCGCGAGCCGGCCAGGCCGGGGTCGAGTTGGATGCCGACCTTGGCCGCGGCGTCCGCCCACTGCACCTTCAGGTGCTCGGTCGGTGCCACCACGATCACCTTGCGGACGGTTCGGGCGTGCAACAGTTCGGACGCCACCCGCAGGGCGAACGTGGTCTTGCCGGCGCCGGGCGTTGCGACGGCGAGAAAGTCCGGGGGTGCGGCGTCCAGATATTGCTGCAAGGCCTCGGCCTGCCAGGCCCGAAGCAGTGCCGAGGTGCCCCACGGCGCTCGCTGCGGGAACGCCGGTGACAACCGCTCGAACGCGGACTGGCTCATCACCGCACCCTTGAGCGGGGCGCGCGAACGCGAGCGGACACAGGGGGCGGCATAGGTAGGCGACCCTAGCCAACCGGGGTCGGGACGAGGCAAACCGACCGGCCGTTGGCGCCCGAGTTACACCGGTTAGGCTTGCCGAATGGACGAGGGGTTCGGCGAACTGAAGTCGGCCAGGGTGCGGCAGCTTCGGCAGCCGGTCGCGGTGCTGGTGGACCTCGGCCGGGTGCGGAGTAAGTACGGATCCGAGACCGAGAAAGCCATGGCGGAGTTGTTCGACGCCGCCGAACGCGAAGGCTGGACGCTGGTCTTCGACGAGGCCGACGCGCTGTTCGGCCGGCGCACCGAGGTGGCCGATGCGCACGACCGGTATGCCCACCTGGACGTCGCCCTGTTGTTGCAGCGGATCGAACGGCACTCGAAGGTCCTGGTGGCACCAACCAGCGACCCGCAGGAAGCGACGGCGTTGGCCGGCTTCGCAGTTCGGCACTTTCCACCGCGCTGAGGCTGCCCGGCGCCCGTTCGAACCTGATCCGGCTCGAATCGTGAGGACCTGGCGCGGGATGGCGTGCATTGCCATTCGGGTCGGCCGGGCACACTGAGGCATGGCTGCAAACCTGACCCTGCCCCATCCGCACCTGATCGTGCTGCGCTCAGCGGCCACGCTGCTGATCTGCGCCGTGATCGGCCAGGCCGGTTTCGCCGCCGCGGCGATCGGGCGTGACAAGAGCTGGTTCGCCTTCCACGCGATCGGCGCCTGGCTCACCCTGGTGCTGGCCATCGGGTGCGCGGTGTGTTTCATCGTCCTGCGGCGCACGGCCGGACCGGTGCTGCTGTGGCTGGCGGTGGCACTGGCCGCGGCGATCACCGTGCAGTTCACTCTGGGCAGGCTCGAAATCGCCGATCTGCACATTTTTCTCGGGGTGTTGATCGCCATGCTGGCCACGGCGCTCACCTCGTGGACGTATCGCCGCCCCATGCCCGCCGAGTCGGCCTGACCGGACGGTCTGGAAGCTACGAGACTCGGGCGCCAGTCGACCCGCGCGGACTCGATCCGCCGTTGCTGCGACGACCGGCGGACACCCTCCGGCAGGCCGCCCGCCCACACCGGCTGGACGGCCCTGCAAATCTCGCCGCCCGGTAGCCCGTAGAATCGTCAGGTTGTCCGAACCTAGGAGTACTGCATGCCCGTCCGCGCCGACCTGCGCAACGTTGCGATCATCGCCCACGTTGACCACGGCAAGACCACCCTCGTCGACGCCATGCTGTGGCAGTCCGGCGCGTTCCGGGCGAACCAGGACGTCGAGAAGCGGGTGATGGACTCGATGGACCTGGAGCGGGAGAAGGGCATCACCATCCTGGCCAAGAACACCTCCGTTCACCACCTGATGGCCGACGGTGCCACGGCAACCATCAACATCATCGACACCCCCGGTCACGCCGACTTCGGCGGCGAGGTCGAGCGCGGCCTGGAGATGGTGGACGGCGTGCTGCTGCTCGTCGACGCGTCCGAGGGTCCGTTGCCGCAGACCCGGTTTGTGCTGCGCAAGGCGCTCGCCAAGCACCTGCCCATCGTGGTGGTGATCAACAAGGTCGACCGACAGGACGCCAGGATCAGTGAAGTCACCGACGAGGTCTACGAGCTGTTCCTCGACCTGCTCGAAGACGACGAGGCGCACAAGCTGGACTTTCCGGTGATCTATTGCGCCGCCAAGGCCGGACGGGCCTCGCTCAACCAGCCCGCGGACGGCGGCATGCCTGACTCGGAGAACCTGGAGCCCCTGTTCACCGTGATCATGGAGGCGATCCCGGCCCCGGTGTACACCGAGGGGGCGCCGCTGCAGGCGCACGTCACCAACCTGGACGCCTCCCCCTACCTCGGCCGGCTGGCCCTGTGCCGGGTGGTCAACGGCACCCTCAAGCGCGGCCAGAACGTGGCCTGGTGCAAGGCCGACGGCAGCATCACCAACGTCCGGCTGTCGGAGTTGCTGATGACCCACGCCCTGGAGCGCCTGCCCGCCGAGCAGGCCGGTCCCGGCGACATCGTGGCGATCGCGGGCATTCCCGACATCATGATCGGCGAGACCCTCTCCGACCCCGAGAACCCGACCCCGCTGCCGTTGATCCATGTCGACGAGCCGTCCATTTCGATGACCATCGGCATCAACACCGCCCCGCTGGCCGGGAAGACGGGCAACAAGCTGACCGCACGGCTGCTCAAGGGCCGGCTCGATGCGGAACTGATCGGCAACGTGTCGATCCGGGTGCTGCCGACCGAACGTCCGGACACCTGGGAGGTGCAGGGACGAGGTGAGCTCCAGCTCGCCGTGCTGGTCGAGATGATGCGCCGCGAAGGCTTCGAGCTGACCGTCGGCAAGCCGCAGGTGCTGACCCGGCTCGTCGACGGCAAGCTGCAGGAGCCGTTCGAGCGGTTGACCGTCGACATTCCCGAGGAGCACGTCGGCACCGTTGCCCAGTTGATGGGCACCCGCCGCTCGCGGATGGAACAGATGATCAACCACGGCACCGGCTGGGTGCGGATGGAGTACGCGATTCCGGCCCGTGGGCTGATCGGATTCCGCACCGAGTTTCTCACCCAGACCCGTGGCACCGGCATCATGCACCACGTGTTCGAGGGCTACGAGCCCTGGGCGGGCGAGATCATCACCCGCTCCACCGGGTCACTGGTCGCCGACCGCACCGGCATGACCACCTCCTATGCCCTGTTCAACCTGCAGGAGCGTGGGGTGCTGTTCGTGGGGCCCTCCGAAGAGGTGTACGAGGGCATGATCGTCGGCGAGAACCCGCGCAACGAAGACATGGACATCAACCCCACCAAGGAGAAGAAGCTCACCAACGTGCGCAGCTCCACCGGTGAGGAACTCGAGCGGTTGATTCCGCCGCGCTTGCACTCCCTGGAGCAGGCCTTGGAGTTCTGCCGCGAGGACGAGTGCCTCGAGGTGACCCCAGCCCACGTCCGGCTGCGCAAGGTGGTGCTGAACTCCACCGAGCGGGCCCGCACCCGCAGCCGCAACAAGAAGAGCTGATCGCAGCATCGAAGCCATCCAGTCGGTACCTCCTGGTGCCGGATCTGGGCGGCTGCTGAGCCGATAGGGTCGGCGCCATGGCAGAGCAATTCCCGCACGGTGTCCGCTCCGAGGTCGGACGGCTCCGCACCGTCATGCTGCATCGGCCCGGCAACGAACTGCGCCGGCTGACCCCGCGCAACAACGACGCCCTGCTCTTCGACGGCCTGCCCTGGGTCGATCGGGCGCAGCAGGAGCATGACGCCTTCGCCGATGCGCTCCGGAGTCGCGACGTCGAGGTGCTGTACCTGAGCGCGCTGCTGGCCGAGACCCTGGCCGACCCGGACGCCCGGCAGCAGGCCATCCTGCACACCATGGCCGACCTGCGGCTGGGCGACGCCTTGCGGCGCTACCTGGTCGAGTTGCTCGAGGATCAGGGACCGGAGGAGCTGGCCGAGATTCTGATGGCCGGCCTGCGCAACGACGAGGTCTCGTCCACCACCAGCAGCCTGGTGGCCGCCCTGCACGCCCCGGACGACTTTCTGATCGACCCGCTGCCCAACCTGCTGTTCACCCGCGACTCGAGTGTCTGGGTGGCCGACCGGGTGGCGATCACCGCGCTGATGATGCCCGCACGGCGGCGCGAGACCCAGCTGACCGAGCTGATCTACCACTACCACCCGCGCTTCGCCGGCACCCAGCGGATCCACGGCTGGGACAAGGAGTTCCTCGAGGGCGGCGACGTTCTGGCCCTGGCCGAGGGAGTGCTGGCCGTGGGCGTGGGCGAGCGCACCCGTCCGGCCGGCGCCGAACGGCTGGCTCGGACGGCCTTCGCCGAGGGCTTGGCGCACACTGTGCTGGCGGTGCCGATCGACCAGGACCGGGCCACCATGCACCTGGACACCATCTGCACCATGGTGGAACCCGACGCGATGGTGATGTACCCGAACGTCGCGCATCGGCTGTCGGCGGTCACCGTTCGGCCGGGCTCGGGCGGCGACCTGGTGATCTCACCGCTGGAGCCATTCATCGAGGCCGCCGCGCGGGCGATGGGCATCGATCGGCTGCGGCTGATCGAAACCGGCCTCGACCCGGTCACAGCCGAACGTGAGCAATGGGACGACGGCAACAACACCCTGGCGATCGAACCCAAGGTGGCCATCGCCTACGAACGCAACGTCGAGACCAACGAGCGACTCGAGGCGGCCGGCATCGAGGTGATCGCGATCTCGGGCTCCGAACTCGGCTCCGGTCGTGGCGGCCCGCGATGCATGTCCTGCCCGATCAGCCGGGACGCCCTGTAGGGCTGCCCAACTCGGGTGACCCGGTTCGCCCAGGCAGGTGGGATCGGGATGATCACCCCAACCCGTTCAGCTCCTCGCGTCGCACTCGGAGAGCGACGCCGCCGACTAGGAACTCAGGCCCGCGGCCCACTCCTCGATGGTCACCGGGTCAATCTCGGCGTCAGCGCCGGGCAGCAGGCTGCCGTCCACAAAGCCAGGAATGCCGGGCACCGGTAACCCACCTACCCTGGCACTGATCCCGCGGGCGGCGTTGACCCGACGGATCAGTTCCGCGGCCGACATCCGTTGCGGGCCGGCCAGCTCCATGGACAAGGCCGGCCCGGCGCTCATCGCCGCCTCGGCCAGGCGCCGGGCGACGGAGCGTCCGGCCACCGGCTGAGCCACCATGCGGGGTGCCACCCCGATGCGGCCGAGTCGACCCAGCGAGGCCGCGACGTAGACCAGGTCGGCGAACTCGAACCACTGGGTGGTGCGAAGCACGCAGAGCGGCAGGTCGCCGGCCGCCAGTTCCCGCTCCTGCGTCAGCTTGCCCTGGTAGTAGCTGAGGCGCGCGAGCCCGGGTCGATCAACGCCGACGATCGACACCACCACCAGACGCTGCACTCCTGCTCTCTCGGACGCCTGGCGCAGTCGTTCGGCGGCCTGCCGGAAGGCCTTGGGTCCCCGCCCGGCGTCCGAACAGTCGATCACCGCCGCGGAGCCGTGCAACCGTTCGGCAAGCCCGGGAACAGATCCACCGGACAGGTCGAAACCGGTCCGCCGGGACAACCCGACCGGGTCGGCACCCAGGGCGCGCAGTGCGCCGAGAACCTGGCGGCCCATTCGTCCGGCACCGCCGATCACGGCAACCGTCATCGCGGCCACCGGCTCAACCGATGTGGGTGAGCCAGCCGTGGACGTCCTCGACCAGGCCGTACTGCACGTTCAGCAGATGCTGGCGAATCGCCTGGCTGGTCGCCCCGGGGGTGCCATCACCGACGCTGATTCGGCGGTCGGCGCCGTTCACTGCGGGCGCCGCGAAGCCGACGATCGGGGTGACCACCGCCGCCGTTCCACACGCGAGCACTTCGGTGATGGTGCCGTCGAGAATCCGATCGAAGACCTCGTCGATCGCGATCCGTCGCTGCACCGGACGCAGCCCGTGCTCGGGAGCCAGGGTGAGAATCGAGTCTCGGGTGACTCCGTCCAGGATCGTGCCGGTCAGCTCGGGGGTGAGAAGTTCGCCATCGGAGGTGACGAACAGGATGTTCATCGTGCCGCACTCCTCCACCCAGCGGTGCTCGGCACCGTCCAGCCAGATCACCTGTTGGCAACCGTGCTCGTGGGCCTCAGCGGCGGCCGCCAGGCTGGCGGCGTAGTTGCCGCCGCACTTGGCCGCGCCGGTGCCGCCCTCGGCCGCGCGAGTGTAGTTCGGCGTGGCCCACAACGTGACCGGCTCGGGGTAGTAGGGCCCCACCGGGGACGCGATCACGCAGAACGTGTACTCGTTGGCGGCCCGCACCCCGATCAGGGTCTCGGTGGCGATCTCGAACGGACGGATGTACAGGCTCTGCTCGCCGTCGGGTTGCGGAACCCAGTCGCGGTCCAGGTCCACCAGTGCGGCAACCGCTGCCACGAAGTCGTCCTCGGGCAGTGCTGCCATCGCCAGCCGCTTCGCCGAGAGGGCGAACCGGGCCGCGTTCTTGCCCGGACGGAACAGGGCCACGCTGCCGTCCGGCTGCCGGAAGGCTTTCATGCCCTCGAAGATCTCCTGGCCGTAGTGGAACGCAGCCGCGCCAGGATGAAGCTCGAAGGGACGCCTGCCGATCAGAGCGTGGTCGTGCCAGCCCTCGTCGGGGGTCCAGGTGGCCAATGCCATGTGGTCGGTGAAGTTCGCCCCGAATACCGGCTTGGCCACGATCTCGGCGCGCTCAGCGCTCGGCATCGGCTGGTCGTTGCGGGTCAGGACGAAGGTACTCATTGGAGCAGATTACTGCCCCGTGCTGGCTCGTTCGCAGGGCGGCTCGGCTGCTGATCCAGGCCCCGGCCGCCGGCCCGCGGAGAGTGGCTGGTCCCGGAACCATTCGCTGCCCCCAACTGGCAGCGACCGGCCAAGGCGTCGCCAGCCGCCAGCCGCTCCGCCGGCACGTCCCGATCCCGCGCGGATCCGACGGCTAGGTAATTCCACGACCTATCCCAGGGCCCCCACACGGCCTAGTTTCATCGGCATCGAAGGAGGGCCTCATGCCCAGCTACCTCGCCATCCCGGGCATCGCCGGGGACTCATCCGCCGAGCAGCACCGGGGTGAGCTGGACGTGGACATCTGGGGCTTCGGTTGTTCGGTCGGCGGCCCAACCAATCTCGGCTCGGGCATGGGCAGCGGCCGTGCGCAGTTCACCGAAGCCACCTTCTCCTGCCGGGGTGGCAGGGCCTCGCCGTTACTGCTCGAGTTCTGCGCGACCCAGCGCGCAGTGGCCGAGGCGGTGCTCACCCGCGCGCCGGCCGGCGAGCCCGGCGGAACGGTCGCCGAGGTTCGATTCGCCGACGTCCGGGTCACCGGCTACACCGTGCTCGGCACGGAAGACTATCAACGCGACGATTTCCGGCTCAGTTTCAGCAAGGTCACCTTCACCATGAAGGTCCAGCGCGACGACGGCAGCATCGGCGCCCCGGTCACGACCACCCAGCCGATGGTCGCCGGGCCGGTTGCCGAACCCCCGGTGCCGACTCCCGGCAGTGGAGGAGTCTGGCGGCCGCGGCCGCCGATACCCAAACCCTGACGGCGCCCAACGGTGGCAAAAGTGCCACCTTTGTCATGGCTGGTCCCGCTTTGGGGTGCTCAGCAGACCGTCCATCGGCCTACGCTGCGTATCACGGCGCGTCCCTCCACCTCTTCGCCGATGAGAGGAGTCGATCATGGACCCCGTGGTGGTACTCGACGCCGCGATGAACCTTGCCGCGGCCCGTTCCGCCCTGTCCCTGGCCACGCCGGGCGAAATGGTGGTCGTGCGCCGTCGCGACCCGAGGGCCACCGGCGCAATCCTGTGGTATCCCCTGAGTGAATACGACCGGGAGCGGGTGCTCGGCCCCAATCTCGACCCGGCGATGCCGCTCGGCATCTCGCTCGACCTACACGAGCACGGGGCCGCCGATGTACGCCAGCTCGGCCATCCTGATGTCACCGGCGGGCACTGGACGGGGTTGGTGGTGGACGGGGGCCGGGTGGTCGGCTGGTTCACCGCAGATCCTCAGAACGATCGTGGACCCGACCGCGGCATCGACTTCGGCCCCGGCCCGCAACAGGCCGACCCGCAGCTGGATCCGGGTGGCTTCGACCCGGGCGCTCCGATCTTTCCGATCGACGCTCCGGTCGGCGGACCGCCACCCGGCATCGACTTCGACCCCGGCGAGATGGCGGTCCCGGGCGGCGAACCGCCCCCACCCGACGCGGTGCCGATGCCGGCCACTCCCCGCAACACACCCGCCGGGGTGCCCGCTTTCCCGCGTGTCGACGTGCCCGAGTCGGTCGCCCCGGGCGCCTCCTTCGACGTGGTGGTCGGGCTGTCGAAGACGGCTCAGCCAGGGGTCCAGGGCGCCGTGATGGCGATCCCACCCGAACCCAAGCAGCTCACCGTCCAGATCAAGGCGGAGAACTTCACCGTCGAGAACATTCGCTACACCCTCGACTTCGACCCGGCCGACGTGGGTGCCAACACGGTGACGATTCCGGTGGTGGCGCCCGCGGTGACGCAGCCGTGGCTGGGCCGGATCGAGATCGAGTACGGTCTCGACGGCCTGATGATCGGCACCGCGTGGCGCGAGGTGCTCTGCACCCCGCAGGCCCCCGCCGACGCCCCGCTGTCGACGTCCGGAGGTGAGGTCGCCGTCGAACTCGACCAGAGCGTGCCGATCGACCTGACCGTCTCGATCAGTCGCGGGCAGCAGGACGGCACGTTCCTGTGGACCTTCACCACGCGGCACCCGGTCACCCTTCCGGACGAGCAGGTGATCACCACCCTCGACGACGACACCGCTGAGACGTTCGCCCTTCGCAAGGTGCGCGAGATGGCCCAGGTGAACCGCAATCCGGCCGCCGAACTGCGAGTCAACGGAGTGGCCCGTGAGGTCGCCGGCGCGATGCCGCTGTGGTTCTGGAAGGTGTTCGCACCGGTCTGGAAGATCGCCAAGGACGCCGGCCGGCTGCCGACCCTGCTGCTGGTCTCGCAGGAATCGCTGGTGCCGTGGGAACTCGCCACCACCGACGCCGACTACATCGTCGACCGCAGCCTGGTCGACGCGGCCGCACCACAGACCCTGGGCTCCCAGGTGATCGTCGGACGCTGGCGCCCGGCCGGTCCCGAGACCCCGTCCGGGCTGCGCCGTCCGACCACCGCTCCGGCCCAAACGATGGCGATCACCGCGATCGCCATCGTCGTCGGCGAGTTCGGGCCCGGATCGGGCATGCGGCCACTGGCCCAGGCGAAGGAAGAGGGCAAGAACCTGCTGGCGACGTATCCGCCCTCGGTCTGGGTCGACGGCACGGCGGCCGAGGTGGCCAGCCTGTTGAAGGGCACGTACACCTTTCAGGGCGACCTGGTGGACGCCCAGGCCATGCATGTCGCCTCGCATGGGGAGGCCGACCCAGACTCACCGATCAACGCGGGAGTGGTGTTGTCCGATTCGGCAGTCCGGATCGACGAGTCGATCGTGCTCGGTTCGGAGTTCACCCGCAAGGCGGCGCCACTGGTGTTCCTGAACTGTTGCCAACTGGCCAGCCAGACCGGCGGGGCGTTGATCGAGGGCGGCCTCGCCGCCGCCTTTCTGCAGGCCGGCGCCCGGGCCTTCATCGCCCCGCTGTGGAACGTGGACGACACCGTCGCCAAAGATTTCGCGCTGGCGTTCTACGCCGAGGCCCTCGGCAAGGGCCGACCGGTCGGCGACGTGATGCGCGAACTGCGGGCCTGGTTCACCACCCGCTTTCCCCAACACGACCAGACCACCCCGCTGGCCTACGCCTACTACGGGCATCCCGGTCTGATCCTCACCAAACAGGAGACCAACTGATGGCCAATCTCGACGGCACCGCACGTGAAGTCAACCTCGGCCAGGGCATCACCATCCGCGCCCCCGGGCTGCGTGGCAGTGCCGAGGCACACAACGTCGCACCCGGTTCGGACACCCGGGCACCCGAGGTGGACGGCTCCGGCCCGGCCCTGGACGCGGCGCTGGCCAAGGAGGGGTTCCTGCGGTTGCGGGTGGTCACCCTGGACGTGGCGCCGGTGCCGCACGCGCCAAGTGGCGACATCCGGGCGCCCGGCTCGGACCTCGACGGCATGGAGGTGAACGTTCCCGATCTGGGCGAGGACGTCGCCCAGGTGCTGCTCGCCGTGGACGAGAACGGCGTGGTCAGCTGGAACTTCCCGGTCGATTCGGGTGGCGAGCTCGCGCCGACGGACCGGGGCGCGGCATCCAATGTCCGGTTCATCGTGCCCGCGTTCGCGACCACCCCCGACACCGGCGGCGACGGCGCTGATCGCGGCGTCTTCGGGCTGATCGGACGCAAGGTGCTCGAGTTGGTCGCGCTGCCGCTGGCCGAACTGGTGGTACCGCCGCTGGCTTCCGCGGCCGCCCGGCTGTGGGAGTCGAAGTCGAGGATTGCGCGGGCCCGTCCGTTCACACCGGGCAACTACACCAGCCCCGACGTGCCCAGCCTGGACGACGTCGAATGGGGCCGACTGGCTGCCGGCCGCAGCCTGTGGTTCGTGCACGGCACCTTCGTCAACACACCGAGCGCCTTTCGGGCATTTCCGCCGGACGTGTTGGCGTCCCTCAGCGAGGCCTACGGCGGCCGGGTCGCGGCGATCGATCACCACACCCTGGGGTTGTCGCCGATCGAGAACGCCGACCTGGTTCGTGAACTGGTACCCGACGGCCTGGAACTCGAAGTCGACATCGTCTGCCACAGTCGGGGCGGCCTGGTCAGTCGTGCCCTGGCCGGCCAAGGCACCGACCCGGTGTTCGACGTGCGACGTATCGTCCACGTGGCCAGCGCCAACCACGGCACCGCCCTCGCCACCCCGTCCAATCTGGTGCCGATGATCGACCGGATCACCACCATCGTCAACCTGCTGCCCGACGGGCCGGCCGCCGTGATCGAGGCCACTCTCACCTCGGTGCTGGTGGTGGTCAAGATCATCGCCAAGTACGGCCTGACCGCCATTCCCGGGCTGGCGGCGATGGACAGCGCCGGCGAGTTTCTGGCCGGCTTCAACACCACGGAGCTGCCGACCGAGCAGTATGGGATCGCGGCCGACTTCAGCCCGTCCGGCGGTTGGAAGGCGATGGCCATGAAGAACGTCGAGAACGTGGTCGTCGACCGGGTCTTCGGCACCGCCGCCAACGACCTGGTGGTGCCCACGGCGGGCGTCTACGAGGGCGGCGACGCGATCTCCATTCCCGAAAATCGGCGGCTGGTGCTGCCCCGGGAGCGCGGCGTCTACCACGGCAGTTTCTTCGGTCAACCGGACGTGGCCAAGCAGATCGCCGGCTGGTTGACGGCGTAGGAACCACAGTGGCCGCGCTGGATTACCTGGACTTCGACCTCGAGGTCGAAGCCACACCCACGCCCGGCACCTTCAATGTCTCCGTACTCGCCTCGCCCCGCGGCGAGGCCACCGGCCAGATGACCTTCCCCTTCGGCGCGGATGCCTTGGAGAACGTGATCCTCAAGCTGGGCCGCACCCGCTCCGGCGTCCGGGCGATCGGGTCGCCCACCCAGGACGTGGCGAAGAAGTTCGGCAGTTCGCTGTACGACGCGCTGTTCGCCGGCGAGGTCGGCACCTGTTTTCGCCGCAGCCTCGACGAGGCGGACGCCCGAGGCAAGGGATTGCGGGTCCGGCTGCGGCTGGGCAACGCTCCTCAACTGGCGGACGTGCCGTGGGAGTACCTCTACCCGTCCGGGCTGCGACAGTTTCTGGTGCTGTCCACCAAGACCCCGGTGGTGCGCTACTTGGAGCAGCCGCGCAGTGTCACTCCGCTCCAGATCACCCCGCCACTGCAGGTGTTGGTGGTAGTGGCGTCGCCGACCAATCTGGCCACTCTCGACGTCGGCGCAGAGGTGGGCAAGATCAACGCCGCGTTGGCCCAGCTGCAACAGCAGGGCCAGGTGCAGGTCACGGTGATCGCGAATGCCACCCTGGCGGAGTTGCGCCGCACGCTGCGGGTCGGCACGTTCCATGTGCTGCACTTCATCGGCCACGGCGGCTTCGACAATGCCAGCGCCGAGGGCATGCTCGCCTTCGAGGCCGACAACCACTTGGCGCACCTGGTGTCGGGAGCGACGCTGGCGACGATGATCCACGACCACAGCACGCTGCGGCTGGTGCTCCTGAACGCCTGCGAAGGCGCCCGGCAGTCACCGGCGGACCCGCTCGGTGGGGTCGCCCAGGCACTCGTGATGCAGGGCATTCCGGCCGTGGTGGCCATGCAGTTCGAGATCACCGACGAGGCAGCAACCGTCTTCTCCACGGAGTTCTACTCGGCGATCGCGGACGGCTACCCGATCGACGCCGCCCTGGCCGAGGCCCGGGTTGCGGTGTTCAGCGACGACAACGACGTGGAGTGGGGCACCCCGGTGCTCTACCTCCGGGCCAGTGACGGACGGATCTTCGATGTCGCCGGGCACCCGGCCGGGGCCCCGTCCGCACCGTCGGCGGAGCCGCCCGCAACAGTGCCGGACGGGCCGGCCGCCCGGGTGGTTCCGGTGGTGCTGCCGCCGTGGCCGCAACCGGCACCGGCCGAGACCATGCCCAGCACGTCGGCTCCCGAACAGCCCTGGTCGCCCGAACCCTTGCCGCCGGACGAGCCGGTCGGCCCGAGTTCGGGAGGCAGCGGTGGCCCGGGCGGTGGAGGCGGCGGCGCGGGTGGCAGTGGAGGCGGCGGCGCCGGTGGGGGCGGCGGCGCGGGTGGAAGTGGCGCCGGTGCTCTTGGCGTCGGCGACGCCCTGCCGAAGAAGAGGGGTCGCGCGGGACCGATCCTGGCCTCGGCTGCCGGAGTGGTTGCCCTCGGCGTGGCGGCCTGGTTCGTCTTCGGACCCCCGGGTGGGGGACCGACTCCGACCGGGTCACCGAACCCGACGTTCACCTCCAGCACGACCGTTCCAACGCCCTCTCCGACTCCGACCCCGTCCAGATCCGGAACGACGCCGACGCTCCCGCCGGTGAAAGACGTGGGCACGCTGCGGGCACTGCGCGGCAGCGTCACCATCGACGGCAGCACCGATGACTGGCAATGGCAGCTGATCGCGCGGGCCAACAACCGGATCGCGGGCACGTCCGCCGCCACCGGCGACATCTACCTGATGTGGGACGACGAAGCGCTCTACCTGCTGGGCGTGATCGAGGACACCACTCCCCGTCCGCCGGACTCGAACAACCCCGACCGGGCCTGGCGCGGCGACTCGGTGGTGCTGGAACTCGGCCCGGACAAGAGCCGGCTGAGTGCTGCCGACCTGGCCCGTCCGACCGATGCCTATTACATCTTCGGCTGGACCAGCACCGGTACGCCGCTGATCGCCAGCCTGGGCGCGAACGCTCAGGGCACCGACTTCTCCGTGCCAAGGGATGTGCGCACCCTGGACGCGGCGATCGGCCAAACCCAGAACGGTTACGTGCTGGAGGCCAGGATTCCGTGGGCCGCCACCGGTTTGAACGGCGTCCAGCGTGGTGCCCTGTTCGCAGCCAACGTCAACGTCAGTGAACGCAAGCGCGATTCGTTCGCGAACCTCGGCATGAAGAGCACCAATCCGCAACGCACCGTCCAGGTCAGGGCGCACCCGGCCTACTGGCAGGGGCTGCAACTCGAACCGTGACCACCCTCGCGACCCGTATCTGTCCTACCGGCCGCGCAGTAGGCTGCCGCCATGGCGCTGCCCGTCCTGACCGCAGACGAACAACGCGTTCTGGGCAGCCTGCTGGAGAAGCAGCGCACCGTGCCGGGTTCCTATCCGCTCAGCCTGAACGCGCTCCGGATGGCCTGCAACCAGACCTCGAGCCGCGAGCCGATCACCGATCTGGACGACCCCACCATCGAGGCCGTGGCCCGCGCGCTGAAGGCCCGCGGGCTGCTCCGCGTGGTGTGGGCCGGCAAGAGTTCGCGCACGCTGAAGTACCACCAACTCCTCGACGAGGAGCTCAGCCTGCAGCCGGACGAGCGGGCCCTCGTCACGGTGCTGCTGCTGCGCGGGCCGCAGGCGCCCGGCGAGCTGAAGACCCGCACGGAGCGTCTGCACCCGTTCAGCGATCGCGAGCAGGTGGAGCAGGTGCTGCGCCGGATGGCGGCCCTGCCCGAACCACTGGTCCGCGAGTTGGACCGCCGACCCGGCCAGCAGGACCGGCGTTGGGCGCATCTGATCGGCCCGGCCCCCGAGTCGGTCGGCTCGGTGCCGGCGGCCACCGTTGATCGCGAGGTGGTGCTGGAGCACGGTCCGGGCGTCCGGGACGACCGGGTGCGACAGGCCTACGACGAGGTGGCCGACGCCTACTTCGAGCAGCTTGGCGACGAACTGATCGAAAAGCCGTTCGACGTCTGGCTGCTGGAGCGGATCTCCAGCCTGGCCGACGCCAATCCGATCGTCGACGTGGGTTGCGGCCCGGGCCACATCGCCGCATTCCTTGCCGACACCGGAGCTAAGGTCAGCGGCGTCGACCTGTCGCCCGGCATGGTCGCGGTGGCCAACCGTGAGTACCCCGATCTCGATTTCTCGGTCGGCAACCTGTTCCAGCTGCTCAAGCCCCGCGCGGCGATCGGCTGGGGTGCGGTACTGGCCTGGTACTCGCTGGTGCATCTGGCCGCCTCAGAGCTGCCGTCCGCGGTGGGAGCGCTGGCCCGCACGCTGGCACCCGGCGGACTGCTGGCTCTCGCCGTGCACGTCGGCGACGAGGTGCGGCACGTCGACGAGTTGGTCGGCGAGCCGGTGGACCTCGATTTCGTGCTGCACGACGCGGGGCAGGTGCTGGCGGCCGTCCGGGATAGCGGACTCACCGACATCGAGTGGTACCGCCGCGGCCCTTACCCGGGCGAAGCCCGGACCGAGCGGCTCTACGTACTCGCCCGCCGTAGCTGAGGTTGGGCCCTGCGCCTCTCGAGCGTGATCGTCGAGTCGCGTACGTCAGGAAGCTTTCAGAAATCGCCCAAGCCCTGGACAGGGCGTGTGAGGCCGCCTATCCAAGCCGGGCCCGAACGTGCAGGCCCACCTCGGGGTCCACGATCAGTTCCTGAGCAGCATCGATGCCGTCAACCACCAGGGCGATGTCCACAGCAACCGAGCGCTTGATCAGCGCCAGCGTGATCGGACCCAACTCGTGATGCCGGGCTGACGAACCGACTCGGCCGATGCTCCTACCTTCGAGCACGATCTCGCTGCCAACCGCAGGTAGCGCCTCCGCCGAGCCGTCCAAATGCAGCCGGGTCAGCCGGCGTGGCGGGCGGCCGAGGGTGTAGACCCGCGCCACCGTCTCCTGCCCCGGGTAGCACCCCTTCTGCAGGTGCACCGCCGGCCCGAGCGCCAGCCCGTCCGGGTTGGCCAGTTCGTTGGGAATGGTGCGATCATCGGTGTCGACGAAAACCCGCGGCTGGCCGGCCTCGATCCGCAGCGCGTCCGCGGCCCAGGTGCCTGCCCGCTCATCGCCGAGTACCTCGTCCAGCTCATCCCGAAGCACGATGCCGGGGCCTTCGGGGGTGATCACCATCGCGCGCGAGCCGGTCGTCTCGGCGACTTCCACCCGCGCGGAGAACTGCATCCGGCGTAGCCAGGCCAGCAATGCCTGGTCATGTCCAGGTTCGGTGGAGGCCCACAGGGTGGTTCCGTCGTCCACGCCGCCGAAGACGTGCACGATCCGCCCGTTGGGGTCGAGGATGTAGGCGGTCATCCAGCGGCCGGGCGGGAGGTCGTCCAGTTTCTGGGAGACGATGTTGTTCAGCCAGGTCAGCCGATCCGTGCCGGTGACGCTGAAGGTGGGCCGGTGCGACAGGTCGACGGACGCCTCGCCGGCAGCCAGACGACGCTGCTCACGCAGCGGATCGCCGTAGTGCCAGACGGCGCCGGCGTCCGGTCCGGTCTGATGCCTGATCGCGGTCATGCGCGCTGCAGCGTGGCCCAGAGGTACGGCCGCAGCGGCACGTCATCGGTGGCCCGGTCGAAGGAGTACATCAGCTTGCCCTCCACGGTGCCGTACAGCCGCCTGCCAGCGGTGTAGGCGACGGTGGCCTCGGGGGTTCGGACGACCGTGTCGGTGACCAGGTCGAGCCGGCCGGGCTGCAGCTTGCCGTACCAGACCTCGGCGAAACCCTCCGGCGAGCACATCACCACGTCCACGGTGCCGTCACTGAGCGGGCGCCAGAATCCGGTCTCCATGAACAACGGACGCACCGGACGCCCCTCGTCGTCCACGACGAACGCCTGGGCCAGGTAGTGCAGGTACTCGCCGCCGTTGTCGGCGAAGTCGACCTGCTGGGCGAACTTGATCTTCTGCTCATCGGGCCACTCCCGGTAACCGGTGCCCTCCCAGCGCCCGCGCAGCCAGGCCAGTCCGACCAGGGCCGGGTTGAGATCGGCGGGGATCTCGAAGGTCATGAATCACTCCTGCGCTTCTCGGTGAAGATACGGACGACCACCACCAGGGCGGCGATCAGGACGGCCGCGGCGGCAACGATCAAGGCGATCGTTCCCCCGGTGATCATCGGAATCATGAACGCGGCCACCAATGGAGTCTATTCCCGCCAGGCACGGCCTCCCACGCGGACAGTTCGCTGCCTTGGTGGGTTCCAGGGTGCCCACCGGTCCTTCGACTGGGGCCAAGGTGCCTCAGCGTGGGCGCCGGCCCGGCTGAGGCGTGGTTGCACTACCCTCACGGCATGCGGGCGGTCGTCCAACGGGTCTCGTCGGCGTCGGTGAGCGTCGACGGCACGGTGGTAGGCAGCATCGACTCGCCCGGCCTGCTGGTGCTGATCGGGATCACCCACAACGACACCGCGTCCGTCGCGGATGCCCTGGCCGACAAGGTCTGGAAGCTCAGGATCATGGCCGGCGAGCGCAGTTGCGCCGATCTCGCGGCCCCGCTGCTGGTGGTCAGCCAGTTCACCCTGTACGCCGACACCCGCAAGGGCCGCCGGCCGTCCTGGAACGCCGCCGCTGCAGGCCCGGTCAGCGAGCCATTGGTAGACGAGTTCGTGACCGCTCTGCGGCGCCGCGGGGCCGAGGTGGAGACCGGACGATTCGGCGCCACGATGGCGGTTTCGCTGGTCAACGACGGACCGATGACGATTCTGCTGGAATTGTGAATGCATCCGGTCGCGCCCGTGCACTGGATGGTGAGTTAGCGGTTTCTCTCAGGTTCACTATCCTGTAGCCGACCGGACGGGGGTTGGTATGGCATCACTGCTTGTGGTGAGCAACGAACTCACCGCGGGCGTACGCCCTGAGGCGGTCCTTCCAGCGGTGGCCCTGCTGCCGCACGAGCTGCGCAGCGCGCCCGCCGACACGACGGCTCTGACCGAATCGGCGAAGGCCGACGTGATCCTGATCGACGGCCGCAGCGAACTGGCCAACGCCCGAATGATCTGCCGGTTGTTCATCTCGTCGGGCATCACCCTGCCGCTGCTGCTGGTGGTCACCGAGGGCGGCCTGGCCGCCATCAACGGCGATTGGGGCATCACCGACCTGATCCTGGACGGTGCCGGGCCGGCCGAGTTCGATGCCCGGATCCGGCTGCTGCTCAGCGGCAATGACGCGGACGGCCTGATTCAGGCCGGTGGCATCGTGATCGACGAAGCGGCCTACTCCGCCCGGCTCGGCGAGCAGCCGCTGGACCTGACCTACACCGAGTTCGAACTGCTGAAGTACCTGGTCATGCACCCGGGCCGTGTGTTCAGCCGCGAGCACCTGCTGGCGGACGTCTGGGGCTATGACTACTTCGGCGGTACCCGAACCGTCGATGTCCACATCCGACGCCTGCGGGCGAAGCTGGGCGCCGAGCACGAATCTCTGATCGGCACCGTCCGCAACGTCGGTTACCGGTTCTCGCCCTAGTCACGACGTGTGATTCCCGGCACCATCCCGTGCAGCTCAGGTCTCGAACGATGAAGAAGTGCACCCGCGGCGTCGTTCGTCTGCACGTCCGACGCAATGCGAACCGGGGGGAACCGGCTCTCCCAAGGGGAAGCTCGGGTTAGTGCGAGCGACGATGACCGGCGGGCGAACGTCCCCTAGCCTGATCCCATGCTCAGCCCCGACGTCGTCGCCCAGGTTCGCGGGCTGGTCTCTGCGGTGAAGAACGCCGACCGCGAGCAGCCGCTGAACGAGGACGCCACCCTGGCCCTGATTACCGGCGACTCCAACGTCCGGCATCACCTCGAGTACGCGGACGACGAGCTGACCGGTTACGCGCAGAGCAACGTCCGGCACGGCACCGCCCAGCTCATGGTGCACCCGGCTCACCGACGGCACGGCATCGGCCGGACACTGCTCGGTGCGGTTCCCGGCACGGGTGTCTGGGCGTTCGGAGACCTGGACGCCGCCCACCGGTTCGCCGGTGCCACCGGCCTGGTCGAGCGCCGCCGGTTGCTGGTGATGCAACGCCGGCTCGATCCGCCCAGCGGCGCCAGCTATCCAGACATCCGTCCGTTCGATCCCGAGACCGACACCGACGCGTTCCTGGCCCTGAACGCCGCGGCCTTCGCCTGGCACCCCGAGCAGGGGCACTTCTCACGCTCCGACCTGGCCGCTCGGATGGCGGACGAGTGGTTCGACCTGGCCGGCTTTCTGGTGTCGTCCGACGAGCAGGGAATGACCGGGTTCCACTGGACCAAGCGCCATCCGGACGGTCGCGGTGAGGTCTACATTCTGGCCGTCGATCCGCGCACCCAGGGCACCGGCCTGGGAAAGCGCCTGCTGGCCGCCGGTCTCGACTACCTGGCGACGCTGGGTTGTCCCACGGTTCATCTCTACGTTGAAGCGTCCAACGTTCGCGCGGTAGAACTGTACGACCGGGCCGGCTTCGCGGTGGTTCACAGCGACGTTCTCTACGGTCCGGAAGCTGAGCCTTCCCAGGAGCTGCCATGACCGCCGAGGTTGCGTCCGACCCAACCGTCGAACTGCCCGCCGACCGGTTCTCCGATCGTGAGCTGAGCTGGCTGGCGTTCAACAACCGGGTGCTCGACCTGGCCCGCGACGACACCCGGGTTCCGCTGCTGGAACGGGCCAAGTTTCTCGCCATCTTCACCTCGAACCTGGACGAGTTCTTCATGGTCCGGGTGGCCGGGCTGAAGCGCCGGATCGCCGCCGGGGTCGCGGTGCCGTCCGCGTCCGGAGTCCTTTCTCGCGACCTGCACGACCAGATCATGACCCGGTCAAGGGAACTGATGACCGAGCAGGCCCGGATCTTCGCCGACGACGTCCGTCCGGCGCTGGCCGAACACGGCATCGAAGTGCTGCGCTGGGACCGGTTGACCGAGTCCGAGAAAGAGAAGATGGCGACGCTCTTCGAGGAGCGCATCTTTCCCGTTCTGACCCCGCTGGCGGTCGACCCGTCCCATCCCTTTCCGTACATCTCCGGGCTCTCGAACAACCTGGCGGTGCTGTTGAAGAACCCTTCCACCGGCGCGCGGCAATTCGCCCGGGTGAAGGTGCCGACCCTGCTGCAGCGTTTCCTGCAGCTGGAGGAGGGCCGGTTCATCGCGATCGAGGACGTCATTTCCGAGCATCTCGACCGGTTGTTCTCCGGCATGCAGGTGCTCGAGCACTCCACCTTCCGGGTCACCCGCAACGAGGACCTGGAGGTGGAGGAGGACGACGCCGAGAATCTGCTCTACGCCCTGGAGCAGGAGTTGTTGCGGCGCAAGATCGGCCGTCCCCCGGTGCGGCTCGAGGTCGAGGACGACATCGACGACCTGATGCTCGACCTGCTGATCAACGAGTTGGACATCACCGAGAAGGAGGTCTTCCGGCTGCCTGCGCCGCTCGATCTGCGCGGCCTCTTCTCGCTGGCCGACCTCGACCGGGAGTCCCTGAAGTACCCGGCCTTCCTGCCCAAGACCCACCCCGACCTTGCCGAGGTGGAAACCGCGAAGCCTGCGGACATGTTCGCCGCGCTGAAGCATCGCGACGTACTGCTGCACCACCCGTACCACTCGTTCGCGACGTCCGTGCAGCGGTTCGTCGAGCAGGCCGCCGCCGACCCAACGGTGCTGGCGATCAAGCAGACCCTGTACCGCACCTCCGGCGACTCCCCGATCGTCGACGCCCTGGTGGACGCCGCTCAGGCGGGCAAGCAGGTGCTGACCCTGGTCGAGATCAAAGCTCGCTTCGACGAGCAGGCCAACATCGCCTGGGCGCGCAAGCTGGAGCGCGCCGGCTGTCACGTGGTCTACGGCCTGATCGGGCTGAAGACCCATTGCAAGCTGTCGCTGGTGGTCCGCGACGAACCGGACGGGCTACGCCGCTACTGCCACATCGGCACCGGCAACTACAACCCGAAGACCGCCAGGATGTACGAGGACGTCGGCCTGCTGACCGCCAACCCGGTGGTCACCGACGACGTTGCCCGGCTGTTCAACCAGCTTTCCGGGATGGGGCTGGAGACCGACTACAAGCGGCTGCTGGTTGCTCCGCACGGCATCCGCCGGGGACTGGTCGAGTTCATCGAGGACGAGATCGAACACCAGCGCCACGGCCGGCCGGCCGGCATCCGGATCAAGGTGAACTCGATCGTCGACGAAACCATCGTGGACGCCCTGTACCGGGCGTCGCAGGCCGGGGTGCCGGTCGACCTGTGGGTGCGCGGCATCTGCACGGTTAAACCTGGTCTGCCCGGGCTGAGCGAGAACATCCGGGTGCGGTCGAGCCTGGGCCGCTTTCTGGAGCACAGCCGGTTGTTCTGGTTCGCCAACGGCGGCCAGCCCCGGGTGGGGTTGGGTTCGACCGACCTGATGCACCGCAACCTGGACCGCCGCGTCGAAGTGCTGGTCTCGCTGACCAATCCGCGGCACATGGCCCAGATCGAGAACATGTTCTCGGTCGCCTTCGACGACGGCACCGCCACCTGGTGGCTGACCCCGGACGGTTGGCAGCAGCGCACCGCCGACGCCGAGGGCGAGCCGCTGCTCGACCTGCAGGAGCAGCAGATCCAGGCGGTCAGCACCCGGCGAACGGACCGGAGCGTCTGATGAGCCGGCCTCGACTGATCGAGGCTGCCGGTGCGATCGTGCTGCGCCGGCCGGCCGGTAGGCAGCTGCAGGTGCTGCTGATCCACCGGCCGAGCTACAACGACTGGTCGCTGCCCAAGGGCAAGCTCGACCCGGACGAATACCTGGCCGCCGCGGCCGTCCGCGAGACGATGGAGGAGACCGCCATGACGATCCGGTTGGCGCACCCCGTCGACCGGATCCAGTACCCGATCCCGACCGGAACCAAACGGGTCGCCTACTGGCTCGGCAATCTGATCGCGGAGTCCCGGTTCAAGGCCAACTCCGAGGTCGATCGACGCACCTGGCTGACCTTGGCGTCCGCGCTGAAGCGGATGACGTACGCGGACGAGCGGCGGCTCCTCCAACAGGCGATCACCCTTCCCCAGACCACTCCGCTGCTGATCGTCCGGCACGGCAAGGCGATGGACCGCAAGCACTGGTCGGGCAAGGACCAACTCCGCCAGCTCAGCACCCGCGGCCGCAAGCAGAGCAAGCAGCTGGTTCCGTTGCTCGACGCGTACGGGGTGCAGGACCTGGCCTCGTCCACCTCGACCCGGTGCGTGAGCACGCTGGGCCCGTACGCGAAGGCCCAGCGGCTGGACGTGAAGGGCTGGTCCACCCTGTCGGAGGAGCAGGCCAAGGACAACCCGGACGCGGTCCGCAAGCTGATGCGGCGGCTGATCAAGGAGACCGCCGCCGGCGGTGTGCCGCGGGCGATCTGCGGACACCGTCCGGTGCTGCCCTTGATGCTGGAGGCATTGGGGGTGCCGAATCGTCCGATGCTGACCGCCGCGGTACTGGTCGCCCACCTCAACGCCGCTGGCGAGACGGTGTCCGTTGAATGGCACAAGCCGCGGGTCTGAACAGCCGGGGACGGTTCTTTTTCGTTCACTCTGTCCGTGGAGTGGCCGCGGGTCTGAACAGCCGGGGACGGTTCTTTTTCGTTCACTCTGTCCGTGCAGCGCCCGCGGGTCTGAACAGCCGGGGACGGTTCTTTTTCGTTCACTCTGTCCGTGCAGTGGCCGCGGGTCTGAACAGCCGGGGACGGTTCTTTTTCGTTCAACCTGATTCAAGAAGGTCCGGGAGGTTCTCGACCATCCAGCCAACGTGAACGAAAAAGAACCGTCCCCAACCGTCCAGCCCGGTGGTATCGGCAAGGTGAACGAAAAAGAACCGTCCCCAACCATCCAGCCACCGTGAACGAAAAAGAACCGTCCCCGACCATCCAGCCCGGTGGTATCGGCGAGATGAACGAAAAAGAACCGTCCCCAACCATCCAGCCACCGTGAACGAAAAAGAACCGTCCCCGACCATCCGGATCGGCTCGACCGACGGCGACCTCGACAGCGGGAGTGTGGACAAGCTCGACCGACGACCCGCTCATAGCCCAAACGTGTCGCTGTGACAAGGGGTGATGCTGAGTTCACCCGCTGTTCACCCAAGACCACCCAATCGGTCGATTCGGCTGCCTAGCGTTCGACTCGAGAGCGCTTAGCTCCCACAGTTCGTGAAAGGAAAGCCGTGAAGATCTCCACGATCGGTGCACCGGTGGCGCTGCTCGCCGCCGCCGCACTGACCCTGTCCGCCTGCGCAGCCAACGAGACCGCCAACCCGGGTACCGGTGGCACCACCAGTGCCGCCAGCACCCTGTCCGGTAAGGGCGCCTCGTCGATGTCCGCAGCCCAGCAGAAGTGGATCGCCGACTACCAGTCCGCCCACCCCGGCATCACCATCAACTACTCCCCCGACGGCTCCGGCGCGGGCCGTGAGGCGTTCGCCTCCGGCGCCGTGCAGTACGCCGGGTCCGACCGTCCGTTCAAGGACGAAGAGATGGGCGCGGGCAAGTTCGCCAAGTGCGCACCCGACTCCAGCGCCCTCAACCTGCCGGTCTACATCTCCCCGATCGCGGTGATCTTCAACGTCGAGGGGGTCAAGGACCTCAAGCTCGACGCCGACACCCTGGCCAGCATCTTCGCCGGCAAGATCACCAAGTGGAACGACGCCAAGATCGCCGCCACCAACGCCGGGCTCACCTTGCCGGAGGGCAACATCACCGCCGTGCACCGCTCCGACGACTCGGGCACCACCAACAACTTCACCGACTACCTGAACCAGACCGCCCCGTCGGTGTGGACCGAAGCGGCCTCGGACACCTTCCCGACGGCGTTCGCCGGTGAGGCCGCCAAGGGCACCTCCGGTGTGGTCGACGCGGTTGCCAACGGCACCAACACCATCGGCTACGCCGACGCCTCCGCCGCCAAGGAACTGGGTCACGCTCAGCTCAAGGTCGGCAGCGAATGGCTGCAGCCGACGGCTGCGGCCGCCGCCAAGATCGTGGACGAGTCCACCGTCGTCGCCGGCCGGTCCGAGCACGACCTGGCGCTGAAGCTGAACCGCAAGGCCGCCGGGGTCTACCCCGCCGTCCTGGTCTCCTACGCCCTGGTCTGCCAGACCTACGCCGACGCCAAGGACGCCGAGATGGTCAAGGGCTTCATCGGCTACGTCGCCTCCGCGGATGGCCAGAAGTCGGCTGCGGAAGCAGCCGGCAGTGCACCGCTGAGCACCGAGATGGCCGCCAAGGTCAAGGCCTCGATCGACTCGATCAAGTGAGCGGCGCAGCGCCCGTCCGGAACCTCCGGACGGGCGCTCGTCGCCCCCACGCCGTATCGTCCAGAACAGATTGAGCGAAAGAATGGCCACTGTGACCCAGTCCACCCAGGAGGTGACCCCGGCGCCGTCCGGTGAGCAGCGCACCGGACGTGCGCGCCGCAGGATCGGCGACCGTGTCTTCAGCGGCCTGGCCACCGGTTCGGGCATCACCATTCTGGTTATTCTCGCGATGGTCGCCGGGTTCCTGTTGATGCAGGCCTTCCCGGCCCTGACCACCGACCCGGCCGTACTGAAGACCCAGGGGTACGGCGAGTTCTGGTCGTGGATCCTGCCGTTCGCCTTCGGCACCGTCTGGGCGTCGTTCTGGGCCCTGCTGATGGCGGTTCCGGTCTCGATCGGCATCGCCCTGTTCATCTCGCACTACGCACCGCGCAGGCTGGCGGCCGGCCTCGGCTACGTGATCGACCTGCTGGCCGCCGTTCCGTCGGTGGTTTTCGGCCTGTGGGGCAGCATCGTGCTGGCGAAGGCCGTCCAGCCGATCTATCTGTGGCTGAGCACCTACCTGGGCTGGATCCCCTTCTTCGGCGGCCAGGCCTCCGGCACCGGACGGACGCTGCTGACCGCAGCCATCGTGCTGGCCGTGATGATCCTGCCGATCATCACCTCGCTGAGCCGGGAGGTGTTCCTGCAGACCCCGGTGCTGCACCAGGAGGCCGCGTTGGCCCTGGGCGCCACCCGCTGGGAGATGATCAAGATGTCGGTGCTGCCGTTCGGCCGCGCCGGCGTGGTCAGCGCTGTGATGCTCGGCCTGGGCCGGGCACTGGGCGAGACGATGGCCGTGGCCATGGTGCTGTCCGGAGCGCCGGTGATCACGCTCGAGATCCTGACCTCGCAGAACCCCAACACGATCGCCGCGGTGATCGCCCAGAACTTCGCCGAGGCCTACGGGCTGAAGACCAACATGCTGATCGCCGGCGGCTTGGTGCTGTTCGTGATCACCCTGCTGGTCAACATGGGCGCCCGGCTGATCGTCAGCCGCTATAAGGAATTCTCGGGGGCCAACTGATGTCCACGCTGACCACCACCGCCAAGGCGAACCCGCTCACCGCGGGCCAGCTGCCCGGCTTCGCCACCTGGGCCCTGCTGGCCGGCAGCGCCGTCGCCGGAGGCATCATCGATTCCGCCATCCTGGCCCCGTTCGACGTGCCCACCACGGTGTTCCTGGGTGTGCTGCTGTTCCTGCCGATCAACTATGTGATCGCCCGGGCCGTGGAAGGCCGCCGGGCAGCTGCCGACCGGCTCGCCACCACCCTGGTCACCGGAGCATTCATGCTGGCCCTGCTGCCGCTGATCTCCCTGCTCTGGGAAACCGTCTCCAGCGGCCTGCCCCGGTTCGACGGCACCTTCTTCAGCTGGTCGATGCGCAACGTGATCGGCGACGGTGGCGGCGCGATCCACGCCCTGTACGGCACCCTGATCGTCACCGGCATCGCCACCGTGATCTCGGTTCCGATCGGGCTGATGACCGCCATCTACCTGGTCGAGTACGGCCGCGGCCACCTCGCCCGCGGGATCACCTTCTTCGTCGACGTGATGACCGGCATCCCGTCCATCGTGGCCGGACTGTTCGCCTACGCCCTGATGGCGATCGTCTTCGGCCCCGGCACGGTGAACGGCTTCTCCGGGGCACTTGCCCTGTCGGTGCTGATGATCCCGATCGTCGTCCGCTCCACCGAGGAACTGCTCCGGATCGTGCCCAATGAGCTCCGCGAGGCGTCCTACGCCCTGGGGGTGCCCAAGTGGCGCACGATCATCGCGGTGGTGCTGCCCACGGCCGTGTCCGGCATCGTCTCCGGAGTGATCCTGGCGATCGCCCGGATCATCGGCGAGACCGCGCCGCTGATGATTGCCGCCGGCTTCACCAACTCGATCAACACCAACCCGTTCGCCAACCCGATGATGACCCTGCCGGTCTTCGTCTACGACCAGTACGCCCATCCCGGCATCGCCCGGGAGTTCTACAACGAGCGCGCGTGGGCCGGAGCCTTGACCCTGATCGTCCTGGTCATGGTGCTCAACCTGCTCGGACGTTTCATCGCCAACCGCTTCGCCCCCAAGACCGGGCGCTGAGAAGGAAACCGCACATGTCCAAACGGATCGAGATCGAAGATCTCAACTGCTTCTACGGCAAGTTCAAGGCCGTCGAGGACGTCACCATGACCATCCAGCCGCGCTCGGTGACGGCGTTCATCGGCCCGTCCGGTTGTGGCAAGTCCACCTTCCTGCGCACCCTGAACCGCATGCACGAGGTGATTCCCGGCGCCTACGTCGAGGGCTCGGTACTGCTGGACGGCAACGACCTGTACGGCAACGGGGTCGACCCGGTCAACGTCCGGCGCCAGGTCGGCATGGTGTTCCAGCGACCGAACCCGTTCCCGACCATGTCGATCAAGGACAACGTGCTGGCCGGCTACAAGTTGAACGCCCAGCGGATCCGCGGCGTCGAGGCGGACGAACTGCTGGAGCGGTCCCTGCGCAGCGCCAACCTGTGGGAAGAGGTCAAGAACCGGCTGGACAAGCCCGGTTCCGGCCTGTCCGGGGGCCAGCAGCAGCGGCTGTGCATCGCCCGTGCGATCGCCATGCAGCCCGAGGTGTTGCTGATGGACGAACCGTGCTCGGCACTGGACCCGATCTCCACGCTTGCCGTCGAGGACCTGATCCAGGAGCTCAAGGAGACCTACACGATCGTCATCGTCACCCACAACATGCAGCAGGCCGCTCGGGTATCGGACGAGACGGCGTTCTTCAACATCGCCGGCACCGGCGCGCCCGGCAAGCTGATCGAGATGGGTCCGACCGAGAAGATCTTTTCGACCCCGGACGTCCAGGCCACCGAGGACTACATCACCGGCCGCTTCGGCTGACCGCGACGCTGCCCGGTCTGCCCACACCCGCACGATCCAGCCGAACCCCGTCCATCGGAATGGGGCTTGAAGCGAGTCGGCCCGGACGCTTCGCACCATGCGTCGGGGTTCGATCCTGCCGCGCGTCGCCCTGTCGAGACCCGTGCGATGACCAGGTTTCGACCGGCTCAGCCAGCGGTCCCACTAGGGATGCGGCCCCCACCCCAGCCACCCGAATGCTTCGAGCGGCTGGGTCAAGCTGTCTACACTCGTGGCGTGAGCAGCGCAGGATGGTATCCGGACCCGGGGGGCCAACCGGGCATGTACCGCTACTGGACGGGTTCGTCCTGGTCCGCGGCGATCACCAACAATCCCACCCAGGCGCCTCCTCCGGGGGGCGTCGGCGGCCCACCGCGGCCGACCGGTCAGCAACCGCAGTGGAACCCGAACCAACAACAGCAGCGCCGGTCCCAGACCGGCTGGTGGCTCGCCATCGGGGCGATCGTGGTGGTGCTCGCCGTGGTGGCCTGGCTGGTGATCCGCAACCTAGGCGGAATCCTGGGCACGGGACCCTCCCCCGGCTCGAATCCGACCCAGAACGTCTGCCCCAAGGAGGTGGCCAGCACGGTCACCCCGGCGCCCGCGCCGGCGGACGGACGGGTGCACGGCGGCGCACTCTCCTACGGACAGCTCGGCAGCCCCTGGAGCGCTCCACAGGTGGAGACCCGGGTGCCCTTCGGTCGGGACGTGCTGGTGCAGAACGTCACCATCGAGGCCAACTACAAGCCGAACGCGAGCTGGGTGGCGTCCGTCCTGGTCGGTGAGCTGGTCGCCGGCGACGGCTTCTTCAGCCCTCAGCAGGGGTCCGAAATCGTGGTGAAGTGCATCATGGGCGTGTTCTACGACGACGCCGAAGTGGTTCGCGACGACAAGGTCAACAAGGCCACCAAGGTGGACGGCAAAGACGCGTGGCTGGTCGAAACCCACCTGTCGTTCGACATTCCCAACCTGAAGGCGAAGGGCGAGCTCGCGATCATTCTGATCGTGGCAACCAAGCCGGAGTCGTCCAGCATCTTCTATGCGTCGATACCAGACAACGCCGACCCGAAGCTGACCAGCGATGCCCGGGAGGCGATGGCCGACCTGCGGGTCGAGAGTTGACCACCGACGAACCTTCAGCGGCAGGCCACCAGGCCGAGTTTCACCTTGAGTGCGACCACCCGGGTGGCCGCCGCCCGCACCTGGTCGGCCACCTTGGCGCTGTCGTCGGCGGCCTGGCTGATGCCGGCCACGAACTCGTCCGCCAGCCAGGGGTCGACGGTGATCGCGAGGTCACCGCCGGCCCGAATGAACCGGACGCCACGACGATGCGGCGCCAGCCAACTCAGCGAGCGAGCACTGCCCAGGTCGTCGGAGATGATCACCCCGCCGAACCCCAGCGTGTCGCGCAACAGGCCAAGCACGGTCGGTGAGTAGACCGCGCGGTGATCAGGGTCGATGGCGGTGTAGAACACCGTGGAGACCATGATCGAGTCACCGCCCGCCTCGACGGCTGCCCGGAACGGCTCCAGGAGCTGATCGTCGGCAGTGGTCTCGGTGTCGAGCACGCGGGTGGTGAAGTCGGTGTTGCCGACCACCTGGCCGAGGCCCGGAAAATGCTTGGCGGACGTGGCCACCCCGGCTGACTGCATGCCTTCGACGAACGCGGTCACCTTGTCAGCCACCTCGTCCGGATCTGAGCCGAAGCCGCGATTCAGCCGTCCGATCGGTGCATTGCGGTTGACCATGCTTTTGGGCACCACGTCGGCCACGGGCGCCAGAGTCCAGTTGACCCCGCCGGCGGCGAGCTGCCGACCCCAGCGGGCTGCCCGTGACTTCAAGGTCGCGTCACTCCAGGTGCCCTGGGTTCTGGCCGACGGCATCCGGTCCAGCCCCGGGCCGGTCAGGCGTTGGACGAGTCCGCCCTCCTGATCGACGGCGATCAACAGCGGGGTGCGCCGACCTTTCAGGCTGAGCCGGGCGGTGAGCTTCTTCGCCCCGCTGACACCGCCGGGGTGTTGACCCATGATGATCACCGAGCCGATCTTCTGTTCGCGCAGCACAGCCAGTTCGGCGGCGGAGGCATTCGTCACGCCCACCATGACCAGCTGGCCGGCCCGCTCCGCCGGGCTCATCTTCTGCACCACCGCTGCGGCGCACTCGACCGCCGTCGGACGCTTGGAGGCGGTCGGCCCGGGGCTGGCCGGGGCCGGCGCGGCGACCGTACTGGGCGGCGTCGGCGAAGCCGCCGCGGACGTCGTTGCGGCGGGGCCGGACGGGGTCGTGGCCGCAGGACCCGCGGTGCAGCCGGCCAGCAGCGCCACGGAGACCAGCAGGGCCGCGAGCCGCCTCACAACTCGAGCGCGAGCAGCGCGTTCTCGACCACCTCGGTGAGCGCAGGATGAATCCAGTACTGGCCGCTGGCCATGCTGGGAACGTCCAGGTCGAACGACATCGCCTGAATCAGCGGCTGGATCAGCGTGGTCGCTTCGGGCCCAAGAATGTGCGCCCCGAGCAACTTCTTGGTGCGCGGGTCGGCGATCAGCTTCACGAAATGCTCGGTGTCCTCCATCGCCCAGCCGTAGGCGACCGTGCCGTAGTTCTGCAGGGCGGTGACGTAGCGGCGCCCGGCCTTCTTGGCCTCTGCCTCGGTGAGCCCCACGGATGCGATCTGCGGATCGCTGAACACCGCGTGCGGAATGAATCGGTGGTCGGCGTCGATCATTCGGCGCGGATGCAACAGATTGTGCTGCACGATCCGCGCCTCGTGGTTGGCCACGTGCTTCAACTGGTGCGCGGACGACACGTCGCCAAGGGCGAAGATGCCCTTCACCACGGTCTGCTGATGGTGATCGACGATCACCCGGCCGTCGCGGTGCGTGGTCACGCCGGTGGCGGACAGGTTGAGCAGGTCGCTGTTCGGCAGCCGACCGAGCGCGATCAGCACCTGCTCGGCCTCGAAGTCGTAGTGGATGCCGTCGGGGTCGACGCTCTCGACGATCACCGTGTTGCGATCGGTCATCTCGAACCCGATCACGGTCTGCTTCAGCCGGACGTTGGCCCGGTTGGCCAGCTGCTCGGTGAACGCCTGGGCGATGTCGGCGTCCTCATGCCGCAGCATCACGTCCGAGCGCTGCAGCACGGTCACCCGAGTGCCGAAGGACGCGAAGATGTGGGCGAACTCGGCCGCCACGAAGCCGCCGCCGATGATCACCAGGGAGGCGGGCAGCGTGGGCAGCCGCATGATGTCGTCCGAGGTGTGCAGGCGTTCCAGCACCCGAGGGTCGTCCATGCCGTCGAGCGCCGGCAGTCGCGGCCGTGAGCCCGCGGCCAGCACGAACCGCTCGGCGGTGATCGTCTCGTCGCCGATCAACAACTGCTTGGGGCCGGTGAACTGGGCCGACTCGCGGTACAGGGTGACGTTGGCGTTGCTCAGCCGCCACTGCTCACCGCCATCGCTGATCGGATCGATCCGGCCGAAGATCCGGTCACGGATGGCCGGCCAGTCGGCTTTCACCTTGCCGATCGTGACGCCGACCCGCTCGGCACGCTCGGCCGACGACGCCAGCTCGGCCGGGTAGACGTACATCTTGGTCGGGATGCAGCCCACGTTCAGACAGGTGCCGCCGAACCGTTCGCCCTTGTCGATCAGTGCTACCTCGAGGTCATCGAAGCGTTCGTCGATGATCGAGTTGCCCGAGCCCGAGCCGATCACGCAGAGGTCGAAGTGCCGCATGTGCCGATTGTGTCACCTGCCGCGGACCGCTCCCGGCGCCGGGCCGGTCGACCCCGCCTGGCGTGCCTTCAGCTCGCGGCGCAGGATCTTTCCGGAGGCCGACTTCGGCACGGCGTCGATGAACTCGACGGCCCGCACCTTCTGGTAAGCGGCGACCCGGTCGGCGACGAAGTCCATCACCGCCGCGTCGGTCAGCTCGCTGCCGGCCCGGCGCACCACGAAGGCCAAGGGATACTCCATGCCGTCGTCGTCCAGCGCACCGACCGCCGCCGCGTCGACGATGTCGGGGTGCTCCAGCAGCACCGCCTCGAGCACCGCCGGCGGTACCTGGTAGCCGCGGTACTTGATCAGCTCCTTCAGCCGGTCGACGATCCGGTAGATGCCGTCGGTGTCCAGCGTGGCCAGGTCGCCGGTGTGCAGCCAGCCGTCGTCGTCCACGGTGGCGGCGGTCGCGTCCGGGTTGTTCAGAGTAGCCGGTCATCACCTGCGGGCCGCGGATCCACAACTCTCCCGGTTCGCTCGGACCGGACTCCGGAACGACCACGTCCGTGCCGTCGGACGTCACAACCCGGGCCTCGGTGCCTGGCACCGGACGTCCGATCGAGGCGCGGTCGATGCTCGGGTCGCGCCAATCGATCACGTGCGTGACGGGTGAGGTCTCGGTCATGCCGTAGCCCTGCGAGACCACGCAGCCGAGCCGCTCGGCCACGGCGTTGGCGAGCCTGGCGTCCAGGGGGGCCGCTCCGGAGAACACCACCTTCACCGCCGAGGTGTCCACCCCGTCGACGGCGGGATGCTTGGCCAGCGCGACCGCGATCGGTGGTGCGATGAACAGCCAGGTGGTGCGGTGCTCGGCGATGATCCGCAGGAACTCGGCCAGGTCGAACCGGGGCATGGTGACCAGCCGGGCGCGCTGCTGCAGCGCGTAGTTGAGCAGCACCGTCATGCCGTAGATGTGAAAGAAGGGCAGCACCGCGAGCACCACGTCGTCCCGACCGAGCCCGATCGACTCGCACTGGGCGACGTTGGCCACCAGGTTGCGATGGGTCAGCATCACGCCCTTGGGAAACCCCGTGGTGCCGGACGAATAGGGCAGCACGGCCAGGTGCGTCCTTGGATCGAGGCGGACCTCGGGTGCCGGCTGGCCGGCGCCCAGCACGTCGGCGAGCGAGGGGTGACCCTCCGCCCCATCCAGAACCACCACCCGATCGGCCGCGATGCCCAGCTCGCCGATCGGCGGTCAGTGCGTTCGGCAGCAGCGGCGACACCGTGACCAGGGCGACCGCTGCCGCGTCGCGCAGCTGGTTGGTGATCTCGCTCGCCCCGTACAGGGCGTTGATCGTGGTCGCGGTCGCACCGGCCCGCAGGATGCCGTGGAACGCGATCGCGAAACCGGCGCCGTTCGGGGCGAGCAGTCCGACCGTGTCGCCGGTGAGCGATGCCCTTCGCGGCCAGCCAGCCGGCGAACGCGTCCACCCGATCGCTCAGCTCACCGTAGGTCAGCTCGGCGCCGGTACTGCCATCCACAATGGCCACCCGGGTCCGATCGGCGTCGGTAAGGGACCCGAACAGGAACTCCTGGACGGTGGCGTCCGGCACTGACAGGGCTTGCGGATTCGGCATCTGGGTCTCCATCGACGGCACTGACGCTGTGCCGGTCAGGCTAGCTGCGCTCAGTGCCGGCCGGAACCCTCGCCAGGCTCAGATGCCGGCGTAGGAGTGCAGGCCCGAGACCAGCAGGTTGATGCCGACGAAGTTGAACCAGAAGCAGACCAGCCCGACGATCGCGACCACGGCGGCCCGCTTGCCGCGCCAGCCGGCGGTGGCCCGGGCGTGCAGGTAGCCGGCGTAGACCACCCAGGTGACCAGCGACCAGGTCTCCTTCGGGTCCCAACCCCAGAACCGCCCCCAGGCGTATTCGGCCCAGACCGCCCCGGCGGCGATCGCGAAGGTCCACAGCGGAAAGGCGAAGGCGTGGAAACGGTAGGCCAACTCGTCGATCCGGGCGCTGGAAGGCAACTTGGCCAGGTAGCCGCGGACCCTGCCGAGCCGCTCGGCCCTCGCCCTGATCAGATACAGGATGGACGCCAAGCCGCCCACGTTGAAGGCCGCACCGGCCACCGCCGCCGCGACGATGTGCACCACGAACCAGACCGAATGCAGGGCCGGCACCAGCGGCGCGACCGCCACGTACAACACGGTCACGGCCAGACCGACGCCGATCACCGTCAGCAGCACCACCGGCAGCCCGAGCCAGCGGAAGCCACGAAACGCCAGCACCAGGTAGGTGGTCACCACGAACAGCAGCGCGGCGGTGACGAACTCGTACATGTTGCCCCAGGGAAACCGGCCGGCCGCGATGCCACGGAACACCACGCCGGTCAGTTGCAGGGCCCAGGCGATGATGGTCAGGCTCAGCCCGATCCGGCCGAACATGTCGACCCGCAACTCGGTGCGAGCCTCGACATCGGCAGGCGCGGTCTCCACCGGCTCGTTCCCAGCCGGGTCAGCCGGCTCGATGGTTGCACCGTCGCTGCCGACCAGCACCGGAACCGCCGCTCCGACCGGGTCCAGCCGGCGAGCGGACGCCCACTCGGCGGCGAAGGCTGCCAGCGCGAGCAGGTACACCACGACGGCAGTGACCATTGCCAGATTGGACCATTCGGCGGCCATCAGGCCTCCCCTTCGTTCACGGCTTCGTTGTCTCTTCGCGTTCCCTGCCTGATTCGTGCTCGGCAGCGGCCGATGCCTCTGAGCCTGCGCTCACCGGGTGCTCGGGCGCAAGCCCCATTCCGTCCGCCACCGCGACCAGTTCGTCGTCCAGCCCGCCACGACCCTCGGTGCGGTCCAGGCCGGCGAGTTCTGCGGCCCCGTCGGTGGCCCGCACCCAGACCCGCCGGGGCCGGATGAACAGCGACAGGCACAGACCCGCCACCGCCACCAGCACGGACCCGAACACCAGCCATAGCCCGGGCGTACTGGACACCTGCAGGCTCACCCAGCGGTGCCAGCCGTTGAACGTGATCGAGCCGCCACCGGGTACGTCGAAGATCTCGCCAGGAGCCAGCATGAACCGCAGCGGCTTGCCTTCGTCGGTCTTCAACTGGGTCAGCCCTGTGGTGTCCAGCGAGTACACGTTCTCGGGGACGCCGGTGGCCTCCTTGGGCGCGCCGCGCCAGACGTTGAGCAGCAACTGCGGGTTGAGCGCGTCCGGGAAGGCGGACGCACCGCCGTTCTCGGTCTCGACCGCTGTGGGCAGGAAGAGCGCCTCGAACGCAAGCCGGTCCGGACGGGCGTAGGGGGCTTTGATCACGCCGACCGACATGAAGTTGCCGTCCTGCGGCAGCAGGATCACCGGCCCGGAGAAGGCCACGGCTCCGTTGGCGTCCTTGACCGTCACGTCGACCGCGTACCCGTGCCCGACCAGGTGCACGGTGCTGTCGCCCAGCACCAGCGGGTTGTTCACCTCCAGCACCTTCGCCGTGGTCACCCCGTCGGCGGTGCTGGTCACCTCGGCCCTGAACACCCGGGCCGCGCCGCGCTGCACCGGGCCGGTCTCGAACTTCGCCTCGAACGAGTTCAGCGCGACCGTGAACGGCACCAGTTGTTGGGCCCGGAAGGCGCCGCCGGAGGTGAAGTCGTCGAACTGGGTCAGGGTGTTGCTGAACGATTGCCCCTCGACCACCGCCGTCGTGCCCTTGTAGCCGAACAGGGCACCCCAGGCGACGCCGCAGAGCAGGAACACCAGCGACACGTGAAAGATCAGGTTGCCGAGTTCGCGCAGGTAGCCCCGCTCGGCGCTGACCGAATCGTCCAGCCGGCGCACCCGGAACCGGCGCTCGCGAAGCACCTTCTCGGCCAGGTCGAGTGTGGCCGCCGGAGAACCGGTCGCGGCCAGCTGCAGGTGCGCGGGCAGCCGGCCGAGGTTGCGCGGGGTGCGCGGCGGCTCGGCCCGGAAGCCACGCAGGTACACCCCGATCCGAGGAATGATGCAGCCGACCAGCGACACGAACAGCAGCAGGTAGATCGCGGCGAACCAGGCGGAACCGAAGACGTCGAACAGCCCGATCGAGTTGTAGAAGCCGCCCAACTGTGGGTTCTTGGCGATGTACTCGGTGACCCGCACCGGCGACGTCGGCCGCTGCGGCAGCAGCGACCCGGGAATCGCCGCCAGCGCCAGCGCGAACAGCAGCACCAGCGCGGTGCGCATCGAGGTGAGCTGATTCCACAGCCAGCGGAAGGTCTCCGCGGCCCGGAGAGTTCCGCTGCGGCGGCTCGCACCGGATGCTTCGGAGGGTTGAGCCGCCGTCCGCGCGGGCTCCGAGCTCGCGTCGCCGTCGAAGTTGTCGTCGCTGGCACTGATGCCGAGGTCGCGATCCACCGCGTCCTGGGCCCGATCCTGAGCCCGGACGCCGGAGTTCGCCGGCCTGACCGGATCCATCAGATCACCGTTCCGAAGGACGCCGCCCACTGCCGCAGCCAGGCCATCAACACGTCCCAAACACCGGTCAGCAGCAGCACACCCACGATCACCATCATCACGCCACCACCCACCTGCAGCGCCCGATGGTGCCGCTGGACGAACGCCATGGTGCCGGCGAACCGGTCCAGGGCGACGCCGGCGATCAGGAACGGCAGGCCGAGGCCGAGGGCGTAGCACAGCGCCAGCAGGGCGCCACGAAGGGCGGTGGCCTCGTTGAGGGCCAGGGTGAGCACCACCTGCAGGGCCGGTCCGATGCAGGGCGTCCAGCCGAGCGCGAAGACCAACCCGAGCAGCGGCGCCGCAGCCAACCCGACCTTGGGCCGCAGATTGAGCCGGACGGTCTTGCTGGCGAAGGGCACCCAGCCGGCGAAGACCAGGCCCAGGCAGATCGCCAGAATGCCGCCGACGACGTTGAGTTGAGTGCGCCACTGCATCAGCGTGGTGCCGATCGAGCCGAACAGAGCACCGCCGGAGACGAAAACCACGGCGAAGCCGAGCACGAACAGGGCGGTGCCGGCCAGCGCCCGACCCCGCTGCCGGCCCTGCTGCACCTGGGCGAAGCTGAGCCCGCTGGCGTAGGACAGGTAGCCGGGCAGCAGTGGCAGCACGCAGGGCGAGAAGAACGACACCAGGCCGGCCAGCAGCGCCACGGGCATCGCCATCAGCATCGATCCGCCGACCGCGTCCCGGGCCCAGTCGCCGATCTCGAGGACGATCATCGAGGGGTCTCCGCCGCGATCTCGTCGATCAAGCCGACCAGGGTCGCCTCGGTGGTGTCACCGAGCACCCGGGCGGCGATCCGGCCCTTGGCGTCGACGATCAGCGTGGACGGAATCGCGCTGGGTGGCAGTTGGCCGCCGAACCCGAGCAGCAGCCGTCCGTCGGGGTCGAACAGGTTGGGGTACGGCACCTGGAAGTTACGGACGAACGCCTCCGCCTGGGCGGTGCCGATGTCGCGGGTGTTGAGCCCGATGAACTGCGCGTCTGCGGTGGTGCGGTTGGCCGCCTTCACCAGTGCGGGAGCTTCCTTCTGGCAGGGCGCGCACCAGGATCCCCAGACGTTGTAGACGAGCACCTTGCCGGACACCGACGCGCTGCTCCAGGGTTCGCCGGACAGGGTGGTGCCGGCGACCTGCGGAGCCTGCACGCGCTGGTCCACCGGCACCCGCGAGATACTGCCGTCACCGCTCACGAAGCCACCGTCCCCGGACGTCGTCGAGCCGGTGCAGGCACTCAGCACGAGCGACCCGACGCGACGAGCAGAACGGTCAGCCGGCGCATCAGGAACCGGGGCGGAACAGGACTGTGGACTTTTTCGGCGGGATCAGGTCGGCGGCCGGCTCGGCGTAGTCGACAGCGACGATCCGGCCGTCGATCCAGGTGAACGAGGTGACACTGGCGAGGCGGCACTGCCGCTTGCGGGGGTCGTGCACCAGGGAGCGTCCCTCGGCGGACAACCGCGAGATCCAGATCGGCAGCTCGTGCATCACGATCAGGGCCTGGCCGCCGTCGCCGGCCGCCGCGGCCGCATCGGTCATCGCCAACTTGACCCGGGCCACGATCGACGGGTACGGCTCACCCCAGGACGGTCGCAGCGGGTTGCGCAGTTGCCACAGATTCTTTGGCACCAACAGCTTTTCGTTGTACTTGCCGAAGTTGCGGCCCTCGAAGTAGTTGGCCGCCTCGATCACCCGGTCGTCGGTGACCACCTCGAGGTCGGGGTGCCGGGCCGAGATCGGCGCCATCGTTTCGCGGGCCCGCTGCAGCGGGGAGCAGCGCAAGTGGGTCAGCGGCACGTCGGCGAAGTGTTCCGCCAGCCGTTGACCCATGGCTTGGCCGATGGTGCTGAGCCCATACCCGGGAAGCCGCCCGTACAGGATTTTGTCCGGGTTGTGCACCTGTCCGTGGCGAACCAGATGGACTACGGATTGCATGGCAGGGTCGGCCTTTCGCTGTGCTCGGCCTCCAACCATACGGGACGCGCGGCGGGCGTCCGCCGACGGCACTCAGCCTTCAGCGGCCAGCCGGACGGCACGCTGCAGGTCCGCCTTGATGGCCGGCCCGGCGAGGTGTTGCAGGACGGCGGCGGCAGCCGCGAACACACCGACTCCGGTGATCCGGAAGGTGGCATCGACCCGGGTGCGCGCCGGCGCGTACTCGATCAGGTCCAGCCGCAGCTCGGCGGTCAGGCCCTGCCAATGGCCCACTTCGCTCCACAGCCGCGGACGTTCGGCCTCAGTGACCCGCAGCTGTGGCCTGGCCCCGACCGCCGTGACATCGGTCCAGGTGGTGCCGGTGCCGCCGGTGCCCTGGACGTCCGCCACCGCCCGCAGGCTGGATTGCCATTCGGGCCGACGGTGGGTGTCGGTCAAATAGTCGAACAGCACGCCCGCCGAAACCGGCGCGTCGAGCCGGACGGTGCCGCTCATCCGGCCAGGGCGGCCCGCAGCCGCTGCTCGTCCAGGAACCAGATCGACAGCCGATGGTCGTCGACGAAGGTCACCGGCACATGGTCGGTGTGTTCGGCCAGGCCGGGGTCGGCGTCCACGTCGAGGGTGCCGAAATCGGCACCGAGTTCGGCGCAGACACGCTCGGCGGTCGCCACAGCGTCACCGCAGAGGTGACAGCCGTCGCGCACGATGACCACCACCCGCGGCGGGTCATCGGCGTACGTCGCGTTACTTGCCGGCGCGACGACGCTGGATGCGCGTCTTCTTCAGAAGCTTGCGATGCTTCTTCTTCGCCATCCGCTTGCGACGCTTCTTGATGACCGAACCCACGCTGAACCTCTCGATGTCGGCCCGAGCGGGCCGGAATGGTGCTTGTGCTGTGCGGGGCTGACCCCGGCGGAGTGGCCGGGCGACCCAGCCAACCCAGCGAGCTTACCGACTGCGTCGGCAGATCGCCCAATTGCCCGGGCGACCAGACGTCCGCGCACCGATCGGGGGCGCCGATCAGCCGGCGTCGTAGAACGATTCCCGCAGATAGGCGTCCACCGCGTGCTCCGGCACCCGGAAGCTGCGGCCGAACCTGACCGCCTCCAACTCGCCGGCGTGGATCAGCCGATAGACCGACATCCTTGACACCCGCAACATGGTCGCCACCTCCGTGACCTTCAGGAACTTGATCGCCGACAGTGGCACGGGCACGGGTTCGGAATCGTTCATCAGGGCTCTTCTCCGGGATATCAGCCTGGCGCCGAATCCCCCATCGGCGGCTGATGTGTGCGACACCATACCCGTCGTGATGAACCTCCGCAGCCCCCCGCACAAACGTGCCGGAGCCCGCGGCGCACTGCGCGCCGAGGGTCAGATGGACGGGCCGGCCAGTGCCCGGCTGCGATCGCGGGCGGCCTCCATGGCAGTGATGAAGGCGGCCTTGACCCGGTGATCCTCGAGCTGGCGAAGAGCCGCGGCGGTGGTGCCGCCGGGCGATGTGACCTGCTCGCGAAGCACGGTCGGGTGCGCCCCCGACTCGATCAGCAGCTTGGCCGAGCCGTACATGGTCTGGTTCACCAGCGTCGTGGCGATGTCGCGCGGCAGGCCGAGCATCACGCCGGCGTCGATCATCGCTTCGACCACGAAGAACAGGTACGCCGGACCGGAGCCGGAGATCGCGGTGACCGCGTCCTGATAGTTCTCCGGAACGGTGATCGCCTTGCCCAGCGCCGTCATCAGCTCAACGGCGTGGGCGACGTCGTCGGCCGAGGCGTTTCGTCCGCCAGAGAGAGCCGCCATGCCCTCGGAGACCAACGCGGGTGTGTTCGGCATCACCCGGACGACGGGCGTGCCGGCCGGCAAGTGGCTTTCCAGGGCCGCCGTGGTCACTCCGGCGCACAGGGACACCACCAGCGTGCCGGGCTTCAGCACCGGCGCAATCTCGGGCAGCACGGCACCCACGTCCTGCGGCTTCACCACCAGGATCACGGTGTCGGCCTCGGCCGCTGCCTCGGCATTACCGGTGGCCCGGATGCCGTGCGCAGCGGTCATCTCGGCCCGGCGAAAGTCGCGCCGGTCGGCGACCACGAGGTCGTCCGGCGACCAACCGGCCCGGAGCAGTCCGGAAACCAGCGCCTCGCCCATCACACCGGCGCCGATCACGGCCAGTCGGGTCATCGCACACCGGCCAGCAGTTCGGCGATCTGAACGGCGTTCAGCGCCGCGCCCTTGCGCAGGTTGTCGGTGCTGACGAACAGCACGATGCCGCGTCCGTCCGGCACCGACTGGTCGGCGCGGATCCGTCCGACGAAGGACGGGTCCTTGCCCGCCGCCAACCGCGGCGTCGGCACGTCGGCCAGGGCCACACCGGGCGCCGTGGCGAGAATGCTGCGGGCCCGGTGCGGGCTGAGTTCCTCGGCGAACTCGGCGTGCACCACCAGCGAGTGCCCGGAGAACACCGGCACCCGAACGCAGGTGCCGGCGACGGCGAGGTCCGGCAGGTGCAGGATCTTGCGGGACTCGTTGCGAAGCTTCTGCTCCTCGTCGGTCTCGGCGGTGCCGTCGTCCACCACCGAACCGGCCACCGGAACGACGTTGAACGCGATCGGTGCCAGGTACGGGCTGGGATCGGCGACCGCGTCCACGGCACCGTCTATGGCCAGCGCGGACGGG
Source organism: uncultured Actinomycetota bacterium (assembly GCA_963723605.1). Taxonomy (GTDB): domain Bacteria; phylum Actinomycetota; class Actinomycetes; order Propionibacteriales; family Propionibacteriaceae; genus Micropruina. Next base: position 461,194 of record CAVRRM010000009.1, on the reverse strand, counting down.
TCCCTGGTGGCCTGGCTCTGGCTGAGCAGTGCGTTGATGCCTTTGATTCCCGAGCCTGAGACGGCCTGGTAGGTGGCCAGGATCAGCCGCTGCAGGCCGGCCGCGTCGTGCAGGGGCTTCAGCACCGGCATCGCCCCCATCGTGGTGCAGTTGGGGTTGGCGATGATGCCCTTGGGCGGGTTCTCCGCGTCCTCGGGATTGACCTCGCTGACCACCAGCGGAACCTCGGGGTCCCTGCGCCACGCGGACGAGTTGTCGACCACGAGGGCGCCCGCCGCGACCAGCCGAGGAGCGTACTCGCGGGACATGGTCGCTCCGGCCGACATCAGGGCGATGTCGAGGCCGGCGAGGTCGGCGGTCGCGGTGTCCTCGACGGTGATCGACTCGCCCTTGAACTCGACTTGGCTACCGGCCGACCGGGCCGAGCTGAAGAACCGGATCGAATCGACCGGAAACCCGCGCTCGACCAGCAGCGACCGCATCACATTGCCCACCGTTCCGGTGGCACCGAACACTCCGACACGCATGCGCGCCAGCCTATCCGTCCGGACCGCTCGGGTCAGAACCAGTCGACGTAGGGAGCGAGCAGCCCGTAGCCGACGAACGCGAAGACGTCGATGATGCTGTGCGCGGCGACCAAGGGGCCGACCCGTTTGAAGCGCAGGAAGAACCAGCCGAAGACCAGCCCCATCACGAGGTTGCCGGCGAACGCCCCGAAGCCCTGGTAGAGGTGGTAGGTGCCCCGGATCAGTGCGCTTCCGATCAACACCGCGGCGATCGACCAGCCGGCCTGGCGCATCCGGGTGAACCAGAAGCCGACGATGACCACCTCTTCGAGCACGCCGTTCATGATCGCCAAGCCGATCAGCACCGGCACCGTCCACCAGTTCTCGGCCAGGTTGGCGGGCTGAACGGTGGTGTTGATGCCCAGACCGCGGGCCGCCAGGTAGCCCACCAGGCCCGGAACGCCGATCGCCGCGGCGAGGATGAACCCCCAACCGACGTCGCGCCATGGCCGCTTGAGGTCGAACCCGATCCGGCCCCGATCTCCGGCTCAGCGACAGCAGGTACAGCGCCAGGATGGCCGGCACCACCGGGAAGACGATGCCCGCGATCTGATAGCTGAGGTCGAGCCACGGCCGGTCGGGCGTCACCGAGTTGTTGATCGTGGTGGTCTGCTGGCCGAGCGGTTGGGGCCGGGTCAGCTTCTCGGCGATCGAAAGGATCGAGTACACCGCAGACTGGCCCAGCGAGACCCCGAGCACCACCAGCACCTCGTAGCCCGGACGGCGCACCGGTGTGCCGGGGTCGAGGGCCACCTCGCTCATCGCGGCTCGACTGCGGTGGCCAGGTGGGTGCGGGTGAAGCTCAGGGCACTGTCCAGCGCCTGCTCGCGAGCCGACCGGTCGAGGTCGTTGGTGTTCACCTCCAGCACCACCAGGCCGGTGTATCCGCGCCGGATCAGTTCGGCGAGCACCTCGTCCGCGCGCTGGTTGCCCTGGCCGGGCAGCAGGTGCTCGTCCTTGGCCGACCCGTTGCCGTCGGTGAGGTGCACGTGCGCCAGCCGGTCGCCCCATTGCCTGACCAGCTCCAGCGACTGCTGTCGCGCGGTTGCCGCATGGGAGAGATCCAGGGTCAGGTGGTCGTAGTCGAGATCCGTGGGGTCCCAGCTGGGCCGGTAGGCCTTGAAGTCGCCGCCGCCCGGCGCCCGCCAGGGAAACATGTTCTCGACCGCGATGGTGACTCCGCTGGCCAGGGCCATGCCGCGAACCCCCTCAACGAACCCGGTGGCGTAGTCACGTTGCCAACGGAAGGGGGGATGCACGACGACCACGCCGGCACCCAGTCGCTGGGCCGCCTCGGTAGCGCGCTGCAGTTTGGCCCACGGGTCGGGCCCCCAGACCCGCTGGGTGACCAGCAGGCAGGGCGCGTGCACGGCCAGGACCGGAATCTGGTGGTAGTCACGCAACCGCTCCACGGCGTCGACGTCCGCGGCCAGCGGGTCGATGCCGACCATCAGCTCGATTCCGTCGTAGCCCAGCAGGCTGGCCACCTCGAAAGCCGCGGCCGTGTTCTCCGGGTAGACCGACGAGGTGGACAGTGCCACCTTCACACCGGTCGGGGAGCCAGTCACAGCCGCAAGCATAGGCGCGCCGATCAGCGCACCCTCCGTCGTATTTCTCCGACCGATGCAGTGCCGATCCGCGCATCGGCCGGAGCAGTGACCGGTTGATCGCTTCAACCCCCAACCCGACCCTCGGATCGGCAGTGCACGTGGGTCGATTCGCTGTGCACTCGTCCCACGCTCGGCGGCGGTCGGCGGCCCCAGATTTCACCGTTCTGGGCTCGCCGCTTCGCGGACAACCCCTCCGGGTGGGGTTCGTTTGCCCCGATTTCGCAACCAAGGGCACTCACCCACAGAATGGGCACATGCATGTCGACCATTTGACGTTCGCTGCCGGCCCCGACGGCCTCAAGGCTGAGGTTGAGCGCTTGGGTGAGCTGCTCGGCGCACAGGTTTCGCGACGGTGGTTTCCACCCCCGCTTCGGCACCCGCAATCACATCCTGCCGCTGGCCAACGACCGTTACATCGAGGTCGTCGAGGTGCTGGAGCACCCCGCTGCTGAGAAGGCACCCTTCGGCCAGGCGGTACGCGCCCGCTCCGAGATGGGCGGTGGCTGGCTCGGCTGGGTGGTCTCCGTGCCGGATCTCGGGCCGTATGAAAAGCGACTCGGACGCGAGGCCGTCAGGGGCTCGCGGCACTTCCCCGACGGACGGCTGCTGGAGTGGCAGCAGATCGGTGTGAAGGGCCTGATGACCGATCCGCAGCTGCCGTATTTCATCAGATGGACCAGCGACGAGTCCGTGCTCCCCCGCGCCCTCGGCGGCGACCTGCAACTGGTCGAACTCGAGATCGCCGGAACCGAGAAGCGGGTCGAGGACTGGATCGGCGCCGAGGTCGACGGCAACTTCGACGGCGTCAACATCCGGTTCACCGCACCGAACGGCCAGCCCGGCCTGGATGCCGCGACCTTCCACACCGCTCAGGGTCCGGTCCGGATCTGATCGCGAACCCGCTCTTCGCGGGTACCTCCGGAGCGCCGTCCGGGATTGTCAGACGCTGCCCCTAGCCTGCAGTTCATGGCCAAGACGAGTGTTGCCCACCGCTGTTCCGAGTGCGGCTGGACGAGCGCTCGCTGGGTGGGTCGCTGCACTCAATGCCAGAGCTGGGGCTCGATGGCCCCGCACGCCGCCAGTTCGACCGCCGGCCCCGCCCGTGGGGCGCCGACCAGCGCTGCCCGGCCGATCCGTGACGTGCCGCTGAACGAGGCGGCGTCCACGCCGACCGGGGTTGGTGAACTCGACCGGGTGCTCGGTAGTGGCATCGTGGCCGGCGCGGTGATCCTGGTCGCCGGCGAACCAGGGGTCGGCAAGTCCACCCTGCTGCTCGACGTCGCGGCCCGCTGGGCCGCCGCCGGCCGCCGCACCCTGTACGTGTCCGCCGAGGAGTCGGCGGCCCAGGTGCGGCTACGGGCCACCCGCACCAACGCGCTGCAGGACGCGCTGTACCTGGCCGCCGAAACCGACCTCGGTGCCGTCCTGGCCCACATCGAAGACCTGAACCCCGAACTGCTGGTGCTCGACTCGGTGCAGGCGGTCACGGTCAGCGGCGCCGACGGCGTGGCCGGCGGCGTCGCCCAGGTGCGCGAGGTGACCAATGCTCTGGTCAGGGTGGCCAAGCAGCGCCGGCTTCCGGTACTGCTGGTCGGCCATGTGACCAAGGACGGCACGGTCGCCGGGCCACGGCTGCTCGAACACCTGGTCGACGTGGTGCTGTCGTTCGAGGGCGACAAGCACAGCGGGCTGAGGCTGGTCCGGGCGTCCAAGAACCGGTTCGGCCCGGCCGACGAGGTGGGGTGCTTCGAAATGACCGAGGTCGGCATCCAGGAGGTGCGCGACCCGAGTCACCTGTTCGCGTCCGCCCGAACCGAGCCGATGCCGGGCACCGCGCTCACCGTGAGCCAAGAGGGCCGGCGGCCCCTGCTCGGCGAGGTGCAGGCCTTGGTCGCACCGAGTGCTGCACCGTCACCGCGCCGGGTCGCGCACGGGCTCGACGCGGGCAGGTTGTCGGTGATTCTGGCCGTCCTGCAGCGCAAGGCCCAGGTGCGGCTGCACAACAAGGAGGTCTACGTCTCCACCGTCGGTGGGGCCCGGTTGATCGACCCCGCCGCCGACCTGGCGGTGGCTCTGGCGATCGCCTCCGCCGCGGCCGAACATGCTTTCCACCGTCCGCTGGTCGCCGTGGGCGAGATCGGCCTGTCCGGTGAGGTGCGCCGGGTGGCCGGCCTGGAACGCCGGTTGGCCGAGGCTGCCCGACTGGGTTTCGGGCTGGCTTTGGTGCCGCCGGGGTGTGCCGTCAACGTCCGCGGGCTGCGGGCCGTCGAGGTCGACACGGTGGCGGCAGCGGTCGACCTGCTGCAGTTGCGTCCGAAGAAGCGGCGAGACACCGAACGCCCCCACCTGTCGGTGGCCGAGGGCTGACCGCCCCGCCTCGGGGCAGCGGTGGCGCCCCGGCACTACACTGCGGCTAACACCCACAATCGTCGAGGTCACTCGTGAGCGTCACGTCCAATCGGCTCAGCCGCGCTCTGGCCCTGATCGCTCCCGGTACCGCGGTGCGTGACGGCCTGGATCGCATCGTGCACGGCCGCACCGGTGCCCTGGTCACGCTGGGCAGCAATGCTCGGCTGCGGTCCCTGGCCACAGGTGGGTTCTCCATCGACGTCGCCTTCACCGGCACCGCGCTGCGCGAGTTGGCCAAGATGGACGGCGCGATCATACTCAACGACGCGCTGGACCGGATCCTCTTCGCCGGGGTTCACCTGATGCCTGACGCCGCGGTCGAAACCTCCGAAACCGGTACCCGGCACCGGACCGCCGACCGGGTCGCGAGGCAGACCGGTGTGCCCACTGTGACGGTTTCGGCGTCCATGTCGACGATCTCGCTGTTCGTGGACGGTCGCCGTTGGGTGGTGCAACACCCCGAGCAGTTGTTGGCGAGGGCCAATCAGGCGCTGGCCACTCTGTCCCGTTACGCCGATCGGCTGACCGAGGCCACCGGACGGCTGTCGGCAGCAGAGGTTCAGGACGCGGCCACCGTCCGCGACCTGGCGCTGGTGGCGCAACGGTTGGAAATGGTCCGCCGGCTGCAGCACGAGGTCACCGGTTACGCCATCGAACTGGGCACGGACGGCAGGCTGGTGCGGCTGCAGCTGCGCGAACTGGTATCCGGACTCGACGAGCTGCCGGCCCAACTGGAACGCGACTACGACGAGGGCGACACCTCGCCTCGGTTGGCTCGGCTGGCCGAACTGGACACCGACGACCTGGCGAACCCGACCCTGATCGCACAGTGCTGCGGGCTGGGCGACCAGCTCTCCCGTCGGGTGTCCGCCCGGGGCCATCGCCAGTTGGCCCAGATCGGTCGGTTGGCGCCCTCGGTGGCAGACTCGCTGGTCGTCCATTTCGGCTCACTGCAGGCCCTGTTCGGGGCCAGCACGGCAGACCTGCTGACGGTGGACGGGGTGGACTACGCCATCGCCAGAACCGTGCGGGAGGGCCTGATCCGGCTGGCCGAGTCCGCGTACGCCGAACGCCTCGAATGAATGCCGCGGCCTGGCTCAGGCCGTGATCGCGAAAACGAACCGATCGGTGGACGTCTCCCGGTAGCTGCCCTGGGCGATATAGGTGCCGGCGCCGAGCGTGCCCTTGGCCTGCTTGCAACCATCGGCGGACCGGTACGCGGCCCATTCGACCTTGAACTCCACGGTCTTCCCCGCCTGCAGAGTCTGCTTCTTCACCTCGGGCAGCCACTTGTCACAGTGGGTCGTGCTCCAGATCAGGTCGTCACCCGAGGTCACCCGCAGCTTGAAGGTCTCGTTGGTGATGTCCATCACGCAGGGCAGTGCGGTGTTGTTCTCCGCAGTGACGCTGTACACCTGCTTGCCGGTGTTCTTGATGCTGGTGAACCCCTGAACGCTCAGCTGAACGCCGATCGGCTCACAGCCCGTCGGACCCGTCGACGACGAGCTCGGGGTCGGCAGGCCGGTGCCGGTCGGTGACGCCGTCGGCGACGCGGCCGGCGAGACGAGCGTTTCGGCCGGCGTCGGGGTGGTCGCCGGCACGGCGGTGGTCGGCTGACCCTTCGGCACGAACGCCCAGACCAGTAGGCCGACGATCACGATCGCGGCGAGGGCGACCAGGCCGCGGCGGATCCAGTAGACCGAGGGTGGCTGCGGACCCTTGCCTGTCAGCACTTCGCTCATGCCGCAAGGGTAGGCAGTGCCGCCCGTCTGGCCGGTACACCACGCCGCGACCGAGCCCGCCACCGGCCACAGCACCCGCCCTAGAGTGGCCCGGTGGACCGGACGGCAATCGCGACGCGAATCGTGAACTGGTACGAAGGCCATGCCCGCGACCTGCCCTGGCGCCGTCCAGAGGCCACCGCGTGGGGAATCCTGGTCAGCGAGTTCATGCTGCAGCAGACCCCGGTGGCCAGGGTGCTGGAACCGTGGCGGCAGTGGCTGGACCGGTGGCCGACGCCTGCCGCACTGGCGGCTGAACCGGTTGGCGAGGCCGTCCGGGCCTGGGGACGGCTGGGCTATCCCCGCCGGGCCCAACGCCTGCATGCGGCGGCAACCGTGATCGCCACCGAACACGGTGGCATCGTTCCTGGCGATCCGGCCGTGCTGCGCGCTCTACCCGGCGTCGGCGACTACACCGCGGCGGCAGTGGCCGCGTTCGCATTCGGGCTGGACACGGTGGTGCTGGACGTCAACGTCCGCCGGGTGCTGGCTCGGCTGGATGGCGGGGTGGACACACCGTCAGGAGCTCCGACGGTGGCGGAGCGCCGGCTGGCCCAGGCCTGGCTGCCGAGCGTGGGCGCGGCCCGCTGGTCGGTGGCAGCGATGGAGCTCGGTGCTCAGGTCTGCCGGTCCGTGCGACCCGACTGTGCGGTCTGCCCGGTGCATGCGCAGTGTCGCTGGCTGGCCGCCGGGCGTCCGCCCGGGCCGCCCCGGCCGCGACAGCTCTACGCCGGCACCGACCGCGCTGCTCGCGGCCACGTGCTGGCCGGGCTTCGCCGGCTGGCCGCTGGAACCTCCGCCGGCCAGAGCGAACTGATCGATGGCTGGCCGGACGAAGTCCAGGCGGTCGCCGCGCTGAACTCGCTGGTCCGCGACGGACTGGTCCGCGCCGACGGGCCCGGCTTCGCCCTGTGAGTGCACCGACCAGCCCGTATTCTGGAGCGGAGGAGGAGATCAATGAGCAACGAGCAGTACTCGCCGTGGTCGAGCGGTGAGGGCTTCGGTACCCCGCAGCCCGCGCCGAAGCCCGACCAGGCTGCCGACCCTCGGCCCCCGACCCTCGACCTCCCCGCCACCCAGCCGATGCGCAACTACCAGAATCCGACGGTCGGCGGTGCGCAGGCCGAACCCAGCGGCTGGTCCGAGCCGCAGCAGTTCGGTGCGCTGCAGCCGATCACCAACCCCCCTGCGCCGATGCAGTTCGGCCAGCGGCTGCCGTACGGCTACGGCACTCCCCTGCTGCCGGAGCATCCCAACTCCACCCTCGTGCTGGTGCTGGGCATCATCGGCCTGGTGACCAACTTTTTCGCGCTGCCGTTCATCAGCCCGATCGCCTGGTATCTCGGCGCCAAGGCCCGCCGCGACATCGCCCGCTATCCCGGCGTCTACCGCGACAACGGCAAGCTGACCGCGGGCCTGACTCTTGGAGTGATCGGCAGCGTGCTGGCGATGGTCTTCATCGGCTTCATCATCGTGGTGGTCTTGCTGGCCATCGGCACCGGCTGATCACCTGAATCCCGCCAAGACACCGATGCCCCCGGATTGCTCCGGGGGCATCGCGCGTTGTGGGTCAGTTTGTTCCGCCGAGATCGGCGGCCAGCTCGGGCATGGCAGCCTTCGGAACACCGTTGAAGGTGAACGCCAGCTCCGAGCCCTCGGGGGCCACGTCCACCACGACGATCTCGCCCGGATGGATGTCGGCGAACAGGATCTTCTCGGCCAGGATGTCCTCGATGTCGCGCTGGATCGCACGACGCAACGGACGTGCACCCAGCACCGGATCGTAGCCACGCTTGGCGATCAGGGCCTTGGCCGCCTGGGTCAGCTCGATGCCCATGTCCTTGTCGCGCAGCCGGTTCTCGATCTCGGCGACCATCAGGTCGACGATCCGCTCGATGTCGGCCTGCGTCAGCTGATGGAACACCACGATCTCGTCGACCCGGTTCAGGAACTCGGGACGGAAGTGCTGCTTGAGCTCGTCGGAGACCTTCGCCTTCATCTTCTCGTAGGTGCCGACGGCGTCGGCGGACTGGCTGAATCCCAGGTTGACCGCCTTGGAAATGTCGCGGGTACCCAGGTTCGTGGTCATCACGATCACGGTGTTCTTGAAGTCAACCACCCGACCCTGCGCGTCGGTCAGTCGACCTTCGTCCAGGATCTGCAGCAGCGAGTTGAAGATATCGGGATGGGCCTTCTCGATCTCGTCGAAAAGAACCACGCTGAAGGGCTTGCGGCGCACCTTCTCGGTGAGCTGGCCACCCTCTTCGTAACCGACGTATCCGGGCGGTGAACCGAACATCCGGGAGGCGGTGTGCTTCTCGGAGTATTCGCTCATGTCGAGGGTGATCAGGGCGTCTTCGTCACCGAACAGGAATTCGGTGAGCGCCTTGGTCAGCTCCGTTTTTCCGACGCCGGACGGACCGGCGAAGATGAACGAACCGGACGGCCGCTTCGGGTCCTTCAAACCGGCGCGAGTACGCCGGATCGAACGGGACAACGCCTTGACCGCATCGTGCTGGCCGATGTAGCGCCGGCCGAGCTCCTCTTCCATCTTGAGCAGCCGGGACGATTCCTCTTCGGTGAGCTTGAACACCGGAATGCCGGTGGCCGAGCTGAGCACCTCGGCGATCTCCTCTTCGCCGACCTCGGCCGGCATGTCGGAGTCGCCGATCTTCCAGGCCTCCTCCTTCTCGGAGCGAGCGATCAGCAGCTTGCGCTCGTCGTCGCGAAGCCGTGCGGCCCGCTCGAAGTCCTGCGCATCGATCGCCGCTTCCTTCTCGAGCCGCACCTTGGCGATCCGCTCGTCGAACTCACGCAGGTCCGGCGGGGCCGTCATTCGACGGATCCGCAACCGGGCACCCGCTTCGTCGATCAGGTCGATCGCCTTGTCAGGCAGGAACCGATCGGAGATGTAGCGGTCGGCCAGCTGCGCCGCGGCGATCAGGGCACCGTCGGTGATGGTGATCCGGTGGTGCGCCTCGTAGCGATCGCGGAGGCCGCGCAGAATGTCGATGGTCAGCGCGATGGACGGCTCGGCCACCTGAATGGGCTGGAACCGACGCTCCAGCGCCGCGTCCTTCTCGATGTACTTGCGGTACTCGTCGAGCGTGGTTGCACCGATGGTCTGCAGTTCCCCGCGGGCCAGCATCGGCTTCAGTATCGAGGCCGCGTCGATGGCACCCTCGGCGGCACCGGCACCGACCAGGGTGTGGATCTCGTCGATGAACAGCACCACGTCACCACGGGTCTTGATCTCTTTGAGAACCTTCTTGAGGCGCTCTTCGAAGTCACCGCGGTAGCGCGAGCCGGCCACCAGAGCGCCCAGGTCGAGCGTGTAGATCTGCTTGTCGCGCAGGGTTTCGGGAACGTCGCCGCGAACGATTGCCTGGGCCAGGCCCTCGACCACGGCAGTCTTGCCGACACCCGGCTCACCGATCAGCACCGGGTTGTTCTTGGTGCGCCGCGACAGCACGGTCATCACCCGCTCGATCTCCTTCTCGCGGCCGATCACCGGGTCGAGCTTGTTCTCGCGGGCGGCCTGGGCCAGGTTGCGACCGAACTGGTCGAGAATCGAGGAACCCTGCTGCTGCGGGCCGGAGTCGGGAGCGCCGGCCGTGGCCGCCTCCTTGCCCTGGAAGCCACTGAGCAGTTGCAGCACCTGATTGCGAACCCGGTTCAGGTCGGCGCCGAGCTTGATCAGCACCTGTGCGGCGACCCCTTCACCCTCACGTATCAGGCCCAGCAGAATGTGCTCGGTGCCGATGTAGGGGTGGTTGATCTGCAGCGCCTCGCGCATCGACAGTTCGAGCACCTTCTTGGCCCGCGGCGTGAACGGGATGTGCCCGGTGGGCGCCTGCTGGCCCTGGCCGATGATCTCCTCGACCTGCTCGCGAACGGCCTCAAGCGAAATGCCGAGCGCTTCCAGCGCCTTGGCCGCGACACCCTCGCCTTCGTGGATCAGCCCGAGCAGAATGTGCTCGGTGCCGATGTAGTTGTGGTTGAGCATTCTCGCCTCGTCCTGAGCCAGGACGATGACCCGACGTGCGCGGTCGGTGAACCGGTCGAACATTCCGAACTCCTCACTCCGGCCTCGGCCGGGTGGCACTCCAGTGGAATCGGCCGATCCCTCCGGGCACCTCTCAGTCTATTCAACCGATCGGGTTTGGGTTCTGTTCCGACTTCGCCCATGGCGAACGGCCCCGGAAAGTTCCGGGGCCGCTCGGCGTGGTGAATCAGCTGTGCGCGCGGTCGTAGGCCTCGCGGACCTCGGCCGGGACCCGTCCGCGGGCCGAGACGGTGTACCCGTTGTCGGCCGCCCAGACCCGCACCTCGGTGGCGGAGCTGACCCCGCCGCGACGACGTCCGGCAGCCTTACGGCGACCGCCCACGCGCCGGCCGGCTGCCACGTAGGGCGCCAGCAGGTCACGAAGCTTCTGCGCGTTCTCTTCCGATAGATCGATCTCATAGCTGACCGAATCGATACCAAAGACAATTGTCTCCGCGGCTTCGGTGTTGTCGAGATCGTCTTCCAGACGATAGACGATGCGTTGTGCCATTTGTTCCTCCCAGTTGAGTGATCTTTGCACGTCTAGACTGTTCCCCCGAGCAGCCGCAGTGCGGGACCACCCTACATGGGATCAAATAGCGCGGCAAAAAACTCGTGGCGAGCTCGATATTAATGCAAAATCTTTCGGTACCGGACCAAAATGAGGCTTGGGCCGCACCAGGTTTGGGCCGAGCGTGGTTTGGGTCGCACAAGTTGCCGGCGGGTTGTCTTCCTGAGTAGTTCGTGCGGCAATCGGTGAATGCCCGCCAAAACCCGGCGAGATTGGCCCTTCGAGTTTCAGGCCGGGCGCTTGATCGAGGGATCTTCGGAAATGCGCCACAGTTCGCGAGCGGTCACCCACGGGTCCGGCGGATCGGCGACCGGGGCCAACTCGAGCACCGTTGCCGAGGCTGCGAAAGCCGCCTGCAACTCGACTTCGACACGCAGCGACTCGTAATTGCCGCGCAGCGTGGAAAGTTCCTGCTGCAGAGCCGAGGCCCGCCGGTCGGAATCGGCCAACCGGCCTCGCAGAGCGCCCAGCCGAGCACTCAGCGCGTGCACCACCCGCTGCTGGCGGGCACGATCGGCATGCAACTGCTCTCCGTGCTGCATCGCCGCGCACAGTTGGGCGGCTTGGTGGATGCGTTCGGCATTGCGAATCTCACGCCAGGCCAGCAGGCAGGCCAGCACGCAGCCGCCGAACAGTGCGGCGAAGGCCACAGTGCGGCTGATCCAGTCGCCGTAGACCAGGGTCAGAGCAGCTGCGCAGCCGACGACGGCGAGCACCGACCAGGCTGCGACGCGGCCTCGCGTCAGGCGGCGCACACGACCCGGACGAGGCTTCACGAGCGCAGCCTAACTCGGGCTCGGCGCGCCACCCCGGTCAGCGCCGGGCGCGTCGCCCGAATCGTCGTCGGGGGGTACCTGGCAGGCCCGTTCCAGTGCCCACCCGGCGAACGCCAGGCCGACGCTGAGCAGCGCCACAACGCTCGCCACCAGTACCCGTTCGCGCGGCAGTTCGGCGGCCAGGTCAGGCAAGTAGCGGATCGCGAGGGCGGCGTAGCCGGCCGCCAGGGCGGTGCCACCGATCAGCGCCGCCTTGCCGGCCAGCAGCAGGCCAACGGCCCTGGACGGTTCGACCGGTTCGTGGCGCACCTGCACGGTGCGATGCGTCCACCGGGCAGCGAGCAGGGTGAGCACCGCAAGCACGGCGACCAGCACCGCTGCCAGCACCGGCACGGGCGGAATCGGCCAGGCCATGCTCTGGGCGATCGACAGCGCGATCCAGGTCACCCCGGCTCCGACCACTCCGGCGATCACCAGCACGGTGCGACCGGTGGGCTCCACCGTCGGCCCCACCTGCGGCATCAGAGGTCGATCGTCAGATCGTCACGTCGGCGCACGCCCGAGCGGTCCAGCCCCGCCAGCAGGTCAGCCACCGGGCCGAGCTCGGGCACGGTGGCCGCCGGTTCGATGTCGAGCCAGGGCACCAGGACGAAAGCCCGCTCGTGGGCGCGCGGGTGCGGCAGGGTGAGCACCGGGGTGTTCTTCACCCGCTCGCCCACCACGATCAGGTCGACGTCGAGCGTGCGCGGGCCGCCCGGCACGTCCCGCGTGCGGCGGTAGGCGTTCTCGATCGCCTGGGCGCGCTCCAGCAGCACCAGTGAGGCCAGCGTTGAGTCGGCCCTGACGATCACGTTGAGGAACTTCGGCTGGTCGGTCACCAGACCGACGGGATCGGTCTCGTACACCGAGCTGACGTCGACCACACTCAGGTTGGGAGTGGTCCGGAGCGCGTCCACGGCGGCCTGCAGGTAGGCCAGCCGGTCGCCGAGGTTGGAACCGATCGAGAACACCACCGGCCGGATCGGCACCATGCCGGCAAGCGTGTCGACGTCGAAGTCGAGGTGAGCGTTCGGATGAAAGTCGGGGTTGCTCATGGCGTCCGGCTCCTGATGATGGTGACGGCCACGTCGGTCAGTTCGACGGGCATTTGTGCGTTCGGTTTGTGCACGGTGACTTCGACGGTGCGAATCAGTGGCAGCCTCAGGCAGGTGGCTGCGACGCGTTCGGCGACGGATTCGATCAGGTTGAGCGGTTCGCCCATCACATCTTCGGCCACCGCCCGGGAAAGTTCCGCGTAGTCAACGGTGGTGTTCAGTTCGTCCGAGTTCGGCCGAGGTCGCAGGTGGCAAATCAGGTCGACAATGAAGGTCTGGGGTTGCTCGCGCTCGAAGGCGTAAACGCCGTGAATTGCGCTGAACCGCATTCCGGTCAGCCGGACTTGATCCGGTACCGCCTCCGCCATGCACTCACCTCCGGGGGCCGACCCTACTCCACACCGCCGACAGCCTCGTGACGAAGTCGCTGCACCACCGCGATCGCATCCCGGTGGGCCCGCACGGTATGCGTGCGGACGCCCCAGACCCCACTGTTGGCCAGCAGGGTGGTCAGTGCGACGGTCGCGTCGTCGCGGAGCTTGGCCGGCCGCCCGGCCAGCAGGTCGCCGAGGAATCGTTTGCGGGAGGCGCCGACCAGTACCGGGCAGCCGAGCGCCGCGACGGCGTCCAGGTTGGCCAGCAGAGTCCAGTTCTGGTCGGGGGTCTTGGCGAAGCCGAGCCCGGGGTCGAGCACCAGGTTTTCGGCGGCGATGCCGGCGGCCAGGGCCGCGTCACGACGCTGTTCCAGCTCGGCGCACACCTCGGCCACCAGGTCGCCGTACCCGGTCAGGTTCTGCATCACGTCGGACTGGCCGCGCCAGTGCATGGCTACGTACCCAACACCAAGCTCGGCCACGGTGGGGAGCATCGCCGGGTCGCTGAGGCCACCCGAGACGTCGTTGACGATTCGGGCTCCGGCCTCGACGGCCGCACGGGCGACGTCGGCGCGCATGGTGTCGACGCTGATCATCGCCCCGGAGCGGGACAGCTCGCGGATCACCGGAACCACCCTGGTTCGTTCGTCGGCCGCACTGACCCGGTGCGCTCCGGGCCTGGTGGACTCACCGCCGATGTCGATCAGGTCGGCACCCTGGATCAGCAGCTCATGGCCGTGTGCGATCGCGCGTTCGGTCGAGGCGAACTCGCCACCGTCCGAAAAGGAGTCGGTGGTGATGTTGATGATGCCCATCACCAGCGTGCGATCGGCGCGGGGCAGGCGGCTCATCGCGGCAGCGTATCGCGCGGACGTGAGCCGAATCCCTGCTGCGGGAGGGGTGCGTTCGCCGACCGGCGGCCGAAAGCACGGCGCCAGGACGAGGCTTCAGCCGATGATCAGGCTCATCGCCTCGGCCCTGGTGGCCGGGTTGTGCAGGGCACCCCGGACCGCTGAGGTCACCGTCTTCGCACCCGCCTTGCGGACTCCGCGCATGGTCATACACAGATGCTCGCATTCGACCACCACGATCACACCGCGGGGCTTGAGGTGCTCCATCAGGGAATCGGCGATCTGGCTGGTCAGGCGTTCCTGCACCTGGGGCCGCTTGGCGAACACGTCGACCAGCCTGGCCAGCTTGCTCAGCCCGGTGATCCGGCCCTCCGGCGATGGGATGTAGCCGACATGCGCAACCCCGGTGAACGGCACCAGATGGTGTTCGCAGGTGCTCCACACCTCGATGTCCTTGACCAGCACCAACTCCTCATGGGCGATGTCGAACGTGGTGGAGAGAACCTGATCGGCGGTCATGTCGAGGCCCGCGAACATCTCGGCATACGCGCGGGCCACCCGGCTGGGCGTCTCGAGCAGGCCTTCGCGGTCTGGATCCTCGCCGATCGCCGTCAGCAGTTCGCGGACGGCCGCAGCCACCCGTGGTTGGTCGACCGGCATCTCAACGCTCCTGGCCGGGCGTCCGGCCGGAGTTCGGCGGCTGCGAACCGTACGGTCCCGGGCCGTAGGGGCTCTGCCACGGCTGCTGGCCGGGTTGCCCGTACGGGGGGCCGGACGGCGGCACCGGCTGGCCACCGGACGGACCGACGTCGTGGGGCGGCATCGGGCCGCCCCCGAGGCCGGGTCCGGCGGGCACCGGCACCTGGATCTTGCCGTTCGGGCCGAGCAGCGGCGGGCCGTAGGACTCGTCCGGCTTGGGCGCGGGCCGCGGCGGGTCGACCGGAGGCCGGTCGGACGGCACCCGGGTGTCGGAGCCCGTCCACGGCGGTCGCTTCGGCCACCGCTTCAACGGCGCGAACACCGCGGCCACCTGCTCCTTGTCGAGGGTCTCCTTCTCGAACAGCTGGCGGACCAGTTCGTCCAGCACGTCGCGGTTGGTGACCAGGCAGTCGAAAGCCTCCTGATGGGCGGCGTTGATCAGTCCGGCGACCTCCTGGTCGATCGACGCGGCGATCGCGTCGGAGTAGTCCCGGTGGCCGGTGCCCATGCCGGCCTGCATGCCCAGGAACGGCTCCTCGGAGTCGTTGCCCAGCTTGACGGCGCCGAGCCGCTCGGTCATGCCGTACTTGGTCACCATCGCCCGCGCCACCGAGGTGGCCTTCTCGATGTCGTTGGCGGCGCCGGTGGTCGGGTCGTGGAAGACCAGTTCCTCGGCCGCCCGGCCGCCCATCATGTAGGCCAGCTGGTCGAGCAGTTCGCCGCGAGTCTTGGAGTACTTGTCGTCGTCGGGCATCACCATGGTGTACCCCAGCGCGCGACCGCGGGGCAGAATGGTCACCTTCTGCACCGGGTCGGTGCCGGGCATCGCCGCGGCCACCAGGGCATGGCCACCCTCGTGGTAGGCGGTGATCAGCAGCTCGCGCTCGTTCATGATCCGGCTGCGCTTCTGCGGCCCCGCGATCACCCGGTCGATCGCCTCGTCCAGGTGCAGCTTGGTGACGTAGCGCTGGTTCTCGCGGGCACAGAGCAGGGCGGCCTCGTTCAACACGTTGGCCAGGTCGGCGCCGGTGAAGCCCGGGGTGCGCTTCGCCACCGACTCGAGCTTGGCGTCCGGCGCCATCGGCTTGTTGGCCGCGTGCACCCGGAGGATCTGCAGCCGGCCCTTCATGTCGGGCGCCTCGACCGGAATCTGCCGGTCGAAACGGCCGGGGCGAAGCAGCGCCGGATCCAGCACGTCGGGACGGTTGGTGGCAGCGATCAGCACCACCCCGCCGCGAACGTCGAAGCCGTCCATCTCCACCAACAACTGGTTGAGGGTCTGTTCCCGCTCATCGTGGCCGCCGCCCATGCCGGCGCCGCGGTGCCGTCCGACCGCGTCGATCTCGTCGATGAAGACGATCGCTGGGGCCGCCTCCTTGGCCTGCTCGAACAGGTCGCGGACGCGGCTGGCGCCGACGCCGACGAACATCTCGACGAAGTCCGAACCGGAGATCGAGAAGAACGGGACGCCCGCCTCGCCGGCCACCGCGCGGGCCAGCAGGGTCTTGCCGGTGCCGGGCGGGCCGTACAGCAGGACGCCCTTGGGGATCTTGGCGCCGACCGCTTGGAACTTGGCCGGCTCGGAGAGGAACTCGCGGATCTCCTGCAGTTCCTCGATCGCCTCTTCACAGCCGGCGACATCGGCGAAGGTGGTCCGTGGAGTGTCTTTGGTGGCCAGCTTCGCCTTCGATTTTCCGAAGCCCATCACCCGGTTTCCGCCGCCCTGCATCTGGTTCATCAGGAAGAAGAAGATCAACCCGATCACCACGAAGGGCAGAACAGTGAACAGCAGCATGCTCCAGATGCCCTGCTGCGGCACCTCGCCGCGCCAACTGGTCAGGGTGCCGGCGGCCACCCGCTGGTTGAGCCGGTCGATGATCTGCTGGCTCTGCAGACCGATCCATTTGGCCCGCACCTTGGTGCCGTCCTGGCTCTCCACCCGCACGTCCTGCTCGCCCTCGACCAGGACCACCTCCTTGAGCGGGGTGTCGCTGTTGATCAGCGCGACCACCTCGGACGTGGGCTTCTGCTGAAACCCGTTCGAGTTGTTGATGTAGTCGATCAACAGCGCGATTCCGAGAAAGGCCAGGATGATCCACAGGATCGGCCCCCGGAAGAGTCGTTGAGCCTTCATTACCCACCTTTGTTGTGCGCGGCACCGCCGCCGACCCCCAAGGATAGACGCGTGCGCCGGGTCGGGCGCCGGGCGCCCGTCAGGGTCAGGAGTAGACGTGCGGCGAGAGCGTTCCGACGTCGCGCAGGTTGCGGTAGCGGCCGGCGTAGTCGAGGCCGTAGCCGACGACGAACTCGTTGGGAAGGTCGAAGCCCACGTACTTGACCTCGACCGGGCTGCGCAGTGCCTCCGGTTTACGGAACATGGCCATCACTTCGATGCTCGCCGGATTGCGCGACCTGAGGTTCTGGATCAGGTAGGCGAGGGTCAGCCCGGTGTCGACGATGTCTTCGACGACGAGCACATGCCGTCCGGCCAGCTCGGTGTTCAGGTCTTTGAGAATGCGCACGACACCCGAGCTCTGGGTGCCCGATCCGTAGGACGAGATCGCCATCCAGTCCATCTCGCAGTGCCGGCCCAGGCTGCGGGAAAGGTCGGCCATCACCATGATCGCGCCGTTCAGCACCCCGACCAGCAGCAGGTCGCGGCCCACGTAGTCGGCCTCGATGTCAGCCGCCAGTTCACGGAGCCGTGCCTGGATGACGTCGGAGGTAAAAAGCACCTCGGTCAGATCGGACTGAATGTCACTGGCGTCCACACAGCGCACCCTAGCGAACCCGGCCGCCCTGGCCGGCACCGGGTCAACCGGCGGCCGGACGCTCAACGCTCAGCCGTCCGTTGCGGCGCACCACCCGCAGCCCGGGCACTTCCACCCACTTCTGGCCGTGCCAGTCGGTGATCAGGCCGGCCACGGCCAGGACGTGCCGACGGCTCACCTCGGCGGCGCCCAACTCGAGCAACCAGTTGCGCAGCACCCGCTGGCGAACCGCGGCCGGGAGGGCGAGCACGGCCGCGCAATCGACCTCGTCGCCGGCCGGGGCGTTCGTCCGGGCCGCCTGGTCGAGGGCGTCGGCGTCCTCACGAGCCAACTCGGCGGTGCGGGCCAAGGCCTCGGCGATCCCTGGCCCGAGTTCGGCTTCCAGCACCGGCAGGACGGCCGAGCGCACCCGAACCCGACTGAATCGCAGGTCGGCATTGTGCGGATCGTCCCACCAGGTCAGGCCCTGCTCGCGGCAGCTCAGTTGCGTGGTCTGCCGGGTGACCGCCAACAATGGCCGGACGAAGCCGTCCCGGGTCGGCGCCATTCCCGCCAGGGAGCGAATACCGGACCCGCGCGCCAGGCCAAGCAGTACCGTCTCGGCCTGGTCGTCAAGGGTGTGGCCGAGGTAGCACCGCTCCCCGATCCTCAGCTCCGCACTCAGTGCGGCGTAGCGGGCGTCACGGGCGGCCGCCTCGGGGCCAGTGCCGCCCGGGTGCACGGTGACGGCGACCACCTCGGCGGGCAGCCCGATCGAGCCGAGTTGGGCGAGCACCTGGCGGCTGTGCTCGGCCGAGCCCGGCTGCAGGCCGTGGTCGATCACCACCGCGCGCGCCGGACACCCGGTGCGGGCGGCCAGCGTGCTGACGGCCAGTGCAAGGGCCAGCGAGTCGGCTCCGCCGGAGCAGGCCACCATCACCGGTGCACCGGTGTGCACCGCTTCCACCGACCGGAGCACGGCCAGCCCGGCCGGACCGAGCGCCCGCCGGGCCATCAACCCACCGGCTGCGGCACCCGCGGCAGCCATTGCCCGGGATCGTGCAGTTCGGTCAGCGTGGGCAGCAACTCGGGGCTTGCGAACGCCCGGTTCAGCGTGGCCACCCCGGCTTGAGCGATCACCCGCCGGCAGAAGGTGGCGCCGTGCAGATACTGCTCCCGCTTGGCCCGCAACCCGAGCAGCCGTGAAATCACCTGGATCAAACCCGGAGCGTCCCGGCGGTTCTCGATGGCGCCCCGGAGCCGGTCGACCTCGGGTACCAGGCCGGTGGCGGCCCGGTCCATGATCACGTCCGCGTGCCCCTCCAGCAGCGACATCACCGCCGTGATCTGGTCGAAGGTGGCCAGCTGGCGAGCCGACATCAGCCGGCCCGCCGGGCCGGCGTTCCGGTCGGCGCCGGCGGGCTCGCCCTCGTCGGCGAACATTCCGGCCATCAACCCCAGCAAGTGATCGGCCAGCCACGGCGCGGCCCCGAACTGGGCCCGATGGGTCTGCTCATGCAGGCATACCCATTGCCGAAAACCGTGCGGCGGCACTGCCATCGTCCGCTCGGCGGCGACGATGTTGGGGGCCACCAGCAGCAGCCGCCGGGTGGCCGAGTAGGGATCGAATTGGCCCAGGATCCGGGTGGCCACGAAGGCGAACGCGGCGCCGAGCTGAGCCCCGGCCACGCGGGCACCGACCTTCTCGCCCAGGGTGGCCGGCGGGCACTGCCCGATCGAGGTCAGCATGGCCTGCGACATGCCGGTGGTCGCCTCCAGCCAGGTCGAGCGTCCGACGATCAGCACGGTGGCCTCGGCCGGTTCGCCGAGCTCGGCCGCGGCCGCGACGGCGGCAACGGCCCGGTCCGCGCAGGTTCGCAGATCCGCCACGATCGCTGCGGCCTCGGCACGGCCCACGTCCACGCCGGGTGGAACCAGGAATCGTCCGGTGGCGGCTGCGACCTGCCAGTCGACGCAGGGAACCGCGGTCATGCCCGGAGTCTAGTGTCGGCTCAGCCGGGCAGCCGGTAGACCCTGACCTGGGAGCCCGACTCACTCCTTGCCGGCGGCCCACCTTGGTCCGCGCACCGAACCCGGCGCACGGTCAACCGCAGCCGCAGTCCGCCCAGCCCGCCGTGGTGCGATCCATCCAGTTGCGCACCGCCAGTGGCCGGACCACCCCGTTGGTCAGGATCGCGAAGACCAGGGGCGAACCGTCCGCGGTGATCAGGTACCCGGCCAGCGCTCCGACGTCGCGCAGGCTACCGGTCTTGGCCCGGACGGCGCCCCGGCCGGCCCGCTCGTTGCGGTCGTCGTAGCGGTCGAACAGGGTGCCGGACACCCCGCCCACCGGCAGACCGAGGAGCAAGGTGTGGAACGCCGGGTCGACCAGGGCCAGTCGGATGGCGCCGGCGAGGGCGCCGGGCGCGACCCGGTTCTCGCGGCTCAACCCACTGTTGTCGTCGATGACCATTCCCGCGGTCCACAGGTCCAGCTCCTTCAGGGTGGCCCGGACGGCCGCTTCCGCGCCGGCGAAGCTGCCCGCTCGTCCGGTCGCCAGGGCCGCCTGGCGGGCCAGGGTCTCCGCGGCGACGTTGTCGCTGTAGCGCAGGGTGTGCTCGATCAGCTGCTCGACCGGAGCGGAGGCCATCGCGGCCAACTCGCTCGCGCCGGCGGGCGTCCGGATCGGTTTGGTGGCGGCCACGCTGATGCCGTTCGCCGTCAAGCGCTTGGCGAACAGTTTCGCCGCAGCGGCGGACGGATCCTTCTCGGCCTTGCCGGTTCGCGGCGCGAAACCGCTGTCGACCATCAGGGCCGTGATCGGTGCGACCGAGTACCGGTAGTTGTCGGTCCAGTGGGCGTGCCAGGACCCGCCGCTGAACAGGGCATCGTCATATCCGAGGGTCACCCTGATCGTGCCCGCCGTCTTCAACGCGGCCGCCGTCGCGACGGCAAGTTGCTGCAGCGACGCGCGTCCGGTGAACCGGGCATCATGCAGAAGCGGGTCACCGCCTCCGCGCAGGATGATCACGCCCTTGCGTGGGACGAGCACGGCCGTGTTGAAGGTGCGCGCATTGCCGAGCGCCTCGAGTGTCGCCACGCTGGTCAGCAACTTCATCGTGGACGCCGGCAGCAACGGGCGGTCGGCCCGATCGATCAGCGTCCTGCCGGTGGCCGGGTCGAGCACCACAACTCCCGGGGTGGCCGACGCCCCGCGGGCCAGCTTCGGAATCTTCGCCGCGAGCGCCTTGGCGGCCGGCGCCGGGGCCGCATCCAGCTCGGTCAACGGCAGTGCAGGTGGGCTCGCGGTCTCGGGGGCTCGCCAGGTCGCCGGCGGGCCGGCGGTGTAGGTGATCGTGCCGGACGGCAGCACGGCGGTGCGCAACTGCGGCACCGCCAGCAGCACGCCGGCGGACACCACAACCAGGGCCAACAGCACCAGAACCAGGGTTCGGGTGAACCGCGCAACCGTCCCGACTAGCCGCTTTGGCATGTTGCCTGCGGCTTGGTTGGCGATAGTGTCTGGACTGGCATCCACGCCATCATGACAGCCACCGAAAGGGGAACCGCCAGTGGCCGACTACAGCCGCCCCAAGATCCAGCCGAGTCTGCACTTCGACGTCACCATCGAGATTCCCAAAGGCACCAAGAACAAGTACGAGATGGACCACCACACCGGCCGGATCCGCCTCGACCGGACCCTCTTCACCTCGACCCAGTACCCGAACGACTACGGCTTCATCGAGGGA
This sequence comes from uncultured Actinomycetota bacterium, assembly GCA_963723605.1. GTDB lineage: Bacteria > Actinomycetota > Actinomycetes > Propionibacteriales > Propionibacteriaceae > Micropruina. The sequence goes on along the minus strand of CAVRRM010000009.1, from coordinate 439,919 downwards.
ACGCTGGGCCAGGACGGCGACCCACTGGACGCCATGGTGCTGATTCCCGAGGCCACCTTTCCCGGTGCCCTGGTCGAGTGCCGGGCGATCGGCATGTTCCGGATGACCGATGAGATGGGCGGCGATGACAAGGTGCTGTGCATTCCGGTCGCCGACCAGCGCCAGGACTACCTGAGCGAACTCAACGACCTGCCGCAGCTGACCCTGCTCGAGATCGAACACTTCTTCGCCGTCTACAAGGACCTCGAGCCCGGCAAGTCGGTCGAGGGCGCCATCTGGGTCGGCCGCACGGATGCCGAGAAGGAGATCTTCCAGAGCTGGAAGCGAGCCGGCGGCACCGACTTCGAGAACGAATTCACCCGCACTGAGTGAGGACCCTGCACCTGCTGCGTCACGCCGAGGCGCAATGGCAATCGTCCGGGCCGGGCGGCGATCACGCCCGTCCGTTGAGTGCCCGGGGTACGCAGCAGGCGCGCGGGGTGGGTGTGCAGTTGCGGAAGGTGGGCATTGACCTGATCCTGGTCTCGTCCGCCACCCGCACCCGGCAGACCGCCGAGGCCCTCGGGCTGAGCGTGCCGGTGCTGGCCAGCGACGAGATCTACAACGCGGGTGCCCAGCAGATACTGAGCCAGATCCTCGAGGTGCCGGAGCGGTACAACCGCGTGCTGGTGGTCGGACACGCTCCCGGCATACCGGCTTTGGCGCACCTGCTGGCGGACGCGTCGTCCGAAGCCACCGCGCGCGCCGTGATCGCCTACCGGTACCCGCCTGCGACGTTGTCGTCGCTGACGGTGCACACGGCCTGGGCGAAGCTGAGGTCGGCCACCCTGACCAGCGCGCGGATCGCTCCCGAACCGGGCTGAGGCTTGAGCCGGCTCAGACCTGCCGCATCACGTAGACGGTCACGTCGCCACCACCCACGCACTGGATCCAGGACTTGATGCTGCAGACGAAGGTCGCGTTCTTCGCGGTCTGCGGATCGGTCACGGTGACCCGGAAGGTGTCGGGCAGGTCGGTGCCCAGGGTGCGGACGCTGGAGAGCACCCGTCGGGCCAGCGTGCAGCTGGTGTTGGTGCTGCGGGCCACCTCAGGGGTGCAGACGGTCGCGTTCTTCGGTATCGCGGTGCTGATCGGCGTGGCCGAAGGGGCCGACACCGATGGCCGGGCCAGTGGCCGTCCGGCGCTGACCGACTGGCCGATCAGCCAGGCGAGGCTGGAAACAGCGGCCACGAGAGCCACCGCAAGCGCCACCAGGGCCGCAGTGTTCTTGATGTCGTTGCGGCTGGCGTAGGCCGGCATGAAGCGGGTGGTGGCGTCCGGGTCCCAGTCCGAGCTGGACGGTGTGGCCGGCGAACGCGGGGGGACCCGATCGGCAGCGAAATAACCATCGTCGAGGTCGTCCGACTCGTCCGGGTCTTGGGCCGGTTGATGCTGCCGCGCCGTCGGCGGTCGGACGGGAGCGCCCGGTGACGCCGAGGAGAACTGGTTCGGCGGAGTGAAATCCGGGGCACCGGTTCCTCGGATCGCGGTCAGCGTGCCGTAGTGGGTGGCGCCGGGATGGCCGGCGATAGCCACCCGGCTCAGGTGGCCGGGCGCCACCGCGGCCGTGACCGGCTGGGCGCACTGGGGGCAGCGGTCGACACTCTCGGAGAGCGACAGGCCGCAGGCCTCGCAGTCACGCATGGCACTCCGATCGGGGACTAACAGGTCGAGACGATTCTGTCACAGGGTTTGAAACCCGGTGCCCACCCTTGAGGTGCAGGACGGGTGCCCGGCTCACTTCGACTGGGGCAGCTTGCGCGATCCGCGCCGATAGGTGCCGGCCATCGAAGGAGGCGGTACCACTGGTCCGAGGTCCCCATCGGGTGCCGTGTCGAAGTCCACCATCACGGGCGCGTGGTCGCTGGGGCCGGTGCCCTTGCGGGCCTGGCGGTCGATCCAGGCGGCGCGGACCCGGTGCGACGTGTCCGAGTCGGCCAGGATCAGGTCGATCCGCATGCCGAGATCCTTGTGGAACATTCCGGCGCGATAGTCCCAATAACTGAACACCCGCTGATCCGGCCATCGGTCTCGGACGATGTCGTGCAGGCCGAGGTCGATCAGCGCGGCGAGCGCCGCCCGCTCCGGTGGCGTGACGTGCGTGTGCCCTTCGTAGGCGGACGGGTCGAAGACGTCGGCGTCCGCGGGGGCGATGTTCAGATCGCCGCACAAGGCCACCTGCTGCGGCCCGCTCGCCACGCTGGCCCGCAGCGCCGCCAGCCACTCGAGCTTGTAGGTGTAGTGATCGGAGCCGGGCACCCGTCCGTTGGGCACGTAGAGGCTGTGCACCCGCAGGCCGGCGCAGGTGGCGCTGATCGCCCGCGCCTCGGGGTCGGGAAAGCCGGGCATGTCGGCGAAGCCACGCTCGACATCCTCAAGGCCCACGCGGGACAACAGCGCCACCCCGTTCCACTGGGCCTGTCCGTTGCTGGCGAAGTCGTACCCACGCTCGCGCAGGGGTTCGGCGAGCAGGTCGGCGAAGGCCTCGTCGGTCAGCTTGGTCTCCTGCAGGCAGACCACATCGGGACGCCGCTCGTCCAGCCAGGGCAGCAGCCGGGGCACCCGTTGCTTGACGGAGTTCACATTCCAGGTGGCCAGGCGCATCCCCCGAGGTTAATGCCGCAGGCGACCGGACGGCTCGGGCATGCTGTGCGGATGGAACCCGGTGCGCACCTCGACCGCGCGATGGACGACGGGCGGGCGTCGCGGCAGGACCGGCATCCCGTCTCGGGGCGGCCGCATCGCTCGCCGGTGGACCCGGGTTCCGGCTGGCCAGGCGATCCGGCGAACGCGGCGACCCCGGTGGCGCACTGCGCCGCCGACGTGGCCCGGCTGGCCAGGGCAGCCGACCGGCCGGCCGAGTTGGACGCGCAGGTGTCGGTCTGCCGTGCCTGCCCGCGGCTGGTGGCCTGGCGGGAGCTGGTTGCCGTCGAGCGTCGTGCCTCGTTCGCCGACCAGCCCTATTGGGGCCGTCCGGTGCCCAGCTTCGGTGACCCGCGCGCTGCGGTGTTGGTGGTCGGCCTGGCCCCGGCGGCCCAGGGCGGCAACCGGACCGGCCGGGTGTTCACCGGGGACCGCTCCGGGGATTGGCTGTTCGCCGCGCTGCACCGAGCGGGCTACGCCGATCGACCGACGTCGGTCGCCGCCGGGGACGGTCTGGAGTTGACCGGGCTGAGGGTGCTGGCCGCCGTCCGCTGTGCACCGCCGGACAATCGTCCGAGCACCCTGGAGCGCGACACCTGCGCGCCCTGGCTGGATCGTGACCTCGAGCTGGCTTTGCCGGGCCTTCGCTCGATCCTGGCTCTGGGCGGCTTCGCCTGGGACGCCACCCTGTCCGCCGCCCGGCGGCTCGGGTTCGTGGTGCCGCGTCCGAAGCCGAGGTTCGGGCACGGCGCCGAAGTGGTGCTGACTGTGGGTGATCACCCCGTCCGCCTGCTCGGCAGTTATCACGTCAGCCAGCAGAACACCTTCACCGGACGGCTGACCGAGGCGATGCTCGACGAGGTGATGGCGCGGCTGTGAACCATCGGGGACGGTTCTCTTCCGTTCAGACGTGAACCATCGGGGACGGTTCTCTTCTCGTTCATGAACCATCGGGGACGGTTCTCTTCCGTTCGAGACACCTGAACGATCGGGGACGGTTCTTTTCCGTTCAACCGACCTGAACGAGCGGGGACGGTTCTCTTCCGTTCAACCGACCTGAACGATCCAGGACGGTGAATGCTCAGGGACGGTTCTTTCCGTTCAGCAGAGTGAACGAAAGAGAACCGTCCCCAACCGTTCAGCAGAGTGAACGAAAGAGAACCGTCCCCAACCGTTCAGCAGAGGATAACCGTTCAGCAGAGTGAACGAAAGAGAACCGTCCCCAATCATCCGGGGCTGAACGGAAAAGAACCGTCCCCGGATCGTTCGGTGCGCTGAAAGTGTCGGCGACACCCGCCAGACTGGGCGCATGATCGATCACTTCGGTATCAACGTTGACGACCTGCCGGCTTCCGCGAAGTTCTACGACTCCACCCTTGGCGAGCTCGGCTTCACCCGCCAGATGGACTTCGGCGAGGCCATCGGTTACGGCACCGAGGGAAAGCCTGACTTCTGGATCAGCTCGGCGGCCAAGGGAGCGTCCAACCGTGAGGCGCACATCGCGTTCGAAGCCGACGACCGCGACCACGTCCGGGCCTGGTTCGACGCCGCGGTGCGGTCGGGTGCCGAGGTTCTGCACGAACCCCGGGAGTGGCCCGAGTACCACGCCGGCTACTACGGCGCGTTCGTCCGTGACCCCGACGGCAACAACGTCGAGGCGGTCTGTCACCGCTGAGGGCTCAGCATGGGCCCGACCCGGTCCTCGAACCGGCGCAGGAAAACCGGCCGGTCCGGCGACGAGGTGCCCGGGTCGTAGCGGTAGCCCGCCTCGGCGAAGTCCCGCAGCGCACGCGGCGAGCGGGACCGGTTCCGCACCAGCCAACCGGCCAGCTCGCCACGGGCCCGCTTGGCGAAGAACCCGACGACACCGCGGACGCCGCTGGCGTCGATGTCCTCGAATCGTGGCGAGATCACCCGTGCGCCCAGTTCGTGCACCTTCACCGCGCCGGCGTACTCCTCCGAAGCCAGGTTGATCACCACGGGCGCTCCGGGCGATGCGGCCAGGTCGTCGCGCAGCAGGTTCGTGATCGTCGAGCCCCAGTAGTCGTACAGGTTGCGGCCGCGATCGGTGACCAACCGGATGCCCATTTCGAGCCGATACGGCTGGATCAGATCGAGCGGGCGCAGCACCCCGTACAGACCCGACAGGATCCGGATCGTCTTCTGCGCCTCGGTGTAGTCACGTTCGTCCCAGCGCCTGCGCACGGCCATGCCCTGGTAGACGTCACCGGCGAAGGCGAGCACGGCCGGCCGGGCGTTACGCGGGGTGAACGGCAGCGAGAAGTCGGCGTAGCGCTGGGCGTTCAGCGCGGCGAGCTCGTCCGAGATCTTCATCAGGCCGGCGATCTCTGAGGTCGACCGGCCGCGCATCACCTCGATCAGCTGCTCCGACTCGACCAGCAGCCGGGGGATCGAACGCTTGCGGGTGGGCAGCCGGGACTCGTAGTCGAGCGACTTGGCGGGCGACAGCAGGGCGAGCATGACCGCAGGTTAGCCGGTGCAGCTCAGCCCGCGGCGAGGCTGATGTCGACCAGGATCTCGGTGGCCAACTGCTCCAGGTCGCGTTGCAGCGCCTCCAGGTCCTGGCCCTGCGGCACCCCGGCGGTGAGGTGCGCCTCGAACAACCGGCCGCCCATCATCGGCGCCTCGCGGGTCTCGGTGATCAACTTGTCGATGCTGATGCCATGGCGGCTCAGCACCCCCGACACATCGCGGACGATGCCGGGATGGTCATTGCCGACCAGGTCCACCTGCACCTGACTAGCGGCAACGCTGGGTTCGGTGTCGATGCCGGGATGGACCGCCACGTCCAGTAGTCCGGCCAGCGGACGCAGTGCCAGGGCGAGTTCGGCCGAGCGTTCGTCGGGCACGCTGACCAGCACGATGCCGGCGAACTTGCCGGCCAGCTCCGCCAGCTGGCTGCGCTCCCAGTTGCCGCCGTGGGCGGTGACCGCCTCGGCGAGGGCGTTGACTAGTCCGGCACGGTCGTCGCCGATGACAGTGAGCACGAGGGTGGCCATGCCCGGATGGTAGTGCAGCCGGTCGGGTGCGACCGCAACCCTCAGCGGTTCTGGTAGGCCTCGATCACGGCGATGATCTCGGGGCGTAGCCGGGTGGCGCTGATCACCTTGTCGACCGACCCGACCTCGACCGCCCGATGGATGTTGTGGACGCCGTCGAACTCGGCCGCGACCTCGCTGATCTTCTCGGCCCGGACGGATGCCCGGGCGTCGGTCAGTTCGGCCTGCAGCTTCGGCCGCTCGGCCGGCCCCGCGGTGCGCAGTTCGGCCTCCAGTGACGCGACTCTTGGGTCGGCCGCTGTGCGCTTGCCGACCTCGCCGGCGAACACCACGGCGGCCGCCGGGGCGCCTCCGATCACCGACGCGAACGAACCCTCCAGGGCCAGCACGGTCATGTTCGGGTTCAGCGTCTTGGAGAACACCACGAACGCGCCGCCGTGGTACCGCGAGATCACCACGAAGACGATCGGGCCCTTGAAGTTGACCACCGCCCGTCCGATCTCGGCGCCGTACTCCAGCTGCAGGTTGCGCATCGACTCGGGTGAACCGTCGAAGCCGGAGAGGTTCGCCAGCACCACCAGCGGACGGTTCCCGGACGCTGCGTTGATGGCTCGGGCGGCCTTCTTCGACGACCGTGGGAACAGGGTGCCAGCGGTGTAGGTGTCCGGGCCGTCGGTGGGCGGGAACCCGGCGCGGGCCACCGGCTTGGACTCGATGCCCAGCAGGCACACCGAATGGCCGCCGATCCGGGCGTCCATCACCACCGCGGTGTCCGCGTCGGCCATGCCCGCCCAACGCTCCAGCCGCGGCTTGTCCGCGTCGGTGACCGCGGCCATCACGCTGCGGATGTCGAACGGCTTCTTGCGGTCGGGGTTGGCCGTGAATATCTCTCCAACGGTGGCGAACTCACCTTCATGTGGGTAGTTCGAGATGTCACGATCCACTGGGTCGGACGTCGGCGCTCGGCGCGGTCCGGCCTCGCCCGGCATCACATAGGTGTGGTCGTAGTGCCCCATCAGGATCCGGAACGCACCGGGCAGGTCGGACGCCCAGTACTGGGCCTGGCCGTTGGGTCCCATCACCCGGTCGTAGCCGCCGATGCCGAAGTTGTCCTCAGCCGAGACGCCGCCGGAGAAGTCCAGCGACTGCTTGCCGGTGAGCACCATCGCCGAGTCGGGCGTCATCACCAGAATGCCCTTGGTGTGCATCAGCATCGTCGCCTCGGCGTTCCAGTACGGCTGGGCGCCGACATTGATGCCCGCCACCACGACATTGATCTCGCCACCGTTCTGAGTGAACTCGATGATCCGGCGGAGCGCCGCCCCGACCCAATCCATGTTCTCGGTGCCGGAATCCATCGAGATCCGGGCCCCGGACGAGAGGGTGAACCACTCCACCGGAATTGCCATCCGCTCGGCCAGGTCGAGGGCGGCGATGATCCGCCGGCACTCGGGCTCGGCCACCGCGCCCAGCCCGCGGGTCGGGTCGCCGGACAGCGCCACCCGGGTCATCCCCTCCGGGTACTGCGGGGTGGGGGTGGTGACCAGGGCGCAGATGATGCCCGCCCGGTTGAGCCCCGGGTCACGCGTCACCGGCACCAGGAGACTCTGGTCGTCCAGGTCGAGCTCGGTCAGCGTGCCGCCCGGGCCGGCCAGTACCTCGCTCAACTCGTAGGGGTAGACCAGGCCGCGACGGCGGGCCCGAAGCACCCGGGCCGCATAGTCGTCCAGTGGTTTCAGCGGTGCCGACGGCGGCGGTTCGATCGCTGTCGCGACCCCCGAGCCGGGCCGGTAGTGGAACCGCACCGCCAACGGGATCACGCCGCTGCCCGGCTGCTGGAACCGGCCCTGGGCGAGTACTTCCTCGATGCCGGCGCCCTCGCCGAGCGGGGTGATCTTCGCCTGCAGCGCAGCGATGTCCTTGTAGTCGAGTTCGATCACCGGCCAGACGTGCACCCAGACATGGTTCATGTCGAGCCGGTTGCCCTCAGTGCCGCGCACCGCCCGGGTGCGCCGGATCGCCTCCAAGCAGTTCTCCACCGCCCGTTCGGCGTGCGGCAGGCCGACCAGTCGCCCGTTCTCGTCCCGGACGGGGGCCAGTTGCCGCACCTGCGCCATCGCCACCAGGCGGCGGTCGGCCGGATTCGACTTGGCCACGCAGTCGAACAAAAGCACGTCCTCGGGTGCCGGCAACCGGGTCACGTCGAACTCGCGCAGCCGCCACAGATCCAGCCGGCGGGCCACCATCGGATGGACGCCGCGGATCTTGGCGTCCTCCGCGATCTCACCCGAGGTCGTCCAACGGAAGGTCAGGTAGCCCGGCTCGGACCGGTGGTCGCAGACGGCGATGACGATCCTGCGGACGCTCTCGCCGAGCGACCAGTCGGCGAGGAGTTCCTCGAGCACGGCGCTGGCCCGGTCGAGATCGGGAGCGTCCGGCCATGAGATGTACAACTCGACTACAGCGTCGTCACCGGTGTTGCGCTCGTCCAGCAGGGTCCTGACCACGGCGCACACCGGCCCGTCGCCGGCCAACTCGTCGTTCCTTCCGACCGTCGAGACCACCCGGGTCGGACGGCTCTCCAACCGGTAGTGCCCGGCCGCGGCCGCGCGAGCGTCCACGGTCAGCCCACGCAGGTCCTGCAGGTCGTAGTCGATGTAGTGCTTGCGGATCAGCACCTCGAGCATCGGCTCCTCGGCGGGGATGCCGCGCTCGAGCCGCTCGGCCAGGAAGCTGACGGTTTGCTCGGGAATCCGCGACAGGGCGGCGATCCGCTCTTCGCGGTCGGCGGCCTGCGGATCTTCGGCCAAGGCAGCCACCTCGGCGCGCACCTCGGCCAGCACCTGATTCCGGTCGGCGTCCACCTGGGGTTGGTCGAACCAGCGGAACCGGATGCTGCGGGCCAGGTCGCCGACCACCGGGAATCGCCGCTGGGTGGCCCGGACGAGCCGTTCCAACTCCACCCGCGCGAGCGTGGCCACCTGCTCATCGGGGGACGGCTCGGTGATCCACCGTTCGAGCAGGGAGGTGATCACCTTGAGGTCGGAGGCGAACCGCTGCTGGGCCAGGAACGCCCGGAACATCGCCTCCTCCAGTTCGGGCGTCCGGTCCAGGTCGCCGATCCAGTAGTGGTCGAGCACCTTCGCCAACCGCGCGGTGAACTGGGCGGGCAGCCCGGCCCGGGCGACGTCCAAGCTCTGCAGGTAGCGGTGGAAGTGCTCCCGGTCGCTGTGCACCCGCAGCTCGGTGTTGGCATCCTCGCCGGCCGGACGGTTACGGCTCAGCTCCGCCACGTCGGCGAACAGGCCGATCAGGCGGATTTCGCCGTTCATCACGTCGATGCCGGCGGATTGCAATCCCTTGCGGGCCGCCAGGTACTCGGCCAGCGGCTGATGCTCGGGATCGGCGTCGAAGCCCATCACGAGGGCCGACAGGTCGGCCAGCAGTTGGTGCGACCGTTCGGCCGGATCGGTGATCGGATCGCACTGCGGCAGTTCCAGCCCGGGTCCGGCCTCCGCGGACGCCTGCTCGACCGGCGCGTCGTCCTCGGTGACGGGCTCCAGCCGGAGCAGCGGCGCCATGGTTTCGACCTGGCTGCCGGTGATCACCAGCAGTTCCTTGATCCGGCAGGCGAAGGGTGCGACCAGAACGGTCTCCATCTTCATCGACTCGAGCACCAGCACTGGCGCACCAGCGGCGACCTGGTCGCCCACCCCCACCGGAGTGGCCACCACCAGCGCGGGTGCCGGCGAGCGCAGCACCCCGCCCTCGTCACGGCTGACCCGGTGGGTGACCCCGTTGACCTCGATCAGGTGCACCGGGCCGTGGGTGGCCGAAACCAACCGGAACCGTTCGCAGCCCACGTCCAGGCGGCTGTGCACCTCGTCCAGACGTTCCAGGCTGGCCTCGACGGTGCTGGACAGATCGCCCTGTGCGACCCGGACCCGGAACCGTTGCGGACCGATCCGGAAGGACGTGACCTGGTAGGTCACCCCGCGCAGCTTCAGGTCGACGGCCCGGCCGACCGAATGCTGCACCTGGGGACGGCCGCCGTGCGCGGTCTCCAGCAGCCGAGCGATCTCGACCTTCTCAGTGTCCTGGTAGGCCTGGATCGCCGCCGCGACCAGGGCGATGCCGGAGTGCCGGTCGCTGACCAGGCCGCCCTCGGCGCGCACCCGGTCGATCCAGCCGGTGTCCGCCCAGGTGACCCCCTCGGCCCCGACCACCTCGGGTCGGTCGAGCAGTTCGAGCACGAAGCTCTTGTTGGTGGCGCCGCCGTCGATCACCACGGTGGTCTCGCCGAGGGCGCGACGCAGCCGGCCCAGGGCCTCGGACCGGGTGCGTCCGAAGGCGATGATCTTGGCGATCATCGAGTCGAAGTCGGCGGGAATCCGGTCGCCCTCGGCGACTCCGGTGTCGACCCGGACGCCCGGGCCAGCCGGCAGGTCGAGCCGGGTGATCCGGCCCGGCGCGGGAGCGAAGTCACGGTCTGGGTCCTCGGCGTTCAGCCGGGCCTCGACCGCGTGACCGAACTCGGTCGGACGCTCGGTCAGCCGACTGCCGGAGGCGACCTGCAACTGGGCCCTGACCAGGTCGAAGTCGTTGGTCACCTCAGTGATCGGGTGCTCCACCTGCAACCGGGTGTTCACCTCGAGGAAGGCGAACTTCCGATCCTGCGGGTGGTACAGGAACTCGACCGTTCCGGCGCCGCGGTAGTCGACGGCGAGCGCCAGCCGTTCGGCGGCGGCCCTGAGCTCGGCGGTCTGGTCGGCGTCCAGTAGGGGCGAGGCGGATTCCTCGATCACCTTCTGGTTGCGGCGTTGCACCGAGCAGTCCCGCACGCCGAGCGCCCATGCTGTGCCTTGGCCGTCGGCGATCACCTGCACCTCGACGTGACGCGCACCGGTGACCAGCTTCTCCAGGAAGACCACTCCGGAGCCGAACGCCCGCTCGGCCTCGTCACGGGTGCGCTGGTAGGCGTCGGTCAGGTCGTCGGCGTTCTCCACCTTGCGGATGCCGCGGCCGCCGCCGCCGGCGGTGGCCTTGAGCATCAGCGGATAGCCGACCCGGTCGGCGGCCGCCAGCGCGTCCTCCAGGGTGTCCACGCCGCCCCGCGACCAGGGCGCCACCGGCACCCCGACCTCTTCGGCGATCAACTTGGAGCCGATCTTGTCGCCGAGCTTGCGCATCGCCGCACCAGAGGGGCCGATGAAAGTGATCCCCATCGACTCCATCAGGTCGGCGAACCCGGCGTCCTCGGCAACGAAACCCCAGCCCACCCAGACGGCGTCCGCCTTCGCTCTGGTCAGCACCTCGGCGAGTAGTTGGTGGTTGAGGTAGGGACGGCCGGCCGCCGGCCCGAGCGGGTAGGCCTCGTCGGCCTCGCGGGCGAACATCGCGGTGCGCTCGGCGTCGGTGTACAGCGCGATCACCGTGATCGGCTGGGCCTCTTGATGCTCTGCGTTGAGGTCGCGGACGGCGTGGATCAGCCGCATTGCGGCCTCCCCACGGTTGACGATCGCGATGCGCTTGAACACCCGGGTGCCTCCTTATGGCCCATCCTGCTCCACCCAGGCCGGCGTGGACTGGGGGTGCGGTGGTAGGCCCTGCCTACGAAATCTTCCACGTCTGCGCGTACATGGCGAGGCGACCCGAGCGAAACTGCCAGATTGGCGGACGTCGGCGCGCCGAGACTGTCGGGATGCACCAAGCCGGGCGGCCGAGGTTTGGCCGATCCCTACAACCCGGCCTGGTCCGGGTGGTCGTCGGAAGCGCTCAGCGGCCGTGTTGTTTGCGCAGGGCTTTGGCTTCTTTTGCCGGTGCCCGCGAACCCCACCAATCGCCCGCTTGCCAGCGAGCGGTGGCAAGCTGGTCGAGCGCGTCCAGGTATTCGCTGAGGTAGCGCTCGGGATCGGCCTCGTAGGACGCCTTGAGTTCCGCTACCAGAGACTCGCTCGCGTCGCGCACTTCGCGCCGTCCGCTGGCCAGTTCGACGCCCTCGCGGGCCTGTTCGAGGGCAGCGCGTTCGGCGGCATCGGCCTGCGCCGCCGAGCGCTCGGCTTCGAGTCTTTCGGCCTCGACCCGCTCGGCCTCGACCCGCTCGGCCTCCAGCCGCTCGGCCTCCACCGCTCGGCCTCCAGCCGCTCGGCCTCGGCGCGCTCGGCAGTCGCTCGTTCGGCCCGGGCACGCTCAGCGGCCGCTCGTTCCGCCTCCTGTCGGTCGTGCTCGGCCTGTTCAGCGGCCAGCCGCTCGGCCTCCATACGCTCGAGCTCCAATCGCTGCCGCTGCGCCAGTGCCGCGGCCTGCTCGGCCTCGGCCCGCTGCGCCTCGACCGCCAGCCGGTCACGTTCGGCGGCTGCCTGTTCGGCGGCTAGCTGCTCAGCGGCCGCCCGCTCGGCCCGCTCCTGCTCAGCCGCCAACCGCTCGGCTTCCTGCTGCTCAGCCGCCAACCGCTCGGCCTCCCGCTGCTCAGCCGCCAACCGCTCGGCTTCCCGCTGCTCAGCCGCCAACCGCTCGGCTTCCTGGTGTTCGGCCGCCTGCCGGTCCAACTCCGCCTGGGCCACCGCGGCATGTTCCAGTTCCGCCTCTTCGGCGAGCAACCGGTCACGTTCGGCTTCAACCTCGGCGACTCGCTCTGACTCCGCCAGGGCAAGTCGCTCTTCTTCGGCCTGCGCTGCTGCCTGTGCGGCCCGCTCCGCCTCGGCAGCCCGCTCCGCTTCAGCCAGCGTCACTGCCTCGGCAACTCGCTCGTCCTCCGCGATTCGTTCGGCCTCCGCCGCTGCTGCACGCTCCGCCTCGGCCTGGTCTGCCGCTTCGGCCGCTCGCTCCTCTTCCGCAGCCCGCTCCGCCTCGGCCAGCGCGGCCTCGGCAGCCGTCCTGCGCGCGGCTTCGTCTTCTTCCGTCAGCGCGTCGACCGGTTCGATCGGACGCTCCTCCTCCAGTGCCAGCTGACGCTCCAGGTCGGCGAGCTCGGCAGCCTCCTGATCTGCCTTGACCGCCTCCTGCGCCTCCAACTCCGCGAGTTCGGCGGCCAGCCGCTCCAGGTCCTCGCGCTCGGTCCGCTCGGCGTCGGTCTCGTCGGTCACCCTGGCGCGCAGGGCCGCCTCACGCTCGGCACGCTCGCGTTCCAGTTGCCGCTCGTGCTCGGCCTTGCGCTCGGCCCGGCGACGCTGCTTGTGTAGGCGTTCGGTCTCGGCCACCTCGGCTGCACGTTGCACCTCCAGGCGATCCTGCTCGGCCTGCTCGGCGGCCAGCCGCTCAGCCTCGACCCGGCTCCGCTCGTCCTCACGTGCCAGCCGCTGCGCTGCGTCGGCCTGGTTGGTGGCCCGGTCAGCAAGCTCTGCTTCGGCCAGTGCCCGGCGCTGCTGCTCTTCGGCGTCCGCGGGACCACGCAAGCCGGCCAGTCGGCCCTGCGCCACTCCCAGCGCTCCGCTCCGCACCCCGAACGCGACCGCTGGCTCGAGCGCCGACCAGGACGCCTGGGCACCCATCGGCGTACGCTGCCGGCCCGCCGGCCGTTCGGCTTCGTCCTCTCCGGCGATGGACGTGGCCAACTCGGTCACATCAGCGGCCTCGTCGACCCGCCCGGTGCTGCGCAGGTCCTCGGCAAGGTCGTCCAACGCGACCACCAGAACCGCCTGCAACTCCGGCTTCCGCACGGCAATCGTGCCGAGCAGGTCGACCAGCCGGCGGCGCAGGGTCAACCCGAGCCCGGGGGCGCCGATCACCATCAGCCGATCGGCGGCCTCGCTGTACAGCCCGAACAACGGCTCACTCAACCGATCGAGCAGTGCGGGTGCCAACGCCGCCGGCTGCTGCAGCCAGGCGAGCGCCTGATGGTCGAACCGCTCGACGGCCCGCAACAGGTACTCGATCGCCGGCTCGGGCCAGCCCGCCGCCCAGCGGGCGTCGGCCACACCGCGATCGACGTCGACTGCCGTCCAGCCCTCGTCGGCCTGAACCGAGGCGGCCGCGTCCGCTCGAGCGTTCGCCGCCGGCAGGTCACCTTCGGCCTGCGCGACCCGGGCCCAAACCAGTAGTCCCCACGCGATCGTCGTGGGTCGTAGGCCTTGGTCCAGGTCGAGCCGGCTGAGTTGGTCCCGCAGCGCGAAGGCAGCGCCGAGCGTTTGGCCGGCCGGCTGGTGCAGACCCGCGGCGGACTGGATCACTGCCAGGTGCACGAGCGCCGTCACCGACCGGACGGCGTCCGACTGCGGTGTGTACGGACCGACGGGGCCATGCTGGGCCAGCGCCTTCGCCGACAGCATCACCGCTTCCTGCGCGCCGGCAGCCGCCTCGGCCCAGGCGTGTCCGGCCAGTCGCTGCTCGGTCAGTTCGATCAGCGCGTCCGCCACCCTGCCCAGGCGGGCCGGATCGCCACCGGCCCAGTCCCGCAGCCGTTGCACCTCCGAGGTGAGCTTGCGGATGCGCTGGGCGTGGGTGTCGCTTGGCGGTTTCATGAACTCCTAGCGTCGTGTCGTGACCCACAATGACACCATCCCCAGCAGTCGACCCGACTCGGGGACGGCTGCTGGACCCCTCCAATTCGGACGACATGCGAGTGCTACCCGGGCGAAGGCATACAGCTGCTGACGAGGGCCCGAGTAACAACTTAGTCACGTTTTGGTTGGGAATCGCGCCCACTGCGCCGATCGATGGTGACGTCTGAAAGTCGCTGCGCTGCGCGACCGCTACACGAGTTCGCTGGCTCCTCCCTGAGCCGTGGATAGAACCGAAGCCGCCCGTCGAAGACCCTTGTTGACCGTTGCGACAAGGGCTTCCATCTTTCGATGATGCCGCGAAGCCGCGATCAGGGCGCACCTCTGTCTCGGTCCCGGCCAGAACATGACCGCTCTGTTGGAAAGTCGCCTGCCTGGGACCGTGACCCTTGTGCCCCGCCGGTCGGTGTGATTGATTGACCTCGACCCGGGATCTGCCGGGTTCCCTGTGAGTGGCCAAGCCAGGAGTCTCCTCGATGAACAAAGCTTTTCGCCGTCCCGTGGCAATTGCGGTTTCAGTAGTTACCAGCATCGCGATGAGTACCGCTCTCGCCACCCTCCCGGCAGGGGCCCAACCCGATAAGGACAGAATCCCCATTCCCAGTGGACCGACGAAGGTCAAACGGCCTGCTGCTGCGACGGCCGAGGGACGTGCCACTGCGGACCCCAAACTGAGCCCGAGGCTGCTGGCGGAGTCGAAGAAGACCCAGTCGGTGTTCGTCCAACTCAGCGGCCGCAGCGCGGCGGAGGTCAATACTGCCGCCCGCGAAAACGGGCGAGGATCCTCAGCGACCGCCAAGGCGACGCGCGAGCGCCGCGCGCAGGTCGAGAAGACTGCAGACTCCGTGGCCGCCGCGGCACGAAAGGCCGACAAGGGGGCGAAGCAGATCTTCGCCGTCACCAACGGCCTGCCGGGCGTTGCGATCCACACGAACACGGCGGGAATCAAAGCGATCGCGCGGCGCAGCGATGTGGTCAAGATCACCCCGCTCACGCGTTACCGGTTGCAGAACTCGAGTGCGGTCCAACTGACCTCGACGCTCAAGGCGTGGCAGGACACCGGTTTAACCGGCAGAGGCGTCCGGCTCGGTGTGATGGACACCGGCATCGACTACACGCATGCCGACTTCGGTGGCCCTGGCACGGTGGCTGCCTTTCAGGCTGCGGACGCTGTTGACACCCAGCCAGGCTGGGAGACCGCCAAGGTCGTCGGTGGCTGGGACTTCTCGGGCGACGACTACGCCGCGGAAGATGACAACTCGATGCCCGCGCCGGACCCCAACCCTTTGGACTGCAACGGCCACGGCAGTCATGTCGCCGGCACCGCGGCCGGCTACGGCGTGAACGGGAACGGTTCTACCTTCAAGGGTAACTACCGCACACTGACGGGCGCCGCCCTGAACGCCATGCGGATCGGGCCCGGCACCGCGCCGAAGGCTTCGCTCTTTGCCCTGCGCGTGTTCGGATGCGAGGGCTCCACCGATCTGGTCATGCCGGCGCTGGACTGGGCACTGGATCCAAACGGCGACGGCGACTTCTCTGATCATCTGGACGTGCTCAACATGTCCCTCGGAGCCGACTACGACGCGCCGGATGCTCCCGACAACGTATTGATCGATCAGCTCGCGCTGCACGGCGTCATGACGGTCAACTCGGCCGGCAACGCTGGGGACTACACCGACGCTGGGTCCGGTGCCGCCCGGGCGCTCACGGTGGCCAGCAGCGTCGATGCCTACAACGCGCTCGACGGCTTGATCGTCACTGCCCCGAGCAACGTGCAGGGCATCGTCAGCGGACAGACCTCGGTGGCCTACCCGTGGGTGACCGCGCCGGACGTGTCCGGCTCGGTCGCCACACCGCTCTCTGCGGCGAACGCGGACGGCTGCCAGCCACTGACCGGCGACGATGCTGCCAAGGTGGCCGGCAAGGTGGCCTGGCTCGAGTGGACGACAACGACGCAACCCGACGCTGCGGGTCAGTCGATCGCAGCGCCAACGTGCGCGCGGCTGGCGCGATCGGTGCCCTGTTCACCACGTCCGTGACCGAGTTTCTCGCGGGCATCACCGGAGATCCGATCATCCCGGTCTTCCAGCTGAGCCTGGACGCGACGACCAAACTCCGTCCGGCCGCCGTTGCGGGAACACTGAAGGTCACCTTCACCGGCAGCGCCCTGACGAGCATTCCGGTCCGTGATCCGGGTGCGGTCGACACCCTGAGTTCGTTCAGTTCTCGTGGCACTCACGGCGCACCGGGCGTGCTCAAGCCCGATGTGGCGGCTCCCGGCCAGAGCATCGTGTCGGTCAACGTCGGCTCCGGCAATGGTGCGGCGTCGATCAGTGGCACCTCGATGGCCAGCCCGCACGTCGCAGGCATCGCTGCTCTGCTGCGATCGAAGTACCCGACATGGCCGGTGGAACGGATCAAGGCCGCCATCATGAACACTGCCGGTCAGGACATCTACACCGACCGCAACAAGCGCGGCGAAATCTACGGTCCCGCGCGGGTCGGTGCGGGACGCGTGGACGCGAAGTACGCTGCCACCACGGCAGTGATCGCATACAGCAAGAGCGACCCCGGAGTGGTGAGTGCGAGTTTCGGTGTGGTCGAAGCACCGATCTCATCGTCGAAGGTCACCGAGACGAAGTCGATCACGCTGCGAAACGTCACCTCATCGGCCCGCACGGTCAGCCTTAGCTACTCCGCAGTGGTGAAGCAGCCGGGCGTGAGTTACTCGGTGTCGCCGAAGGCGGTGCGAATCAAGGCCGAGGGCACCGCAACCGTCCGGGTGACCATGGCGATCAAGCCGAGCAAGTTGCGCCGGACGATCGATCCCACCATGTCGACCACCACGGTCAGCAGCAGTTGGACCGGCGAGGGCAACCGGCAGTACGTGTCCGACGCGTCGGGCCGCCTACTGGTCAAGCCTTCCGGCAAGAACGCGTTGCGCGTGCCGGTGTATGGGGCGGCCAAGCCGGTTTCGGTCACCCGCGCCTCCGTCGGTACCGACGTCATCACGCTCAAGGGCAAGGGCGTCTTTCAGGGTTCCGGCACCACGGCCTACGGGTCCAAGGCGTCCCTGCTCACACTAGGGGCGACGAGCCGCAAGCTTCCCGCTTGCGTGCTCGGACAGACGAGCAGTTGCGCGCTGAATGCGACTGCACGCTCGTCCGATCTTCGCTACACCGGCGCGGGATACGCGGCGGAGCCAGGGAGCTCGCCCGACGAGGGCTGGCTGTGGTTCGGGGTCAGCATGTGGGGCAACTCACCCCACCTGAACGCCAGTGAAACCGACATCGCGATCGACGTGAACGCCGATGGTGAGACCGACTACGTTGTGGCGGCCTTTACCCCAGCTGACAGCGATCAGCCGATCGCCGTGTTGTTCGATGCGGATGCGGACCCCAACGACATCAGTTGCTTGAACATCAGTTGCTCGCCGCTCAACTTCTTGGACGGGGGGGTGGACTCGAACAGCTTCGACAACGATTCGTTCCTCATTCCGGTCTGGGCGGCGGACATCGGTGTCGAGCCAGGTTCGACCACCTACCCGATTCACTATCGTGCGTACACCTTCAGCTCGCAGTTCGATGGTGTGTTCGACTCGACGGATTGGGTGCCCTTCAACGTGGTCAAACCAGCCATCGTGACTGACAGCCCCCTCTACATCGACTACCAGGGTGAGGAGATCCCATTCTCACTCAACGCCCCGGTCGCGGCGAAAGCCACGGCAAAGGTGGTGAACACGGCAGCCCCCGTGCTCACGGCGCAAGGACTTCTGATCCATCTCGGCGGACGCACGGGCCAACGTGCGGAGCTGGTCACGCTCAAGAAGACCTGACCACCGGTTGCCAAGGCCTCGACCTTGGCCATCTGAAACGGCCAACGGCCCCCGGGTTCTCCCGGGGCCGTTGGCCGTTTCAGCGAGTGGAGGTTGTGGGAACGGGGCCGCCGTTCTTGCAGAGCCGGGGAGTGTCGCTCTTGCCGAACCGGTAGTCGAACATCCGGCCCGCCGCCAAGACGACGACCCGCAGGCCGTCCACCTGGGCCTGGGTGTACTGGACACCGGGCTGCGGACAGCCCAGCGAGCCGTCGTTGAAGGTGACCCGCTCGGCGCTGACCACCTGCAGTTGGTCCGCGGTGGTGCCCCGGCCGGTCAGGTCGGTGCGGATTGCCTGCAGCCGCACGTCCGAGACCGTCGCCGGGGTTCCGGACGGGGTGCTGATCGACGGCATCGGCTCAGCGGTGCCGAACCGGCTGTCATGCGGGCTCGGCGACGCACCCGGAGTAGCCGCCGAGCACGCGCTCAAGAGCACCAGTGCGGCAAGGATTCCGAAGCGACGCATGCGGCCAGTCTAGTGACGTGACTTCCCGGGTCGGCGGCATGGTGGGCTCCCTGGGCGCACTTCGCGGGGCTGGTCGGCCGGAAGTCACCCGGTGGGATGCCGCAGGAAGCGTGCAGCCAGAGCCGCCGAGTGCCCGTCCGCCGAATAGCTCGCCACGACCAGGTCGCCCTGCAGGGCGACGGTCCACAGCCTGCCGTCGCCGGCGGCGAGGGGCGCCGGCCCGGGCAGCCCCGCCAGCAGCTTCAGGGGGCCCGCACCGGTAGCCGAGCGCATCGCCGTGCGAATCGCCGCAACCTCCTGGGCGGTAAGTCCGTCGATGATCGTGGCTTGCGGCTCTTCGACGAACAGCTGCGGGCGGACGCTCTCCCCCCGACCGACGGACGCGGTCGCCGCGGCGACCGCGTAGGTCGACAGTCGCACCGTGCCACCCTCGGTGTCGGCCAGCAGAACCGGCAACCCGATGCCCGCGTCGCCAGTCAGGCCGAGGGCATCGACCGCATCATCGACACCGCCCGGACGAGTCTTGGCCGGCACGCGAATAGGGGCGAAGTCGTCGGGGTAGATCTGCCGACCGGTCGCGGTATCGGTGCCCGGAGTGCTGGCCAGCACCAGTACGGCACCGTCCGAGGGCCGGATGGCGACCAGCGCGCGATGCCCGGTGCTGCCGATCAGCATCTCCGCGCTGCGCTGCCGGGCCACGTCCAAGGTCAGCCGCACGGGCAGCCCGGGCACCGCCGGCACGCTGAACAGTTCCCTGGCCTCCTCCACATGCCCGTCGGGATACGCCTGGACGGAGAACCCGGTGATGCCCATCAGCTGTTCGTTGCGGGCCTTCTGGACGCCGCCCAGCCCGACCAGGTCGCCCGGCCGGATCGCTCCGCCCGAGGCCTTGATGATGTCGTCCGTGGCTTCTCCCACCGTGCCCAGCAACGGACGGGCGAAGGTGCTGGACAGCGCCAGCGACCGGACCACATCGAAGACCCGGACTCCCGGCAACCCGGCGACCTTGCCGACCGTGGCCCACTCGTCGTTGCCGACGGCGCGAACCACCGTCGCCACCACGAACGCCTTCGGCCCGAAAGCGGCGACCTTGGCGACAAAACCGTCCGGGTCGATACCCACCGCCCTGGCCAGTTGCCGCGCGGCCGCCGGTTGTCGGGCGGCGTCGATCGCGGTCTTGTCCAGGCCGATCTGCTTGGCCTCCTGGTTCCAGGCCAGACGCTGCTGGTCGGCGCCGATCACCTCGCCGCGTTCGGGCGCGAGCCGGATCGCCCGGACCCGGTCACCGGTCTGCAGCCCGGATGCGATCAGGTCCCGGCTCCAAATCGCCGCCCACCCGTCCGCCCCCCGAATGAGTTGGACGTAGGCGTCCTGGAGCCAGGCCGGTTTGCCCTGATGGATCGTCCACTCGGCCCGCAACCGGGCGGTGCCACGGCGCTGTCCGGCGTCCAACTGAACCACCTGCACGGTGACCACCGGACGAAGCGTGCCCATGCCCTTGAGCGTGGCCGCGAGGTCGTCCTGCTCGGCCGGGCCGGCGGTGCTGCCGAAGGTGCCGTCGGTGATGGTCCGCTCGGTCAGCGCGTCCGCGACCCGGTCGGCCAGCGCGGTCGCGGCCGCGGTCTGGTCGGTCAGTGTTCGCCAGGCGAAGAACCCGCCGGAGGCCACCAGTGCGAAAGCCAGCACCCCGAGCACCACCCAGCGCACTCGTCCGAACCACGCCGGACGCGTCGTGGCCGGGCCGGCCGGGGGTGCGTCCATGGAACCGATGCTAGTGCGCGGTCCTGACAGCGGGCCCTCAGGCCGGGGCCGGGCCGGTGGTCTGCCGCAGCACCAGCTGTACCGGCAACTCGACGTCGGGCGGCTCAGGCACAGCCGGGTCGGCACGGTGGGCCATGGTCTGGCGCACCAGCTGGGCCGCCGCCCGGCCCTTGGCGCCGACGTCCTGGGCGACCGTGCTCAGGCCGAGCCCGGCGGCCACGGGATGGTCGTCGAAGCCGATCACCGAGAGATCGCCGGGCACGCTCAGGCCGAGGTCGGCGGCGGCTCCCAGCACATCGGCCGCGATCAGGTCGGAGATGCACAGCACGCCGGTCGGCCGGTGCCGCTGCAACAGGTCGGCCAGTGACGCCCGGTTGTCGCCGAACACGTCCACGAAGCTGACCACCGGCTTGATCCCGGCCATTCCTTCGAACCAGCCGGCCATCCGTTCGGCGAGCACACGCGGCTCGGCACCTTCGCCGGTGATGCGCGGGGTCAGGATGGCGATCTTGGTGTGGCCCAGACCGACCAGGTGAGCGGCTGCCTGCCGGGTACCGCCGCGGTCGTCCACGCTCACCCGGACGCCACCAGGCCAGTTCATGTCGACCCCGACCACCGGCACCCCGCGGCGACCCAGCCAAGCGACGGACGGGGCGTCCGGATCGCACGAGTAGGCGATCGCGCCGTCCATCGCTACGTCGTGGGCCGGAACCGTGGGCGGCAGCATGGTCAGGGCCAGGCCGTCGCGGCTGAGCTCGTCCGCGAGCGCCCCCAGAAAGCCTGCCGTGACGGGGTCCGACAGGGCGCGCCGCAGCGGCTGCGTCCAGAGCACGCCGATGGCGCCAGAGGTGCCGGTGGCCAACGATCGAGCGGCCGGATCCGGGCCGCGATAGCCCAGCTCCTCGGCAATGGCGAGGATCCGCTCCCTGAGGTCCGCGGAGAGTTGATCGGGCCGGGAGAAGGCGTTCGAGACCGTCATCCGGCTAACCCCGACCCGGTCGGCGATCGACTGCAGGGTGACTCGCGGCATGCTCTCCGTCCGGTGCTTTGGTCCAGTTGTGGACGGGGCGCCGTCGACTTGTGCGCAACCCGCCTACCTACTATCTTTACCGGTACAGACTATACCGGTAAAGGAGTTCGATGTACGACGGGCGCAACGCAGGCAACGACTGGTGGCGGCACGCAGTGGTGTACCAGATCTATCCACGCAGCTTCGCGGATGCGAATGGCGACGGCGTGGGTGACGTCGCCGGCATGCGCAGCAAGATTCCGTACCTGGCCGCGCTCGGGATCGACGCCATCTGGATCAGTCCCTGGTATCCGTCCCCGATGAAGGACGCCGGTTACGACGTCAGCGACTACCGCGACATCGAGCCCACCTTCGGCACCCTGGCCGAAGCAGACTCCCTGATCGCCGAGGCGCACGCCGCCGGCATCAAGGTGATCATCGACATCGTGCCCAACCACACTTCCGACCTGCATGAGCTGTTCCAGCAGGCGCTGGCTGCCGGGCCGGGTTCCTCCGAACGCGACCGCTACATCTTCCGGGCAGGCCGTGGCCACGACGGTGAGTTGCCGCCGAACGATTGGCAGAGCACCTTCGGCGGGCCGGCCTGGACCCGGGTCGACGACGGCGAGTGGTACCTGCACCTGTTCGCACCTGCGCAGCCGGACGTGGACTGGCGCAACCCCGACATCCGCGCCGAGTTCGAGCAGACCCTGCGGTTCTGGTTCGATCGTGGCGTGGACGGGTTTCGCATCGACGTCGCGCATGGCCTGGCGAAGGATTGGGCTCTGCCCGACCTGGACGGCATGGTGTTTCCGCTGCACGAAAGCGCCGAGTTCGACCACCCACACTGGGATCAGCCTGGGGTGCACGAGATCTTCCGCGACTGGCGGGCGATTGCCGATGAGTACACCCCGTCCCGGTCGTTCTGTGGCGAGATCTGGGTCGGCCGGCCGCACCGACTGGCCGCGTACCTGCGTCCGGACGAGTTGCACACCGCCTTCAACTTCGACTTTCTGATGGCGCCCTGGTTGCCAGCCAAGCTGCGCTCGGTGATCGACTCGACGATCGCCTCACACGCCGCCGTCGGCGCTCCGCCCACCTGGGTGCTCGGCAACCACGATGTCGCCCGTCCGGTGTCGCGGTACGCCCGCGAGCAGGAAGGGCTGCCCTACGCCGCCCGCAACCTGATCCACTTCGCCGATCTGCCCGCCGACTTCGAACTCGGTCGCCGGCGCGCCCGCGCAGCCGCCGTGATGATGTTCGGGCTGCCCGGCGGTGCCTACGTGTACGAGGGTGAGGAGCTGGGCCTGCCGGAGGCCGAGGAGATTCCGGGTGAGGCGATGCAGGACCCGATCTGGGCCCAGTCCGGTGGCACCGACAAGGGCCGCGACGGCTGCCGGGTGCCGATTCCATGGACCGCGGACGGTCACGCCTACGGCTTCTCGCCCGAGGGTGGGGCCGAGCCGTGGCTGCCCCAGCCGGACGACTGGGCCCCGCTCGCTGCGGATGCCCAGGAGGGTGTTGATGGGTCCACGCTGGAGCTCTACCGGGCCTCGCTGGCGTTGCGCAAGACGCTGCCCGACCTGGGCGACGGCACCCTGGAGTGGCTGGACACGCCGCCCCAGTTGCTGGCCTACACCCGCCCGTCCGGGGCCGGTGCAGGCGCCTTCCAGAGCTGGACGAATTTCGGTCCGGACTCCGTGGCGCTGCCGGCGGGCGAACTGCTGATCGCCTCCGACGACGTTTCCGACGGGCTGTTGCCGGCCGACAGCACCGTCTGGGTCCGCGTCTGATCGGCACGTGACAAGCGATTTCAGGCAATCTGGGAACGCTTGTATCAGGCCCGGGAGGTCACGCTCCTAGTCACTGAAGTCGCTGATCCCGAGGGTTCTGGGGGGACGAATCGGCGGTGCGGCTTCACGGGGGGAACGCATGGTGCGCGACGCACCGGTAGGCCGGCTCTTTCGGGGGACGGGGTCAGCCAGCCGGGCGTCGTGCACTGCGCCGTTCCCGGCCACGTCGGCCGAGACCGCCGGTTCGTGCTCAGACCACCCCAGACGGGGTCACCGCCCCCGCTGCACTTCCTTCGTCGCTGGTTGCGCTCGCCGAAGCTTCGGAACGCCTCGTCGGATCTCGATTTCGATCGACGAATGCAGGGTTCGGACCTGAGAGCCTTTCGTGGGAACTGGCCGAGCCAAGCCCCGCGTTGGCCGGGACGACGGGCTCCGACAGAATCACTGGTGTGAGCGGGAACAGTGAACGTCCGATCGTGACCATCAGGTACTGCGTCGGCTGCCGGTGGTTGCTGCGGGCGCAGTGGTACCAGGGTGAACTGCTGCAGACTTTCGAGGACGTGCTCGGTGGGGTGCTGCTGGTACCGTCCCGCGGGGCGATGTTCCGGGTCGAGGTGGGCGACGAGACGATCTGGAATCGAAAGTCCGACGGTGGGTTCCCCGAGATCGCCGTGCTGAAGCGCAGGGTGCGCGATCTCGTCGCGCCGACGATGACCCTGGGTCACACGGACGTGCCGACCCCCGAGCATCGATCGGGCCGGACTGGCGAATGAGTGGGGACGGTTCTTTTTCGTTCACTCCAGAGCAAGCTGAACGACTGGCGAATGAGTGGGGACGGTTCTTTTTCGTTCACTTCAGAGCCAGACTGAACGAGAAAGAACCGTCCCCGATCGTTCAGGGGACGTCCCGATCTCGAGGCTGAACGAAAAAGAACCGTCCCCGATCGTTCAACCTGAACGAAAAAGAACCGTCCCCGATCGTCCAAACTGAACGAAAAGAACCGTCCCCGATCGTTCAACCGGGGGACGACGAACCGGCCGGCTCCCAGCGGGAACCGGCCGGTGTCGACCGACGCGTGACGATCAGTGCATGACGGCCTTCTCGGCGCCTGCACCGGTCATCGAACGAACCTCCATCTCGGCCTGCTTCGCGGCGTTGAACTCCTTCGAGGTGACCGTGCCCAGCCAGCCCAGGAAGAAGCCCAAAGGCACTGAGATCAGGGCCGGATTGGTCAGCGGGAACCAGGCGAAGTTGACCGCCGGGAACATCGAGCTCTTCAGCCCCGAAACCACCGGGGAGAAGGCGATCAGCACCACCGCGGAAATCAGACCGCCATAGATCGACCACAGCGAACCGCGGGTGTTGAACCGCTTCCAGTACAGGGAGTACAGGATCGACGGCAGGTTCGCACTGGCCGCGACGGCGAACGCCAGGGACACCAGGAAGGCCACGTTCTGACCATTGGCCGCGATGCCGCCGACAATCGAGATCGCGCCGATCACCACCACGGTGATCCGGGCCACCCGCACCTCCTTCTCGGGCGGCGCCTTGCCGTCCTGCAACACCGAGTTGTAGATGTCGTGGGCGAACGAGGCGGCCGCGGTGATGGTCAGCCCGGCCACCACCGCCAGAATGGTCGCGAAGGCGACGCCCGCGATGATGCCCAGCAACAGTTCGCCGCCCAGCTTGAAGGCCAGGGCCGGAGCCGCCGCGTTGACACCGCCCGGTGCGGCCAGGATCGCGTCCCGGCCGACGAACACGGCCGCGCCGTAGCCGAGGATCAGGGTGAACAGGTAGAACGCCCCGATCAGACCGATCGCCCAGGACACCGAACGACGGGCCTCCTTGGCGGTGGGCACCGTGTAGAAGCGCATCAGCACGTGCGGCAGGCCGGCCGCCCCGAAGATCAACGCGATCGACAGCGAAACGAAGCTGAGCGGATCCTTGCCGTACTGCAACATCGGCTGGAGAATCCTGACCCCGTCCGGGCTGGCCTGCGCCGCGGCACCCAGCAGTGAGCTCAGGTTGAAGCCGTAGTGGAACAAGACCATCACGGTGATCACTCCGGCGCCGAGAATCAGCAGCACGGCCTTGATGATCTGCACCCAGGTGGTGCCCTTCATGCCGCCGACCAGCACGTAGACGATCATCAGCACCCCGACGAAGGCGATCACCAGGCCCTGCTGGGTCTTGTCGGTGATACCGAGCAGCAGGGCGACCAGGCCGCCCGCCCCGGCCATCTGAGCGAGCAGGTAGAAGAACGACACCGCCATCGTGGACGTGGCCGCCGCGGTCCGCACCGGACGCTGCTGCATCCGGAAGCTGAGCACGTCCGCCATCGTGTACTTGCCGGTGTTGCGGAGCGGTTCGGCGACCAGCAGCAGGGCCACCAGCCAGGCGACCAGGAAGCCGATCGAGTAAAGCAGGCCGTCGTAGCCGTAGACGGCGACGGCTCCGGCGATACCCAGGAAGGACGCCGCCGACAGGTAGTCACCGGCGATCGCGATGCCGTTCTGCCGGCCGTCGAAGGACCGTCCGCCGGCGTAGAAGTCGGTGGCGGTCTTTCTGGCTCCGGAGGCCACCCGCAGCACGATGATCAGGGTGATCACCACGAAGATGGCGAAGATGGCGATGTTCAGGATCGGGTTACCCATCTGCATGTCGGGCACCTCCTTCGAGGTCGTCGCGTAGCTGGGCCGCGAGCGGGTCGAGGTTGCGATTGGCATGCCGGACGTACAGCCAGGTGATGCCGAAGGTGGTGACGAACTGCAGCAGGCCCATGGTCAGGCCCAGGTTCAGGTAGCCGAACAGCGGCGTGGACATGAAGTCGTGCGCGTAGGTGGAGAGCAGCACGTACAGGAAGTACCAGATGATGAAGGCTGCCGTCATCGGGAACGCGAAGCTGCGGAAGTTGCTCCGCAACGTGCTGAACTCCTCCGACTGCTGGACGCGTTCGAAGTCGGCCTGCGCGATCTGGCTGCCGTCGCCGCCGCTCAACTCGGGCAACGGATTGTGGTGCGATGGAAGATGCCGCTCCGGGTCGTCCGGACGGACGGGGTCGCTCGTAGAACTCACTGTGCTCTCCTGTTCCACGGCGCGCCGTCGTCGCCGATTGGGCGGGAGCTTAAGCGCGATTCCTCAGCAATTGATACCGCCGCGCGGAGATATTTTTCAGCTGGCCACGGGATCGGCGGTCAGTGCAGCCGGACGTCCGTGATCTCGATTCCCAGGGCCAGTTCCAGGCCGGTCACCGGCCCGGTCAACTCGTCTTCGGCGAGCGGGCGGGCGCCGGGGTAGCGGGTCACGTCCAGGCTGCGCCGCCGTCCATTGCCGGTGAATCGCCAGTGCCCGCAGAGCCGGTCGTCGACCAGCACGGGGGCGGGAATCTGACCATTGCCGTGCGTCCAGAGGGCGTGGTAGTCCTCGGCGTTGAGGAAGCGCTGACGGCCGGGGCCGTCGAACGCACAGATCAATGCGTCGTACTCGGGCAACAGCCGAACCCCGAACGCCAACACCGGCGGGGGCGCGTCCGGAACGTCGACGTAGAGTCGCCCGTCGGGGCCGACCTCCGTGGGCAGGTCGAGCCGGGCCAGAGCCGCGTCCACCCGGGCCAGGCCAAGGCCGGACCACCAGGACAGTTCGTTGCGGCTGAGCGGTCCGGCGGCGCTGATCTGATGGCGTAGCAGGGCGTCGACGGCGGCGTCCGCAGCGGCGAGGGTCGCCGAACGGTCGCCGAGCAGATCGGCCGCGGTGCGGTAGCCGGGGGCGCTCTGGCCGGCCCAGTCGCCGTTGCCGGGCCGCCGGATCAGCCCACCGTGCCCGAAGCCGAAGTATGCCGCGCCCATTCCGCGAAAGTCGGCGATGGCCCGCGGGTCGTGCCTGGCCAGCCAGGCCAGCATTCCCTCGAGCAGCTCAGCGGCACTGCGCCAGTCGTCCGCGGCGAATGCCTCGGTGCCGGCCCAGAGGTTCTCCAGCGACTCATCGACAAGCTTGATCGAACGGTTCCACAGCGACCGCTGGCCGATTCGGGTGGTCACGTCCAGCAGCGGGTGAAGTTCGGCGGTGCTGGTGTGCACGGTGCCGCGCAGGGTGCTGCCGCGAACGATCGCGAACGACTCGTAGGCGTCGGTCAGTTGCTCGCGAGTGGTGCCTGGCAACCGGGCGCCGGCACCGATGAACACCGCCCGGGCGGTCTGGGACTGGATCGGACCCACCCGGTCGAGGAGACCCACCACGTCGCCGGGCTCGAGGTCGGACGGAAACTGCCGGGCCAGGGTTCGAGCAGCCAACTCCGACCAGGTCAACATGGGTCGCAGCCTAGGCCGCCAACCCGCCGGTCGAGCTTGTCGAGAGCGTGGTTTCGACAAGCTCAACCAGCGGCCCAGGGCCTGAGTCCCTAGACTCAGGCCTGCCCAGCGCCGGAAGGAGCGCCATGAAGATCGCAGTGCCCACCGAGGTCAAGAACCACGAGTACCGGGTCGCCATCACCCCGGTCGGCGTGAATGAGTTGGTCCGCCGCGGCCACCAGGTCTTCGTTCAGGCCGGCGCCGGAGACGGCTCGTCGATCACCGACGAGGAGTTCGTCGCCCAGGGCGCCACCATCCTTCCGGACGCCGCCGAAACCTGGGCGGCCGGCGAGATGGTGATGAAGGTCAAGGAGCCGATCGAGTCCGAGTACGGCTTCCTGCGCGACGACCTGCTGTTGTTCACCTACCTGCACCTGGCCGCCGACCGCCCACTGACTGAAGCGCTGGTCGCCAGCGGCACCACATCGGTCGCCTACGAGACGGTTCAATTGCCCAGCGGCATGCTGCCCCTGCTCTACCCGATGTCGGAGGTGGCCGGCTGCCTGGCACCTCAGGTCGGAGCCCACGCGATGATGAAGGCCCAGGGTGGCCGCGGCGTGCTGATGGGCGCGGTCGGCGGCGTGCCGAACGCCAAGGTGGTGGTGCTCGGCGGCGGCGTGGCCGGTCAGAACGCGGCCAACATCGCCCTCGGCATGGGTGCCAGCGTGACGATTCTGGACACCGATCTGGAGAAGCTCCGGATGACCTTCTGGCGCTACGACAACCGCATCCAGGGCATCGTGTCGACGGCGCTCAGCGTCCGGGAACAGGTGCTGGCCGCCGACCTGGTGATCGGCACCGTGCTGATCCCCGGGGCGAAGGCGCCCAAGCTGGTGACGAACGACATGGTGGCCGCGATGAAGCCCGGTTCGGTGCTGGTGGACGTGGCGATCGACCAGGGCGGCTGCTTCGAGGACTCGCACGCCACCACCCACGCCGACCCGACCTTCCAGGTGCACAACTCGGTGTTCTACTGCGTGGCAAACATGCCCGGAGCGGTGCCGAACACGTCCACCTGGGCACTGACCAACGCCACCCTCACCTACGCGGTGCAGCTGGCCGACAAGGGCTGGCGGCGGGCGAGTTCGGAGTCGGCGGCGCTGGCCCTTGGCCTGAACGTGGTCGGCGGGGCGGTGACCTGCACCGGGGTATCGGACGCGTTCGGCGACCTGCCCTCGGCATCCATCCGGAGCGTGCTGGACTGACTGGGTGCCCGCGTCCCGCCGACCGGTTGCCTGTGCGCATTTAGCAGAACGCGCCGCTAGGGTTGGACAAACCTTGGACGGGGGCGACCATGCATCAGTTTCAGTACCTGTTGTTGCTGGTCGGCTGCCTGCTGATCACCCTTCCCCTGGAGTTGGTGCTGGAGGCCCGGGTGTACGCCCGCTGGAAGCTGATGCTGCTGGCGCTGGTGCCGACGGTGCTGGTCTTCTCGGTGTGGGACGTGGCCGGCATCATCCGTCGGCACTGGACCTACAACCCCGAATACATCACCGGCGTCCAGTTGTGGGTGATGCCGCTGGAGGAGTTGCTCTTCTTCATCGTGATCCCGATCTGCGGGCTGCTCACCTACGAGGCGGTCGGCACCGTGCTGCGCCGGATTCGCAACCGGAGCGAGCATGGGTGAATACACGCTGCTGACCATCGTCGCGGTGCTGGGAGTGTTGGCCCTGGAGTTCTTCTGGCTGCGCACCGGCATCCTGCGCACCGCGCAGTACTGGCTGGCGATGGCGCTGGTCTTCTTCTTCCAGGTTTGGGTGGACGGCTGGTTGACCAAGCTGTCCGACCCGATCGTGATCTACTACCCGGAGCAGTTCAGCGGAATCCGGTTCCCGTTCGATATTCCGATCGAGGATTACGGATTCGGCTTTGCGATGGTCACACTCACTTTGCTGGTCTGGCACCGGCTGACTCGGACGGAGACCCGATGACGGCAGAGGTCACCCGTGACTTCGATGCCGGGGCGGCCCGCTACGACCTGCTGGTCGGGCTCAACCCTGGTTACCACCGGCACCTGAACGCGGCCGCGCGCGCGCTGGCCGACGCAGTGCCCTCGGCCGGCTCGCTGCTCGACCTGGGCTGCGGCTCGGGGGCGTCCACCCGGGCGCTGCTGCGGGTCTTCGGCGACGGCGTGGCGGTGACCGGAGTGGACGCATCCAGCGGCATGTTGGCGCAGGCGCAGGCCAAGCAATGGCCCGACTCGGTGCGCTTCGTGCAGGCTCGGGCCGGCGAGCTGGGAGCGCTGCGCGACACCCAGCTGCGTGAGGTTCTGGCTGCCCCGGACGGCTCAGCCAGCATTCCGGACGGCCTGGCCGAGTCGTCGACGGACCGGGGCGGCGACGTGGCCGAACTCGGTGATGTGGTCGACCTGGGTGCCGCCGCGAGCAGCGCCGGAATCCTGGAGAGCGAGGTGGACGGCCTGCTGGCCGCGTACCTGTTCCGCAACGTGCCCGCCGATCAGCGCGACGCCGCCCTGGCTGACACGTTCGAGGCCCTGCGGCCCGGTGGGGCTCTGGTGGTGCTGGAATACTCGGTGGCGGGCAATCGGCGGGCCGAGTCGCTGTGGCGGTCGGTCTGCCGCACCGTGATCCTGCCGCTGGCCAAGTTGACCGGTGGAAATCCGGATCTTTACCGCTACCTGGAGCGCAGCGTGCTCGAGTTCGACACCGTCGACGCCTTCCAGGCCCGGCTGGGCCGGGCCGGCTTCGTCGAGGTGGAGAGCAGCACGGTCTCTGGTTGGCAGCGGGGCATCCTGCACATCGTCCGGGCGAGGCGGCCGGAGTGATCGGCCGGCGCCGGGTGCTGCCCGGCCGGGACGGGCACGCGGTCCGGTACCGCGGCCAGGGCGGGGCCGCGCGCGTGCGGGCCGGACGACACACGATCGTGATCGGTGGCGGCATCGCCGGATTGGCCGCCGCGACGGTGCTGGCCGAACGCGGCGTCCGGGTCACCCTGATCGAGGCCCAGCCTTCGCTCGGCGGTCGGGTGCGGGCCTGGCCGCTCGACGACGGCCGCACCATGAGCCGCGGCTTCCACGCCTTCTTTCGCCAGTACTACAACCTGCGGGCGCTGCTGCGCCGCGCCGATCCGTCCCTGAGCCGGCTGCTGCCGATCACCGACTACCCGCTGACCAGGCCCGACGGCCTGACCGACTCGTTCACCTCGCTGCCTCGCACGCCGCCCTGGAGCATCATCGGTTTCGTGCTGACCAGCCCGACCTTCCGGTTGCGGGACCTGCCCAAGGTGGATATCCCGGCCGCCCTGGAGCTGCTCAGGGTGCGCTTTCCGGGCAGCTACAGCCGCTATGACGGCGAGTCCGCGGCACAGTTTCTCGATCGGTTGAGGTTTCCGCGCGAGGCCCGCGACCTGGCCCTGGAGGTGTTCGCGCGCAGCTTCTTCGCCGAACCGGACGACTTCGCCGCCGGTGAGTTGGTGGCGATGTTCCACACCTACTTCCTCGGGTCGGCCGAAGGGTTGCTGTTCGACGTGCCCGACGACGACTACGACACCGCTCTGTGGGCACCGCTGGGTCGCTACCTGGACACCCTCGGGGTCGAGGTGCGCACGTCGGCGTCCGTGGATTGGCTCGACCCCGAAGGTCTCCGGGTCGGCGTCGGCGGCGAAGAACTGGGCGCTGACGCCGTGGTGCTCGCCACCGATCCACGGACCGCGCGCGCGCTGGTGGCCGGCGCCGTCGGCCGGCTGGCCCCCGCAGTCGATGACGGGGTGACCGCCTGGGCGGCATCGGTGGCCGGAACCCGCAACGCTCCCCCGTTCGCAGTGCTCAGGCTGTGGCTGGATCGCCCCGCGCAGCCGGGGCGACCGGCGTTCGTCGGCACCAGCGGGTTCGGGCCGTTGGACAACATCTCGGTGCTGAACCGGTTCGAATCGGGGGCGACCCGCTGGGCGGCGGCGTCCGGCGGCTCGGTGGTCGAACTGCACGGCTACGCGCTCGGTGAGGTGGACGGCATCGAGCAGCGACTGATCGACGAGTTGCACCGGGCTTGGCCGGAGACCGCCGACGCGGGCATCACCGCTCGTCAGCTGCTGATCGAGGATGACTGCGGGCTGATCGACCCGTCGCCGTGGGAGGCCCGTCCGGGGGTGCACACGCCGTGGCCCGGGCTGGTACTGGCCGGCGACTGGGTGCGCTGTGACCTGCCGGTGGCGTTGATGGAGCGGGCGGCGAGCACCGGGCTGCTGGCCGCGAACGCGCTGCTGGGCCAGTGGGGTGCCGCCGGTGAGGACGTCTGGTCGGTGCCACCGACCGGACTGCTGGGTGCCTGGACCGACAGCGCCACCGCGTGAGTTCGCACCCTGCCAACCGATGGGAACGGAGACCCTGATGGACACCGACGTGATCGTGATCGGCGCCGGACTGGCGGGCCTGCGGGCGGCCCGGGTGCTCACCGAAGCCGGCCGCTCGGTGCTGGTGCTCGAGGCATCCGATCGGGTCGGCGGCCGGGTCACCAGTGACTCGATCGACGGGTTCGTGCTCGACCGGGGCTTCCAGTTGCTCAACCCTGCCTACCCGGAGTTGGCGGCCGCGGTCGACGTTTCGGCCCTCGACCTGAAGACCTTTCGGCGGGGGGTCGCGGTCCGTGACGAGACCGGACTGACCGTGCTCGCCGATCCGCTGCGGCACCCGGTGACCGCAGTCCGATCGGCCGGTAGCCGGTACCTGCGGCCAGGCCAGTTGCGCGGCGCGCTGGCCTGGCTGAACGCGTCCGACACCCGCGCCGACGACCGGTCCGTGAGCGAGTCGTTCGATCGGGCCGGGTTCAGCGGGCCGCTCCGGCAGGTCGCCGACGTGTTTCTCGCCGGGGTGCTGGCCGACGGTGCCGGCGAGACGTCCGCGGCCTTCGTCCGGTCGTTGATCGGCTGGTTCCTGCGCGGCACCCCAGGGGTTCCGGCCGCCGGCATGCGCGCCCTGCCCGAGGCGATGGCCAAGGGCTTGGCCGTCCGGCTGAACAACTCGGCGCAGCGCGTCACCCGGACGCCGGACGGGGTCACGGTCGAAACCGCCGGCGGCGAAAGCCTGAAGGCCCGCGCCGCCATCGTCTCGGTCGATCCGGCCGGCCTGGACGAACTGACCGGCCTGGCCGCCGTGCCGATGCGGGGACTGGTGACCTGGTGGTTCGCCGCACCGGTCGCCCCGACCGAGCTGCCGGTGCTGCTCGTCGACGCCGAGCGACGCGGCCCGCTGGTGAACTCGGCCGTGTTGTCCAACGTGGCCGCCGGATATGCGCCCGCGGAACAGCACCTCGTCCAGTGTTCGGCATTGCTGCAGTCGTCGTCGGACGCGAGTGCCCCGGACCCGGCAGCGGTCAGGGCGCATGCCGGCCTGATCTACGACTGCCCAACCGACGATTGGCACCTGCTGGCCGAGCATCGATTGCCGCACAGCCTGCCGGTGACCCCGCCCGGACTGCAGCGTCCGCCCAACGATCTGGGCGGTGGGCTGTTCGTGGCCGGCGACCATGTCGAGGGAGCGTCGATCCAGAGCGCGCTGCTGTCCGGACGACGCACCGCCGAGGCGGTATTGGCCACGCTTTGACCCGAGAAGAAAGGAACGCGGTGATGCGCAGCGCAGAGATGGAACGGCTGGACACACTCGTCGGCAACTGGCAGGTCGCGATGCACGAGGCCTGGTTTCTCGACCAACCCGACGTCGAAGACGCTGGAACGGCCACCATCGAGTGGCTTGCAGACTCCTTCCTGGTGTTCCACTGGCACTCCGATGCCAGCGACACCCGGCTGGTGATCGGACGCAACGACGCCGCCGATTCCTACCAGGCGCTGTACCACGACGAGCGCGGCACCAACCGGGTCTTCGCCATGACCTTCGACGGTTCCACCTGGACGATGGGTCGAAGGGACGCCGACTTCCACCAGCGCTGGACGGCGACCGTGCAACCCGACCGGATCGAGGGGCGCTGGGAGGCGTCCGACGATCAGGGCGAGACCTGGCGCACCGACTACCGGTTGGTGCTCACATCCGCTTGAGGCAGCCGTCGATGGTCAGAGGTCAGCGCGGTGGAAGTTCTGGAAGCTGCGGCTCGCCGTCGGGCCACGTTGGCCCTGGTAATGCGAGCCGTACTTCGCCGAGCCGTAGGGGTTCTCCGACGGGCTGGAGAGCTGGAAGAACGCCAGTTGGCCGATCTTCATGCCGGGCCACAACATGATCGGCAGGGTGGCCACGTTCGACAACTCGAGGGTGACATGACCGCTGAAGCCGGGGTCGACGAAACCGGCCGTGGCATGGGTCAGCAGCCCCAGCCGGCCCAGGCTCGACTTGCCCTCGACTCGGGCGGCCAGGTCGTCGGGCAGGGTGACCGTCTCCCAGGTGCTGCCCAGCACGAACTCGCCGGGATGCAACACGAACCCTTCGCTCGGGTCGACCTCGACCAACCGGGTCAGGTCGGGCTGGTCCTGCGCCGGGTCGATCACCGGGTACTTGTGGTTGTCGAACAGCCGGAAGTACTTGTCCAGCCGAATGTCGACACTGCTGGGTTGCACCATGCCCGGATCCCACGGTTCGAATCGGACGCGCCCGGCGTCGATCTGGGCGCGGATGTCGCGGTCAGAGAGCAGCACGCAGCGAGGTTATCGCGCCGGCACCGACCGCGTCGTCGCCGATCCCGCGGGACGGCCCGCCATCAGCCGCGCCACCGTCCAGGCCTTGCTGACACCGGACACCCGTCGCCGCTGGCTGAACACGTCGTAGTCGGCCGCCTCGATCTCGTCCAGGATCCGCGCATACAGGCCGTGGGCGGCCGCCACGCAGCGCGCCGAAGCCGGCGGCAGCAGCGCGATGCCGGGCAGCGCCGCGTCGTACAACTGCCGGTTGCGGTCGATCTGTGTCGCCAGAAAGTCGCGCCACTGCGGTGTCACCCGAC
The DNA here is from genome assembly GCA_963723605.1 of uncultured Actinomycetota bacterium. Classification (GTDB taxonomy): domain Bacteria; phylum Actinomycetota; class Actinomycetes; order Propionibacteriales; family Propionibacteriaceae; genus Micropruina. The sequence goes on along the minus strand of CAVRRM010000009.1, from coordinate 405,568 downwards.
GCAACCACGGATCTGCCCCGTACTCGGCCAGCTCGTCCTGAGGAAGGTAGACCCGGCCCCGGTCGAGGTCCTCGTCGACGTCGCGGATGAAGTTGGTCAGCTGGAACGCCAGCCCGAGCGACCGGGCCGGTTCGAATGCGTCCTGTGAGGTCGGCTCCAGCACCGGAATCATCAGCTCGCCGATGACCGCGGCGGAGCCCTCCATGTAGCCGTCGCGCAGGTCGGGCCACGACGCCCAGGTGGTGCGGGTCAGGTCCAGCGCCATCGCCGCGAAGAACCGGTCGAAGCAGTGCCGCGGAATCCGGCGTCGGCGGACCACCTCGACGGCCGCGGCCAGCACCTCGTCGTCGTTCGGGAGGCCGTCCCAGGCGGCGTAGAAGGCGTCGCGGAAGGCCGACAGGTGTAGCTCGGCGAGAACCGGATCCGGCTCGTCGTCGACCAGGTCGTCGGCCAGCCGGCAGACCGCGTAGATGGCCGCCACGTCATGGGCCTGCACCCGCGGCAGCAGCAGCGTGCCCCACCAGTAGGTGGTGCCGTTCTGGCGGGTGATCGTCGCGCTGCGTCGAAACCCGCGTTCGACCAGGCCTTTCTCGCTCACCGCAGCACCTGCTCGACCCGCTGGGCGGCCAGCTTGCCCGAGATCAGCACCATCGGAATGCCCACCCCCGGCGTGGTGCCCGAGCCGGCGAAGACCAACCCGGGGGCCTCACGACGCACGTTCGACGGCCGGAACGGGCCGGTTTGACGAAAGGTGTGGGCGAGGGCGAACGGCGTGCCCGCCGCCATGCCCTGCTCGAGCCAGTCCTGCGGAGTGACCAGATTTTCGGTGACCACCGTCGACGGGTAGCCCGCGCCGGCGACGAACGAGTGCAACCGCTCCCGCATCGCCGACCGACCGGAGGCCGACCAGTCGAGTTCGCCGTCGATCAGGTTCGGCGTCGGCTCCAGCACATAGAGCACCTGCTTGCCCGCCGGAGCCGCGGACGGATCGTGCACGCTCGGCCGGCAGACGAACCGGGACGGGTTCCGCATCAGGGTTCCGCGGCGCAGCAGGTCGTCGAACGCATCGTCCCAGTCGGCGCCGAAGTGGATGCTGTGATGGGCGGCGTCCGGTTCGGGCTCGCCCTCCACGCCGGCGTGCCAGACCACGCAGGACGGCGAGAACTTCGGCCGCCTGCGCAGCACCGCCGGCGGGGGCAGGTCGACCAGGCCGTCGTAGGCCACCGGCAGGTCGGGGGTGAGCACGACGGCATCGGCCGCCACCGTGCCACCGTCGGCCAACCGAACCCCGGTGACGGTTCCGTCGGAGCGTCGCAGCACCCGCTCAACCGGGGTTCCACAACGCACGACACCACCGCCAGCGGTGATCGCCTCGGCCATTGCCGGGCCAAGTGCCCGCATGCCGCCGACGGGAAACCAGACCCCTTCGATGGAGTCCATGTAGGTGATCACCGCATAGATGGCCAGCGCCTGCGCCGGGGCCAGGCCGGCATACATGGACTGGAAGGAGAACATCCGATGCAGCCGGACGTCGTCGAACCGGCGCTCGATCGCCGGCCCGAGCCGGCCGAAGCCCCCCAGCCCGAACAGCTTCACAGCCGCCCCCGGATGCCGCAGCAGATCCAGTGGCGAGTCGAAGTTGGCGTCGATGAAGTGCGGCAGTTCGGCCGCGTACAGAGCCTTCAGCCAGGCGACGAAGCCGTCGAAGGCGGCCGCGTCCTTCGGGCCGCACTGGGTGGCGATCTCGTCGCGCATCGCCTCATGGCCGTGCCGCACGTGCAGCACCGAACCGTCGTGGAAGGTGGCCCGATAGGCCGGGTCGATGCGTTGCAACTGCAGATGATCCTCCAGCCGGGTGCCGGCCGCCGCGAAGGCGTCGGCCAGCAGCCCGCGCATGGTCAGCACCACCGGACCGGTGTCGAAGGTGAAACCGTCCTGCGCCAGTGCACCGGCCCGGCCACCGGGACGATCGGACGCCTCCAGGACGGTGACCCGGTTGCCTCCACCCAGCAGGTGGCAGGCCGCAGAGAGTCCGGCCAGCCCCGCGCCGACTACGACGACGTGGCTCACGCGCGCCGCCAGGCGATCTTCGATGCCAGGTCCAGCAAGCCGGCGATGCCGTCCGGCTCCAATGGTGCGCCGGCGAGTGCGGCCCGGGCGGCCCGGATCTCGGCCCGGATCAGGTCCTCGACCTGCTGGTCGATGCCGGCCCGCTCGAGCACCCGCAGCACGCCTTGGACGTCCGTCTGCGGAGCCTTCAACAGCTCCGCGTCTGGACCGACCACCGTGTCGCTCGCCAGCGCCAGGATCACCGTGGCCTTGCCGCTGATCAGATCGTCGCCGGCCGGCTTGCCGGTCACCTCCGGGTCACCCCAGGCCCCGAGCAGGTCGTCGCGCAGCGCGAAGGCCCGGCCGACGTGCTCGCCGAACGCGTCCAGTGCGGCCAGTTGTTGCTGGTCGGCTCCGGCCGCCAGCGCACCCAGCTGCAGCGGGCGGCTGACCGAGTACGACCCCGATTTCAACCGAGCGATCCGCTCGGCGTGCGCGCGGTCCCGGCGGCCGGCGGCCGCCCCGGTCAGGTCGGCCCGCTGGCCGGCGATCAGTTCCAGGCACAGCTCGTGCCAGGTTGCCCGCAGTTGGTCGTCGAGGCCGTCGGCCAGCCGGGCTGCTCGTGCGTGGGCCAGGTCGCCGGCCAGAATGGCCAGGTTGCGGCCAAAGGTATCGGCGTCACCGGCCGCGACGGCGTCACGGTGCCAGGTGGCGGCCTGAACGTGAGCGGACGGCGCCCCTCGTCGGGAAGCGGATTCGTCCATCACGTCGTCGTGCACGAGGGCGAACAGGTGCAGCAGCTCGAGAGCCGCCGTGGCCCGGATCAACTGGGTGTAGCCAGGGCCCGGACGTCCGCCGGCCGCCACGAATCCCCAGTGCCCAAGCCTGGGCCGGAACCGCTTGCCACCACGTGCGGCCAGGTCGGTCAGCCATTCGGGCAGGTCGGACTGCAACACCTCGACCTCGGGCACCCAGGAGCGCCACAGCAGGGTCAAATCAGCGAGCTCGGCGGTGACGGCGGCGTCCACCGCGGCAACTGTCGCCTCCTCATCGGCCGGTGGCTGCACCAGCACCAGCTCGGGACCGGTGGCCGGCGGCGCACCGTCCGTAGCGAGCAGGGCGGCCAGCCGCGGCACCTGAAGAGCTGCCCACGGGCTGAACGCCTGCGGAGTTGCGGTCGTCGACCGGACCAGATCGGGCCACGGCACCCAGCCGACCTCGGCCACCTCGTCTGGATCGACGTCCAGCTCGTCGGCGTCGACCCGGCCGACCCACACCGGGCACAGTTCGTTCTCAACCACGCCGGTGGCGTCGACCGCGCGGTAGCGGAAATCAGGCAGCACCAGGGTCAGACCGGTGATTCGCAGGCCCAACTCTTCGCGTACCCGCCGCCGGACGGCCTCCTGGGCGTCTTCCTCGGGCAGCGGATGACCGCAGCAGGAGTTCGTCCACACTCCTGGCCAGGTGCGCTTGTGCAGGGCCCGCCGAGTGATCAGCAAGCGACCGTCGGCGTCGAACAGGTAGCTGGAGAAGGCCAGGTGCAACGGGGTTTCGCGCGTGTGGACGCTCAATCGCGGCGCGGTGCCGATCGGACGTCCCTGGTCGCTGAGCAGGACCACGGAGTCGCCGGACGAAAGCCGATTCAGCACTCAACTCCTCATTTCTTGAAACGACATCTTGTACAAGCTTTGTCCAAGGTTAGCTTGTGAGTACCATTCCGGCAGAAGCGGCCGGAGAGGTCAAGCAGGTGTACACGATCAAGCAGGCAGCAGAGCTGACGGGATTACCGTCGGCAACTCTTCGTGCTTGGGAACGCCGCTACCCGTTGCCTGCTCCGCACCGTTCGCCCAGTGGATACAGACTCTACGACGAGGCCGCGCTGGCGCGGCTGAGGCTCATGCACCGGTTGGTGCAGGCCGGTTGGGCGCCGCGCAATGCCGCCGCCGTCGCTTTGGACGGCGCGAGCCATGCCGCCGAGGTGCCCGGACCCCGCGAGTTCGTCGAAGCCGTCGGTGCGGGCCTGTCACCGGTGCGACGCGAAGCCGTCCTGTCCGCCGCCTTCCACGCCGGTCCGCCGGCTCAGGTGATCGAGAACTGGTTGATGCCGATGTTGCGCGAACTCGGCCAGGCCTGGGCGAACGGACGGATCACGGTCTGGCAGGAGCACGCCGTTGCGACCGCGGTGCTGCGGCAGTTGCACGTGGCGTTCGAGGCAGCCCCGGTGGCGTCCGGCCCTCTGGTGCTGACCGGGCTGCCCAGCGGCAGCCACCACGAGGTCGGCATCGCCGCCTTCAACGTCCTGGCCCGGCTGGCGGGTCTCGAGGTCGTCTACCTGGGCGCCGATCTACCCGAGGACGCCTGGGTCGGCGCCGTCGAGTCCCATCCCCCGGCCGCCGTCGTGATCGCAATCGCAACCCAGGCCGATGTCCCCTCGGCCCGGCGTTGCCTGACCGCGCTGGCGGCCTTCCCGGCGCCGCCCGTGCTGGTCGTCGGTGGCCGCTACCAGGACGAGGTGGCAGAGCTGGCTCGTCCGATGGGTCACTCGGTCAGTGTGGCCGCCCAGCAGTTGCGGCTGCTGCTGGCCCCGGCGGCCGCAGCCAGTTGACGGATCCCCGCACCGGACCGGATACCCGGGCACACCTCCGGAGCGGTAATCCACGCACCCCGGGCACCCTCTAGAGTGGAGTGAAAGCGCCGACCAGGAGGTCACCATGCCGGACGCCAGCGATCCCAACGCCGACACCAAGGCGGCCTTCAAGGCCGCCCTGGACCGCAAGAATCAGGCCCAGCAATCGGGGGCCGACCACACCGACGCCGACCGCGGCAGCGCCAAGAACACGCACGCGCAGGGCGGCAAGCGTCAGTTCCGCCGCAAGTCGGGCGGCTGAGCAGCAGCGCTGACCCTTGGCGGCCGACCTGGCCGTGGGTCGGCCACGTCCGAGGCACCCTCAGGAGGGCAACCGCGTCGGCCGTCCGATCCGGTTCCAGGTGTACGCCGCGGCCAGCAGGGCGGCCAGCCCGGTGGCGATGGCGCCGACCAGCAACGTCCACCGCGGACCCCAGGCGTCGCCCACCCAGCCGATCAGCGGGGCGCCGAGCGGGGTGCCGCCGGTGAAGATCGCCATGTAAAGACTCATCACCCGCCCCCGCATGGCCGGTTCGGTGGTCAGCTGGACGGTGGTGTTGGCCGCCGTCATCACGGTCAACGAGGTCAACCCGACCGGCACCAGCAGCATCGGCGTAGACCCAGTAGGCAGGCGACAGCGCCAGCAGCGTGGTGGTGGTGGCGAACGCCGCCAGGGCGCCGACCAACAGCCGCAGCCTCGGACGCCGGCGGCGGGCGGCCAGCAGCGCCGCCGCCAACGTGCCGGACGCCATCACGGAACCGAGCAGGCCATAGCCCTCCGGCCCGACCCCGAACACCTGGGTGGCCATCAGGGCGTTGGTGATCTGAAAGTTCAGGCCGAAGGTGCCCAGCATGAAGATGCAGAACAGGATCAGCTGCAGGTCGGGCCGGTTCTTCACATACGCCAGGCCCTCGCGGATGGCGCCTCGGCCACGGCGGACGGGGGCAGGGCGCAGCTCGCCGGGGTTCATCAGAAACAGCCCGAGCAGCACCGCGACAAAGCTGAACGTGTTCACCGCGAACACCGGCCAGATGCCCACCCAGGCGATCATCAGCCCGGCGATGGCGGGGCCGATCAGTCGCGCTCCGTTGAATGATGCGCTGTTCAGCCCGACCGCATTGCTGAGCAGGTCGTCCGGCACCACCTCGGACACGAACGCCTGCCGGGCCGGGGCGTCGAAGCCCCAGAGCACCCCGGCGAGGGTCGCGGTCAGGTAGACGTGCCAGAGCTGTATCGCACCGGTGGCCACCAGAACGGTGAGTGCCGCGAAGAGCAAGGCTGTGCCGGACTGGGTGGTCATCATGATCCGGCGCTTGCCGTACCGGTCAGCGACCGCCCCAGCGATCGGTGAGATCAGTACCCCGGGAGCGAACTGCAGGGCAGTGACGATGCCGAGAGCCATGGCGGAGTGGTCGGTGAGCTGGGTCAGCACCAACCAGTCCTGGGCGACCCGGGCCATCCAGGTGCCGACGTTGGAGGTCAGCGAGCCGGCGAACAGCAGCCGGTAGTTGCGCACCCGCAGTGAAGCGAAGGTATGGACGGGGTCGAGAGCGGCTGCTTGGTCGTCAGTCTCACTCATCGATCCGCGTCCGCATTCATTGCAGCCCATCCTAGGACGGGTTCTCGCGCGGACAACCCGGGATCGCTTGACAACCTACAACCGTTTGGTTGTATGTTAGAGCCATGATCGAAACGGACGAGGACCGGGCGGACGCGCTCTTTCACGCCCTCGCCGACCGCACCAGGCGCGACATTCTGCGTCGGGTACTGGCTGGGGAGCAATCGATCAGCACCCTGGCGGGGCACTACCAGATGAGCTTCGCCGCAGTGCAGAAACACGTCGCCGTGCTGGAGCGGGCCGGCCTGTTGACCAAGCGTCGGCAGGGCCGCGAAGCATTCGCCAGCGGTGACGTGCAGGTGGTGCGGTCCGCGGGCCGACTACTCACCGAACTCGAAGAAGTATGGCGCGGCCGGATCGCCCGGATCGACGCGCTGATCAACGACCTGAAGGAGTAACCAGTCATGCCTGTTGTCGACGTCAAGCAGAACATCGATGCCCTGACCCTGACCCTCGTCGCGGATTTCGCCGCCCCCGTGCAGCGGATCTGGGACCTGTACGCCGATCCGCGGCAGCTCGAGCAGGTCTGGGGACCCCCGGAGTACCCGGCCACCTTCGTGGACCACGACCTGGCCCCTGGCGGACGCGTGACGTATTACATGACCAGCCCCGAGGGTGACCGGTTCTTCGGTTACTGGGACGTGGCCGAGGTCGCCGCTCCCGAGCACTTCTCGTTCGCGGACGGTTTCGCCGATGCCGAGTTCCGGCCCAACACCGACCTGCCGGTCTCGCAGAACAGCTACACCTTCGGCGAACACGAGAGCGGCACCAGGGCCACCTATGTGGTCACCTACGCCAGTGCCGAGGACATGCAGCAGGTGCTCGACATGGGCATGGTCGAAGGGTCAACCACCGCGATCAACCAGATCGACGCCTTCCTGGCGGCCTGACCCACCTCGAATCGTGCCGCCCCCCAGCCTGCGTCACCATCGGTGGCCGGCTGGGGGTAGCGGCACCCTCGGGTGGCCCGGCTAGGGTGGAACGCCTGAGGGTGGGTGGTCCACCCGCAATCCGAAGGAGCAGCTGAATGGCAACGACGAGCACCGCGCAGGCCCACTGGGAAGGCAGCCTGATGGAGGGTGCCGGCACGGTCGATCTGGTCACCTCCGGGGCCGGTCACTTCGAGACCAGCTGGGCCAAGCGCATCGACGCCGGCAAGGGCAACACCAACCCCGAGGAGCTTCTCGCCGCAGCACACGCGACCTGCTACTCGATGGCCCTGTCGCACGCCCTGGCCGGAAACGGAACGCCGCCCACGTCCATCGACACCAAGGCCGAGGTCGGCTTCCAGCCCGGCGTTGGAGTGACCGGCAGCGCCCTCACCGTGGTGGGCAAGGTCCCCGGCCTGAGTGAAGAGGAGTTCCTCCGGTTCGCCGAGGACGCCAAGGCCAACTGCCCGATCTCCGCCGCCTTGTCGATTCCGATCACCTTGAACGCGACGTTCGAGGCCTGATTCGGCACCCACACATGATCGAGGGCGTCCCTGCGGGGCGCCCTCGTGATGTGTCCGATCAGGCCTTCGGCAACTCGAACCAGAAGCTGCTGCCCCGCCCTGGAACGGACGTGACCCCGTACTGCCCGCGGTGCGCCGACACGATGGCGGCCACGATGGCCAAGCCGAGGCCACTGCCTCCGTTGGCCCGGCCACGACCCGGGTCGGCACGATAGAACCGGTCGTACAGGTGCGGCAACTCGGCGGCCGGCACGCCCGGACCCTGGTCCGCCACCTCGACCCGGATCCGTCCTCCAACCGCGTGACCGCGCAGGGTCAGCGCCGCGCTCGGCGGAGTGTGCCGCAGGGCGTTTGAGGTGAGGACGGTCACCGCCTGAACGAGGCGGTCGGGATCCCCGGCGACCTGCAGCCCGCTGCCGCCCACCTCGACCCGTACGGTGCGCTCCGGTTGGATCACCCGAACGTCCGCCCCGGCGTCCCGCAGCACCGCAGCAAGGTCCACCTCGGCGGTGAGCTGTGGCGCGCCGGAGTCGAGCTCGTTGAGCAGGAACAGGTCGTCGACGATCCGGCCCATCCGCTGCGCTTCGGAGTGGATCCGGCGCATCGCGTCGCCGACTCCAGGGCTGTCCACCAGCCCGTAGGCACCGGACGCGCTGGCCGGCCGCGAATACAGCGCCGAGTATCCGGTCAGAGTGGTCAGTGGGGTGCGCAACTCGTGGGACGCGTCCGCGATGAATCGCCGCATCCGCTCCTCCGACGCCTGAGTGGCGTCCAGCATCGTGTTGAACGCCTGGGCCAACTCGTTGGCTTCGGTGCCCGGCGGTCCGGGATCGACCCGCCGCCGCCGCTCCCCGCGGGTGATCGCTCGGGCGGCTGCGGTCAGGTCGGCGAAAGGTCGCAGGCCGAGCCGATAGATCCACCAGATCACCACGCCCACCATCAGCAGCACCGCGAACCCGCCTGCGGTCAGGGTGGCGGCCAGCTGGCCGATCGCCTGGTCGACCCGCGTCGTCGCAATCGCGAACACCGCCTGGACGTCGGTCCGAAGGGGCGCGGTGACCACCCGGACGGTGCGGGCACTACCGGCAGTGGTGCCGCGGCCGACCGGTTGGCGCAGCACGTCCCCCTTGCCGACGTCGGGCAGCAGGCTGGGATCGTCGGTGGGAGCGAACGAGGTGATCAGCCGGCCATCCATCATCAGCCGGCCGACGTAGACGTCCGAGAGGGCGACCTGCGCGCGGTCGGTGTTGGAAAGGTTCACCACCAGCCGCGGAGACGCGGCGTAACCGGCCAGTTCGGCGTCCAGCTGGCCGATCAGGTAATGACGTTGCACCGCGACCACGCCCGCGCCGAAAACTCCGAAGGTGAGCGCCAGCGCGAACAGCGCGAACAACAACCGGCGACGAAGGGTCACCGTGACCACACCGCCGTCGCGGGAGTCGGCATCAGGGCTCCCGCACTGTGTACCCGATGCCACGGACGGTGTGGATCAGCTTGGGCCCGGAAGCGTCCACCTTGCGCCGCAGGGTGGAGATGAACGACTCGATGATGGCCGACTCGCCGGCGAAGTCGTACTGCCAGACGTGGTCGAGAATCTGGGCCCGGGTGACCACCCGGCCGGCGTTCACCAGCAGCAGTCGCAGCAGGCTGAACTCGGTGGCGGTCAACTGCGCCTCGGTGTCGCCCCGCCAGACCCGGTGGGCGGCAGTGTCGAGCACCAGGTCGTGCACCTGCAGCCGGTTGTCCTGAGTGGTGCCACCGACCCGGCGCAGGGCCAGCTGCACTCGGGCGACCAACTCCTCCAAGGCGAACGGCTTGAGGATGTAGTCGTCGCCGCCGGCGGTCAGGCCCCGCACCCGATCCGCGGTGGCCGTGCGTGCGGTCAAGAACAACACCGGTGCGGCCGAACCCGCCTCGCGCAGCCGTCGGAGCACCTCGAACCCGTCGAGGTCGGGCAGCATCACGTCGAGCACGATTGCGTCCGGAGACTCGGCGAGCGCCAGGTCCAGGGCCTGTTGCCCGGTTCCGGCGCGCAGCGTGCGGAGGCCGGCGAGCTGCAATGCCGAGGCGACCAGGTAGTTGATGTTCTCCTCGTCGTCGACCACCAGAACGGTGCCGGGAGCAGCCATGGCCTCAGCGTGGCACAGCCGGCTGCGCACACCCTGGAGGACGCCTGGAGGTTTCCTGACGAACGGGACACCCAGTCCCAAGCCAGTTTCCCCGCCCCGCGACTGCGGCCAGAGACCGCGGAAGGGGTCTCGACCGGCTCGACCGGCGGGATGGTCTCGACAAGCTCGACCGACGGTGCCACCCTCCTGCCATGACGATCATGCCGGGCGCGGAACCGATCAGCATCGACGGCTCCGACGTCGGGGTGCTGCTCTGTCACGGTTACCCCAGTACCCCACAGTCGATGCGCGGCTGGGCCGAGCACCTGGGCGCTGCCGGGTTCACCGTGCGGGTGCCGCTGCTGCCCGGCATGGGCACCCACTGGCAGGATCTCAACGCCACCGGCTGGCCGGACTGGTACGGCGAGATTGAGCGGGCCTACGCCGAACTCGCCACCCGGTGCTCCACCGTCTTCGCCTGTGGGCTCTCGATGGGCGGACTGCTGGCCACCAAGTTGGCCCAGGAGAAGCCCGGACTGGCCGGCATCGTGCTGGTCAATCCGATCTACGCCCACAACAGTCCGGCGCTGATCATCCTGCCCTGGTTGCGCCACCTGGTGCCGGCCCTGGGTGGCGTGGCCGGCGACATCAAGAAGCCGGGCGTGGTTGAAGTCGCCTACGACTGCAACCCGCTGCAGTCGATGTACAGCCAGACTCTGCTGTGGAAGATCGTCGTGCAGGACCTGCCGCAGTTGCGGTTGCCGGTGCTGTTACTCACCTCGGTCGAGGACCACGTCGTGCCGGCTCTCTCGTGGCGGACCTTCCTGGCCCGGGTCGGCTCAACCGACGTGACCCATGTGGTGCTCGAGAACTCCTACCACGTGGCCACCCTCGACAACGACGCCGAGGTGGTCTTCGACGAGTCGGTCGACTTCATCAACCGGCTGAGCGGGCAGTAGCGCCGCTGCCTTTCATTCAGAGCCGCGGGTCGTTCAGCCGATCACTGTCATGGTCGTCGGTGGAACGCTGGTTGGCGTCGGTGGACGGGTCGTCCGAGCCGTCGCTTTCGGCCGCAGCCACGACAGGATCGTCCTCCGGGTCGCTGACCGGCGGAATCGGCTCGACCGGAACACCCTCAGGCGAGGTCGGCTGGTCGGTATCGTCGCCGTCGGCTGGAACGTCGGTGGTCTCCACCGCGGACGTGTCGGACCCGGTTGCGTCGATCACCTCGGTGCCCTGGATGACAATCTTGCCCGGCTCATCGGCGCTCCCGGCGCTGGGCGCCGAGGACGCCGAGCTTGCGGAGTTCGGGGATCCGGGCGAGCCGTACAGGCCCGCGGCGGGCGGAATGGGGGGCTGGCTCTGGGCGGTCATGGTGTGTGCCTCCTTTGGCGCGAGAGACACGATTCTCGACCTTCCATGCCGCTGCGACAAGACCCTTTGAGGGTGTGATCAGAGTTCGATCACCTGGACGTCCAGCACGCTGGGATGGTCGCGGATGGCGCTCGGCACGGCTTCGTCCGCCAACCCCTCCAGGTTGATTCGCGCGACCGCGGCCTCGCCGCCCTCGAACACGACGTTCTCCATCTCCTGGACGTTCAGTCCGGCCGCGCTGATGGCGTCCAGCGCGGCGGCCAGCACGCCCGGCCGGTCGAGGTGCCGGATCACCAGGGTGTGGGTCGCCGGGGTGGCCCGGGCCAGGTTGACCACATTGGGCACCGTGCCGGTCTCTGCGAACACGGTCACGATCCGTACGGCCTCGTCGGCGATCGCCAGCTGCGCCTGGTCGGTGGACGCGCCGATGTGATGGGTGCCGTAGACGCCGGGAAGGTCGACGATGGCGGGATGGAACTCGCCGGTACCTGAACCTGGCTCGTCGGCGAACACGTCCAACCCGGCCCGCAGCCCCCGATCTCGGACGGCGTCCGCCAGGGCCGCTTGATCGATCACCTCGCCTCGGGAGGTGTTGATGAAGGTCGCGCCGGGTTGCATGGCGGCGAAGAAGTCGGCACCCAGCAGGCCGCGGGTCTCGCTGGTCAGCGCCAGGTGCACGCTGACCACGTCGGCCTGTTCGGCCACCGCCTGCGGCGACTCGGCCCGGACGATACCCAGCTCGGCGGCCCGCTCGTCGGTCAGGCTGCGACTCCAGGCGACCACCGGCATGCCGAACGCACGCGCGCGCGGCAGCATGGCCGAACCGATGCCGCCCACCCCGATCAGGCCGAGGGTCCGTCCGTACAGACCGCGGGCCTTGCCGTACTCGCTCTTGTTCCACAGGCCTGCGCGCAGGTCGGCGACGTTGTCGGCGATCCGACGGTCCAGGGCCGCGATCAGAGCGAAGGCGAGTTCGGCCACGGCGATCGAGTTCTTGCCGGGACAGTTCGACACGTAGATGCCCAGCCGGGACGCGGCCGCCACGTCGATGGTGTTGTAGCCGGCCCCGGCCCGCACGACCAACTTCAGCGGGCCGGCCGACAGCACCGCCTCGGGCACCTTGGTGCTGCGGACGATCAGTACGTCTGGAGCGGTCGCCGCGACCTCGTCGACCAGGGCCTGATCCTTGGCCTGTGGACTGTACGTGACCGCACACCCGGCCGCGGTCAAGGCGTCCAGACCAGTGGACTCGAAGCTGTCTGCAACCAGCACGCGCATGGATCCAACCTAGACCGGCTTTGGGCACAGCCGGGGGTAATCACCTAGCATTCGATCAGTACCCACCCCAAAGAAGGACCGTTGGACAAGAAAGCAATCGACGAAACCTCGCGCATGCTGAGGGACTTGCTGCTCCACAAGCAGTACGCCCACCGTTGGCAGGCGCATATTGGGCGTCGGCAGGCACATGCACTGCATCAAAGTGGAATCTGTCAGGTGATCGCCGAATATCTGTGGGCGAACGACCTGCAACCGGTCACCGACGAAGAACTGCCGCGCAAACTCAAGGACCGGGTCTACCGGGCGCTGCGCGGCCAGTCGCTGAGCCTCGGCACCCTGCGCTGGTTCATCGAAGCCTTCGAGATGAGCCCCGAGGACACCGCAGCCCTGCTCCGGCTGGCCGACTCACACTCCGCCGGCCACACGGTGATCGGACGATCCGTGCTGCACCCCGGGGTGTTGCCGCCGCGACGGTACCGCACCGTTTCGCTGCATGAGTGGCACCGGGTCGGACCCGACGGCCTGCCCGAGTCACACCGCACCCTGCACCTGATCCGGGCCAAGGAACGGCTCGACCGGTACCCCTACATCTTCGACACCGACGCGGCCAGCGTCCGGGTCGTCCAGGGCGGCCGGGCCGGCCAGCCGTACGCCCTGGACAACGGCCTGTATGCGGTCGACATCGTGCTTGCCCGACCGCTCGAGCAGGGCGAGACGACATCCATGGAGTGCGAAACCACGTTCTGGTACCGCACACCGCCGGCGCAGGAGTTCCGCCGGGCCAGCAGCGGCCTGATTGAGAACGTCGACCTGCGGGTCCAGTTCCACCACCTCCGGCTGCCCGTGCAGGTCTGGTGGAGCGAATGGCCCACCCTGGACGAGCCGCCGGCCAGCTCGGAACCCGTGCCGCTGGACGCAGACAAGAGCGTGCATCGGTATCTGGACGCGATCGAGCGCACCGTGGTGGGCTTTCGCTGGGACATCGCCCAGCATCGGCGCCGGGCTCGGTAACCGGGGTGGTTCAGCCGGAGAACAGGCTGGCGAACAGCATCACGGCGGCAACGGTGGTGGCAACCGCCAGGGTGACGATGCGGACCAGCGTCTGACCTGGGGTGGGTAACACGCTCATGCCACCATTAACGTCGTAAAGGCACCAAACGTTGCGCGGAAACGCCGCGGATATGGCAGATCGGAACGTCCGCGCGGGTTTGATTCGATTCAGAGCCACGCACCGCGCAACAGCCGGTCGAGTTCGAACGGCGGAAAGTCCTTGCCGAACTCGCTGCCCGGATTCAGCAGCACGAACAACTCATTTCCGGCCGCCCAGGCGAACAGTTGACGGGCCCGTTCAGGACGCACCTGCCAATCGGAACCGGGCAGCATCAACTCGGAGCAGAACGCGTCGTAGCGCAGCGGGTGGCTGAACACGCAGACACCACGGGTGCCGGCCGGCGACAGCACCAGGGGTTGGAAGCCGTGCGGCTCTGGCCGGCCGAGCGCGCCGACCATGCTGCTGGTCAGTTCCTGAACGAACCCCCGGTAGGCCTTGGCGTCGGTGGGGCGGGTGTGCGCGAGGGCCAGCATCCGCTCCAACTGGGTCTGGGGCTCGAACTGCATCTCAGGTGGGCTCGTCGAGCCGATCCAGAGTGGCGGAATCGACCGGCGGCAGGTCGCGGACGTTCACCTCGTCAGGGTGCTGACCCTGATCTTCCACGTCCTGGCTGACGATCTCGTCGCGGGCTTCGTCGTGCACGTTCTCGGTCATGGCGGCTCCTTCGTCTGCGCCGTGGGTTCAGCTTATCGGGCCAAGCACGGTGTCCGGGCGGTCCTGCAGGGCGACCCGGATCCGGTCCAGGTAGTGCTGCGGCATCGCGGGCAGGTCGGCGACCGGGAAGAACCGCGCCTCGGTCGCCTCGCCGTCGCCGGGACGGGGGTCGCCGGACACCCAGTGGCAACGGAAGGTGTGGTCGATGTACTGGGTGACGTCGCCGTTGGAGTAGGTGATCGGTTCGGTGACGTTCAGCCAGGCCAACCGGTCCACCGCGATCCGGACGCAGGCCTCTTCCGCCGACTCGCGGATCGCGGTCAGGTGCGGATCCTCCCCCGGATCGACGATGCCGGCGACCGGCGACCAGTTGCCGTCGTCGGAGCGCCGGACCAGGAGCACCTCGTCGCCCTCCAGGCCAGGCCGCACGATCACCGCGGTCGCCCCCGACAGCCAGAGCATGGTGCTACCCACCTTCGCGCGCAGGTCGACGATGAAGTCCGGGGTCGGCATCCGGTCAGCTTAGCCCTGGCATGGTCGCCGCCCGCTTATAGGGTGGGCGGATGGAATATCGACTGCTGGGCAGCTCCGGACTCGTTGTGTCGCGACTGTGCCTGGGCACCATGACCTTCGGAACCGAGACCGATCAGGCCGGTTCTTTCGCTCAACTGGACGCGTTCGTCGACGCCGGTGGCACCTTCATCGACACCGCTGACGTCTACTCCAAGGGAGTGTCCGAACAGATCGTCGGCGCCTGGCTGGCTGATCGGGGCGACGTCCGCGACCAGGTCGTGGTGGCCACCAAGGGACGGTTCCCGATGAGTTCGTCCACCAATGGGCTGGGCCTGTCCCGACGGCACCTGCACGACGCGCTGAACGCCAGCCTGCGCCGGCTCGGAGTGGAGAGCATCGACCTGTACCAGCTGCACGCGTGGGACCCGCTGACCCCGATCGAGGAGTACCTGCGGTTCGTCGACGACGCGGTCAGCGCCGGGAAGGTGCACTACTTCGGGCTCTCCAACTTTCTCGCCTGGCAGTTGGCCGCCGTCGCCGAGCGGGCCGCGTCCGGCGGTTGGACGGTGCCGATCTCGCTGCAACCCCAGTACAACCTGCTCACGCGCTCGATCGAGCTGGAGATCGTGCCGGCGTGCGAGGAGTACGGCCTGACCCTGATGCCGTGGAGCCCGCTGGCCGGCGGCTGGCTGACCGGCAAGTACCGCCGCGACAGCCGGCCCACCGGCGACACCCGGTTGGGCGACAACCCGGCTCGCGGCATGGAGGCCTACGACCGGCGCAACACCGAGGCCACCTGGACCGTGCTGGACGCACTGAGCGAAGTCGCGGACGAATCCGGGCTGACCATGGCGCAGGCCGCTCTGGCCTGGCTGGCCGACCGGCCCCAGGTCACCGCGCCGATCGTCGGCGCGCGCACCCTTGAGCAGCTCAACGGCTCGCTCGAGGTGGCAGACGTGCACCTGGACGAGGCGGCGGCGAGGCGGCTCACCGACGTGTCGGCTCCGGAGTTGCCCGACTATCCCTATGGCGAGATGGGCGTCGCCCAGCGCAACCGCACCCTGCCTTGACCGATCGCCCTGGCCCGATGACTCAGCCGTCCGCGGTCGAGAGTTGCTACCGCCATCCCGACCGGCCGACGCTGATCCGTTGTCAGCGCTGCCGGCGGCCGGCCTGCCCCGAGTGCACGGTGCCGGCCCCGGTGGGCGTCCAGTGCGTCGACTGCGTGCGGGAGGGCATTCGGATCACCCGGACGGCCGAGGGGCCGTTCGGTGGAAAACGCTCCGCAGATCCGCGGCTCACCTCGTTCATTCTGATCGCGCTGAATGCGGCGGTGTTCATCGGCGTGCTGCTGACCGGAGGCGGCTACGCCAGGTTGGCCACCGCCTTGTCGATCGCGCCGCTGGGTCAATGCCTGGTCGACGACGCCAGCGGCCGTTACTACCCGGGGGTGCTCGATCCGGGCACCTGTGCGACAGCAGCGGATGCCTACTGGGCAGCGGGCGTCACCGATGGGGCGGTCTGGCAGGTGATCACCAGCGCATTCACCCACGCCGAGGTCCTGCACCTGGCAGCCAACATGGTTGCCCTGTTCTTTCTCGGCCCGCCGCTGGAACAGGTGCTCGGCCGGGTTCGATTCCTCGCCGTGTACCTGATCAGCGCCCTGGCCGGGTCGGCCGCGGTGATGTGGCTGGCACCGGTCGACAGCTCGGCGTTGGGTGCCTCCGGCGCCATCTTCGGCATGCTCGGCGCCCTGCTGGTGATCGCCCGCACGTCCGGCGGCAACTATCAGCTGATCCTGATCTGGCTGGGCATCAACATCGTTCTCACGGTGGTCGGCGGCGCGGGAATCTCCTGGCAGGGGCACCTCGGCGGCCTGATCGGCGGGCTGGCCGCCGCGGCGGTGCTGGTGCTGCCGGCGCGGGCGCAGCGCCGACGCTGGCAGTGGCCCGGGCTGGTGGCCCTCACCGGGCTGCTGCTGGCGCTGATTGCGGCCCGGGTAATAATGCTTCAGTGACCGTCGAGAAGTTGGCCGGACTGTTGCGCGGCCGGCGCTGGGCCGCGCTGACCGGCGCGGGCATCAGCACCGATTCTGGCATTCCCGACTACCGGGGTGCCGGATCGCGGCCGACCAGCCCGATCCAGTACGACGCGTTCCTCCGCTCGGACGACGTCCGTCGCCGCTACTGGGCGCGTTCGCTGCTCGGCTTCCGCAGCTTCGGAGTGGCCCGGCCGAACCCCGGCCATCGAGCTCTGGCCGAACTGTCCGGCAGCGGGCTGACCACTGTGCTCACCCAGAACGTGGACGGCCTGCACCAGGCCGGTGGCAGCCCCGAAGTGCTGGACCTGCACGGCCGGATCGATCGCGTGATCTGCCTCGGCTGCGGGGCGGAGTCCTCCCGGGTGCGGCTGCAACAGCGGCTGGAAGCGGCCAACCCCGATCTGCCGGGCCGGGTGGAGGCGGGCCGGGCCGAACTGGACGACGGCAAGCTCCGCCCCGACGGCGACGCCATCGTCGAGAACTGGGGTGACTTCGTGGTGCTGCCGTGCGAGCTGTGCGGCGGCCTGCTCAAGCCTGACGTGGTGTTCTTCGGAGAGTCGGTGCCGGCGCAGCGGGTGGCGGCGGCGTATGCCGTGGTGGACGAGGCGGAGGCGCTGCTGGTGGCCGGCTCATCGCTGACCGTGATGTCCGGCCTGCGGTTCGTGCGGCACGCGGCCCGAGCGAGCAAGCCGGTCGCCATCGTGAACCGCGGCATCACCCGGGCCGATGAGTTGGCGTCGGTTCGGCTGGACGCGGGTACGTCCGAAACCCTGAGCGCATTGCTGGAGAACCTGTGAACCGGGTAACGGTGCCGGGGTCGGCCCCGGCCGTGCCCTACAGTGGTCCGAAGCATTCGGCCTGACTGGGAGGGAGGTCGTGAGCATTCCACCAACGAGCGTGCGCGCACGGTCCAATCCGCTCAGCGGGCTGATTCGCGGAATCGGATTGTTGATCACCGGGGCCGGACTGGTTTTCCGGCGCGCCCGGCTGTTCGGGCTCGGTTTGATTCCGCCGCTGATCACCAGCCTGCTGTTCCTGGCCCTGTTCGTCGCCGCCACCTGGCTCTCGCAGCGGTTCGCGGTCTGGGCGACGCCCTTCGCCGAGGGCTGGGCTGGTGCCGAGGCGCTGCGCGGTCTGGTTGCCCTGCTGGTGATCGTGACCAGTGGGTTGCTGCTCGTGCTGTTGTTCACCGCGACCACGCTGGCCCTGGGCGCGCCGCTCTACGACCGGATCTCCGAACAGATCGACGCAGTGTCCGGCAGCTTCGTCCGGGCGCCCGAGGAGCGTCTGCTGAGCTCCATCTGGTCGACCATCAAGCATCTGGCGAAGGTTGCTGCCATCACCATTCCGGTCGGCATCGCCCTGCTGCTGCTCGGCTTGATTCCGGTGATCGGGGGCGTGCTCACCGCTGTCGGCTCGGCCCTGTTCGGCGGGTGGATGATCACCCTGGAGATGATCGGCTCGGCGGCCGGACGACGCGGACTGCGCACCTTCGGCGAACGACACCAGTTGCTGCGTCGTGATCCGTGGCTGGTGCTCGGCTTCGGCGTGCCGGCGTTCCTGCTGCTCTCGGTTCCGGCCCTGGCCCTGCTGGTGTTTCCGATCGCCACGGCAGGCGGCACCCTGCTGACCCGCAAACTGGTCGCCCGCTGACGGTTGGCCGGCCCACTTGACATATGGTCGGGAAATGCCGACCATACCGTTATGACCGACCATAGCGCTGCAGTCGTGACGACTCCCGACTACACCCTCGCCGACGAACTCGAGCTCGCCGATCCGGCCCAGTACCGTGCGTTGTTCGAAGACACCCGTCGACAGATCGTCTCGCTGCTGCTCGAACGCGCCGCCACCACCTCGGAGCTGGCCGAGGTGCTGGGCAAGCCCAAGGGCACGGTGGGGCACCACCTCAAGGTGCTGGCCGACGCCGGCCTGGTGCACGTGGTGCGCACCAAGCGGGTGCGGGCACTTGAGGCCAAGTACTACGGCCGCACCGCACGGGTGTTCATCTACCACTACCAGCACGAAGCGATCGGCGAGGAGCAGCGCATCCTCGGCATGGCGTCGGACGGGCTGCGCCGTGCCGCTGAGACCGACGAGTTCCGGGTGGCGAACCTGCGGCACGCCAGGATCTCGGCCGAACGGGCGCACGAGTGGAAGCACCGGCTGGACCTTCTGGTGCAGGAGTTCGCCATGGAACCCGCCGAAGGCGAGATCACCTACGCGGTCGCCACCGCGCTGTACGCAACGGATCGCTCGCCGCTGCCCGATGAGGCGGACGAGTGACCGAGCCGATTAAGCCGCTGGGCGCCAACTACCGCAAGCTGTTCGGCTCGGCCGTCGCAGCCAACCTGGGCGACGGGCTGATGGCCATCGCTTTGGTCTGGCTGGCGTCCGCGATCACCCGGGACGCCCTCTTGATCGCGCTGGTCGGCGTGGCCGGACGGCTTCCCTGGCTGATCTTCAGCCTGCCCGCAGGCGTGATCAGCGACCGCTTCGACCGGCGCAAGCTGGTGGCCTGGATGGACGTCGTCCGGTTCGCCGTGGTGGCGATCCTTGGTCTGCTCGTCCTGCGCTACCAGGCCGAGCTGCCCACCCCCGAAGAGCTTGCTGCGGGCGGTGCCGAGCCGGCCAACGGCATGGTGCTGCTGGTCGCGCTCTGCATCGCCTCACTGGCGCTCGGCTCCGCCGAGGTGCTGCGCGACAACACTGCTCAGACGCTGATGCCGGCGGTGGTCGACAAGTCCCAGCTGGAGCGGGCGAACGGACGGATGTGGGCGGCCGAGACCACCATGAACAGCTTTGTGGGGCCGCCGTTGGCCGGCGTGCTGATCACGGTCGGCCTGGCCCTGCCGTTTCTGATCAATGCCGGCCTGCTGGCGGTCAGCGCAGCGATGGTGTTCGCCTTGGCCGGCACGTTCACCGCGAAGAGCACGATCGAACGCAGCCGCCGGATCGACTGGAAGGGTGAGATCGCCGAGGGCTTCGGCTGGCTGTGGAACCATCGGCTGATCCGCACCCTGGCCATCCTGCTGGGGCTATTGAACATGCTCAGCAACGTGGCCCTGGTGAACGAGGTGCTCTACGTGCAGGACGTGCTGGGCCTGTTCGAGGGCTGGCAGTTCGGCCTGATCATCACCGGGTTCGCGGTCGGGGCCGTGATCGGCTCACTGGTAGCCGAACGGGTCTCGAAGCGGCTCTCACCCGGCACCACGCTGATCGTGTCGATCACCGGCATGGGCCTGGCACTGATGGCCATGGGGCTGGCGCCGTGGGCGCCGGTCTTCTGGCTCTGTGCCGTGGCCGAGGGTGTGTTCGTGGTGCTCTGGAACGTGATCACGGTCTCGCTGCGGCAGCGGCTGATCCCGGATCACCTGCTCGGCCGGGTGAACTCGGTGTACCGGTTCTTCGGCTGGGGAACGATCGCGATCGGCACGGTGCTGGGCGGTGCGCTGGTCAACCTGGGCGAAACGTTCCTGGGCCGGGAGTGGGCGTTGCGCGGCGTGTTCCTGCTGGCCGCGGTGGCCCATCTGGGGCTGATCGGCTACGCCGCGCGGCGGGTGAGCACCGCCCAGATCCGGACCGCCGAGAAGGCGGCCGAGGAGGCCGAAGCGGCCAACCCGTCCTGACCGTCAGGGCAGCCCCTGACCGTCAGGGCAGCCTGCTGCCAGCGTCAGCCGACGGCGTCCCGGGCCCGGACGAAGGCGGACACACAGGTCCGGACGTCGGCGGCCGAGTGCGCGGCTGACAGCTGCACCCGGATCCGGGCCATCCCACGCGGCACCACCGGAAAGCTGAACGCGATCACGTAGACGCCGGCGGCCAGCATCTGATCGGCGATCTGGGTGGCCCGGCGGGCGCCGTCCTCGCCGGGAAACATCACCGGCACGATCGGGTGGCTACCCGGCACCAGTTCGAAGCCCTCGGCGTCCATCTGTTCGCGAAACAGCGCGGCGTTGGCAGCAAGTTGGTGCCGGGCCTCGCCGTGGGTGGCGACCAGCTCGAGCGCCCTCCGCGAGCCCGCCACCACGCTGGGCGCCACCGAGTTGCTGAACAGGTACGGACGGGAGCGCTGCCGCAACAACTCGACGATCTCGGTGTGGGCCGCCACATAGCCACCGGACGCCCCACCGAGAGCCTTGCCCAGGGTGCCGGTGACGACGTCCACCCGGTCGGCGACGCCGAACAACTCGGGGGTGCCCCGGCCATGTTCGCCGACGAAGCCGACGGCGTGGGAGTCGTCGACGAACACCAGGGCGGCATGCCGCTCGGCCAGGTCGCAGATGCCCGGCAGGGGTGCGTAGGAGCCGTCCATCGAGAACACCCCGTCGGTGACGATCACCCGGCGCCGGGCGCCGGCAGCGGCCACCAATTGTGTCTCCAGATCGGCCAGATCGGCGTTGCGGTAACGGTAGCGGGCGGCCTTCGACAACCGGATGCCGTCGATGATCGAGGCGTGGTTCAGCGCGTCGGAAATGATCGCGTCCTCAGCGCCGAACAGGGTCTCGAAGACCCCGCCGTTGGCGTCGAAGCAGGACGAGAACAGGATCGCGTCCTCGGTGCCCAGAAACCTGGCCAGCTCACGCTCCAGGTCACGGTGCTGGGTCTGGGTGCCACAGATGAACCGCACGGACGCCATCCCGAAGCCCCACTCGTCCAGCCCGGCGTGAGCGGCGGCGACCACGTCGGGGTGGTCGGCCAAGCCCAGGTAATTGTTCGCGCAGAAGTTCAGCGCGGGTCCACCCGTGGTGGCGATGTGCGCCGCCTGCGGGGTGCCGAGCTCACGTTCGGTCTTGTAGAGACCGGCGTCGCGGATCTCGTCCAGGGTGGCTTGGAACTGCTCACGAACCGTGGTGTACACGCCCTAGAACCTACTCGGGCGGGCGCCGTCGGCACACCACTAGCTCCAGTCCAGAATCACCTTGCCGCAGTCGCCGGACCGGGCCACGTCGAAGGCCTGCTGCCACTGCTCGGCCGGAAACCGGTGCGTGATCACCGATCGCACCGCGTCGGCCAGCACCGGTGAGGTGGAGAGCATCGAAGTCATCAGGTACCAGGTCTCGAACATCTCCCGGCCGTAGATGCCCTTGATCGTGAGCATGTGAGTGATCACCTTGCCCCAGTCGATCGGGTACGGGCTCTTCGGCAACCCGAGCATCGCCACCTTGCCGCCGTGATTCATGTTGTCGATCAGTTCGGCCACCGCCTGCGGCGATCCGCTCATCTCCAGGCCGACGTCGAAACCCTCCCGCATGCCGAGCGCGCGTTGAGCGTCCGCGATCCTGGTCCGCCCCACGTTGACCACCTGGTCGGCTCCGGCCCCGGTGGCCAGGTCGAGCCGAAAGTCGGCCAGGTCGGTGACCACGACGTGCCGGGCACCGGCATGCCGGGCGATCGCCGCCGCCATCACTCCGATCGGTCCAGCGCCGGTGATCAGCACGTCCTCGCCGACCAGCGGCCACTGCAGGGCGGTGTGGGTGGCGTTTCCGAGCGGGTCGAAGATGGCACCCAGCTCCGGATCGACCCAGACCGGATGCTTCCAGACGTTCTCCACCGGCACCACGACGAAGTCGGCGAAGGCGCCGTCGGTGTTCACGCCGAGCCCGATGGTGCGAATGCACTGATGCCGGCGGCCGGCCCGGCAATTGCGGCAGTAACCGCAGACGATGTGCCCCTCGGCCGAACACGTGTCGCCGGGCCGGAGCTCCTTGACCTCGGCGCCGATTTCGACGATCTCGCCGAAGAACTCGTGACCGATGGTCTGCGGCGGGTGCACCTGGCCGGCCGCCCACTCGTCCCACTGCTGCAGGTGCAGGTCGGTTCCGCACAGCCCGGCCCGCAGTACCCGGATCTTCACGTCCCAGGGCCCGCAGACCGGTTCCGGACGATCGACGAGTTCCAGCCCGGCACCAGCGGTCATCTTTGCCAGCGCCCGCACCCGGACTCCTCTCGATCATGATCCGGCTCGACCCTACTCGTAGCCGCTTGGGGTTGCCGCCGGGGCCTCAGCCGTTCGATAGTCGGGCATGCCCTTCTCGCTTCCCGAACCCCCGGGCTCCGGCACCACGGGGGTGCAGTTGCGGGTGGACACACCTCGCCGGTTCACCCTCGTCACGCCGTTCTGGTACGCACCCTGGCGTCCGTTGCCACCGGTGCTGGACGCAGCCCTGCCGGCCACCGATCCCGAGGCGCCGGACGCTGAGGGTCGCTGGCTGAAGATTCCGTCCGGCCAGACCGACCTGGGCAGCGTTCCGGGAGTGCTCTGGGGCCTGGTCGCCAGCTACGGCCGGCACACCCTGGCCGTGTTGGTGCACGACCACCTCGCCCATCTGGGCGATCAGGCGCCGACGCCCGAGCGGTTCGTCCGGCGGACCGCTGCGGACGAGGTGTTCCATCAGTCCCTGCGCGATCCACAGGCCGGGCTCTACCAGGCGCCGTGGTTCCGTTCGCTCGTGCTCTGGGGCGGCGTCTCACTGGCCCGCTACTTTCAGCTGAACCGGATGGCGTTCTGGCTGCTGGCCGCCGCGACCATCGGAATCTGGCTGGCCGGGCTCTGGGTGGTGCAGACCGTCGGCGGGGGCTCCGCTCCGGTCGCCGCCTGGGTGCTGCTGCTGGGTGGCCTGGCGGGGCTCGGTGCCGCCGGTGTTTTCGCCCGCCGGCTGAGCGCCCTACGGGCTCCGACCAAGCTGCAGGCGGCCACGTCGTTCATGCCGGGGCCGGCCGGAACGGTCGGCCGGGCCACGGACGTATGGGTGGTTCGGGCGCTGGTCGTGGTGTCGGTGCTGCTGCTGCTGTGGGCGGCCTGGGCGTCGATGCCCTGGCCACCGCTGCTCTGGGTCGCCGTGCCGGGCTGGCTCGCCGTGATCGGAATGGTGACGTTTCTGTTGGGGTCGGGTTACCTCGGCCTGGTTTCGCTGTGCCGGCGCGACGCAGCACTTCCGCTGCTGACCGCCACCGCCGGACCGTGGGTCGGGCTGGTCGGTCTGGTGACGATCGTCGCGCTGCACCTGCTGTGGGTGCCGGACGCCTTCTCCAGCGTCGGCGGCGGCCCGATCAACACCACGGACAAACCCCGGCCGAGCCTCTGATCAGCCGGTCGGCTCTGAGCCGGGACGGCCGCGGTTGGCCAGAAAGCTCCGGTCGATCATGAGCGGTTCGGCATCGGGGTCGTACACCCCGCCCAGGTCGGTCACCGGACCCGCTTCGGGGGTGTTGTCCCAGGCATGCACGTTCAGCGTGCGGTTGGGGTTGACCAGGCTGTCGCGGCTGAGCACCTGCACCTGCATGGGCTGCTCGACGTGGTCGTCGACGGCGCACAGGGGCGGCAACGGGCGTCGGGCCGCGCGCCGGCGCGCAACGATCTGCTGGACAACAAAGACCGCAGCCAATGCTGCGACCGCTGCCAGCGAGGCAAGAATCATCCACATCGGATTCATCCAGCTCCTTCCACGACCCCCGTAAGCCGATGAGGAAACGGTAAACCAGCCCCGGCCGTGTGCATAGTGTCCACAGACTCCCGCGCGCGCCACCAACCAGTTACAGGGCAGGCCACACCCGATCGAGCACAGTCGGCCTCGTTGTGGAGCGCACCGACGGGTGTCACAACTCGCGGTAACGACCCCGGACGTAGGCGACCGGCGCGACCGATTCGTCGATCTCGACCTGCTCGACGACACCGCGGACGAGCATCGACCAGCCGGCCTCGACCGGCTCGGCGAGCAGCCTGGCCCCGAACCAGCCCGGCGACCTGGCCAACACTGGACCCCATTCGGTGTCGCGCCACCCGGCCAGCCGGAACGGCCCGCCGGGCGCCGGCGCCAGGCCGGCCATCGCGTCGGAGAGTTGCCGGTCGCCATAGGAGAGCAGGCTGACCGCCCAGCGGCCGCCGGCGCAGATCGCGTCGTAGACGTCCGAAGCCGGATCGACCAGGCCGACCACCTCGCCCGGTTCACCATCGGCCACCACCAGCGACGACACGGTCAACCCGACCGGACCCGCCTCGGTTCCGACCGCCCAGATCGTCACCGGCGCCGGCAGCCGACCACGGAACCGGCGCAACGGGCGGCGCGGCTGGCCGCTGGCGGCGAACGGATGGGTGTCGTGGATGGTCACCCGACCCAGTGTGTCAGCCCTCCCCCGGCAACCGGTCGGCGCCCGCGCGGATGAGCACGACGGCCCAGGCCCGCACCGGCCGCCAGCGTTCGGCGAGGGTGACGAAAGCCGCGTCGGTGGCGACGTCCACCCGGTAGAGCCGGCCGGCCGACTCGCGACTGATCGCCTCGGCCAGCGGCAGGGCGTCGTCGATACCGGACGCCCGCACCGAGATCAACTGGCTGTAGAACGGCCCGATGCCGGGCAGGGTGACCAGTTCGGCCTCTGCTGCCCGCTGGCCGAGTGCCTGCAGGCGATCGGCACCGAGGCCGCCCTCGATCGCTCGCTGCGCGATCGCTCGCAGTCTGGGCAGCCGGTCGGCCGGCAGCCCGGGCAGCTCGTCGAGGCTGAGGAGCCGGGTCGGGCCGGGCAGGCAACTGACCGTGCGACCGGCGACCTCGATGCTGCTGCCCACGGCAGCGGCCAGTTGCTCTCGCAGCCGGATGGCCTGCTGGCGTGGCCTTCGCGCACTCAGAATCGACCACACCGCCGCCTCGTAGGGCGAATGGAACAGCACCGGACGCAGGCCTGGGGCGGCGGCCTGCAGCGTTCCGATCACCGGGTCATTGCGGCCGAGGGCCAGGAAGTCGCTGGCGGCGGGTGTGCACGAGATCACCCGGGCCACCTGGGCGGCGACCACCGTTGGGTCGGCATCGGAACTGATCGTCAGTTCGAGCTGGTCGCCGTGCTGGCGCAGCGCGACCCCGGCCGGAGTCTCGTAGTCGCCGTCCACGCAGAAGGCGAGCCGCAGCACGCCGTCGAAATCACTCTGGTAACGGTGCCCGAAGCCGAACAGCGCCGCCTCGCGAAGCGAGAAGGCGCCGTGGGTGTCGATGGTGGTCACTCGGGCAGGTGGTGTCATGCGAGCAGCTTTCCAGCCCTCGCCGACACTTTGCCCGGGCTACTATCCGGCCACCGCAGCGCCCTCGGTGACCGCGTCCGTAGCCGTCACCGAGGGAGTGGACGGCAAGCTCGGCGTCGGGGTGGTCGCCGAGGGGGTCGGGGTCGCGGACGGAGTGCCCACCGGGCTCGGGGTCTCGCTCGGGGTCGTGGACGGGGTCTCGCTCGGCGTGACGCTCGGCGACGGGGTCGGCTTGGTGCTCGCCCGGTTGCCGGCCTGGCCGATGGTGGTGCCGTCCTTACCGCTCAGGGTGCCGCCGTTGGTGAACTCCCAGCCGGTGATCAGACCCATTGCCACCACGAAGGTGACCGCGGCGGTGACCAGCGTTCCGGCGACCAGCGTCACCGGATGGGTCCACTTCGACCGGCTTCTGGCCGGCACCGCCGAGGACGCGCTGCCCGCCGAAGCTTCCGGCGACTCGTCCTCGACCACGGTGATCACTTCGGTGCTGCCGTTGGCGTCGCGCAGCACGATCTTCTTGACGCCGTCCCGGGTCTGCTCCAGTCCACGGGTGTACAGGGTGCTCGCCACCGCGGCGATCACGCTGGCTCCCGCTGCGCCGGCGAGCGTGCCGGCCACGCCGAGCCGGGAGGCCAGGGCCGCGGTCGTCACCGCCGCCAGAGCGCCACCGGCGATCTGCGGCAGGTTGAACAGCTTGGTCTTTTCGGGAGCTTGGATCTTCTCGGTCTTGTCGGCAATCTCGGTATCAGTCACAGTCACTTTGTCTTCACAGCATCTAGTAAGTACATCGGTCTTCCAGAGTAGTCACTTAGACCAATATTCCCAAGTCGGCGTGTCGGTGCGCCGGCCCCTATCGTGGTGGCCATGCAGACCGAGCCGCAGAGCGTCTACGACCGGGTCGGTGGGCACGCGACTTTCGTCACCCTGGTGGACCGGTTCTACGCCGGCGTAGCCGAGGATCCCCCGTTGCGGGAGCTGTATCCGGAGCGGGATCTCGGCCCCGCCGCCGACCGGTTGCGAATGTTCCTGGAGCAGTACTGGGGCGGACCGAAGGCCTACTCGGAGCAGCGCGGTCACCCACGCCTGCGGTTGCGGCACGGCCCGTTCGCGGTCACCCCGGCACAACGTGATCGCTGGCTGACCCACATGCTGGCCGCCCTGGACAGCCTCGAGCTCGACGCCGAGGACGACGCCGAACTGCGTGACTACCTCACCCGGGCGGCACAGTTCATGGTGAACACCTTCGATGAACAGTGACCGCTGGCCACCCTCCGCACTGATCCCGCCGCCCCTGCGCGAGACCGACCTGCTGGCGCAGGACAGTCCCGTGCCTCGGCAGCGGTTGCGCTGGTTGACTCATCCGTTGACCAGGTTGCTGTTGATGGCCGTGCTGACCGCTGGATCGGGCCTGCTGGCGATCGGGTTGATTCCGGCGCTGCGCAGCGGTAGCGCCGCGAGTCTCGCCTGGACGCAGATCGCCGTCGTCGGCGCGTCCTACCTGGTGCTTGTCCTTGGGATCGAGGCCGCGGCCGGCTGATCAGCGGTTCAGCGGGGCATAGACCCCGGCCCGGTCGGCGATGATCCGGGCGATCTGGCGGGCGGCGTCCGGCTTGGCGACCCGCTCGGCCGCCCCGGCAGCGGCCGAAAGCGCGGCCGGATCGTTCACCCACTCGCGCACGGCCTCGACCACCTGATGCGGCCGGGGCGCCCACACCCCGGCGTGTTTCTTCACCACGTACTGGACGTTGCCGTCCTCCTGGCCGGGTAGCCGTGCATAGAGCACCAGCGGCAGGCCGGCGATGAAACCCTCGCTGATCGTGCCGGGGCCGGCCTTGGTGACCAGCATGTCCGATGCCGCCATGAACTCCGGCATCTGCTTGGTGAAGCCGTAAATGTGGTGCGGCATCGTCCAGTCGAGGTTCTTCAGCCGCTCTTTGAGCTGCTCGTTGCGGCCGCAGATGGCAACCAGGGTGGCCTTCAGCTTGGCCTCGTTGATCGCCTTGACGACGGCCTCCATCGGCCCCATGCCATCGCCGCCGCCGACCACCAGAATCACCGGCAGGTCGCGACTCCAACCCTCCTGGTCGCGGAACGCCAGCGGGTCGGCCGGCGGCACCCGGAACCGTTCGGCGACCGGCAGTCCGACCACCCGCAGGTTTCCGGCCGGTATGCCGAACTCGACGGCCACCTCGCGGGCCTCTTCGGTCGGCACCACCACCAGGTCGGCCCGCCGGTCGAACCAGAAGGCGTGCGTGGTGACCATGTCGGTGACCACCGTCATGAACGGGGTCGGGCTCTTCTTCATGGTGCGCAGCACCCCGGTATTGGCCAGCGGGTGCACCGACACGATGATGTCGGCCGGATTCTCGCGGTACAGCCGGCGGATGCCCCGGGCCACGTAGGGAAACACCGCTCGAATCAAGGCCCGGGAGCGTCGCTTGCCGTCGGTGGCGCGATACGAGATCGCCCAGGTCTCAGGGAACTTCGTCATCGGCGGGTAGATCTCGGGTGCGTAGCGCAGCGGGGCCGGCAGGTAATCACGGAACACGTCGATCATCTTCGTGTCGAACGTGCCGGGAAACTCCAGCGCCAACGCCTCGATCATGGCCAGGGTGGCCGATCGGTGCCCACCTCCGGTGTCGGAGAACAGGAACAGCACCCGCTTGCGGGCGGATCCATCGGCCGGCATGGCACTCCTAGTTACGGGTGCGGCGGAGCGTCCTCCGCCGCTTTCGTCCTCGGCACCACCCTATCGCCGTGCGGCGATCAGGGTGCCTTCGGACCGGCTCAGCGTTCCGGTGACAAGGCGTTCGGGTCGACGCCCTCGCTGGTCCTGGCGGCATCGGCCGCATGCCGCTGCCGGTAGGCGTCGTCCTCGGCCCCGGTGTCGACGTGGGTCGGGTCGAGCACCCGGCGCAGAAAGGTGCGGGTGCGTTCCTCCTGGGGGTTGCCGATCACCTCGTCGGGATGGCCCTCCTCGACGATCACGCCGCCGTCCATGAAGATCACCCGGTCGGCCACCTCGCGGGCGAAAGCCATCTCGTGGGTGACCACCATCATGGTCATGCCGGAGTTGGCCAGATCGCGCATCACCGACAGCACGTCGCCGACCAGCTCGGGGTCCAGAGCGGACGTCGGCTCGTCGAACAGCATCAGTTCGGGGTCCATGCTGAGTGCCCGCGCGATCGCCACCCGCTGCTGCTGGCCGCCGGACAGCTGCGCCGGGAAGGCGTCCTCCCGATCGGCCAAGCCGACCTTCTCGAGGTTCTTGCGGGCCACCTCCTCGGCGGTCTCCTTCTTCCACTTCAGCACGTTGATCGGCGCCACCGTGCAGTTGTCCAGCACGGTCAGGTGCGGAAACAGGTTGAACTGCTGGAAGACCATGCCCATCTTGGTGCGCAGGTCGTCGACGTAGGCGTCGGGATCGGTGATCTCTTCGTTCAGAATGAAGATCCGGCCCTTGGTCGGCTGCTCGAGCAGGTTCACGCAGCGCAGCAGCGTCGACTTACCCGAGCCGGACGGCCCGATCACACAGACCACCTCGCCGCGCCGGACGATGGTCGAGATGCCCTTGAGTACCTCGATCTCGCCGAAGCTCTTGTGCAGGTCGTAGATCTGGATCTCGTCGTCGCGTCCGCCGGTCGGAATGGTCTGGGTCATGGCGGTCATCGGGCTTTCTGCGCGTTGGCTTCCAGCCGCCGAACCAGGAAGGTCAGCGGCAGGGTGATGATCAGGTACGACAGCCCGGCGATCACCAGCGGAGTCAGGTTCGCGTAGGTGGTGGCCAGTTCGCGTCCGTACTTGGTGAGTTCGTAGGCGGTGCTGGTCAGGCCCAGCACGTAGACCAGCGAGGAGTCCTTGGTCAGCAGGATCAGCTCGTTGGTCAGCGGGGGCGTCACGATCCGGAACGCCTGCGGCAGCACGATCTTCTGGGTGGCCATGCCGAACGGCATGCCCATCGACCGGGCGGCCTCCAGCTGGCCCTTGGGCACCGCCTGGATGCCGGCCCGGATGGTTTCGGCCATATAGGCGGCAGCCACCAGGCCGAGCGCCATCCAGACCGCGCCGTAGGGGTCCAGCGGGATCCGCAGCCCCGGAATCGCCAGCGGCATCAGCGCGAAGGCCATGAAGACGATGATCGCCGGCACGCCGCGGAAGAACTCGATGTAGATGCTGGCCAGCCAGCGGTTCACCGCCACCGACGAGAGCCGCATCAGGGCCAGGACGGTGCCCAGTAGGAGGCCGAAGATGAACGCGCCGATGGTGTAGATGATGGTGTTCAGCAGGGCCAGGGCGAGACCGGGGCCGACCGTCTTTGCGATCACGTCCGCCCGGAAGAACACGCTGATCAACTGGCGACCGTCCACGAACAAGACGCCCAGCAGGATGATCAGACCGAGCCCCGCGTACTGGATGATCCGGGCCCGCCGGGCCCGCTGGCGCGGAGAGAGCTTGGAGCGGGCGGGTGCGTCCGCAGCGGTTGTGGTCACGCGATCTCCAGGTGTGAGGAGGGATGCCGGCGGATGCTGCTCGCGCCCGGTGCGGGGCGCGAGCAGCCGACCGGGGTCAGGCCTGTGGCTCGGAACCGAACCACTTCTTGTAGATGGTGTTGTAGCTGCCGTCGGCCTTGGCGGCGGTGATCACCTCATTGATCGCGGTGATCATGGCAGTGTTGCCCTTTTGCGCCATCATGCCGTACTCCTCACCGGTCTCGAACTCCTTGACCACCTTGGTGGTCGGGTTGGCCTTGGCGTAGTCGAACACCACGCCGTTGTCGTTGATGGCGGCGTCGATGGTGGTCGCCTGAACGGCGGCCAGCGAGGACGGCATGTCGTCGAACACCTTGACGGTGTAGCCGTTGGCGTCCTT
This sequence comes from uncultured Actinomycetota bacterium, assembly GCA_963723605.1. Lineage (GTDB taxonomy): Bacteria > Actinomycetota > Actinomycetes > Propionibacteriales > Propionibacteriaceae > Micropruina. Next base: position 374,863 of record CAVRRM010000009.1, on the reverse strand, counting down.
GTTCTTCTCGGCGTAGATCTGGCCGGTGGTGTCCGTCTGCACGCCGATGGTCTTGCCCTTGAGGCTGGCCAGGTCGGTGAAGCTCGAGTCGGACTTGACCAGGAGCGCCTGGGTGGCCTTGAAATACGGGACGGAGAAGTCGATGGCCTGCTTGCGCGCATCGGTGATCGTGGTCGCGGCCGCGCCGGCGTCACACTTCTTCGCCGCGAACACCGCGCCGGAGGTGATCTGGGCGAAGTCGATGTCGACGATCTCCTGGGTCACGCCGAGCTTCTTGGCCACCAGGTCCATCAGGTCGACGTCGAAGCCGACCACCTTGCCGGATTCGTCCTTGAACTGGAAGGGCTTGTACGAGAGGTGGGTGCAGACGAGCAGCTTGCCCGCCTCGACCAGGGCGGGACCCGAAGACGCTCCCGAGACGGGTGCGGAGGCCGTCGCGGCGGGCTGGGAGTAGTTGGCGCATGCGCCGAGCATGCTGAGGCTGAGGGCCGCGACGCCGGCGATGGCCGCGCGCAGTGGCTTGAAGCGGTAAGTCACGAGTTTCTCCTCGATAGAACGGAAGGATTTTCGCATCCTGTCGCAGGTTTGTTACAGCAGCAATGCGACTGCCCGATTGAAACCGCGTCGTGACCTTGCCGGCCACCCCGCTGTGGTCGACGCGGGCCGCATCGGTGCCGGTGTGGCATAAGGTGCGGCCCATGAATGCGGGTTCCACGCAGGGTCGTCCCCCCGTCCTGGCCAAGAAGGCGTCACCGATCGTCGTGATGACCGGACGGGACGTGCACCAGCAGCACCGCACGGCGACACCCTTGGAACTGCTGATGGACCTGGCCTTCGTGGTCGCCTTCGGTGTGGCCGGGGAGCAGTTCGCGCACCTGATCGCCGAGGGTCACGTGATGGCCGGTATGGGCGGTTTCGCGTTCGTGATGTTCGCCATTGTGTGGGCCTGGATCAACTTCACCTGGTTCGCGTCCGCCTTCGACACCGACGACTGGGCCTATCGGCTGACCACCATGCTGCAGATGATCGGCGTGGTGATCTTTGCGCTCGGCATTCCCGACGTCTTCCACTCCCTGGACGCCGGTGAGCACCTGAACAACCGGGTGATCATCGCCGGCTACGTGGTGATGCGGGTCGCGATGATCACCCAATGGCTGCGGGTGGCCCGCTCCGACCCCGACTACCTGGCGACCGCGAACAGCTACGCGATCGCCATCGCTGTGGCCCAGCTCGGCTGGGTGATCGTGGCCTGGCTGGACCTGCCGCTGACCACCACGCTGATCGCCACCGCGGTATTGATCCTGATCGAGCTGCTCGGCCCGTACATCGCCGAGACCCGGCTCCGGCCAACGCCCTGGCACGCCCACCACATGGCCGAGCGCTATGGCCTGTTGGTGATCATCGCGCTTGGCGAGGGCGTGATCGGCACCGTGGCCGCCGTCGGCACCGCGGTCGGCGAGCAGGGCTGGTCGTTCGAGCCGATCGCGGTGGTGGTGGCCGGCATCGGTTTGACCTTCGGGCTGTGGTGGATCTATTTCTCCACCGACTTCGGCGCCCTGCTGCACGAACGGCGGAGTGCGTCCTTCCGGTTCGGCTACGGTCACCTGCTGTTGTTTCCCGCGATCGCCGCGGTGGGCGCCGGGCTGCACGTCGCCGCCTACGTGCTGGAGCACGAGGCGCAGATCAGCATCGGCACGGCGGTGGCGTCCGTGGCCGGCCCGGTGGCCATGTTCATGGTGGTCGGCTATCTGCTCACCTCCCTGCTGACCGGACGACTGGACGCGGTCCACCTCAGCCTGGTCGCAGTCGCGGTGCTGGTCTGCGTTGCTTCGGTGCTGTTGGCCCGGGCCGGGGTGGGCATGGGGGCCGCCCTACTGGCGACCACCCTGGCGCCGTGGGTGGTGGTGCTCGGCATCGAGTGGGAGGGCCGCCGCAACGCCCGCAGCGCCGCCTAGAGTCGGGCGTATGCAGTACGAGTCATGGATCGACCGGCAGATCCGCGAAGCCCAGGAGCGCGGGGCCTTCGACAACCTGCCCGGCGCCGGCCAGCCGCTGCACCTCGACACCGACGAGGACTGGTGGATCAAGGCCAAGATCAGGCGCGAGAATCTTGAGCCGGCCTTGCCCGGTCCGCTACTGCTGCGGCGCGAGGTGGAACGCATTCAGGGCACGCTGGCGGACGTGCGCAGCGAGGCTGCGGCCCGCGAGATTCTCGAAGACCTCAACCAGCGGATCCGCGAGCACTACGCGCGACCCTCGTCCGGTCCGGTGCTGGTGGTGCGCCTGGTGGACGTGGAAGCGGAACTCGCCAGTTGGCGAGAGGCTCGTGGCTGAGCCTTGCGGCGGCCTCAGAACACCCGGCGGTGACTGGCGGCGCCGCTGCTGGCCTGACCGGCCAGCGAGCCTCGGACGGTCGCCGTTCGGGCGGCCGCCGGCTGTTGCCGGGGCTCGGCCTGGACCTGTTGCATGGTGCCGGCGAGAATGGCCTCGCGCACGGCTACCGGATCGTTGCTCAACATTTGTTCCCCCCTGGATCAATGTCACTGACTAGGTAAGCATGAACCGGGTTGGTGGTACTAGGCAGAATTGCGTAAACCGTCAATATTGTTACCGGGTCGTGAGATCTGACCGGCCCGTTCGGCCAGGGAAAGCGATTGCCCCGCTCAGTGGAACTGCTGCTCGGAATCCTCGATCAGGTGCATCTCGTGCTCCAATCGGGCCTCCACGTCGACCCGGTGGGCACGCACCCGAGACCAGACCACGCCGCCCATCGCGACCAGCATCGCCCCGACACCGATGGTGATCCGCAGGGCGGGATTGGCCCCGGCACCGACGGTAATGGCCACCACGGCCGGCGCGATCAGCAACGCCACCAGGTTCATCACCTTGATCAAAGGGTTGATCGCCGGGCCGGCGGTGTCCTTGAACGGGTCGCCAACGGTGTCGCCGATCACCACCGCCTCGTGCGCGGGTGAATGCTTGCCGCCGTAACGGCCGTCCTCGACCAGTTTCTTCGCGTTGTCCCAGGCGCCACCAGAGTTGGCCAGGAAGACCGCCATCAATACCCCGGCGACGATCGCGCCACCGAGGAAGCCGGCCAGCGGTCCGACCCCGAGCCCGAAGCCGACGGCGATCGGCGCCGACAACGCCAACAGGCCTGGGGTGGCGAGTTCCCGCAGCGAGTCACGGGTGCAGATGTCGACCACCCGGCCGTACTCAGGACGGGCCTCGCCGGTCATGATGCCGGGGATCTCGGCGAACTGCCGGCGAACTTCGAACACGATCGCCCCGGCCGCCCGGGTGACCGCGTCGATCAGCAGGCCGGAGAACAGGAAGACGGTTGCGGCGCCGAGGATCACGCCGACCAGCGTGATCGGTGAGACGATCTCGTAGGTCAGCATCGAGTTGACGAGTGCGTCGCCGGCATCCCGGCCCAGCGTGCTCAGCGCGTGGTTCACCGCGTCGGTGTACGAGCCGAACAGCGCTGTGGCGGCGAGCACCGCGGTCGCGATCGCGATGCCCTTGGTGATCGCCTTGGTGGTGTTGCCGTCGGCATCCAGAGCGGTCAGGATCGCCTCGCCGTCGGCGTCCACGTCCTTGCTCATCACCGCGATGCCCTGGGCGTTGTCGCTGACGGGACCGAAGGTGTCCATCGCGACGATGACGCCAACAGTGGTGAGCAGGCCGCAGCCGGCCAGCGCGATCATGAACAGCGACAGGATCATCGAACCGCCGGAGATCAGGAACACCGCGCAGATCGCGGCGGCGATGATGCCGGCCGTGTACACCGCTGACTCGAACCCGACGCCGATGCCCGACAGCACGACGGTGGCCGGTCCGGTCAGCGAGGTGCGGGCCACATGCATGGTCGGGGCCGAGGTGGTGCCGGTGAAGTAGCCGGTCAGCCAAAGAATGATGCCGGCCAGCACGACGCCGATGGCCACCGACGCGGCCGCCATCACCCGCGGGTCACCCGGCAGGGAGCGGACCACCTCAGGCACGCCGGGCAGGGCGGCGAAGCTTGCTGGTAGGTAAAGGAAGGCGGCCACCCCGGCCAGCACCGCGCCGGCGGCGGCCGACGTGTAGAAGCCCCGGTTGATCGCGGTCAGCCCCGACTCGTCTCCCCGGATCCGGGTGATCGCGATACCCATCACCGCGGTCAATGCCCCGATCGCCGGCACGATCAGCGGAAACACCAGGCCCAGCTCTCCGAAGGCGGCCTTGCCCAGGATCAGCGCGGCGACCAGGGTGACGGCGTAGGACTCGAACAGGTCGGCAGCCATGCCGGCGCAGTCCCCGACGTTGTCACCCACGTTGTCGGCGATGGTGGCGGCGTTACGCGGATCGTCTTCGGGAATGGACTGCTCGACCTTGCCGACCAGGTCGGCGCCCACGTCCGCCGCCTTGGTGAAAATGCCGCCGCCGACCCGCATGAACATGGCCAGCAGGGCGGCACCGAAGCCGAACCCCTCCAGCACGGACGGGGCCTGGTCGCGGTAGATCAGCACCACGGCCGCCGCGCCGGCCAGACCGAGCCCGACCACGCTCATGCCGACCACGCCGCCGGTGCGGAAGGCGATCCGCGCGCCGAGGACGCGTCCGTTGGCGCGCATCGAAGCTGCGGCGACCCGGACGTTCGCTCGCACGGCCAGCCACATGCCGAGGTAGCCGATCGCGGCCGAGAAACCCGCTCCGAGCAGGAAGAACACCGACCTGCCGATTCGAATCGACAGGTCACCGGGAAGCATGAAGAGTAAACCGAACGCGATCGCCGCGAAGATGGCCAGGGTGCGGAACTGCCGGTTCAGGTAGGCGGAGGCCCCCTCCTGCACAGCCAGGGCGATCTCCTGCATGCGGGGGGTGCCCTCGTCCTCGGCCAGCACCTTGCGGCGCAGCCAGACGGCGTAGACCAGACTGATCGCCGCGATGCCCGCGATTGTCCAGACAATGGCGAGGCTCGTGACGCCCAAGTCCAGCATGAATCCTCCTCGACCCACGGCTTGTGGCCGGGTATTTGTCGCTCCCCCCGGTACGGGAGATTGAGGGGGAGTCTATTGGGGGAATCCAGCCAGGTGCACCCCGGCCAGTTTTTGTGACCGTTCTCGTTGAAAAACATTGCCCGGTCTCAGTGGATCGTGATCCTGCTCGTCAGGCCAGCGCCAATGCCTCGCGCAGGATCGTGCCGTAGCCGGCCAGCTCACCCTCGGCGTATTTCGTCCGGGGCCAGAAGAAGCCGCGCAGGCCGTCACCCTTGCTGCGCGGCACCACATGGACGTGCAGGTGTGGCACCGACTGGCTGACCACGTTGTTGATCGCGACGAACGTGCCCTGCGCACCAAACGCCGGCTCCATCGCGGCGGCGATCCGGCGGCAGGCAGTGATCAAGGGAAGCACCAGCTCGTCCGGCAGGTCGAGCAGGGTGTCGATGTGACGCACCGGGCAAACCAGCACGTGACCCTTGAAAACCGGCCGGTGGTCGAGGAAGGCGATCACCTCGGGCGTGCGCAGCACCACCTCGGCCGACAGCCGGTTCTGGATGATCGCGCAGGCGATGTCGGGCTCCGCCACCCCGACATTGTGGCAGCCGTGCAGCTGTCGCGCGGTGTCACCCCGCGCGGTGACTTTGGAATCTGGCGACCTACCGGCACACTGTGCCCGCAACAAGGTTTCGGATTGAAGAGCACGGGGGGAATCTTCATGTCACGAACTCTGATAATGGTCAGCGCGCGCGCCCTTTCGGCCGGCGACCTGGCGTCCGGGGTGTCGGCGGTCCATCAGGGGCGACCGTGGACGGTCATCGACCAGGGCAGTCGGCTGGCCATCAGACACTGCGATCAACCGCTGCTCGAGGCGGGCGCATCCGAGCGCCTGACCGACTGGGCCGAGGTGGCGGCGCTGTTTCCCGACCGGGAGCCGATACCCGGCCAGTTCTGGTGCACCCGACTGACTGTGGTTCGGGACGATCTCGAGTTGGGCCTCGAGGTGGCTCGCGCGGTGGCCTGGGAGATCGGCGGCGACGTGGCCATGGCGCCAACCTGACCCGGCTCGGTTGCCGCGGAAGCCCAGGCGCCGACAGGATTGCCCAATGGCACACATTCGGGCGGTCACGGCTGACGAAGTGGACGCGGTCCTCGACCTGATCGAAGCCGAACAGGCCGATCCGGCGACCGGCACCGCCTACTTCGGCACCGAGCGCAACCAGTTCCGCCTCGAGTTGGAGGATCTCGGCGATGCCTGGCCGGGATCGGTGCTGGTTGTCGATGACGATGGCCGGCTCGTCGGCGCCACCGTCACCGATGCGGACACCGAGCTGGGACGCAGTTGGATCCACGGCCCCTGGGTGAACCCCGAGCACTGGGACACCTGGGCTCGCCCGCTGCTCGAGGCGGCGATCGAGGCCACGCCGGCCGAGGTGACCGCCCATGAGATCTGCGGTGACGTGTTGAACGGACGGATGGCCGCGCTGGCCGACGCACTCGGCTGGAACCGGTCGGTGCCGAATCACGTCTTCGTGGTCGATGCGGACGCCGCCGCCTTCTGGCCCACCGATGACCGCCGGGTGCGGCGACTGCGCGCCGATGACTTCGGCGCGATCGATGCACTGCACCGGGCAGAGTTTCCGAACACCTACCTGCCCACCCGGCAACTGGTCGACCAGAGCGTCGCCGGCGACCTGATCAGCCTGGTCAGCGAGGACGACGACGGCCGGTTTCTCGGCTACGCCTCAGGCCGCGTTCAGCCCGATGGCGCCGGCTACGTCGACTTCCTCGCGATCGCTCCGGACGCGCGCGGTGCCGGAGCCGGCGTCGGCCTGATGACCACCATCGGTCGCCGGATCATGACCGCTGCTCCGCAGCGCAACATCAACCTGACCGTTCAGGACCACCGAACGCCGGCCGTCTCGCTCTACCGCCGGCTGGGCTTCACTCTGGAGACCACGATCGTCGGATACTCCTCGCCGAAGCCGTCCGGATAGCCCCCAGCCGAGCACGACCGCCGAACCGATTGCCAGCGCCACCAACAGCCCGGCCGGCCCGAGCGCGGCGGCCAGCCAGGGCGCGGCCACCGCACCGACCATCGCTGCGCCGACCAGGGCCGCGTCCGCCACCCCGAGGGCCAGCGCGGTGTGCCGCGGCGGCGCCCACCGTTGCAGCATCCGGGTGGTCTGGCACTCGACCACGGTCAGTCCGGCGCCGAGCAGGGCCAGCGGCAGCACGCCGGCCAGCCAACTGGGAGCCATGGCGACCCCGAGCAACGGCAGCACAACGGCCAGCTGGGCCGAGACCACCGGGGGAACCCGACGGAGAGCAACCAGCAGCACCGGTGCTGCCAGCGAGGCGAAGCCGAGCACCGCGGTGGCCCACCCGAACTCGGTCAGGGACCCCTGCCAGTGCTGTTCGGTGATGCTCAACAGGGCCACGCCGAGCACGCCCAGCACGGCGTTCAACGCCATCACGGTGAGGATCGCGCGACGCACCTGTGGAACCGCCAGCACCTCGCGGACGCCCCCGGTCAGTCGGTCTCGTCCGGCATTGGCGATCGGTTCGTCCATCCGGGTCGGCAACACCAGCATGGCCGCGACGATCAGCGGCACGCACGCGGCGACCGAGACCGCCGGACCGAAGATCAACAGCAGGCCGCCGACCGCCGGCCCGACCACGAAGGCGCTGATCTCGCAGGTGACCAGGGTGTCGGTGGTCTTGTCCGGGTCGGTCGCGACACCGGGCACCAGCGCGGCCAGGCTGGGAAAGGCGGGCACCCCGGCGGCCACGGTCAGGGTGGCGAAGACCAGCGCCGGCCAGGTCTGGCCCAGCGCCACCAGCGCTGCCACCACAGCGAGCAGCAGCAGCCGGACGAAAGTGACCACGCGCACCGTCCGGAACCGTCCGAAATGGTCCCCCGCCCCACCCAGCACGGCGGACAGGAGCACGCACGGCAGGTAGCGGGCGGCACCGGCGAGTCCGAGAGAAGCCGGGTCCCCGGTCTGTTCCCAGATGGTCGCCAGCAGGGCCGGCCAGGGCAGCGCGACTGCCGTGCCGGCCAGGGCGTGCGAGACGATCAGGCGCCTCATGGCAGTGTGTCCGTGATCTCGGTCGGGATCGGGTCGAAGCCGTTGAAGCCGGACGCACAGGCCGTGGTGTACACCCCGGCCGCCCCGAACCAGACCCGGTCACCCTCGGCCAGGTCATCCGGCAGTGCCACATTGCGGTAGAGCACGTCCGCGGAATCACAGGTCGGGCCGGCCAGCACGGCCGGGGCCGGGGATCCGGCTGCGGAGGTGCGGATCCGGTAGTGGATCGCCTCGCCGAGGGTTTCGGTCAGCCCGTTGAAGATGCCGGCGTCGAGGTAGACCCATCGCCGCCCGCCCCGGTGCGCCACGCCCAGCACACTGGCTTCCAGGACGCCGGCGTCGCCGACCAGTGCCCGTCCGGGTTCGGCGATCAACTGCGGACGTCCGGCGCCGAAGGCAGCCACGACGGCTGCGTCGATCACGCGTCCGTAGACGCTCAGGGCCGGGCAGGGCACGGCGTGCTCGGCCGGAAAGCCGCCGCCGATGTCGAGCAGCCATGGCCGGTGCCCGTGAGCGCGCAAAGCGGAGAAGATGCCGGCTGCGGTATCGATCGGACCGACCCAGCGCCCTGGCTCACGCTGCTGGGAACCGACGTGGAACGCAACGCCCGCCGGACGCAGGCCCAGCCCGGGGGCCAGGTCGAGGATCGCGAACACCTCGTCCGCGGTGGCTCCGAACTTGCCGGCCAGCGACCAGTCAGACCCTTCTCCGCTGGTGGCCAACCGGGCCAGTAGCCCAGCGCCCGGTGCCTCGGCGGCGACCTTGCGGGCCTCGTCCATGCTGTCCACAACGAAGGTGCCGACCCCAGCGTCGCGGAGGTGCCGGATGGCCGGTCGGGACTGCATCGGGTTGGACGACAACAGCCGGGCGGCGCCGGCCCCGGCGGCCAGAGCCGCGTCGGCCTCTGCCGGGCTGGCCACGTCGAAGCAGCCGCCCAGATCGGCGATCACCTGCAGCACCGCCGGATGCGGATTGGCCTTCACCGCGTAGTGCAGGGTGACGTCACCGAGCGCAGCACCGAGTTCGCGGAACCGTTGCGCGATCAGCCGTGGGCTCAGCAGCAGGCGGGGAGTGTCGGCCGCCGGACGCTTGGCGACGGTGTCCGGAGCTGCGATGAGGCTGGTCATGGGCGATCCTTCCAATCGTTTGGGAGGAGTTGCCGGGCCAGGTGTTGATACACCCCGCATCCGTCCCGGGACGCAGCGCAATCCGTCCGTCGCCGGACGGAGCCGCCGGCGTGGCTAGGCTGAGCGCGATGAGCGAGTCACTCCGCATCGCGTTCGTGTCGATGCACACGTCCCCGGCCGACCTGCCGGGCTCCGGCGATGCCGGCGGAATGAACGTGGTCGAGTACCACCAGGCCTTCGCCCTGGCTCGGCTCGGACACCGGGTCGACCTGATCACCAGGCGCAGCGACGCCGCCCAGCAGGACGTGGTCGAGCTCTCGTCCAGCGTGCGGCTGCTGCACCTGCCGGGCGGACCCCCGACCCGCCTGGCCAAGAGCCTGATCGATGCCCACATCCAGGAGTTCTCGGCGGCTCTGGCCCTGCTGGAGCCGCCCTACGACGTGCTGCACTCGCACCATTGGATGTCGGGGGTGGCGGCGCTACCGGTGGCCCGCAGCTGGGGCGTGGCGCACGTGCAGAGCTTCCATTCGGTTGCCGCCCTCCCGGGCGCGGCACTGTCCGAGGGCGAGCCGCCGGAGTCGCCGGCCCGGGTGCCCGGCGAGCGGCTGGTGGCCACCGAATCACGCGGGGTGATCGCGATCAGCGCCGCGGAGGCCCGCACCGTGGTGGAACGCTGCGGCGCCGACCCCGACCGGGTGGTGATCGTGCCGCCCGGAGTGGATCGGGAACTCTTCCATGCCAATCCGGACGGCTCCGCTTCCCCCTCGGCGAATCCGCGCGGCTACCTGTTGTACGCAGCCCGCCTGCAGCCCCTGAAAGGGCCCGACCTGGCGATTCGGGCGCTGGCCGAGGTGCCGGTTGAGCTACGTCCCGACCTGCTCATCGCGGGGGATGTCTCCGTCGACTTCACCGCCTATGAAGCGGAACTGCACGCACTGGTCCGGTCGTACGGCCTCGGCGACTACGTCCGGTTCATCGGGCCGCAGCGGCGCGACGACCTGGCCCGGTTGATGCGCGGGGCGCGCATCGTGCTGGTTCCCTCCCATTCGGAGACGTTCGGGCTGATCGCGCTCGAGGCCGAGTCGTGCGGAACTCCGGTGATCGCGTCCGCCGCCGGCGGACTGCGCGAGGCGGTGGTGCACGGCGAGACCGGCCAGCTGATGGACTCCCGCCAGCCCGAGGACTGGGGCACAGCCATCACCCGGCTGCTGGCCAAACCGTGGCGGCTGGACCGGATGGGCGTGGTCGCCCAGATCCATGCCCGCCGGTTCAACTGGAACTGGACCGCCCGACTGCTCGAGGCGCATTACCGGGAGTGGCTGTGACCGGGGTGTTCGAAGGCGTCCGCCGGGTGGTGTTCGCCCATGCCCACCCCGACGACGAGACGCTCGCCACCGGAGCGTTGATCCAGCACCTGACCAGGGTCGGTGTGACCGTTGCCGTGCTGACCGCGACCCGCGGCGAGCGCGGTGCCGTCGTGCCCGGACCGTTGTCCGCCCTGGCCGGCACGCCCGAACTGGAGCCGCACCGGATCGGCGAACTCTCCGACGCGCTGGCCGCGCTCGGCGCCCAGGGACCGTTCTTTCTCGGCGAACCGCCCGCCCTGGCCGCGGGCCGGGAACCCCGCCGGTACCTCGACTCGGGCATGGTCTGGGTGACGCCAACCCTGGCGGGCCCCGGTGACGACGCCGGGCCGGACGCTTTCACGTCCGCCACCCCGGCTGACGCCGCGGAGGACCTGGCCGCCTTTCTGAGCGCCTGGGCCGCGGATCTGGTGGTCAGCTACGAGAGCGACGGCGGCTACGGTCACCCCGATCATGTGCAGATGCATCACGTCGCCGCCAGGGCCGCCGAACTCGCCGGCGTTCGGTTCGCCGAAGTGATCTCGATTCCGCGGGAGGGGTTACCGTCCACAGCGCAGTCCGAAAATCAGCCGATCGAGTGGTTCGACCTGAGCGACCGGCTGGCCGAGCTGCTGCCGGCGTTGCAGGCGCACGCGTCCCAGTTCACCGTCGACGGCCTGGACGTGATCCACGCGGGCGGCCAGCGCGAACCGCTGCAGCTGCGCACCGGCGTGCGGCAGAGGCAGTGACCGGGTGACCCCTGCTGCCGATCGCTCCGCCCTGCCTCCGCAATGGTTGTTGCTGATCATTCTGGCCGGCCTGGGCATGGTGGGACCGTTCTCGATCGACACCATCTTTCCCGCCTTCACGCAGCTGGCCGTCGACCTGAACACGTCCGCGCTGGCCCTGCAGCAGTTGATCAGCGTCTACCTGCTGGCGTTCGCGGTGATGAGCCTGTTCCACGGGCCGCTGTCGGACGCGGTGGGGCGCAAACCGGTGATTCTGGTCGGCAGCGCGCTGTTCGTTGCCTCATCGATCGCGTGCGCTCTGGCACCCAGCCTGGGCTGGCTGCTGGTCGGCCGAGCCCTGCAGGGCCTCAGCGCCGGTGCCGGACAGATCATCAGCCGGGCGATGGTTCGCGACATCTTCGTTGGCCACCAGGCGCAGCGGGTGATGTCGCAGATCGCGATGATCTTCGGCCTGGCTCCGGCCCTCGCCCCGATCGTCGGCGGCTGGCTGCTCACCCACGGTGACTGGCGCGGCATCTTCTGGTTCCTGACCGGGCTGGGCCTGGTGCTGTTGGTGCTCGTCTGGCTGTTCCTGCCCGAGACCCATCCCGAGCAGAACCGGACGCCGCTGCGGGTCGGACCGCTGTTCGGCTCGCTCTGGGCGGTCTGGACCAACCCGGGCGGGCGCCGGCTGGCGCTGACCGCGATGGTCAACTTCGCCGGAATGTTTCTCTACATCAGTTCGGCGCCGATTCTCGTGGTCACCCTGCTCGGCCGCGGCGAGCAGGACTTCTGGATGCTGTTCGTGCCGCTGATTTCAGGCTTGGTGATCGGCTCCTGGGTGTCCGGACGGCTGGCCGGCCGGATCACCGGGCGACGCCTGGCCACCATCGGCTACTGGGTGAGCCTGACCGGCGGAGCTGCGAACCTGGTGCTGATGCTGGTTCCGGCCGCCCGCACGTTGCCGTGGGCGGTGCTCTTCCTGCCCGTGTACACCTTCGGTGTGGCACTGGCGTTCCCCATTCTGACCCTGGCGATGCTGGACCTGTTTCCGGCGAACCGGGGCGCGGCGGCGTCCGTGCAGAGCTTCGTGGCGCTGGTGTCGAACGCCCTGATCGCCGGGGTGCTGGCGCCGCTGGTGGCCTTCTCGCTGCCGTCGCTGGCGGTCACCGCCTTGGCCTTGACCACGATCGGTTACCTGATGTGGCGGCGGCACCTGAAGCTCACGGTGCTCGAACCCAAGGCGCCACCCGACCCGGAAAGCTACGAGCCGACCGATGAGATGTAGGCGGTTCGGAACTACAACATCGCCTTGGAGTTCTATACCCGGGGCTGACCCGGGTAGCGTCGCTGGGCGTGTCCCCTGCCTACAGCCACGGTCATGACGAGAGTGTGCTGCGCTCCCACCGCACCCGCACCGCGGCCAACTCGGCCGCCTACCTGATTCCGCACCTGAGCGCCGGCCAGGTGCTGTTGGACGTGGGCAGCGGACCCGGTTCGATCACTGCCGACCTGGCCCGGCTGGTGGCGCCCGGTCGGGTCCTCGCGCTGGAGACGTCCGAGCAGGTACTCGGGCATACCCGGGCCGGAGTCGAGGCGGCCGGGGTCAGCGGCGTGGAGTACCTGGTCGGAGACATCCAGGCCCTCGACCTGCCGGACGACAGCGTCGATGTGGTGCACGCTCACCAGGTGCTCCAACATCTGGCCGACCCGGTGGCAGCCCTGCGCGAGATGGTGCGGGTCTGCCGTCCGGGCGGGATCGTCGCGGTTCGCGACGCCGACTACGGCGCCTTCACCTGGTTTCCGGCCGACCCTCGGCTGGACCGCTGGCTGGCGTTGTACTGCGCGATCGCCCGGGCCAACGGCGGCGAGCCGGACGCGGGCCGTCGGCTGCTGGGCTGGGCGCACGCAGCCGGTTGCCAGCGGGTGACGGCGACGGCGTCCACCTGGTGTTACGCCGACGCGCCGGCGCGAGCTGCCTGGGGACTGGGTTGGGCCGACCGGATCCTGCGCTCAGCGGTTGGCGACCAGTTGCTGGCCAGCGGCCTGGCCGAGGCCGACGACCTGGCGGCGATAGCGGATGCCTGGCGGCGCTGGTCGGACGACCCGGACGGCTGGTTCAGCCTGCTGCACGGCGAGCTGATCATCCGGGTCCAGTCAGGGTCGCGCTAGCGGCGCGGCCGGGCGGTGATTAGGTTTGGCCCCATGCAGGGGATCCGACTGAGCACCGTGACGCTGGGCGCGTCCGACCCCGTCTCGCTGGCCCGGTTCTACGCCCGGTTGTTGGACTGGGAGCTGGGACCGACCGAGGACGGCACCTGGGTGGTGGTCCGCAACCCCGACGGCGGGGTGGCCATCGCGTGCCAGCTGGAGAAGACCCACGTGCGCCCGTCGTGGCCGGGCAAGGAAGGCGAGCAGCAGATGCAGGTGCACCTCGAGATCCAGGTGGACGACCTGCAGTCCGGACTGCGCCACGCCCTGCAGTGCGGCGCCCGGATGGCCGCCTACCAACCGCAGGCTGATGTCCGGGTCTGCCTGGACCCGGCCGGCCACCCCTTCTGCCTCTGGATCGAGACCTAGGAAGGCCGGCGGTCGAGACGCCGCTTGGTCGAGACCCCTCCGTCGGTCGAGCGGTGCGTCCCTAGGCGGTGACGTCCGCGACCGGGGCTCCGGTGAGCCGGATCAGGTCGTCCGGGGTCAACTTGAACACCGCGTGCGGATGACCCGCAGCCGCCCAGATCTCATCGAACCGGAAGAGTTCGGTGTCGATCAACTCCACTCCGGGGTGCGCATGGGCGATCGGCGAAACCCCGCCGATCGAGAAGCCGGTGGCCTCCTTGACGAAGGCCGCGTCGGCGCGGGCCAGTTCCCCGACCTTGAAGGCGACCTTCGTCTCGTCCACCCGGCGGTCGCCCGACGTCATCACCAGCACCGCCGCGTTGTCGCTGCGGCGACGGAAGATGATGCTCTTGACGATCTGGCCGAGTTGCACGCCCAGGGCGTCGGCGGCGTCCTGGGCGGTGCGGGCCGAATCGGCCAGCATCACCGGGGTGTGCGGGTGGCCGAGTTCGGCCAGCTTGGTTGACACTCGTTGTGCGCCCTCGGGCAGGACGGCCGGGTCTTCATGGCGCTGCATGACCCCATCCTGCCCGACGCCGCAATCAGGATCATCGCGGCTCGGAACTTTCGGTCGCTCAGAAGTGCGGCAGCATCCAGCTGAGCACCGGCGTGGACTGCAGCCCGATCAGCAGGCAGAGCACCGCGAGCATGCCGAGACTCCACCAGAGCACCCTCCGCAGAATGTCGGATTCGCGCCCGAGCAGGCCCACCGCCGTGGCCGCGATGGTCAGGTTCTGCGGGCTGATCATCTTGCCGACCACCCCGCCCGAGGTGTTGGCCGCTACCAGCAGAGTGGGATCGATGCCCGCCTGGATGCCGGCGGTCTGCTGCAGGGTGCTGAACAACGCATTGGCGGACGTGTCCGATCCGGTCACCGCGGTGCCGATCCAGCCCAGGATCGGGCTGAAGAACGCGAAGGCGGCGCCGGTGCCGGCGATCCAGGTGCCGATCGTGATGGTCTGCCCGGAGAAGTTCATCACGTAGGCCAGTGCCAGCACCGAGGCAACGGTGAGGATCGAGTAGCGCAGCTTGACCAGGGTCGCCCACAGTTCACCCAGCACGTCCCGGGCGGAGACCTGGTAGACGATCGCGACGATGACCAGCGAGACCAGCAGCGACGTGCCCGGTGACGACAGCCACTGGAAGTTGTAGACGGTGGAACCGCTGGGAGCGCCGGACGCGGTCAGGATGTGCCCGTTCAGTCCCGGCCACGGAATCTTGATGTCGGTGGCGGCCATCGCGTTCTTGATCGGGTCGACCAGCTTGGTCACCGCAAACACCGCGATCACCAGCAGGTAGGGGAACAGGGCCATGAAGATCCGGCCGCCGCTGAGGTGACCGCTGGTCCTGGCCTCGGTGAGCTTGGGCAGTGCCGCCCGCTCCTTGTCGGTCATCGACGCCACTTCGGCGTCGCGGTCGGCATGCAGGGTGGCCAGCGCGTCCGCGCCGCCCTGGGGCTTCCAGACCCTCAGGAAGAGCACCGCGACGGCGAGGCCGACCAGCGAGGCGATGATGTCGGTGAGTTCGACCGACAGCCAGGTCGCCGAAACCCACTGGGCGATGCCGAACGCCAAACCGGTGGCCAGGGCGACCGGCCAGAGCTGCCTGAGGCCGCGCTTGCCGTCGGCCAGGAACACCAGGATCAGCGGCACGAACGTGGCCAGGATCGGGGTCTGATGGCCGACATAGGCGCCGATCTGCTGGTAGGGAATCTTGGTCAGGTTGCCCGCGGTGATGATCGGAATGGCGATCGCCCCGAACGCGACCGGTGCGGTGTTGGCGACCAGCACCACCACCGCCGCCCGGAGCGCCGAGAAGCCGATCGCCATCAGCATCACGCCGGTGATCGCCACCGGGGCGCCGAACCCGGCGAGCGCCTCCAGCAGGCCACCGAAGCAGAAGGCGATCAGCATGGCCTGCACCCGGGGGTCGTCGCTGACCAGCGCGAACACCCCGCGCAGATCTTCGAACCGGCCGCTGACCACGGTGATCTGATAGAGCGCGATGGCGGTGAACACGATCCACATGATCGGGAAGAGGCCGAAAACGGCACCCTGGGTTGCGGACAGGAAAGCCAGGCCGAACGGCATCTGGCCCGCCGCGACGGCCACGATGATGGCCACCGCGACGGCGGTCAGACCGGCCCAGTGCGCCTTCCAGCGCAGCCAGCCGAGTGTCACGAAGATGGTGATCAGGGGCAGCAGGGCGACGATGGCGGACAGCCACAGCGGCCCCAGGGGTGAGATCTGCGGGGTGAAGTTCATTGCGTTTCTCCGAACGCTCGGGCGGCCACGACAGCGTGACCGGGCAGCAGGTTAAGGACGGAACGGGCTAGCAGGGGAAAATCAGGAGGGGCGGCTGAGCTCCTCCAGCAGCTCGATCGCATGGCGATAGTCGTGACCGGTGGCCCGGGACATTCCGAGTTCGCACGTCCGGTTGGACGACAGGTAGGCGTCATAGTCGCCGCGACCGACCTCGGCGGCCTCACGCGCGGTGGCGGACGCGGTCAGTTCGGGGTGCAGCAGGCCTCGATCGCCGGCGAAGGCACAACACCCGGCGTCGAAGGGCACGACCACTTCATCGGCGCAGGCCGCGGCCAGGTTGCGCAGGTGGTCGACGTCGCCGGCATGCCGATCCGAACAGGTCGGGTGCAGCACCACCGAACCCAGCCGGTGGGTCACCTGCAACTGCGGCAGCACCCGCTCGTCGACGAACCTGGACGCGTCGAGCACGGTGAGGACACCGACCTTGGCGGCCAGTTCGGACTGGCCGCCGAGTTCAAGATCGTGCTGCAGGGTGTGCAGGCCGTGGGTGCACGAACTGGCCTCGCACACCACCGGCAGCCGGCCGTTCTCGCTGGCCATCAGCAGCGACGTCGCGGTGCGGACGGCCATCGCAGCGGCTCCGTCGGTCAGCCCTTTGGACCGCCAGACCGTTCCGCAGCACAGCGAAGGCAGATCCTCGGGCAGCCGGACGGCCACCCCGGCCCGGGCGCACAGCTCCAGGAAGGATCGGGCCGGACCCGGCACCGCGTCACCGCCGCTCGGCTCGAACAACTCCCCCATGCAGGAGGCGAAGAAGACCACCTCGGCAGGGGCGTCCACAGCGCTCGGGGTGAGCGTGGACCGGGACTTGCCCGGGCCGGGCAGATCGTCGCCGACAGCAGGGACGAGATCTTGTGGCAGCACCTTGCGGACGGCGCCGGTGACCGCGGCCAGCACCGATCCGGGCACCTTGTCGGTGACCGTCAAGCCGGCCCGCAACGTGCTCAAGGTCGGCTTCCAGTGCTCGGCAAGTCCGACGCCGATCTTCTGCGCCACCGCGGGCTGGGCCTCGTGCCGGTGCTGCTTCATGAACGCGCCGGTGTCGATGCTGACCGGGCAGGCCAACAGGCACAGCGAGTCGGCGGCGCAGGTCTGCACCGCCGCGTACCCATAGTCCTGCTCGATGCCCTGGACACCGGCCGCCCGGTCGCGCAGCAGGGTGATCCGCTGCCGGGGTGTGGTGGTGACGTCCTTGCTCGGGCAGCTGGGCTCGCAGTAGCCGCACTCCACACAACGGTCCACGGCCGGGTCGACGAGTTCCGGCTTCTTCAGATCCTGCAAGTGCGCCTGCGGGTTGGTGCCGATGATCACGCCGGGGTTCAGCACCCCGTCCGGATCCAGCAGGGTCTTGAGCTGCCGCATCACGTCGTAGAGCTCGGCGCCGTACTGCCGCTCGACGAATGGGGCCATCGCCCGGCCGGTGCCGTGCTCGGCCTTGAGCGAGCCGTCCACGCTGAGCACCAGATCGACCAACTCCTCGGTGAACTCGGCCAGCCGCAGCACCTGCTCGGGGTCGCGCAGGTCGGGGTCGATCATGAAGTGCAGGTTGCCGTCCTTGGCGTGGCCGAAGATCACCGAGTCGCGATACCCGTTGCGGGAGCACAGTTCACCGAGGTTCGCCACCGTCTGGGTGAGGGCGGGCATCGGCACCACGATGTCTTCCAGCAGGGCGGTCGTGCCCGGTCGACGCGCACCGGCGACGGCGGTGTAGAGACCCTTGCGGACCTGCCAGGCCCGGGCCCGGGCCACCGGGTCGGACGAGAACGCCAGCGGATGCCCGAGCGGGGTCAGGCCGTCGAGGCGGGCAACCACGGCAGTCAGGTCTGCCACGGTGCCGCCGAGTTCGACGGCGTCGAGCCCCTGCGCCTCGACCAGCAACGCGGTGTGCTCGCGCACCTCGATGCCGAGCAACGCCGCCAGCGGGTTCGGCAAGGCCTGGGCTACTCGGAGCGAAGCGGCGTCCATCAGCTCGGCGGTGCGGGCGCCGGCGCCGACCAGGTCGGGCAGCGCGGTCGTGGCGTGGGCGATGGTGTCGAAGATCAGCAGCGCGGTGGACGCCTTCGGCAGCAGCGGCACGGTGTCGAAGGTGGCGGACGCGATGAACCCCAGGGTGCCTTCCGAGCCGATCATCAGGTGGGCCAGGATCTGCACCGGCTCGTCGAAGTCGACGAAAGAGTTGATTCCGTACCCCATGGTGTTCTTCATCGAGAACTGGTGCTCGATGATGCGCACCGACTCGGCATTGCCACGAACCCGGTCGCGCAGCCGGGCCAGGCCCTCCCACAGCTGCGGCTCCAGTGCCTTCAGTCGGGCGTCGGCGTCCGGTGCGGCGGAGTCGACCACGGTGCCGCTGAGCAGCACGATCTCAATGCCGGCCAGCGTCCGGTAGGTGTTCTGGGTGGTGCCGCAGGCCATGCCCGAGGAGTTGTCGGCGACCACGCCGCCGATGGTGCAGGCGATTTCGCTGGCCGGGTCGGGGCCGAGGATCCGTGCATGCCGGGCCAGTTGTGCGTTGACGGCGCGGACGGTGGCTCCGGGCTGGCAGCGCACCCGGGCGCCTTCGTCCAGCACCTCGATGTCGCGGAAACCGCGGCGGGTGTCGATCAGCACACCGTCGCCGACCCCCTGGCCGCTCAGCGACGTGCCGCCGGAGCGAAAGGTCACTCCGACTCCGTGCGTCCGCGCGACGGCCAGGGTGCGGGCCACG
The DNA here is from genome assembly GCA_963723605.1 of uncultured Actinomycetota bacterium. Classification (GTDB taxonomy): domain Bacteria; phylum Actinomycetota; class Actinomycetes; order Propionibacteriales; family Propionibacteriaceae; genus Micropruina. Next base: position 355,944 of record CAVRRM010000009.1, on the reverse strand, counting down.
TCGGTCGTCTCGCGCGCCACCACCACCGCCTGGGGTCGAAGCAGATAGTGCGACGCGTCATGGGACAGCCTGGCGACGTCGATCGACCGGTCACTGACCGGTTCGTCGCCGAGGGCGTCGCGGAGGGCATTCACCAGCGTTGCACCGATCATCTTCACTCCCATGTAAAGGTCTGACCAAAGAAAAGTAGGACAGCCAGTGGTCAGATGTCAAGCGCGCTGGCAGACTTGTCGCGTGACACCCAAGAGCCAAGCGGACGTCGAGTGGCGACAGATCCCCCGAACCCGCGCCTACGAGATGGTCATCCACCAGATCGAGGAGCAGATCACCGCGGGTGCGCTCGTGGTCGGTGACCAGTTGCCCGCGGAACGCGACCTGGCCGCGCGGTTGGGCGTCAGCCGGGCCGCCGTTCGCGAGGCGATGCGGGCGATGGAGGCGCAGGGGGTGGTGCGATCGGGCGTCGGCGTCGGCCCTGACAGCGGCACGTTCCTCACCTCGATGCCGAGCAAGGCACTGACCCAGTTCCTGCGCCTGCACATGGCGCTGGCCAACTTTCCGATCGATGACGTGGTCGAGACCCGGATCATGCTCGAACGCTGGAGCGCCCGGCTGGCCGCCAAGCAGTCCTCAGCGGACGACCTGGCCACCATGGCCCGGCTGCTCGACGAGATGGACACCGAACGCGACGATGTCGCCGTGTTCAACGAGCTCGACACCGACTTCCATGTGGCCATGGCCGAGGCGGCGCACAACAGCCTGATCACCGAGATGACCACCGCGATCCGGCACTCGATGCGCAGCATGGTGCTGGAGTCGTTCCGGCAGCACGGCCACTGGCCCGAACTGTCCGACCAACTCCGCGACCAGCACCGGGCGATCTACGACGCGATCGCGGCCGGTGACAGCCAGCGGGCCGCCGACCAGGTCGAAGAGCACCTGCGCAGCGCCAACGCCACCCTGGGCTGGGGCGCGTCCGGCGACTGATCGGCGACGCTCAGCCGACGACCTTCTGCCAGGCCCCCTCGTTCGACTCCGGACGGAAGCCCAGCGCGATGTTGATCGAGCGCATGTAGTCGTTCTCGTCGGCGTTCCAGGTGTGGATCCTGCGGACCTGCGGCCAGTGCTCGGCGATCAGCCGCAGGTTGGCCACCTTCAGGTGCATGCCCAGCCGATGCCCGCGGTGGGCGGACACCACCACGGTGTCCTCCTGGATCGCCGAATCCTCGCGCTCGCGGAATCTGAACAGCTGGGTGTAGCCGGCCAGTTCGCCGGTCTCCGCGTGCTGGGCCGCGGTGGTCACCGTGGTGACTCCGCCGTCGTCCCAGCGCCGCTCCACCTCACGCACCCGGTCGGCGTCCCAGTACGACGCCTCGACCTCGACCCCTGCGGCCGGGGCGTCGATCATGGCGATCCGAAGCTGTGCGAAGGGCTCGAGCAGGTCGTCCGGGCAGTGGTCCACCCAGTTGACCAGCCGGTAGGTGTCCCCCACCTTGCCCGCCGCTTCGTCCGCCAGCGGATCGATCACCTCGGGCGCAACCGGAACCCGCAGCATCGAGTGCACCTCCACCTGCTCCAGCACGTAGCCGCGAGCGAGCATGAACCGGGGGGACGGACGGGTGGCGTCGATGTATCCACTGCCCTCCTTGGGGGCGAGCGCGCCGGGGTCGGCCGCGTCCGGGCTGCCCACCTGCACCACCCACGACTGCATGGTGGTGCGACCCTCGGCCAGCGCCCGCCGCTCGGCCACGTCGAACAGCTGGGTGCCGATGCCCTGGCCGCGGCGATCCGGCCGGACGACGCCGTGGATGCTGGCGATGGTCAGGTTGTCCTTCAGGGTCAAGGAGCACGAGATCGCCCCGACCAGGCTGGCGTGGTCGTCCGGATCGTCGAGCGCGACCCAGCGCAGCGTGCGCCGGCCACTGGACGGCACGGCCATCGTCGCCGCGGTCTGCTCCGGGTCGTTCAGGTCGGCATAACCGAACTGCGCGAGGTTCTCGGCGTTCCACAGCGCCGACTCGGCGCGCGCCGCCCAGGTGTTCGGGTCGTCCGCATCGACCGGCGTGGGCACCTCGATGATCGTGGTCATGAAGCTCACTGTGCCCAACAACCCTCGATCTGCCTAGGCGCAGGGTATCCGCGGGCCTCGGACGGGAGTATTTTCCACACCGAGGGGGACTCCTCAGGGTGTCACCGTCACCGGCGCAGCGCTGGAGGAACCATGCCCGTACCCCGTAATCAGGCCGCTATGACGACCCTGGCCGCCGTGCTCACCCAGGGCCACCACGATGATCCGAACGAACTGCTCGAGTACCCCGACACCACGGTCGAGGCGCCGGACGGCTGGCTGTGGGGAAGCGGCCGGCCGCAACCCGGGCTGCAGCACCCGGACGCCTACACGCTGGCGGACTCGTCCGCCTCGGCCGCCGACCTGCACGCGCCGCCCGCCGCGGCCCTCGCCGGCGGTGGAAATGAGCCGTTCAGCGACATCCAGAACGAGTTCTGCCGGCGCAGCCTGGACGTGACCATGAAGGGCGGCACCACCAGTGCCGTGATCTATCCGCTGGCACTGTGCGAACTGGCCAGGCACTTTCGGTTCCGCAACCTCGGCGGAGCGTCCGCCGGAGCGATCGGGGCCGCCCTCGCCTCGGCGGCCGAACTCGGCCGGATGCGGGCCGCGGCCGGCGGGCAGCCCGCCGACACGCTCGGCGAGGCGCAACGTGCCCAGGGCCGGCTGCGGCAGGGCTTTCCCGGCCTCGCCGACGTGATCGCCTGGGTGGCTCAGCCCGATCGACCTACGGCCCCCGAGCAGTTCCGCCTGGTGCAGCTGTTCAAGCCGACCCAGGCCGGCCTGCCGCTGTTCCGGGTGATCGCTGCGGCGATGCGCCAGCAGTTCGTCCGTGGGGCGTTGCTGCTGCTGCTGAGCCTGGACCCCAGGTCGCGGTGGGTCACCCTGCTCACCTTCGTGCTGGCGCCGCTAGGGCTGGCGGCCGTCGCGCCGTGGCTGCCCGCGCACCCGCTTCCGTCCGCCGACTGGTGGCCCTATCCCAACTACTGGCCCTCTGCCGTGCTGCTGTGGCTGGCCTTCGGCTGGTTGTTTCCCGGTGCCTCCTTCCTGGCCAACCGACCGGCTCCGCAGCGCACGTCGCACAGCTTTCCCGAGCCGCTTCCGGTTGAAGGGCCACCGGCCAAGCCTGGCAACCAGATGATGGGACTCGTCGCCGTGGTGTTGTTCGCGGCCTGGCTGATTCTCGCCGTGTACGCGATGGGTTGGGCCGGGCTGCTGATCACCCTGGTGTTCCTGGTCGCCGAGCTGGTGTTCGTGCTGCTCGGCTTCGCGCTGGGCATCGTGCGAGTCTCCGCCACCGCGAAGAGCAACCGCTACGGGCTCATCGGCGGTTCGGGGCTGGCCACCGACGACGGCACCCTGAGGGGCTGGTTCACCAAGCTCGTCGACCGCACCTCGCAGGTGCTGCCGCGGCGAACCGTGGAGCCGAACCTGACCGACTGGCTGACCCAGTCGATGGCTGATCTGGCCGGGCTGGAGCCGGACGAGGTACTGCGCTTCGGTCACCTGTGGATCGGTGCCGACTACGTTCCCGGCGATCCGGACGGAGCCGGCGCCCGAGCCGCGGCCGACCCTCGCTGGCGCTCGATCAACCTGGAACTGATGAGCACCGAGCTGATCCGGCGGGCGCCGTACCGGTTCCCGTTGCCGACGGCGACGGCCGAGGACCAGCTGTACTTCGACCCCGCCGACCTGGCCGGGATACTGCCCCAGCGGGTGCTCGACGCCATGATGCTCGGGGCACAGCCACGGTCGGTGCAGGGACTGGCCAGCGGCGCCATGCTCAGCCTGTACCCGTTCCCGCAGCCCTGGGATCTGCCGGTGGTGTTCGCCACCCGCGCTTCGCTGGCATTGCCAGCCCTCTTCCAGGCGTTGCGCCTCTACGAGTTGCGGCAGGGCTCGGTTCCGGTGCGCACCGAGTTCGGCGCCCGGCTGGCCAGGGCCGGGGCCGAACTGCGGTTCCCGATGAACCAGGCGGACGCGGCACCGGTTGCTCAGGAGCTGTGGCTGACCGACGGCGGGGTGACGTCCAACTTCCCGATCCACATGTTCGACTCGCCGCTGCCGCTGTGGCCGACGGTCGGCATCGATCTGGGCGACTACCCGGCCGGCGCCGGCCACCAGGACGTCTACCTGCTCGGCGATGCCCGGGCGACCAAACATCTGGCCAGCCCGCTGAAGCAGGCCATGAGCGGCTTCATCGGCGCGATCCTCGGCACCAGCCTGCAGTGGCGCGACAACGCCCAGTTGCAGATGCCGGCCTTCCAGGCCCGGATTGCGGTGGTGCGGCAACGCAGCTACGAGGGCGGCAACAACCTGTTCATGACCCGCACCGACATCGCGTCGCTGGCCCTGCGTGGGGTGGTCGCCGGCATGCGGCTGCGCCGCCGGTTCGCCAGCGATCCGCAGTGGCAGCGGCAGCAATGGCTGCGGCTGCGGGTGGCTGGACAGAACGTGGTGGACGTGGCCGAACGGATGCAAACGGCACTGCGCGAACAGACCTACGCGAAGCTCGTGCCCGAGCAGTTGAGCGGCGACGAGTGGCAGCGCCTGACGGCGGTTCAGCAGTCCCTGGCCGGTCAGGCCGACCCGAACCCGCCCGCTGGGCCGGCGGATGCGCCGGATCCGGGCGTGGACTGGTACCTGCCCGCCGCGGGGCCCGAGATCTCCGCGGACGAGAACGGCCGCCCGGTCGGATTCTTCGCCAACCTGACCACCCTGGTGTCGTCCTCGCGGTACCTCAACGCCGATCCCGCGGTTCTGCGCGACGGGGTGCCGACGCCACTGGCCGAACTGCGCCAGGTGCCGAGAAGCTGAGTCACTGGATGCCGACGGCCACCATCGCTCGGACTGCGCCGAGGCCGGTCTTGTCACCGTCGCTGGCCGGCTCGTCACCGCGCCCCCACAGCCACCGGTCGAGCTGTTCGGCGCTGCCGGCGAAGGTGGCCACCGGGTCACCCCCGTCCACCAGCACCACCCCCGGCTCGTCGTAGGAGGTGCCGGACTGGCCGACGCCGCGCCACCGTCCGGGCTGGACGAGCAGGGTGACCCCCGGGTCGCTCACGTCGAAGGCGACCACCCCGCCCTCCGGAGTGAAGGTGAAGCCGGGCAGGGTGCCCCACCAGGCGAACATCACCTCGACCGCGTGCCGGATGCCGTCGACGGCTACCTCTGCGTCGATCGGTGTGACGTCGGTGCCGGCCGCCAGTTCGGCATCGATGCGATGCATGACCGCTTCGTGCAGCTGCATCCGGCGAGTGAACCCGACGGTCTGATCGCTGCCGAACCACGACCAGGCGGCCTGGTCGTCCTGGCGGGCCTGGAGTTCGGCGATCAGGTCCGCGGTTTCGGTATCGAGCAGCCGGAGGGTGCCGTGCAGATCATCCGGACGTCGGGGCTTGGCCTGCTCCGCCACCTCCTGATCCTCGTCGGTCAGGGCGCCGGAACTGAGGATCCTGGCCCAGAACGCGTGCACCTCGGTCAGGTGCCAAGCCAGGTCGGCGACCGTCCAGTCGGGGCAGGTGGGCACTTTCGCCGCCGGATCGGCTGCCTCGACAGCGGCTGTGAAGCGGTCGGTTTCAGCGTCGATGACTGCGGTGTGGTCGATCATTCAGTGGACGCTACCCGCGCTTTCCGGCCGCCGCCAGTGCGTCGGCGGCCCGGACCAGAGCCAGATGCGAGAACGCCTGTGGGGCGTTGCCGGCCTGCCGCCGGTTCTTGACGTCGTACTCCTCCGAGAGCAGTCCCAGGTCGTTGGCGACCCCGCAGGCCCGGTCCATCAGCGCCTCCGCGTCGGCCATCCGTCCCGTGGCGGCGTACTGCTCGACCAACCAGAACGAGCAGGCCAGGAACGGATAGTCGGTGCCCTCCAGGCCGTCCACCCCGGATTCGTTCCGGTAGCGGTGCAGCAGTCCGTCGACCATCAACTGCTGCTCCAGGCGCTCCACCGTGGCGAGCATGCGCGGGTCGTCCGCGGCGCAGAAGCCGACGGTGGGCAAGACCAGCAGCGAGGCGTCCACCTCGTCCGTTCCGTAGTACTGGCTGAACCAGCCGCCGGCAGTGACCGCGTGCGCGTCGATGTCGGCCCGCACCTGGTCCCGGGCCTGCTGCCAGTTCTCCAACGGTCCGGACAGGCCGAAGTCCTCAATGGAGCGGACGCCCCGATCGAACGCCGCCCAGGTCATCGCCCGGGAGTGGGTGAACATCCTCGGCTCGCCGCGGACCTCCCACAGCCCGTTGTCGGCCTCGTCGATCCGGGCCAGGGCCTGGTTCAGCAGCGCCCGCTGCAGCGGCCAGGACGTGGTGGACTCGACCAGGCCGGCCACCCGGGCGGCATGCAGGGCGACCAGCACCTCGCCGACGACGTCCGCCTGGTACTGCATTGCGGCACCGTTGCCGATCCGCACCGGCCGGGCGCCGCCGTAGCCGGGCAGGTGCTCGAGTTCGCGTTCGTACAGGTCGCGTTCGCCGGCCACGCCGTAGACGATCTGCATGTCGGCCGGGTCGCCGGCGATCGCCCGGAGCAGCCAGTTGCGCCAGTGCTCGACCACCCGCAGAAAGCCGTGCGCAGTCAGTGCCTCCAGGGTCAGTGCGGCGTCCCGAAGCCAGACGAACCGGTAGTCCCAGTTGCGCGAACCGCCGAACTCCTCAGGCAACGACGTGGTCGGGGCGGCGATGATGCCGCCGGTGTCGCGGTGGGTGAGCGCCCGCAGCACCAGCAGCGAGCGGACCACGTGCTCGCGGTGCACCTGGTGGGCGTCGATCCGGTCGGCCCAGGTCTGCCACCAGTCCAGGGTCCGCTCGCGTTCCACGTCGACGTCCAGCGGGTCGGGCGCATGGTGATGGGACGGGTACCAGGTCAGGCTGAGCTCCCTGACCTCACCGGCAGTCACGGTCAGGGTGCCGCTGTGCGCATGGTCGACGGCCTTGAGCGCGCCGCCGCGGTACACCACCGCGTCCGGGCCGGCCACCGCGAGCAGGGTCTCGGACGAGTCCGACCGGCGCACCCACGGCACCGAGCGGGCGTAGTCGAACCGCAGTCGCAGCTCCTGGCCGAACTCGACGGAACCGCTCAGTCCGACGATCCGGCGGATCACGTCCACCCGCCGAACCACGTCCAGGTGGTGTCGATTCACCGGCATGAAGTCGTGCACCTCGGCCAGCCCGTCCGCGGTCTGCCAACTGGTGATCAGCACGAACGTGTCCCCGTCGTAGCTGCGCACCGCGGTCGCGTCCGGGTCGGTCGGACAGAGCCGCCAGCAGCCCTGGTCGTCGTCACCCAGCAGGGCTCCGAACACCGAGCCCGAGTCGTACCGGGGTAGGCAGAGCCAGTCGATCGACCCACCCTTGGACACCAGTGCCGCCGTTCGGCAGTCACTGAGCAGCGCGTAGTCCTCGATCGGTGTCGGCATCCGCCCATCGTGCACCACCGACGCCGCCCACCCGGGCGCGACCCCAACCGTCTCGCCGTATTTTCGGTGCCGGCCGGGCACTCTTCAGGGCACCGCGACCGAACAGGAGCCCCAATGCCGCCCATCGATCCGCAGCGTGTGAGCGAACTGGCCGAGTCCCTCGGTGAGCTGCCGGCCGAGGTGCTCGCCCGACTCGACCTGGACCCGGCCGGCCTGGCCGAGCAGATGGCCGCCCTGGAGTCCGGGCCTGATCCCGACACCGCCGGGATCGGTGACCACGGCGTCGAGGACATGATCCTCCCGACCGCGGGCGCATCCTCGGCCTGGCCGCACAAGCTGGACGTTCCTGCGTTCGGGAAGAGCCTGGTCGACGCCCTGAACGGGAAGTGTGCCGGATGCGTGATCCGGCTGTTGGAGCCGGGCGGGATCGGTCTGACCTCGTGGACCGGCTACGCCAGAATGCCCGGTCCCGATGGAGATCAGCTCTGGAACAGCGACATCCGGATGCACGTGGCCAGCGTCAGCAAGCTGGTGACCGCGATGGCGGCGGCCCGGCTCCTGGCCGACTACGACATCTCTCCCGACTCGCCGATCCAGGGCTATCTGCCCGGGTATTGGAGTCGGGGCGTCGATGTGCACAAGGTCACCTACGCCGGATTGCTGACACACACGTCGGGATTCTTCAATGCCGGCGAGTCCGACTCCGACTATGGCCAGCTGCAGGCGCAGATCGGCCGCGGCGTGTACGGGGTCGGCACGCGACGCTACGAGAACACCAACTTCAGCATGTTCCGGGTGCTGATCGCGACCATCACCGGCGACGTGCCCGCCAACCTGTACCTCGCTGCACTCTCGCGGGACGACAACGATCGGCTTTGGGAGGCGCTGACGATCAGGTCCTACCGGAACTATGTCAACGCCGTTGTGCTGGCACCGTCGGGCGTCGTCGGGCCGACCCTCGAACACCCCGCGGACGCCGCGCTCGGCTATGGCTTCCCGGTGTCCGGAGCCGGCTGGAACTCCGGCGATCGCTCACCCGACGGCGGTGGCGACGGCTGGCACATGTCGGCCGACGACCTGGTGCAACTGATGCGCTCCTATCATCGGGGCCAGACCGTGGTCAGCAACGCCCGGGCCGACGAGATGCTGCGTCGCGGCTTCGGCATCGACTGGATCGAGCAGACGTCGGCCGGCACCATCTACGGCAAGAACGGCAACTGGTCCAACCCGTCCGGCCAGCAGGAGCAGGCCACCGTCTACTTTCTGCCGCACGGAATGTATCTGGCGGTTCTGGTCAACTCACCCATCACCGCGATGAACTCGAGCCTGCTGCGAATCGTCCGGGACGCCTTCGTCAAGAACCTGGTGCTGGCCGACGCGCACGACCAGGTGGACCTGGATCCGCCCCGATTCCCAGTGCCCGACGACAACACCCGGATCGACCTGGATCCGCCCCGATTCCCGCTGCCCGACGACAACACCCGAATCGATCCGGGTAGGCAGCGGTTTCCGTTCTGACCCGGTCAGGCGCCCCGCTCATTTCTGTTTGGACACCGACTGTGCCGCCCGGGCCAGGTCCCGCTTCTTCTCCACCCGGCTGACCCATAGGCGAAGCCGACCGCGGCAAGGGCCGGCACGGCGATGGTCCAGCCGCCGAAGCCGGACGCCAGGAAGAACAGTCCGGTCAGCGGGTTGGCCCCGTCCACCAACGACGAGATCCGGGTGCTGCCGGGCGGCAGTTCGAAGCCCGACGAGATCGCGATCGCTGTGAACGACGCCGCCGTTGCGGACGCGATGAACAGGCCGAGCCCGATCACGATGGCCCCGCCGATCACCGAGCGGACGATGTTGCCCCGGAAGATCGGCACCATCATCGCCACGATGAACGGGATGGTGGCCAGACCCAGGATGAAGCCCAGGATCATCGACTCACCGAAGATGCCGAACCGCCGCTGGATCGACTCCGGGTCGGCCTGCAGCTTGTTGAACCCGGGAATCCGGTCGAACAGCCAGTTCATCGGGGCGGCGAAGGCGATGTAGGGGGATGAGGTGCCGTGCGGAAACGAGATGTCGGGAAAGCCGAAGGGCTGGCCGCCCTGGCGAGGCGCCGCCCCCGCGTTGCTCCGTTCGGGGACTGTGGTCATAACGGCCGCGAAGCTGGTCACGGCCCGACCAGGCGGTCAGCTGCCGGCCTGCATCCCTTCGAAAGGATCGCAATACCCGGCGTCGCCGACGGCGCGAGGAGGCCAGGCCTGCACCAGGTGCAGGGAACCGGCCGACGAGACCCAGTCGCGCTCAGTGTGTTCAGTCCACGGTGCGACCCATTGCGTGCGGTGCTGGCGGAAGGCAGCCGTGACGATCGGCACCACCGCACGCAGGTCCACCGAGCAGGCGATGTCGACGTCGGGGACCCCACGCGGTTGATAGGTCCTGGTCGGATCGAACGGTGCCCGGCCTTCGGCGGTCCGCCGCCGGTTGACCCGATCCAGCGCGGACTGCGGGTACGCGCCGTGCAGCAGCCGCCGGAACCCGACCGCACCGTCCCCGACGAACCGGTGAAATGCGGCCGACGCGGCCGCGCCGACGGCGATGTGGTCGGGGTGTCCGGTGATGCCATCCGGTCCAAACGTCATCACCACGTCGGGTCGCTCCTCGGCAAAGATGTCAGCGATCCTCGACTCCAGCGTGCCGGCGGCCAGTCTGTCCAGGTCGCCGTCGGGTAGGCCGAGCCACTCATGACGGTTGGGCACCCGGCCGACGCAGCGCCAGCCCGCCTCGTCCTCTCGACGGCGGACGGCGCCGAGCGTTTCCCTGGTCGCACCGGTTCCCGGCGCGATCTCACCGGCGCCGCCGTCCGTCGCATGGATGAGCACGAATCGGAGTCCAGCGTCGAGGCGATGCAGAGCCAGGTAGCCCGCCGCGCCCATCACATCGTCATCCGGGTGGGCCGCGACGAACGCGACGACCCGGTCAGCTCGAGCGGACATGGCGGCTCCTGCCGTCAAGAGGGAATGGGCGCCGCTGATGCACGCGCCGACCTGAGCAGCAGCGCCCACCAGGACAGCTCGTCGAGCAGAGCAACCGCCACCCGGTCGGGGAGTGCGTCGTTGGGTTCTTCGGCGTCAACGGGGAACGATCGCTGGACGATCGGGAACGTCAGGCAGGTGCGGACCGCCACCATCTGAAGCTCGACCGCGGTCTGCCGCAGAGTCTCGACGGCGCGCACCCCGCCGTCCAAGCCGCCGTAGCCGACCACAGCCATCGGCTTGCGGTTCCATTCGACGTAGAGGTGATCCAGCGCGTTCTTCAGCACGGCTGGTACACCGTGGTTGTACTCCGGAGTGACGAACACGAACGCATCGGCAGCCGCGATGGTGCGCGCAAACTCTGCGGCGACCGGACCGTGCCCTTCCCTTGCGGGCGGCATGGGCTCGTCGAAGAACGGCAGTGGGAACGCGCGCAGGTCGATCAGCCGCGCCGCCATGTCCGGTCGCCGGTCGACGGTTCTGCAGACCCAGTGTGCGATCCGATCGGTCTGTCGCTCACGGCGGATGGTTCCCATGATGACCGCGACATCGAGCGCGATCACAGCGACGCCACCGCCGTTGCGGCCAGCGCGATGCCGACGGCATAGGTGCCGATGGCACCGATGAGCCGGTCCGCCGCCGGGGTGGACCGGCGCGGAGTCCGGCTGATCGCGACGGCGTGCAGCACCCGCACACCGACCGCCGCGAGGCACAGTGCCTGAGTCCACCACGACGAACCTTGAACCGCCACCAGCAGCATCAGCACCGCGAGCATCGGAATGTATTCAGCCGCGTTTCCGTGCGCTCGGACCGCGCGAAAGAGCGGGTCGGCGGGATCGTCCGGGGCCCCGTACGCGGTTCGGAACCTGCCCCGCAGGACGGACACGCGAAGGCCGAGCACGAACAACAGCGTGCCCAGGACCGCGACGCAGGTCACCGCGACGACCATGTCGCCCTCCGGACTGCTCCGACGGCGCCGAACGGGGTGCCGAGGTTGACGAGATGGTGGACCAGCGCGTCGCACAGCCACGTCGAGCCGGCCAGCAGGTCGGCCTTGCGCAGCGCGCCGGGACTGGTCACGTTGACATCCACCACGTGGCCGTCGATGACGTCCAGCCCGACGAAGCGGGCGCCCAGCGCGACCAGTTCCGGCCCGATACGTGACGCGACGGCGAGATCGGACTCGGTCCAGTCGCCCAGCGCACAGGGCGGGCCGATCCGGAAATCGGGTGGAGCAGGCAACCGCAGCACGACCGGCCCGAAGGGGCTGCCGTCGACCAGGAACAGTCGTCGGTTGCCGGTCGAGACTTCGGGGAGCCACTTCTGCGCGATGACGAGTCGGCTGAATCGCCGCGTCGCGCTCTCGAGGACTGACGCCAGGTTCGGGTCATCGACGATGGCGAGGAAGACCTCGGACCCGCCGAACCCGTCGAGCGGCTTGATCACCGCTCGGCGGTGGCTGTCGATGAAGCCGGCCAGCTCGGCACCGTCGGCGGTCACCACCGTGGCCGGCGCGAGACCCTCGAACTGCAGCGCCCAGGTGTGCTCGCACACCTCTCGCAACGCTTTGGGATCGTTGACGACCGCGGTGCATTGTCGGTCGACCAGGTCGAGAACCCTTGTCATCGCCAGGTAGTCGGGGTCGACGGGCGGCTCGATCCGCGGCAGCACGAACTGGGTGTCGTCGAGTTCCAGCGGTTCCCGAGGCCCACGACCGGTGGGATTCTGCGAGTTCCAGCGGGACGCGAGCGCCCATGGACGCCCGTGTCGGAGAACGAGATCGGCACCGTACGCCACGAACACCTGCTCACCGACCGCCTCGAACGCCCGCATCAGGCCCAGGCTGGTGTCGACCCGCCGGTCGAGTCCGGGTAGTGGATCGACGATGAACAGAGCGGCCATGCCGTCCTCACTTTGCTATAGTGCAAGCTATTCGTTATAGGAGGGTATAGCTAAATTATGGCGACGGTCAAGGGACGTAGTTATCGGTCTCCCTTGCGCGAGCAGCAGGCCCAGCAGACCCGCGACCGCCTCGCGGCCGGTGCGCTGGCGTTGTTCACCGCAAAGGGCTATCAAGCAACGACTGTCGCCGAGATCGCGCAAAGCGCGGGCGTGTCGGTGCCCACCGTTCATGCCGTCTTCGAGGGCAAGAAAGGGCTCGCGCGGCATCTGCTCCGAGAGGCCATCCTGGGCACAGCGGTTCCCGACGACGAACGACCCGATGCCGATCGGATACTCCGGGCCGTCGATGGTCGATCCAAGCTGGCCGAGTTCTGCGCCACCGCAGGTCGCATCGGGCAGCGAGGCGCCGACATCTACCAGATCATGTTGGACGCCTCGGGCGATCCGGACGTCTCCGCTCTGCTGCGCCGCATCGGCCGGCGACGATCCGAGCAGATGAGGGTCTACGCCGCCGACCTCGCCGCATCGAAGCTCCTGCGGACCGCGGTCACCCTCGAGCGCGCCCACGACATCCTGTACTGGGCCGGCTCTCCGCAGCTCTACCTGCAGATGGTCACCGAACTCGGCTGGCCGGTCGACGACTTCGTCGAATGGCTGACCGAATCGCTGACCGCCATGCTGATCACGACGACCTCCTCCATCTGACCGGAGGCACTGCACCTGACCGGCGGTACCGCACCGGGCCATCGGAGACCCGTCGTGCAAACGACTGTCGGTGGACTACGGCTGCCATGAAATGCTCCTTCGGGCCGGGTCCGGTACGCGGGATTATGGTCCAGTCGCGCGGCATCCACGCGGCGCCCACGAAGGTGCCGGTCGCGGTCTCGTTCGGGGTGCTGGGCAGCAGCACTGACGTGATCGAGGTGGACCTGGTGGTGATGCTGCTGATCGTCGAACCGGACCAGCAGGTCGACGTGCTGACCCGGCTGATCCGCGTCTTCCAGTTGCCGCACTGGGACGCATCCCTGCGGGGCGCCACCCAGCCGGCAGAACTCGCCCAGGCCTTCGACCGGTTGGTGCGAGGTGGGAATATGGACGGGTGAGCCAGCCGTCTTCCTCCCCCGCACCTCGGCCGCTGCCCGGCGTGGCATCGCCGATCGCGGCCGCTTTGATCGCCGGCGGCGTGGTTTGGCTGACCTGGTGGGCACTGGTCACCACCCGGTCGGGGCAGCGCCTGGAAGCGCTGGCCCTTGAGGGTTCGCGGATCGGGTCCTGGCGGCTGGACGAACAGGCCGACCAGTTGCTCGGCACCGTGTCGGTGCCGATGGTGGCCGCCACGATCGTGGCAGTCTTCCTGATCGGAGCCCTGCGCGGGAGGTGGGTGAGTGCCGTGGCGGCGGCGATCGCCGTGGCCGGTGCCAACATCACCACGCAGGTGCTCAAGTACCAGATCTTTCAGCGCGACGATCTGCTGCAGCTGGGCGCGTGGAACGGTGCCAACACGCTGCCGTCCGGCCACACCACGGTGGCTGCCGCCGGCCTGGTCGGACTGATCCTCGTGGTCCCGCCGATGCTTCGCTCGATCACCACGGCGATCGGTGTGATCGGCGTCTCAGCCTTCGGGTTCGCCACCCTGGTCAACCACTGGCACCGGCCATCGGACGTCGCGGCGGCGGTTCTGGTGGCCAGCGCCTGGGGCTACGTTGCGGTGGCGGCGATCCGGACCGCCGAACGCACGGGCCGGCTCCGCGATACCGGCCATCGCCCCGGTGCAACGTCGGTGATCCTGGTGATGTTCTCGATCTGCGGACTGGCCCTGACCGCGGCGGCCGGCTTCATGGCCTGGAACGCCGATTCGCCGTCGGCCGACGTGACCACGGCCTTCATCGCCTACGTCGGTGGTGTTTCCGCCCTCCTCGCAGTGACCTGCGGAGGTCTCGGCACGCTGCTACGGCTGGTGGATGCCTCGCGTCCGCTGCCCCGGGAACGCCAGCGGGTCGAACTCGCAGGCAGCGTCACTGCACCTGCGCCCGCGCCACCAGGTTGACGAACACGTCCTCCAGGGTCGCCTCGACGCCCACCACGACCGCGTCGGTGAACCCGGCCGCGTGCAACCCGGCAGCGACCTGATCGGCGAGCTCCGCCGGCGTGCGACCGGACGCGATCACCGCGTGCAGCCGCGCCCCGGAAAGGTAGGCCTCCTCCACCTCGGGAGCGGCCTCCAGCCAGCTGAGTGCGCCGTCCACGTCACCGGCGCTGACCTCGACCACCTGCTCGGAGATCAGATCGCGGCGGATGTCGTGCGGGGCGCCCTGGGCGATCAACCGGCCGCGGTAGATGAAGGCCAGCTGATTGCAGTGGCTGGCCTCGTCCATGTAATGGGTGGTGACGAACAGGGTCACGCCCCGGCTGGCCAGGTCGTAGAGCAGGTCCCAGAACTGGCGCCTGGCGACCGGGTCGACGCCGCCGGTCGGCTCGTCCAGAAACAGCAGTTCGGGTTCGTGGATGGTGGCGGTGCCGAGCGCCAGGCGTTGCCGCCAGCCCACCGACAGGTTCGCAGTGAGTTCGTTCTCCCGGCCGCGCAGGTCGGCCATCTGCAGCACGTAGGCACGTTGCTCGGCGAACTTCTGCGGACTCAGGTCGTACACGCCGGCGTAGAAACGCAGGTTCTCCTCGACGGTGAGGTCCTCGAACAGGGCGAACTTCTGCGACATGTACCCGAACCGCTGCTTGATCCGCTCCGGATGATGCACCACGTCCTCGCCCAGCACCAGCGCCGCGCCGGCATTGGGGCCGCTGGTGCCGGTCAGCATCCTGATCGTGGTGGTCTTGCCGGAGCCGTTGGGCCCGAGGAAGCCGAAGATCTGGCCGCGCGGCACGTCGAAGTCGATGCCGTCCACCGCGGTGAAGGAGCCGAACCGCTTGACCAGTCCGCGCACCGAGATGGCGGAATCCGGGTTGGGCGGGGTGCCGGCCAGGTCGTTCACGTTCATTCGGTCAACCTCCGTCGAGTGGCCGCAATCGCGGCCCCGAAGATGATCACGGCGAAGGCGGCCAGCACCCAGAACTGTGTGGCCAGCGCCTCGAAGCCGCTGCCCTTGATGAAGGCGCCGCGCAGAATGCTGATCGCCCAGGTGAGCGGCACGAACCAGGTCAGCGGCACGATCGCGGGCGGCATCGAGTCGATCGGGAACAGGAATCCCGACAGCACGAAGCTGGGCAGCATGAACACCATCATCAGTTGCTGGGCCTGCTGGCGGGTGTGCGAAACCAGCGAGATCAGCAGGCCGAGCCCGATCGAGGTGAGCATGAACAGGCCGAGCCCGGCCGCCACCACCGAGATCTGTCCGGCGAAGGGAACCTTGAACCAGAAGATGCCGACCAGCGCCACCACGGTCAGCTGGACGGTGGCCAGCAGAGCGTAGGGGGTGACCTTGCCGATCAGGTACTCCACCGGCTTGATCGGGGTGACGAACATCTGCTCCAAGGTGCCGCGTTCGCGTTCCTTGACCACCGCCTGGCCCATCACGGCCATGATCGACAGCATCAGGATCGCCGCCACCAGGCCGGGAATCATCGTGTTCACCGAAGCCAGGGTCGGATTGAACATCACTCGCACCCGGGCGTCGATGCCCGGCGCGGCCAGCTCGATACCCTGACCGGCCAGTCGATCGGCGTTGAACCTGGCCACGATCTGCGCCGCGTAACCACTGCCGACCGCGGCCACTTGGCTGTCGGAGCCGTCCACAACGACGCCGATGGGAGCGGTTTCGCCGCGATCCAGGGCCGTCTGGGTGCCTTCGGGAATGATGATTGCGATCGAGATCCGTCCGGTGTCCATCAGGTTCTGCAGGTCGGTCTCGGCCGGATGCTGGGTGATCACGAAGTAGTCCGACGCCCCGAACGACGCCTCCAGTGTGCGCGAGGTGGACGTCCGGTCCAGGTCCACGATCGCGGTGGGCAGGTTCTTGACGTCAGCGGCGACCACGTAGCCGAACAGCACCAGCTGCAGGATCGGCATCAGGAAAAGCAGCCGGATCAGCAAGGGGTCCCGGCGCAGTTGCAGGAATTCCTTCCACATCAGCAGCCGGATCCGGTGCCCGCTCATCGCCTTCTCCGTCCGTACAGCAGCACGGCGACGGCCATCACAACCACCGCGTAGACGCCGAGTGCGGCCAGTTCGGGCCACAGCTCGGCAAAGCCGGCCCCCTTGAGGAACACTCCGCGCGAAATGGTGACCATGAACCGGGCCGGGAACAGGCAGCTGACCACCTGCAGCGCGACCGGGATCGACGCCAGTGGAAAGGCGAACCCGGACAGGATGAACGCCGGCAACAACGACAGCAGCAGGCCGAGCATGTTCGCCGACTCCAGGCTGGGCGCGACCGCCGAGATGACCAGACCGAGACCGAGCGAGCAGAACACGAACAGTGCCGCGCCGAGCGCCAGCACGCCGACACTGCCCCGCAGCGGCAGGTCGAAGAAGATCATCCCGACCGCGGTGATCACGGCCAGGTCGGCGAAGGCCAGCAGGGTCCAGGGGGCGACCTTGCCGACCATCATCTCCCAGCGTTTCAGCGGGCTGATCGCCAGTTGCTCGTCGGTGCCCTCCTCGCGCTCGCGGACCAGGCTGACCGCGGTCTGCTGCAGCGCGACCACCATGATGATCACCACCATCAGGCCCGGAATCAGAAAGTCGGAGCTGCGTCTCTCCGGGTTGTACCAGGTGCGCACCCGCGGCTCGAGCTGGCCCAGGCCGCTCACGTCCAGGCCCTGGGCGTCGGCCCACTCGATGGTCACCTGCTGGCCGTAGACCTGGTTCAGCGCGGTGCTGAACGCCTGGCCGACCCGGGCCGCGGTCGGCTCGCTGCCGTCCAGGAAGACCGCCACCTGGGCCCGGTCGCCGTTGGCCAGGGCGCGGCCGAAGCCGCTCGGCACCACCACCGCGATCCGGGCCTGGTTGTGGTCGAACACCCGATCGACCGCACCCAGATCGTCCGCGGTGCCGACAATGGTGAAGAAGTCGGAGCTGGCGTAGCTGCGGATGTAGGCCTCGCTGGCCGGTGTGTGGTCGATGTCGACGATCACCGTGGAGACGTTCTTCACGTCGAAGCTGATCGCGTAGGCGAACAACAGCATCTGCAGCACCGGCATCAGCAACACCACAGCCAGGGTGCGCCGATCCCGGCCAAGGTGAATGAACTCCTTGCCGATGATGGCGCCGATCCGGCTGAACGAGGTCACGCCACGGCCTTCAGTTCGGCCAGGAAGGCGAACGCGGTCTCCATGTCGACAGGCGTCGGCCGGACGTCGGCGGCCACCCCGGCGTTGGCCAGGGCGTTACGCAGCGGCTGCGGGTCGTCGGTCTCGAGCAACACCCGGACGATGTCGCCGTACAGATGCACCGACAGCACCCCCGCGAGTTGCTGCAGCGCCGCCAGCGCCGCGCGTGGCGCGCCCGCCTGGACCTCGTAGAGCGTGCCGGGCACCAGCGCCTTGATCTGCGCCGGGGTGCCCCGGTGCCGCACCACGCCAGCGTCGAGAAAGGCGACGTCGGTGCAACGCTCGGCCTCGTCCATGTAGGGGGTGGCGACCAGCACGGTGGTGCCCTGCCGGTGCAAGCCGGCCAGAATCCGCCAGAACTCGCGCCGCGACACCGGGTCGACGCCGGTGGTGGGCTCGTCCAGCAGCAACAGGTCCGGGCGGTGCATCAGGGTGCTGGCCAGGAACAACTTCTGTTTCATGCCGCCGGACAGGCGTCCGGCCTGCCGGTCGAGAAACTCGGCCAGCCCCATGCCCTCCAGTAGCTCCAGCATCCGCGACCGGCGCTCGACCGTCGGCACCCCGCGCAGCTTGGCGAAGAAGTCGATGTTCTCGGCCACGGTCAGGTCGGGGTAGAGCGAGAACTTCTGCGACATGTAACCGATCAGCGGGGTCACCTTGGCGGCGGCCCGGCGCACGGAATGGCCTTCGACGACGGCGTCACCCTGATCGGGGGTGAGCACCGTGGCCAGCATCCGGATCAGGGTGGACTTGCCGGCACCATCGGGCCCGAGCAGGCCGAATACGGCACCCTTCGCGATCTGCAGGTCGACGCCGTCCACTGCCCGAACATCGCCGAAGCGGCGTCCGAGGCCGGCGGCGTCGATCGCAAGGGTGGCCGGAGCGGAGGTCATGACAGGGTCACGTCCACCGGCATGCCGGCCTTGAGGGTGCCGGAGGGGTCGTCGATCCGGACCCGGACGGCGAACACGAGCTTCGTCCGCTGGTCGGCGGTATCGATGTTGTTCGGGGTGAACTCGGCCTGGTCGGACACGAAGGCGATGGTGCCCTGGAAGGTCTGGGTGCTCGAATCGGTGGCAACGGTGACCTGTCGGCCGACCGCGACCTCGCCGATTCTCGGCTCGGGAACGAACACCCGGACGAACAGGTCGGTCGGGTCGGCCATGGTCAGAATGGTGCGGCCGGGAGCCGCGTTCTGGCCGACATTGCCGACCACGGAAATCACGTTGCCGCCCTTCGGGGCCGTGACGACGGCGTAGCTGAGTTGCACCTGGGCCAGCTTGACCGCCGACTCGGCCTGGGATTGCCGGGCCTTGGCCGCCTTGACGTCGGCCTTGGTGCCGTCGTCCTTGGCATTGGTGACGGCCGCCTTCGCCGCCGTCACGCCCTGCCTGGCCTGGCCGAGCTGCAGCTTCAGGGCGGCCGTGTCGAGCTGCACCAGCACCGCCCCTTTGGTCACCTGGGCACCCTCGTCGACCTTGACCGCGGAGATCCGGCCGGCCATCGCCGGGGCGATCGAGATCTCGTTGGATTCGACCTGGCCGCTGAGGGCCGGGGCCGCGGCGGCCGGACGGGTGGAGGTCCACCACCACCAACCACCAAGGCCGGCCAGCAGCAGCACCACCAGGACGATGACCACCACGGGTGGACGCTTGTGCTTCATTTCTTCACCTCGTTGGTTCGGCAGGGCGTGAGCTGGACATCGACGGGTACGCCGGCCGGCAGGGCTCCGGAGAACGTCACCTCGACCGGGACGGCCCGGGTCAGGTGCACCTCGTCGGTGGTGTGGAAGGTCGGCGGGTATTGCGCGAGCGGCAGAATCCGGCTGACCCGGCCGCCCGGAACGGCTCCGAAGGCGGCCGAGACGATGGTCGCAAGGTCTCCGACGCAGACCAGATCGACCTGGGCCGGTGGCAGCCACAGCTGGACGACCTGGGCCGGCGATCCGATTGTGACCACCGTTGCGCCGGGCGCGATCACGTCACCGGCGTCGACCACGCTGGTCACTGTGCCGTCGGACGGGGCCGTGACCACGGCCCGGCTCCGAGCTGTGCGGGCCTGCTGCACGGCCGTGGTGTTGTCGGCGGCGATGGCGGCCAGCTTTCTGGCCCGCTTCAGGTCGGCCCGGGCGGTCCGGATCTTCGCGATTCCCTGGTTGATCCGGGTCAGGCCGTCGCGAGCCTTGACCAGGTTCGCGTCGATCGTCCGGATGCCCCGTTTCAGCAGCGGAACGCCCTGGTTGACCTGACGGATCGCAGCGGTGAGCTTGCTGCGTGCGGTGCTCAACTGCCTGATGCCCGCGTCGATCTGCCTCAGCGCCGCGCCGAGTTGCTTCTTCGCCGCCTCCAGCTGGGCCCGCACTTCGGGCGGCGCCTGCGGCGGCAACGCGGCCAGTTGGGCGTTCACCTGGGCGAGCTGCTCGGCGACCGCGGGCCGCTTGGCCTTCAGGTTGCTGAGGGTCCTGCGGACGGTCGCCAGCTGCTTGGGCAGGGTCTTGGCCGCCTGCTGCACCTGGCGAAGCTTGGCCGACAGCTGCTTGCGTGCCTTGGTGGCCTTGGCGATTCCATCCTCGACGTCGCCGCGCTTGTCGACCAGGTCCTGCTCCTTGTCGCGGGTGGTGTCGATCGCCGAGGCGAGCACCCCGACCTGGGCTCTGGCAACACTCAGGTCGGCCTTGGCCGCCCGGACGTTGGCCGCCAGGGCGGCGTCGTCGAAGCGGACCAGCACGTCACCGGCCCTGACCTGGTCGCCGATCCGGACCTCGACGGCAACCACCCGCTGGGCGCTGCCCAGGCCGAGCAGCCCGGGAACCGTGGACAGGTGCGCGGCGGCCCCGGGAGTGATCTCGAAGCCGGCGTCCAGGTTCACCCGTGGCACGGCCAGTGCGGGCGCCTGGACCGTGACGCTCGCGGATGCCACCCGTCCAGTGCTGGTGATCGTGGTGGCCGGGGCGCCGCAACCCGTGCCGACGAGCGCGAGCACCAGGGCGCCGGCCAGTACCCGGCCGGTCATCGGGCCGGCCCGTCGTCGAGGATGCCCAGGTAGGCGTCCACCAACCACTCGATCACTTCGCGATCGGGGCGCTCCGGCGTGCCGGTGGCCATCAGGCCGCCGAAGAACACGTAACTCATCAACGGGCCGACCAGCATCCGCACGCTGACGTCGGAATGGTCGAGTTCGATCACGCCGTTGCCGGCCGCGGCCTGCAGGATCGCCCGGACCCGGCCGAGCAGTTGGAGCGGCAGGGCGTTCAGAAACGTTTGCCGGATCTCGGGCAGGTGCACCGCCTCGCCGATCAGCAGCCGGAGCAACGCGAGCATCTCGGGCCGCAGCATGGTGTCGAGCAGTCTCTCGCTGAAGCCGAGCAGGGCGGCGCGCAGTTCGGCACGGTTCGTCGGCGGGCGCGGGCTGGACGCAGCCGGGAGAGAGCTCTGCGACGCGGTGATGATCTCGATCAGCAGTTCGGTCTTGCTCGGAAAGTAGCTGTAGAGGGTCTGCTTGCTGACGCCCGCTTCGGCGGTGATGGCGTCCATTGACGTGCGGGCGAAGCCCTGGGCGAGGAACAGCGTGCGGGCGGCGTCGGTGATCTGCTGCCGCTTCGCCTGCGCCCGGGCGCTGAGTTCCTCCATGAATCAAACTGTACGGTTCGGTTTGATTCTAGGCAAGGGGTCCAGAGAGTCAGTTGTGGCTTGGCCCACCCGGCGACTGCGGTCCGGTTAGGGTTCGGACGTGATCAAGTACCTCGGCTCCAAACGGGTTCTGGCCGGGGTCCTTGGCAGCCTGGCGCTGGGCTCGGGCGCCCGGAGTGCGGTGGACCTGTTCACCGGAACCACCCGGGTGGCGCAGGAGTTCAAGCGTCGCGGGATCACCGTGACCGCAGCTGACCTGGCCAGCTACAGCGAGGTGCTGGCCGGCTGCTACATCGCCACCGACGCCGATCTCGTCGACCTGGCCGAGTTGGACGCCCTGCTCGCCGAGCTCAACGCCCTGCCCGGTCGGCGCGGCTACTTCACCGAGACGTTCTGCGAGCAGGCCAGGTTCTTCCAGCCCCACAACGGGGAACGCATCGACGCGATCCGGGAGCGGCTGGTCGACCTGGCCGGGCATCCGCTCTATCCGGTGCTGTTGACCGCGCTGATGGAGGCGGCCGATCGGGTCGACTCGACCACCGGCCAGCAGATGGCCTACCTGAAGAGCTGGGCGCCGCGGGCGTCCAACCGGCTCACGTTGCGTCGTCCCGAGTTGCTGGCGGGACCTGGACTTGCAGTCCGCGGCGACGCCGCGCAACTCATCAGCGGCCTGCCGCCGACCGACCTGATCTATCTCGATCCGCCGTACAACCAGCACCGCTACTTCACCAACTACCACATCTGGGAGACCCTGGTCCGCTGGGACGCCCCCGCGCACTACGGGATCGCGTGCAAGCGGGTGGACGCCCGTGGCGACGTTCAGAAAAGTGCGTTCAACTCCCGCCGGACCATGCCGGCGGCGATGGCCGAGCTGATCGGGGCGGCCCGGGCCGAGGTGGTGCTGATGTCGTACAACGACGAGGCCTGGATCACCCCCGAGGCGATCACCGGCTGGCTGCGCGATGCCGGTCACCAGCGGGTGGAACTGCTGGCGTTCGACTCCAAGCGCTACGTCGGCGCCCAGATCGGCATCTACAACCGGGTTGGCCAGAAAGTCGGCCAGGTCTCCCACACCCGCAACACCGAGTTCGTCTTCGTGGCCGGCCCGGACGACCGGGTGGCCTCGGCACTGCGTGATTCTACGTAGTCCGGGCCAGGGACTAGTCCGGCTCCTGTGGGTGTTGAGGGCAGTGAAGCATCCACGAGCGCTCCGTCCGGAGTGCCCCGGCTGATAGGTTGACCGCCATGCACGGAACCGTGAACGGCACGCGTCTGGTAGGCGCGCCGATGTGCATGTGTTGTTGTCGCCTTGGCTGAGACCTCTTCGCGTCCGCACCCCCACCCAGGCCCACAACTCACTTTGCACACCCGAAAGGCACGCCATGCCGGTCGATGAAATCTGGCGTCGTATCCGTTCCGAGGCAGCTGCGGCCGCCGAGAGCGAACCCGCTCTGGCCAGCTACCTGCACACCGTGGTGCTGGCCCACCACCGCCTCGAGGACGCCCTGAGCTACATGCTCGCGTCCAAGCTGGGCAGCCCGACCATCACCTCACTGAGCCTGCGAGCCCTGATCGACGAGGCGTTCGACGCCGACGAATCGATCGGGCTGTCGTTCCGTGAGGACTTGCGAGCGGTGCTCAGCCGCGATCCGGCGTGCCTCGGTTACTCGATCCCGCTGCTCTACTTCAAGGGTTTCCACGCGCTGCAGGCCTACCGGGTGGCGCACCACTACTGGATGAACAACCGGCAGCCGTTGGCGCTCTACCTGCAGAGCCGGATCTCGGAGGTGTTCGCCGTCGACATCCATCCCGGCGCGCGGATCGGCAAGGGCATCCTGTTCGATCACGCCACCTCGATCGTGATCGGCGAGACCGCCGTGATCGAGGACGACTTCTCGATGTTGCACGAGGTTACTCTGGGCGGCACCGGCAAGGTCGGCGGCGATCGGCACCCGAAGATCGGGCGCGGAGTGATGATCGGCGCAGGTGCGAAGGTGCTCGGCAACATCCAGGTCGGCGAGGGCGCCAAGATCGGTGCCGGTTCGGTCGTGCTCGAGAACGTGGCGCCGTTCACCACCGTCGCCGGCATTCCGGCCCGGCCGGTCAGCTACCCGGCGCATGTCTTTCCCGAAGACCTGGAGTTGACCGAGCTGGACTGACCACTGCGCCGGGTGTTCCCGATTAGCCTGGCCGCATGCAGGCAGTGCACGTCGTAGCAGCCAACCCAGACGACCCGCTGGCGGCCCTCGAGGTCGGCGAGTGTCCCGAACCGCAACCGGCCGACGGTTGGGTGGTCGTCCAGGTCGATGCCACCGCGCTCAACCGGCACGACCTGTGGTCGCTGGCAGGCGTGGGGCTGCCCGCCGAACGCATGCCGATGATTCTCGGCACCGACGCCACGGGGTCCGTGGCCGGCCGCCCGGTGATCGTCCATGCGGTGATCGCCAGCCCGGGTTGGACCGGCGACGAGACCCTTGATCCGCGCCGGACGCTGCTGTCGGAGTTGCACCAGGGAACGATGGCGCCGCTGGTCGCCGTGCCGGAGGCCAACCTGATCGATCGACCGGATTGGCTGAGCCCCGAAGCGGCGGCCTGCCTGCCGACCGCATGGTTGACCGCCTACCGGATGCTGACCCATGACGCCGGGCTGGAGCCGGGCGACACCGTGCTGGTGCAGGGCGCATCGGGCGGGGTGGCGTCCGCCGCGACGGTGCTGGCCAAGGCCCTCGGCCTGCGGGTCTGGGTGACCGGCCGGTCCGAGGCCAAGCGGGCGGCAGCGCTGGAGCGCGGCGCTGACGGTGCGTTCGAGCCGGGTGCCCGGCTACCTGAACGCGTGGACGCGGTGATCGAGACCGTCGGTGAGGCGACCTGGGCGCACTCGCTGCGCTCCCTGCGGCCGGGCGGCAGCATCGTCTGCTCGGGCGCGACCAGTGGCTTCAATCCGCCGGCGGAGCTGAACCGGGTGTTCTTCCAACAGTTGCGGGTGATCGGATCCACCATGGGCACCGCCACCGAGTTCGGCGCGCTGCTGCAGCTGATGGAACGCACGGGCGTCCGTCCGGTGATCGACCGGGTGCTGACGCTCTCGGACGCCGCCGAGGGGTTCAGAGCGATGGCCGAAGGGACCCTGGACGGAAAGATCGTGCTGCGCCCGTAGGTCTGGTGCTCGGTCAGCCGATCCGTTGGGCCAACGAGACGATCAAGCCTTCCGGGCCGCGCACGTAGGCCATCCGCCAGCTGCCTTCGTACTCCCCCATGCCGCCGACCAGCCCGTAACCGTCCGCCGCCACCTGCTCGATCATGGCGGGCAGGTCGTCCACCTCGAAGGCCACGTTGCGCAGCCCCAGCTCGTTGGCCATCGCGTCGGGGGTCATCGAGACGCTGTCCTGCACTCAGGCGTCTGGGCTGGTGGCGTCGGGATCGCCGATACCGGCAGCACGACTTCGTTGTGACGCAGGAACCAGGGCGTCCACGGCGGGTCGAAGCGGGCGAACGGGGCGGCCCGCTGATCTCAAGACCAGCCTCCATACGGCGCTGCGGAGCTCCGCCAACTGCTCTCGGTAGTCCCCTCCGTCCAGCGGCCGGTGAATGTCCTCGCCGCAGCTATCTGGGTCGGGATCTGACGGACCGTGATTCGCGAGTCGGTTGGTGTCGGCAGCGTGTCCAGGCTGAACTCGGCAGGCATGACGAAAGCCACGACCTGTCGACCTGGCTCGACGCCGGCCTCCTGGACGACGGGCGAGGTCATCGGGATGCTTGTCGATGCCTGCTGCTGTACCACTGGCGCTGTCATGGGAACCTTCGCGTTTCGGCTGTTGCGGCCCGAGATGAAGGCGACCAACATCCCAAAGGCCTTGTTGCCGGCGTCGGTGAACGAACTGTCCACCTCAACCTCGGCCACGAGATGCGCCGGGTATCGGCGCAACTCGAAACCAGGAGATCGCGTCAGAACGTCGTACGGTTGCTGCTCGGTCATGCCACCAGCCTTACACTTTACGGCTCGGGCGGAGTGGTTGCTGCGGTAGGTGTGAGGTGCCTGTCGAAGAACGTCAGGATCCGTCTGCGGGCGTCGTCAGCGGCGTCGGAGTTGTAGCCGATGCCCATCAGGGTCGAGTACAGCGAACAGGGCTGGGGTGTGGTCTCCGGCCGCTTCGCGGTTGTTGAGGAACGCGTGTCCCGCGTGGCGGTACTCCTTGACGTCGTGATCCACTCCGACCTCGGTGAGCACCCGGTCGAGCCGTGCGGCGGCGCCGCGGAGGGAGCGGTCCTTGGCTCCATAGCTGCCCACGATGGGACACGCGGTCTGAAGGAAGCCGGCCGAGTAAACGTCCTTGCTGACGGTGCCGTAGTTGACGCTGGAGGCGGCGAACCCGCCGCGGGGAGCGAGGAGTAGGGCGAGGCCGCCGCCCAGGCAGAAGCCGATCACGCCGACAGTGCCGGTGCAGTCGGAGCGCTCGGTGAGCCAGGTCCGGGCGGCTTCAATGTCGTCGAAGGTCGGCCCCCGGCGGTCGCGGGTGTCACGCATGATCGACACCATGCAGGCAATCTTGTTGCGGCCGCCGAACAGGTCCGGCGCAACGGCGAGGTAACCGGCGTCGGCCAGCCAATCGGCCTGGCTGCGGATCTCGTTGCCCAGCCCGAACGCGTCATGGATGACGATCACCCCGGGAAAGGGGCCCGGTCCCGCTGGTGTCGCCAGATAGATGGGCAGGTCTCCGGTCGGGGACGCGATCATCGTGTTCGCCATCAACCAAGACTGACATAGGACGTCCGACCGAAGGCTCGGTTACTCGACGTGACGGACGCTCTAATCTGCCGCAGCCAGCGTCCTGCCTGCCATTGCCAGCGGCAACGGGCGGAGGCGGAGAAGTGGTGCTGCCGGTTCACTGCAGGTGCGGTCCAACAGGTCCCGCAGGTTTCCGAACCCACGCATGAAGGCGGCTTCGTCCCAGGATGGTGTGTCGGACATCGTGTAGCCGTGCGAGGCGCCGAGGTAGATCTCGTTGCGGGCGGTAAGGCCCGCGGCGTCCAGTGCCGCCCCCAGCCGGGCTACGTCCTGCGGCGTCATCGAGCGGTCGTTGTCGGCGTGGCCGAAGACGAACTCCGCCTTGGCATTGGTCAGTGCACGGTGCGGGGAGTCCGGGAGGTCCGTGACCAGGCCGCCGCCGTGGAAGCCTGCGCAGGCCGCCACCATGTCAGGGTGGCGTCCGGCCGCTCGGACGGCGAGCCGGGCTCCCATGCAGAACCCGACCACCCCGACGGCGGAGCGCCCGACACCGGGCAACCCCGCCAGTGCGGCCAGGTAGGCGTCGTTGTCCCGCTCGGCCAACTCCGATGTGAGGTGCTGAATGCGCGGACCGGCGAGCTGCCAGAAGACCTCGCGCCCCGCCGGCGTGGACAGATCGCCCTGAGGGGCCAACTCCGCAACGGTGCCGTCGCGGTAGAACACGTTGGGTGCCACCACGACATAACCCCAACCAGCGATTTGATCTGCCATCTGTTGGATCCGGGGCCGGAGACCGAAGGCGTCCATGAAAAACAACACCCCTGGGCCGGCCCCGTCGGCAGGGGTGGCGACCATCGCTTCGGCCACCCCGTCTGGGGTCTGAATCCTGAACATGATCACAGACTAGGAACACGCGCAACCAAATCGACAAGGCAAGGCCGTCCCCCTCGTCCAGGGCGAGAGGCCACACCTGACCAACTGATCCGATCACCAAAGGTCAACCCGGCCACTCGTTCGCTCGAGTTTGACTGGTGCAAGCCAGCCCTCGAGCCTGACTCATCGAATCCCATCTGCCGCCGCCAGGACGGCGTCCACGACGATGTTTGCGTCGAGAAGTTGCTGGCAAGTCCTCGCAACACGGGCGCACCGTCAGGCGGGTTTGGGCATGGCTACAGTTGGCCCTCTAACAGGTCTCGCCGCGTGTACCGCGGTTGGTTCTGTGGCGAGGGGTCTGCCGATGATCGGCGATGCGCGATGACCAGGGTCGAGCCGGTCGCGGTTGCGCTCAGCTCCACCAACGCGAGAGTAGTGCGACGCTTCACGGTCCCGGTCGGCAACGTCGCCTTTTGGATCTCAGCGTGGGGCGTGTGGGTGGCGGTGGAGTTATGGGTGTTCATCCAGTTCCTGGTAAATGGTCCGGTGGCTCCGTACCCGGGGGTGCTGATGGCCTTCCGGATCGCCGGCGGGTTGTTCGCAGCGTGTGGGTTGGTGGCATGGCGCCGGCGCCCGGACAACCACAGCGGACGAATGATGACAGCGACCGGCTTCGCGTTCCTGGCCTCACCTCTGCTGCTCCAGCTGGCCTGGCCTCCGTTGCAGACCGCGGGATTGTTGCTGCGGAACGTGTGGCTGTTGCTGCTGGTCGCCATCGTGCTGACGTTCCTGAGCGGAGGTCGGCTGCGGACGCGGATGGATCGAGTGCTGGTGGGGACCGTGGCCGGGGTCCTGCTGATCGTCGCGCCGCTGTCGGTGATGTTTGCCCCATCCGAGGGCAATCTCCTACTCGTGCGGCCCGATGCCCAGATCGCACTCACCGTCGACTCGATCTACCGCGGGCTGAATGTCCCTCTGGCCATCATCGTCGTTGGAGTGGTCGCCGCACGATGGCTGAGGGCCTCGGGGCCGGGACGGCGTGCGCTCGTACCCAGCGTTGCCGGCAGTGTGTGGCTGCTGTTCTTCATGTCCGTGCTTGCCGCCGGTCTCGTCGGTGTGAGGCTGCCGCAAGAGGTCTTCTGGGGTCTGGCGTCCTCGGTTGTGATAGTCCCAGTGGCCTTTCTTGCCGGACTGCTTCGCTCAAGGCTTGCCAGGGGCAGCCTGGTCGAGCTGCTCCGCGGCATGCGGGCAATGCACCCCGCCGACCTACGATCTGCTCTGGCCAGGGCGCTCGGCGACCCTGCGCTGGTGGTCGCCTATCCAGGAGCCGGCGCTGAGGGTTTGGTGGACGGCGAAAATCGGCCGGTCACCTTGCCCACCGATGGTCAGCGGGTGGTGGCACCGGTCACCCGGGACGGGGAGATGGTCGCAGCGCTGATCTATGACCGATCTCTCGACGATGACCCGGAGCTGGTCGAGGCGGTGGTCGGCGCGGCTGCCATCGCTCTTGAAAGCCAGCAACTTCAAGCGGAGGCGGAGTACCGACTGGCAGAGGTGCGTGCGTCACGGGAGCGGGTCATCTCTGCCGGGGACGCCGAGCGGCGGCGGATAGAACGCAACCTGCACGACGGCGCCCAACAGCGGCTGGCCACCCTCGCGCTGCAACTCTCCCTGATCGCCCGCCACATCCGCGACGATCCTTCCGATGCCGAACGGCTCGTGACGTCGGCCAGCGACGAGTTGGCACAGTCGCTGGCAGAGCTGCGTGAACTCGCCCGCGGGATCCATCCAGCTGCGCTGGACCAGGGCCTCGACATCGCACTGGAGGGCCTGGCCAGACGCTCAGGCGTCCCCACCACAGTGAGGTACGAGCCTGGCACTGCCCTTCCCGAGGCAGTCGCCCTTGCGGCCTACTTCGTTGCCTCCGAAGCTCTAGCGAACGTGGTCAAGCACGCACACGCATCGGCCGCAACGGTCACCGTCCGAGCGATCGGGACCAGCGTCGAGGTGCAGATCAGCGACGATGGGGTGGGTGGTGCCGACCCCAGCGGCGGTACCGGACTCCGGGGGCTCGCCGACCGGGTCGAGGCGCTCAACGGCAGCCTCACCGTGTCCAGTCCACCCGGGGCGGGAACAGTGATCACGGCCCAACTGGTCGGATCGGAGATAGCCGACGGTGACTCACAAAAGTTGGTCAGCTGAGCCCTCAGCGGCTCGCCACCCGCAAGCTTTCGTCGCTCACCCCTTCAAGAAGGCCAGCACCGCCTGCACGCGGCGGTTGTCGTCCGCACCCTGGTGGAGGCCCAGTTTGGTGAAGACCGCCCGGACGTAGGATTCGACAGTCTTGGGACTCAGACTCAGCCGCTCGCAGATCGCCTGGTTGGAGCGTCCCTCGGCCATCACCGACAACACCTCACGTTCACGACCCGTCAGATCGTCGACCGGATTACGAACCCGCCTGCGTCCGATCAGCTCGGCCACGACCTGAGGATCGATCACCAGACCGCCGAGTGCCACCCGGCGCACCGCATCGGTCAACTCGGCCAGATCAGCGATCCGGTCCTTCAGGAGATAGCCGGCACCCTGCGTCCCGTCCTCGATCAGGGCCAGTGCGTAGGAGGCTTCGACGTGCGCCGACAACACCAGGACGCCCACACCTGGATGGCTCACCCGTAGTGCCCGGGCGGTGTCGAGTCCCTCGGTGGTGAACGAAGGCGGCATCCGGATGTCGACCACACACACCTGGGGTGGGTCCTGACGCACCCGCTCGAGCAACGCCCGCCCATCAGCGACCATGGCCGTCACCTCGAACCCGGAATCGGCCAGCACCCGGGACAGCCCCTCCCGGAACAGCAGCGAATCATCGGCGACCATCACCTTCATTCCCAGAGCGTCCCACCAGAACGCGACCAGTGATAACTGAACGCCAGTCACCGCGACCGGTCAGCGTGCCGCCGGTCGCCAACCGCCACCTAACGTTGCTGCCTCACTTTCGGTCGGGGAACTTGAATCCCTTGACGAGCAGCCAGACCGGAAGAATGAACTCGAACAGGGCGCCGGGGACCAGCGCTACCATTCCGATGCCCTGGGTGACATCGACCACATTGAACATGTCCAGAACGCTTCCGGCCAGCAGGGTTGGGTAGGTGACCAAGCCAAGGATCGCGAGCCAGCGAGGAATCAGTCTGGATCGGTAGAGCAATGTGGCCATACACATGCCGGCCGCGGCGGTGGCGATGTAGATCAGCAGAATGGACACGGTGTGCTGCGCGTCGAGCAACGCGCCAAGACTCGCCAAGACAGACGGATCGACGCTGCCATCCCGCACTCCCGCTCCGAGCTGGATCGCCAATAGCGGAACAGCCAGATAGAACAGGCTGGCTGCGAGTTCGGTGACCCGGAAGCCGACATGAGCCAACGCCATGGACTCGCCGTGCTCCTTCAGCACCGGAAACAGCAGAACCGCGATGCCCACCACCCCGAACTGCGCGAACAGCAGCACAGCCCCGGTAGCCAGCATCGTGGTTTGGGAGGCTGCGTCAGCCAGGAAGTCGGGTCGGTTCAACACCCCCGAGATGATCGACTCGGCGAAAATGAATGCCGCGGTTGCCGTGAGGAACAGCAACCCGACGAATGCAGCAGTCTGCCTGCTCGCAGTGTCTTTAGCTGCTTGGGGAGCATGGTTGACGTGCCGGTAATCGGCGCAGTGAAAGCGGACATGTGAATCTCCTAGATGTTGTGCACGTCACCGAAGGTGATCGTGCTGGTCGATGGTGGGCTTCAAGGCAGTCTCGAAGTGCCTCAGCTGGCCGATTGCACCGAGGGGGATGGCGTCGAAGCCTGGCCGTTGGTCCAACGACAACTCGGTCAATGACCGGGGGTGAACGAATCCAGGGCGTCTGCGGTTAAGCCGTGCGCGTGAGCGAGCGCGGATGGCGTCTGGCAGCCAACGATGGCCGGCGACTCGTGGATCAGTTCGTCGTCCTTCAGGGCTTCCACCATGAACCGGGCGAAGTCCACCCGGCGGGTCAGGTTGCTCTCCAGGATCGGATCCCCCACATGTCGACTCCACACCGGCAAACCCTGCGGCGGGCCCTCCTCGAGTTCGCTGCCCCGCACGACCGTCCAGCGCGTGCCGCTGGAAAAGACCCGACGGCACGCCTCCACCTGGTCATCGAGGTCGACCAGCCGGAAAAGGCGCGCCAGCCGGCCCGCGACGCCAAGCAGGAGCTTGACCTTCCACGAGTACACATCCTGACCGTCACGGGTGATGTGGTACCCGCACGAGAACACCAGGCGGGCGCCAGGATCAGCGTGATCGAGCACGGCCTGCGCGGTTCCCGAGGAGTAATGATCGACCCCCCGCGGAACCAAAACGGTGAGCACACCGCCGCAGCCCGAGACCGCGCGTGCAATGACGTGGCGGTCGTCCGTTGCTCCCGGGACGATCGTGATACGCCCGGAGAACTCCTCCAGCTTGGCGACGCTGACCTCTCGGCACACGGCGACCACGTTGTACCCGCGGTCCAAGGCGTGCTGGACCATGTACCGGCCGAGCTTTCCCGATGCCCCCACGATGCACACGGTCATCCCGCCGGGACCGTCGGCGTCCCGTCCTGTCTGGGCTGCCACCGATTCGTCCCGCTCAATGAAGTTGCTCATCCGTCGTCTCCTCTCGAATGCGTCCAGACTCGCGCGCGGGCAGCTCCGGCATAAGCAGGTCACCCCTGCAACTGCACCCGGGTTAACCCTGTGCCCACCCATCGCCATCAACGAGGCCTGCCGATGAGCGACGAATCCGTGCAGTCCCTCTGGGGGCACCCGCGACCACTTGTGTTAGGGATGTGTCATGAGGCCGCGCAGCACCCTAGGCACTTCAGGGCACACCGATGTAGTTCCTTCTGACAAGGGCTTGTACCGATGATTCTCGGAGCCGCCTTGGGGAGTCGAACCCCAGACCTATTCATTACGAGTGAATCGCTCTGCCGACTGAGCTAAGGCGGCGTGCCGGGCGAACCGGCGCCGTCCAACTATAGGACAGCGGCCCTGGCGGGCGCGATTCGGTCGTCGGGGGCTACTGGCACTTCACCCCGTCGGCGGGCACGGTGTCCTTGGTCAGGTAGGCGATCACGATCGAGTCGACGCATTTGGACTTGCCGCCGAAGGTGCCGTGACCTTCGCCCTGATAGGTGACCAGCACCCCCGACTCCAGCTGCTGCGCCATCGTGACCGCGTTCTGATAGGGCGTCGCCGGGTCGCCGGTGGCACCCACCACCAGCAGCGGAGCAGCGCCCGAACCGGTCGGCTTGAACTGCACCTGGCTGTGTACCGGCCACAATGCGCAGGTGTAGCCCGGCCCGAAGTACTTGCCGTAGATCGGCGCCTTCTTCTGATCCTCGGCCCAGCGCCGCTCGGCCTCGACCACGCCCTCATCCTTGGAGTCGGCACAGCCGATCGCCGGGAACGAGTAGAACAGCGAGCCGTAACTACCGTCCTCCTGCCGGTCGTTGAGGCCGTCGCCTGCCTTCAGCAGCGCCTTGCCGTCGCCGTCGATGGCCGCCTTCAGGTCTTTGGCCAGCACCTTCCACGCCGGGATGCCCCCGTACATGTAGGAGGCGATGCCGGTCGAGGCCAGGCTTTGGGTCAGCGTTCGATCGCCGACCGCGAGCGGAGCCGAGTCGAGCTTCTCGAGAAAGTCGGTGGTGGCCTTGAGCACCGCGTCCTTGGACGAGCCCAGACTGCAGTTCTGCCGCGCGCACCAGGCGGCGAAGTTGCCCAGCGCCAGATCGAAACCCATCGCCTGAATGACGCTGTCGTCGTCGGTGATGTCGACCGCGGCGTCCAGCACCAGGCGTCCGGTGCGCTGCGGGAACAGGTCGGCGTAGACGGCGCCGATCTGAGTGCCGTACGAGTAACCCAGGTAGCTCAGCTTCTGGTCGCCGACCAGGGCCCGCATCAGGTCGAGATCACGGACCGTGTCCACCGTGGAAATATGCTCCAGCAGGTCGCCGCTGTTCTCCCAGCAGGACTTGCCGAACGCATAGCTGCCGATGATCAGCGCGTCTGTCTCGGCGGCATCGTCCGGGGACGAGTCGAGTTCGGTGAAAGCATCGGTGGCCTCGGTGCCGTAGCAGGTGACCGGGGTGGAGTCGTTGGTGCCTCGGGGGTCCCAGCCGACGATGTCGTACTGCTCCAGGCCGGCGGACGAGAAGTACGTGACCAGGTTGCGACCGGACGCGCCAGGTCCGCCGGGATTGACGAAGAGGGTGCCCAACTTGGGCGTCTTGGTGGCTTCCTTCTTCGCCAGCGACAGGGTGATCGCCTGCGCGGACGGGTCCGCGTAGTCGAGCGGTGCCAGGACTAGCGCGCACTCGTATTCGCCGCCGCAGGTGCGCCAGTTGAGACTCTGCTTCTCGTAGCCGGACAGCCCGTCGCCGGCCGGAGCGTCCTCGAAGCCGGACGGTTTGGCGTTCGGATCGTCCAGGGTCGGCCGGTCGACTTCGAGACCCGGCACCGCCGACACCGTGATCACCTCGCCGGCCGGGGCGGCCGACGATGGCGCCAGGCTGGGCGCTTGAGGCGTGGGTGTCGGGTTCTGGCCCGGCACGCAGGCCGCAAGCACGGTCAGCGCGACCGCACCGACCACCAGGCGAGGAAGTGTGCGCACTCGCACAATCTAGCCAACTGCGGCAAGCCGGATCGGGTGGCTCGAGCTCAGACGCCCTGGTCGAGCAGCCGTTCCTTCTCGCGGCTCTTGCGGAAGCTGCGGTCCAGGCTGAAGCCGCCGCCACCCACGCACATGAAGAGCACGCCGACCGCGGCCAGCAGCAACTCGAACTCGCCGACGAAACCAGATTGTCCGGGCACGAACGGGCTCCAGTTGCCCCACAGCACGAAGGCGAGAGCGCCTCCGCTGATCAGCGCGACGCCCAGGCCGGCCAGCCGGGTAAGCAGGCCGAAGACCAGAGCGACTGCGATGGCGAGCGCGCTGACCCCGGTGACCAGCGCCATGATCTGGGGGAAGGGAATGATCGTGGTGGCGAACAGTGCCTCTGCCGCCGGCAAGTTGGTGACGACCTCAAGACCGCGGACGGCCATGATGCCGGCCACCACGAGCCGCAGCAGAAAGAGTGCGAGGGCGCCCAGAAAGCGATCGTTGCTGCGCCGGGTGACCACGATCGGCTCGACCGCACCAACCGTGCGGACGTCGGGAGCGGCCAGCGCCTGCTCGCGCGCCTCGCGCCGGGCGGCACGCTCGGCAGCCAGCTTGCGCTCCTCGGGCGTCACCTCGGCCTCGGCCGGAGTAGCCACTGACTGGCCCCGGTAGATCGTCTCGTCCGGGTGATCGGACGTGGCCTGGGGGCTGACCGGTTGCACGCGGGTCGCAGCGTCGTCATCGGAGTTACCGAATCGTGGGGGCTCTGGCAGCTTCGGTTTCTGCGACGCGTTGTCGCCTCCGTCGGGCGCGAACGGCGAGGTCTGCTCGTCCTGAGCGGTGTAGGTCATGGTTCTCCTTCAAGAAGGTGTCTCCATCGTGCCCTCCGGGCCGCGCCGCTCAGCCGACCGACACTCGCGCCATGACGATTTAGCGGACCATGGTCACACGGTGACGGCGATGCCGATCATCAACGACTCCATTGCCAGCAGGGGTGCCACGTTGCCCTCCAGCGCCTCGCGGCATTTCAGGATCTCGTCGATTCGGTGCAGCGTGCGCTCGGGCGCGTCCTGGTTGGCCAGCCGCTGGATCTCCGGCCGCAACTCGGCGTTGATCAGGTCGGCCGAGACCCCGGTCTGCAGGCACAGCACGTCGCGGTAGAACGTGGTCAGCTCGGTGAGCACCCGGTCGAGCGCATCGCGCTGCAGCCGCTTGGCCCGGGCCTTCTGCTGGTCGTCCAGTTCTCGCAGGGCGGCCTGTGCATTGCGGGGCCGGATGCCCTTGGCCCCGAACCCCAACGCCTCGGACAGCTCCGCCCGCTCGCGGGCGTCCAGCTCGGACGTGGTGCCGGCCGCCTCTTCGGTGGCAGCCTCGACCAGGTTCGCGGCGGCGGTGAGGCAATCGGGAAGCGAGACCAGCCGGCTGGGCAGCTTGAGCAGGTCGGCGCGTCGGATCCGGACGGACTCGTGCCGGGCAAGCATCCGGGCCCGGCCGATGTGACCCTGGGCGACCCGGGCGGCGAACGCCGCCAGCTCGGACGGGATGCCGTCGCGACGGACCAGCAGTTCGGCCACCGCGGCAGTGCTCGGCGTTGCCAGATGCACGCTGCGGCAGCGGGACCGAATGGTCACCACCACGTCGTCGGGGGTTGGCGCGCAGAGCAGCCATACCGTTCGGGCGGCAGGCTCTTCGATGCTCTTCAGCAGGGCGTCCGCGCCGCGCTCGGTGACCCGGTCGGCGTCTTCGACCACCAGCACCTGGTACCGACCGACCGTCGGAGACATGGCGGAGCGTCGAACCAGTTCACGCACCTCGTCGACACCGATGGACAGCTGCTCGGTGCGCACCAGCGTGACGTCTGGATGTGCCCCCGACAAGGCGGTTCGGCAACTCTGGCAGACACCACAGCCACCCTCGGCACACTGCAGGGCGGCGGCGAAGGAGCGAGCCGCGTTGGATCGTCCCGAGCCTGGCGGGCCGGTGATCAGCCAGGCGTGGGTCATTGCATGCGGGCCTCCTTCGACAGCCCGGCGGAGCACCTCGACTGCCTTGCTCTGCCCGACCAGGTCGGCCCACACGGTCATGATTCGATCCTGTCACCCCGCGCCGACAACAATGCGGCCACCCGCTCGCGCACCCGCTCCGCGATCACGTGCATCGGATCACGGGCCGGCAACACCAGGTAGCGACCCGGATCGGCGGCGGCCAGGTCGAGGAAGTACAGCCGCGCCCGTTGATGGAAGTCGGCCCCGGCCTGCTCCAGCCGGTCAGGTTCGGCGATCGTGCCGACGGCGGCCGCCGGCTCAAGGTCGAGCAGTACGGTCAGGTCCGCGAGCAGTCCGTCGGTTGCCCAGCGGGCCACCTGGGCCACGTCGCCGGGGTCGAGCACCCGTCCGGCCCCCTGGTAGGCGAGCATCGAGTCGACGTACCGGTCGCAGATCACCAGGTCGCCTCGATCGAGAGCGGGGCGCACTACCTCGTGCAGGTGATGGGCCTTGTCAGCGGCATACAGCAGGGCCTCGGCGCGTGGGGCGAGGTCGCCGGTTGCGGGGTCCAGGACGATCTGCCGGATCATCCGTCCGGCAGCGGTGTCACCGGGTTCGAAAGTGATCCGGGTGGGCAGGCCGTGTTCGGCCGCCCAGGCGGCGAGCAGCTTGGTCTGGGTGGACTTGCCGACGCCGTCGCCGCCCTCGAAGACCACGAACAGGCCGGTCATGTGGTGGCTGCCGAATCAGCGGAAGGGACGGTCGGCGGCTCAACCTGGAGACCCGAAGGCGGGGTGGCGTGCGGCACCCGGGGCCGAATCATCCGGTTGCGCAGCCGTTCCCACAACTGCGGCCAGTCCCGGACGAGGTTCTCCCGGGCGTAGTCGACCGACAGCATGGCCCGCTCGTAGGCCCGACC
Organism: uncultured Actinomycetota bacterium; assembly: GCA_963723605.1. Taxonomy (GTDB): domain Bacteria; phylum Actinomycetota; class Actinomycetes; order Propionibacteriales; family Propionibacteriaceae; genus Micropruina. Next base: position 319,470 of record CAVRRM010000009.1, on the reverse strand, counting down.
TGCTTCGAACACCTCGGCGGCGCTCAGTCCGTGCAGGTCACGAGTCAGCACCCCTTCGTCCGGACGTACCGTGCCCGCCAGCGCCACCGCGATCGGCTGCAGGTTCTTGCGCAGTTGCTTGGCCGGCTTGCCGAACACGTCGCGGGCCAGGGTGCTCAGCGCGATCGCCCGGCCGGCCACCTGGTGAGCCCGCGCCCAGCGTCCGTCGTCGGAGTACGGCTCCAGGGTGCGGCACTGGTCGACCAGGGTCTGCACCACCGCCTCGAGTTCCTGGGCCAGCACCGGACCGGTGATCCGTCCCTCCACGTAGGGCAGGGGTGGCGCAGAACTGCCGGCGGCGAGCACGTCCAGGATCCGAAGCCAGCGCTCCGTCCGCTGCAGCGGGCGGGTGTGATCGGCCAGCGCAGCATCGACCAGCCGTTCGGCGGAGCCGGCCCAGTCGGTGTCCAGCAGCGGTTCGAGCGCGGCCAACTCGTTGTCCAACGCCGCCAGGTTGGCCCGCAACGGCGCGTCGTCGCCGGTGCCGGTACGCGCGGTCAGGTCGGCCAGCAGCAGCGACCGCCAGCGGAACTCGAACTGGGCGCCGACGAAGTCCTCGATCAGCGCTTTGGCGGACAGGGCGCTTCGGCGTTGGGTGTGGCGGGCAAGACCGAGCCGGTTCGCCAGGGTGGCCTCGACCTCGATGGCGACTCCCCCGGCCGCAACGAACGCGGCAGTGATCGCGTGCAGTTGGTCCGGCGTGGTCGCCGGGGCCCGCAGCGTGACGGTGCGATAGGAGGTCAACTGGCCGGCGTGGCTGGAGACCACGACCCGCTCGTCCGCCAACTCGCCGATCACCGTGCCGTCCTCGCTGGCCAGGGAGAACCGACGGCGCAGGACGGCCACCTTCAGCTTTGGCCCGAGAATGCCGCCGCGCCGGAACGGCACCAGCACGCCGGCCAGTTCGGGGGGCAACTCGTCCTCGGCCTGGGGCGAGATGGTCTCCGCCTCCAGCGGCGGGGCCCAGCCCGGGGTGCGCAGCACCCACTGGCCGGTTTCGGCGATCCGGGACAGCTCAACCCCCCAGTCCAGCAACCGGTGGTCGGAGGTGTCGATCACCGTGGCCGTCGACTCGGTCGGTGGCCGGGCCACCAGCCGGTGGATGCCGGTGACCGCGCCGGTCAGGTTTGCGACCGCTGCTGTCGGGGGCAGATCGAAGCGCAGCACGTCGCCGGTCGGGGGCATGGCCCCTATCCGCTCCGCTTGGCGGTGGCGCGCTTGGCCGGGGCTCGCTTGGCCGGAGCACGCTTGGTGGGGGTGCGCTTCGGCGCCGGACCCTTCGCCCGCTTCTCGGCCAGCAGTTCAGCGGCGCGCTCGGCGGTGATCGCCTCGACCGAGTCGCTGCGCCGCAGGGTGGCGTTCACCTCACCGTCGGTGACATACGCACCGAAGCGGCCATCCTTGATCACCATCGGCTTGCCGGTGGCGGGATCGTTGCCCAGTTCCTTCAAGGGACCGGCGGCTGCACGCCCCCCTCCCCTGGTTTTCGGCTGGGCGTAGATCGCCTCGGCCTCGGCCAGGCTGATGCCGAAGATCTGCTCCTCGGTGGACAGCGAGCGGGAGTCCGTACCCTTCTTCAGGTAAGGCCCGTAGCGACCGTTCTGGGCGGTGATCTCAACCCCGTCCTCGCCGGAGCCGACCACCCTGGGCAGGCTCATCAGCAGCAGCGCATCGTCCAGGCTGACGGTGTCCAGGCTCATCGACGCGAACAGCGAACCGGTGCGCGGCTTGGCCGACTTCGGAGCGTCCTGGGGCAACAGTTCGGTGACGTAGGGTCCGTAGCGTCCGGTCTTGGCCACCACCTGATTGCCGGACGTCGGGTCGACGCCCAGTTCGCGCTCTTCGCCCGCGGGCTGCTCCAGCAACTCTTTGGCGTAGTCAACGGTCAGTTCGTCAGGTGGAAGCTCTTCGGGAACGTTGGCCCGGCGGCCTTCGGAGTCCTCGACGTAGGTGCCGTAGCGGCCGACCCGGACGGCGATTCCGGAGTCCCCCAGCGGATGGGTGGACAGCTCGCGGGCGTCGATCTCGCCGAGTTCGTTGACCAGGGTGATCAGGCCCTCGTTGGCGTCGCCCTCCGGGCCGAAGTAGAAGTCCTTGAGCACCTGCAGCCGGGCCGCCTGCCCATTGGCGATGTCGTCCAGGGTGTCTTCGAGAGCGGCCGTGAAGGTGTAGTCGACCAGCTTCGGAAAGTGCTCCTCGAGCAGCCGGGTGACGGCGAAGGCCAGCCAGGTGGGCACCAGCGCCGAGCCCTTCTTGAACACGTAGTCGCGGCTGGTGATGGTGCGGATGATCGACGCGTAGGTGGACGGCCGGCCGATCTCCAGCTCTTCCAGCTTCGCCACCAGGGACGGCTCGGTGTACCGGGCCGGCGGACGGGTGTCGTGCGCGACCGCCTTCACCTCGTCGGCGGTCAGGGCCGCGCCGGCAACCAGCTGGGGCAGCCGGGCCTGGGCGTCGTCCGAGGTCTCGTCGTCCTCGACGCCGACCACGTACGCCTTCAGGAAGCCCGGGAAGGTGATGGTGCGTCCGGAGGCACCAAAGGTGCACCGTCCGGTTTCGGTGATCTCGCCGGTGGTGGCGTCGGTGATCGAGATCCGCTGCGGCAGGGTGGCGCCGATCCGCACCGTGACGGTCTCGCCGACCGCGTCCTTCATCTGCGAAGCGACCGTGCGCTTCCAGACCAATTCATAGAGCCGGAAGGCATCGCCGCTCAGCCCGGTCTCGGCCGGGGTGGCGAAGGTCTCACCGGCGGGACGGATCGCCTCGTGCGCCTCCTGGGCGTTCTTCACCTTCGAGGTGTAGACCCGCGGCTGATCGGGCAGGTACTGGCCGCCGAAGAGCTGCTTGACCTGGGCCCGGGCGGCACTGATCGCGGTCGCCGACAGGGTGACCGAGTCGGTACGCATATAGGTGATGAAGCCGCGCTCGTAGAGATCCTGGGCGACCCGCATGGTGCGCTCCGCGGTAAAGCCGAGCTTGCGGCCAGCGTCCTGCTGCAGCGTGGTGGTGCGGAACGGAGCATACGGACGCCGGGTGTACGGCTTGGCCTCTACCGAAGCGACCGCGTAGCCGGCGGATTCCAGTGCGGTGGCGAGGAGCTCGGCCTGCTGACCGGACAGGTGCAGCAGTCCCTTTCCGGTCAGCTTGCCCTGGGGATCGAAGTCGCGGCCCTGGGCGACCCGGAGGTCGCTGATCTGCTGCAGGGTGGCGCTGAAGCTGGGCGGCTCGGCCTGATCCCCGGCGTTCAGCACGGCTTCGATGCCGGCGTAACTGGCCGAGCGGAAGGCCATTCGTTCCCGCTCGCGATCGACGACCAGCCGGGTCGCGACCGACTGGACGCGGCCAGCCGACAGCTTGGGCATGACCTTCTTCCAGAGCACCGGCGAGACCTCGTAGCCGTACAGCCGGTCCAGGATCCGCCGGGTCTCCTGGGCATCGACCAGATCGATGTCGAGCTCGCGCGGGTTGGCGACCGCCTCGGCGATGGCCTGCGGAGTGATCTCGTGGAAGACCATCCGGCGCACCGGCACCTTGGGCTTCAACTCTTTCCACAGGTGCCACGCGATGGCCTCGCCCTCGCGGTCCTCGTCGGTGGCGAGCAGGAGTTCGTCCGCATCGACGAGCTTTGCCTTGAGCTCGCGCATGGTGCTCTTCTTGTCGGCCGCCACCACATAGAGGGGCTCGAAATTGTTGTCGACGTTGACGCCGGTGCGCGCCCACTTCTCGCCCTTGTACTTGGCCGGAACCTCGGATGCGCCGGTGGGCAGGTCGCGGACGTGCCCGCGGCTCGATTCCACGACATAGCCGTTGCCGAGGAAACTGGCGATCTTGGTCGCCTTGGCTGGGGACTCGACGATCACCAACCGATGCTTGCCTGCTGTTGCCACGTGGATCTTCCTGCTGCGGAGTGCGGCCGGGGGAAGTCGGCCTTTCCGGGGAATGGTAGCCACAAAGCCCGTGGACTCATCGGCCGAAGGTCATCTGCGGGTCGGTGATGCGGCATCCGGGCGGCTCCGCGGGCTACCCGAGGAGGCTCAGGTAGCCGTCCGCGATGAGTCGGCGAAGCCGTGGCAACAGGTCGGCGGCGAGCTCGTCCGAGTCAACCATCAGCAACCCGGCAACGGCCTCGATCAGCACACCCAGGCGCAGTTCGCCGTCGCAGGCACCGGCCACCGCGGCCAGCGCCGTGTCGACCTCGACGGCCCTACCGAAGCCGGTGGAGCGGCGCAGCACGACGTGCTCGGGATCCTCTGCGCCAGGACGACCGAGGGTCTCCTGGGTGACGTCGGACGCGATGCTGAACTCGGCGCCGAGCAGGGCTTGGTCCGGAAGTTGCGCAGCGTCGACGGCGTTGGGGTGGGCGGCGAACGCCGTGCCGACCGGCTGGTGGACCTGATGCGGCCAGTCCTCGATGGTCAGGTTCGGCCGGTCGCGGCCGGTTCGGTAGAGGGTCAGCCAGCCCATGCCCACCCCGATGATGCCGAGCCGATCGAAGTAGCGGACCCATTCGGCGTAGCGGGAGGCGTACTCGGACGTTCCGACCAGGCCGGCGTCGGCAAGCCAGATCTCGATGTATTCGTAGGGGTCGAGTTGCTCACGTTGCAGCACCAGAGCGTCGCACCCGGTCGGTTCGATCCAGCCCGTCAGCCGGTCCTGCCAGGGCTGGTCGGCGGTGATCGCCCAGTTGCCGAGCACCTGCAGGGCCCCACCGGGGGCCAGGTGGGTCGCGGCTCCCTGCACCACGGCGCGGACCAGCCCGTCCGCGGTGTGTGAGCCCTCCCGGTAGACCAGGCGGCGATCGTCCGGCGGTGACATCACGTAGGGCGGATTGGTGACGATCAGGTCGAAGGTCTCGTCCGCGACGGGTTCATAGAGCGATCCCTCGCGCACGTCCAGGTCGATGCCGTTGAGGCCGGCGGTCAACCGGGTGATCGCACAAGCCCGCGGATTGAGGTCGGTCGCCACCACGGTGGTGCTGTTGCCGGCCAGGTGGACCGACTGGATTCCACAGCCCGAGCCCAGGTCGAGGGCGCGCGCCACGGGCGTGCGGATGGTCAACTGAGCCAGGGTCACGCTGGCCGGGCTGAGTCCGAGAACGAAGTCGGTTCGTGGCGGTGCGAGCCGGCCGTCCAGGGTCGGGGTCAGATCGGACGCCAGCCAGCCCGCATGGCTGCCCACCGGGTCTTCCCAGGCGTAGGGACGGATCTCGATGGCCGCCCGAGCCTCGTCGGCACTGCTGGCGGTCAGCGCAGGATGGCCGGCCAGGTCGCTGCCCAACGCCGTGGCGAGGGCAGCGGATGGCACGGGTTGTTGCAGGGCGAAGCAGCGGATGATGGTGGCCTGCGGGTCGGTCGCTCCGGCCAGCGCGCGTGCGGCGGGCACGGTGGAGTTGCGCGCGAGCCCGTCCAGCCCCGCTTGGCCGAGCCGCGCGGCGACGTCGTCGAAGGTGTAGCCGGCAACCCGCAAGCGGTCGGCAAGAGTATGGACGAGGTCGGGAGCAAGCACCCCACTAGGCTTCCACGGGTGAGTCGGTCAGTTCTGTTGCGCCGGGTGCGGATCGTGGACCTGGACGGGTCCGGGCCGGGCGATGCCGTCGACCTGCTGATCCAGAACGGGGTGGTGGCCGCGGTCGGACCCGACCTGGCCCGGGCCGCTGGGGTGGACGAGATCGACGGCACCGGACGCTGGGCGCTCCCCGGCTTGTGGGACGCTCACGTGCACGTGGCGCAATGGGTGCGCACGGCGCGGATGTTGCCGTTGGCTGCGGCGGTGCGGGCCGAGGATGTGCTGGCGGAGTTGCGCCGACACCTGGCCGGTGCCCCGGACGACGGCCGGGTGGTTCTCGGGTTCGGTTATCGCTCGGCGGGCTGGCCGCGACCCGGCACCGTGGCCGAACTGGACGCGGCGAGCGGCGGGCGTCCGGTGCTGCTGGTGTCGGGCGACGCGCACAACGGGTGGCTGAACACCCGTGCGTACGAGTTGCTGGGTGTAGCGCCGCGAACCGGCCCGGTCAGCGAGCAGGAGTGGTTCGAGCTGTTGCGCCGCTTGGACGAGTTGCCGGGTGCCGCACCGGTGGCGGCTGACTTCGTTGAGCCCTTGGCGGGCCTGGCTGCGCGGGGCGTGACCGGGTTGGTCGACTTCGAGTTCGGTGACACCTTTCTGGATTGGCCCGAGCGGATCGCCGCCGGAGCCGACTCCCTGCGGGTGCGGACCGCGGTTTACCCGCACCAGTTGGGTCGGGTGCTGGCCCTGGGCCTGCGCTCCGGCGATCAGCTGGCGGAAACCGGAGGTCTGGCGGTGATGGGGCCGCTCAAGATCATTTCCGACGGCTCTTTGGGCAGCCGGACGGCCTGGACCCATGAGCAGTACTCCGACGGTCCGGCCACCCCCGAACACCCCTGCGGCCAGTCGAACTACACGGTGGCTGAACTGGTCGACCTGCTCGGCACGGCTGGCCGGGCGGGGTTGGAGGTCGCCTTGCACGCGATCGGCGACCGGGCCAACAGCGTGGCTCTGGACGCCTACGCCGCGACCGGCGCGCACGGTTCGATCGAGCATGCCCAGCTGATCGGCAGCCGGGACATTCACCGGATGGCCCACCTGGGAGTTCGGGCCAGCGTGCAGCCCGCCCACCTGCTGGACGACCGGGACCTGACCGAGTTGGTCTGGGGAGACCGGGCCGCGATGGCGTTTCCGCTGCGCACGATGCTCGACTTGGGGGTCACGCTGCGATTCGGGTCGGACGCCCCGGTCGCGCCGCTGGACCCCTGGTTGGCGATGGCGACCGCCGTCCATCGCAGCGGGGACGAGCGCGCCGGCTGGCACCCCGAGCAGTCGCTCACGCCGAGGGAGGCGATGGCGGCCTCCGTGGACGGGCGGCGGCTCACGGTCGGCGATCCGGGGGATGTGGTGCTGCTCGACGCCGACCCCCTGGCGACGCCGGGTGATTCGGACGAAGCAGCCGCGGCCCTGCGTGACACCCGCCCGGTGCTGACCATCTGCGCCGGACGTGTGACGCACTCTGCCTGACGGCCGGGCATCCCGGCGGGCGTCGGAATGTCGAGATGGCTGAGGGCTCCCGCCGACCCCCGCGGTCGCCGGCCGGACGGATTCGCTCGGGACTCCCGGACGCGCATCAAACTCCGGGGCCGTGGGATGGGCCTTCGATGGGCGCCCACCCACGAACGCCCGCCCACGGGAAATGAGGCGGTTCGACCGCGGCCAACCCGCGACTCTGTCCGCGGATCGTGGCACCCTGAAGCCATGCCCGTGCCGGACTGGATCGCGAACGAACCGCAGGTTCGTCACGTCCACCGGCGGGCTGCCCGGGCGGGCGTCACCGCCGACTATCCCGAATGGGTCTCCCCGGCGTGCCGCGGCAGGCTCGCCGCAGATGGCATCGATTCCCTCTGGCAGCACCAACAGTTGGCGGCTCAGGCCGCGTTCGATGGCCGGCATGTGGCAATCAGCACGTCGACCGCGTCCGGCAAGTCGTTGGCCTACCTGCTGCCGATCTTCGCGGCCACCGGTGAGGGGCGATTGGGTCATGGCGTCACCGTGCACCGCTGGGCGCAGGCCGCTCGCGCCCACACCGCCCTCTACCTCGCTCCGACCAAGGCGCTGGCCCACGACCAGGCTCGACGGGCTCGCGAGTTCGGCGGGACGGCATGGCGGCTGACCACCCTCGACGGTGACTCCGAGGTCGATGAGCGCCGGTTCGCCCGCGATTTCGCCACCTTCGTGCTGACCAACCCCGACATGCTGCATCGCTCGCTGCTGCCCAACCACGAACGCTGGCAGGTTTTTCTGCGCTCGTTGCGCTACGTGGTGATCGATGAGGCGCATCGCTATCGAGGCGTTTTCGGTGCCCATGTTGCCTCCGTACTTCGCCGTCTGCGCCGGCTGTGCCAGCACTACGGGTCCGACCCGGTGATGATCTCGGCCTCGGGCACGATCGCCGAGCCCGCGCAGCACCTGCGCCGGCTGACCGGGGTGCATGACGTGCTCGCCATCGACACCGACGCCAGCAGCCGCCCGGCCCTGGACTTCGTGGTCTGGCAAGGTGATGCGGACCCTCACCGGGAGGCCGCCGCGATGTTGGCCCGGCTCACGCAGAGCGGCGCCCAGGTGCTGGCCTTCACCACCTCGAGGGTTCAGGCCGAGTTGGTGGCCGAACAGGCCCGGCGACACAGCAGCAGCCCCGAGTTGATCGCCTCGTACCGGGCGGGTTACCTGGCCAATGACCGCCGTGACCTGGAGGCGGCCCTCTCGTCCGGAACGTTGCGTGGCGTTGCCTGCACGAACGCCTTGGAACTCGGGGTGGACATCACCGGCATGGACGCCGTGTTGTCGATCGGCTTTCCCGGCTCGCTGGCTGCGTTGTGGCAGCAGGCCGGGCGGGCGGGCCGCGATGGCCGCGACGCCCTGGCCATGCTGATCGCTCGCCCCGATCCGCTGGACACCTGGTTGTGCGACCACCCCGAGGCTCTGTTCGACGCACCCATCGAGGCCACCGTGCTGCACCCGCAGCAGCCGGCCGTCTTGTCGGCGCACCTGGCTGCCGCCGCCCAGGAGTTGGCCCTGACCGCCGCCGACGAGCAGTTCTTCGGTGCGACCATGCTGTCGCTGCTGGACCGGTTGAGCCAGCGCGGGTTGCTGCGCCAACGGGGCCCAGCCTGGTACTGGACCTCGCAGGCCCGCGCCGTTGACGCAATCGACCTGCGCTCGATCGGCGGCACCGGTATCGAGATCGTGCAGGGCTCCACCGGACGGGTGATCGGCCAGGTGGACACTTCGGCGGCAGACCGCACGGTGCATGAAGGCGCCGTGTATCTGCACCAGGGCGAGCAATGGCTGGTGGAGAACTACGATCGGGCAGCCGGTGTTGCCTTGTGTCGGCAAGAGCGTGCGGAGTGGTTCACCCAGGCCCAGGGCAGCATGGAGGTTCGGGTACTTGCCACCGACCGGCAGCGGCCGTTGGGTGCCGGAATGTTGTTCGCCGGCACCATCGAGTTGACCTCGCAGGTGACCGGCTACCTTCGCCGAGACTCGGTTACCGGCAAGGTCTGGGATTCCACGCCGCTGGACCTGCCGGCCCGCACCTTTCGCACCCGAGCCACCTGGTGGACCCTGCGTGAGCGCGACCGCGTCCTGCACGGGCTGGACGAGCGCTCCCTCGCCGCGGGCCTGCACGCCGCCGAACACTCGGCGATCGGCTTGCTGCCCGGTTTCGCCCCCTGTGACCGCGGTGATGTCGGCGGGCTGTCGTGTGTTCATCACCCCGATACCGATGCGCCCACAGTGTTCGTGCACGACGGGCTGCCCGGTGGGTCGGGCTTCGCGGATGAGGCTTTCCGGGTCGCCGAACGCTGGCTGGGCGCAACCTTCGACCTGCTCGCCGCCTGCGGCTGTGATCATGGCTGCCCGCGCTGCGTCGTCTCGCCCGCCTGCGGTTCGGGCAACCATCCGCTCGACCGCAAGGCAGCGATGGCTGTGCTGCAGGTACTGCTCGGTCATGGCACCCCGGTGACGTTGCCCGCGTAGGCGGTCGCCGACACCCGTTCGGGCAGCCCGGGCAGCCGCCAACCGACGGCACGCCGCACGTCGACCTCGACCACGAAGTCGATCAGGTCGCCGCTCACATCGCAGCCGCTGACCTCGACCTCATTGCGATGTGCGATCCGGCGGGCCTCGGCGCACGCGTCCGCACCCTTTGCCCGCGCCTGCGCGCCGGAGATGGCTACCAGATCAGCGGCGGCCCGCACCGACCGGGCGGCTGCTGCAAACGTCATGCCAAGGACGCCCACCGCTGCCACCGTGACCAAGACGATCACCGTCGCGACGGCGAGCACCGTGGCCGCCCCCCGCTCACCCCGGCGAAATCTTCGTTCCGGGTTCATCGGGGCGGCCGTGCCCTTCGGCCGAGCAGCAGCTCTGGTGGGCGGCGAAGTCTGCGTACGGAAACTCTCCATCACGCTCCCTCTCTGGCGACCACTGCCCGCGCGCTCAGCGGCATCGCCGGAATCCAGCGGCCCCAGGGCTGAGAGCGCAACTCGGCAACGACGACGACGTCCGACCCGCTGTTGCTGACCGTGACCACCGTGGTCGCCGGCGCGTCGTGTTGAGCGTTGCGCGCTGCCGACGCATCGCCCCGAGCCTGCTGCCTGGCCACCTCACCCACGGTCGCCTGCAGTTCTCCGAGCTGGATCACCAGGGCGATCAGGTAGGCCAGCCCGATCGCAACAGCAGCCGAAAGCATCACCGCGAAGGCCACCTCGATGCTCACCATGCCCCGTTCGCTATGCATAAAAGCTCCCCTTCGGACAACGGGGCGACCCACGGCGGGCCGCCCCGACTGATCACCTGATGAACGACTGGATCCAGTCGATGATCTGATTGGCCGCCATGCTGATGTGATCGGTGAACGCGCCGCCGGTCAGGATGGAGATGACGACCGCCAGCACGCTCACCACCGCAATCGTTCCCAGGGCGTATTCCGCCGTCGTCATGCCCCGCTCGCTGCGGGCAACGACCATCTGCTTGAACATCTTGTTCCTCCTCTCGCCCCCGCCAGCCGGGGTGCACCATCAGCCTGTGCACCTGGAGGGCTGAGCACTCATCCGGGTGGATCGGCTGTGGAAAACCGGCGAACCACGGTCTAACTGTGGACAGATTCACTGGAACATGCGGGTGGCTACGCCGCCGACGATCGGAACGACACCGATCAGGATGAACGCCGGCAGGACGCACACCATCAGCGGCACCACACTGCTCACGCCTGCCTTGCGCGCCCGCGCCTCAGCGGCCCCGTGTGCGGCTCGCTGAGCCTCGTGGGCGTGATGCCGCAGCACCGGCGCAAGCGCGATGCCGCTGTCGGCGGCATGACCCAGTTCGCGGGCCAGGGCGGAGAAGGCGGGTTGAGCCTCGCCGAGTTCGAGCCACGCGTCCGCCTCAGGAACGCCCAAACGTACCGAGGCGTCCAGGCGACGAAGCAGGCTGGACATCTGACCATGCGACCCCTCGGCTACCGCAGTCACGGCATTGCGTAGAGGCAGACCAGCCTCGAGACACACCGCCAATAGCGTGCAGACCCCGGGAAGTTCGGCCTGTACCACTAAATCCCTACGTCGCACCTCGGCCGGACTCCAGCGGCCCAGCCCGATGAACACCGCCACGCCGATCAGCCCTGACCCGAGTGGCGCGGGCAGCGGCACTACGGCCAAAGGGAGGACGGCACACCCCGCGATCACCGCTGCTGCGGCCCTGCTGAAGCCGCTGGGCGCCCCCTCCACCGGTGCAAACACATGCAGCAGAAGCCGCACACCGCGCGGCTGTGGCGACGGATCATCTGCACGTCCGAGCATCACCGGGTGCGGCCGGATGCCGCTCGTGGTGAGTGCCACCGCCCCGGCCGCGGCCAGCATCGCCACCAGTGTCAGCTGGTCGAAGGTCATCGCAACTCCCCTGCGCGGTCGGCGAGCTTCTCGGTCCAGACCACCCCGGCCGCGGCCAGCGAAATGCCGACGCCCAGGCAGGCCAATCCGGCCAATGACCCGATCAGGTAACCGACCGGATCGCCGCCCACGGCGTAGCCCAGACCCAGCCCCACGACCGGAAGGAAGCCGAGCAGTCGACCGGTCATTCGCGGCGCCGCCAGTTCGGTGTCGACGGTGCGGCGCAGCTCGCGCTCGGCGGCCAGGTCGGCCGCAAGGTCGTCCAGGAACGACGTCATCGATGCCCCGGTTCGCTCGGCGATCCGCCAGGCGCCGGCCAGGCCGCGCAATCCGTGACAGCCGGGGCGCAGGGCGACTCGCTGCAGAGCCTCGATCGGGTCGCCCCCGATCTGGGCATGCGCGGCAGGCTCGGCGAAGATCGGGAGCCCCTCGGCCACCAGTTGGAGCGCACGTCCGGGTGGGTGCCCGGCACGTAGAAGAGCTGCCAGCTCGCTGCAACCTCGCGCCACCTGGTCACGAATGCGATTGCGTCGGCGCGCCCGATCGGCGTGCGTCAGCGTCCAGACCGCCACCGCCGCTGACGACCCGGCGGCCAAGCCGAGCACCGCTCCGCGCACGGAGTCCACGACCCAGCCGGTCGCGACGGCCGCCGCCACCCCGGCCAGCAGCACCGGGACGAGCCGCACTCGATTCTCAGGGCGATGGGCAGGCGCCCGGGCTCGCAGCCTCCGCCCGGGAGCCGGAGGGTGCCACACAAGCACCGCGGCCACGATCGCCAGCGCGCTCACGACGGGCATTGCAACAGCTCCTTCAACTGGTCAGCCCCGGGGCCCGCCACCGGCTCGCCGTCTGCCGGAAAGCGCCACGCGGGCACCGGACGGCATAGGGCAGCATTGTCGTCCCACTGCAGTAGGTGCAGTTCACGCACCCAACGCCGACCATCGGTCAGTCGGTCGATGTGCACCAGCACATCGAGCGCGGCGGCGGCCTGGGCGTGCAGCGCGGCGCGCGGCATGCCACCCAGCGCCGCCAGCGCTTCCAACCTGGCCGGAACATCGCCCGCCGAGTTCGCGTGCACTGTGCCGCAGCCGCCCTCGTGGCCGGTGTTCAGGGCCGTCAGCAGATCGGCCAGCTCAGCGCCCCGCACCTCGCCGACCACCAGCCGATCGGGCCGCATGCGCAGCGCCTGCCGGACCAGAGCCGACATGGCCACCGCACCCGCGCCCTCGGCATTGGCCGGCCGCGCTTCCAGCCGCAACACGTGCGGATGGTCTGGCGCCAGCTCACGGGAGTCCTCGACCACGACGATGCGGTGGCTCGGCTGCACCCGACTGAGCAGGGTGCCCAGCAGGGTCGTCTTGCCCGAGCCGGTGCCGCCAGAGATCAGAAAGGCCGCCCGGACGTCGATCAGGGCCGCCAACAGGTCGGCCGCCCGAGGGTGCATCGTGCGTCCAGCCGCCCAGTCGGCCAGAGTCAGGGTGACCCGGGCGGGCACCCGCAGCGACAAGCAGGTTCCGCTGTCGGTCAGTACACCGAGCACAGCATGCACCCGGGTGCCGTCCGGCAACCTGGCGTCGACGAACGGGCTCCCCTCGTCGAGCCGGCGACCAACCACTGCGGCGAGTCGAATGGCCAACCGCCGAACCTCCTCTTCGTCAGCGAAGGGACTCTCCACCGGTTCCAGGCCGCCACCGCGGTCGACAAACACCTGCCGATGACCGTTGACGAGCACGTCAGTGACCCCCCGCAGGGCGAGCAGAGGCTCCAACGGGCCTGCCCCGGCGCTCTCACGGCGCAGCGCCGCCACTGTCTCGCGGACGCTGCTCTCGGACACCAACAACCCCAGACCGCGCAGCGCTCCGGCGACCGCACCCGGCGTCAGTTGGGCTCCCGAGCGGCCCAGCACGGATCGAACATCGTTCAGCTGCTGGTCGGTCATGACGCCTGCCAGCAATCGATCGCAGACCCCGCCGAGACTCCTGCGCCGGCCACCCAACGGAGGCCGTTCACCGCGCTCGGCCGCCGCCGCCAGCCGTGGCTCGTGCCTGATCCGGCCCACCACCGGCAAACCCAACGCCTGCTCGACCACGTCGTCGGGCAGCCGGGACGGCGGCAGGTTACGCACCACCAACTCGCATCCGGACGGCTCGAACGCGCGCAGGGTCTGGCTCGCGGCCGCCAACCCACGCACGCTGCCGCCGACCACCAGCAGTGTGCGGCCGGCCAGCCGAAGCGCCTCACGGACCGCCGGCCCCTGGGCCCGGCCGGAATCGATCAGCACCTGGTCGAAACTGCGCTGCAACGAAGCCAGCACGGCTGCCAGCGGCTCGCGGGCCAGGTCGAGGTCGGGGCCGCGAGCCATGGACACCACCGCAACGCCGTCGAGCTCGGGCAGGAACTCACGCAGGTCACCGAGGACCCCGTCGGCCCCACTGAACCGGGGCCAACGCCAGCCTGGCACCTCTTCGGCGCCCAGCAGCAGGTCGATGCCGCCGCCCAGCCGGTCGACGTCGACCAACGCCACCGACTGGCCCGCCCGCGCGGCCCGCCAGGCCAGCGCCGCGGCCAGGGTCGACGCCCCGACTCCACCCGAACCACCCAACACGACGCTCAGCCGGCCACCGCCTTCGATCACAGATCCGGCCAACACCGACGACAACCAGGCCCGGCCCTCGGGAAGCACGATCACCTCGGCGCCCAGCGGCATCGACCACAGCGCGGCCCCGGCCACGTCGCGGCCGACCAGGTAGACCCGCTGACGCCTGGGCAGGCTCAGCGCGGCCACCTCGGCGGCCGCGTCGACCCCGATGAACACCGTTGCCGCCAGCTGCCAAGAAGCGGTCAGGGTCTCAACCTCATACGCTGTCGAGCGTTGGCCGAGAGCGGCCGCGGCCGTCGCCACCAGCTCACGCACCTCAGAGTTACCGGACACCACCGCCACCTCGTTCATGACCGTCAGTTTGAACACCTGGATCCCGCAGGTGTTCAAACTGACGGCATGACGCCCTCCACCGCGATCCGGCCACCCGGCCCGGCACACTGCTTCGGCACCGTACGATGCGTGAGTGACTACCTCAGGCCTGCCTGGTGCCCTCGACTGGTTGGTCGAGGGTTCGCGCGGGCCGACCCTCGTGATCGGCAAGGCAAGCGCGGCCTACGCCGCCGCGCTGCACGCGAATCAACGACTCACCCTGGTCGACCGCGATCGCGACGGCGTGTCGGAGTTGTTGCGCCGAGCACCGTCCGGCATCCCCCTGGTGGCCGCCGCCGAGGCACTCCCCCTGGCACCCTGCGCCTACGAACGGGTGCTGCTGGCCCAGGGCTTTCATCAGTTGGCTCCCGGATTGGCCCTATCGGAGTTCGCCCGGGTGCTCCGTCCCGGCGGACGGCTGGGTGTCAGCTACACGGTCCGCGACGACTCGGTGCCCTGGGTGAAGCGGCTGGTCGCGCTGGTCCGCCAGGTCGATCCGGAAGCGATGAGCGGCGATTACGGAACCGACTCACTGCAGGCACTCACCGACAGTGCGTACTTTCCGATCGTCGAAAGCCGCAACTTCCGTCGATGGGTTCCGATCGCCCGCCCGGGTCTGCTGGCCATGGTCGAACGCACCCCGGTCGCCCAGCGGCTGGACGAGCCCGCCCGCGCGTCGTTGCTGGCCGAGGTCAGTGCCCTGTACGAGAACGCGGCCCGCCCACCCGAGCCGCTGCTGTTGCCCTACCGGGTGCAGTGCTGGCGGGCGGTGGTCGACCACTCGGAGCTGACGGCTCCGCTCGACCTACCCGACGACGGCCTCCAGATTCGGCTCTGATCCCCCTGAAGCAGTTCCGCCTTTAGGGGCCAGACAGTCCGGCTCGCGTGCCACTAGGCTGAACGGCACAGCGGCGAAAGGGCAGCTCAACCATGGCGAACCAGTCAGAAATCTCGGACGCGATCAAGGCCATCCAGGCCGATGTGACCACCATCGTCCGTGGCGAGATCGAGCTCGCGAAGGCCGAGTTGGTGCCGCAGGCCAAATCAGTGGGTATCGGCGCCGGCCTGTTGGGCGGCGCGGGCTACTTCGCCCTCAACGGGATCGCCCTGCTGTTTCTGGGCCTGTCGGCACTGGTCGGCTACTGGTTCGCCAGCGCCTTGGGCTGGGCGCCATTGCTGGCCGCCTTCATGGGGTTGGCCATCATGGCGGTGGTGATGTTCCTGATCGCCGGCGTGCTCGCCCTGATCGGTAAGGGCAAGCTGTCGGTGAAGGGTCCCGAGGCAACCGTGTCCCAGGGACAGGCCTCCATCGAAGCCGTGAAGGGCGCGGTGGAGCGCGGTCAGGTGCAGGGTGAAGCCGAGGCGGAGGCTCGCAAGGCGGCTCGCAAGGACGCGCCGAGCATCACCGCCGGCGCGGCCAGCACGACACCCTCGTTCCTGCCGCCGCGCTCCTGATCACCTGACCAGCTCCGGCAGCTCCACCAGCTTCCGCAGCAACTAGACCCGATGGCCGGAGCCGACCGGTAGCTACCCGGCTCAGGGCACCTATTCCGGCTCAGGTCAGATCAGCCCGGTCAGGTCCACTCACGCCAGGTAGATCGTCGATTCCCAGGGCCGCAGAGTTGACTTGTCCGGATCGGCGTGGGTGGCCAACAGCACCTCGGCACCGGCCAGCTCTGGCAGTTCCGTGAGGTCGATCTCAACCTGCTCTCCGGACAGGTTCGCGAGCAGCACCAGCACCTCGTCGTCGAGCGTTCGGGTGTAGGCGAAGACCTGCTCATGGTCGGGTAGCACGAGGTCGAACCGGCCCTCCCGGACGATCTCCAACTCGTGCCGAAGCGCGATCAGCCGGCGGTAGTGGTGGAAGACAGACTCAGCATCCTCCCTAGCCGCAGCCGCATTGATGGTGTTGTGGTTGGCGTTCACCGGCAGCCAGGGGCGCCCGGTGGTGAAGCCCGCATTGGCGCTGTCGTCCCACTGCACGGGGGTCCGAGCGTTGTCCCGGCTCTTCACCCCCAGCCCGGCCAGCACTTCGTCCGCCACCAACCCCGCACCGATCGCCGCACCGTAGAAGTTGACCGACTCGATGTCGGCGTACTGCTCGATGCCGGTGAACCCGGCGTTGGTCATGCCGATCTCCTCGCCCTGATAGATGTACGGCGTACCCCGCAGCATGTGCAGCACGCTGCCCAGGGTCTTGGCCGACGTGACCCGGTGGGCCTCGGAGTCGTCGCCGAACCGGCTGACCACCCGCGGTTGGTCGTGGTTGTTCCAATACAGCGAGTTCCATCCGTCATCGGCCAACCCGTTCTGCCACTGGGCCAGGTTCGCCTTGAGGTCGGGCAGGTGCAGCGGCTTGAGAATGAACTTGCTGAGCCCGGGCCGCTGGTCGAGGTTCATGTGCTCGAAGGTGAACACCATGCCCAGTTCGTCGGCCTGCTTGGAGGTGTATCTGCGGGCCTGGTCGACATCGACCATCAGCATCTCTCCGACGGTGAACAGTTCCCGCGTGCTGATTCCGACCGCGGCGTTCATCTCCTTGAGAAACTCCTCCAACCGCGGGCCATTCGTGACCAGCGCCGGGTCGTAGCACAGCCCGTCCAGGCCCGGTGTCGGCTCGCCATCGACGAGCGGGAAGGTCTTGCTGATCAGATTGATCACATCCATCCGGAAGCCGTCAACGCCCCGCTCGACCCACCAGTTCATCATCGCGTAGACGGCCTCACGGAGCTGGACGTTCTCCCAGTTCAGGTCTGGTTGCTTGCGGCTGAACAGGTGCAGGAAGTACTCACCGGACGCCGGGTCGAACTGCCAGGCGGAACCCATGAAGTACGACCCCCAGTTGGTCGGCTCGGCTCCGGGTGCACCTGGTTCGAAGCCGTCCCTGGCCGGCCGCCAGACATACCAATCCCGCTTGTCAGAGGCAGGATCCCGGGACTCGACGAACCACGGATGCTCGTCCGAGGTGTGGTTGACCACCAGGTCCATGACCAGTTTCATGCCGCGCTCGTGCAGTGCCGCGATCAGCTCGTCGACGTCCCCGAGAGTTCCGAACAGCGGGTCGATGTCGGTGTAGTCCGAGATGTCGTAGCCGTTGTCGTCCTGCGGCGAACGGTAGATCGGCGACAACCAGATCACGTCGACGCCGAGTGCGCTGAGGTGGTCCAGCCGGTCGATGATGCCCCGGACATCGCCGATGCCGTCACCGTCGCTGTCGCTGAACGAGCGGGGGTAGATCTGATAAACGACGGCACTCTTCCACCAGGACATGGCTCGATCCTCGCAGGTCGAGGTGAGTCGCGTCAGAGGCCGGGCGGGCCTATCGCCGCAGGCCGCGCGCGAACCGCTCCGGTATGTCGGCGACCCGGTTCTGGTCCCACGGCCGGGTCCAGCCGGCCAGCTCGAACAACTCGTCCAGCAGGTAGGCGGTGAACCCCCAGACGAAGAGTTCCCCGACCAGGAACCCCGGCCCGCTGAAGCCGGACGGATGCGCCCAGGTGACCCGATTGGCCGGATCGAGCAGCACGTCGACGGCGACGCTGTGCACCGCCGCGATCTCGCCAACATCCACCGGAATGAGCGGACGAGGGTTGGCCCAACTGCCGACCACGGCGGTCACGTCGAAGTCGGACGCCCGGACGTGGGCCGGCGGCAGCACCCCCAGCACGTTGACCTCGGCCGGCGGCAGGCCCACCTCCTCCTCCGCCTCGCGGAGTGCTCCGGCGATCGGCGATGCGTCGGAAGGCTCGATCGCTCCGCCGGGGAACGCCACCTGGCCGGCATGGGTGCGCAGTCGGGCGTCCTTCTCGACCAGGACGATCCGGGTGGCGTCCTGGTGCAGCGCCAGCGCGATCAGCACCGCGGCCGGACGGGCGCCAGCAGCTGCGCGGGACGCCACCCGAGCCACCGCCTCGGCGCCGGCCAGGGCCTCGATCAGAGGTTCGAGTTCGAACCGGGTCACAGCGTCACGCCGAGCTTGTCGCGGGTCAGCTGGACCAGCTCGGCATAGGAATGAAGATTTCCCGGCACCCGGTGGACGACCGCGCCGTCGGCATCGACGAACAGGGTGAACGGAATGCCGCTGATCGGCATCCGGGTGCTCAGCTTTCGCTCGGGGTCGGCCAGCTGGGGAAACTTCCAACCCACCAGCGAGGCGAACTCGACCGCCAGTTCGGGCCTGGGGTCGTCGTAGTTCACCCCGAGCAGCAGCACCTTGCCCTTGCTGGCCGCGGCGAACTGGCGAAAGTACGGCGATTCGGCCCGGCACGGCTCGCACCACTGCGCCCACAGGTTGATCACCATCGGCTTGCCCCGCAACGCCGACATCCGGACGCTGCTGTCTCCACCCAGGCAGTCGAGCACCAGATCGGGCAGCCCGTCGGAGCGTGGCTCGCCACTCTTCACCTCGGGACAGTCGGCAATGCCGGCCCGCTTGCGGGCCGCGACGATCGCGGCCGGGTCGACCGGTGCAGCGCTCGCGGACGGCGTCGGCGCAGGGGTGACCGAGCACCCGGCCAGCACCACCAGTGCGGCGAGAAGGGCAACCAGCCGCCTCATCCCCGTGGCTCGCGGATCAGCTTCGCCGCCACTTTCGGATCCGTCGGTCCCAAGCCGTAGGACGGACAGAGCCGAGCCACTGGGCACACCCCGCAGGCGGGCCGTTGCGCGTGGCAGCGCCGCCGGCCGTGCCAGATCACGTTGTGCGACAGCTGCGTCCAGTCCTTGCGCGGAAACAGCGCGCCGACCTCCGCCTCGACCACGTCGGGCTTCGCCGACTCCGACCAGCCGAACCGCGCCGACAGGCGCATGAAGTGGGTGTCGGTGGTGATTCCCGGCACGTCGAACGCGTTGCCGAGCACCACATTGGCGGTCTTGCGGCCGACTCCGGGCAGCGTGACCAGGTCCTTGAGCCGTCCCGGCACCACGCCCGCATAGCGCTCTTCCAGCGCCGCGCCCAGCTTGATCAGGGCGTCGGTCTTGGCCCGGAAGAAACCGGTGGGATGGATCAGCTCCTCCAACGCGGCCCGATCCGCGGCCGCGTAGGCGGCCGCGTCCGGATATCTGCTGAACACCACCGGTGTGACCAGGTTCACCCGGCGATCCGTGGACTGCGCGCTGAGGATGGTGGCGACCAGAAGCTCCAACGGACTGCGGAAGTCGAGCTCGCAGCGGGCGTCCGGATAGGTCTCGGCGAGGGTGCGATTGATCGCTCGCGCCCGCCGGACAAGTCCCGTCCGGGTCTCCATCAGAGCGTCGTCTCCATCAGAACGCCGCGGCGCTCGCCTCGACGACCATTTCGATCTCAACCGCGGCGTCCAGCGGCAGCACCGCCACCCCGACCGCCGAGCGGGCATGGGCGCCGCGCGGCCCGAAGATCGCGCCCAACAGTTCGCTGGCGCCGTTGGCCACCTGGGCTTGGGCGGTGAAGCCGGGATCGCTGGCGACGAACACCACCAGCCGCACCACCCGCCGGATGTGATCGATGCCCCCGGTCTGCGCGGACGCGGCCGCCAGCGCGTTCAACACGGCCACCCTGGCGGCCTCGATTGCCTGCTCCACGCTCACCGTGGCACCCACCTTTCCGGTGGCCACCAGCTTTCCGTCGACGGTCGGCAACTGGCCCGAGGTGAACACCTGGCCGGCCGAGGTGATCGCCGGAACGTAGGCCGCCAGCGGTGTGGCCACCGGCGGCAGGGTCAGTCCGAGTTCGGCCAGCCGCACGGACGGCGGCGTGCCGGCGAACTCGTCGCTCACCCGTCCTCCAGCGGACGCTTCAAATAGGCGACCAGGTTCTGCGGATTGGGGCCCGGCACGACCTGGACCAGCTCCCAGCCGTCGGCGCCCCACTGGTCAAGGATCTGCTTGGTCACGTGCACCAGCACCGGCACCGTGACGTATTCCCACTTGGTCATGGCTCAACCCTAATGCCCGGCGGACGTCAAAAGGCCGCGCGTACGCTGGCCGCATGCCCACCCGATGCCCGCTGCACATCGTCACGGGCAAGGGCGGCGTGGGCAAGACCACGATCGCGCTGGCGTTGGCCCTGCGGCTTTCCCGCGAGGGCGCCCGGGTGGTGGTCGCCGAGGTCGAGGGCCGCGGCGGCCTGGCCCTGGCCACCGGACGTTCCGTCGCCGCCGAGCCGGGACCCCTGCTGCCCACCCGCAACGGACGGGTCGAGGGCGTCCAGATCGATGCCCGGGCGTCCCTTTCGGGGTACCTGCAGCGCTATCGGTTGGGATTCGCCACCGATCTTCTGCAGCTCGACCCGCTGGTCGACTTCGCCACCCGGATCGCCCCAGGACTGCGCGACATCCTGCTGATCGGCCAGGTCACCCACCTCACCGAGACGCATCCTGACATCGACGCCCTGGTGCTCGACGCCCCCCCGTCCGGTCGGATCGGCGCGTTCCTGGGCGCCGGCGAGGGATTGGCCCAGCTGACCGACGGAAGCCCGATCGCGGCACAGGCCGCATCGGTGATGGACGACCTGCGCGACCGCGGTTGCCGCAGCCATGTGGTGACCCTGCTGGAGGAGTTGCCGGTCACCGAGGCGATCGAGACAGTTCAGGCGATCCGCGACCTCGGCCTCGGGCTTGGCACGGTGGTGGCGAACCGGGTCCGGGCCGTTCCGCCCGTGCCGGAGCCGTTGCCGGCCGCGCCGGAGGGCATCGGCCCGGCCCAGTGGTCGGAGATCACCGCCGCACTACTTGCCGACGCCGACCAGGCCAAGGCGCAGAGTGCCTGGGAGGCGCTGCTCACCTATCGGACCGAGTTGGACGTCATCCAGGTGCCCGAAATCGACCCGGCGGGCCACGGGCTGAGTCTGATTGCTGACCGGCTGGAGGGCCTGTGATCCCCCTCGACCTGGACGACCTGCTCCGCCGCCCCGAGTTACGGCTGCTGCTCTGTGTTGGCACCGGCGGGGTCGGCAAGACCACCTTGTCGGCGGCGCTGGCGGTGCGGGCCGCGACGCTCGGCCGGCGGGTGGTGGTGGTGACCATCGATCCCGCCCGACGGCTGGCCCAGGCGATGGGGCTGGACGGTCTGGCCCACGAACCCACTCCGGTGGCGATCGAGGGCGCCGAAGGCAGCCTGGACGCGATGATGCTGGACGTGCGGCACTCGTTCGACCAGGCCCTCACCGCGCAGGTGCCTCCAGACGAAGCAGACCGGATCCGGGCCAACCCGTTCTACCGGGCGCTGGCCGAGTCGTTTTCGGGCACCCAGGAATACGTGGCGATGGAGAAGATCGGCGAACTGCACCGACAGGCGGATGCCACCCGAGGTTGGGACCTGATCGTGGTAGATACGCCGCCGAGCGCGTCCGCCCTGGACTTTCTGGACGGCCCGAACCGGCTCGAGGCACTGGCCCGGAACCCGTTGCTGCGGGTGGTGCTCGGCCTGCCTCGGGGCCCGTTCGGCTTCCTGGACGCCGGCGCCGCCCTCGCCACCAAGGCGCTGGACGTGATTCTCGGTGGACGGCTGTTCAGTGACCTGCGCACCTTTCTGCAGGTGTTCGAGCGGGCGGTGCTCAGCTTCGAGTCGCACGCGGCGGAGACCCGAAAGCTGCTGGCGTCCGACCGGGCCGGGTTCCTGGTGGTGGCGGCTCCTCGACCGGCCCCGGTGGCCGAAGCCTTGGCGCTGATCGGGCGCCTGCACAGTGAATCGCTGCCCACAGCCGGCGTGTTGATCAATCAGGTCACCGCGGTGGTCGACCTGGCACCGGACGCGCTGGCCAGGGCCGAGGCAGTCGCCGACAGTGCTCAGGTGATGGTTCTGAACCACGTGCGCGGAACGCGGGCGCGGCAGGCGTCCGAACTGGAGGCGGCGGCGCCGCTGACCCGGTTGGGGGTGCCGGTGGCCATCGTCGACCGTGAATCCGGAGGGGTCAGCGACCTGGATTCACTGCGTCGACTGCTTGGCGTCGACCAGCAACCGGCGCCATGACGTGATCTCGGAGTGCTGGCGCAGCAGCCGGCGCCGTTCGCGTTCGGTCATGCCACCCCAGACGCCCCATTCGATCCGGTTGTCCAGCGCTTCGGCCAGGCACTCAGCTCTGACCTCGCAGCCGGTACAGATGGTGCGCGCGCGCTTCTGTTCTGCTCCATCGGGAAACAGGTCGTCCTGCATGCCGCGACACTTGGCCAACATCGGCCAGCTGTCCATCTCCATGACTGACAAGGCACTCATCCTTTTCGAGGGGCTCGCTCTCTCACTACTACGCAGTGTAGTGCTTAGTGCGACGCAGGCAAAGTCGACGGCCATGGGTTTCGGCAAGAATCCTGGAGAATCCCACGGATCCCCGACTCAGACCGTCGAATCTGCTGCCTGGGTGAGGCTGCAGCCGGGCCCCCGACCGACACCCGGAAGCCAACTACGGCCGGACCGCGGGCGTCACGTAGTCTGGTGTCCATGCGTTTGGGGAAGAGGCTCTACTCGCTGGTCATGTTTCTCGTGGTCAGCGTGCTCGGCGGACTGTTGGTCGCGGGTCTCGCGGTTCCACTGGCTGGAATGACGGCGGAGGTCGGCAAGACCACCGCCACGGCCATGGACGCCCTGCCGGCCGAGTTGGCCACACCCCCCCAGGCCCAGATCTCGACGGTGTATCTGGCGGACGGTTCCACCCTGGTCAAGTTCTACGACCAGAACCGCCAGTACGTGCCGCTGGCCAAGATCGCCCCGATCATGCAGAAGGCCCAGATCGCGATCGAGGACCACCGCTTCTACGAACACGGCGCGATGGACCCGCAGGGCACCCTGCGCGCCCTGGTCAGCACCGTCCGGGGCAACACCCAGGGTGCGTCCACCCTCACCCAGCAGTACGTGAAGATGGTCCAGATCAACGCGGCACAGGCGAAGAACGACACCGAGGGTGTGCGGAAGGCGCAGGAGAACACCCTGGCCCGCAAGATCCAGGAGCTTCGCTACGCGATCGCGCTGGAGAAGAAGTACAACAAGGACCAGATTCTCGAGTTCTACCTGAACATCGCCTACTACGGAGACGGCGCCTACGGCGTCGAGGCCGCCGCCCTGAACTACTTCGGCGTGCACGCCGCGAAGCTCAATCTCGAGCAGGCCTCCTTCCTGGCCGGCATGGTTCGCAACCCGGTGGGCACCAACCCGCGCACCCCCGGTCTCGAACTGGTCGCCCTGCAGCGCCGCAACGACGTACTCGACCGGATGGCCACCGCCGACGTGCACGTGATCACTGCGGCGGACGCCGCCAAGGCCAAGGCCAGCAAACTGGGCCTGTCCAAGCCGACCAAGAGCCTGCATGGCTGCGCCAACAGCCAGTTCCCGTTCATCTGCGATTACGTCGAGCGCACCCTCAAAACCTCCCCGAGCCTCGGCAATACCGACGAGGATCGGGTGAATGCCCTGTACCGCGGCGGCCTGAACATTCGCACCACGATCGAGCCGAAGGTGCAACTGAAGGCCGAGAAGACGATCCGCAACTACCTCGACCCGCGTGATCCCGTCGACTCGGTGATCGCGATGATCGAACCAGGCACCGGCAAGATCGTTTCGATGGCCCAGAACCGCAGCAAGATGGGCACCAGCAAGGGCGAGACGTTCTACAACTACGCCGTGACCAACAAGATGGGCGGCGGCGCCGGTTACCAGGGCGGCTCCACCTTCAAGATGTTCGTCGCTGCCGCGGCCCTGAAGAACGGCCTCGGCGCCTACGGCATGATCAACGTGAAGTCCCCGATGAACTTCCAGGGCTGGCGGTTCCAGTCCTGTGACGGCGCCTTCCGGGTGAACAACCGCTGGAACGTGGCCGGCTCCACCGGCCGGATGAACATGTTCGAGGGCGTCAAGCGGTCCGTGAACGGCTACTTCGTCCAACTCGAATCCGCGGCCAACCTCTGCGACGTGACCAAGACCGCCAAGGCGCTCGGCCTACAGCCCGGCCTCGACACCCGCGACCTGGTCGACTACTACAGCAACATCGCCTCGTTCACGCTGGGCGCGGTCGAGGTGGCCCCGCTGTCGTTGGTGAACGCCTACGCAACGGTCGCCGCCCGAGGCATCCACTGCGACCCGATCATCGTCACCTCGATCAAGGCCAGCGACGGCACCTCCCTCGAGGCACCCAGCGCCAACTGCAAGCGGGTGATGGACGAGGGCATCGCCGACGCTCTGACCAAGATCTTCCAGGGGCCCTACAACGGCGGCACCGCCACACCGGCCCGGATTCCGGGCTACCAGATCGCCGGGAAGACCGGCACAGTCAGTGACAACCGGGCCATCTGGACGATGGGCATCACCCGTAATCTCGCCGCGGGTGCGGTGATCAGCTACTCCAGCGATCCCCGCTTCAAGAAGTACTGGAGCGGTTACCGCAAGCAGGTCTACCTCAAGGGCGCGTACATGAAGTACTCGAACCGCACCCTGTACGGCCTCTCCGGTCAGGAGGCCGGTGGCCGCCTGCTCAAGCCGGCTTTCGCCTACGCCTTGAAGGACTTCGACCGTAAACGGTTCGTCGAACCCCCCTATGGGATCCTGGCCGGCGTGAAGGTCGACGTGCCCTACTGCTCGGGCCTGGAGAACTGCCGCATCGTGTTGCAGAACGCCGGTTTCGGCTCCTACCAGGAATCGATCGCCAGCAACTCACCCAAGGGCACGTTCCTGGGCATCAGCCCCTCGGGTGTCGCGGTCAAGGGCACCAGCATTCGGCTGCTGGTCTCCAGCGGACCGGTGAAGAAGCCGGACAAGAAGGACAAGAAGGACGACAAGAAGCCCGATCCCAAGCCGACCAAGTCGCCCTGACGTGATCGGTAAGGCACTGGGCCGGCTGGCCCTGCTCGGCGCTGCCTGCGTCGGCTACGGATTCTGGGAGGCCCGGCACTTCGTGGTGCGTCGCCAGTACGTACCGATACTGCCGCCCGGTTCTGCGCCGCTGCGGCTGTTGCACGTATCCGACATCCACCTGATGACTCGGCAGCTGTACAAGACCGACTTTCTGCGGGCACTGGCCGGCCTGGAACCCGACCTGGTGGTGACCACCGGCGACAACTTCAGCGAGGCGTCCGCGCTCGAGCCGCTGGTTCGCTCCTGGGGCCGGTTACGCGACGTGCCGGGCGTCTTCGTGTTCGGATCCAACGACTACGAGGCTCCGTCCTTCCGGCTGCCACTGAGCTACCTGTTCTCCAGCACCGAGGGCGACGAGGGTAATCCGCCACTGCCGTTCGAGGACCTGCGGGCCGCCTACTCCGAGAAGGGTTGGGTGGACGTCAACACCAGCCGCGCGCTGATCACCGTCCGGGGGATCACGTTCGAGTTCCGCGGCACCGACGACGCCCACCTGGGCCGGGACGATTACCGACTGGTCGCCGGCCCACCCGCAGCCGAGGCGGACGTCTCGATCGGCGTCACCCATGCCCCCTACCTGCGGGTGCTGGACGCGATGGCCGCCGACGGCGTCGACCTGATCCTGGCGGGCCACACCCACGGCGGCCAGGTCTGCGTGCCGTACTACGGTGCCCTGGTGACCAACTGCGACCTGGACACCTTTCGGGCCAAGGGGTTGTCCACCCACAGTGCCGGGGGCCGCAGCACCCGCCTGCACGTCTCTGCGGGCATGGGCAGTTCGCCCTACGCCACCTACCGGTTCGCCTGCCCGCCGGAGGTCACGGTGCTCACCCTGACCGCCGCGAACCCGAATGGCTGATCCCAGCCCACTCGTATAGACTTCTGGACGGCCTACGGGCCATCGGGGTGTGGCGCAGCTTGGTAGCGCGCGTCGTTCGGGACGACGAGGTCGCAGGTTCAAATCCTGTCACCCCGACCAGGCAAGAGCCGCTCAACCACGAGGAAACTCCTGGTCGAGCGGCTTTGTGGTTGGCGCCGGTACGACGCCGGGTAGACGTTTCCCCGGACGGGCGTCCGCGCGATACCGTTTGTGCCGGAGGTCAGGCATGGGCGACCCGAAGCTGGATCGCATCGCACACGATGCGGATCCGGTCGTGCGCAACCGCCTGATCACCGGCTGCGACCGCTCCCTGGCCGAACAGATCTCTGCCGTCTTGTGGCGCCGCGAGTTGAACTGGTTCTGGTTGGGCGCCTGGGCCAGCGGCACCGCGGGCGGCCCTGCCGGACCGGGCCGGGCCGCTGGGTCACTGGACGCCCTGACGCCATGAGCACCATCACCAGCGCGGCCGACGACGGCGTGGAGGTGCGTGCCACCGTCACCGGCGAGGGACGTCCGCTGATTCTGCTGCCCGGTGGCATCGACTACCAGGGCTCGGGGTGGAACAAGGTGGTGCCGCTGCTCGCCGGCCGTGGTTACGCGGTGGCCAGGTTCATCCGCCGGTTCTACCGTCCCGAGTTGGGCGATCCGTTCCAGTGGACGATGGCGGACGAGGCTCGTGACGTCGCCGCCCTGTCCCAAGCCCTGGGTGGCGAGGTTGCCCTGGTCGGACACTCCTCCGGTGGGGTGCTCGCCCTGGAGTGCCTGATCGACGATCCTTCGCTGTATCGCGCGGCGGTGGTGTTCGAGGCCCCGATCGCTTACACCGGGCCCCTCGGTGGTGAGCGGTTGGTCAGGGCTCGCCAGGCGCTGGACGAGGGAAAACCCGCCAAAGCGATGATGACCTTCTTCCGCGACGTCGTCGGCATGCCGGCGTTGCCGGCCCGGCTGGGCGCGATCGCCATGGCCGCTTACCCCGAGTTCCGGGTACGGATACCGGGGCAGGTGGCCGACCTGGCCGCCATCGATGCGGTCGGTGACCACCGGGACGCCTACCGGAGGATCGCGCAGCCGATCCTCGGGATAGCGGGCACCAAGAGTCCCGCGCACCTCGGCGATCGGATGGCGGCCCTGCTCGCAGTGCTGCCCAATGCCGTGTCATGGCAGGTGCGGGGTGGCCACGCCGCTCAACAGCGCCGTCCGCAGGAGTTCGCCGACCGGATCGGCCAGTTCCTCGACCGCTGAAGGCCCGGCGAAGTCCCGGGAGTTGGACGAGTGTTATCTCGACCTGCTCGATCGGCGGCAGTGATCTCGACCGGCTCGATCGACGGGTGATCTCGCCCGCTAAGCGGCCGCACCCAGCAGACAGTCGACCGCCTGACCGGCGGTCCAGCCGTCCGGGTGCAGGGCGAGCAGCCGGCGGGCTCCCTCGAGGTCCTGACCGAGGGTGACCCCGGCCTCCTCCAGGTAGCCGTTGCGGCGCAGCTGGCCGAGGCCGACGTTCGCCATCAGCATGTTGCACAGACACTTGCGCCCGATCAGATCTGCCGCGTCGCCGCCCTTCTTCTTGAACATGTGCTCGGGTTCGGACGCGCACCGGTACACGACGGTGCCGTCTTCGCGCTCCACCGGGGTGCGCAAGTAGCCGAGGTCGCAGATTCGTTCGCGGGCCTGGTACCGCTCCGGCTCCGACAGCGTGCCGCTGAGTTCGGCGATCTTGAATGGAAAGCCCGTCGGCGACGCCAGCGGATCGTTACGCACGGTCAGCGACTGTTCGGTGAGTCCGTCAAGAAGTTGTGCGCGCAGGTCGGCCCGCAGGCCGGACTCGGCGGCCATCGCGAACAGGGTGCCGACCTGAACCCCGGCCGCGCCGGCCAGCCGGGCCGCCGTCACCTGCTCGGGGGTCGCGTACGCGCCGGCCAGCCAGAACGGCAGGCCCAACGCAGCGATCTTGGCCAGGTCGGCCTCGTCCTTGGGTCCATAGACGGGATCGCCGGCGTCGTCCAGCACCATCTTGCCGCGCGGCGGTGCGCTGTGGCCGCCGGCCCGCGGACCTTCGACCACGAACCCGTCCGGGCGGATCTCCGGATCGCGGTTGAGGTAGCCGGCCAACACGTGAATCGACACGATCGCGAGGAACTGCGGCCGGCGCAGCGGCAGCGCCGAACCCAGATAGTCGGACGGGGTGAGGGTGGCCTGGTGGTTGCGGGTGGCGTCCGCGACGTCGATGTTCAGCCGCCCGGTGCCACCGGCCGCGTAGTCGGTGAGCAGCCGCGGGATCTCGGTGGGTACGCCGGCTCCCATGATCACGTAATCGACGTCGGCGAGCATGGCGCCGAGGATCGCCGACAGGGTTGCCGTCTGCAGCTTCTCCAGCAGGTTGATGCCGATCAGCCCACTGTGGCCCTCCTTGGCCAGCCAGACCTCGACGAAGTTGCCGACCATGCTCAGCTCGATGGCGTCCCGACCAGGGGTGATGGTCAGCGTCGGATGCGGACGGTAGGCGCGACCGCGCGGACGTCCGCCCGCCAGAAAGTAGCGGGAGAGCACCCGCTCGGCGATTTCGGACACCGGAAAGGCTGCGATGGCACGGCGTAGATCGCCGGTGGGGTCGCCGTCCTGCAACCGGCGGGCCAGCACCCCGTCGAGCGCGGTGCCCGATACGACGCCGAGTTGTCCGCACTGGGCAACGGCGCGGGCCAACTGCCACGAACTGACGGCAACGCCCATGCCCCCCTGGATGACCACGGGTGGGGTGGAGGTGGACACACCTTCTCCTTCAATCGATTCGTTCATTACTACGGTAGCGTAACTTACGCAAGCGTAGGTACGAAATCGACGGAGTGTCAGCCGGGAACTACGACGCATCCGGCGGCGTCGAGGCTGACCTGCAATTGCCCGTCCGGCACCTTCTCCGGCAGCCGAACGGTGGCGGTCTGTCCGTCCGGGAGACTGACGTCGATCAGCACCTCGCCGCGCTGATAGCGCTGCTGGAGAATCGGCAGGCCGGTGCCCGCCGGGTCGACCAGCAGCCCGACCGGGCCGATGCCGACCACCGCGCCGTCACCGCTCAACGGGCCACCCAGCCGGGCGGACAAATCGCCGGTGACAAAGGGCTCGAAGCCCAGGAACTCGGCCACCTCGCGCGATACCGGGCGGCTCCACAGCACGTCCGGCGGGTCGATCTGAAGCATCCGACCGTTCGCCATCACACCGACGCGGTCGGCCAGCGCGAACGCCTCGTCCTGGTCGTGGGTGACGTGCAACGCGGTGGTGTGAGTGCTGCGAAGGGCGTCGCCGAGCACTCCGACCAGGCGCTCGCGCAGGTTCCGGTCCAGCGCCGACAGCGGCTCGTCGAGCAGCAGCAGCCGGGGCCGGGGTGCCAGCGACCGGGCCAACGCGACCCGCTGCGCCTGGCCCCCCGACAACTCGCTGACCCGACGGTCGCCGTATCCGGCCAGGCCCACCACATCGAGAAGTTCGGTTACCCGCTCGCGCCGGACGGCCTTCGGCTCGCGGTAGAGCCCGTAGGCCACGTTGCCCGCCACGGTGAGGTGGTTGAACAGCTGGCCGTCCTGGAACAGCAGGCCGAAGCCGCGTTTGTGGACCGGCACGGCGGCCACGTCGACACCGTCCCAGCACACCGTTCCGGCAGTCAGGGGTTCCAGCCCGGCGATCCCCCGGAGCAGCGAGGACTTGCCCGAGCCCGAAGCGCCCAGCAGGGCCACGATCTCGCCGGGCGACACCGCCAGGTCGACGTCGTCGACGGCCACCAGGTCGCCATAGCGCACCACCGCGCCGGCGACGGTCAGACCGCTCACAGTTCCGCCTCCTTGGGCCGGACGAGTTCGGCTGCCGCCATCACGGCGGCGGTCAGCACGGCCAGGATCACCGAGGCTGCCATGGCCATGCCGTAATTGTCGGCTCCGGGCCTTCCGATCAGCCGGAAGATCACCACCGGCAGGGTCGGATGGTCGGGCCGGGACAGGAAGGACGTCGCCCCGAACTCGCCCAGCGAGG
Organism: uncultured Actinomycetota bacterium; assembly: GCA_963723605.1. Taxonomy (GTDB): domain Bacteria; phylum Actinomycetota; class Actinomycetes; order Propionibacteriales; family Propionibacteriaceae; genus Micropruina. The sequence goes on along the minus strand of CAVRRM010000009.1, from coordinate 289,295 downwards.
TCGCGAACGCGAACCCGACCGCCAGGCCGAGCCCGCGAAGAGCCAGCGAACCGTCGATGCTGGCCAGCACCCGGCCGGGTCCGGCGCCGAGCATCGTGGCCGCCTCGCGCTGCCGCGGATCGATCGCCCGGAGTACCGGCAGCAGGGTGCGCACCACCAACGGCAGGGCCACGATGGCCTGGGCGATCGGAATCAGGATCTGCGAGCTGCGCAGGTCGAACGGCGGCCGGTTCAGGGCGATCAGGAAACCGAACCCGACCGTCACCGCCGATACCCCCAGCGGCAGCATGAACAGCGCGTCCAGTGCCTTCACGCCGCCTGCGAGCGGCCGAGATCGAGGACGCCGGGACGCCACCAGGCTGACCAGCGCACCCAGCAGCACCGCCAGGGCCGCGGCCTGGGCCGCGATCACCAGGGAGTTGATCACGGCCGTCCAGACCGGAACCGTGAGGCTACCGGCGCCGGTAGTGGCCAGCAGTTCGTAGTTGCGCAACCCCCAGCCGTCCGCGGTGTCGAACGAGCGCACCACCAGATAGAGCAGCGGCGCCGCGAGCAGGCCAACCACGACGAGCGCGGTCACGATCGTGGGCAGCAGGTCAGAGCGACGCCAGGGCCGCTCAGCGGTGGAGTCGCCGCGCAGCCGTAGCGCATGCTCGGCCCTGGACCGGGCCCGTCCGGCGATCAGCAGGGACCCAGTCACCACCACCAGCTGGACGATCGACAGCGCGGCGGCGGCGGGCAGGTCCAGCAGCTGGGTGGTCTGGTACCAGATCTCGGTTTCGATGGTGCCGAAGCCGACCCCGCCCATCACCATCACGATGCCGAAGGCGGTGGAGCAGAACAGGAACACCAACGAGGCTCCCGACACCACGGCCGGCGCGATCGCAGGCAGCGTCACGGTCAGGAACACCCGACGCCGGGACGCACCCAGTACCCGGGCGGCCTGCGCGGCCCGAGGGTCCAGTCGCGCCCAGAGCGCCCCGACCGTCCGGACGATCACCGAGTAGTTGAAGAACACCAGGGCCAGCACGATCGCGGCGAACGACTCCTGGAGGCCGAGCCAACCCAATGGTCCCTGGGCGGCGAACAGTGATCCGAAGGCTACCCCGACCACCACCGTTGGCAGCACGAAGGGCACCGACACCAGGGCCCGGACGAACCCCCGGCCGGGAAAGCGGCAGCGGTAGAGCAGGTAGGCACCGGGCACGCCGAGCAGCACCGACACCGCCGTGCCGGCCACCGCGAGGGCCAGGGTCTGCCCGATGATCCGCCAGGTGCGCGGGGTGGACAGCACGGCGCGCACCCCGTCCAGTCCGAACCCGTCGTCGCCGACGAAACCCCGGCCGACCAGGCTCGCCACCGGCCAGGCGAAGAACACGCCAAGGAACCCCAGCGGCAGCACGACCGCCGCCGTCCACCCGGCGACGGCCAGGGTGGTCGGACGCGGTCCCCGGCCGCCGCCCTGCCGGCGGGCAGCGGGCTCAGCAGCCGCTACCGGCGGGCGCGGCGCCAGCTCCGAGCGGGAAGTCTCCCGCTCGGGTGCCACCGGCCATGCACCGGCCCGACGATCCGTCATCGGCCTAGCCGACCACCGTGGCGGTCCACTGCTTGATCCAGGCGTCCCGCTGGGCCGAAATGATCTCGGGGGACACATTGAGCGGCTTCGTCGCCAGCGGCGCGAACGACACCCAGTCCTTGGGCAGCTCGACACTGGTGTCGGCCGGGTACATGTACATCTGGTCGGGAATGTCGGCCTGCACCTGCTTGGTCAGCATGAAGTCGATGAACTTTCGCGCGCCGACCTCGTTCTGGGCACCGGCGATCACCCCCGCGTACTCGACCTGGCGAAAGCAGGTGTCGAGCAGTGCGGTGGTGTTCGACTGCTTGGCACCCTTCGGTACCTCGAAGGCCGGCGACGTCGCGTACGAGACCACCAGCGGCTTCGAACCCTTGCCAGAGGATCCGGAGAACTCGGTCGAGTAGGCCTCCGTCCAGCCCTTCACGACCTTGACGCCGTTGCCCTTCAGCGCCGTCCAGTAATCGACGTAGCCGGGGTCGCCCTGGGCACCGACGGTGGCGGTCAGCCAGGCAAGTCCCGGCGACGACGACGCCGGATTCTCGACCACCAGCAGGTTGCTGTACTCGGGCTTGGTCAGGTCGTTCATGGTGGCCGGCAGGGCCAGGTTCTTTGCAGCGAACCACTTCTTGTCCGCGTTCACGCAGACGTCGCCGAAGTCGATCGCGGTCAGCCGCCCCGAGTCGTCGGGCTTCAGGGCTGCGGCTGACGCGGACACGTCCGGCGCGGTGTAGGGCACCACGACGCCGGCCTTGATCGCCCGGCCGGCGAAGGTGTTGTCGATTCCGAAGACGACGTCGCCCAGCGGCGAGTCCTTGGTCAGGATCAGCTGGTTGACCAGGGCGCCACCATCACCGGGCGCCACGTAGGTGACCGTGTACCCGGTGTCGTCGGCGAACTGCTTCTTGAGTTCGTCGCTGATCGCGAATGAGTCGTGGGTGACCACGGTCAGCGTCTTCGAGTCGGTGGCCGCGGTGGCCGACGGCGATGATTGGCCGCCGGCGGTGCAACCGGCGACCAGGGCGACGCAGGCCAGCGCGGCCCCTGCGCGGGTGATGAACTGGACGGCGAACATGATCCTCCTGATCGGAGGGCTCACCCTGCGGTGAGGAGAAATCCCGACTCCCTACGCCGGTGCTAACCGGATCAGGTTCGAGGGTCTGCGGACTTCCGCACTCTCAGCGCCGGTCTGGCGCTCCCCTGTCGAGAACCAACTCTACCCCTCCGTCGCGGCCGCGGTCTGCCGCGCCGTCGTCAGCGTCGACTCAGGGCCGCCAACCCTTCGGCGGGTCCTCCCCCACCAGGCCGTCGACGTTCTCGCGCAAGAGGTCGGCGTGGCCGGTGTGCCGTCCGTACTCCTCGATCAGATCGCAGACGAACCGGCGGAGGCTGGCGTGGGTGCCGCCCTGGTCCGCGGCCTCGGTGAGCTGGTCGATTCCGGCCTCGTCGATCGCCGTCCCGAGCCGCTGGCGCGCGGCGGCCACCGCCTCGTCGTAGAGCCCGTAGAGCTGCTCGGGCGAATCCGAGGCGGCCGAGGTGAACGGCCACTCAGGTTCGGCCTGCCAGTCCACCGACCGCCAAGGTTCCCCCGGATCGGCATGGAAGGCCTCCCAGGTGAAGTTGATGGTTTCGACAGCGGCCAGGTGCTTGAGCAGGCCTCCCAGAGTCAGGCTGGACGGGCCCAGCGTCTTGCTGAGCCCCTCGGCGCCCAGCCCGGCGGCCTTCCACCGGAAGGTCCAACGCAGCCGGTTGAGCATGGCCAACAGGTGCTCCAGCTCACTGCCGGCCAGCGGGGGTTCCCACGGAAAGTCCGGGTCGCCCGGAATCGGATCAGTTGTCTCGGTCATGGCATCTCCTCGTCGTGCGGTTGGCCCCCAACCTAGAAGCAGTTCCGGACGCATCGCGTCCGGTATCCATGGGAATCTGGATCATGAGCCCCGTGGATCAGCACAATCCGACCGCACGGGCACTGCGCTACCTGGAGCCGCTGAGCGACCGTCCGGACATCACCGCCGACGCCCTCGTCCAGCGCCTCGGGGTCAGCGAGCGGGCGGCCCGGCGCTACGTTGCGGTGTTGCTGGGCCATCCGTCGATCGCCGCGGACCGTACGCGGGTATCGGCTCGGTCGAGGCCGTCGGACCCCGCTGATCTTCACCACCGACGAGGCGTTGAGCCTGGTGATGGCGGTGCTGGACGGCCACCACGCGGCCGCGGACGACATGGAGCCGGTCGGACGGGCACTCGGCAACACTCCAGTTTTCGCTCGGCGACCGCCCCCGCAGCCGCCTCGTCCTTTCCGTCGTCTATGCTGTCTTCTTCCCTCTACTCGTCGCTGCCTCGAACGAACTCCACCCCCTTCGGCGACACCATCCAATCCATCACTTCTTCATCGTCCTCACTTCCCGCTTCGCCGTTTGCTCCTCTAAACCCATCCCTCTCATGTCCCAACCCACGCCGTCCACACTGGGTCGCACTGGTTCCTGAACTCGTCCGGAACCTCCGCGCTGTGCTCGAGTACCAAGATGTCGACCACGTCGCCGGTCGTACTGAGTCGTACCTCGGGTCCGTAGGTCGCCACCGAACTACCAGATGACCAGCATACGTTGCAATAACTCTCAATCCTTCACCTCACCACCCACGTTTCCTTTCAACTGGTATCGAGCGCCCAGCGCGGGGCATGATCTAGAAACAGGATTCCGGCTATGACTCTGTGTCGGCAATGCCGGTCGGGTAGGTCTGCTCGGCGATCACATCAGGGCAGTGACCGCGTTCTGTTCGACCGTCCGGAATTCCCCGGCGAAAGGCACCGAACCGGCCAACAACATCAACGCTGATGGGCTTCCTCTAGAGGACCAGTCACAGCCCCTATATGGGGACGAACGAATAGGAAGGCCGCAGGCTGCCCGCGCGCTAGCGTCCGGTGCCTGCGTAGACGACCGCTTCCCCACTCACCGAATCGAGACCGAAAGCGGTGTGGGCGGCGCGGACGGCAGCGTCCACGTCGTCGGAGGCCACCACCACCGAGATCCGGATCTCAGAGGTGGAGATCATCTGAATGTTGATGCCGGCCTCACCGAGCGCCCGGAAGAACGTGGCCGATACCCCTGGGTGCGAGCGCATTCCGACGCCGATCACCGAGACCTTGCCGATCGCGTCGTCGTACTGGATCTCGGTGAAGCCGATCTTGGTGCGAGCGCCGTGCAAGGCGTCCAGGGCCTTGACCTTGTCGCCGCTGGGCAGGGTGAAGGTGATCGCGGTGTTGTCGTTCGAGATCGACTGGTTCTGCACGATCATGTCGATGTTCACCCCGGCCTCGGCAACGGCGGTGAACACTTCGGCGGCGGCGCCGACCCGGTCGGGAACGCCGACGATGGCGATCCGGGACTCACTTCGGTCGTGCGCAACGCCGGTGATCAGCGGCTGTTCCATGCCACCCTCCTCGTATTCGATGTCTCTGACCCAGGTGCCCGGGCGGTCCGAGAACGACGACCGGACATGCACCGGCACGTTCTCGCGGCGGGCGTACTCCACGCAGCGCAGATGCAGGATCTTGGCCCCCTGCGCGGCCATCTCGAGCATCTCCTCGTAGGAGATCTCGGGAATCCGGCGAGCGCCGGGCACGATCCGCGGGTCGGCGGTGAACACCCCGTCCACGTCGGAGTAGATCTCGCAGTAGTCAGCTCCCAGGGACGCCGCAAGGGCGACCGCGGTGGTGTCGGAGGCCCCACGCCCCAGCGTGGTGACGTCCTTCGAGGTCTGCGAAACCCCTTGAAAACCGGCCACGATCACGATGTCGCCGTCGGCCAGCGCGGTGCGGATCCGGCCCGGGGTGATGTCGATGATCCGAGCGTCGCCGTGAGTGCCGGTGGTGATCACGCCGGCCTGCGAACCCGTGAACGAGCGGGCCTCGAAGCCCAGATCGTTGATGGCCATGGCCAGCAGGGCGGCGCTCATCCGCTCGCCGGCGGTGAGGAGCATGTCCAGCTCACGCGGACGGGGATTCGGCGAAACCTCCAGGGCGAGATCCATCAGTTCGTCGGTGGTGTCACCCATCGCGGAGATGACCACAACCACCTCGGCGCCGCGCGCCTTGGTGTTCACGATCCGCTGGGCGACCCGCTTGATGCTGCCCGCGTTGGCAACCGACGAACCACCGAACTTCTGGACGACCCGCAAGGCTTCCTCCCGCTTGTGTTCAACCTTGACTACTTTGCCAGACGCCGTGTCGCGGGCGCTGCGTCGCCGCCCATCGGGCGGACACCGAATAGGTTGGCAGCATGACCGATCCGATCCGTTGGGGCATTGCCGGGCCCGGTCGCATGGCCGCCGCGATCGTTCCCGAGTTCGCCGCCGCGTCGAACGCCGAGCTGGTTGCGGTCGGATCGCGCTCGGCCCAACGAGCCGAGGCGTTCGCTACCGAGCACGACATCCAGCGGTGGCATTCGTCCTATGAGGGGCTGATGGCAGATCCCGCCGTGCAGGCGATCTACATCGCCACCCCGCACCCACAGCACACCGACATCGCCCTCGCGGCGATCGCGGCAGGCAAGGCGATCCTGGTCGAAAAGGCATTCACCGCTTCCGTAGCCGATACCGAGCGGGTCGTGGCCGCGGCCCGCGCCGCCGGGGTCTTCGCGATGGAGGCGATGTGGACGCGGTTCAACCCAGCGGTGCAGCACATCAAGCACCTGGTCGCCGATGGCGAACTCGGCGACGTGCGCGGTTTGCAGGGAGACCTGACCGCCTTTCGCGAGTTCGACCCCGTTGATCGGCTCTTCGACCCGGCGAAGGGTGGTGGTGCAGTGCTTGATCTGGGCCCCTACCTGTTCTCGTTCGCCCAGTACTTTCTCGGCGAACCCACGGTGGTCCATGCAGTCGGCGGGAACTATTCCAACGGGGTCGAGGGCGAGTTCTCGGTTCTACTGGGCTACCCCGAGGGCCGTTCGGCAACTCTGGCGGGAGCCTTCACCACCTTCGGGCCGGGCCGGCTGATGGTGACCGGCACCAAGGGCTGGATCGACCTGCACCCACGGTTTCATCGGTCCGCGTCGGTCACCATCTGGCGGGGCAGGCATGCCGAGACCCTCGACTTCGACTTCGGGTGCCGCTTCGAGATCGAACATGTCGGTGACTGCCTCGAGCAGGGCTTGGCCGAGAGCCCGATCCTGCCTCTCGACGAGACCATCGCGGTGCAACGGATCATGGCTGAGGTGCTCGACCAACTGCAGTGATTCAAAGCAGGTCAGTTTCGACACCAGCCGTGGTGCCGAATCTGTCGGGCTTTTGAACACATCCGCCGTGCGCGGGCGGTAACTGAAGGTGTGCCGGCCCGAGTGATCCTGCCCGAAGCGGCTCGCAGCCTCGCCGCGCGGCAGGGCGGCGTGCTGAGCAATAGCCAGTTGGCCTTCTTCAAGGTCAGCCGGCGCACCATCACCCGATTGGTGGCCGAGGGCGTGCTCGACCGGGTAACGCCGGGGATCCTCTCGCACGGGCCACGCGTAGCCTGGGAGGGTCGAGTGTGGGCTGGTGTGCTGCTCGGCGGACCGAAGGCCGTGGTGGGCATGCACAGCGCGGCGCATCTGTGGGGCTTTGGCCCGAAGGTCGATGAAGTGGTGATCTTCACCCCTACCGGCAGGGCGTTGCGGCCGGGTTGGCGTTTCCTGCGTGCCGAGCGGAGCGGGGTACGTGAACCGCCCCGAACCCGAATCGAGGAGACGGTGCTCGACCTGTGCGCTGATGCTGACGCCGACACCATTGCCGCGTTGATCGCCGATGTCCTCAGTGCTCGACGCACCACGGAGGACCGTCTGCGTCGCGAACTCGTCGTGCGACCAACACTGCGCCACCGGCGCCTGATCCGCGACATTCTCGGCGACGTCGCGGCCGGAGCCCACTCTCCATTGGAGCGGAGGTACCTGGTCAACGTCGAAAGGCCGCACGGTCTGCCCACGGCCCTGCGGCAGCGGCATGCGGTTGCCCAGCACCGCTCCGACGCCTGGTACCGGGAGTACAGCCTGCTGGTCGAACTCGACAGCAGGTTGCACCACTCAGGCGGGGCTGCCTTCCGCGACATGACCCGCGACAACCATCACGCCCTCTCGGGCATCCTCACCCTGCGACTGGGCTGGCAGCAGGTCAGCGGCGCCGCCGCCTGCGAGACCGCGTGGATGGTCGGTCAATGCCTTGCCTCCCGCGGCTGGCCGGGCGTGCCGCAGTCCTGTCGGCGCTGCGCGTCGAGGCATCCGCTCTGACACAAGGCGAAGGTGGTGCGGCCCGGTGATTTGTGCCACTAGCGTGCCAGATTCGGCACCACCGTTGGTGCCGAATCTGACGTGCTTCAGGTCAGACCGTGTCGGCGGCGGGCGGTACTGGTCACCGACTCGAGAAAATCGCTGGCACCCAGCGGGGCCGATGCCTGCAGCCAGGCCGGCGGCACGTCGGCGACCGCGAGCTCGATGCCGGTGTCGGCCAGCACCAGTGGCAGCGTATGGGTGACCGTCGAGGGGTAGCTGACCATCAGTCGGCTCACCGGACCCCGGCGCACCGCGATCTCCAGCGGAACATCGGGCCGAACGATCTTCAAACCGGTCCGCGCGGCGATCCGGGACAGCTTGGCGTCACTCTCGCGTCGATGCGCGAAGTAGCGTCCGGCGCCGTACCGCTGGGTAACCGCGTGCACCCCGGACAGGTACCGATCGTCATCGACCACGCCGGACTCCACGAGTGACGTGCCAATCACATCGACGGTGTCCTTCAGCTTGGGCGGACCGAACCGGCTTCGGGTCCAGGCGAAGGTATTCGCCGTCTGCCGGGTGCCGCTCGGCGACCGCACCGGCATCGCGGTGAAAACCTCCATAGTGCGGCCGTCTCGCTCGGAGGGGGTGAAGAAGTCCCGGGCGTGATCGGACAGCAGGTCGACCATCACGTCGCGTCCGGTGTCGGCCAGATGCCAGCGGGTCAACCGATCGCCCCTGGTCAGCTGGCTGACGAACGAGATGGTCGCGGTGCCGTCGTCCACGACCACGACATCGGAAACATCGGCGAGCGGCAGCACCGCCTGCACGAAGTGCGAGAACGGGTCGCCGACCACCAGTCGCTTGGCCTTCACCAGGCGCGGGAACAGCTCCCAGGCCACCGCGACCATGGCCGCGGTCGAGCGTCGCGGCTCGTACCAGGTCGCCGCCAGCCCGGCGTCGCGGGCCAACTCGACCATCGCCTCCAGCTGCATTCGGGTGGTCTTCTCGCGGGGTGGCAGGACGGCCAGCCTGGTCTGCTTCTCGGCGTGGTGGTGGTGCGCCCATTCGATCACGTTGAGCAGCTGAGCCGGCGACTCGACCAGCGCCAGAGTGTCCCGCTTGTGCTTGCGGTGCTTGTCGGTCATGCCGCCCTCAGGCCACCTGCTGGGTGGCTTCGGCGATCACACCGGGCACCCGGCGGAGCTTGCGCATAGCCGCGTACTCCCCCTCGTACACCTGCTTGACGCCGTCGCCCAGCGCTTCGGAGATCACCCGCACGTCGCGCACCAGCCGGCTGAGTCCGGCCGGCTCCAACGAGGCGGCCTGATCGGAACCCCACATGGTGCGGTCGAGGGTGATGTGCCGCTCCAGGAAGCACGCGCCGAGGGCGGCTGCGGCCACCGTTGTCTGCAGTCCGCGCTCGTGCCCGGAGTACCCGATCGGAACGTTCGGGTATTCGGCCTGCAGGGTGTTGATCATCCGCAGGTTGAGTTCATCGTTGGCCGCCGGGTAGGTGGACGTGGCGTGGCACAGGATCACGTTGTTGCTGCCCAGCACCTCCACGGCGTGCCTGATCTGCGCCGAGGTCGACATGCCGGTGGACAGGATCACCGTCCTACCGGACGCCCGCATCGCCCGCAGCAGTTCGTCGTCGGTCAGGCACGCCGACGCGACCTTGTGGGCGGGCACCTCGAACTCGTTCAGGAACTCCGCACTGGGCACGTCCCACGGCGACGCGAACCAATGAATGCCCTTGTCGCGGCAGTAGTCGTCGATCACTTCGAACTCGTCGGCGCCGAACTCGATCCGGTGCCGGTAATCGATGTACTTCATCCGACCCCAGGGGGTCTCGCGCTCGACGTCCCACTGGTCGCGGGGGGTGCAAATGGTCGGAGTCCGCTTTTGGAACTTGACCGCGTCGACACCGGCGGCCAACGCGACGTCGATCAGCTCGAGCGCGGTGTCGACCGAGCCGTTGTGGTTGAGACCGATCTCGGCGGTCACGTAGACGGGGTGGGCTGGACCGACCGGACGGTCGCCGATCAGTCGTTCGCGGGTTCTGTTGGCATTCATGAGTGAAGGTCCTTTCCGAGGATCCAGGAGGCGATTTCACGTACGGCCCCATGCCCGCCGGGCACGGAGGTGACCAGTCGCGCGGCATTTCGCACGGCCGGGTGAGCGGAGGCGACCGCGACGGGCCACCCGACGACCTCGAAACAGCCCAGGTCGTTGACGTCGTTGCCGGCGTAGAGCACGCGGGCCGGGTCGATCTGTTCGGTGCTGCACCAGTCGCGCAGCACGGTGCCCTTGTCGTCGACGCCGTGGATCACGGCAACGCTGAGCTTGCGCGCCCGGGCCCGGACGACCGGATTCACCTCGCTGGACAGGATCAGCACCGGAATGCCGGCCCGTCGCAGCGCGGCAATCCCGAGCCCGTCGCCGCGGTGCACCCGGACCTGCTCGCTGCCGTCGGAGGACACCTGGGCCGAGTCGTCGGTCTGGGTGCCGTCGAAGTCCAGTACCACGGCGTCGATGTCGGACCGGTTCGGCACCGAGGCCGGGACGTCCAGCAGGGGCGCCAGGGCCCGGGCTCGCTCCAGGTCGGCCGGATCATCGATCTCGATCACCCTGACGGGGTCGGTCTCGATCAGCTCAGTCAGGCCGAAGAACCGATGCCGGTGGGTCCGGAACCCGGACGCCGTCATCGCGTAGACCGCTCCGGTCTCCAGATACTCCTGCTCACGGTCCTGTCGGCGCGGACGAGAGGCCTTGTCATGGTTCACGCCGATGGCGCCGGCCGAGGATTCCCGGCGCCACAGGAAGCCATGGCTCGGGGCGGCAGTGAACGCAGTGTCGGCACCGGCCCGCACCGCTCGGACGCACGCAGCGACCTCGTCCGGCGTGATGAAGGGGCTGGTGCATTGCAGCATCAGCAGCACCTCGACGGGCTCACCGGCGTCGGCTTCGAACCACTCCAGGGCGTGCAGCAGGGCCGCTTCGCTGGAGGCAGTGTCACCCGACAACTCCTCCGGTCGCCTGATCACCCGGGCCCCGGCGTCGGCGGCCAGCGCCGCGATCCGGTCATCGTCGGTCGAGACCGCGATCACGTCCACGACCCCGGACGCCAGCGCTGACCGAATCGCGCGGATCACCAGGGGCACGCCACCGACCGGGGCCAGGTTCTTGCCCGGCACGCCCTTCGAGCCGCCCCTGGCCGGAATCACCGCGAGTACCGTCACAGCCTGGCCAATCGCCGAAGTGCCGGGGCAACCGTCTCGACGCCCTGCCGGTAGGCGGTCCTGGCCGCCCGGGACACCAATGAGCGGACGGCGCTCTGCAGGTCGATCAACCGATCGTCATCGTCCTCCAGGGCGTGCCCGTGGCCGTCCAGGTCGTAGCGGCCGAGCAGGTCGGGCAGCATGCCGGGGGCGTTGTCCATGCCGTAGAACGGACGCAACCGGGGCCTGATGTCCTCAGCCAGTTTCTGCGCCAACACCGCTCTGGCCCGATCCACTGCGTCGCTCGGCCCCAGCCCTCGCGACCAGGCCCACTCCGGGTCGGCCACCGGGAGGGCCCCATCGTCGAGGTCGGAGAAACTGGCCAGGCAGCCCGATCCGATGAAGTAGTGGTTCCCGAGGCGCTCCTTGATGCCGAAGTCGGTCAGGATCGCGGTCGGAACGCCGCGATGCATCGCCTCGACCGCCGCGGTCGAAGACACCGTGACCAGCAGGTCGGTGCGGTCGAGCACCTCGCCCATGTTGCCGTGCACCACCTGCAGGTTGCCCGGACGTTCGATGCCAAGCCGGGCGCCCAACTGCTGGTAGGGGTGCGACTCGGGGTGCGTGGTCACCTCGCCGAGTTGGCTGCGGACCTTGATCAGCACCTCGCGGTCGGGATGCAGGGTGGCGTGCCGGATCAACCGGCGCAGCACCAGCTCACGAGCGGCCCGGGTACCGGGAACACCCGGCTGGGTGGCGAAGGTCACAGTGAGTGGCCCGTCGTGCGGAACCGCCGACTCGGACCGGCCCAGAAAGGGCAGCACGGTCTCCAGCACCGCGTCCGGATCGGCACCGGCGCCGGCCAGCAGCCGGCGGAACTCGTCGGCGTCGGACGGGCTGTTGGCCAGGATCAGGTCCGAGCCGGCCCGGAGCAGCAGGCCCTCGGTGTGTTTCTCGTACACCACCCCGACGTACCCACTGATCACCAGCGGCCGCCGCGACGAGCGTGGCCAGCGCCGGGCGAGACCGTGCAGCACGGCCTGGACCGCACCCCCGGGCAGCGCCAACACGATGACGTCGGCCTCCTCCAACTCGTCGAGTTCGACGAAGTCGGGGACGGTCGCAACGACCTCTGGTTGCGCCGTCACGCCCGTGTCCGCCAGCTGCCGGGGGGACGGCACGCGGTTGGAGTCGAGGAGGAGGCCGACGTGGCTGGCCGCCGGGAACAGCTGCAGTGCGGTGAGGAAACCCCACTTCCAGCGACTGTCGCTGTCAGCGAGCACCATCACCCGGGGGGAGTGGGTGCTGGTGCCTGTTCGCCCGATGACCATGCTTCGACGCTAGGCAGCCAGACCGACGCGACGGCCAACGGCAGGCACCGGTTCGGTGAACTCCTGCGAACGTCGGCGACCCCGAAGACGGCTCCGGCACGGAGTTCATCGACTCGTCACACGGCTGTGTTCTGTTCGTCACCGATCCCGGCGAACATCAGACACGTGGCTGGCCGTGGGGGCGACCGGACGCGGAACGGGGGACGAAGCAGTCCACGCGAGGAGTCCTGGTAGTGAAGTTGTCGGTGATCATCCCCTGCTACAACGTGGCCCACCAGCTACCGACGTTGGTCCGCAGCCTGCAGGGCAACCTCCGCGGCGACTTCGAGTTCGTCTTCGTCGAAGACCGCTCGACCGACGACACCAGCACGGTGCTCGACGAGCTGATCACGGACGTTCCGGGAGCCCGGCTGGTGCGACACGCGACCAACCTCGGCCTGAGTGCGGCTCGGAACACCGGCCTGGCGCAGGCCCACGGCACCTACCTCGCCTGGCTGGACGCCGACGACTGGATCGGGCCCGGTTACCTCGACCAGCTCGTCCGCACGATTGAGCGACTGGGCTGCGAGTTCGTCCGCACCGATCACGTCCGGGTCACCGGACGGCGCCGCACCGTCGTCCGGTCGCCCGAGACCCGACGCAACCTGGTGATTTCTCCCCGCGGGGCGATCGGCCCGCCGTTCCGTTCGACCTCGGTGGACTACCCCGCGGCCTGGGCCGGCATCCATCACCGCCGGCTCGCCGAGCGCGGCCTGCTGACCTTCTCCGAGGAGTTGCAGACCTGCGCCGACCGGCACTGGATCTGGCGGCTGCACCGCGGCGCCGAGTCGTTCGCAACGGTCGGGTTGCTGGGCGTCTTCCATCGGCACGGCGAACCCGACTCGCTCAGCCAGCTCGACGACCCGCGCTACCTGCACTTTCTGGACGCGATGGGCATGGTGCTCGCCGAGACCAAGGCCGACCCCGACGCCGGCGCTCTGATGCCCAAGGCGGTGGACGCGGCCTGTGCCCTGATCAACTACCACGTCACCAAGCGCGCCCGGCTGAACCTCGACCTGCAACGCCGGTTGGTTGAGCGGTCGATCGACACTCTGGACTCGATGCCGCCGGAAGTGTTGGATCTGGTGCTCAAGCAGGGATCACCGCGACGCCGGACGTTGCTCACCCGGATGCGTCGCAACCCCACCTCGCTGGCGGCGGTGGCCTGAGGGCTACCAGATGGCCGCGTCCAGCGCGTTCAGGCTGGCCCGGTTGAACGCCTCGGCGAGCGGGGCTTCATTGTTGAGATTGGTGCCGTGCGGCATGCCCGGGGCCACGTACAGCGTGCATTCCACCCCGGCCTCGACCAACCGACGGGCGTACTCGACGTCCTCGTCGTGGAACAGATCGACACTGCCGACGCCGATCCAGGCCGGCGGCTAGCCCGCTCAGGTCGGAACGCCGAGCGGGTACCGCGTAGGCGGGCGGATCACCCACGCCGGGCTCGGCACCCAGGTAGGACGTCCAGCCGTAGCGATTGGCGGAAGGGGTCCAGACCAGCGTCCACTTCTTCTGCGCCTCGGCGCGCTGCACCGTGCGGTCGTCCAGCATCGGATAGACGAGCAGTTGGAAGCTGACCGGCACCTTGGCATCGTGGGCCCGCTGGGCGAGCGCCGCAGCCAGCCCGGCGCCGGCGCTGTTGCCGCCGACGATGACCCTGGTTGGATCCACACCGAGTTCGTCGGCATGTTCGATCAGCCAGGTGAGACTGGCGAAGCAGTCGTCCAGCGCGGCCGGAAACGGGTCTTCGGGAGCCTTGCGATAGCTGGTGCTGACCACCTGCAGGTCGAGCTCGGCGGCCACCCGGCAGCACCAGGCGTCGTCGTTGGTGACCGCCCCCATCACATAGCCGCCGCCGTGGATCCAGAGCAGCGCCGGCACCGTGCCGGTGAGGCCGGGCCGGCGGTAGAGCTCGAGCCGAATCTCCGGACGCCCGTCGGCCGCCGGTACCGACCGGGTCTGGTTGTCGATGCCCTCGGCGAGCTCGCGCTCGCTCGGCACGAGACCGCTCTTGGTCAGCTTCGCCAGCTGCGGCACCGGCAGAGGTACCCAGGTCAGCGGGCCGCGGCAGCCGGGATCGGCAGCCCCCAGCGCCTTCGCCTGCTTGAGCACCGTCGGCAGGGCTCTCGCCGCTGCCGCCGCGACCAATCCCGCGGCGATCCAGCCACCTTTACTCATCGGACGAGCAGCACGTGCAGCGTCCGGGGGCCATGCACTCCTTCGACCCGGTTCAGTTCGATGTCACTGGTTGCGGACGGTCCGCTGATCCAGGTGAGTGGCTGCCGGTCATCGATGGACGGCTGCAGCCGGACCACCGCCTCGGGAACGTCTGAGACCACCTGGTCGGTATGGATCACGCAGACGTGCAGGTCGGGAACCAGCGATAGAGCCCGGCGGCCCTGGTCCGCCGCGTGGTCGAGCACGATCGTTCCGGTCTCCGCGATGCCCACCCGCGACCCGGTGACCACGGCGCTGGTTCCGTCGAGGTCACGATGACTGAGCCGCGGCTCGTCGGTGACCACCGCGATGGCGGCCGCGGCGATCGCCTGGTGCCACTGCACCGGCGCACCGGCCGGTACCACCGCCGAACTGGCGCCGTGCTCACTCAGCACGGCGGCGATCCGGGTCGGCAACTCGTCGGGACCGATCATGTCGACCACCGCCTTGTAGTCCTCGACTCGTTCCACGAATAGGCCGATCAGGTCGTCGGACGCACCCGCCGGACGCAGCCCGTACTGCCAGTCGATCGCGACATCGTCGGCGGGAGCGGCGTGCGGAACATCGACCAAGGCGGCCCGGATCCGGCCCAGAATGTCTTCCCTGCTGCTCACGATGCGTCCTCCTGGCCGGCGCCGCCCTTGCGCCGCTCCTGCTCGCGTTTGACCCACCAGTCGCGGAACGATTCGGTGGCCGGCTTCTGCAGGTCGCGGCTGCCCAACCAGGCTGACGCCGGTCCGGGGATCGGTCCGATCCGGTCGCCGGGCCACACCGCGGCGAACAGCTCGGAGCCCTTCTCCAGTGCGCCCAGCCGGCTGCCCTTGCCCATCACCCAGCCGCCGACCTTCATGCCGGCACCCCAGGCGCTCGGACCGTGATGCTCTTCGACCACCTTGTTGCGCAGGTGCACCAGCACCTCGGGAATGTTGATCCGCACCGGGCAGACGTCGTAGCAGGCCCCGCACAGGGACGATGCGTAGGGCAGCGACTGGTCGATCTCGGACGCGGTGCCGCGCAACATCGGGGTCAGGATCGCACCGATCGGACCCGGGTACACCGAGCCGTAGGCGTGTCCACCGACCCGCTCGTAGACCGGGCAGATGTTCAGGCAGGCCGAGCAGCGGATGCAGCGCAGCGCCTGCCGGCCGACCTCGTCGGCGAGCACGTTGGTGCGGCCGTTGTCGACCAGCACCACGTGCACCTCCTGCGGACCGTCGCCCTCATGCACGCCCGACCACATCGAGGTGTAGGGGTTCATCCGCTCCGCTGTTGACGAACGCGGCAACAGCTGCAGGAAGACCTCGAGGTCGGCGAAGGTGGGCACCGTCTTCTCGATGCCAACGATCGAGATCAGGGTGTCGGGCAAGGTCAGGCACATCCGTCCGTTGCCCTCGGATTCGACCACCACCAGGGTGCCGGAGTCGGCGACGGCGAAGTTGGCGCCAGAGACGGCCACCTTGGCCCGCATGAACTTGTCACGCAGGTGCACCCGGGCCGCACCGGCCAGCATGGCCGGGTCATCGGTCAGTCCCTCGGGTGGCGGGGTGCCGTAGCGACCCATCTCTTCGAGGAAGATCTCGCGCACCTCGGCACGGTTGCGGTGGATCGCCGGCACCAGAATGTGGCTGGGCCGGTCGTGACCCAGCTGCACGATCAACTCGGCCAGGTCGGTCTCCCAGGCCGCGATGCCGGCCTCTTCCAGCGCCTCGTTGAGGTCGATCTCCTGAGTTGCCATCGACTTGACCTTGACCACCTCGTCCACGCCCTTGGAGCGGGTGATGTCGATCACGATCTGGTTGGCCTCGTCGGCGTCGTTGGCCCAGTGCACGATCGCCCCGTTGGCGGTCAGCGAGGCCTCCAGCTGCACCAGATAGTCGTCAAGGTGTCGCAGCGTCCGGTCCTTGATCGCCTCACCCGCCAGCCGCAGGTCCTCCCAGTGCGGCAGCTCGTTCACCACCCGGACCCGCTTGTTCCGGATCGTGGTGGTGGCGTGCCGCAGGTTGGTGCGCAGCTGCGCGTTGCCGAGCTCCTTCTTGGCGTTCTTGGCGAACTTCGGCATGCCGATCAAGGTGCCGGACGGCGGGGCCGGGGTTCGGCGCTCGGCGGTCATCGCGCACCTCCTTCGGACTTGCTGGACCGGCCGGCCTCGACCAGGTCCTGCTCGGTGCTGGCCAGGATCTCGGCCAGGTGGATGGTCTTGACCCCCGCCTCGTTGCGGGTCAGCAGGCCACCGATGTGCAGCAGGCAGGAGTTGTCGCCGGCGACCAGGTACTCGGCGCCGGTGTCGACCACCGCGCGCATCTTGTCGGTGCCCATGGCCACCGAGGTGTCGGGGTTCTTCACCGAGAAGGTGCCGCCGAAGCCGCAGCACTGATCGGAGTTGGGCAGGTCGATCAGGGTGAGTCCTTTAACCGCGTTCAGCAGTTGGTAGGGGCGGTCGCCGACCTTGGTCACCCGCAGCGAGTGACAGGTGGAGTGGTAGGTGACGGTGTGCGGAAAATACGCCCCCACGTCGGTGACGCCCAGCACGTCGACCAGGAACTCCGACAGGTCGAGAGTCTTGGCGACGATGGCGTCAACCTCGCGCTGCAGGCCGGGGTCGCCATGGCGGGCGGCCAGCATCGGATGCTGGTCACGAACCGACCCGATGCAGGACCCGGATGGTCCGACCACGTACTCGTAGGAGGCGAAGGTGTCGACGAAGTTGCGCACCGACGGCATCGCCTCTTTGAAATAGCCGGTGTTGGTGAACATCTGACCGCAACAGGTCTGCTGCAGGGGAAAGTCGACCGTGCAGCCCAACCGCTCCAGCAGCCGCAGCACGGCTCGTGGGGTGTCGGGAAACATCATGTCGTTGATGCACGTGGCGAACAGGGCCACGGTGCCGGACGGGACGTTCATCGTCCTCCTCTGCGATCGAACTGCTGGCCCGGGTTGGGCCGACAGGGCTCTACGGTCAGTCTGCTCCACCGCGCCGCGGTAGGTAGCGAATCGGGTCGAACGATCGTCCGATGATCCGGCGGATTTCATCCAGGGAACCGACCCGGCCATGGGCTCGGGCCTGAATCAGCACGTTGCCGAGGGCGGTCGCCTCGACCGGGCCGGCGACAACGGGCAGCCCCGAGCGGTCGGCCGTGAGCTGGCACAGCAACCGGTTCTGGCAGCCGCCACCGACGATGTGGATCTGCTCGACGCCGACGCCGGACAGCTCGGCCGCCGTCCGCACGGCTGCCGCGAACTGCTCGGCGAGACTCTCCACGATCAGCCGGACGATCGCCACGTCCGATCCCGGTTGGGGCAGGTCGCGCTCGTCCAGCCACTCCCCGATCCGGACGGCCATGTCGCCCGGCGCCAGGAAGCGGTCGTCGTTGAGGTCGACCAGGTTCCGCGGCGCAGGCACTTCGGCGGCCGCAGCCAGCAACGTGCCGAGGTCGGCGGAGCCGCCCCGCGAGCGCCAGACCCGCAGTGTCTCCGAGAGCACCCACAGCCCCATCACGTTGTGCAGGAAGCGGATGGTCGAGTCCACGCCGCCCTCGTTGGTGAAGTTGGCCGACCGGGCAGCGTCGGTGAGCACCGGGGAGGGCAGCTCGACTCCGACCAGCCCCCAGGTGCCGCAGGAGATGTAGGCCGCCCTGGTGGGGTCCATCGGAACGCCGACCACGGCGGACGCGGTGTCGTGGGTGGGCACGGCGATCACCGGCAACTGCTGGCCGATCTCTTCGGCCACCGTGGGACGCAGGGCACCGACGGTCGCGCCCGGTTGCACGAGTTCGGGGAAAAGCCCTGGTGGGAAGCCCAACCGGGCGATCAGTTCGGCGTCCCATTGTCGGCTGCGGGCATCGACCAGCCCGGTGGTGGAGGCATTGGTGTACTCGGCCACCTGCCGTCCGGTCAGCCAATAGGCGAGCAGGTCGGGCACCAGCAGCAGATGCTCCGGATGCCTTGGGCCTGAACCGGCGAACTCGGGTTCGGCAGCCAGTTGGTAGACAGTGTTGAAGGCCAGGAACTGCAGGCCGTTGCGCCGGTAGAGCTCGTCGAACCCCACCTTGGCGTGCACGGACTCGACCCCCCGGGCGGTGCGGGCGTCCCGATAGGCGAACGGCGCACCGAGCAGTGATCCGGACGCGTTCAGCAGCCCGTAGTCGACCGCCCAGGTGTCGATGCCGATCGAGGCGAGGGCATGGTGGGCGGCCGCGTCGTGCAGGCCGGCGACGATCTCGGCGTAAAGGCCCAGCAGGTTCCAGTGCAGGCCGTCCGGCAACTCCACAACGGAGTTGCCGAATCGGGACACCTGCTCCAGCGCAACGGTGCCGCCTGCGAGCCTGCCGAGCATCACCCGGCCGCTGCTGGCACCGAGGTCGACGGCGCCGACGATCAACTCAGAGCCGACCACCTCGTCACCGCAGGAACGCGGCGGCCACGCCGGCGTCCACGGGAATGTGCAGGCCGGTGGTGTGGGACAGGTCCGAGGTGCACAGAACGAAGGCCGCGTTGGCGATGTTCTCGGGCAGCACCTCGCGCTTGAGCAGGGTGCGCTGGGCGTAGTACTTGCCCAGATCCTCTTCCGCGACGCCGTAGACCGCGGCCCGCGATGCGCCCCAGCCGCCGGCGAAGATGCCGGAGCCGCGAACCACCCCGTCGGGGTTGATGCCGTTGACCTTGACCCCGTGCTCGCCCAGCTCGGCGGCCAGCAGGCGGACCTGGTGGGCCTGGTCGGCCTTGGTGGCGGAGTAGGCGATGTTGTTCGGGCCGGCGAAGATCGAGTTCTTCGAGCTGATGTAGATGATGTCACCACCCAACTTCTGCTCGATCAGCACCTTCGCCGCGGCCTTCGACACCAGGAAGGAGCCCTTGGCCATCACGTTGTGCTGCAGGTCCCAGTCACCCTCGGTGGTTTCCAGCAGCGGCTTGGACAGCGACAATCCGGCGTTGTTGATCACGATGTCGAGGCCACCGAAGGCGAGCAGGGTGGCGTCCACCGCGGCCTGGATCTGGTCGGCCCTGGTCACGTCGCAGGCGACGCCGAGCGCGACGTCGCTGTTGCCGATGCCTTCGGCCGCCGCCTGGGCCTTGGCCAGATCGAGATCGGCGATCACCACGCAGGCTCCCTCGGCGGCGAGCCGTTCGGCGATCGCCTTGCCGATGCCGGACGCTGATCCGGTGACCAGGGCGATCCGGGTGGCCAGTGGCTTCGGCTTCGGCATCCGCTGCAGCTTGGCCTCCTCCAGCGCCCAGTACTCGATCCGGAACTTCTCGCTCTCGTCGATCGGCGCGTAGGACGACAACGCCTCGGCGCCACGCATCACGTTGATCGCGTTGATGTAGAACTCGCCGGCCACCCGAGCGGTCTGCTTGTTGACGCCGTAGGAGAACATGCCCACGCCGGGAATCAGGACGACCAGCGGGTCGGCGCCGCGGATGGCCGGGCTGTCGGGGGTCGCGTTGCGCTCGTAGTAGCCGGCGTAGTCCGCCCGGTACGCCTCGTGCAACTCGTGCAGGCGGGCGATCGAGTCCTCGACGGACGCGGTCGCCGGCAGGTCGAGCAGCATCGGCTTGACCTTCGTGCGCAGAAAGTGGTCGGGGCAGGACGTGCCCAGATCGGCCAGCCGGGGTGCGTTGGCGGCGGCCATGAAGTCGAGCACCACGTCGGCGTCGGTGAAGTTGCCGACCATCGCCTTGTCGTGGGACGCGATCGCGCGCAGCGTGGGTGCCAGCGCGGCGGCCCTGGAGCGACGTTCGTCCGCCGACAGGGCGGTGAAACCGTCCCGCACCGCACCGAAGGGCTCGGCCTTGCCGTTCGCCTCGATGTAGGCGGCGGCGGTGTTGATGATCCACAGCGAGTTGGCCTCGCACTGCTCGGTGGTGTCGCCCCAGGCGGTGATGCCGTGGCCGCCGAGGATGCAGCCGATCGCTTGCGGGTTGGCCGCCTTGATCGCCGCGATGTCAAGGCCCAACTGGAAGCCCGGCCGGCGCCAGCCGACCCAGACCACCTGATCGCCGAAGATCGTGGAGGTGAGCTGCTCACCGTCGGCGGCGGTGGCGATCGCGATGCCCGAATCGGGGTGCAGATGGTCGACGTGCGGAGCATCCACCAAGCCGTGCATCGCGGTATCGATGGACGGGGCCGCCCCACCCTTGCCGTGCAGGCAGTAGTCGAACGCGGCCACCATCTCGTCCTCGCGTTCGATGCCCGGGTAGACGTCGACCAGCGCACGCATCCGGTCCAGCCGCAGCACCGCCAGCCCGGCCGGGGTGAGCGTGCCCAAATCGCCGCCGGACCCCTTCACCCAGACCAGCTCGACCGGTTCACCCGTGACCGGGTCAGTCTCGGTGCCCTTGGCGGAGGTGTTGCCGCCGGCGTAGTTGGTGTTCTTGGGGTCGGCGCCCAGCCGGTTGCTGCGGCTGATCAGTTGCTCGACTGCCTCGTTGGGCATGGGGGGTCACTCCTATGTGGGATTGAATCGTTTCATTAGTAGCATTCCATGAGCTGGGCGCCCCGTCAAGGACTCTGGCGACGTCATTGCGCGGTCAGACGCTCATTGCGCGCGGACGAACCCGCGCAACGAACCCGGAACCGCGCAATGTCGATCTGAACGTCCAGCACGACCAGCGGTGGCGGCACTCGAGGCCTGGATGGGTCTGGCCGCCGAGGGGGCCTGCGACCGAGGTTGGTTGTCTCGAGTGCGGCCCCCCTCCGCCACCGACCCTTGGCCAGGTCTCGACCAGCTCAACCGACCGTCAGGCGCCCCAGCTGGCTTGGGCGCCGCCGACCCGTTCGCCTTCGATCTTCGCCGCGTAACCGGACGCCGCATATGCCTTCATGGGGTCTGCGGGCAGCCCGCGCGACTCGCGCCACTGCTTCAGGTCGGCCCGGACGTCGGTGTAGAACGCGTCCATGTACACCTGGTTCGCACCCAACACATCACCGGCCTGCTGAGCTGCGGTGAGGGCGTCACGGTCGACCACCAGGGCGCGGGCAAGCATCTCCTGGACGTTGAGCACCGAGCGGATCTGGCCCGGAATCTTGGGCTCGATGTTGTGGCACTGGTCGAGCATGAAGACCAGGCCGGACGCCGGGTCGAGTCCACCGCCACGGACCACCTCGTAGAGGATCCGGAACAGCTGGAAGGGGTCCGCGGAGCCGACGATCAGGTCGTCGTCCGCGTAGAACCGGCTGTTGAAGTCGAAGGAGCCCAACCGACCGAGCCGCAGCAGTTGGGTGACGATGAACTCGATGTTGGTGCCCGGCGCGTGGTGGCCGGTGTCCAGGCACACGCTGGCCTGGTCACCCAGCGCCAGGCAGTGCATCAGTGAGGTGCCCCAATCGGGTACGTCCATCGAGTAGAAGGCCGGCTCGAAGAACTTGTACTCCAACACGATCCGCTGGTTGTCGCCCAGCCCGTCATAGATCGTCCGCAGGCCCTCGGCGAGTCGGTCCTGACGGGCCCGAAGGTCGTCCTGCCCGGGGTAGTTGGTGCCGTCGGCGAGCCAGATCTTGAGATCCTGGACGCCGGTGGCATGCATCACCTCGATGCACTCCAGGTGGTGGTCGATCGCCTTGCGGCGCACTCGGGGGTCCGGGTTGCACAGGGAGCCGAGCCGGTAGTCGTCGTCCTGGAACACGTTGCTGTTGATCGTGCCGATCTTCACCCCGCGGTCCTTGGCGTGGGCGCCGAGGGCGTCCCAGTCGTCCACCTTGTCCCACGGAATGTGCAGCGAAACAGCCGGGGCCAGCCCGGTCACTGCGTGCACCTGGGCGGCGTCGTCGACCTTCTCGTACGGGTCGCGGGGGCCACCGGGCAGGGTGAACACCTTGAACCGGGTGCCGGAGTTGCCGTAGGCCCAGGACGGCACCTCGATCGCCAGGGTGGCGAGGGTGTCCAGAGCGGACTGGGGGATGGTCATGATGGGTTTCCTTTCGGGGTGGTGCCGAGACCAGCCGTCGCCAACTGGTCGTCGAGGTTGAAGATCTCGGTGAGTTGCAGAAAGCCCTCGTCGGGCGGCGCGTCAAGGTCGACGAAGAAGTCGCCCATCTCGGCCTGCCAGCGGGCATTCACGGCGGTGGCCGCCATCCCGGCCTGAGCGGCGGCCAGGTCGTCGGTCTCGAAGTACCCGATCAGCAGGCCGTCGCGGCGCAGGAAGATCGAATAGTTGCGCCAGTCGGTGTCGCGCAGCGCCTCGAGCATCTCGGGCCAGACCGCGGTGTGCCGCTGGACGTACTCGGCGATCAGCTCGGGCTTGACCTGTAGCTGGAAACAGACTCGGGGCATCAGAGCGTCACCACCTGGTGCGGTACCCCGAGCAGCGAGGCGGCGGCCCCGATGTCACGGTTGCGCTCCCCCAGGCACAGCGCCCAGTGGTGACCGATGCCGGTGCCGCTCCAGGCGTCGACCCATTCGCCCGGGTCACCGCCGAAGTCCACCCGCGAGGTGGTGTTGCCGATCGCCAGCAGGGGTCCGTCGGTCACTTCGCCCTGCGAGCTGATGAACGTGTAGGAGCCGTCCTGCTGCTGGCCGATGCCGAAGGTGGTTACCGGGCCGGGCCGCACGTCGAACTCGACCGAGACACCCCAGCCCCGCTTGCCGTGGAAGACGCCCAGGCCGCGCAGCAGCGGCCGGCGGGCGGAGACGGCCAGGTGGGCCGGGCCGTCGTGGCCCATCTCGACCACGTCGTCGTCGAAGTTCAGGGCCTGGATCTCGGTGAACGAGCCGCCGGCCCCCATCGCCTGAGCGGCCAGCATGGCCACGGACGTGCGCAGTTCGTATTCGCCGGCCATCGGCACGCCGCGGGCGGTGAGCAGGGACGCGCCGAGAATCATTCCGGCGCCGAGCCGTTCGTGCTGTTCGCCGGCCAGGCCGCGGTGGTAGTACGCCATCGAATCGAGGTCGAAGTCGTCGACCAGGGCGTCCAGCCCGACCGATACCTGCGCACCCCAGGCGAAATCGTCCTCGTCGACGGACTCGTCCAGGGTGAAGATCTCGCGGGTCAGCTCCATCCGCTCGCGCACCTGCGCGTCGGTGACGGCGAGCACCCGCTCGCGCAGGTCGTCGAACTCGAGCACCTCGACGTGCGAGCCGAAGGTGGTGCAGACCCGGGTCAGGTCGGTGGCGACATCGAGCATGCCGGGGTACAGATGGCCCATCAGGCCGTGTCGGGCGCTGCGCAGCCGGGCCCGGACGCCGGCGGCATGCACCCAGGATTCGATCCTGGCCCAGGCCGAGTCCTGCTCGAGCCAGCCGGAGACCGAACGGAAATCGATGCCGGCCCGGCGGAAGACGTTGCCGACCTCGGGCACGGAGCACTGGTTGCAGTAGGCCAGCCACTTGCCCGTGTCGAAGCTGGCATGGTCCATGGCCGGACGTGGTTGCAGGTCGATGATCAGCACCGGCGCAGCGACCCGCTGCGCGACCGGCAGCACCATCGAACTGGTCAGGTAGGTGGTCAGCGAGAACACCACCAGGTCACAGTCGGCCAGCCGCAGCCGCTCACCGGCGGCGACACCCTCCTGGGCGTCGGAGATGAAGCCGGCGTCGATCACCTCGGCGTCCAGGGCCTCGAACCGCCGGGTGATGTAGGCGGTGCAGTCCTGCAGCTGCGGCAGCAACTCCGGGAACTGCGGCCAGTAGGCGCCGAGCCCACCCGAGATCAGCCCGATCCGCGGTTTGCGGTGCTGCTTGGGGGGCAGCAACTCGGTCAGCGTGGTCATTGCGGTTCTCCTGCGTTGAATGGGTGGCGGTGGCCCCGGTTCGGGGCCACCGCCGGTCGGTCAGAAGTTGTACTTGTCGATGTTCTCGGCGTTGAACACCGTCGGCGGCCCGACGATGACGATGCCGCCCTCCCCGATGGTCCGCTCGCCGAGGTCGCCCGCGGTGAACTTGTCCCCGACCTTGCCGGTGATGGTGCCGTCGACGAGCGCCTTGGACGCGAACGCCGCCACGTAGCCGAGTTGGGCCGGATCCCAGAGCGCGAACTCCTTCACGGTGCCGTCCTTGACGAACGCACGCATCTCGTTGGGCAGGCCGAGACCGGTCAGCGCCACCTTGCCCTTGTACTGCGAGGTGGACAGGTAGCGGGCGGTGGCCGCGATGCCGACCGTGGTCGGGCTGATGATGCCCTTGAGGTCGGAATGCGCCTGCATCAGGCCCTGGGCCTCCTGGAACGACTTGTTGTCGTCGTCATCGCCGTAAACGGTGGCAACCAGTTCGATGTTCTTGTACTCGGGGTTGGACGCAAGGTCCTCCTTCATGTACTTGATCCACTCGTTCTGGTTGGTCGCATTCGCCGTTGCCGACAGGATCGCGATCTTGCCGGAGCCGCCGATCTGCTGCGAGATCAGCTTGGTCTGGATCTGGGCGACCTCCTTGCTGACCACCTGGCTGATGAACATGTCGCGGCAGTCCGGGTTGGCGTCGGAGTCGAAGGCGACGATCTTGGCGCCGGCCTCACGGGCTTCCTTGAGCGCCGGGCAGACCGCGTCCGGGTCATTGGCGGCGATCACGATCGCGTTGGTGCGGGCCTGGGTCTCGGCGTTGATGAACGAGACCTGGCTGGACGCGGAGGCCTCCAGCGGGCCGACCACCTGCACCTTGCCGAAGCCGGCCGCGGTGGCGCCGGTCTTGCCGCCGCCCAGGACGACGTCGGTGTAGGGGTTGTTCAACTGCTTGGGAATGAAGGTGATCGACAGGTCGCCGGCGGGAGCCGGTGCCGATCCGGTGGCGCTCGTCGAACCCGCCGGGGCGGCGCCGCCCGAGCAGGCGGCGAGCGAAATGGCAGCCAGCGCCGCAGCGACCGCGAGTGCGGCCCGGCGCTTCTTGCTTTCGAACATCGGTGTTCCTTTCCTAGTGGTGGGCATGGCCGCCCGTGGTGAGGTGGGCTAGCCGCCCAGTTGGTGAGATGGGCTAGCCGCCCGTTGTGGTGGCGGCTTCCATGGCTCGCCGGACTTTGATTCGCCGGCGCCACGCACGCAGCGTGGCCCAGACGCTCGGAGCGACCACGGAGACGATCAACAGCAGACCCGTCACGGTGATCAGTACGACATCGGAGACCCGGCCCAGCCGCAGCGCGTAGTTGATCACGCCGATCAGCAGCACGCCGGCCACTGCGCCGGGGATCGAGCCCTTGCCGCCGAAGATCGACACCCCGCCCAGGAGCACGGCGGCGATCACCGCGAGTTCCAGCCCGGCGGCGTTGTCGGATCGTGCGGAGGAGTAGCGCAGGGTCCAGAACACCCCGGCGAGGCCGGCGACGAACCCGCTGGCCAGGTACAGGTAGAACTTGCTGCGGGCCACGTCCACGCCGACGAACCGGGCGGCGGAGGGGCTGTAGCCGATCGCGAACAGGGTGCGGCCGAACGGGGTGAAGTGCAGCACCACGCCGAAGATGATCACCAGCAGGACCACGCCGATCATCACCGTCGGGATGCCGGTTCCGCCCAGCTTCGAGGTGACGAACGAGGTCAGTGCCGGCGGAAAGCTGGCCACCGCGTTGTCGCCGATCACGACCAGGGCGAGGCCCCGGTAGAGCGCGAGGGTGCCGATCGTGACCGCCAGCGACGGCAGCCCCAGATAGGCGATCAAGCCACCGTTCATCGCGCCGGCGACGGTGGCGATCAGCACCGACAGCAGGATCGCCAGGGTGATGTTCATGCCACCCGCCCACAGCACGCCGAGCACGGCGCTGGTCAGGCCGGCGATGCTGGCCACCGACAGGTCGATCTCGCCGGTGATGATGATCAGAGTCATCGGCATCGCGATCAGCAGGGTCGGGATCACGTCCAGCAGCAGGAAGCCGACCGTGACCGGCGAGGCGAAGTTGCGGATGGTCAGGGACGCCCACAGCACGGTCAGCAACAGCAGGTAGATCATCACCGCGTCCCGGCTGAGCAGGATCCGGGCCCAGCCGTGCCGCCCTTCTGGGGCGAGGGTGACGGTGCTGTCGGTGGTCGCCGATGGGGTCTCCACCGTGGTCTGGTCAGCCATTGCGTGCCTCACTGATCCGGAGCTTGCGGGCATTGCGGAGGCTCACGATGCGGTCGACCATCACCGAGGCCAGGATCAGCACGCCGACGATGGCCTGCTGCCAGAACTTGTCCACCCGCAGGGCGGTCAGCGAACTGGTGATCGTGGTCAGCAGCAGGGCGCCGATCGCGGCCCCGAGGGCGGTGCCGCTGCCACCGAAGATGGCCACCCCGCCGACCACGGCCGAGGCGACCACTTCGAGTTCAAGACCGGTACCGGTGGTGGCTCCGACCGAGTTGAACCGGCTGGCGTACAGCACGCCGGCCAGGCCCGTCAGCGCTCCGTTGAGCACGAACGCGATGAACACCCGGTTGCGCACCGGAATGCCGAACATCTCGGCGGCGGCCGGATCCGAACCGATCGCGTACAGGTCACGGCCGGGACGGGTCCGGCCAAGGGCCAGCGCGGCGGCCGCGATCACCACGATGGCCAGGATGGTGATCCAGGGCAAGCCGAGGAAGGTGTTCACCGACAGGTTGCCGAACTCCTGCGGACGGTCGCCGGCGAAGTACTGCTTGCCGCCGGCCCACGCGTTGTTGAGCCCGCGGAACACATACATGGTGCCGAGCGTGATGACCAGCGCGGGCACCCGGGCCAGAGCGGTCAGGGCACCGTTGATCGCACCCAACCCGGCGCCCATCAGGATGCAGATCACGAACACCAGCCAGATCGGAATGCCGGGCTGGGTGCCGAACAGGGTGCCGACGGCGAACGCCACCAGGCCGAGCATCGAACCAACCGACAGGTCCACGTTGCGGGTGATGATCACCATGCTCTGGCCGACGGCGAGGATCATCATGATGGTCGCGTTGAGCAGCAGGTCCTTGACACCCTGGGGTGAGAGGAACAGCGGGTTGACCGCGAAGGTGATCAGCACCAGGGCGATCAACGCGACCGACACCGGCATTTCCCGGGCGCGGAGCAGGCCGGCCAGTGGCCCAGGGTTGCTGAACGTAGCAGTCGGTTGCTCGGTGGTGGTGCTCATGCCGTCCCCTCCTCGGAGCCGGTGGCCGCGTGCATCACGGCTTCGGCGGTGGCCCGGTCGCGGGGCAGGTCGGCGGTCAGCCGTCCCTCGTGCATGACCAGCACCCGGTCGGCCATACCGAGCACCTCGGGCAGTTCGGACGAGATCATCAGGATCGCGATGCCCCGTCCGGCCAGGTCGGAGATCAACCGGTGCACTTCGGCCTTGGTGCCCACATCGATGCCGCGGGTGGGTTCGTCGATGATCAGCAGCTTCGGGTCGGTGGCCAGCCACTTCGCCAGCACCACCTTCTGCTGGTTGCCGCCCGACAAGGTGGACACGGCGTCGCGCAGCGAGCCGGACTTCACCTGCAGCCGTCCGGTCCACTCCCTGGCCAGGCGCCGCTCACGGCGTGGATCGATCAATCCGGCCTTGGCCAACGAATGCCGCAGGGTGAGCGTGGTGTTGCGGGCCACGGACAAGTCCATCACCAGCCCCTGCTTGCGCCGGTCCTCAGGAACGAAGCCCATCCCGAGCTTGATCGCCCGAGCGGTGTTGCCGGCCGGCACGTCGTGACCCAGCAGGTCGACCTTGCCGGACTCGAACCGGTCGATTCCGAAGATCGCCCGGGCCACCTCGGAGCGGCCGGCGCCGACCAGACCGGCGAGCGCGACGATCTCGCCCGAGCGGACGGAGAAGCTGACGTCGGAGAACACCCCGGCCCGGCCCAGCTGACTGACCTCGAGCACGGTGTCGCCGATCTCCGCGTCCTGCTTGGGAAACAGTGTGGCGATGTCCCGTCCGACCATCTCGCGGACGAGCGCGTCCACGGTGGTCTCGCTGATCACATGGGTGGACACGTAGCGGCCGTCGCGCATCACCGTCGCCCGGTCGCACAGGGCGAAGACCTCGTCGAAGCGGTGCGAGATGAAGATCAGCCCGGCGCCCTGGTCACGCAGGCTTCGCGCGACGGCGAACAGCCGATCGACCTCGACGCCGCTGAGGGCGGCCGTCGGCTCGTCCATGATCAGCACCCTGGCTTCGATCGAGATGGCCTTGGCGATCTCGATCAGTTGCTGGTCGGCGATCGACAGACCCTCGGCCGGACGGCTCGGGTCGATGTGCACGCCGAGCCGTTCGAACAGCGCCGCGGCGTCGGATCGCATCGTCCGGTGGTCGATCAGGCCGAACCGGTTGAGCGGTTGCCGGCCGATGTAGATGTTCTCGGCGACGCTCAGGTCGGGAAACAGGGTGGGTTCCTGGTAGATCACCGAGATGCCGGCCGCCTTCGAATCGGCCACCGAGCGGAAGTTGACCAGCTCGCCGGCGACCTCGAGTTCACCCGAGTCGGGCCTGTGCAGCCCGGCCAGAACCTTGACCAGGGTCGACTTTCCGGCGCCGTTCTCACCCAACAGGGCGTGGATCTCGCCGCGCCGCACCTCGATGTCCCCCTCGGCCAGCGCGATCACTGGTCCGAACGTTTTGGTGGCCCTGGAGAGCCGTAGGACAACGTCGTCCGCTGCCATGTCACCTCCATGTGAAACGTTTCACGGTTCGAGATACGTTAACCAGGGACTCCCTAGCCTGTCAATAGTCTGGGACGATGATGCCCGCGGAAACGTTTCAGTTATGCCGGCCTGAGCCGGCCCAAGGGGTGGGGGTTGCGATGAGCGCGACGGTCAGCGTGAAGGACGTGGCCGCCCGGGCCGGGCTGTCCGTCGGCACCGTGTCCAATGTGTTGAACCGCCCGGACAAGGTCTCCCGGGCCACCCGCGACAAGGTGATGTCGGCGATCGACGAACTCGGCTTCGTTCGTAACGAAGCGGCCAGGCAACTCCGGGCCGGCATGAGCCACTGCGTCGGCGTGATTGTGCTGAACTCGTCCAACCCGTTCTTCAATGACGTGGCCGCCTCGGCGGAGGCCTGGGCTGCCGACCGCGGGATTTCGGTCCTGGTCGGCAACAGCGCGGAGATGCCCGAACGCGAGCGGGACTACCTCGATCTGTTCGAGCAGCAGCGGGTGAGGGGGGTGCTGCTCAGCCCGGTCGGATCGGTCGGCAAGCGGCTGCACCGCATGCGCGACAGCGGCATCGCCACCGTGCTGGTCGACCGTGACATTGCCGGCGACTTCTCGTGCGTCTCGGTTGACGACAAGCTGGGTGGCCGGCTGGCCATGCAGCACCTGGTCGACATGGGCCGGCGCCGGGTGGCCTTCGTCGGCGGTCCGCTCAGCCTGAGCCAGGTGGCCGACCGGTTCGCCGGTGCCGCCGAGGTCGCCGGCGACCATGCCGGGGTCACCCTGGAGTTCGTCTCAACCGACCGGCTCACCCTGCCCGATGGCCGGGTGGCCGGCGAGAAGCTGCTGGCCCGCCCAGCTGCCGGACGTCCGGACGCCCTGTTCGGCGCCAACGACCTGGTCGCCCTCGGCCTGCTGCAGGCGATCACCGGCACCAGGGCACTCCGGGTGCCGGACGACATCGCCCTGATCGGGTATGACGACATCGCCTTCGCCGCCGGGGCCGCGGTGCCGCTGACGTCGATCGCGCAGCCACGGTTCGAACTCGGCCGGCTGGCGATGGACCTGCTGCTGAAGGAGGCCGACGATCCAAGCCGTCCGTTCGAGCGCATCGTGCTGCAGCCGGAACTGATCGCCCGGGCCTCGACCGATCCGACCCTCGGACTGGCGTCCGTACCCTTGCGCAGCTGAAGTTGCCGTCTGGCAGGCTGTCGCCTGCACGTCCATGTTCGAAGGAGAACCCGATGACCGACCTGCCCTACCTCGATCCAGCCCTTCCGGTCACCGACCGGGTGGAGGACCTGTTGTCGAGACTGACGCTGGAGGAAAAGGCCGGTCAGGTCACCCAGTACTTCTACTTCGGCAGTTTCGGCGCCGCGTTCGCCGACATCGACCCGGCGGACGTGCCGCCGGAGGCCCGCCAGTTCGTCGAACTGCCCGCCAAGGTGGAGGCTGCGGTGGCCGCCGGCGGTGCCGGATCGCTGCTGTTCGTCCGAGACGCCGCCGAGGCCAACAAGATGCAGAAGCTGGCCATCGAGGGCGGCCGGCACGGCATTCCGATGATCTTCGGCTTCGACGTGATTCACGGCCTCCGGACGATCTTTCCGGTCCCGATCGCGCAGGCCGCCTCCTGGGACCCCCAACTGGTCGAGGACGGCGAGCGGATCGCGGCCCGCGAGGCCCGTGCGGTCGGCATCCACTGGGCGTTCGCGCCGATGATCGACATCGCCCGCGACCCTCGCTGGGGGCGGATCGTCGAGAGCGGCGGCGAGGACCCGATGCTCGGCGGCGTGCTGGCGGCGGCCCACGTCCGGGGCTTCCAGGGCGACCTCGGCCCCGAGAGCATTCTGGCCGGCCCGAAGCACCTTGCCGGCTACGGCGCCGCCCGCGGTGGCCGCGACTACGAGGACTCGGAGATCTCCGACTCCGAGCTGTGGAACGTCTACCTGCCGCCGTTCAAGGCGGCCATCGATGCCGGCGCGGCCAACATCATGAGCGCCTACATGGACCTCAACGGCGTTCCGGCGACCGGCAACAAGTGGCTGCTCACCGATGTACTGCGCGGCGAGTTCGGCTTCGAGGGCTTCGTGGTATCCGACGCCAACGCGGTGCATTCCCTGGCCACTCAGCACTTCGCCCGCGACCTGACCGACGCCGGCGCCCGGGCGATGAACGCCGGCCTCGACCTGGAGATGATCATCGACGACCCCGCCTACTCGCGGCTGCCGGAAGCGGTGGCCCAGGGCCTGGTCAGCGAGGCGACCATCGACCAGGCGGTGCGCCGGGTGCTGACCGCCAAGTTCGCCCTCGGCCTGTTCGAGAATCCGTATGCGGACGAGGCTGCCGTGGCCGGTGTGCTCGGCGCGCCCGAGCATCGCGAGGCCGCCCGCAAGTCGGCCGAGCGGACGGCGGTGCTGCTGAAGAACGACGGTGCGGCGTTGCCGCTGGCCGCGCCCGGCAGCATCGCGGTGATCGGCCAACTCGCCGATTCCCAGCGCGACACCCTCGGGCCATGGGTGTTCGACTACGACGCCACCGAGACGGTGACGATTCTGGCCGGCATCAGAAGCCGGGTCGGCGACGCCGTCCAAGTGACCTATCAGGCCGGTGTCGGCATTCCCGAGCGGGTCCACCCTTCGATGTTCGACAACATGGACTCGGTGGTCGAGCACACGGCGGACGACCACGACGACGAAGCCGGCCTGGCTGCCGCCGTCGCTGCCGCCCGGGAGGCGGAGGTCGCGGTGGTGGTGATCGGCCAGCGGCAGAACCAGATCGGCGAGAAGGCGTCCAACGACACGCTCGACCTGCCCGGCCGGCAGCTGGAGCAGTTGCAGGCGATCGTGGCCACCGGCACCCCGACGGTCGCGGTGCTGATGTCCGGACGTCCGCTCGACCTGCGGTGGGCCGACGAGAACGTTCCGGCGATTCTCCAGGTCTGGTACCCCGGCACCCGTGGCGGCGACGCGGTGGCGGCGCTGCTGTTCGGCGACGTCTCCCCCGGCGGCAAGCTTCCGTTCAGCTGGCCGCGGCACGTCGGCCAGGTGCCGGTGATCCATGCGCACTACCGCACCTTCCAGCCCGAGGAGTCGGAAAGCCGGTACTGGCAGGAAGCCTCCACGCCGCTGTATCCGTTCGGCCACGGCCTGTCCTACGGGTCGTTCAGCTACGCCAACCTGGCGCTGTCGTCGGAGCAGGTTGCGGTCGGCGGCTCGGTGCAGGTCTCGGTGGACGTGACGAACACCTCGAGCGTCGACGCGGACGAGGTGGTGCAGCTGTACATCCACCAGCTCCACGGCACCTCCAGCCGGCCGGTCCGTGAGTTGAAGGGTTTCGAGCGGGTGGCGATCTCCGCCGGCGCGACCACGACGATCACCTTCGACCTGGGCCCCGACCAGTTGCGTTACTGGACCGCGGTCACCCGCGAATGGGTGCAGGACGCCACCGAGATCGAGGTCTACGTGGGTGGCGATTCGACGGCTGCACTGTCCGCCGTGCTCACCGTCGGCTGAGCACACCCGAAGGGCCATCGCCTCCGACCGGGTGCCGGGTCTAATCTCGCCGAATGACTGATTCGGTTAAGCAGGCGGCTCGTTCGGCCGATTCCAGCCCGGCACTCGAGGCGCTGGCCCGGGGCGGCTACGCGGCCAGTGGAGTTGTGCACCTGCTGCTGGGCGCGATTGTGCTGTCGGTTGCCCTCGGCGGCCGCGGCCAGAGCGATCAGTCGGGTGCCTTCAGGGCGATCGCCGGGGCGCCGCTGGGCCTGGCGGTGTTGTGGGTGCTCGCAGTGTTGCTCGCCGCCCTCGGGCTGTACCACCTGGTGCAGTGCTTCCTGGTGCACGAGGATTCCCCGGCTGAGGCCTGGAAGCAGCGTGCGTCCTCGGCTGGCAACGCCGTGGTGTTCGTCGCACTGGCGGTGGTGGCGGGCTCGGTCGCCCTCGGCAGCCGGCCCAACGGTGACCGCAGCGCCGAGTCCGCCAGCCGCGACGTGCTGGCCCTGCCCGGCGGCCCGCTCCTGCTGGGTGCGATCGGTGCGGGGGTGCTGATCGGCGGCATCGTCTTCGCCGTGAAGGGCGTCCGGCAATCGTTCCGAAAGAAACTGACAATTCCGTCCGGACCGCTGGGCCGGGCGGTCACCGTGCTCGGCGTCCTGGGCTACGTGGCCAAGGGCGTCGCCCTCGCCATCGTCGGGGTGCTCCTGCTGGTCGCGGCGATCAGCGTTGACCCCAAGCAGGCGGGCGGCCTGGATGCCGCCGTCCGTACATTGTTGAACCTGCCCTTCGGACCGGCGCTGGCGGCGGCGGCGGGCATCGGCTTCGCTGGCTACGGAATCTTTCTGTTCTTCCGAGCCAGGTACGCGAAACTCTGACGCGCATCCAGCGCGCCTAACATTGGGTGGTGACCACGAATCCGCCGACCGGCGAACCGGAGCCGCGCTGGGAGCAGCCGGCCTTCAAGCCGGAAGCGGTGCCCCCGTACGCGACACCGGTGAGCGGACGGCTGATCGTGCCCGGTGCCACCAACCGGACGCCGCCGCCGTCCTCGTTCGAGACGGTGATCGGCACCCTGGCGAAGCTGGTCTGGCCGGTGGCGATCCTGCTGGTGGTGTTCACCAAGCTGGCCTTCTGGCCGGTGCTGATCGGCGCCATCGTGCTCGGCACGGTGCTCGGTGCACTGAAGCGGAACCTCCGGCAGCAGCGCCGCGCCCTGCCGCCGCCGCCGCCGCCGCCGAGCAGCCCAGCAGCGGGTGGTCCAGACTTCCGCTGAACCGCCCGCGCCGGCGCTACTGCTTGGCGATCGCGAAGGTCAGGCCGACCTCGGCGTCAGCCGTCCAGTCGGCGCCCGGCTCGCCCTCGGCGATCGTCGTCGCCAGCACCTCGGCAGCGATCGCCTCGCTGTGCGCCCGGATCGCCTCGGCCAGTTCACCCTCGGCGTGCCAGCTCAGGGCGATCCGGTCGGATACCTCCAGCCCTGACGACTTGCGCCGCTCCTGCACGGTTCGGACCACCTCGCGGGCCAATCCCGCCTGCACCAGTTCGGGAGTCAGTTCGAGGTCCAGTGCGACCGTCTCGCCCTGTTCGTTGACCACCGACCAGCCGTCGCGCGGACGCTCCGAGACGATCACCTCGTCCGCGGTCACCTCGACGCCGCCCACCTCGGCGACGCCGTTGGCATCCAGGGCGGCGGCCAGGGCGGCGGCGTCCGTCGCGGCGATCGCTGCGGCCACCTTCGGGGTCTCCTTGCCGAACCGCTTGCCGAGCGCGCGGAAGTTGCCCTTGGCCGAGTAGTCCACCAGGTCACCGGCCGAGGCGAAGGACTCGACCCGCTGCACGTTGAGCTCGGCGGCGATCTCGGCCCGCAGCTCATCGTCCAGCCGTGCGAACGTCCCGGACGGCACCAGCAGCCGCGACAGCGGCTGCCGGGTCTTCACCCGCGCCTCGGCCCGGGCCGAACGGCCGAGTTCGACCACCCGTCGGGTCAGTTCCATCGCATCGTCCAGCAACGGATCGGCAGCGCCCTCGGTCACCGTCGGCCAGCCGGCCAGGTGCACCGACGCCGGCGCGGACGGATCGGTGTCGACCATCAGGTCCTGCCACACCCGCTCGCTGATGAACGGAGCCAGCGGGGCGATCAGCCGGGTGATCACGTTCAGGGTGTCGTGCAGGGTCTGCAGCGCCGCCGGGTCACCGTCCCAGAACCGTCTGCGACTACGCCGGACGTACCAGTTGGACAGATCGTCCACGAAGTCGGCGATCAGGCCGCCGTAGCGCTGGGTGTCGAAGTTCTCCAGCGCGGCGGTCACGTCGATGACCAGCCGGGTGCGCACCGACACCAGCCAGCGATCAAGTACCTGGGTGGACTCCCGCTCCACCGACGCAGACCCGACCGGCGCGGGCGTCCAGCCGTTCGTTCGTGCGTAGAGCGCCTGGAAGGCCACCGAGTTCCAGTAGGTCAGCAGCACCTTGCGGACGGTCTCGGTGATGGTCACGTGCCCGACCCGCCGGGAGGCCCAGGGCGAACCGCCGGCGGCCATGAACCACCGCACCGCGTCGGCGCCGTGCTGATCCATCAACGGGATCGGCTCCAGGATGTTGCCCAGGTGCTTGCTCATTTTGCGGCCGTCCTCGGCCAGGATGTGGCCGAGGCAGAGCACGTTGCGGTACGACGACCGGTCGAAGACCAGGGTGCCGACCGCCATCAGCGAGTAGAACCAGCCGCGGGTCTGATCGATCGCCTCGCAGATGAAGTCGGCCGGGTAGGACCGTTCGAACACCTCTGGCGACCCGTCGGCGTACGGATAGCCCCACTGCGCGAACGGCATCGAACCGGAGTCGAACCAGGCGTCGATCACCTCGGGTACCCGTTGGGCCCGCTCGTGGCACATCGGGCAACCGAAGGTGACGTCGTCGACGAACGGACGGTGTGGATCGAGTTCCAGGTGGTTCTGACCGCTCAACTCGGACAACTCCACGCGCGACCCGACGCAGGTCAGGTGCCCGTTGGGGCAGCGCCAGATCGGCAGCGGGGTGCCCCAGTACCGGGAGCGCGACAGCGCCCAGTCGATGTTGTTGTTCAGCCAGTCGCCGTAGCGACCCCACTTGATCGTCTCTGGGTACCAGTTGGTGCCCGCGTTCTCACGCAGCAGGGCCTCCTTGATCTGCGTGGTGCGGATGTACCAGGACGGCTGGGCGTAATACAGCAGCGGGGTGTGGCAGCGCCAGCAGTGCGGGTAGCTGTGCTCGTAGTCGAGCTTGCGGTACATCAGCCCGCGCTCGGTGAGGTCGGCCACCAGGATCTTGTCGGCGGTCTTGAAGAACGCCCCGCCGACCAGCGGCACGCCCTCCTCGAAGGTGCCGTCCGGACGGATCGGGTTCACCAGCGGCAAACCGTAGGCACGGCAGACCGCCATGTCTTCCTCGCCGAAGGCCGGTGCCTGGTGAACCAGGCCGGAGCCGTCCTCGGTGGTCACATAGTCGGCCAGCACCACGTAGTGGGTGCCGCCGACCACGTCCGGAAACTCGATCAGCTCGAACGGGCGCTGGTAGGTCCAGAACTCCAGTGCGCGGCCCGGCAGGGTGGCCTCGATCTGCCAATCGTCGCCGAGCACCCGGTCGACCAAGGGTTCGGCGACGACCAGCGTCTCCGGCTCCCCTTCACCCAGTCTGGTGGCGATCGCGTAGGTGACGTCGGGGTTGACCGCCACCGCGGTGTTGCTGACCAGCGTCCAGGGCGTCGTGGTCCAGACCAGCAGGGAGGCCTTGCCGGCCCACGGCCCCGAGGTCAGCGGAAACCTGACGTAGACCGACGGGTCGACGACGTCCTCATAACCCTGGGCCAGTTCGTGATCGGACAGGGTGGTGCCGCAGCGGGGGCAGTAGGGCGCGACCCGGTAGTCCTCGACCAGCAGGCCGGCGTCGAAGATCTGCTTCAGGGCCCACCAGCACGACTCGACGTAGGAGGCATCCATCGTCCAGTAGGCGTCGTCCAGGTTCACCCAGTAGCCCATCCGGTGGGTGAGCTCGGTGAACTCGTCCACGTGCCGACTGACGGACGCGCGGCACTTGGCGTTGAACGCCTCCACCCCGTAGGCCTCGATGTCGGGTTTTCCGTTGAAGCCGAGCTCCGCCTCGACTGCCAGCTCGACCGGCAGGCCGTGACAGTCCCAGCCGGCCTTGCGGTCGACGTGGAAGCCCTGCATGGTCTTGAACCGCGGGAACACATCCTTGAACACCCGGGCCTCGATGTGGTGAGTGCCGGGTGTTCCGTTGGCGGTCGGCGGACCCTCGTAGAAGGTCCAGGCCGGACCACCTCGGGTCGCCTCCAGAGACTTGGCGAACGTGCCCTGCTCGCGCCACAGCTCGAGGATCTGATGCTCCATGGCGGGCAGATCCACTTGTGGGGGTACCGGGCGGTACTCAGTCATCGGTTCTTCCTTCGTCGGCTACTTGCCGGGACGGACCCGGCCAAGGGGACGAAGGGACGAGGCGCACCCCGCGGTACCACCCTTCTTGGCCGCCCACAGGACGACCCACTCTTGCTCGCCGCGGCCGGTTCTAATGGGCGCTCCGCTGCTGATCGCGAGGGAGGCACGGTTCTTCCGGCAGCTCCGGGGTGATGGCCCCATCGATGCCTTGCGACAGTGCCCCATGATAGCCGAGCCTCCGGCAGGCCAGATCGTGTTGATTGCTCGGCACACCCGATATTCCGTCCCGAGCCGAGGCGACCCCCCGTCGTAATGGGCGTGTCGGCACCGGTGAGGTCGGATTATCAAGCCGAACAGCTTCAGCCCAGGCCGATGCCGCCGCCGATCGCGAAGTTGAAGCACACCAGTGCCACGAAACCGGCGAGGCCGAACCAGGGCACCGGCTTGACCTCCAGTGGCTCCTCGAGTTCGGTCGAGCGGCCGGTGAACGGAAGCGACATCGGCGCGAACACGGTCTGCGCCAGGCCCGCCATCACGATCACGATCTGCTCCGCCGCGCTGACCTGCATCTTGGCTAGCCCGAGGTTGGCGAAGCTGAGCCCGACACTGACCGGAATCGCGATCAGCCACGGATACCAGCTGAAGCAGCGCAGCCGGGTCAGGTCATGACCGCACAGCCGAA
This sequence comes from uncultured Actinomycetota bacterium, assembly GCA_963723605.1. Classification (GTDB taxonomy): domain Bacteria; phylum Actinomycetota; class Actinomycetes; order Propionibacteriales; family Propionibacteriaceae; genus Micropruina. The sequence continues at coordinate 251,575 of CAVRRM010000009.1, read as the reverse complement.
CCGAGTGGGTGGCCCACTCCCTGGCCACACCCAGCATCGCCAGCACACCGATGCCCGCGGCGACCCAACCGACCCACGATGGCAGGCCGAGAGCCGCCACCGCATTGGCCGTGTCTCCCGCGAACGGGGTGATCACCAGATAGGTGGCGGCCTCCATCAGCGAGGTGCAGGCGACCCAGATCCAGAGCAGGTGAGCGAAGTCGCCGCGAAACCGGAAGGGCTGCAGGATCTGCATCACCGACCCGACGAGCAGGCTGACCACGGGACCCGCCAACGCCGCTATCGCCGCGTCGCCGCCGGTCAGGGCCGGTTCGTGGGTGACGCCGAACGAGAACAGGGAGGACCTCGACCCCAGCAACGCGCCGGCGATCCAGTGACCGAGTTCGTGCACCAGAACCGTGATGCCTGCGCCCAGCAGTAGGGCAACGACGCTGTTGACCAGAACTGCACCGTTGCTGGCGCGGCCGCGAGCTGCGTCGGCGGCGGGCACGTCGCCGCGGCTGGTGTTCGCCATGCTCGGGAAAGTAGCACGGCAATGAGCCGTTCCAGCGGACGGCTCCCCGGCGCGGACGCGCCCGGGCCGGGCGTGGGACGTCCCGGTTTCCGCGCTGGCAGCCTGTTGCGGCCGGGGTTCGCTATGGGACCATCACGGCGTGAAGGTGCTATTCGCCACGACGGCCAACGACGGCCACTTCGGCCCCTTGGTGTCCTTGGCCCGCGCATTCGTTACGGCCGGCCACGAGGTGCGGGTGACCGCGCCGGCCTCCTTCGCGACAACCGTGACCAACGCAGGCTTCACTCACGTGCCATTCTCGGACGCGCCGCCGGAGCTGATCGGACCTGTGATGGCCCGGCTGCCCTCGCTGTCCTACGACGAGGCGGACACCCTGGTGGTCGGTGAGGTGTTTGGACGGATCGACGCACAGGCCGCTCTGCCGGGCGTGACCGCCGCGATCGCCGAATGGCGCCCAGACCTGGTGATCCGCGAGCCGGCCGAGTTCGGTTCCCTGGCCGCGGCCGTGCGGGCGGGCATTCCACATCTGCAACTCGCTGCCGGCATGGCCGAAGCGTGCCGGCTGATCAGCGCGCTCACGGTCGAGCCGTTGGCCGAGCTCGGCGCCCTGGCCGGGTTGCCTGATGGGGCGATTGCCGAGGCCGCCAAGTCCGAGCGGCTGTTGAGTTCGGTTCCGGACGTGCTGGACCGGGCCGCCGACGCCGCTTTCGTCGCCTCGGAGGTGGCGTTCCGCTATCGCGACGAGTCCCCCGCGACCGCCTACGATCCGCTGCCGGAGTGGGGAGATCCTGCTCAGCCGCTGGTCTACGTGACGTTCGGCTCAGTCGCCGGCTCGCTGCCACCGTTCGCCGGCGTGTTCCGGGAGGCCCTGGACGCTGTGGCCGACCTGCCGATCCGGGTGTTCATGACGGTGGGCCGCCGGGTGGACCTGGCCGGCCTCGGCACCGTGCCGGGCAATGCGCGAGTGGTGGCCTGGTGGCCACAATCCGCAGTGCTCGACCGGGCGTCCGCGTTGTGGGGCCATGGTGGATTCGGCACCACCATGGGAGCGATCGCGGCCGGCCTGCCCCAGGTGGTGACGCCGCTGTTCACCAGCGACCAGCGGGTCAACGGCAGACACATCGCCGGTATCGGTGCGGGCCTCGCGTTCGGCCCTGGGCCGTCCGCGATCAGGGACGCGGCGGAGGCCCTGCCGGGGCTCCTTGCCGATCCGGCCTACGCCGCAACCGCCGGCCAGCTGGCCGCCGCCATCGCCGACCTACCTTCACCCGCGGCCGCGGTCAGCGCGGTGCATCGGCTGATCGTCTGAGAGGAGCCCGATGGCTGCAACCCCGACGTCCGTCGACGAGTACCTGAACAGCTTTCCGACCGAAGTGGCCGACCGACTGCGGCGGATTCGCGCCATTTTGCTGGCAGCCTTTCCGGATTCCACCGAGGAGATTCGCTACGGCATGCCGGCGGTGATGTTCGGACGCCGGTACGGGATGCACTACGCCGGCTGGAAGAAGCACATCGGTCTCTACCCGGTACCCGTGTTCGACGAGCCACTGGAGAGCGAAGTCGGTGGGTACCGATCGGGAAAGGACAGCGTCAACCTGCCGCACAACAGGCCGCTACCCGACGAACTGATCACCCGGATCGCCGTCGCCACCGCGGCCAAGCGGCCGGGCTGAAACCCGGCCGCGTCCGGCTACGGCTGCGGCGGAACGTGCGGCGGGTGCTCGTCGATCCGGGTCTCTGAGTGGTCGACCGGCGGTGCCGGAGGCTGGTTGAACGGCGGGTAGCTGTTGCCGCTCAGGGCGTCCCGGCGGAGCTTGTAATCGTCCACCTCGATCTCGCCGCGGGCCAACCGCTCGTCCAGAATCCGGTGGGCATCGGACGGGCCAGGCTGCGGCTGCTGCGGAGCGCCCGGCTCGGAACGATGGCCATGGTGCTCATGCGGGCCGCGATGCGGCCGCTTGATCCAGCCCTTCTTCATCGCGAACTTGAGCGCCAGCAGCACCAGCGCCACGAACAGGGCGAAAAGTATTGCTGCCGACATCATGCCGACGATCATGTGCGCGAAGCCGAAGCCTCCGCCTCCCCCTCTGGGTCCCATCTGTTTCTCCTTGTCGCCTCGTTGCTGGCTCCATAGTGCGCGCCGAATCCGAGGAGGCAACCGTCAGGACCCTGTGAATCCGGTCACGGCCCAATGTCCAGGGGCCCATTTGCCGACAGTGGGCCTCAATCAATCTGTGACCTGGCTGACCCACGCGGCCTCAGCAAGCGACGCCGGAATGGCTACCGGCCCGGCCGCTGTCGTCAGCACCACCTGGTTGTCGACGGGACGGGTCTCGACGGTGCGGCCGGGAGTGATGCCCAGCGCGTCCGCGGAATGCAGATTGCCAGGATCGGCGTCAGAGATCCGCACCACCACGTGGCGGCCCGGTTCCGCGTCGCTCAGTCGGACCGCACCGTCGACTCGGTGGATGTGGCCTTCCGGGCTGGGGATCGGGTCGCCGTGGGGATCTGTCTGCGGGTGCCCGAGGAGAGCGTCGATGCGATCGATCAGCAGATCGGACGCGGCGTGTTCCAGGCGTTCGGCCTCGAGATGAACCTCGCTCCATCGATAGCCGAGGGTGGTGACCAGGAAGGTCTCGATCAGCCGATGCCGCCGGACCATTCCCACGGCCAGCGTGGTGCCCAGTTCGGTGAGCCGAACGGGCTTGTAGGGCTGGTAGTCGATCAGCCCCTGAACAGCCAGCCGACGCATGGTCTCGGTCACGTTCGCCGCGCTCGTTCCGAATCGCGCGGCAAGGGCCTTCGTGGTGATCGGGGCGTCACCCCACTCCGTGGACGACCAGATCGCCTTGACGTAGTCCTGCGCCACCTGGCTGATCGAATCGATGTCCACCGTCAGCACGCTACCGGCCGCTCCCGGCGATCAGCCGGCCAAGGTGAGCACGATCAGCGCCACGTTCAGCCCGACGATCAGGGCGGTCACCGCCCAGGCCACCCAACGAATCCCGCGACCGATGACGAACTGACCCATCAGCGCCCGGTTCTGGCTGTACGAGACCAGCGGAATGAGGGCGAACGGGATTCCGATGCTCAGAAGAACCTGGCTGAGCACCAGGGCTCGGGTGGGATCGATCCCGATCCACAGGATGAGCAGGGCCGGGATCAACGTGACCACCCGACGCACCAGCAGCGGCACCCGAAGGTGCAGCAGGCCGGCCATGATCGTGGAACCCGCGTAACAGCCCACCGACGTCGACGCCAGCCCTGAAGCCAGCAGACCGACTCCGAACGCGAAACCCACCACGGGACCGAGAGCGGTGACGATCGCCGCATGGGCGCCCTGGATGGTGTCGGTTCCGTCAACACCACGCAGGCTGGCGGCCGCGAGCAGGAGCATCGCGATGTTCACGGTGCCGGCGATCACCAGCGCGATCACGACATCCCAGCGCGTGGCACGCAGCAACATCGTGATCCGGCCTGGGTCGGGGCTGTTGCCATGCCGGTCCCGAGCCAGCCCGGAATGCAGATAGATCGCGTGCGGCATCACGGTCGCACCGAGCATGCTCGCAGCGAGCAGCACCGTCTCGGCACCCTGGAACCGGGGCACGAGTCCGCCCACCATGCCCTCCACCGACAGCGGACTGACGACCAGGCCGGCCACGAAGCCGACGGCGATGATCGCCAGAAACGCGATGATCACGGACTCGAACGTGCGTTGGCCGCGCCAGGACTGCAGCGACAGCACGATTGTCGACACCACCCCAACGATCAGACCACCGAGCAGGAGGGGCACGCCGAAGAGAATCTGCAGGGCGATCGCCCCACCGATCACCTCGGCAAGGTCCGTCGCGGCCGCGATCAGTTCCGCCTGACCCCAATAGAGCAGGCGCCCGGGCCTGCGAAGCCGGTCTCCCAGCAACTCGGGCAGGCTCTTGCCGGTGACCAGGCCGAGTTTTGCGGACAGGTACTGAATCAGAACAGCCATCATGTTGGCCGCGACCAACACCCACACCAGCAGATACCCGTAGTTCGCACCCGCGGTCAGGTTCGCCGCGACGTTGCCTGGATCGACATAGGCGATGGCCGCCACGAAAGCCGGACCCAACAGGAACAAGAGCCGCCTCTCGGGGCGGGGTGAGCGGGGCGCTTTTTCATTGACCGGATCCGGGACCCGCACATCGCGCACGCTCACGGGATTAACCTACCTTAACTTTCAAGCGGGTAGGACTGGCTGTGGTTCAGCTCCACTCGTGGGGACGCTCAGCCACGGGCCGCGGCGGGGTCTCCGAGCGTGCGGCGACCCTGAAAGGCGCGGCCGAGGGTGACCTCGTCGGCGTACTCGAGGTCGCCACCGACCGGCAGCCCGGACGCCAGTCGCGACACCGTGACCCCCATCGGCAGGATCAGCCGGGACAGGTAGGCGGCAGTGGCTTCGCCCTCGAGGTTGGGGTCGGTTGCCAGGATCACCTCGGTCACCGTGCCGTCGCCGAGCCGGATCACCAGTTCACGGATCCGCAGGTCGCCGGGACCGATGTTGTCGATCGGCGAGATTGCACCGCCGAGCACGTGGTACAGGCCACGGAACTCGTTGGTGCGCTCGATCGACATCACGTCCTTGGACTCCTCGACCACGCAGATCGCGGTCTGATCGCGGCGTGGGTCGCGGCAGATCCGGCACAACTCTCCCTCGGAGATGTTGAAGCACCGCTCGCAGAACCGGACCTTCTCGGCGACGTGGCGCAGCGAGTCGGACAGCCGTTCTACGTCGGCCTTGTCGGCGGTGAGAATGTGGAACGCGATTCGCTGCGCCCCCTTGGGCCCAATGCCGGGCAGTCGGGCAAGCTCGTCGATCAGGTCTTGGATCGGTCCCTCGAACACCTGGGCCCCGGCTTACTGGCCGGTCAGGTCGCCGAGGTCCGGCAGCTGGGGCAGCGAGGATTCGGCCAGAATGGCAACCTTCTTGTTGGCATCGCGGACGGCCGCGACGATCAGGTCGCCCAGTGTCGAGGGGTCGTCCTCGTCCCACGCCTCGGTCTTGATGTTCACCGACAGCAACTCACCGGCGCCGGACACGATCACCTGCACGAGATCGCCGCCGGCTGAGCCGAGCACCTGCTTCGCGGCCAGCTCCTCTTGGGCGCGCAGCACCTGCGACTGCATGGCCTGGGCCTGCGCCAGCAGCGCGTTCATGTCGAATCCCTGCTCGCCGAACATCAGTTCTCCAATCGGTGGGGCACCGGACAATGCTAGCGGGGCGATCCCACCCCGGTTTCAGTCTTCTTCGGCGATCAGTTCCGCGCCGAGATGTTTCGCCAGGAGCTCATCGTGGTCGGCGGCTCCGTCCTCCACCGAGACGTCGTCACGGCTGGGCTCCTCGTCCGGCGACGGCGGCTCCACCGCCATGCTGGTGCCGCGGATGTTCTCCCGGGCCTGGGTCGCGGCGGCCGGACGCTCCCCTCGAGGACGCGGGTCGGTGGCCGGCTTGGGCGCCGGTGCGGATTGCTCATCGGATCCGGAGGAATCGATCACCACCTGGATCTGCACGCTGGTGGCGGTGACCTGCAGGATCGACTCGCGCAGCACGTCTTCGCTGCCACCGCGACCGAAACTGTCGCGGGCGCCAGGGTTGCTCATGCCAAGACTGAGCACGCCGTCAACGACGTCGACCACGTGCGCGTTCTGGCTGAGCAGGATCCAGGTGAACCGGCGCCGGTTCTTCACCTCGGTGAGAATGTCGGGCCAGAGCCGGCGGAAATCGACCGTGGCCAACGCGGTGCCTGAGGCGGCCGGAACTTCGGCGGGGACGGCGGCGGGCTGCGGCGGTGGTGCTGGTTGCTTCGCCGGTCGGGACGCGGCCCGCTGCGACGGTGGCTGGGCGGGACCGGGGTCGACGGGGCGTGCGTCGGGCGAGGGCGCCGGAACCCCGGGCTCGACCAGTTCTGGCCAGGACTCGGTGGCCGGTGCGGACGGAACCTCGGCCGCGCCGGCCGCCGACTTGGCCGGTTCGGGACGCCGACTTTCCGCCGTGGGCCGCTCAGCCGGTGCCAGCGCGGGCTCCGCGGCTGGTGTGGCTTCAGGTGGAGTCATCTGGAAACGGCGCTCGAGCCGCTCGAGCCGGGCGTGCACGCCGCGGTCGCCCGCGTCGGCCGCCGGCAGCAGCACCCGCGCGCAGATCAGCTCGAGATGCAGCCGGGGAGCGGTGGTGCCCCGCATCTCGGTGAGCCCGATGGCCAGCACCTCCGCGGCCCGGGCCAGCTCACCGGGACCCATCGCGGTGGCCTGGTTGCGCAGCCGGTCGGCCTGATCGGCCGCCACGTCCACCAAACCCGAAGTGATCGCGTCCGGCACCGCTGCGACGATGATCAGGTCGCGGAGCCGGCGGAGCAGGTCTTCGGCGAACCGACGGGGATCCTGACCCACCTCGATCACCTTGTCGATGCAGGCGAACACGCCGTGAGCGTCACCTGCGGCGAAGGCATCGACGACCTCGTCGAGCAGCGCGTCGGGGGTGTAGCCGAGCAGCGCCGCGGCTTGGGTGTAGGTGACCCCGTCGTCGCCGGCGCCGCCGAGCAGTTGATCGAGCACCGACAACGAGTCGCGCACCGAGCCGGCCCCGGCCCGCACCACCAGGGGCAGGGCCGCGGCGTCGACCGACACCCGTTCGGCTTCGCAGAGCGTGCCCAGGTAGGCGGAAAGGGTCTTCGGCGGCACCAGCCGAAACGGGTAGTGGTGGGTGCGCGAGCGGATGGTGCCGATCACCTTGTCGGGCTCGGTTGTGGCGAAAATGAACTTGACATGCGGCGGCGGCTCTTCGACCACCTTGAGCAGGGCGTTGAACCCGGCCGTGGTGACCATGTGCGCTTCGTCGATGATGTAGATCTTGTAGCGGCTGGAGACCGGTGCGAAGAAGGCCCGCTCGCGTAGGTCGCGAGCATCGTCGACACCGCCGTGCGAGGCGGCGTCGATTTCGATCACGTCGATGGATCCGGACCCACCGCGAGCCAGGTCGCGGCACGACTGGCACTCGCCGCAGGGCACCGGCGCCGGGCCCTTGGCGCAATTCAGCGCCCGGGCCAGGATGCGCGCCGAGGTGGTCTTGCCGCAGCCCCGCGGGCCCGAGAACAGATAGGCGTGATTGACCCGGTTGTTCGCCAGCGCCCGCTGCAGGGGCTCGGTGACATGCTCCTGACCGATCACGTCGGCGAAGTTATCGGGACGGTAGCGCCGATAGAGCGCCAACGGGGCGTCGGGACGCTGCATCGTCGTGGGATCTGGCGGGGGCTCGCGGGTGGCCGCCAGCGCCTCCAGAACGGCGTCGGCCGGCGGCTCTTCGGTGGTGGGTGCCGGGTCCGGCGCACCGAACAGGTCGGGGCCGTCCTGCTCGAAAGGTTCGGGTTCGTCGAAGAGGCCGGACTCCTCGGGCAACTCGTCCTCGCGCTCGTCGTCCACGGGTGAACCATACGGGTTGGGCCGGACAGATTCGACCGGACGAACGGTTCCTGGCCGGGACGTGAAGGGGCCCCCGCGCACCCGGAAGAGCTCACTTACCCTTGCTGTCTTTCGACCCTGGGGGAGTTGGGCGAGATACCGCCACGCGGGGACCTTTGACCAGTGTAGGGGGACGCCGTTGGGCCGTCGAACCGGCACCGGTCAGGCGGGATCTCCGGACGGTTCGGCCCGCAGGGTCGAGCCGAAGCGAGAGTTGGCCAGCACTGGAAGCGCGGTGCGAGCGGCAGCCACCGCCGAAAGATCCAGGTCGACGATGGTCAGTTCGGGCTCGTCACCCAGCTCGATCAGGAGCTCGCCCAGCGGTCCGGCGACGATCGAGTGGCCCACCCCGGTGGGCTTGCGCGCATCGTCGATGGCGGCGTCGGAGGTTGGCAGCGCCTGCCCGACGGCCACGATCAGGCTGGTCGAATCCAGCGCCCGGGCAACGGCCAGCGCCCGCCACTGCTCGACCTTGCCCTCTCCCGCCGCCCACGACGACGGCACCACGATCAGCTCCGCGCCCAGCTCGGCCAGGGCTTTGAAGAGTTCCGGAAACCGGATGTCGTAACAGGTGGCCAGCCCGACGCTGATGCCGTCGACGTCGACCACGACCACCTGCCCACCGGGCTCCACCTGGTCGGATTCGCGATAGCCGTAGGCGTCGAAAAGGTGAATCTTGTCGTAGTGCGCCTCGACCGCCGGGCCGGCCACCAGCAGCGTGTTGCGCACCTTGGTCGCAGTTCCCGGGGTGAAGGTGCCGACGATCACGGTGATGCCGGCCGCCACGGCGGCGTCGCGCACTGCGCCGGCCCAAGGCCCGTCCAGCGCCTCGGCGACGTCCATCCGGGGACGCGCGAACGAGCAGATCATCGCCTCGGGAAAGACCGCCAGCTGCGCACCGGCGTTCGCGGCGTGATGCAGCTCGGCGAGAACGAGCTTCAGGTTCTCGTCCGGGTCGGTGCCGGCGGTGAACTGGGCGAGGGCGATCCGCATGGAATCAGAGTGGCACGGCCGGCGCAACGATCACCCGGGTGCCGGCACCGGCGCGATCGGTCAATCACTCTCGGCTGTGAATCGTCCGGCAAAGCAGACAAACCGCAGCCTTTGACCGGGTTCTGACTTCGAGACTTGCACAGACCTCGGCACTCGATCCGGCACAGTTGCTCGATGATCGACCGCGCGACGCTCAATGCCCTGCCGAAGGTGTGCCTGCACGAGCATCTGGACGGCGCGTTGCGGCCGCAGACGGTGGCCGAGCTGGCGGCGGAGGCCGGGTTGGCGTTGCCCTGTCCGGCCGAGAAGTTGGGCGATTGGTTCTTCGACACCGCCAGCACCGGGAACCTGGTCGGTTACCTCGACACCTTCGACCTGACCATCGCGGTGCTGCAGACCCCGGCCGGGTTGACTCGGGTGGCCCGCGAGCTGACTCTCGATCTGGCCGCCGACGGCGTCGTCTACGCCGAACTCCGTTGGGCACCCGAGCAGCACCTGTCCCTCGGCTTTTCGGGCCGGGACCAGGTGACAGCGGTGTGGAGCGGCATGGTGCAGGGCATGCAGTTGGCCGCGGTCACCGGTCGACCGATCGAGGTGCGCCAGCTGCTGACCAGCCTGCGGCACCTGGAGCCGAATACCTGGACCGCCGAGTTGACCGGAGCCTGCCGCGACCTGGGCGTGGTCGGGTTCGACCTCGCCGGTCCCGAACTGGGCTGGCCCGCCCTGCGGTTCGAGGAGGCCTGCCGGCTGGTGCTGGACGACGGCATGGGCCTGACCGTTCATGCCGGCGAGGCCGATGGCCCCGACTCCATCGCGCAGGCGCTCGCCGTCGGCGCCACTCGGATCGGCCACGGTATCCACCTGATCGAGGACTGCCCGGACGGCGAGTTGGGGCCGATTGCGACCGCGGTCCGGGATCGAGGGGTCACCCTGGAGGTCTGCCCCGGCTCCAATCTGCAGACCGGTGTGGCGAGCATGGCCGATCATCCGGTCACCCGGCTGCGTCAGCTCGGGCTGCTGGTGTCGATCAGTTGCGACAACCGGCTGATGAGCCGGACGACGGCCACCCAGGAGTTCGAACAGCTGGTCGAGCACCACGGCTGGACACTGGACGACTTCGCGGACGCGGCCCGGGTCGGTCTGGCGGCCGCCTTCGTGGACGAGGCCACCAAGGTCCGGATCGGTCGCCTGATCGGCGGGCCGCCCAGCGACCGGTCGGCCTTCGCGTAGGTGTCCACCTAGACCGCGGCGACGTCAGTCGGATGTGCCGTATCGCCGCGAATTCGACCGGTGGTTGGCAGCCGCTGACGCCTGGCCGGAGGTCCGGGGTTGGGGATCTTGCCGAACCGTATGGTCACGATCAGACTGGGCCGAAGATGCGGCACTTTGCCGCGTGCGCCAGATCCGTCCAGGAGGAACCATGGCCAACCTTGTTGTTCATTTCGAGATCCACGCGTCAGAGCCGCAGCGCTTGATCGACTTCTACTCGAGCCTGCTCGGGTGGGAGTTCTCCAAGTTCGGTGACATGGACTACTGGGCGATCGGTACCGGAGAGGGATCGATGCAGGTGGGTGCAGCCGGTCACGGGATCAACGGTGGCCTGACGCAGCGGCGCGGGCCCAGCCCGGCCATTGGTGCGCCCGTCGCCGGAGCCAACCTGGTTCTCGGTGTCGACGACGTCGACTCGACGTTCACGAAGGGAATTGAGCTTGGGGCGAGTGCAGCCATGGCTCCCGATGACATGCCCGGCGTGGGCCGGCTGGCCTACCTGATCGACCCCGACGGAAACGTCTTCGGATTCATCTCCCCCGTGCTCTCCGACGGGACCAACGTGATGGAGACTTCCGAGCCGGAATGAACCCATCCGCTCCAGGTATCCGAGTGACCCATGAATCCCAAGGCCGTTTCGGGATCCGTGGGTCAAGCGGTCACTTGAAGACGTCGAGCTTGTTGAACTTCTCCGCGAGCAAGTAGTAGACGGTGGCACGGCTCTTGGACCGGTCAGCCTTCATCACGGCGACGACGTCCTTGATGGCCGCATCGAGGACGGCATTGTCGTCGGTGAGGCCAAGCTTGCCTTTGAGGAAGTTCTTTCGCACCGTCTCCAGCTCGGACGGGTCGCTGGCGGCCACATACGCGGAGTCCCTGTCGCTCAACACCAGCCGATAGTTCGAGACCAGCTTCGCGACCACCGCGTCGTCGGCGTGCGGTGCGTACTTCTTGATGTCTGCAGCCCAATCGGTAGCCATACCTGCTCCTTCGTTGATCTGGGATGGTGCCTCGATGCACCCCCTGAGCCAACGCTAACCCACCTTCGAAGGGCTCTGGGCAGATCCTCGCACGGGGCGGGTTGCGAGCGGTGCTCGACCATCGCCGCCACTCGCCCGTCCAGGACGCGTCGGTCGGGCGAGAACGGGGAAGTTCGTTGTCGACGATGCCGTCGACCACGCCTGACAGCAGGGCCGGATGCGTGCGGAAGTAGTGGACCTTGACCCCTTGGGTGGGCCGGCCCGCTGATCAGCGCGGGCGGGGGTGAGGGCCCGTAGACCTTCTGTGCCGACAAGTTCGATCGCGGCCTCAAGAGCGCTGGTCTTGCATCACATTAAACAATATCGGTAGTGACAAAACACTGTGATCGTAGTAGCTTGGAGTGCGCGGGACAGCACGTTTCGGGTGCCGCTTTCCGGCGTTCGATGCCTGCGGAATCGGAGGGATGCACCATGGCGGCAGATGCTCCAGGGGAGATCGATGAGGCGGCTGAGGAATCCCCACCGTCACCGAGTACCTTCATTCGCCTGCTCCGCCGGCTGGAGCGCTGGGAAGGTCTGGATCCAGTGGTAGGAGCGGTCGAGCCGCTCGCCGGCCGGATCGTTACCAATGAGCGGCTCCGGCGTGTGCTGCACGGGGACGCAACTGGCACCCCGTTGCACGTCATCTTCACCGACGTGCCCCTTGGCGCATGGTTCATGGCCCTGTTTCTCGATCTGTTTCCCGATGACGGCACCCGGCGAGCCGCCACCCGTCTGGTCGGCTTGGGCGTTGTGGCTGCTGTCCCGACCGCACTCACCGGTTGGACCGAATGGGCTCAGGCCGACCGCGGCACCCGCCGGGTAGGGATCGTCCACGTCATGGCGAACGCCGTCGGAACACTCATCTTCATAGGCTCCTGGGTTGCACGGTCACGTGCCCGCCACGACCTCGGGCACAGCCTCGGGCGACTGGGAGGCTTGGTTCTCATCGGCGGCGCGATCATCGGGGGGTACATGCGCAGCGACCGCCAACCCGCACCCGGTCAATCTACTTAGTGGAAGGCCCAAACCAAGAGGAAAGAGGTTGGAGATGTACGGAGTGATCACCACGGTGCCGGCACCCGTCGAGATGTACGACGGTATGCATGCTGAGATGCTGAAAATGCAGCGGCGGACCGGAACATCTGTCGAGGGTTTGCTGGTGCACGTCGGGCGGGCAACCACCGACGGGTTCGAGGTGTTTGAAGTGTGGGAGTCCAAAGAGCACTATGACGGCGCCAACGCCGCAATCGTCATCCCGCTGATGCGGGAACTGGCGGGCGACCAACCTGCGCCCCCGATCGAGCAATCCACCGAAGCCTTCGAGGTCCACGGGCTTGTCATTCCACGGGGGGACATCATGACCTAGCCCGGCGTTCGGGGACCAAACTGAGACCACAGCCCGGAAAGGAGAAACGCCGACCCAGTGCGGATCGGCGTTTTCCCTAGTCAACTGGCGGAGGATACGAGATTCGAACTCGTGAGGGTGTGAACCCAACCCGCTTTCCAAGCGAGCGCCATAGGCCTCTAGGCGAATCCTCCGTCGGCGACGATACCGGGAGCGGGCGAGTGCCCACAAACTGCGCTCCGCCGAGCCGGGAGCGCAACCTCCCGCTACTGCCCCACCCGGCCGTCGATGCACTCCCTGAGCAGGTCGGCGTGGCCGCAGTGCCGGGCGTACTCCTCGACCCGGTGCAGCATCAGTTCGCGGATCGCGATGCCGTCCGCGCCGACCCGCTCGGCCAGGTCGGGGTGTTCAGCGATCGCGGCGTCCGTCGCCGCCTGTTCACGGGCCAGGTCGGCGTAGGCGGCGTCGACCACTTTCTGATCGGCGACCGCACCGTCGAAGTCGGCGTCGCTGCCGCCGTACAGCGACGGCTGCGGTTCGTCGACGGTCAGCCAGCTGCGCCAGTCCCGCTCCGTCTCGGCGAGGTGCCGCACCAGACCGAGCAGCGACATCGTTGACGGCGGAACGGAGCGCCGAGCCAGCTGATCGGCGTCCAGGCCGTCGCACTTCATCAGTAGGGTCGCCCGGTAGTCGGTCAGGTAGTCGTCGAACGTGGCCAGTTCGCCGTCCGCGCTGACCCCGTCGGTGTTGCGGGGGTCGTCGGCCGGGTCGATCCACATGTCGGGGTAAACGGTTGCCTGCGTCCACCGCGAAGGCTGCTCAGTCATGGGTTCCTCAGTTGTCGCGGACGGTCGTTGGCTCACTCTTTCTAGCACGACCCCGTGGCTCTGCTCGTGGCTTTCGTGGCCCTGGCCGGCCTGATGGAAGCCGCGACCGGGGTGCTCCGAGCGCGGCGGGATCAGCCGACCACTGCCGGGGACGCAGCTCTCCGGATCACCTGCAACCGCAGGCCCGAAACCAGTTCGAACTCGTCCTTGCCGGCGAAGAACTCGTCGACGGCGGTCCGGCAGCCCGACCACCTGAAGTAGTCGTCGATCACGAGCCTGCCGCCGACGCTCAACCAGGGCACGATCCGCTCCAGGCAGGTCATCGTCGACTCGTACCAATCGCCGTCCACATGGGCGAAGGCGACCGGCTGGTCGAGGTGGATGGTGTCCTCGAATAGGCCTCGAATCAGCTCGACGCCGGTGTCCTGGACCGGCACGCCGTGAGCGGCGAAGCTGGCCGTCACCTCGTCGTACAGGTTGTCGCGGTAGCCGTAGTACTCCGCGCCGCCCTTCGCCCTGCCGGAGCGGATGGTCTCGTAGCGTTGGTGGACGTCCGCACCGTCCTTGTCGGTCGGCGGCGGGATCATGCCGAAGACGTCGTAGACCTTCATCGGACGATCGGGCGACTTGGCCGTGGCCAGCACGATCGCCGAACCGCCGCGAGCGGTACCCGCCTCGATCACCAGGCCCGGTACACCGGCCACCTGCACCTCGATCAGGGCCTGCACCAGCGCTGTGAGCGGGCCGACGGACATCAGCGTGAGTCCCTCGGCCAGCACGGTTTCGACGGACTGCGCCACGGGTTCGGGCAGGATCCGGCGCGCCTCGGCCAGGCGCAGGCCCTTGATCACGCCGTGCAGGCGCTGGATCTCGCGTTGCTGGCCCGCATTCTTCTTCTCCAGCTCGGCGATCCGCGCGGACTGCTTCTTGGCGCGCTTCTGCAGCTCGCGGTTCTGCTGCGGCAGCCCGATCAGCTTTCCCGGTGCGGAAACGATTCGAACCAGGGAACGACGCACACTGCTCATGGCGCTTATGAAACCACTCTGTCGCGGGAAAGCGACGGTTCGGCGCGGCCCAATGGCGCGTGGTGACCCGCCCGGCTCAGCCGAACGGGTTGGGCGTCAGCGTGTACTTGGTCTGCAGATACTCGTGGATGCCCTCGGCGCCACCTTCGCGGCCCAGCCCGGACAGTTTCCAGCCCCCGAACGGTGCCGCCGCATTGGACACCACGCCGACGTTGAGCCCCATCATTCCGGTCTCGAGCCGCTCGATCATCCGCTGCCCCCGGGCCAGGTCACTGGTGTAGACGTAGCTGACCAGGCCGTAGTCGGTGTCGTTGGCGAGCCGGACGGCCTGGTCCTCGTCGTCGAAGGACACGATCGCCAGCACCGGGCCGAAGATCTCTTCACGCAGAATGTCGCTGCCCGGCTGGACGTCGCTGAGGACGGTCGCCTCGAAGAAGGTGCCCGGACGGTCGATCGCGGAACCTCCGGTGCGCAGGGTGGCGCCGCGCTCCACCGCGTCGCCGACCAGTTCGGTGGCCTTGGCGACCGCGCGGTCGTCGATCAGCGGCCCGATCGTGACGCCCTCCTCGGTGCCCCGTCCGGTACTGAAGCCCTGTACCCGCTCGGTCACCCGGCTGGCGAACTCCTCCGCGACGGACGAGTGCACGATGAACCGGTTGGCCGCGGTGCAGGCCTGGCCGATGTTGCGGAACTTGGCCGCCATCGCGCCGTCCACCGCCTTGTCGAGATCGGCGTCGTCGAACACCACGAACGGGGCGTTGCCGCCCAGTTCCATGGACGTGCGGAGCACTCCCTTCGCCGCCTGCCCGAGCAGCGTCTGGCCGACCTGGGTCGATCCGGTGAACGACAGCTTGCGCAGCCGGGGATCGGCGATGATCGCCTCCGACACCGGCCCCGACGCGCTGGTGGTGAGTACATTCACCACGCCGGCGGGCAGGCCCGCATCCTGCAGCAGTTTGGCGAAGAAGACCGTGGTCAGCGGCGTGAGGGCGGCCGGCTTCACCACCACTGTGCAGCCGGCGGCCAGGGCCGGAGCGATCTTGCGGGTGGCCATCGCCAGCGGAAAGTTCCACGGCGTGATCAGGTAGCAGGGGCCGACCGGGTGCTGGCTGACGATCATCCGGCCGGTGCCCTCGGGGTTGGCGCCGTAGCGGCCCTGGACGTGGGCAGTCTCCTCGCTGAACCAGCGCAGGAACTCGCCTCCGTAGACGACCTCACCGCGGGCCTCGGCGAGCGGCTTGCCCATCTCCAGCGTCATCAGCAGCGCGAAGTCCTCCTTGCGCTGCTGCAACAGGTCGAATGCCCGGCGGAGCAGTTCCGCCCGCTCACGCGCAGGCGTCGCTGCCCAGTCGGGAAACGCGGCAGCGGCGGCGTCGATGGCGGCCCGGCCGTCGTCGACGGTCGCATCGGCGACCCGCTTGATCACGTTTCCGGTGGCCGGATCGTGCACGGAAAGCGTTCCGCCACCGGACCCGGACAGCCACTCGCCGCCGATGAAAAGGCCGTCGGGGACGCCTTCCAGCAGCTCGGTTTCACGGTTCTCACTCATCGGACTCCCTTGTCATGTGCGCGCGAGGCAGCACCAACGATAGATCGCGCCGGTCGGTTTGCGGTGGCAGGTGTTGTTCAGCCCGCCGTGAGTGCCACCGACCAGCGCGCCGCGCCTGGACGAAGGTCGACTCCCCCGACGCCCCACGCCGCCAGGTCGTCCCAGAGCACCAGGAACGATCCTCTGGTGCGCCAGTGGAACCACTTGGCCAGCAACCACGGCGCCCGCATGCCGGTGCGTTCGAAGCCGTCGAACGTTCCCGTACGGCGCGGGCAGACCACCACCGCATAGACCTCGGGCGTGCCGAGCAGCTGGCCACGGGTCTGATCCGGCAGGTACAGCCGGACGTCGCTGACGAAGCCGACTCGCTGCCCATCGGCGAGCACCGGAGCTCCGAGCACGTCACCGAGGAACATGGCGCCCCCCGGGAATCCGGGCGATCACATTGCGGGCCAGCCAGTCCTCGAGCCAACCGACCGGCACCGCGTCCGACTCCACCGCCAAAGTGATCGCCGGTCCCAGTTCCGCGACCGCCGACCAGGGCACCCGTTCGAAGTGGGCGTCGGGCCGCCGTCCGCCGGTCAGCCGGTCCAGCACGATCGGGCCGTGGACCAGGTTCAGCACCCGGATCGGCTCGAGCCCGACGTCCACCAGCGGTTCGGGCACGTCGCTGCGACGGCGTAGCGGCAGGTCGGTCAGTTCCAGGTCGTCCACGACTCCGACCGGCTCGCCGGTGGCGTCCAGCACCTGTCGGTCGAGCAGCGTCAGCCGGGCGTCGATCAGCCGTCCTCCGGCGGGACGAGGCGGCATCGGGAGCGTCATGACCCCACCCCGGTGATCACCATCAACGGCACCGCGGCCAGCGACGCCACCAGGATCAGCACGAAGTACGCCTGGCCGGCCGCGTTGAACGCCTTGGAGTTCACGTGCTCTCCCATGTAGTCGGGATCGTTGCTCACGATCAGGATCGGCAGGTAGGTCAGTGGCAGGGCCGCCGCCGAGAAGACCACCGACATCTCGGTGACCATCACCGGGTCCACCCCGGTGGCCAGCACCGCGAGCCCGATCAGCAGGCAGATGATCATCGTGGTGTGGAACCGGGCAGCGTGGATCGGCGCCCGGAACTTGCCCCAGGTCCAGCCGAAGAACTGCGCCACGGTGTACCCCGCCGACAGGGTGGTTTCCAGGGCGGCACCGAAGGTCGCGGCCACCACTCCGAGGATCACGGCGACCAGCAGCAGCTTGCCGCCCGCCTCCGCCACCGGGAGCATCACCTCGGCCAGCGACGTCACCTCGATTCCCCTGGGCAGCAGAACCAGGGCGGCACAACCGGCGATCGCCAGCGACAGGATCCCGCCGAGCGGAAAGCCGACCAGCACGTTCAGCCGGGACTGGCCAAGATCCTTGACCGTCCAGCCCTCCTCGACAGCGCCGGAGGAGAAGAAGAACACCTCGTAAGGGGTCAGTGCGGCCCCGAACAGGGCCACCGCGTAGAACCAGTAGGTGGCCGGCGCCTCGGTCGACGGCATCGACTGGGCGAACTGCCGGCCCAGTTCCGACCAGTCCGGCCCGAGCAGGAAGAAGGCCACCGCGAAGCCGATCAGCAGCAGGCCGATCAGGCCGGCGACGTTTTCCATCACATCGAAACCGACCCGCCAGATCACCAGCCAGACCGCGACCGCGGCGACCGGGATCCAGAGCAGATAGTGGACGCTACTGGCCAACTGCAGGGCGAGGGCGATGCCCCCGACCTCTGCGGTCAGAGTGAGCAGGTTGATCAGAAAGGACGCCGCGAGATTGGCCAGCGCCATCCGCGGGCCGAGCCGTTCCCGGATCACCTCGAAGGTGGCCCGTCCGGACACCGCCGCAACCTTGCCGGACATGTGCGCGAACACGCAGATGCCGCCCACGCCGACCACCACCACCCAGGCCAGCGACCAGCCGAACCGGGAGCCGACCACCGCGTTGGTGACGATGTCGCCGATGTCGAGGAACCCACCGATCGCCGTCAGAATGCCGAGGGCGACCGCGAAGATGCGCTTCACCCGCCCAGCTCCTCGCTGACTCGGGCCAGCTGATCCTCCAGCAGCACGAGCCGATCCAGATCGACCTGAGTGAGCGCGGACGCTCCGGCTCGAGCCAGCCCGCTGACCTCCGTCGTCGCCCGGGCCACCACCGGGGTGGCCACCGCGAGGCGGCCCTCGTCCGCATCGCCGGAAACCGCCAGCTCGCGCTGCGCGTCGGCGATGGCGTCGCGGGTGGTCTGCAGCATCACCTGCGTATAGGCCACGGTGCTGGAGTCGTTCAGCCGCAGCCGCACGGCCAGGGTGACGCTTGCCACCGAGGAGTGCGCCTCGCGGACCGCAACCGCCGGCGGGTCGCTGGGCGGACCGCCCGTGCAACCGGTCAGCAGCAGCAGCACCGCTCCAGCGACCAGCCCGATCCTCATCGTCACCGCCTCCGGGGCAACCCTCCGCCGACCCGGCCATTGTCCGCCTCACCCCAGCGGGCGAGGAAGTCTCCCCTAGGCTCAGGCCTATGTACCTGCCCGAGCACCCGGTGCAGCGCGGGCGCCGATTCGTGTCCACCGGGTCATTGCCGGACGACAACCTGATCGACGACCTGATCCGCCGCGCCCACGCCGAGTTCGCGGACGTCGGCGACGGGGAGGTATCCACGGTCTATCCCGCTCTGGCCGCGGCGGATCCCAACCTGTTCGGCATCTGCCTGACCGACAACGCCGGCGGGGTGCACGCCGTCGGCGACGCCCACGCCCCGTTCTCGCTGATGAGTGTGTCCAAGCCCTTCGTGTTCGCGCTGGTGGCCGAGGCTCTGGGGCCGGACGAGGTGCGCCGGCTGGTCGGTGTCAACGGCACCGGATTGCCGTTCAACTCGGCCCAGGCCGTCGAGCGCACCTCGGACGGCCGGACGAACCCGATGGTCAACGCCGGCGCGATCGCCACCACGAGTCTGGTTCCGGGCTACACCCATGGACAGCAGTGGCGGCGGGTCGTGGACGGCCTGTCCCGCTTTGCCGGCCGTCCGCTGGAACTGGATCCGCAAACCCTGGCCTCTGCCCGGGAGACCAACTTTCGCAACCGTGCCCTTGGCATGCTGCTGAGTGCGTCCGGCGCCCTGTCGGGGGATCCGTTGGTGGCGGTCGACCTCTACACCCGGCAGTGCAGCCTCGAGGTCACCGTCGTCGACCTGGCCACGATGGGCGCCACCCTCGCCGACGGCGGGGTGAATCCGGTCACCGGCGAACAGGTGGTCGGCCCCGCGGTCGCGCGGGCGACCCTGGCCGTGATGAGCATCGCCGGCCTGTACGAAAGTTCCGGCGACTGGCTGCTGGACGTCGGGGTGCCCGGGAAGAGCGGCATCAGCGGCGGGGTGGTGGCGGTGTCACCGGGCAAGGGTGCGCTCGGCGTGTTCTCGCCGCCGCTGGACAACGAGGGCAACAGCGTGCGCGGCCAGTTGGTCGCCCGCCACCTGGCCCAGGAGCTGGGCCTCGACCTGTTGGGCTCGACCCCTAGGGAGTGAGTCCGGCTGCCAGGACGGTGGCCAAAGCGCCGCCGTCGCCAGTGATCGTCAGGGATTCGTCGTCGGCAGCCAGTCGACCCCAGCTCAGCAGCGCCAGGCTGCGGATGGGCCCACTGATGGCCACCTCGTCACCCTCGGCGGGCGAACCGGCGAGCAGGTGGTCGGCGGATTCGTCCGCTGCGATGAACCGCACCCGGAGCGCGGGCGGAGCGATCCGGTTCAGCCGCAGCTGCCGGGGATGCATCACGGTGACCACCTCATCGAGGCAGTCCAGCCAGGCGGCCGGTCCGGGTTCGTAGTCGAGGCCGCCGGCCACCCGCAGGTCCCAGAGGTGAACCAGGGTCTCCAGCGCCTGGCGGCGGTGCCAGAACGCCACCGTGCCGGACTGCTGCTCGGGGGGCACGCCCTGATCGAGCAGCGTCCAGGCTCGGGCGTCCGGATCGAGTTCGGTCAGGGTGGCGTACAACTCAGCTGCGTTGGCCGAGTAGAACTCGGCCAGTTCGAAGGGCCCCTTGCCCAACGGCGTCTCCTGCTTTCGGCGCGCCTGGCCGGCCGCCCAGTGGTGGATCCGGGCCAGGTGCTCGACCAGGTTGCGCACCCGCCAACGCCCACACCAGGGCACCGGCGCGGTCGAATCCACGAGCGGAATGGCCGCCAGGAACTGCTCCTGACGTTCACGCAGAGCGGTCAGCTGGTTGGTCATGGGCCTCATGCTAGGGCGCCCCGTCCGACAGTCGCGGTCTGAAAGAGGAGGAGCGGCGCTTGTCTCATGCCGTCCGCCCACGTATAGTCCACATGGACTAATCCACTTCGAACAATCCTCGGGAACCATTGATGCAGGACTGTGCCGGCCGGCTCACCCCGCTGGGGGTGATGGTGCTCGCCCTGCTGCGCGAGGGTGACATGCACCCCTACGAGATGATCAAGCTGATGCGCCAGCGCCATGACGACCGGCTTGCGCCGATCACCAACGGAACCCTCTACCACACCGTCGCGCGGCTTCAGAAGCAGGAGCTGCTGGCCGAGTCGGGCGTCGATCGCAGCGGAAACCGTCCGGAGCGGACCACCTACACACTGACCGATGCCGGCCGCGAGATCGTTCCCGAGTGGGTCCGCCGGGAGCTGCCCAGGATCGACCGCCCCGAGCAGTTCCGGGTGGCCCTGGCCGAGGCGCACAACCTCGACCGCGGCGAGGTGATCGATCTTCTGCAGCAACGCCGGGCGGCACTGAGCGCCTACCAGCAGTACCACCAGGACGGACGGGCCAAGGCGATCGATCGCGAGGTTCCCGAGCAGTACCTGATCGAGATCGACCGCGAGGCAGTACTGGCCCAGGCCGAACTGCGCTG
This sequence comes from uncultured Actinomycetota bacterium, assembly GCA_963723605.1. GTDB lineage: Bacteria > Actinomycetota > Actinomycetes > Propionibacteriales > Propionibacteriaceae > Micropruina. The sequence continues at coordinate 230,654 of CAVRRM010000009.1, read as the reverse complement.
GCTCGATCACCTGATTCCCCGCCTGGAGCAGCAGGCATTCCATTGGGGCGCCGGGAGCGCCCCCACAGATCGTTACCTCAGCCAACGAGAGGCAGCCCGCCAATGACCGACCGATCCCGCGCCACGGCTCCCGCCGACGCCACGCCGCCCAACCCCTGGCGCGCCCTCTGGGCGTTGATCATCGGGTTCTTCATGCTCCTGGTCGACGTCACCATCGTCTCCGTGGCGAATCCGGCCATCAAGACCGCGCTGGACCCCAACACCAACAACCTCGACAACGTGGTCTGGGTGACCAGCGCCTACCTGCTCACCTACGCCGTTCCCCTGCTGATCGCCGGACGACTGGGCGACGCCTACGGTCCGAAGCGGATCTACCTGACCGGTCTGGCCGTGTTCACGATGGCCTCGCTCGGCTGTGGCCTGTCCACCTCTCTCGGCATGCTGATCGCCATGCGTGCGCTGCAGGGAGTGGGTGCCGCACTGATGACTCCGCAGACGATGGCCCTGATCGCCCGCACCTTCCCGGCCGATCGCCGGGGCGCCGCGATGGGCCTGTGGGGCGCCACCGCGGGCGTGGCCACCCTGGTCGGGCCGCTGGCCGGCGGCTTTCTGGTGGACGCCTTCGGCTGGGAGGCGATCTTCTTCGTCAACATTCCCGTCGGCATCGCCGGCTTCGTGCTGGCCGTGTGGCTGGTGCCGAACCTGGAGACCCACCCGCATCGCTTCGACATGCTCGGGGTTCTGTTGAGCGCCGTGGGGCTGTTCCTGCTGGTGTTCGGGCTTCAGGAGGGCGAAACGTACGACTGGGGCGTGGTCTGGGGACCGGTCTCGGTCTGGTCGATGATCGCCGCGGGCATCGTTGTGTTGGCACTGTTCGTCTGGCAGCAGGCCCGGACGAAGTCGGAGCCGCTGGTGCCCTTGGAGTTGTTCCGGGACCGCAACTTCTCGGTGTCCAACCTGGCCATCGCCACCGTCGGCTTCACCGTCACCGCGATGTCACTGCCGATGATGTTCTTCCTGCAACTGGCCCGCGGCCTGACCCCGACCCAGGCCGCTCTGCTGACCATTCCGACGGCAGTGCTGTCCGGCATCCTTTCCCCGTTGGCGGGCAGGATCCTCGACCGGACCGACCCCCGATACCTGTTGGTGCCGGGCCTGTTGCTCGTCGCCGGTGGCCAGTTCTGGTACGCGATGATGATGAACGCAACCACCGCCCTGCCGATGTTCCTGATCCCGGCCGCCCTGATCGGCATCGGCAGCGCCGGCATGTGGGGCCCGCTGGCCACCACCGCCACCCGCAACCTGTCACCCCGCCAGGCGGGTGCCGGTTCGGGCATCTACAACACCACCCGCACGATCGGTTCGGTGATCGGTTCGGCAGCCATCGCCGCCCTGATGCAGTCCCGGCTGGAGGCGAACCTGCCGTCGTCCGCCGGGACCAGCGGCGGTTTCGGCTCGGGCCAGCTGCCGGCCTTTCTGGTGGAGCCGTTCTCGACCGCCATGGGCCAGGCACTGCTGCTGCCGGTGGTGACCCTGCTGCTCGGCGTGATCACGGTGCTGTTCCTGCGCCGCAGCGTCCCGCCGGCGTGGTCGCAGCCGGCGACGAGCGAGGCCCCAGCCGTCGAGAAGGTCTAGCCGACAGCGGAGGTGTGCCGGGCCGATCTGGGTATCGTCGCTGGCATGACCTCCAGCGACAACCCGACCGACCGCGTCGCCCCGCCGATTCCGCCGACGATGCCGGCCATCGGCCTGTACCGGGGCCTGCCGATCTCGGACGAGCGCAGTCTGCAGGACGTCACCCTGCCGGTGCCATCGCCGGAGGGCCACGACCTGCTGGTCGAGGTACACGCCGTTTCGGTGAATCCGGTCGACGTCAAAACCCGGGCCGGCTCGCCCGCGTCAGATTCTCCGCGGGTGATCGGCTACGACGCCGCCGGAGTGGTCGCCGCGGTGGGCGAGGCGGTGACCCTGTTCGAGCCGGGCGACCGGGTCTGGTACGCCGGGGCGATCAACCGCTCGGGCACGGACGCCCGCTTCCACCTGGTCAACGAGAACATCGTCGGTCACCGGCCGAGCAGCCTCGACGATGCGGAGGCGGCGGCCATGCCGCTGACCGCGATCACCGCCTGGGAGGGTCTGTTCCACCATCTCGGGTTGCAGGCCGACAGCGAGGGCGTGCTGCTGGTGGTGGGTGCCGCCGGTGGGGTCGGCTCGCTGGTGATTCAACTGGCCAAGACCATGACCAAGCTGACCGTGATCGCGGTCGCGTCCCGCGAGGAGTCGGCCCGGTGGGTCGCCGATCTGGGTGCCGATCATGTGGTCGGGCGGGACTTCGCGGCGCAAGTACGGGCCATCGCGCCGGGCGGTGTCGATTACGTCTACACGGCCTTCACGCCGCCGAACCTGGCCGCGATCGCCGAAGTGATCAAGCCGCTGGGTCACCTGGTGTCCATCGACAGCAGTTCCCCGGGCATCGACGCGCTCAAGCCCAAGAGCGTCACCTGGCACTGGGAGTTCATGTTCACCCGCGCCGTGCACCTGCCGGACGACACCTATCAGCATGAGCTGCTCGACGAGTTGGCCCGGCTGGTCGACGCGGGTCGGATCCGCAGCACGCTGACCGTCAGCCTCGAACCTCTGGACGCTCGCACCCTGCGGCACGCGCACGAGTTGGTCGAGTCGTCCGCCACGATCGGCAAGGTGGTCGTTTCGGGCTGGCCGAGCTGAGCCTAGGCTTGGCCCGAGGCGAGGAGATGCGATGAGCAACACCGAGACCAGGTCAGAGCTGTACGACTGCCCGGTGGACGACAGTCACGACCCGCACGAAATCCAACGGATTGAGCCCAAACCGGTGAAGCTGGGCGGCGAGGACGCGCTCCAGGTGCGACGCACCCTGCCCTCACTACGCCGTTCGTTCGTAGGGGCGTGGTGTTTCGCCGATCACTACGGTCCCGAACAGGGCATCTGCATGGACGTGCCGCCGCATCCGCACACCGGCCTGCAGACAGTCAGCTGGCTGTTCGAGGGCGAGATCGAACACCGCGACTCCGGCGGCGTTCACGCCATGGTGCGCCCCGGCGAGCTGAACCTGATGACCTCCGGCCACGGCATCGCGCACTCGGAGGTGTCCACACCGGAGCGCGACCTGCTGCACGGCGTCCAACTCTGGGTCGCCCTGCCCGAATCGGACGCCGACCTGATTCGCGAGTTCCAGCACCACGTTCCGGACCTGGTCGAGCAAGCCGGCGTCCGGGTCAAGGTGCTGACCGGCGCATTCGCCGGAGCCAGTTCGCCGGTGCACACCCAGACCCCGCTGCTCGGCGCCGAGGTGATCCTCGATCCGGGCGTGACCTATGAGGTCGACGTCGACCCGGCCTTCGAACACGGCGTGCTGGTCGACACCGGTCAGGTCGACTTCGACGAGGTCCGGCTGGATCGCAGCGTGCTCGGCGTGCGGGACGCCGGGCTCAACCACCTGCGGCTGACCAATCCGACCGACGCGCCGGCGCGGGTGATGCTGCTCGGCGGAGAGCCGTTCGACGAGGGCATCGTGATGTGGTGGAACTTCATCGGGCGTAGTCACGACGACATCGTCCGGATGCGACAGGAGTGGAACGAGGCGCCGGACGACCGCTTCGGCCGGGTCGCCGGTTACCGCGGGCCGACCGCCCGCCTGGCCGCTCCACCGCTGCCCAAGGATCTGCGCCTCAAGCGCCGGTTCCGGCGCGGACGGCAATGACCCGAGCTCACCCGTAGAGTTACGCCTCCGGCTAGCGGAAGGTTGACCCGATGGTGCGACGCACGACCGGATCGGGCCGCGACGCCACCCGTGACGATGTCGCCAAGCTCGCCGGAGTCAGCAGCGCAGTGGTCAGCTATGTCGTCAACGACGGCCCGCGCCCGGTGGCCGCCGCCACCAGAACCAGGGTGCTGGACGCGATCGACAAGCTCGGCTACCGGCCAAACATCGCGGCGAGATCGTTGATCACCGGACGCTCCGGGCTGATCGGGCTGATCGTTCCGGACGTCGAGAACCAGTACTTTGCCACCCTGGCCAAGGCGGTCGAGCGGGCAGCGGCCGAGCGCGGCCTCCGACTGGTGCTCGGCCAGGCCCAGCCCGACGACCTGCCCCGACTGGTCGAATCGCTGGCCGGCCATCAGGTGGACGGCATCATCACCGCGACCCCGCCGCCACCCGACCTGATCGCCCGGACGGGGCGGCTGACCATTCCCATGGTCAAGCTCAGCCTGGACATGCCGATGGACACCGTGCCGAGCCTGTCCCCCGACTTCTACGGCGGCTCGCAGGCCGCCGTGCGGCACCTGGCCGACGTGCACGGGCACCGCCGGATCGCGCTGGTCACCGGCGGCTCTCCCATGGACATCCGGGAGCGGGCCTGGAATGACGCGGTGCTGGCACTCGGGCTGACGGCGGATCGCCGGGTCCGCACGGAATGGACGAGCGAGGGCGGCCGCCTCGCCGCCGCCGAACTCCTACACCGCCATCCGGACGCCACCGCTGTCTTCGTGGCGTCCGACCAGCAGTCCACCGGTCTGATCGCGGGGCTCTACGCGGCCGGAGTACGGGTGCCGGACGACATTGCGATCGCGTCCTTCGACGGGTCACTGACCTCGAAGTTCACCGTGCCGCCACTGACCACGGTGGGCGTGCCGTTCAAGCAGATGGCCGAGGACGCGGTCAGCGAACTCCTCGGCGCCCCCCTCGAGCGGAGGATCTATCCGACCACGCTGATCGTGCGGCAGTCGTGCGGCTGCAATCGTTCTCAGTCGACCGCGGTCACCTCGTAGAGCAGTGCGTGGTCGGGGTCGATCGGGGCGTCCATCAGCCCGACGTTGAGCAGTACCGATCCGGGCAGCACCACGCCGAGTTCGCCCTGGGTCGGCACGAACGTCGGCGCCCGGTGTGCGGTCAGCTCCTCCAGTTCGTGTGACCAGTCCCGGGTGATCCCCCACCACGGCGGGGGGCGAAGCCCGGACGGCGTCCGGCCGACCAGGGCCGGCACCACCCGGTACCGGCGTTCAGGATCCAGTCCCGGGAACCGTACCCGGCCGAGCAGCACCACGTCTGAGCGTCCGACCGCCGCGTACGAATAGATCGCCCGACTCTGATCCGGCGCGACCACCCCGAAAGCAGTGAGTGCCGGGTCGGGAAAGTCGAGCCGGTGCAGGTCACCGCCGAGCAACAGGTCGCGGTTCGCCTTGAACCAGCTCACCCAGCCGGTGAGCTCACTCAGTTCGGCCTCGCTCGCCCGGCGCAGGTCCCACTCGATGCCCAGGTGACCGAAGACGGCCGTGGCCGCCCGGAAGTTGAGTTCGTGGCTTCGTCCGGTGGTGTGCGAGACGCCAGAGGCGATGTGCGAACCCATCAGCTCCGGCGGGATCAGTTGCTGGGTCCAGCGCATCATCCGCTGTCGCTCCAGCGGGTCGATGCAGTCCGAAACCCAGACCCGATCGGTGTGCTCGAGGATGCCGAGATCGACTCGCGCGCCACCGGACGAGCAGGACTCGATCTCCAGGCCCGGATGAGCCGCCTTGAGCTCGTCCATCAGCCGGTAGAGAGCCACTGTCTGGCCATGGACGCCGGGACGTCCGTGCGGCTGGGTGCCGGCATCGACCAGGTCGCGGTTGTGGTCCCACTTGAAGTAGCCGATCCGGTACTCGTCGAGCAGGGCCAGTAGAGCATCGCGGACGTAGGCGTAGCACTCCGGAATGCCCAGGTTCATCACCTGCTGATGCCTCGACAGCACCGGCATTCGGTGCCCCGTCGCCATCATCCATTCGGGGTGGGCGCGGGCGGCGTCCGAGTCGGGATTGATCATCTCCGGCTCGACCCACAAGCCGAACTCCATGCCCAGCTCGACAACCCGGTCGACCAGCGGGTGCAGCCCGTTCGGCCAAACCTCGGCGGAGACGGTCCAGTCGCCGAGTCCGGAATGATCGTTGCGGCGGGAGCCGAACCAGCCGTCGTCCAGCACGAAGCGCTCGACGCCGACCGCAGCAGCCTTGTCGGCGAGTTCCAGAAGGGGCTCCAGGGTGTGGTCGAAGTAGACCGCCTCCCAGACGTTGATGGTGACCGGACGGCAGCTGGACGGGTGCTGCGGCCGGGACCGCAGGTAGCCGTGGAATCGGCCGGCGACCTGGTCGAGCCCGACACCGTAGGAGCCGTAGAGCCACGGCCCGGAATAGCTCTCGCCCGGCGCCAGGATCAGCTCGCCGGGCAGCAGCAGTTCGCCGCCACCCACCACCTGCTCGCCGGTGGCGAGCCGTTCGGCGTAGTGGGAGTGGTTTCCGCTCCAGCCGACGTGAACCCCCCACACCTCCCCGGCGGCGAACCCGAATCCCGGCCTACCCGCATGCAGCACGGTGGCCGCGTCCGCTCCGGTACGGCCGCGGCGACCCTCGCGTAGGTGGGTGCCCACGGTGAAGGCGCGGCGCTGCGGGGTCCGCTCCAGACCCCAGTGGCCGGCCAGGTCGAACAGCTCGGCGGCCAACTGGGGCACCGGCAGGGCGAGGACCAGATCGCCCACCTGATAGTCCGTGGTGCCCAGGTTTCCGAGCGTGGCCCGGGTTCGGACCAGGCCGTGCGCGGTCAGTTCGATAGTCAGGGTGAGCGAAAGCCCGGCCACCGGATCGGCGGCCTCGACCTCGAGGACGGCAGCGCCGAGGCTGATCAGGCCCGCCTCGGCGGCGTCCACCGCTGCACCGTCGATCCGCAGCGCGGTGGTGGTGAACCTGGGCGACCAGTCCCGGCCGGCGCGCGAACCGCTCAGTCCCGGCCGGCCCGCCCAACCGGCGTGATGCTCGGGCAACAGGGCGACCCTGACCGGCTCGTCCACGATGTTGGCGACGATCGGGTGGATGGCGCTGCGGACCATCGCTGCCGCGTCCGCGTGGGTCAGCTCGCCGAGGTCGGCTCCCCAGTGCAGCACCGAAGGCAACAGGCCGTCGGTCAGGTCGAGCAGCAGCGCAACCGAGGCACGGCGCAGCAGCACCAGTGCGTTCACTGTGTTGTCCATGGCTGGGGTTTCCTTCCGTTGGCCGGATCGGCTGCAGAGCACCGCCGCGTCGCACTGGCGCTGCGGTCCGAGGTGGTCGAGTATGACTGGTATGGGCCAACCGGCGCCGATCCCTACGATCTGGGCGAACCGGGGTGACCGGCTGGCTCGCCGGCGCCGCCTCGACGCCCTCGTCGCGGCCAATCTGGACGACCTGCTACGGGCCTTTCGGTTGCCGTCGAACCCGGTGCTGCGAGCACTGCTATGGCCGCCGGCCCGGCGATTCGCGGGTCAGGTGCGGCATTTGGACGACCTGGTCGCAGCCGATGGTCTTGCCGCCGGGGCGCGCTGGGCGCTGCGCACCTTCACTCGGCAGGTGACCACGATCGGACGCGAGCGGGTGCCATCGTCCGGGCCGCTGCTGGCAGTGTCCAATCATCCCGGGCTGACCGATGCGATGGCTCTCGTCCTGGCCCTGGAGGTGCGCAGTGATCTGCGAATCGTGGCTCTCGACCGCCCTTTTCTGCGGTCGATCCCGGCGATCGCGTCGCGGTTGCTGTGGGTGTCGGACGGTGACCGGCTGGCTCTGATCAATCAGGCCAGAAGCCACCTGCGCCAGGGCGGTGCACTGCTGACCTTTCCGGCCGGCACCATCGAACCGGACCCCTCCGTTCGCCCGCCGCACCTGGCATTGCAGGCGTGGTCGCCCTCGGTGGTGACACTTACCCGCCAGCTGCCCGGGCTCCAGGTGGTGCCGCTGGCGGTCAGCGGGGTGATCTCGCGAACAGCGCTCACCTCGCCTCTGGCGCGGTGGATCGCCGATCCCAAGGATCGTGAATACGCCGCGGCCACCCTGCAGGTGCTGTTCCGCCGGTACCGCGACACCGACACCCAGGTTTTGGTCGGCGAGCCCTTCACCGCCGGAGCGGACGTGCACAGCCACGTCCGGCAACAGATGGCCGGGTTGCTCACCCGACTGGCTGTTCCTCCGGTCGGTGCAGACGCCTAGGCTCAACGGGAACCGAGCGCACCCAGGAGGAAAGATGCAGAAGATCGTCCCGAGCATCTGGTTCGACCACAATGCCGCCGAGGCGGCGAAGTTCTACACCTCGGTGTTTCCGAACGCGCGGGTCACCCGGGTGCAGCACTACCCGAAGCACGGCCTGCCCGACTCTCAGAAGGAGCACGCCGGCAAGGAGTTGACTGTCGAGTTCGAGCTGAACGGGCACCGGTTCATCGGCATCAACGCCGGCCCCGAGTTTCCGGTCACCCCGGCGCTATCGTTCATGGTCAACTTCGATCCGTCGCTGGACGACGCCGCCCGGTCGCACCTCGAAGAGCTCTGGAACGCGCTGGCCGACAGCGGTCAGGTGATGATGCCGCTCGGTCAGTATCCGTTCAGCCCCTACTACGGCTGGGTGCAGGACCGCTACGGCGTCGGCTGGCAGCTGATTCTGACCGACCCGGCGGGCGAGCTGCGTCCGTTCATCGTGCCGTCGCTGATGTTCGGCGCCGCGGCCCAGAACCGGGCCGCCGAAGCGGTCGACTTCTACGCCTCGGTGTTTCCCGACGTTGTGGTGGGCACCGTGGCCACCTATCCAGAGCCGACTGGGCCGGTCACCACCGAGTCGGTGATGTTCGGCGAGTTCGAACTGTTCGACCAATGGTTCGCTGTGATGGACTCGGGCGTGGAGCAGCCCGAAACCTTCGGACCCGGCGTCTCGCTGATGATCGAGTGCGCAGACCAGGCCGAGATCGATCGCTACTGGACTGCGCTGAGTGCGGTACCCGAGGCGGAGCAGTGTGGTTGGCTGACCGATCGGTTCGGAGTCAGCTGGCAGGTGGTTCCGGTGGACATGGCGGCGTACACAGCCACCCCCGAGGGCTACGCGGCGATGATGGACATGAAGAAGATCCAACTCGACCAGTTTCCCTGAGCGCTGACCCGTCGAGCGCTGACCAAACCACTCGATGGCAAACCTAGGATGTGTGGCAAATGACTGAAACCTCGACCGCAGCAGTCGGTACCGATCGTCCGGGCCGCTACGCCAAGCAACTCGTCTCGCACATGTCTCGCAAGGCCGAAGCCGTCTGGAACGACGACACGTCCACCGGCAGCGTCACCTTCAGCAACGCCCACCTCGACCTTTCCACCGCCGACGACGCTCTGCTGCTCAGCCTCAGCGCCGAGCCGGACGCTCTCGACAGCATGGAGGACGTGGTCGGACGACACCTGGTGCGGTTCGGCACCCGCGACGAGTTGATCGTGCAATGGCAGCGCGGCGACGGCGGCGCGGGCACCATGCAGCGCAAGACCGGGAACTGACTCGCCGGGCCGCTCCAGTGCTCCGCGGGATGTGGCACGATCGATCGATGCGGGATCTGGGTGCGTTGCCGAAGGCCCACCTGCACCTGCACTTCACCGGGTCGATGAGCATCGCCTCGTTGCAGCACCTGGCAGAGTTGGCGAAGCTGCCGCTGCACGAATCCCTGGTCGACGCCAACGGCCTGCTGGTACCGCCGAACGAGCGCGGCTGGTTCCGTTTTCAGCGGCTCTACGACATGGCCCGCAACGTGGTGAACAGCGAGGCCGCGATGCGGTTCATCGTCGCCCAGGCCGCCCGTGACGACGCCGCCGAGGGCTCCCGCCGGCTCGAGTTGCAGGTCGACCCGTCCAGCTACGCCCCGTTCGTCGGCGGGCTCGCGCCGGCGCTTGAGATCATTCTGGACGAGGCTCGGCTGGCCACCGCCGCCACCGGAGTGCAGGTGGCGATCGTCGTGGCGGCGAGCCGGATCAGGCATCCCCTGGACGCCCGCACGATGGCCCGGCTGGCCGCCCGCTACGCCGGCGAGAACCGGGTGATCGCCTTCGGGCTGAGCAACAACGAACGCTCCGGCGTCACCTCCGACTGGGAGCCGGCCTTCCGGATCGCCCGCAACGCCGGGCTGCCGGGAGTTCCGCACGGCGGCGAACTGCTCGGGCCCAGCCACGTCCGCCAGGTGGTTGAGTACCTGCGACCGGCTCGGCTCGGCCATGGCGTGCGCTCGGCGGAGGATCCACGGCTGCTCGACGAACTCGTCGCCGCCGGCATCGCCCTGGAGGTCTGTCCAACGTCGAACGTGCACCTGGGGGTCTACCACGAGGCCACCGACGTGCCGCTGCGTCGCCTGGTGGACGCCGGCGCAACCGTCGCCCTTGGCGCCGACGACCCGCTGTTGTTCCTCACCCGGCTCACCGCCCAGTACGAGTTGGCCCGGGTGAAGCTCGGGTTCAGCGACCCGGAGCTGGCCGGACTGGCCCGGGCCAGCATCGTCGCCAGCCTGGCCGGCGATTCCGACAAGAATCGCTGGCTGGCCGAAGTGGACGCCTGGCTGAACCCGTCGCTGGTCGGGCGTGCCGAAGTTGAGCTTGTCGCGGGTTGAGCTCCGCTGGTTGAGCTTGTCGAAACCAAGGGGTCTCGACAAGCTCGACCCGACGACAGGGTGTCAGCGTCCGAAGCTGAGGCTGTCGATAGCGGCGAAGTCGGCCGGTTGACCCGAAGTGAACGTGACATACACATCATGCACACCCCTGGTCGCGGACATGTTCGCCGGCACCGTACGCCACGACGTCCAACCACCCGTGTTCGCCACCGCGAAACTGCCGACCACCGACGACGTCGGCGAATCCAACCGCACCTCAACCAAACCCGACACCCCACCCGAGGCACCCGAAGCCACCTTCGCCAGGAACTGGTTCGCCGCCGCACCCGAACCGAAATCCAGACCCGAGAACTTCAACCAATCACCATTGCCCAACCCGGTCACCGACGACGACCCGATCGTCGCCCCCTGCGCACCCGAAGCCGACTCGGCCTCGATCACCCGATACGCCGAACCCGCCGGCGAACCAGTCGGCGTCGTGGTGGGCGCGGGCGTAGTGGTCGGCGACGTGGTCACCGTGGGCTCAGGATCGGCGCCGCCGGGACGTCCGAAGCTGAGGCTGTCGATTGCGGCGAAGTCGGCCGGTTGACCCGAAGTGAACGTGACATACACATCATGCACACCCCTGGTCGCGGACATGTTCGCCGGCACCGTACGCCACGACGTCCAACCACCCGTGTTCGCCACCGCGAAACTGCCGACCACCGACGACGTCGGCGAATCCAACCGCACCTCAACCAAACCCGACACCCCACCCGAGGCACCCGAAGCCACCTTCGCCAGGAACTGGTTCGCCGCCGCACCCGAACCGAAATCCAGACCCGAGAACTTCAACCAATCACCATTGCCCAACCCGGTCACCGACGACGACCCGATCGTCGCCCCCTGCGCACCCGAAGCCGACTCGGCCTCGATCACCCGATACGCCGAACCCGCCGGCGAACCAGTCGGCGTCGTGGTCGGTTCCTCGGTCGGAGTGACTGTGGGAGTCACCGTCGGCGTTGGCGTCACCGTCGGCTCCCCGGTCGCAGTGACGGTCGGCGTGGGCGTCGGCTCCGGCTCGCCGGTTCCGCCCTTGGACTGCACCGACACGTAGTCGATCACCATCGGGTGTCCGGGCACCGTCGATGCGGTCGGGGTCTCACCAGCCAACGCGTTCGGGAAGGCCCCGCCCATGGCCACGTTGAGCAGCACGTAGTAGCCGGCGTGTTCGGTCATCGACGCCCAGGTGTCGGCCGGCAGTTGGCTCTGCGAGATGCTGTGGAACTGCACCCCGTCCACATACCAACGCATCTGGTTCGGGGTGGTGGACCGGTCCCATTCGAACCGGTAGGTGTGGAACGCCGACTGGCAGGACGAGCCCGGGCAGGCCCGGTTGGCCGCCAGCCCCGTCGTCTCGTTGCAGGGCCCACCAGGGTTCACGCCGCAGTGCAGCACGCCCCAGACCCGATCCAGGCCGTTGACGTTCTCCATGATGTCCAGCTCGCCGATGATCGGCCAGTTCCACCAGTTGCCGCGATATGGGTTGCCCAGCGCCCAGAACGCCGGCCAGTACCCGAGCGCCGCATCCCCCGTGACGTTCGGCATCTGGATCCGGCTCTCGATCGCCAGTAGGCCGCCCGACGGCGCCTTGAAGTTGGCCCTCTTCGTCTCGATCCGGGCGGACGTCCACTTGCCGGACCCGTCCCGCAGCGGCTTGATGTTCAGATTGCCCTTGCCGTCCTGGTAGAGGTTGGCGGTCGAATCGGTGTAGGTCTGGATCTCCCAGGTGCCCCAGGCGGGCGGGCCGCCGGGATAGGAAGTACCGGTGTCGATCTGCCAGTCCGAGCTGGGCAGGGTGCCCGCGGCACCGTTGAAGTCGTCCGACCAGACCGTCGTCCAGCCGCTGGGCAGTGGCGCGGCCTGAGCCTTGGTCACTGCGGCCAGGCCGGCGGTGGTGGCCAGCAGTACGGCGGCCGCGGCCGCGACCGTCCTGAAGGTCTTGGAGTGTGTGCGTCTGTGAGGTGCTGGGGGGAACAGACTCATGTTCGTGTCTCCTTCGACACTGGGGGGATGATCCGTTTATGAAAGCGCTTTCACAACCGGCGGTCAAGAGCCGCTGGCCGAAAGCCAGGGCGATTGGGCTTTTGTCGGGGTCGCGACGGACGAGAATGGCTGTCATGCCCCTGGCGATCTACAAGGACCTCTGCCTGGATGTGACCGACCCGGCCGCGATGGCGCAGTTCTGGGCGCCGGCGCTCCAGCTGCGGGCGGAGAACCTGCCCGATGGCGACGTCCGGCTGGTCGGCGAGGTGCCCCAGCAGACCGTCTGGCTGAACCGGGTGCCCGAGCCGAAAGCGGTCAAACACCGGGTCCACCTGGATCTCCATGTCGGTTCGGTGGCCGACCTCCAAGCATTGGGTGGCCAGGTAGCGGACGACTCCTCGTCCCACTGGACGGTGCTCACCGACCCCGAGGGCGGCGAGCTGTGCGCGTTCGTCCGTGCCGAGCAGCGGGGACTCTACGAAATCGTGGTGGACTCGGTGTCGCACGCCCCGATGTCGAAGTGGTGGGCGAACGTGCTGGGTGCCACTGTCGCCGATGACGGCCGGGGCTTCTCCTGGGTGGAGGACATCGCTGGAGCGCCGTTCGAGGCGCTCGTGTTCGGCGAGGTGCCCGAGCCGAAGACCGGCAAGAACCGCGTTCATCTGGACTTCGTGGTGCCCGACCTCGAGGCCCTGCTCGCGGCCGGCGCACGCATGCTTCGAGCTCGCGACGACGAGATCGGCTGGAACGTGTTGGCCGACCCCGAGGGCAACGAGTTCTGCGCGTTCGCTCCCTGACCGTCGACGCCGTTCCGACCAGCGGTTTCGGCGCTGATCAGGTAACAGTCCCGGGTCAACCTTCAGACCTGCTGACAAGCCGGTCCGGGTGATCGAGACTGAGAACATGCACACGGATGTGTCTCCAGCCGCCGTCAACCTGCGCCTCGCCCTGATCGGGATCTCGGTGCCCCTCCAGGCCGAGGAGGCCACCTCGGCCCAACTGGTCGCACCGATCCTGGCCCGACAGCGCGAACTCAGCCGCCGACTCTCCGACCGGCACTGCGCGGCCGACCAGCGCATCCAGGGCTTTCTGGACGACTACCTGGCCGACGCCTATCCCGTTGTCGACGACCTGCCCGACGAACGACCCAAGCTGCCTCGGCGCACCCTGGTGCTGGACGAGGCCGGACTGGCCCGGGCCTTGTCGCTGCCGGTCAACGGCGACTCGTTCAGCTCGCCGCTGCTGTCCAGCTACCGGCTCGCCAACGGCGTGCTGCACAACCCCGCCAACGACCGCCGCACCACGGCCGGGGTCTTCCACATCGCCGAGGGCGGCCTGCCGATTCCCGACGACAAGATCGCCGTACCCAAGGCCGTTTTCGGACGGCTGTTGAGCCTGGCCTTCCAGCCGCCAGAGGTCGACCTGGTGCTGCCGTACCTGTCCCAGACCGAGCATCCGGCGGCCTGCTTCGTTTCGTTGCTGCTGCGCCCGCTGGTCTCCCCCGCGGTGCCGGGCTACGCCACCGAACGCCGGATGGAGACCCGGTTCATCGTGCCCGGCGGCCTGGTCGCCAACCTCGACTTCGTCGAGGGCATCTTCGGCAACGGCGGCGACCCCTACCTGCCCGAGCACGACGCATCCCTCGACCCGGGTACCTGGACCGGAACCACCGGCTGCGTGGTGCTCGCCCCCCACCTGACCAGGGTGAAGAAGAAGGATCTCGGCCTGCCGCACATCGATTCGGCGACCGAGCGACAGCGCCGCGACGGCGCCTGCTGGACGAAACCCGACGAGCTGTACAACGGCGGCCAGGCGTTCAAGATCTGTGCCCGCGACGCCCGTGGGGTGATGGTCACCGTGATCGCCGACAACTACTTCGGCTACTGCAAGAAGGAGGTCAAGACCCAGATCTCCTACAGCGCGAATCTGTTCGGCAACGTCGAGGAGGAGCACGCCGGCGGTGCCCTGGTCTTTCCGTCCTACAATCTCGGGGCGGGGTACACCGACGAGTCGGCCGGCGACGATTACCGGCTCGAAGACGTTCTCGCCCGCGACCGAACGAGATTCGTCCGGCAGCCCGAAGGGCACGCGATCGACACCGAACAGCCGCACCTGGTGCTGGTGCCGGCCCGGCCCACCTACTCCCTGCGGACCATGACCGTGTCGTGGTCGACCGCGGCCGGCGAACGGTCCATCCGGCTGCGAGCCGACAAGGTCTATCTCGGCCCCAACGGCTACCGGGTGCAACTGGCCCAGTCGCCGTCCGATCCGCGGCACTGGGACCTGAAGGCGACCGTCGCCACCGTGACCTCGTGCCACAAGCCGAGCACCGTGTCGGGCGGCGGTAAGTCCGAGATCTCCAAGGCGATCACGGACGCGTTCATCTTCGGCAACGCCTACGTGGCCGACTTCGACGCCGACATGGACGCGGTCGAGACGATCCTGTCCCGCGACCATTCGGACCGGTTCGCCGACCCCGCACAGCGTGGCAGCGACACCCGCCGGATCCTGTCGCCGACCCGGTCGATCGGCAGTGTGATCAAGCTGCTCACCCCGTCCCAGACCGACTTCAGCGAGGAGTACAACGACTGGCTGGAGAGCATTCCGCAGCACGTCAAGGAACTGGTCTTCGTCGTCAAGCGGTTCCATCGCGCCGAATGGGGCGAGGATTGGCGAAGCCACTTCACCGTCGGCATCATGAACGGACGCCAAGGCAACGCGCTGCGGCTGGACGGCGAGCGGATCAACGTCAACATGCTCCGGGTCGGCTTCGACCCCGAGGGTGGCTGGCGGCTGTTCGGTCTGCGTCACGATTTCAACCCGGCGGTGAAGGTGCAGACCGAGGACGACATCACCGCGTCCATCGTCGGCCCGGCCCACCTGACCGAGGTGCCGGGCGACGTGATCGGGCTGTCCCGCAAGTACGTTCAGAACTGCGAGAACCTGCTCTTCCAGCGTCCGGACGACGCCATCCTGCGCGGCTACGACAAGCAGACCGAGGCCGACATGGCGCTCGCGACCAACTTTCTCTCCAACTTCGAGCCGCTGACCCGGTTCGACGCCCGCGAGATGCACGACGATGCGGTGGCGTTCAGCGCCTTCACCGCGCCGATGCGGCAACTGCTCAGCGACTTCGCCGAGCAGCCGGACGAGGCCAGCCCGAGCTACGTGGTGTCGTCCGCCAATCCCCGGCTGGTGGGCGGCAAGCCGTCCAAGAACCCGCGCTACCTGCAGCGCCGGCCTGACGTGACGAACGCCGACGCCACCGCGGCGGCCGACCTGTCCATGCACCTGGCCGCCAAGCTGCCCACCCACGCGCCGCTGCCGATCCCGATCGACGTGATTGCCGCCGGCCGCCGCAACAACCCACCGGACGGCCCCGTGCCGCCCCTGTGCTCGTTCAACCCGCTGCACTTCATGGAGTTGCCGGAGTTGTTCATGGAGTTCATCTCGTCGATGACCGGCAAGTCGCCGTCGACCACCGGGGCCGGCTCCGAGGGCGCGTTGACCAAGGGTCCGTTCAATGCGATGCCGGGCATCATCGACCTGAACGCCGCGATGCTCAGCTACGTGCTCACCGGCTATGACGGCTGGGTGTCGTGCGCCGGCCACGTCGGACCGACAGTGCGGGTCGACCACGACATCTCGATGCTGGTGCCCGAGGTGTTCTCGCGGATGACCCCGACCGAACGCTCGGCGCAGAACCTGATCGCCGAGGGCTGCCTGGAGCGGGTCGAGGACTTCGAGCACAACGGGCACCTGGTCCGGGCCAGCCGGCTGGGCTACCGAATGACTCAGAAGTTCGCCCGGATGTACTTCGGCCGGATCTTCCTGCATCCGCACGTGGTCTTCACCGATGAAATGCTGCGGCCCGAACTGCAGTCGGTGGACATTTACGCCGAGAGCATGGACGTGATCGTCGAGACCCACCGCCGGGTCGCCCAATCGTACTTCGACGACGGCACCATCGAGCTGGCCATCCCGCCGCTGCGGGCGTTGCTGGAGATCATGGCGTCCGGCAGCACCGCCGATGGCCATGACCTGGACTCGGCGGAGGTCCGCCGCCTGTTCGACCGGCAGACCGTCCTCGATTCCCAGTGGTACGCCGAACGGCTGGACTCCAAGCAGCAGTGGGCCAGCAAGCGGGCGCAGGCGGTGGTGGACCGGCTGGAGGGATTCGCCGGCCAGCCAGAGAACGGCGAGGCCAGCGACCGCCTGCATGTGCAGAGCCGGATCGCCGCGGCAACGGGCCGAACTGAACCGGTTCGCCAGCCCCGATTACCGATCCGCCCTGGTCGGAACCCTGGGCCGCCAACCCCTCGACTGAGGTCCGCCGATCGAGCCCCCTCCGCTGGTCCAGATCACGGTTTCGACGAGCTCAACCATCGCCGCAACCCCCCGCCAACGAGATCTGTCCAAACGTCGACTGAGAGCACCGCGTGGTGAGCCGGCTGAACCGCACCAGAGGTCTAGATTTCGCCGTGTGCAGGGCCATACCTCAGGCCCTTGGGCAGCATCGGCTGGAGTGGTGACATGAGCTATCAACTGGCGTTCTGGGCCTACGATGACGGCCGACGCAGCAATCGAGTTGCTGATCGGCGCATCTATCTGAAGTTGATCAAGGGCCGCCGGGTGAAGGACGTCGCCCCGCTGGAGACCGATCGCGTGCTGGACGAACTCGCGATCATGTACGGCACCTGGCGACGCACCGACACCTATCACTTCTCGCACCCCACCCATGGCGCCTTCGACGTCTGGATCGCGGGTGGCAGCTTCGTGGTGCTGACCTTCCACAACGTCAAGGACCTCACCGTGATGGACGCTGCGATCCAATGCCTGGACGCCCTCGGCGCTCCGCTGTACGACCCGCAGGTCGACCGCCGGTTTCCCTGGGTCGCCCGCGCCATCTAGGGCCGCCCGATCGCCCACCCTGACCGCTCGCACGCCCGAACTGAACGCCTAGGGTGGACACACGCCCCCATCCGAAAGCTCATCGAACGAAGAGAGCAAGAATGAAGACCGTCCCCCTCGGCACCAGCGACACCTCTGTGCCCAACGTCGTGCTCGGCCTGATGCGGATCATCGACAAGACCGACGACGAGATCCGCACCCTCGTCGGCACCGCTCGCGATGCCGGCATCGACTTCTTCGACCACGCCGACATCTACGGCGGCCAGATGCATGCCTGCGAGGAGCGGTTTGCGCAGGCCATGCGGCTCAGTGCCACCGAGCGCGCCGAGATCACCATCCAGACCAAGTGCGGCATCGTCCCGGACGGACCCTACTTCGACTTCTCCTACGACCACATCGTCGGCCAGGTGGAGGGGTCGCTGCGGGCGCTGAACACGGACTACCTGGACGTGCTGCTGCTGCATCGTCCGGACGCCCTGGTCGAACCCGATGAAGTGGCTCGGGCCTTCGACGAGCTGGAAGCAGCGGGCAAGGTGCGGGCCTTCGGGGTGTCCAATCACACCCCGCGGCAGATCGACGTGCTGAAGACGGCCGTCCGCCAGCCGCTGGTGGCGAACCAGGTACAACTGTCGATCCCGCACGCGCCGATCATCGCTCAGGGCGTCACCGCCAACATGCAGGGGCTCGACCAGTCGATCGGCCTCGACGGTGGCGGCCTGCTCGACTACTGCCGGGTCAATAGCATCACCGTGCAGGCCTGGTCGCCGCTCCAGGGCGGGTTCTTCGACGGCGCCTTCATCGGCAACGCCGACTACGCCGAGCTGAACGCAGTGGTCGACCGGCTGGCCGACCAGTACGACGTGCCGCCGATCGCGATCGCGACCGCCTGGATCACCAGGCACCCGGCCGGCATCCAGGTGGTGCTGGGCACCACGACACCCGAGCGGGTCGCGGGAGCAGCGCTGGGCTCGGATCTGCCGCTGACCCGGCCAGAGTGGTACGAACTGTTCCGGGCCGCCGGTTACCGAGTGCCCTAGTCAGCGGGGCTGAAACAGCGTCAGCAGCCGCTCGGCGGCCAACGGGTCACCGTCGATCCGCAGGTCACCGCTGGCCATCGCCTCGGCCAGGTCGCGATCGTGCCAGAGCACCGCGACGAGGGTGTCCGGCGTCGTGGTGATCACCGCCTCGGGACCCTCGGCGCGGGTTCGGACGATCCGCAGCCGGCCGTCGCCGATGTTCAGCTGCAGGGCCTCGCCCAGGCGGTCCGGGTCGAGCCGAAGTTCGTAGCTCGCCCGCAGGTCGGCCGCTAGGGTCGAATCGAACATGGTCAGCAGGGCGATAGCGGTCGCGTCCGGACCGAGGGGCGGGGGATCCTGCGGCAGCGGCAGTCCCGCGCCGAACCGACCCAGGGCCAGCAGCACCGGTTCGAGACCCAGGCCCGCGTCGCTCAGCCGGTACACCCGCGCCCGGTCGTCCCGCTCGACCAGACCGCCGTCCTCCAGGTCTCGGAGTCGTTGGGCGAGCACGTCCGGCCCGATCCGGCCCAACCCGGACTGCAGGTCGGTGAATCGCTTCGGCCCGAGCAACAGCTCGCGCACCACCAGGAGGGTCCACCGGTCCCCGACCAGGTCGAGCGCGCGGGCGATTCCGCACGAGTCCCCATAGCTTCGCGTGGCCACAGCCTCATCCTACTTTCCAATCATGTACTTGGTTTTTCCAAGTATATGGGATAGCGTCCAGCCATGAGCGAACGCACCGAATACCCGCACGGAGTCCCCAACTGGACCACCTGCCTGACCACCGACCTGGCTACCGCGACCGGGTTCTACGGGGCGGTCTTCGGCTGGACCTTCGACGTCAGCGACGACGACGGCTACGCGGTCGCACTATTGCGTGGCCGCGAGGTGGCCGGCATCGGCCTGCTGCCGGAGAGCCCCCAGGCGGTGCCCGCCTGGACGATGCAGATCTGCGTGGACGACGCCCAGGCGATCGCCGACGCTGCGGCTGCGGCGGGCGGTCGGGTGCTGAGCGGTCCGACCGACCTATCACCCGCGGTCGTGCTCACCGTACTGACCGATCCGTCCGGGGCTGTGGTGTGCGCCGGACAAGCCGTCGGACGAATCGGCGCCGAACTGGTCAACGAACCCGGCGCCTGGTCGATGGGCCGGCTGAGCACGCCCGACCCGGCCGCGGTCGGCCCGTTCTACGAATCGCTCTTCGGCTGGCGGTCGGACGCTTTCGGTCCGGTCACCCTCTGGCGGCTGCCGGGCTACGTCGGCGGCGAGCCGACTCAGCCCGTGCCCCGCGACGTGATCGCCGTCGGCTACTCGGCGGACGGGCCGGCCAACTGGCTGATGGACTTCTGGGTCGCGGACGCCGACCTGGCAGCGGCCGCCGCGCTCGAACATGGCGGGTCGGTGCTCAGTGCGCCAGCCGACCAGCAGCAGGTGCCGTTCCGTCAGGCCGTCCTGGCCGACCCCGACGGTGCCGCCTTCACGGTGAGCGCCCTGCTTGCCCCTGGTTGAGCCTGTCGAAACCAGAGATCTCGACAGGCTCGATCGACGGAGCCGGACAAGCTCGATCGACCCAGTGACCAGAACTACACCCGGGCGGGCAGCGCCGCGTCCGCCACCAACTTGCCCGGGTCGCTCGCTCCGCCCAGAATCGCGGTGACCGCCTTGAGCAGCGGCAGCTGCTCGAGCAGTCCCTCGGTCTGTTGCACCAGGGTCATCGCCAGCCCGGCTGCCGGCACACCCTCGACGGTCTGCTCGGCGGCTTCCATCGCCGCCAGGGCCGGCTTGGCGCCCTCACCACGACCGATCCGGACGCCGTAGACCTTGTTGCGTCCGGACAGGCCGGTCACCTCCAGGTCGCCGACGCCGGCCAGCCCGTAGGCGGTTTCCGCTCGGGCGCCCAGTTCGGTGGAGACGATCGACATCTCACGCACGGACTGCGCGAAGATCGCCGACTTCAGGTTGTGGTGCGCGAAACCGGTGGCCTCCTCCAGTCCGTCCGCGATGCCGAGGGCGATCGCGTACACGTTCTTCATCGGAGCGCACACCTCGACCCCGGGCTCGTCGCCGGTCGGCTCGATCCGATACACGTCGGTGGAGATCTCCCGGGCCATCCGGACGGCGGTGGCTTCGTCCAGCGAGCCGTAGATGGTGGCAGTCGGCTTGCCGGCCGCGACCTCGTTGGCTTTGCACGGCCCGCCGACGCCGACGATCGGCGGGATCAGCGCGCCGTGCTCGGCGGCGATCGTGCGGATCGCGTCCGGCAGCAGCTGCACCCGCCCGTTCGGATCGGTCCAGAAGCCCTTCGACGTACACAGCAGCACCGACGCCTTCGAGATCGCACCCAGGGCCAGCTCGGTGACCTTCGGCACACCGACGGACGCCACGGCGATGAAGACCGCGTCGGCACCCTGCAGCGCCTCGGCCAGTTGATCGGAGCGGAACAGCCTGGTTCCCTCGGCCAGCGGCACCTGGGTGCGCGGGTGCGGCTTTCCCGCCTCACAGGCGTCGATCAGGTGATCGTCCAGCCAGGTGCCCCACAGTCGGGTCTCCCAACCGGCCTGGGTGAGTGGGGTGGCCAGTGCGGAGCCCATGGCTCCGGCACCGAGAATGGTGATCACCGACATGGCGGGTCCTTCCGTGGTTTGGTCAGGGTTCAGGGTTTGGATGGTTGCTGGCCGTAGCCGGAGAACGCCGCCAAGGCCTCGCCGAGCACCTCCGGGGGCAGCACCTTGACCGCGGCTCCGGTGGCCATCGCCCGTAGCTGGATCTCGCAGATGTACTCCAGGTAGGGCAGCAGTGCCAGTGCCTTCTCCAGGCTCGGCCCGATGGTGATCGCGCCATGGTTGGCCATCAGGGCACCGTGGCGGTCCTGCAGCGCGGCGGCCACATTCGCGGCCAGTTGATCGGTGCCGAAGTTGGCGTAGGGCGCCACCCGGACGACGCCGCCGAACATCGCCGAGTAGTAGTGCGAGGCCGGAATCTCGTCGACCACCAACCCCATCGCGGTGGACGCCGGCGCATGATTGTGGGTGATCGCCCCGGCGTCGGTGGCTTCGTACACGGCCAGGTGCAGCGGCAGTTCGCTGGACGGTTTCAGGTCACCCTCGACGGTGTCACCGGCCAGGTCGACCACCACCACGTCCGCCGGCGTCATCACCTCGTAGGCGACTCCGCTGGGCGAGATGGCCACCAACTCACCGGCCCGCACCGACACATTGCCCGCGGTTCCGACCACCAGTCGTTCGCGTTGCAGGGTCAGGCAGGCCTGGACGATCTGCTCGCGCTCGTCCGCAAGCAACATGAAAATCCTCCTCAGGGTTGCAGGATGTATTTGCTGCCGACGCCGCGGGACATGTCCTCGAGCGATTCGACCAGTGCCTCCAGCGGTCGCACCTCGGTACACAGCGTCATGCCGTCGAACTTGCCGGTCGACAGCAGGTTGACGGCGATCTGCACGTAGCGGGGTGCGTGGTGATAGACGCCGATCAGCTTGTACTCCAGATAGTGCATGGCGACCGCATCGACCTTGAACGTCGAGCCGGCCTTGGGGCCGCCGAACAGCACCGCAGTGCCACCCGGACGCAGGCATTGCACGGTCTGCTCCCAGACCTCGGGCAGTCCGACGGCCTCGATCGCCACGTCGGCACCTCGGCCGTGCGGGGTCACCGCCCGGATCGCGGCGGCCCGGTCGGCGACCGACTCCATGCCGGTCAGGTCGACGGTGTCGATCGCGCCGGCCTCCTCGGCCTGAGCCAGCCGGCTCGGCGACATGTCCGCGGCGATCACGGAGGCCCCGCGCAGCTGGGCCAGCCGGATGTACATCTGGCCGATCGGTCCGGCCCCGTTGACCACCACGGTGTCACCGAGCGCGATTCCGCTCTCGGCCATGCCGTGCACCACGGTGGACAGCGGTTCCAGAGGCGCCGCAGCCTCGAACGGCAGCGATTCGGGAATCGGGTAGGTGTTCCGGTCCACGATGGCGCGCGGAATCACGATCTGCTCGGCGAACGCCCCGTTCAGGTACTGCAGGTTCTCGCAGAGAGACTCGCGGCCGATGGTGCAGGCCCAGCAGCTGCCGCACGGGCAGGTGTTGGCCGCCACCACCCGCTGTCCGGGAGTGAACGTCGTCACCCCCTCGCCGACCTCGGTGACCACCCCGGCGAACTCGTGGCCGAAACGTGCGGGCAGGCTGGGAAAGAGGGTCGGGTGGCCGCGGCGAAAGCTCTTCAGGTCGGTGCCGCAGGTCGCGGCCGCCCTGATTTCGACCGCGACCTCGCCGGGCCCGGGTCGGCCGGGCTCGACATCCTCCAACCTCAGATCGCCGGGGGCATGGAACATCCAGGCACGCATCTGGTTCTCCTCGCCCGATCAGTCGGGGTGGCGCTTCATGAACTCGTTGATGTCATGGTTGACGCCCTGCAGTGCCGGGAAGAGCTTGCGCTGGATCTCGGCCACCTCGCCATACAGCTCGTAATTCTCCTGGTTGGGCTCGGTGGTATCGGTGAACCGAGCCATCTTCTCCGCATAGACGGCGATGTCGGCCGGGCCGTGCACCCCGGTCACCGACATGGCCGCCACCGCGGCACCGAGGGCCGAAATTTCGTCCTCGGCGCAGGCCGTGATCGGAACGCCCATCGCGTCGGTCATGATCTGCCGCCACAAGGTGCTGCGATTACCGCCGCCCATCGAGCGGATCTGGGTGATCTTGGCGCCGGTGTCGGCCTCCAGGCCCTCGAGCCCGTTGCGCATCTCGATGCCGATCGACTCCAGGATCGACCGGTACATCGCCGGACGCTTGTGCACCCCGCGCCAGCCGACCACCGCGCCACGGGCCACCGGATCCCAGTGCGGGGTCTGCACCGCGTTCCAGTACGGCATCGTGATCAGGCCGAGTGAGCCGACGGGAAGCGCGGACGCGGCCTCGTCCAGCTCGGGGTCGGGCTTGGCACCCAGCTGCGGGTTGCCCAGGGCCTCACGGAACCAGGTGGCCAGGAACGCCCCGGAACTCATCAGCAACTCGAAGTCGTACCAGTCCGGAATGCCGGCAGCCAAAGTGCGATACGCCTTGCCATAGGCATAGTCGGGGCCGTGCAGGCCGGCCACCACCGCGGTGCCCAGGTTCAGGTACATGGTGTCGTCCGACACTGCTGCCGCACCCACGCCGGCGGCCTGGCCATCGCCCATGCCGGCCACCAGGGGAATGGTCTGGGACAGTCCCCAGGCCTTCGTGATCGCCGGGTCGATGTCGGCGATGATCTCGCCCGGCTTGACCAGGTCGCTCATCTGCTCGCGGGTCACCCCCGCGATCTCGAGAAGGCCGGGGTCGTAGTCCTGCTTGGCGATGTCGAACAGGCCGAGCGAGTCGGCGCAGGCGACCGAGGACGTCCATTGCCCGGTCAGTTTGAACACCACGTAGCCGTGCACCTCGACGACCTTGTGCGCCTTGGGGAAGATGTCGGGCTGGTTCTCCTTGACCCAGGCCATCTTGTACAGCGCCGGGGTGATGTCGGCCGGCTTTCCCGACCGGGCGTGGATGTCTGGGCTGCCGTACTTCAGGATCTGGTCCGTGGCCCGGCCGTCCATCCACAGGATGCCGTCGCGCAGCGGCAGGCCGTCGGCGTCGAACGGGGCGAAGGTCTCCCGCTGGTGGGTGATGCCCATCGCCGCGATCCGACCCTTGTCGGCGTCGCTGAGTTGGCCGATCGCTTCGCCGATGGCTTCGTCGGTGGTGGTCCACCAGTCCAGCGGGTTGTGTTCATAGAAGCTGGTCTGCGGATTCTTCAGTGGAATGTCCCGCTTGCCGGTGGCCAGCACTGCTCCGGTGGCGTCGACGATGATCGCCTTGGTTGCGGTGGTGGAGGTATCGATGGCGATGACGAGTGGATCGGTGGACATTGGACACTCCTCCCGGCTCTTCCTTGAGCCGATGTTGCTTGCTTCCAACTTAGGGGTGTCGTCGCCAAAGTGGCAGGGGTTTACGAACAACCCGGGTGACTTTTCACGCATTCAGTGTGAAATGGAGAGCTCGGAGCAACCCGTCGCGAGCGGGACCCACGACTCCGGAAAGGCTCGGTCCGGCACCGCTCAGGGCTTCGACAGCCTCAGCAGCCGCGCGCCCGAGCCGTCTTCGAGCACCCAGATCGAGCCGTCCGGCGCTTGCTCCACCTCGCGGATCCGGGCGCCCATGTTCCACTCGTCGCCCTTCTCGGCGGCGGTGCCTTCGACGTTCAGCCGGATCAACGCCTCACCCGACAGGGCGCCGACGAAGGCGTCACCATTCCAGTCGGGGAACTCCGAACCGGTGTAGATGATCAGGCTGCTCGGCGAGATGGACGGATTCCACCACACCTTGGGCGCCTCGAATCCGTCGCCGGGCGCATGATCGGGAATGTTCTCACCGCCGTAGTGGGAGCCGTTCGACACCTTCGGCCAGCCGTAGTTCTTGCCCTCCACGATCTGGTTCACCTCGTCGCCGCCCTGCGGCCCCATCTCGCTGCTCCACAGGTTGCCGGCCGGGTCGAAGGCGATGCCGAGCGGGTTGCGGTGACCGTAGGTCCAGATCTCCGCGGCGACTCCGTCCTGATCGGCGAACGGGTTTCCGGCCGCCGGGCTGCCGTCCGGGTTCAGCCGGACGATGCTGCCCAGGTTGTTGCTCAGATCCTGCGCCGGGGTCATCTTCTGCCGCTCGCCGGAGGTGATGTACAGGAATCTTCCGTCGGGCGAGAAGGTGAGCCGGTGACCGTAGTGGCCGGTGCCGCTGGTCTTCGGCTGCTGCCGCCAGATCGTGGTCAGGTCGACCAACCGGGCGCTGGCGCCATCGGCGACCAGGGTGGCGCGGGCCACCTCGGCGCCCGAGCCGTCGCCACCGGCGGCCGCCCAGCTCAGGTAGACGGTCTTGTCCGACGCATACGTGGGACCCGTGATGATGTCGCCGAGGCCGCCCTGGCCCGCGGCCGCCACCTCGGGCACACCACCGACGTCGAGCACACGTCCGTCCGCCAGCCTAAGTTTCAGTTCACCGCCGCGCTGGGTGATCAGGGCATCGGAGCTGCCGGGCAGAAAGGTCATCGCCCACGGTTCGTCGAAGCTGCCGAGGTCCTGGACGGCGAAGGGCTTGCCTTGGGCCCTGGACGGGGGGGCCGTTGCGGATCCCGCCGGCTGGGTCGCCGTGCCGGCCCCGGAGGGCCCGACAGTGACCGGCGCGGGTGCCGCCGTACAGGCACTGAGCGTCATCACGATGACCGTCGCGACCAGTCCGAGGAGCTTCGCTGCCATTCACCGAACCTACCCGGCGGCTTCGACGGACGCCCGCTTTGGGGCACTATTGCTCACTGGCCGACACCGGTCCGGTTGTCCTAGGCTTTCGCCTCGTTGGTAGGCGACCCGAGGCGGCCATGACCATCTTCGTTTCTCACTCGAGCCTGGACGGCGATCTGGTCCGGTCGCTGGTGCGCGACCTGCAGGGCGCCGGCAGTCCGGTCTGGCTCGACCAGGACCTGACCGGCGGCGAGGCCTGGTGGTCGGCGATCCTGAAGCAGATCCGGGGCTGCGACGTGTTCGTGCTGGCCCTGTCGCCCAACGCGCTCGACTCCGAAGCGTGCATGCTGGAACTCGGCTACGCCCGCGATCTGCAGCGACCGATCGTCACCGTGCAGATCGCCGATCTTTCGGGCATGCGGGACCACTTCGTCTACCAGTACCAGACCATCGACTACCGGCGGCCGACGGCTGCGTCCGGCATCGCCCTGATCCGGGCCATCAACGAGCGGGAGCGGGAGGCCCAGCCGCTCCCGGACCCGCTGCCGGCCCCGCCCGCCATTCCCTACGAGTACCTGATGCTGCTGGGCACCGCCATCAGGGGCCGGGCCGCGATTCTGCCCGCAGACCAGGAATCCATCCTGAAACAGCTTCGCCAGGCGCTGCGCGACGAGCGGAACGCGTCCGTGCGGGACAACGTCCGAACCCTGTTGGCCGTACTGCGTGAGCGGCCGGAGGTCACCTACCGCACGGTCACGGAGATCGACGAGATCCTGCAGAACAAGGCGGAGCCAGGCGGAAACCCCACCGGCGGGGCCGGCGTTCAGGCCGATTCTGGGCAGCGGCCCACCGCGCCGACGCCGGGTTGGTACCCGGATCCGGCCGGCGGCCCGCGGCCGCGCTACTGGGACGGCAAGCAGTGGGCTGCCGAGGTGCAGAGGGTGGCGCAAGCGGTTCAGCCCGGTCCGCAGTTTCAGCCCCGCGCGGTCAGTT
Source organism: uncultured Actinomycetota bacterium (assembly GCA_963723605.1). Taxonomy (GTDB): domain Bacteria; phylum Actinomycetota; class Actinomycetes; order Propionibacteriales; family Propionibacteriaceae; genus Micropruina. The sequence continues at coordinate 204,013 of CAVRRM010000009.1, read as the reverse complement.
CAGCACCGATCCAGCCGGCGCGGCCGGCGAGCGCCAGCAAGGCCTTCTCGATCACCGCTTTCGCGTTCGGCGCCGTCGCGCTGGTGATCCCTGTGGTGGGACTGATCGGGGTCGGCTTCGGCATCGCCGCCGCGGTCCGCAAGGAGCGGCTGGGGGTGACCGCTCTGGTGGTCGTCGCGTCCGTCTCGTTGGTGGCCTTCGTGGTCTGGGGCATCATCAACCGCTGACCCCCGGGTGTTCAGGGGGTCACTGCCGCCGCAGCGGCCCGGCCAGCCGTCCGTCCGGTGAACAGGCAGCCACCGAGAAACGTGCCCTCCAGCGCGCTGTAGCCGTGCATGCCACCACCGCCGAAGCCAGCCGCTTCGCCTGCTGCGTACAACCCCGGCAGCACCGAGCCGTCGGCGCGCAGGCACCGGGCGGACAGGTCGGTCTCCAGGCCGCCAAGGCTCTTGCGGGTCAGCACGTGCAGCTTGACCGCGATCAGCGGGCCGTTCGCCGGGTCGGCGAACGCGTGCGGCACAGCGACCCGAATCAGCTTGTCACCCAGGTATTCCCGGGCCTGCCGAATGGCCACCTGTTGGGTATCGGACGGGTGCTCGGCCAGCGCCTGACGATCGTGGTCGGCGATCAGCGCACGCAGCTGCTCGAGGTCGATGCTGCCCTCGGGCGCGATCCGGTTCATGCCCTGGACGAGCTCCTCGATGGTGTCGGCGACCACGAAATCGGCGCCGAACTTCTTGAACGCCTCGACCGGTCCCGGAGCGCCGGGCAGCAGCCGCTTCAGCAGGAGTGGAACCGATCGTCCGGTCAAATCGGGGTTCTGCTCCGAGCCGGAGAGCGCAAACTCCTTCTCGATCACCTGCTGGGTCAGCACGAACCAACTGTGGTCCGCCCCGGTCGTTCGCAGGTGGGCGAGCGTGCCCAGGGTGTCGAAGCCCGGATAGCAGGGCTCGGGCAGCCGGCCGCCGTCGGCATCGAGCCACAGCGACGACGGGCCGGGCAGGATCCGGATGCCGTGGTTGCTCCAGACCGGGTTCCAGTTGCGGAGGCCCTCCGGGTAATGCCACATCCGATCCGCGTTGACGATTCGGGCACCGGACGCCTCAGCGATGCCGAGCATCCGTCCGTCGACGTGGGCGGGCACTCCGGCGACCATGGTCTTCGGCGGCGTACCCAGGCGGTCGGGCCAGGCCGCCCGGACCAGGTCGAGATTGCCACCGATGCCGCCCGAGGTGACCAGCACGGCGCCGGCGCGCACCTCGAAGTCGCCCACCACCTCGCGGGAGGAAGTCACCCCACGAGGCACCTCGCTCGGCTGAAGGACCGCGCCACGGACGCCGACCACGGACCCGTCCGCGACGATCAACTCGTCCGCTCGATGCCTGAAGGCGAACCGCAGCCGACCGGCGTCCGCGGCTGCCCGGGCCCGCCGGATGAAGGGCTGCAACACCCCGGGACCCGTGCCCCAGGTGATGTGGAACCGCGGCACCGAGTTGCCGTGCCCACCGGGACGCAGGTCGCCCCGCTCGGCCCAGCCGACGATCGGAAAGAATCGCACGCCCTGGTGCCGCAACCATGGCCGAGCCTCACCGGCAGCGAACTCCAGGAAGGCCTCGGCCCAGCGCCGGGGCCAGTGATCCTCGGCGCGGTCGAACCTGGCGCTGCCGAACCAGTCGGCGCGGGCCAACTCGAGTGAATCCTCCACTCCGAGCCGTCGCTGCTCACGTGTATCGACCAGAAACAAGCCGCCAAGCGACCAGTGCGCCTGGCCACCCAATGACTGTTCCGGCTCCTGGTCGAGCAGCACAACGGAGCGTCCCGCCTCGGCCGCCTCGCACGCCGCAACCAGGCCGGCCAGCCCGGCCCCGACCACTGCAACGTCCGCCTGGGTGATCGTCATCACCGCATCGTAGGACGCCGCGCCTCAGCAGAATACCGGCTGATCCGCCAGCATTTGCGCATGCAAACCTGCCGTAACAAATCGGGCACTACGGTAAGGGCCATGTCTGAGCTCACTTCGCCGAAGTCCGCAGCGTCGCCGATGCATCTGGCCGACGAATCGCCCGCGGTTGGGCCGCACCATCGGGGCACCGAGTTCCCGCAGACCCACCCGCTGGCACTGGCCCCGGTGACTGCTCCGCCGCACACCGTGGACGGCTTCGTGAAGGAGTTCCTGCACGAACTCAACACCGACCTGGGCGTCGCGTTGTCGCGATCGTCGATCAACGACCAGTACACGGCGCTGGCGCACACCGTGCGCAACTACCTGACCGCCCGCTGGCTTGAGACGATGCGCAAGAACCGTGAGGTGATGCCCAAGACGGTGGCGTACCTCTCCGCGGAGTACCTGCTCGGTCGGCAGTTGGGCAACAACCTGCTCGCCGCCGACCTCAACGACATCGCCGAGAAAGCACTCCAGGCCTGCGGTCTGAGCCTGGCGAAGCTGCGCGCGCAAGAGGTGGAACCGGGCCTGGGCAACGGTGGTCTCGGCCGGTTGGCGGCCTGTTTCATCGACTCGCTGGCCACCATGAACGTGCCCTGCACCGGCTACGGCATCCGTTATGAGTACGGCATCTTCCGGCAGACCTTCGTCGACGGCGAGCAGGTCGAACAGCCCGACTCCTGGCTGGCCCTGGGCAACCCGTGGGAGATCGCTCACCCCGAGTCAGCGGTCCTGGTGCACTTCGGCGGGCAGGTCGAGACGGTCAGCGACGAGGCCGGCGTGGCACGTGCGCACTGGAACCCGGAATGGAATGTTCGGGGTGTTCCGTACAACTACATGGTGCCGGGCTACCTCAACGGCCGGGTCAACACCCTCAAGCTGTGGAGTGCGCAGGCCACCCGGGCGTTCGACCTGCAGATCTTCAATGCCGGCGACTACGCCCAGGCCGTCCGGGCCCAGACCTTCGCCGAGAACATCTCCAAAGTGCTCTACCCCGAGGACTCCACCCCGCAGGGCAAGGAGTTGCGGCTGCAGCAGCAGTACTTCTTCGTCGCGTGCTCCCTGCGCGACTTCATCGACGTGCAGGGTCCGGACTTCGATCTGCGCACCCTGCCCGAGCGGGTGATCTTCCAGCTCAACGACACCCACCCGGTGATCGCCGTGCCGGAGCTGATGCGAATCCTGGTCGACGAGCGCGGCTTCGACTGGGACGAGGCGTGGTCGATCACCAGCAAGTGTTTCGCCTACACCTGTCACACCCTGCTGCCCGAGGCCCTCGAGGTCTGGCCGGTGGATCTGCTCGGCCGGCTGTTGCCGCGTCACCTCGAGATCATCTACCGGATCAACAACGAGTTTCTCGAGCTGGTTCGCGAAACCTGGCCGGACGACTACCTGCGTCTGGGCCGGATGTCGATCATCACCGAGTACCCCGAACGCGGCATCCGGATGGCGTTCCTCGCCACGGTGGCCGGCATCAAGGTCAACGGCGTCGCCGCCCTGCACTCACAACTGCTGCGTGACAAGGTGCTGAACGAGTTCGCTGAGTTGTGGCCAGACAAGTTCACCAATGTCACCAACGGAGTCACCCCGCGCCGGTTCATGAAGCTGGCCAACCCGCACCTGTCCAATCTGATCACCGATGCGATCGGCAGCGGGTGGGTGACCGATCTGGAGCGGCTACAGGAGCTCGAGCCCTACGCCGAGGACCCCGACTTCCTGGCGTCGTTCCGCGACGCCAAGATGGCGAACAAGATTCGGCTGCGCGACCGGCTGCGGGTCCGGGACGGTCTCGAACTGCCCACCGACCACATGCTCGACGTGATGGTGAAGCGGCTGCACGAGTACAAGCGACAGACCCTCAAGCTGCTGCACATCGTGTCCCTCTACGAGCAGATCAGCTCCGGCAAAGTGTCCGCCGCGGACGTGACTCCCCGCACCTTCGTGTTCGGCGCCAAGGCGGCACCCGGCTACCGGATGGCGAAGAACATCATCCACCTGATCAACAAGGTCGGCATGGCGGTGAACAACGATCCGGCGGTCGAGGGCCGGCTCAAGGTGTTCTTCCCGGCCAACTACAACGTCACGCTGGCCGAGCGGCTGATCCCGGCCGCGGACCTGTCCGAGCAGATCTCGCTCGCGGGCATGGAGGCGTCCGGCACCGGCAACATGAAGTTCGCCCTCAACGGCGCGCTCACCATCGGCACCGACGACGGTGCGAACGTCGAGATCCGCCAGCTGGTCGGCGACGACAACTTCTTCCTGTTCGGCATGGACGAGCCGCAGGTGGCCGAGCTCGGCGCCAAGGGCTACCATCCGGGCCAGTACTACGAGTCGAACCCGCAACTGAAGGCGACCCTCGACCTGATCGCGTCCGGGCGGTTCTCCGACGGCGATCACCAGACCTTCGAGCCGGTGGTGTCCAACCTGGTACACAACGATCGGTTCATGGCCATGGCCGACTTCGCCGCCTACATCGAAGCCCAGGATCGGGTCGACGCCAAGTACGCCGACACCGAGGCGTGGACCCGCTCGGCGGTGCTGAACGTGGCCCGCAGCGGCTTCTTCAGTTCCGACCGCTCGATGAAGGACTACATCAAGCGGATCTGGGGCACCCGGCCGGTGCTCTAACGTCCCGGAACACCACGGTGCCTGCGCCTAAACTCGCCGATGTGCCTGTTGCTCGCTCCAGCCGTCCGCTGATCCGTCTTGCCTGTGCGGCCGTGCTGGGCAGCCTGCTGCTCACCGCGTGCACCGCGCCGGACGTGCTGGTGCACTCCACCCGACCCAACTCACCGACGGCGTCCACCTCGCCGGCCAACCCCGAGACTGATCCCGCCAAGCTTCAGATCCCCCTCGACTCCCTGCCGGGCTGGACGGCTCCCACCGCGCTCGGTGACGGCAGGTACAGCCGTCCGTTCCGCGACGGAACGGTCACCTGGCAGCTGTTCAACGGCGACAACGGGCCGATCGCGAACTACCAGCCGGCCGGCCCGGTCGGCTTCGGCGACGCCTCCACCTACACCTCCGTTCCAGGGGTGCTCACCTTCCGGGGCAACAACTACCGCAACGCGCCCAGTTACGGAACCGCGGACATCAGCGCCAAGCAGCTGCAGGTCGCCTGGACGCGTGAGACCGGCGACGTGCATGCCGAGGGGTCGTACTGGGCCGGCGCCGGCTGGACGGGGCAGCCGCTGCTGGTGAACTGGCCCCAGGCCACCAAGCAAGCGATGAGCCTCGACCCGGCCCAGGTGAACGACCCGAACTTCGTCGAGGTGGTCTACCCCGTGGTCGACGGCAAGGTCTACCGGCTTGACCTGGCGTCCGGCCGCGACACCAAGGCGCCGATCGACGTCGGCTTCGCCTTCAAGGGCACCGGCTCGATCGACCCGCGCGGCTACCCGCTGCTGTACGCCGGCATGGGGTTGAACCAGAACGGTGACCAGACCGGCCCGTGGCGCTACCGAATCTTCGACCTGATCCAGAACAAGGAGGTCTCCGGCTGGAACGGCACCGACCCGGTCGCCCCTCGCGATTGGGGCGCCTTCGACTCCTCCGCCCTGATCAACGCCGGGTCCGACACCCTGATCGAGCCGGCCGAGAACGGGCTGATCTACAAGGTCAAGCTGAACGCGAACTTCGACGCCAACGCCAAGACGGTCAGCGTCACGCCCGAGTTCACCAAACTGTCCTACAACACCGCGGAGCAGAACCTTCGGCACGGAATCGAGTCGTCGGCCGCGGCCTACCGCAACCTGATGTTCGCCGGCGACAACGACGGCCACCTGATCTGCTGGGACGCCACCTCCATGCAGGTGGTCTGGGTGCTCCCGGTAGAGGACGACAGCGACGCCACGGTGGTGCTGGAGGACACCCCAGAGGGTCCGTTCCTCTACACCGGCAATGAACTGGACAAACGCGGCGAGGCGGGCGCCACGTCCGGCCCCGTCCAGTTCCGCAAGGTGAACGCCCTGACCGGCCAGGTGGTCTGGACCTGGGAGATCGACGCCCGCTACGACAAAGCCGTCAACGGCGGCCTGATGGCCACCCCGGCGCTCGGCTTCGGCGAGGTGTCCGACCTGGTCTTCGTCACCATCGCGAAGACCGCCGGCTCGAAGAAGGGCGACCTGGTGGCGCTCGACAAGACCACCGGAAAGGTCGTCTGGCAACGGACGATGGGGGCCTTCTCGTGGAGCTCGCCGGTTCTGGTGCAGGGCAAGGACGGCCACGTCTACGGCATCCAGGGCGATTCCAGTGGGCTGTTGCACCTGTTCAACCCCAACACCGGTGCGGACTACAGCACCCTGCAGCTGGACCAGAACATCGAGGCCTCGCCTGCGGTCTACGGCAACATGCTGGTGGTCGGCACGTACGCCAAGAAGCTGTACGGCATCAGGATCTCCTGAAACCGCTACTGGGGGGCAGAACTGCGACCTTGTATCAACCCCGGACTTGGCGTACACCTGACGATCACACGATCCGCACAGGAGGCCCGCCATGGCCAAGCAAGCGAAGAAGTTCCGCCGCCAGTTCCAGGAGTTCGAGATTGCCATCGGACGCCCCGTAATCGTGCGGCCCCGCGGCGAGGCCGAACCTGAGGTTTCCGAGACCTTCGTGGCGATCTTCGGCAATCAGCCGGGCGCCACGAACACGACCGTGCTCGGCATGGGCGACCTGGCCCTATCCACCATGGTGCTCGCCGATCTGGCCGCGGTGACTGCGCTCAAGGCGGGCGCAACGCCCACCTCGGTGGGCATCGCCTGGGTATCCGGCTCGACGCCGCACACCGAGGCCCGGACGGTCGCGAACTTCGGCCACCGGGAAACCCCGGATGACTCCGGCCGGAACATGTGGGCGATCGAACTCAGCAGCCCGTCCGAGGCACCCGACCCCGGCGGCATCCCGGAGGGCGCGATTCCGGCCAGCGGCTTCTGCATCTTCTTCCCGTGGCTGACCATGTGCCAACAACACTGATGAACGCCACCAGCCGCAGCCTGTTGGTGATCGTCGCGGCGATCACGGTCGATCTGCTGTTCTGGGACGGCGAGAATGCGCTGGTCAACGGCAGCACGCTTCCCCTGTGGCTGCCGGTTGTGCTCACTGTCGTGGTCCACTCGACCCTGCTGTGGCGTCGGCAACGACCGCTGCTGGTGCTCGGCATCCAGGTCTGCTTCGCCATGGTCAGCCTCGCGGTTCCGCTGTGGCAGCCCACCGCCGGGCTGCTGGTGGCGACCTTCGCAGTAGCGGCCAACACACCGTCCCGCACCGCCCGTTGGGGCTGGTTGGTTGCGGTGCCGTTGCTCTGCCATGCGCTCACCCTTGGCCTGTGGTCGCAGAGCGCCGCCGGCGTTCTGCAGGCAGTCGCCCTGCACCTGGTCGTCGGAGCGGCCGCCTGGATCACCGGACGCCGGGTCTACCACCGGGGCAAGCAGCTGCGCACCTGGCACGTCGATCAGGAGCGGCTGCACGTCGAGGCGACCACCAACGAGCGGATCGAGTTGGCCCGCGAACTGCATGACGGTGTCGCCAACACGATCACCGCGGTGCTGGTCCAGGCGGCGGCCGCCCGGACTTCGGCCAACAATGACGCCGAAACCCTGCACGGCATCGAGGCGTCAGCCCGCAAGGCGATGGAGGAAATCCAGGCCACCCTGCGGCTGATGCCCAGTGGCCGAAGCGGCGCCGCCGGGCCGACCCTGGACGACCTGCCCTCCCTGTTCGAACTGGGCCGGGCCGCGGGGATCGACATCGTCCACACCCAGACCGGCACCCCGCGTCCGCTGCAGCCCGCGGCGTCCACCGCCGCCTACCGGGCGGTACAGGAGGGCATCACCAACACGTTGAAGTACGCCCCTCCAGGCACCCGGTGCCTGATCTCACTGGCCTGGGGGCCGGACGAACTCGTGATCGACGTGATCGACCAGCCCAGCCACCGCGCACCCCGGCCAACCCTGCCGGCCACCGGCGGACGCGGGCTGCGCGGCCTGGCAGACCGGGTCGGCGGGCTGGGCGGCGCCGTCGAGTCGGGGTCGCACGGCACCGGTTTCAGGCTGGAGGCACGTCTGCCGGTCGGTGCGCGATGATCCGGGTCGGGGTCGTCGAGGACGACCCGCTGATCCGCGGCGGCATCGTCGCCCTGATCAACGCCGAGCCCGACCTGCAGGTGGCCGGCCAGGCAACCGACGGGGACGAGGCGGCCGAGCTGGTCACCAGTGCCAATCCGGACGTACTGCTGATGGACATCAGGATGAGCCGGGTCAACGGCATCGAAGCCACCCGCGCGGTGTGCGCCGTGGAGCCGGCACCGCCGGTGCTGATCCTGACCACCTTCGACGGCGATCCCGACGTGCTGGACGCGCTCCGCGCCGGAGCGTCCGGTTACCTGCTGAAGCGAAATCCCGCCGACCTGCCGGCCGCCATCCGCCGGGTGCACGACGGCGAGGTCTGGCTCGACCCAGCGGTTGCCGGTCAGGTGCTTGCAGCGCTGGCCGCCCACCCCCGAGCCGGAAACCCCGGTGTGCTGATCGGCGTGCTGACCCCGCGCGAGCGTGAGGTGCTGGCCCTGCTGGCCGACGGCCTGAACAACGCCGAACTGGCCGAGCGGCTGTTCGTGGGCGTCGGCACGATCAAGACCCACATCTCTCGCATCCTGTTCAAGACCGGCTGCCGTGACCGCGCTCAGGCGACAGCGCTGGCCTTCACCTCGGGGTTGGTCAGGGCTGGCTGACCCGCGCCTGCCGCACCGCCCTCCGAGACGCCGCGGTCACCGCTGTGGGCTTCCCGATAACCTGATCCCCGTCCGGACAGCGCCGTCGCCGGTTCCAGACCGCACCAGGAGGCTGCCCGTGACCGACGTCGCCGCACCACCCGGCATTCTCGATGAATCGGACGACGGCCAGTTGCGCCGCGACATCCGCCGCTTGGGTGAACTGCTCGGCGAGACGCTGGCCCGGCAGGAGTCGCCGGAACTGGTCGACCAGATCGAAGAGATCCGGCAACTGTCCCGCGATGCTCTGGCCGGCAGCCGCAAGGCGCAGCAGGCCCTGACCAAGCGGCTCAGCACCGCCGACCTGCCGACGGCGGTCAACCTGATCCGCGCGTTCCGCACCTACTTCCACCTGGCGAACATCGCCGAGCAGGTGGCCCGGATCCGCACCCTGGACGACCGTCCCGAAGGCACCGGCTGGCTGGCCCAGGCGATCGAGAAGGTGGCCGACGAAGTCGGCGCGCCCGCCTTGACCACGGCTTTGGCGAAGCTGCAGGTGCGGCCCGTGTTCACCGCCCACCCGACCGAGGCCAGCCGGCGCACCACCCTGACCCAGCTGCTGCAGATCGGCGACACCCTGCTGGCCGCACCGCCCGAACTGACCCCTCGAGCCGAACGGATCCGCGACCGCACGCTGAAGAAGGTCATCGAAACCCTCTGGCAGACCGACGAGTTGCGCGTCGATCAGCCGACGGTCGAGGACGAGGCCCGCAACGTGATGTTCTATGCGGCGTCGTTGATGGCCGGCACGGTGCCGGAGTTGCTCAACGACCTGGCCGACGAGGTGGCTCAGCAGGGCGGCTATCTGCCGATCACAGCGACGCCGCTGGCCCTCGGCAACTGGATCGGGGGCGACCGCGACGGCAACCCCAACGTGACCGCCCAGACCACCCTCGAAGTGCTCTATCGGCAGCATCTGGTCGGCATCGGCGTGCTGTTGGCCGCCCTGGACGCGGTGATCGCGGAGGACTCCACCTCCAGCCGGCTGCGCGGGGTCACTGCCGAACTGGCCGGCAGCCTCGAGTCCGACCTGACGAACCTGCCCGAGCTGGACGAACACGTCCGCCGGATCCACAAGGAGGAGCCCTACCGGCTCAAACTGCACTGCGTCCGGCAGAAGCTGGTCAACACCCGCCGCCGGCTGTCCGAAGACCTGCCCCACCGCGAAGGCCACGATTACCGCGGCAACAGCGGGCTGATCGCCGACCTTGAGCTGGTCCGCAGTTCACTGATCGCCAACCGCGCCGAGCTGCTGGCCGATGGCCGGCTGACCACCCTGATCCGCACCGTCAGCGCGTTCGGGCTCGGGGTGGCCACGATGGACGTCCGGGAGCACTCCGAGAAGCACCAGCACGCGATCGGCCAGCTGTTCGACCGGCTCGGCGAGCTGGATGTGCCCTACGCCGATCTGAGCCCGAGCGAGCGGTTCGACCTGCTCAGCGCCGAGCTCGGCCGTCGCCGTCCGCTGGCCCCGTCGCCGCCCCCATTGGACTCCGACGGCACTCGCACGCTGGCCACCTTCGCGGCGATTCGCGAGGCCCACAAGCGGTTCGGGCGGGCGGTGATCGAGAGCTACATCGTGTCGATGACCCGGGGCGCGGACGACCTGTTGGCCGCCGTGCTGCTGGCCCGGCAGGCTCGACTCGTCGACATCACCGAAGGGTTCGCGCACATCGGCTTCGTACCGCTGCTGGAGACCGTCGCCGAGTTGCGCACAGCGGGCGAGATTCTGGAGCGGCTGCTCAGCGACCCCGCCTATCGCGAGATCGTCCGGCTCCGTGGTGACCTCCAGGAGGTGATGCTCGGCTATTCCGATTCCAACAAGGACGCCGGCATCGCCACCAGCCAGTGGGAGATTCATCGCGCCCAGCGGGTGCTCCGGGACGTGGCCGCTGCACACGGCATCCAGCTGCGGCTGTTCCACGGCCGCGGCGGCACCGTGGGCCGTGGCGGCGGTCCCAGCCACGAGGCGATCCTGGCCCAGCCGTACGGATCGCTGCGCGGACAGATCAAGGTCACCGAGCAGGGCGAGGTGATCTCCGACAAGTACACCCTGCCGGCGCTGGCCCGTGAAAACCTGGAACTCACTCTGGCAGCCGTTCTGGAGGCCAGCACGCTGCACCTGACCTCGCGCCAACCGCTCGAGCAGTTGCGCGAGTGGGACGCCACCATGCAGTCGATCTCGGACAACGCCTTCGTCGCCTACCGGGGCCTCGTCGAGGATCCCGACCTGCCGCCCTACTTCTGGCAGTCCACCCCGGTCGATCAGCTGGGAGCACTGAAGCTCGGTTCGCGGCCGTCCAAGCGGCCCGACAGCGGCAGCGGCCTGGACGGTCTGCGGGCCATCCCGTGGGTGTTCGGCTGGACTCAATCCCGCCAGATCGTGCCCGGCTGGTTCGGCGTCGGCAGCGGGCTGGACGCCGCGGTCGCGGCCGGTCATGGCGAGCAGCTCGCCGAGATGTACCGCCAGTGGCACTTCTTCCGCACCTTCATCAGCAACGTCGAGATGACTCTGACCAAAACCCGAATGGACGTGGCCCAGCACTATGTGGCGTCCCTGGTCGACCCGCAGCTGCACCACATCTTCGACAGCATCCAGGCCGAGTACACCCGGACCGTCGCCGCCGTGCTGGCGATCACCGGCGAGGATGAACTGCTGGACAACCAGCCACTGCTGAAGCGGACCTTGGGCGTGCGGGATGCCTACCTGGACCCGGTCAGCTACCTGCAGGTGGCGATGCTCGCCAGGTTGCGGGCCGGAGATCGTGACCCACAACTGGAACGGGCGCTGCTGTTGGCCGTCAACGGCGTCGCCGCCGGCCTGCGTAACACCGGATAGACAGCACGCCGGGCTGCCCCGACGATCTCCACGAACCAACCTTCGCTTGCCCGTATGCCTGGCGGCGTATCTCTTTGTTCACTCCCGAGGCAGACGAATCACCCCCATGCCCTGAGCGACCCTTGGGCAAGGGGAATCCCCCGAGGGACGACTGGCATTAGCCACTCACGAAAGGAGTCGCCATGACCCTCAACAAGAACACCGTCCGCCGGTTCATCGCCGGAGGACTCGCCCTAGCCGCGCTCCCGATCACCGTCGCGGCCACCGCCACCACTGCGCAGGCGCACACCGTCGCCGGCTGTACGGTTCAGCCGCTGGCGCCGATCCACGTGGGCAACACCGGGGCCGGGCTCAAGATCATCGACTACCGGATGACCGTGAACTGCGCGGCCGGCCGGTGGGCGCACATCACCCAGAAGTTCTACGAGGCTGACAGCTGGCCAAACCCCGACGATTACCTCGGCGCCAGGACCTTCAGCGCCGGGGGGGTACAGGTCCTGCACAGCAGGCGCACCCTGCCGAACACCGAACTCGGAAACGAAGAGGTGTACCACGTGATCCGATTCCATGTGCACGGCCCGGGCGGAATCTCCGCCAACACCGGCTCGCATCAGTCCGCAGTTCGGTCGTTCGCCAACTGATTCTGCGGCTGCACCCCCCGATCGCCCCGCCCGTTCCCGGGCGGGGCGATCGTGCGTGCGGCCGTATGGCTGCGGGCATACGCCTGAAGACCTACCTTCCGGCAGACGCATCACCCCTAGTCAAACAGCGATTGTTGAGTCACAGGGAAACACTCCCTGGGGGGATTTACCAGGCATTAGCCACTCACGAAAGGAGTCGCCATGACCCTCACCAAGAACGCCGGGCGCATCATCGCCGGAGTCATCGCCGCAGCCGCTCTGCCGGTCGCCGCCATCGCCGGAGCCGGGAGCGCCCAAGCGCACACGTCGTCCGGTTGCACGATCAACCCGGTCACGCCCGAGTACGCCTACACCCAAACCAACGGTGTGAAGGTGCTGGACTACAAGATCACCGTCTCGTGCTCGTCCGGCCGGCACGCACACATCAGCCAGGAACGCTGGGAAGAGGACAGCTGGCCCAACGGTGACGACCTCGCCGGCACCAGCAGCTTCACCGCCAGCGGCGTGACCACGCTGCACAACTACCGCACCCTCGTCGACGGCGAGCTCGGTCAGGAGGAGATGTACCAGAAGATCCGCTTCTACGTGCACTCCGACAACGGTGTGGTCGGGGCCTGGACCGGCTGGCACACCTCGGCAACCCGCGCCTTCTACAACTGAGGCCCGCGCGGTTCCCACAACGCAACGCCCTCGCCCCTACCGGGCGGGGGCGTTTCGGTGCGTCGTGTGCCTGTGGGCATACGGCGCCGAATCCATCCCGGGCCAGACGCATCACACCCGGTCGGCAACGGATTCTTGGGTCGCGGGCAGACGCCCGCGGAGGAACCAGGCACAAGCCACTCACGAAAGGAGTCGCCATGAACCTCCAGAAGAACATCGGCCGCATCGTTTCGGCAGGCCTTGTCGCAGCCGCCGCCACGCTCGGCTTCGCCGGTTCGGCGCAGGCGCACACCACGTCCGGCTGCACGGTGGAGCCGCTCAAGCCGATCTACGCCGGAACGAACTCCAGCGGGGTGAAGATCATCGACTACCGGATGACCGTGTCGTGCTCTGCCGGCCGGTCCGCGCACATCACCCAGCAGCGCTACGAGGAGGACGGCTTCCTCAACCCCGACGATCACCTGGGCACATCGACCTTCTCGGTCCGCGGCACGAAGCTCGTGCACAACAAGCGAACCCTGGTTGACACCGAGCTGGGCAAGGAGGAGGTCTACCAGAAGATCCGCTTCCACGTGCACTCCGACAACGGGGTCGTGTCGGGCAACACCGGCTGGCACAAGTCCGCCGTGCTGTCGATCTACAACTGAGCACCCGCAGGTCCCACATGGGAATGCCCTCACCCGCATCGGGTGGGGGCATTTCCCGGTAGCGCAGTCCCGGCGGTCAACGTCCAAGCCACCCTGCCCAACGCCGGACTGGGCAACGAGCAGCTGCACCAGCGCCTTGCCGCGTGTGGAACATCCGGGTATCGGGGGTGGTTGCATGTGTCATGCGCGTGGAGATCTGGTCGGACGTGGTGTGTCCCTTCTGCTACATCGGCAAGCGGCGGCTGGAGAACGCCCTGGCCGACTTCGAGCATGCGAGCGAGGTCGAACTGGTCTTCCGGTCGTTCGAACTCGACCCGGACGCACCCACCACCCCGGTCGAGAAGGTACCGGCCGCACTGGCCCGCAAGTACCGGATCAGCCCCGAACAGGCGCTGCGCAACATGGCCGGGGTCGACCAGATGGCGACCGAGGAGGGGCTCACCTTCCACCAGGCCGACGCCCCGCATGCCAACACCCGTGACGCCCACCGGCTGCTGCAACTGGCTCGGGCCGAGAGCGCACCGCAGGTTCAGCACGCGCTCAACGAGAAGCTGCTCGAGAACTACTTCGTCAACGCGCTGAACCCCGCCGACCACGAACTGCTGCGGGCTGCCGCGGTCGGGGCCGGCCTGGACCCAGCTCGGGTGGACCAGGTGCTCGGCAGCGACGAGTTCGACGACGCGGTGACCATCGACGTCGAGCAGGCCCGTGCCTACGGGGCCACCGGGGTGCCGTTCTTCGTCATCGACGACGCCTACGGCATCTCCGGAGCCCAGCCGACCGACGTCTTCCGCCGAGGTCTCGAACGGGCCTGGGCCAACCGCGGCTGAGGCTCAGCGCTTACGGGCGGTGCCGAACATGCCCCTGGCGACCTCGCCGCCGACGGTGATCACCTTGTTCCAGAAAGTCGGCGAGCTGAGCACCTTCTCCACACCGCTCCTGGCCGGGGCCCGGGTGCTGGTGCGGGTGGTCGTGGTTCGCTGCTGGGTCTTGGCCTCGGCCGCGGCAGCCTTCTCCTGCGCCACCCGATCGGCCTCCTGCGCGGCGGACGCCCGGCCGGCTTCCAGCTTGCGGGTGAGCATTTCGTAGGCCGAGTCGCGGTTGATGTCCGCGCCGTACTTGCGGGTCATTCCCGACTGGGCGATGCCGCCGGCCATCATGGCGGCGTCCATCGGGTCCATCGAGGCCTCGGGAGCGCGCATTCGGGTCCAGGCCACCGGTGTGGGTGCTCCGCTGGGGTTCAGCACCGTCACAATCGCCTCGCCGATGCCCAGGCTCTGCAGCACCTCGGTGAGGTTGTAGGCCGAGCTCGGGTAGGTGGCGACCGTCGCCTTCAGTGCCTTGGCGTCGTTGGGAGTGTGCGCCCGCAACTGGTGCTGCACTCGGGAACCCAGCTGGGCCAGCACGTCGTCCGGCACATCCTTGGGGGTCTGGGTGACGAAGAAGATGCCGACACCCTTCGACCGGACCAGTCGGACGGTCTGGGTGATCGCCTGCAGGAACGCCTTGGACGCGTCGCTGAACAGCAGGTGCGCCTCGTCGAAGAAGAAGACCAGCTTGGGCTTGTCGACGTCGCCTACCTCTGGAAGGTCGTGGAACAGGTCGGCCAGCATCCACATCAGGAACGTGGAGAAGATCGCCGGCCGGTCCTGCAGGTTGGGCAACTCCAGCAGCGAGATCACACCCTGGCCGTCGGGCGTGGTGCGGATCAGGTCGCGGGTGTCGAACTCGGGCTCGCCGAAGAACTCGTCCGCTCCCTGGGTCTGCAGGGTGACCAGCGACCGCAGAATGACGCCGGCGGTTGCGGACGAAACTCCGCCCAGTTGCTTCACGTCCGGTTTGCCCTCGTCGGAGGTCAGGTAGGTGAGCACCGAGTGCAGGTCGGCCAGATCGAGCAGCGGCAGGCCCTGGGTGTCGCAGTAGTGGAAGATCAGGCCGAGCGTCGACTCCTGGGTCTCGTTGAGCCCCAGCACCTTACTGAGCAGGATCGGCCCGAACGAGCTGACCGTGGCCCGCAGCGGCACCCCCTGGCCCTGGCCACCGAGCGCGTAGAACTCCACCGGGCAGCCGTGCGGCTGCCAGTTCTGACCGATCGCGGACGTGCGCGAAAGCAGCTTCTCCGAGGAGGCACCGGGAAGGGCCAGCCCGGAGAGGTCACCCTTGATGTCGGCGGCGAACACCGAAACCCCGGCCCGGGCGATCTGCTCGGCCATCAACTGCAGGGTCTTGGTCTTGCCGGTGCCGGTCGCGCCGGCGACCAGGCCGTGCCGGCTGAGCATTGACAGCGAGATGCGGATCTTCGCGTCGGGCGCGGGTGTGCCGTCGTCGATCAACACCCCCAGTTCGATGGAGTCGGTGTCGAAGGTGTAGCCCTTGATGATGTCTGCGGTGTCCGGGGAACCCATGAGCCCTGATCATAGAGGGCAGTTCGCCTAGACTGGCCCGGTGATCTTCAAGCGAGTCGGCGAGGAGCGTCCCTACCCCGAGCACCGCTACGTGCAGCGTCAGTGGGCGGCCATCGCGCCGCAACAGATCCGCCTCGATCAGCTGGTCACCACGAAGCGAACCCTCGACCTGGAGCAGTTGCTCGAAGACGACTCCACGTTCTATGGCGACCTGTTCGCCCACGTGATTCTGTGGAACGGCGACTACTACCTCGAGGACGGCCTGCATCGGGCCCTGCGCGCCGCGCTTCAGCAGCGCCAGACGATGCACGCCAGAGTTCTGGAACTCAAGTAGTCTGGTTCGAGATTCCGGACTGGAGAAAGAGGCAGCGTGCGGCAGGTGATCAGGGTGATCAAGACCCCAGTGACCCTGTTGGCGCTGCTCTCGCTGGTCGTTTTCGGCGGGGTGTGGGGCTTTCGCAATGCCACCGCCGCGATTCCGCCCAGGGCCGCCGAAGCGTGCGTGATGACCGATGTCGGCGGAAAGCTGACCACCGACCGGGTGACCGTCCGGACCCTCAACGCCGGCCTTCGGGGCGGCCTGGCCAAGCGGGTCAGCACCAACCTGCGCTCGGTCGGCTTCTACATTCTCAAGGTGAACAACAGCGAGGATCGGATGGCCCAGACGGTCATCGTCGGCAACGCCCCCGACTCCCCCGAGGTGAGGTTGGTGGCCGGCTTCTTCAAGGGGGCCAGCACCCAGGGTGACGGTCGGGTAGACCACGTCGTTGATGTACTGCTCGGCGACGACTACCAGGGCTTCCTGGCCAGCGCACCCAACTACGTGACCGTGAAGGGTCCGGTCTGCCTTCCGGAAATGCCCTCGTCGGCGGCCACCCCCACGGCAACTGAAACCCCGTCGCCGACGCCGTCCCAGACCAAGAAGAAGTAGCCGCTCAGCGATCGTCGTGCCACCTGGAGAGCCGGCCGCCCCGGCCGACCTGCTTCAGCCGGGTCTCGACCCGATCCCGATAGCGCGACGGCACCACCACCAACAACTCGTCGCCGGACCGGATCACGTCCGTGGCGCCGGGAGCGAACGGCGTGCCGTCACGGATGATCAGTGACACCACGGTGCTGGGCGGCAGCCTCAACTCGACGATGGTGACGCCGTGCAGATGTGAGCCGGGGGGCACCTTGATCTGCATGAAGTCGGCCTGGATCTTGTCCAGCGGCGCGACCTCGACCTCGATGTCCACCGCGTCATAGCCGCTGGCCACGCCCAACTTGCGGGCCACCCAGCCCAGCGTCGGTGCCTGCAGGGTGGTGTAGACCACGACGAAGACGAAGACCAGGTCGAACAGCGCCGGCGCCGCCGGGAGCGGAGACGCCAACGGAACGGTGGCCATGATGATCGGCACCGCACCACGCAGGCCGGCCCAGGACAGGAAGGCCTGTTCTCGCCAAGGCACCTTGAACCAGGTGGCGCAGGCCAGCACCGACAGCGGTCGGGCGACGAAGGTCAGGAACAGGCCGGCCAGCAACCCGTTCAGCACCGTGTCGGGTGTCAGCCGGGCAGGCGTGGCGAGCAGGCCGAGCATCACGAACAGCCCGATCTGGGCGATCCAGCCAACCCCTTCGGCGAACGAACGGGTGGCATTGCGGTGCGGCAGGTCGGAGTTGCCGAGCACCATCGCGCAGACGTACACCGCGGCGAACCCGGAAACGTGCACCCAGACCCCCGCGCCGTAGGCGAGCAGTGCCCAGCCCATCGCACCGAGCGGATAGAGGCCGGACGCCGGAAGCGCGATCCGCTTCATCACCCGCGCCCCGAGCCAGCCAACGAAGATGCCGAGGGCGAGGCCTCCGACCAACTCGATGGCGATCTCGCCGACCAGCTGGATCGGCCCGCCGCCGTGCGGCGCCTCGCCCAACGCCCAGGTGGTTGCCGCGAGGGTGACCAGCACGACGGGTGCGTCGTTCAGGCCGGATTCTGCTTCGAGAACGGCCCGCAGCCGGCCGGGCAGCGGCACCTTGCGAAGCACGGAGAACACCGCGGCGGAGTCGGTGGGCGCAGTGATGGCGCCCAGCAGTACGGCCTTGGAGAGGTCGAGGCCCAGCACCAGGTTCCCGAAGGCCGTCATCGCCACGATCGAGACCGCGACGCCCGCCGTGGCCATCAGTGCGGCCAGGCTGAGCACCGGCCTGATCTCTCGCCAGCGGGTGGTGAAGCCGCCTTCGGCCAGAATCAGCACCAGAGCGGCGAACCCGAGGTCGTGCGCGAGGGTTGCGTCGTTGAACGGCACGAAGGTACCCAGGCCAAGACCGAGCAGCAGGAACAACAGCAGCGACGGCAGTCCGAGCGAGGTGGACAGCCGTGCGGCGCCGAGTGCCGCAAGCAGCATCACGGCCCCGATCAGCAGCACCGTGTCCAGACTCAAAGCTCACCTTCCGTCGTGAGCCGCAGTCTATTGACCCGGTGTGCCGATCTAGTTACGTCTGGGCGATCAGAAGGCGTCCAGTGCCTTGGCCGCCTGTTCGACGGCGTCCAGGTCGCCGCCCACCTGCGCGGTCACGGCAGCCGAGACAGCACCCTCGACCAGCGGCCCCTTGCAGTGTCGAACGACGTCGGTGTCCACCATTTCGAGCACGGTGTCGACGGTCATGTCGGCCGAACCGAGGTCGGTCAGGATGGCCACTTCGTGCCCGGCCCCGGTGAGTTCTTCGACAGCGGCGAGGACCGCATCGAACGATGTGCCGATGCCACCGGTGTCGGTGCCACCAGCGGCCCGGAACTCAACGTCCCGGGCCATCTGGGAGGCCAGCTCGACGACGCCCTCGGCCAGTTTCGCCGAGTGCGACACGATCACCAGCGCAACAGTCACAGCCATACCTCAGCCCTCGGCCGCGTCTGCCGCGCAAGCGAGCAGATAGGCGGTTGAGGTCGACCCGGGATCCTTGTGCCCGATCGAGCGGTCGCCCAGGTAGGACGCCCGGCCCTTGGTCGCCTTCAGCGGAATGGTCGCCTCGGCGCCCGCATCGGCCGCCTCGGCAGCGGCCCGCAGCGTCTCGGCCGGGCTCTTGCCGGCACCGGACGCGGCCTTGGCCGCCTCGATCGCCGGAGTCCAAGCGTCCACCATGGTTTTCTCGCCGGTGGTCGCCTTGCCTCTCGAGACGATGCCGTCCAGCGCTGCCTCACAGATGGCCACTACACCGTTCGAATCCAGATCGCCCCCGTCGGCCGCCTTGGCGGCGCGCATGAAGGCCGTGCCGTAGAGCGGACCGGACGCCCCGCCGACCTTCGACATCAACGTCATCGCGACCAGCTTGAACACCCCAGCCACGTCTTCGGGCGGGGTTTCGTCCAGCTTCACCACGACGGCCTTGAAGCCGCGGGCCATGTTCTCTCCGTGATCGCCGTCACCGATGGCACGATCCAGATCGATCAGCTCCATCCGGTGCTCGGTCAGGGAGTCGGATGACCTGCGCATCCAGTCCTTGGCCCACTCCACGTCCAGCTTCGACATTCAGACACCTCTCCTGAGGGCGACAGTATTGACCGGAGCGTCCCACAACTCGGTGAGCTCGGCATCCAGTTTCAGCACAGTAACGGAACATCCCTGCATCTCCAGCGAGGTGATGTAGTTGCCGACCAGTGACCGGGTCACCTCGAGGCCGGCCGCCTCCAGGCGCTCGCGGGCGTGGCCATAGACGATGTACAGCTCGGACTCGGGGGTGCCGCCCATGCCGTTGACGAACAGCAGCACCTGGCCGCCGTCCAGGTTCAGATCGGCGAGGATCGGGTCGACCAACTGATCGGTGATCTCGTTGGCGGTCGCCATCGCGATCCGGGCCCGGCCGGGCTCGCCGTGGATGCCGATGCCGATCTCGATCTCGTCCTCGGCAAGGTCGAAGGACGGCTTGCCGGCATGCGGCACCGTGCAGGCGGTGAGCGCGACACCCATCGACCGGACCTGGCCGATCACCTTCTCGGCGACCGCGACGACGGCGTCCAGATCGTCGCCACGCTCGGCGGCGGCTCCGGCGATCTTCTCCAGCAGCACCGTGCCCGCGACGCCGCGACGTCCGGCCGTCCAGGTGGAGTCCTCAACGGCGACGTCGTCGTTGACCACCACCGCCTTGACGTTGATTCCCTCCAGATCGGCCAGCTCGGCGGCGGTCTCGAAGTTCAGCACGTCGCCGGTGTAGTTCTTCACGATGTGCAGCACCCCGGCGCCGCCATCCACGGCCTTGGTGGCGGCCAGGATCGGGTCGGGCGTCGGTGAGGTGAACACCGCGCCGGGCACGGCTGCGTCCAACATGCCGAGGCCGACGAATCCGGCGTGCAGCGGTTCGTGGCCGGACCCCCCGCCGGAGACCAGTCCGACCTTGCCCTGTTTGGGCGCATCGGCGCGAACCACGTAGTCAGGGTCGAAGTGGACGGTGACCAGATCGGCATGGGCGGCAGCGAAACCCTTGAGGGTCTCGGGCACGACGTCGGCTGGATCGTTGATGAGTTTCTTCACTGAACACTCCCCGTGTTGTGTGTGTGGTCGCGGACAACCCCCGCCGCGAACGCCGTTGGTTCGGCACGGTCCCACTCTGCCCAATCGGGACGCTCCACGAAAGGTCAGCGCACAGTTGCTGATCGTCAGTTCAACTGCGCCTCCAGCTCGGAGCGCATCTGATCGCCGCCGCTCTTGCGCCACCGGTTCCGCAGATCGTCCAGGTCGGAGAGCGGACGTCGCCCGGTGACGATGCCGCCCTCGTAGTCGAGCACCATCGCCGACAGCGCGTCGCCCTTGGCGAATGACGCCTCGGAGTCGAGTCCGTTGGCCGGGTTCTCGACGAAGGCGGCGACCATCTGCTCGGCGTACTTCTGGCAGGTGGTGGCGTCCTGCGGCGGTGCACCCGGGAAGAAGAAGCCGTTGTTGAACGATCCCAACATGGACAGGAACGACTCCGTCGCCAGGGCCGGATCGGAGGACCCCTTGGGCAACCCGTTGGCCATGGTGAAGTTGTGCCCCTCCACCCCGTAGTGCACCAGGAAGTACTCGGTGCTGCCCATCGGGGCGGCCAGGTAGTTGATCACACTCAGAATCTCGTGGATCCGGCTCTCGTCGGTGACCTTGGACGGAATCGACAGCATGCAGTAGAAGCCCAGGTCGGGGGCCAGCATGCCGACGCCACCGTCCGCACCGGGTGGGATCAGCACGTCGGTGGTGGCGTTCTTGTCGCGCTCCTTCAACTTGGCGGTCTGGCCGGCCAGACCGTAGTAGCTGTCGATACTGCCGTTGGTCATCGCCACCCGCCCGGCCAGGTAGGCGCCCTGGTACTCGGCGGGATTCGGGGTCAGGGTCAGCATGTTGGGGTGGACCACGCCGGCCTGCCAGAGCTTGGTCGCAAAGCCGAGGGCCGCCTCGTACTCGTCGGTCTCGATGTCGCGGGTGAGCATGTTGCCCTCACGCCGCCAGGTGTTGGGCACCTTGTACACCTGCTTGGAGCAGAAGCCGAGGGTCTGATCGAGGGTGGCCAGCGCATAACTGCCGTCCCCGCCGCCCTTCTGCAGCGCCCGCAACCAGGCCAGCACTTCGTCGGCGTTGGTGGGTTTGCCCTCGAAGCCGCCCTTCGCCGCCCAGTCGGTGCGGTACAGGATGGTGCCGCCGATGGTCTGGTTGCGATAGCAGGGCACCCCGTAGAGCGCGCCGTTGATCCGGGAGTTCTCCCACGCGTACTTCGGCACCATGGCCAGGTTCGGGTACTGGTCGATCAGGCTGCCGCCCAGATACTTGCGTAGATCATGGAACACGCCCTGGGGCAGGTACTTTCGGGCACCGCGGCCACGGAAGCTGGGTTCGTTGGTGGTGATCTCGGGCAACTCACCGCTGGCGATGCTGGTCACCAGCCGATCACCGAAGCTCTGCGCCGGCACCACGATCGGCTTCAGCGTGACGCCAAGGGCGGCGTTCAGTGCGCTGTACCACTGGTTCGTCGAATCGAGCTTCGGCGGGGCTCCCCAGGTGATGGTCAGGCTGGACAGTTCACCGCCCTTGCCGGGTTTCTGAGGCACGGTTTGGACGCCGGGGTACGGCAACTTGGTGTAGGCCGGCGGCACGCCTTCGACGGTGCTCAGCACGGTGCCGTCCAACTGCGGGAACGGTTTGCTGTTCGGCATCTGCAGGTCGCCGCCGGCGGAACTGGTCGGGCCGCCCCGGCCCTCGTTGGAGCAGCCGACCAGGGCCATCGCACCGACACCCGCGACACCGAGCTTGAGTGCGTTTCGCCTGCTCAGGCCCCCATTGAAGAATGCCTCGGTCATGTTCTGCTCCTTCTCGAATCAGGATGGGTGGGTGGTCAGCCTTTGATCGCCCCGGTCAGCACTCCCTTGGTGAAGTAGCGCTGCAGGAACGGATAGACGATCAGGATCGGGACGGTGGCCAGCACCAGCACCGCCATCTGCACGGTGTGCGGGGTGATCACCTGTTGGGTGTTCTCGATCACCGCGCCGGGGATCGGGTCGGCCTGCAGCACGTACTGGCGCAGCACCAGCTGGACCGGCCACATCCGTGGATCATTCAGGTAGAGCATCGCGCCGAAGAAGGCGTTCCAGTAACCGACCCCGTAGAACAGGGCGATCACGGCGAGCACCGACTTCGACAGCGGCAGCACGATCCGGCACAGGATGCCCAGCTCGCCGGCGCCGTCGATTCGGGCGGCGTCCAGCAGTTCCTCGGGAATGTTCATGAAGAAGTTGCGGACGACCAGCAGGTTGAACGCGCTGATCGTGCCGGGCAGCAGCAGCGACCAGTAGGTGTCGATCAGGCCCAGCTGCCGCACCAGCAGATAGTTCGGAATGATGCCGGCGGTGAACAGCATGCTGAACAGCACCACCAGCAGCACGATCCGGGAGCCGGGCACCCGCCGGGTCTGGGTCAGGGAGTAGGCCAGCGTGACCGTCATCAGCATGCTGAGCAGGGTGCCGGCCACGGTGACCCCGATCGAGACCAGCAGGGCCCGCGGCACCACGTCGCCGTTCAGCACCAGTTCATAGGCCCGAGTGGTGAATCCGACCGGGGCCAGCAACAGGTCGCCCGGGGTGTACTTGGAGGCGTCCGACAGGCTGACCATGATGATCTGGACGAACGGGTACAGCATCACGATCACGGACGCGGCCAGCACCGCGAACTTGGCCACGGTGGTGACCGGGTGCGGCTTCTCCATCCAGGGCGGGCGTCCGGCCATCAGAAGATCCCCTCGCCGCCGAGGCGCTTGGCCAGCCAGTTCGAGCCGATGATCAGCGTGGACGCGATCACGCCCTTGACCAGCCCGGCGGCCGTGGCCAGGCCCCAGTCGCCCCCGTTGATGCCGCGGAAGTAGACGAAGGTGTCGAGGGTCTGAGCGGCGTCCGCACCGTAGATCGGCTGCTGCAGCAGAATCTGCTCGAAGCCGACCGACAACACGCTGCCGAGGCGCAGGATCAGCAGCAGCACGATCACCGACGCCAGCCCCGGCAGCGTGACGTGCCACAGGCGCCGCCACGGACCGGCGCGATCGATCGCCGCCTGCTCGTACAGGTCGGTCGGAATGTTCAGCAGGGCGGCCAGGAAGATGATGGTGCCCCAGCCGACTTCCTTCCAGACCACCTGGGCGGTGACCAGCGCGGGGAAGGCGGCCGGGTTACCAACGATGTCGGCGATCGGCAGGCCCAGGCTGGTCAGAATCGAGTTCAGCACTCCCAGTGGGCCGAGGATCTCGTTCCAGATCGAGATCACGATCACCCAGCCGATGAAGTGTGGCAGGTAGACGATCGCCTGGATCGAGCGGCGGACCCGCTCCGACAGAATGCTCTGCAGCAGCAGCGCCATCGCCAGCGGCGCCGGGAACGCGAACACGATCTGCAGAAAGCTGAGCAGCAGGGTGTTCCAGAACGCCCGGATCAGTTCTGGGTCCTCGAAGATCCGGACGAAGTTGTCCCAGCCGACCCACAGGCTGCGGTCGAGCCCGAGGTAGGGCGAGTAGTCCTGCCAGGCGGCCACGTTGCCGCCCAGCGGCAGGTACTCGAAGACGACGAAATAGAGCAGCCCGGGCAGCATCAGCAGGTACATCCAGCGTTCTCGCCAGATGCGACGCAGCAGTCTCGACCGCCGTGCAGAAGTGGGACGGCTGTCGCCGGTAGTGCGGGCATCGACCTGCTGGATCGCCAAGCTGTTCCTCCTCGCAAGTCGGCGTTGACTAGCACTGACCCACGTCGGGGGGCTGCCTGAAGTGTCACCCCGGGGTGATCCGCCGAGCCTCCCCCCTAGGGGTGGCGTCGGGCCTGACGAACGCCGAAGGCCCGCCCCGAACTGTGGGACGGACCTTCGCTGCTGGCGTGGCGGTGGCGGTGGGATTTGAACCCACGGTGGGCATAAACCCACACACGCTTTCGAGGCGTGCTCCTTAGGCCGCTCGGACACGCCACCGTCGGAGATTGTATCCGGGAGTCGCGACCCGGCGCCAAATCAGTTGCCGGGCGGCCGATACCGCAGGCTGCGCAGGAGCACCTCGTAGGTGGCTGTCGCAACTTTCCACACCGGACGCTCGCCGAACCGGTAGAGGGCGGCCGGACGCAACTCGTCCGCCCGCTCCGGAAACTGAGTTCGCCAGTAGCGTTCGCCGCGCCGGGCGTGCAGCGGATCGGAGATCACCCGGACGACGCCGCCGGTCGGAATCAGGGCTTCGGCGTGGCCGATGTTCTCCCAGGTGTTGGCGGCCTGATGCTCCAGCGTCACCCGGGTCGGGATGATGCCGTGCCGAGTGGTCAGATCTTCGGCCATCACCGAGGCCTCGTCGGTTCCGGTGAACACGAACCGCGATCTCGGACCCGCGTTGCGAGCGGCCAGGTCGACCCGCCAGCGCTGCATGGCGCTCGGACGTCCGTTCCGCCTGCTCGGACACCCGAGCACGAGCAGGGTCTCCAGACCGGCGACGGGAGGCGCGACCTGGGCGGCGTGCCGGTGCACGGCCTCAGCGGCGAGCCAGAGTCCGGCGAGGGGCAGGCCGAGGTCTCGACAAGCTCGACCGACGAACCGCGCTCGACCGACGAACCGCGTGCTCACCGGTGCACCTCGAAGAAGTCCCGGAGCAGTGCGCCGCAGGCGTCCGCCTCGATGCCACCCACCACCTCGACCCGATGGTTCAGCCGGGGGTCGCGGACCACATCGAAAACGGACGACACCGCGCCCGCCTTGGGGTCCCAGGCGCCGATCACCAGTCGCTCCACCCGGGCCAGCACCAGGGCGCCGGCACACATCGTGCAGGGTTCCAGGGTGACCACCAGGGTGTGCCCGTCCAGACGCCAGGAACCGGTGGCCTCGGACGCGCGGCGCAGCGCCAGCACCTCGGCGTGCGCCGTCGGGTCACCGGTCAACTCGCGTTCGTTGTGTGCCCGGGCAACCACCCGTCCGTGCGGACCGACCAGCACCGCACCGATCGGGACGTCGCCGTGATCGGACGCCAGCGCGGCCTCCGCCAGCGCCTCGCGCATCACCGGTAGCCAGCGGTTCACCGACAGCCGATCGTCACAGGCCGAAGGAGGCCTGCACCGTCTTGCGGTACTGGGGTGCGAACTTGAGCTTCTTGACGATCCGTTCGACCAGGGCGTCGGAGTCGTCGTCCTCATCGCACAGCGCCTCCAACTCGAAGTCGGGCATGCCGACGTCGGAGAGAATGTCCAGGTCGCCGATCGGACCGGCGTCCTCATCGTCGTCAGGCAACTCGGAGCCCAGGAAGTCGGCCACATCGCGGGCCAGCGGCCAGTCCGCGGCGGCCAGTTCATCCGACAACAACACCTGAACGTGCTTGCCCCGAACTCGAACCAGGACAAAGAACTCCGAAGCGATCGAGACCATGCCCACCGCGCCGCCGTCACCGGGAATGCGGCGCAACTGGCTGATCAGTTCGTCCAGGTCGTTGGCGAGTTCGAGGCCGAGCGCGGCAACCACCGGCTGGCCGTCCTCGCGGTACAGGGCGACGATCAGGTCGATGTCCTCTTCGGTGGCATCGTCGGGGTAGTCGTCCTCGTCCTCTTCATCGTCGTCGTCGGCCTCGCCGAGCGGATCCCCCAGCAGTTCCACTGCCGGCTCGAGGTCGTCGAGACCAGGGCGGTCGTCGCCGCCGTCGGTATCGGTGTACCTGCTCATCACACTCCTTGCGTTGACACCCATCGTTTCATGCCCGCGGAACCGACGCACACCGAAGCCGTTAAGGTTCAGGAGTGGAACTGCGCGCGCTCGATCATCCACTGGTCTCGCACAAGGTGACGCTGCTGCGCAGCGTCGAGACCGGTTCTCCCGTATTCCGGCAGCTGGTGGAGGAGCTGGTCACGCTGCTCGCCTACGAGGCGACCCGTGACGTCCGCGTCGACGACTGGGAGGTGACCACCCCGGTCACCGTGGCCAAAGGCAAGAAGTTGTCCCGGCCGCGTCCGCTGGTGGTACCCATTCTGCGGGCCGGGCTGGGCATGCTCGAGGGCATGATGCGGCTGATGCCGACCGCCGAGGTGGGCTTCGTCGGAATGGTGCGCGACGAAACCACCCTGGAGCCGTTCACCTATGCCGAGCGGCTGCCGAAGGACCTGTCCGGACGGCAGTGCTACGTGCTCGACCCGATGCTGGCCACCGGAGGGTCGCTGGGCGGCACCGTCCGGTTCCTGGTCGATCGGGGCGCCGATCACATCACCTGCATCTGCCTGCTGGCAGCACCCGAGGGAATCGAACGGCTGCGCAGCCTGGTCGACCCGATCGGGGTGCCATGCACCCTGGTCGTGGCCGCCGTGGACGACCGGCTGAACGAGTTCGGCTACATCGTTCCCGGCCTCGGCGACGCCGGCGACCGGCTTTACGGGCTGGCCCAGTAACGCCGCCGTTACGGCTGGATGGCCTTTGGTCAACGGGCCCCCGCTGCGGGGTTCACCCCGCATACCATGAGGCATGACCGGATCCTGGCTCGTCCTGGTCGCCAACTCCGGCGACGGCACCATCAGCAGCTTCGCGTTGAACGCCGATCGGCTGCAACGCCTCGCGGTCAGCGGCGGCGTGCCTGGTTGTTCCACGTTCGTGGTGGACGCCAACCGCGACCTGGTCTACGCCGCGGTCAAGGGCAACGATCCAGGCATCACCACGCTGGCCCTCGACCGAAGCTCCGGCATGCTGCGGCGCAGCTCGCACCTGTCCCTGCCGGACGGGGGAATGAATTACCTCTCCCTGACCCGCGCTGCGACCGCGCTGCTTGGTGCGTCCTACGGCGGCGGCTACGGCATCATCTGCGCGGTCTCCGACGATGGCGTGCTCGGCGAGCCGACCTCGCGGGTTGAGTACCCGAACCTGCATTCGGTTCGGGCCACCAGCGACGGCAGGTTCGCCTACTTCGTGTCGCTCGGAGCCGATCTGATCGCCCAGTACGCCATCGACGATCAGCTGCGCCTGACGCCGCTGAGTCCGGCGACGGTCGCCGCCCCAGCGGGATCCGGCCCGCGCCACCTGACCCTGAACCACAGCCAGGACGCCCTCTTCGTGCTGACCGAGTTCTCCGGCGAGGTGCTGCGCTACCGTCGCGAGCGGCACTACGGCACCCTGTTTCCGTCCGGGTCGGTGACCGCCTTCGACCCTGGCCAGGGGCTCGGGCACTCCGAGTTCGGAGCCGACCCGCTGGAGCACCACTACATCTGGGGTGCCGACCTGCACTTCTCCGACCCGGCTCATCTCTGGTGCTCGGAGCGCACCGCGAGCACCCTGGCCGCGGTCGGGGTCGGCTCCGATGGCAGCCTGACCGCCCCGACGTCCTTCGTGGTCACCGAGCCCCAGCCCCGCGGCTTCGCCGTCTCACCGGACGGCCGCTATCTGGTCTGCGCCGGCGAGCGCTCGACGAACATCTCGCTGTACCGGGTGCAGGGTGCCGAGCTGGAACTGATCACCCAGGCGCACACCGGTAGCAAAGCCAACTGGGTCTGGTTCATGGCCCGCTGACACCCGTCGGTCAAAGGAACCGGTACGGGTTCGCCGTCAGCAGCGCCATCAGGTACCACGACGTGGCCCCCACGTGCAGGTTGGGGAAGTAGCCGAAGCCGAACCCGGTGTCCAGCGCGGACGACGCGGCCACCAGGCCGCCGGGATTCACCGTTCCGCCGAACTTCTGCCCCTGGCCGAGCGTGGCCTGAGCAGCCGACAGCTGTTCGAACAGGTCTTCGACCCTTGCCGCGTCCCCCTTGGCCTTGCGGATCGCCAGCGCCAGGGTGAGCTGGGACGTACCCTCCAGCCAGACCGCGGCCACGTCCGGCTTCGGATTCCACGACTGGCCGCCGATGTTCTGGGTCGGATCGGCGAGCAGCGAGCCGCTGGCGAAGACAACTCCGGACAGGCTGAAGTTACCGGTCAGCGAGGAGTTCGCCCGCAGTGGGGTGTCGGTGCTGGCCAGGTTGGTCCGGGCCCAGTCCACCGCCTGGCCGGGCCGGTTGCCACGAGTGGCCAGATAGGCCCAGGTCTGCACGTCCAGAGGCAGCTGGCCGGCCGCCTTGTTGATCGCGGAGCCGTCGTCCGATCCGGTCCAGAAGAAGCCGTCGGCGGCGTTCCAGACCCGCTCGACGAAGGCCCAGGCATGGTCGGCCCGGCGGGTCCATACCGCGCGTCCGGTCAGCCGGGCAAGCATGGTGAAGAACGCGTACACGTCGATGTTGTGCTCGGTCGACTTGTGATCCTCCAATCCGGCCGTCTCGCCGAACGTATAGCCCATCAGGCCCGTCGCGCTGCGGGTGTTGCGCTGGATCCATTCGCCGATCCGGACGGCACCCTCGAGGTACTCCGCCCGCTTGGTTGCCCTGGTCAGCTGGGCCAGGGCGATTCCGGCCCAGCTCATGTCGCCGACCGCGGTGCCGATCAGGCCGAACTGCGAGTCGAGCTTGATCGGGTCACCGGGATGATCGACGAAGGCGTTGGCGTGGTATGCCTGCCGCAGCCGGTAATCGTCGAACTCCGGGTCGTGCTCCATCGCGTAGAGCAGGGCGTCACCGATGGCGCGAGCCCGGGGCTTGTCGCCGGCCGCCAGCAACGCGATGATCGCCAGCGCGTTGTCGTACACGAAGGCGATGTCGGTCAAGCCGGAATCGTCCTGGTAGCTCTGCGCCAGCCGGAAGCCCGAGCTTCGGTAGGCGTCGACCGCTCGCTGCAGAAACGTCCTGGCCGCGTTCGAGTCATCGGCCGGTCGACGGGTGGGCAGCGGCGCGGCGGTCGCGGCGGCCGCTGGAAGGGTGAACGGAACGGTGACGCCGAGGGCGGCGGCCCCGCCGAGGGCAGCCCGGCGGGAGAGCGGAAGCGACATCGATTCCTCCAGAGAGATTGTTGAGAGCGCTCTCAGTTTGGTGGTGACGGACGGGGACTTGCAAGGGGTAACACGCCATCCCCGGCGAATGCCTTGGTCTGGGTGGTCAGTCCTGCTCGTCCGCCCAGGCCGAGGTCAAGCCGCGGAAGTGCGCCATGAACCGGTCGTGCTCGTGCGGCGGATAGGTGGCCCGGACGGTGTCGAGGAGCAGCTTGTCGAATGCGTCCGAGCGAACCCACTCCAGCACCGCGGCGTCCAGATGGCCCAGGTGCTGATCGCAGAACGCCCAGTACTTGTCGGTCTCGAAGTACTGGTCGGCCAGCTCAAGATACTCGTCCAGCTTGGCCTCATAGGTGAGCGACGGATCGTCCGCGATCTCGAAGTAGCGCTCGGTGTGCAGGTCGACGGTGCCCTTGCGTCCGGTGACCAGGCAGTAGGTGCTCCAGCGCACCAACGCCTTGATCGCCCAGGGGAAGTAGTAGTGCAGCGAAGTGACCGCCACGTCGGGGCAGGCGTTGGCGTAGTCGATCGGGTAGACCTCGTTGCCGGCCACCAGCATCTCGGCGGAGTTGAACTCCCAGGCGAAGAAGGCGTTGACGATTCGGCTGATCGCCGCCGTCTCGTGACCGGCCTGCGCCGACAGGAAGCCGTGCGAGACCTGGTAGCGGTTGTGCATCGGCTGGTCGGGACGGAAGTCCATCACCATGGTCTCCGGGCCGATCGAGAGCGCCCGGGCGAAGCTCTCGTACTCGACCGTGGCCTGCAGGTGCATCAGCATCTCGCCGGACGCGTCGTAGGCCCGGCGTAGATCCTCCGCGTTGTTGATCCGGGAGACACCGCGCCAGCCGCCGCCGTCGAACGGCTTCATGTAGAGCGGGTAGCCCAGGTCGGCCGCGATCGACTCCAGATCGAAGCCCTTGTTGTACGTGGCCGAGGTGTAGGCCCAACGCACGTTGTCGATCGGGTTCTTGTAGGGCACCAGCACCGTCTTCGGCACCTTCAGGCCGAGCCGCAGCATCGCGCAGTAGGCGCTGTGCTTCTCCATCGACTGGAAGGTGAACGGGCTGTTCAACAGATAGGCGCCGTTGACCAAGGCGGCCTTTTTCAGCCACTCCCGCGGGTGGTAGTACCAGTACGCCAGCCGGTCGATCACCAGCGGGGTCCGAACCGGGTCGGTCAGGTCGAACGGCTCGATGGACAGCCGTTCGCTGCCCAGGGTGTGGGTCACGCCGTCGACGGTGATCGGCCCCACCATGCCCAGGATCGTCTCGAAGGCGACGGGCCAGTCCCCCTCAGCGCCGAGCAACAGTCCGATCAGATGGTGCTGGTTCGTGGTCATGCCGAGACACTAGTGGTGCGGCACCGGTCAGCAGAAGCGGGGCAGGTACTCCGCGATCTGGCGTTGCCACCAGTGCCAGTCATGAGACACGTCGTAGCCCCACAGATTGACCTCGTGCGGAATGCCCTTGCTGCCCAGAATCTCGCCCATCCGCTGGGTGGACGGCAGCGAGCCGGTCGGGTGGGTCTCCCAGGCACCCTGGCCGGAAACCAGCACGGCGAACAGCCGTGACCGCAGCCAGTCGAGGTGCTCGCCGCCCAGGTTCGGCACGTAGTCGGTGGGGTTGGTGAAGTAGGCCGCGTCATGTCGATCACCCCACGACCGCCAGCTGGACGGGTCGTAGTTGCCGGACAAGCAGATCGCCACCGGAAACAGGTCAGCTCGGGTGAGCGCCAGCTGCAACGCGTGATAGGCGCCCAGCGAGCAGCCGGTGACGATGGCGTCCTGGGCGCCCTGGGTGTCGGATCCGATGAACCCGGTCACCTGGTTGGTGATCCACGAGGCGTAGGCGCCGTGCCGGTTGGCCCGCTCCTCCAACGACAACCAGCGGTCGGACCAGGTCCACTGGTCGAACGAGTCGACGCAGTACAGCTTGATCCGGCCGGCGTCCAGCAGCGGTGCAACTGCGTCCACCATGCCGTTCGCCTCGTAGTCCCAGGCCCGACCGGACTCGGAGGGAAAGACCACCACGGGCCGTCCCCAGTGCCCGTAGCGGATCACGGTGCCAGGGCGTTCGAAGCCAGGGGCCTCGAGTTCGAGCTGATAGCGATCCATCAGTGCCAAGCCTCCTTGAGCAGTCGGGTCAGATGTGGGTCGAGCAGGTCGCGCCAGGTGGTCCAGGTGTGCCCGTCGGCAACCTCTCCCCAGCCGATGTCGCCACCTATTTCGGCCAGATGGGCGGCGAGCGCGACGTTGTTGGCCAGGTTCTCCTCGGCGGTTCCGCACGCGATCATGGTCGGAATCCGCTCTGGAAGCGGGGTGGAGTAGAGCGAGGAGACGAAGCCGGTGACCTGCGTCCAGTGCGAGTAGCCGGACTCCTGGGGATCATGCTCGGGGGTGAAGAACGAGCCGGACTGCAGCAGCAGGCCGGCGAAGCTGCCGGGGTAGCGGCGGGCGGCGTGCAGGGCGGCAACAGCCCCAAGGCTCTGGCCCATCAGGACCGGCTTGCCGGCCACGGCGACCTGGTCCGAGACCTCGGGGATCACCGCTTCGACAAGGGCTTTCGCATACCTCGGCTTGGCCGCGTAGCGGTCGTTGCGATCAGTGCCAGGGTCGAGCAGCAGCACCCGCATCGCGGGCAGCGCACCGGCCGCCACGGCAGTGCCGACGAACTCGGTGAGCCGTCCGTAGCGGTCCATCTGGGTGCCGTCGTGGCAGATCAACAGGGGCAGTTCGGTGCCGCGCCACGCGTCGGCGGGCGCCCACAGCGCACCGGTCAGTTGACCGTCCGGGGTCAATGCGGACCAGGCTCGGGTGCGGCCCTGAATCGTTCGGGCACCGAGCCAGGACGGCTCCGCGTAGCCGGTCATCGGCAGCCAGGAGTGGTCGCCGAACACACCTTCGACGAGCAGCGGGTTGGTCGGGTCCACGATCAGCTCGGTCGCGGCGCCGTCGTCGATCCGGTACAGGTACTCGATCCGATGCGCCGGCGGCAGGGGAACGACAAGCTCCCAGCCGTCCACGACTCGGGTGAAGTCGTCGCCACCCACCGGCACCTCCGACCACAGCCGGACGCCGGTGAGCACCGCGTCCGGATCGGGCAGCCGAAACACCACGCGGTCGGCCTCGACGGCGGTCGAGTGGGTGGTCACGGGCACTGACCGAGGGTAGCGGGTCAGGACCCGACGCCGCGTCGGCTCACCGTCGGCGGGCGGTCGCCCCGGATCGCCGCCACCATGTCGACCACCCGGCGGGTGGCCCGCACGTCGTGGGCCCGGAAACAGACCGTGCCCAGCCACCCGGCCACCGCGGTGGCGGCCAGGGTTCCCTCCAGCCGGTCGTCCACGGCCAGGTCCAGGGTCTCGCCGACGAAGTCCTTGCGGCTGAGTGCCTGCAGCAGGGGGTAGCCGAGGGACGCCACCTGGGCAGTGGCTCGAAGCACGCGCAGTGAATGCCTGGTGGTCTTGCCGAAGTCGAGGGTGGGATCGATCAGAATCCGCTCAGGCGGCAATCCGGCGGCCAGCGCTCGCTCCGCGCCGGTTCGGAGCACCTGGAGGACGTCGCCCACCACATCGTCCGGATCGTCGCGACTGACGCCTGATCCGTTCGCCGGCCCGTACCGGACGCCGTCCGGATCGGTACGGGGGGCGGCGCCGCCGGTGTGCGACACCACGTAGCCGGCACCCAGTTCGACGGCGACCCCGAGCAACTCGGGGTCAGCCCCCTGCCAGGTGTCGTTGATCAGGTCCAGCCCGACCTGGGCACAGCCGCGGGCCACCTCGGCCCGCCACGTGTCCAGGCTGATCAGCAGGTCGGGGTGCTGCTGACGGATCGCCTCCAGGAGCGGTAGCACGCGGGCCAGTTCGCCCTCGGCGTCGATCCACTCGCCGACCTGGCCGGCCCGCACGCCGCCGACGTCAACGATGTCGACCCCGTCGGCGACCATCCGGGTGACGGCCGCAACCGCCGCGTCGCTCGAAGCGAACCGGGCACCGGCGTAGAACGAGTCGGGCGTCGCATTGACGATGCCCATCACCGCCGGATTCGCGGCGGTGAAGGTGCGTCCACCCAGCACCAGCGGCGTGGGGGTGACCAGATCTACCGGATCGACGTCGGCTTGCACGTGGCAAGAGTGCCAGGTTCGGCCAGTCGTGGGTCGGGGTCACCGACATCGAGCCGTCCTTCCGACAGGTGCGCCGTTGAATCCATCGAGCCGGCCCAGCACAATAGTGTATCGTTGTTACCTTGTTCAGTAGGCTTTTAAATGGTATAATCGAACACATGATCGTATCCCTGTCGGCTCCTCCCGCAACGGCGGTCGAGCGCCTGCGGCAGGCGATGGAACTGCGCCGACAGGCAGACATCGCGGAAGTCTCGGCGGTTGCAGACCTGGCCCGTGAGCACTCCTGGACGACTGATGATGAGTTCGATTTGGTCGGCGAGCGACCGATACGTCTGGGGGCTGACGGCAGCCGATTGGTGGGTGAGTTCCTGCCACTGGAGGTGGCGGCGACCATGGCCACCTCGGTCGCTCAGGCGACCTGGCTGATTCGTGACGTGCTGAACCTCCAAGCCCGCCACCCTGCACTGTGGCTCGCGGTGACCAGCGGTCGGGTCCGCCCCGATCAGGCCTTCAAGATCGCCCAACTGGCCGCGAAGTATGAGTTGACCGCCGAGCAGGCGCACGTTGTCGACGCTCGGCTGGCGCCGAAGTTGGGTCGGATCGGCTTTGCGCGAGTACTGAAACTGGCCCGTGGGCTGATCGGCCTGGTGGCCGCTGAGAAGCTGCGGGCGGCAGCCGAGCGTGCCCGTCAGGCCCGATTCGTCCGGACCAGCCTGGGTGATCAGCCCGTGGTCAGCGAGGTGTACGCCCGGCTCGACACCGCTGATGCCCAGGTGCTCGAGCAGACCATCCAGGCGATCGCCCGAACCCTGCACTCGTTGGGCGACACCGATGAGTTGGACGTTCGCCGGGCCAAGGCTCTCGGCATCCTCGCCATCCCGGCCCGGGCCGCGGCCCTGCTCGCCGGCCATGATGACGACCGACACCGCCTGAACACCAAGGTGTACCTACACCTGAGCGCAGACCAACTCGCCGACCGATCCGCGCTCAGCCGCTCCGAAACCCTCGGACCACTCGTGCATTCGCAGCTGGCCGACCTGTTCGGCAGCCATCGGTTCACCATCACTTCGGTGATCCACACCGACAGCGAACCAGGCGTCGACGCCTACGAGATCCCCACCCGCGTGCGCGAGGCCGTGCTGATCCGCGACACGGTCGAGATGTTCCCCCACTCCACTAGGCCGGCCCGGCACCTTGATCTCGACCACACCGTGCCGTACAGGCCAGGGCTTGCAGGCCAGACCGGTCCTGCAAACCTGGGCCCACTCACCCGGCGCGTCCACCGCGCCAAGACCGCACGGCGCTGGACGCTACGACAACCCAGCGGCGGGGTCTTCTGGTGGACCTCCCCCCACCATCAGGCCTATCGAGTCAGCAATCACCGCACCGACGACCTGCAGCACTGGTCTTCGGCCGAACGAATCCTGCGCTGGCACCTCGACGCCCATCCACCTCCGGCCTAGCCTGGGCGAATGATCATCGTGATCGGCCATCTGGTGGTGGCCGCCGAGCAACGTGACGCGGTCAGCGCCGATTCGGTGGCTCCGGCGCGGGTAAACATCAGCGACCGCTGGACCGACCGCGCCAGCCTCGAGCGCTTCCGCGGCCCTGAATGGATCGGTTCGCCGACCGGAACCGAACTGCAGCTCAGGATGGACGCGTCATGTCCGCCGGCTTGACCCAGGCATCGAACTCCTCGCCGGTCAGGTCACCGGAGGCCAGGGCAGCGTCGCGCAGGGTGAGGCCCTGCTTGTGCGCCTTCTTGGCCATCGCGGCGGCCTTGTCGTAGCCGATGTGCCGGTTCAGCGCCGTGACCACCATCAGGTTCGAGCCCAGGTTGCTCGCGATCTTCTCGGCATTCGGCTCGATTCCGACCGCACAGTGCAGCGTGAATGAACGGCAGCCGTCGGCCAGCAACCGGATCGACTCCAGCACCGCGTGCGCCATCACCGGCTTGTACACATTGAGCTGAAAGTTGCCCTGACTACCGGCGAAGCCGACCGTGACGTCGTTGCCGAAGACCCGGGTGGCCACCATCGTGATCGCCTCGGACTGGGTGGGATTCACCTTGCCCGGCATGATCGACGAGCCCGGCTCGTTCTCGGGGATCAGTAGTTCGCCGATGCCGTTGCGCGGCCCGGACGCGTACCAGCGCACGTCGTTGGCGATCTTCATCAGCGCGCCGGCCAGCACCCGCAGGGCACCGCTCACCGCGACCAGGGCGTCGTGCGCGGACAGGGCGGCGAACAGGTTGTCCGCCTGCTCGAAATGGAGCCCGGTCTCCTCGGAGATCTTCCTCGCCGTCAGCTCGCCGAAGTCGGGGTGGGCGTTGAGCCCGGTGCCCACCGCGGTGCCCCCGATCGCCAGCCCGCGGGCCCGGGCGTCCGCCTGCTGCACGCCTTCCAGCGCGAAGTCGATCTGGGCCACCCAGCTGCCGATCACCTGACCGAGCCGGATCGGCGTGGCGTCCTGCAGGTGGGTGCGGCCGACCATGATCACGTCGTCGAAGTCGGAAGCCTTCGCCGCCAGCACGTCCCGGAGTTCGGTGACCGGCCGGTAGAGCCGCTCGTTCAGTTCGCACACCACCGCGATGTGCATGGCAGTCGGAAAAGTGTCGTTGGACGACTGGCCCCGGTTCACGTGGTCGTTGGGATGCACGGGCTGTTTTGAACCCAGTTCGCCCCCGGCCAGCTCGATCGCCCGGTTCGAGATCACCTCGTTGGAGTTCATGTTGGACTGGGTGCCCGATCCGGTCTGGAACACCACCAGCGGAAAGTGGTCGTCCAGGCGGCCGTCGATCACTTCGTCAGCAGCCTGCACGATCAGGTCGGCCAGGCCGGACGGAAGTTCGCCCAGTTCCGCGTTCGCCTGCGCCGCGGACTTCTTGAGCACACCCAGCGCTCGAATCATCGGACGCCCCCAGACGAAGGTGTCGCGACCGATGTCGAAGTTGCTCAGGCTGCGTTGCGTCTGCGCGCCCCAGTACCGGTCGGACTGCACCTCGATGGTGCCCATGCTGTCGGATTCGTTGCGCGTGCTCATGCCTCAAAGCTTAGGACTCCGACGCCCCGCGAACCGGCGGTCAGGACTTCTTGGTCGGAAGGTCGAGCACGAACCCGACCCCATGCGCCACCACGGCCGCCAGCACCGCGTCGTCCGCCACGTCGTCGGTCGACAGGGTCCGCCAGCCGGCCAGCTCTCGACCCTTCATCAGCATCGGTTCAGCCCTCGCCAGCCACGGTTCGTTGGACGTCTGGTCGATGCGCACCATCACCCCGTCACGGCCGCTGACCGTGATCGTCATGTGCCCGGCGACCATGAAGGCCAGACTGCCGAACATGTTCTTCTCGGTCACATCGTCGCGGTCGACCAGCAGGGTGCGGATCCGTCCGGCCAGAATCTCGTCATACGCCATCGCAGCAGTATGACGCCGCGGACCGCCAACGAGGACGATCGGAGCATGACGCTGCCAATCGTCCTCGCAAGGTCACCCAGAACGGCGCTCCCCCCGGTGCGCACAACCCCCCTCGGGTCCACCGAGACGATATCCCGGGGTGGGCCGGACCATCCCTGCGCACAATTGCGTAGCAAGATGTGCAAATGACCGAATCCGGCCCGGCCGTGGCCAAGCCCGCCGGCGACAGCCTGTTGACCGTCATCGTTGCGTTCGTCGCCAATCTGCTGATCGCGATCGCCAAGACCGTCGCTGCGGTGATCACCGGCTCGGCGTCGATGGTCGCGGAGTCCGCGCACTCCTGGGCGGACGCAGGCAACGAGATCTTTCTGCTGATTGCCGAACGCCGGGCCGCCCGGCCCCGGGATACGACGCACCCCCTGGGCTTCGGGCGCGAGGCGTACGTCTGGTCGATGTTCGCCGCGTTCGGGCTGTTCACCGTCGGCGCGGTGGTGTCGATCGCGCACGGCATCCAGCAACTCACCGCCGAAGAAGAAATCGGCGGTTACCTGATCGGCTACGTGGTGCTCGGGATCGCCTTCGTGCTCGAGGGAATCTCGTTCGGGCAGGCCTTCCGGCAGGCCAAGGGCGAGGGCAGCC
This sequence comes from uncultured Actinomycetota bacterium, assembly GCA_963723605.1. Taxonomy (GTDB): domain Bacteria; phylum Actinomycetota; class Actinomycetes; order Propionibacteriales; family Propionibacteriaceae; genus Micropruina. The sequence goes on along the minus strand of CAVRRM010000009.1, from coordinate 166,609 downwards.
GGATCGGGTTGCGGCCCCTGCGTTACATCGGTCGGACGTCCAACCCGACTCTGCGGGCCGTCTTCGTCGAGGACGCGGCGGCGCTGATCGGCCTGGTGATCGCCGCCGCGGGAATGGCTCTGCATCAAGCCACCGGCAACCCGGTCTACGACGCGGCCGGCTCCATTCTGGTCGGCATCCTGCTCGCCGTGATCGCGGTGTTCCTGATCAGCCGGAACCGCGAGTTCCTGATCGGCCAGGTGGTCAGCAACGCCGTCCGGGAGCGGGCGCTGGAGGCCTTGCTGGACGTTCCCGACGTGGAAGCGGTGACCTGGCTGCATCTGGAGTACGTCGGCGCCGACCGGATCTTTCTGATCGCGTCGGTCGACCTGCTCGGCTCTCCCGACGAGCCGGCCCTGGCCGAGCGCCATCAGGCGATCGAGGACCAGCTCGAGCGGCACCCGATGATCGAGCGGGCGATTCTCACCCTGCCGCGCCCGGGAGCGGTGCCCTTGGTGCTCGACCCTAAGGCGCGAGACCAGCGATAGCCGGCTTGAACCCCAGCCTGCGGTTCTCGCAACAGCCCGCCCGGCAGACGTCGTACCAGGGTCCCGGCGCGGTCACCGCGCCCCGGTCGGCGCTCGGACGTCCCTCGACCCGCTCGACGACCAGGTCGGCCAGCGCATCCACGAAGGCCGGGTGCACTCCCGGCGTCGGGGTGCGCCGCACCCACAGGCCGGCCTCGGCTGCGGTCTGCGTAGCCTCGACGTCCAGGTCCCACATCACTTCCATGTGGTCGCTGACGAAGCCCAGCGGCACCAGGACCACCCCGCGCCGATTGCTGAGCGCCGTGATGGCATCGTTGACGTCCGGTTCGAGCCACGGCTGCTGTGGTGGGCCGGATCGGGACTGGTAGACCAGCTGCCAACTCGTTCCGGGAGCGGCCTGCTCGATCACGTATTCGGCCACCACCCGGTGCTGGGCCGGGTAGGCGCCGCCGCCGGGCAGGCCGCTCTCGTCGGGACCGGACAGCTCCGCGTCGCTCAGCGGAATCGAGTGCGTACAGAACAGGATCTCCAGCTGGTCAGGGGAAATACCGTCGGCCGCAGCAGCGACGAGAGCAGTGCGAACGCCCTCCACGAAGGGTTGCACGAAGCCCGGATGGTTGAAGAACGGCCGCACCTTGTCGATCAGCACCTGATCGCCGAGGCCGGTGTCGTCCAGCGCGTCGGCCCAGTCCTCGCGGTACTGGCGGCACGAGGAATAGGACGAGTAGGCGCTGGTCGGAATCGCCAGCAGGGTGGTGAGCCCCGCCTGGAACGCCTCCGAAACCGCATCGTTGAGGTAGGGAGCCCAGTTGCGATTGCCCCAGAGCACCGGCAGCGGCACCCCCCGCTGCGCCAGCCTGGCCTCCAGGGCGGCACGGAGTTCGCGATTGTGCTCGTTGATCGGCGACACCCCGCCGAAGTGCCGGTAGTGCTGAGCAACCTCCTCGAGGCGCTCGTCGGGGATGCCTCGGCCCCGGGTCACGTTGCGCAGGAACGGGATCACGTCGTCCTGGCCTTCGGGGCCGCCGAACCCCGATAACAGCACCGCGTCGTACCGGGTCGGCACCTCGACGTGTTCGGGCCCGGACGCGGCGCCAGGCGTCGCATTCGCCACCCTGGCGCCCGGGCCCAGGTGCACTCGTGTCGCCGGGGCGGGTTTGCTGCCCAGAGGGCTCATGCCAGCACCTCGTCGACCTCGTGGAGTTCGATCCGCCGTCCGGTGAAGAACGGCACCTCCTCGCGGACGTGCAGCCGGGCTCTGGTCGCCCGCAGGTCACGCATCATGTCGACCAGGTCGGTCAGCTCGTCCGACTCCATCGGCAGCAGCCACTCGTAGTCGTTGAGCGCGAAGGACGACACCGTGTTGGCGATCACGCTGCGGAACGCGGCACCCTTGCGGCCGTGCTCGGCCAGCATCGCCCTGCGCTCCTCGTCGGGCAGCACATACCAGTCGTAGGACCGGACGAAGGGGTACACGGTCAGCCAGTCGCGGGCCCGTTCGCCGCGCAGGAACCCGGGCACGTGGGCCTTGTTGAACTCCGCTGAGCGATGCACGCCCATGGCCGACCAGGTCACCGCCAGCGGCGCCAGTTCGGCCGATCGGCGCAGCCGCCGGATCGCGGCCTGCAGCCCCTCGGCGCTGGAGCCGTGCAGCCACAGCATCAGGTCGGCGTCCGCCCGCATCACGCTGACGTCGTAGATACCCCGGACGGTGACCCCGGCCGACTCAACCGCCGCCACGGCCGCGGGCAGCCCTTCCGGACCCGGCTGCGCGGTCGACGCGGTCAGCGGATCGCGCCGCAGAACCGTCCACACCGCATATCCCGACAGACCCTGCTCAGTCATCGAAACTCCTTGTCAGTCTCAAGATCTCGGCCCGCGCCTGCGGGACCACCGCCGCCAATCCCACGCCGGCGACGCCGGCACCCACGACCGCGAGGCCATCGCTGCGCCGTCCAGTCAACCACTGCTTGGCAACGGTCAGGCCGGGTGTTCCGGGCGGCAGGACCTGCCAGCCGGTGCGTTGCATCGCGATCGGCTCGGACACCGGCCGACCGAGCAGCGCGGACGCGTCCGCCACCACCAGGGCACGCAGCTCGGCGGCCTGGAGGTTCGCGGTGGCCGGGGCCTGGCCGCGCCGTCCGTATGACAACCGAAGCACCTCACGGTCGCCGGCGGCCTGGCGCAACCAGGCCCATTTGGCGGTGGAATGGGTGAGTGCCTTGGCCACCACACCCGGAACGTTCGCCCCGACGAGCACACCGGTGCCCCGCGGGGCATCGGCCAGTCCGGCGTCCGCCAGCACCACGGAGATCACGTCAAGGGCGGCCGCGGCCTCGGTCGGTCGCGGACCCCCCAGCAGGGTGGTCGCAACGTCAAGGGGCACGGCCAGCACCAGTACCGGCGCAGTTTCGGTGCCGGACGCGGTGGTCACCGACCACCGGCCAGCCCGGCGTTGCACGCCGCTCACCGGCTGGTCGCATCGCACCTCGACGGCGCCGGTTGATCGGTTAGCGGCCGCCAGCAGCAACCCCGCCAGTTGGTGCATTCCGCCGCTGATGCCGTTGACCGCACCGCCGGGCGGGGGCGCACTGACCGCTTGGGCCACCGCGTCGCGCAACGGTGTGCCGGCCTCGACCAGCGCCGCCGTGCCCGGAGCCAGGTCGGCGAGCCGCACCTCGGCGGGCGTCGTGGAGTACACCCCGCCGACCAGCGGGGTGACCAGGTCGTCCAGCACCCGTTGCCCGTACCCGGCCCGGGCCAGGTCGGCCATGGTCTCAGCCCCGGACGCCGGCTCGACGGCCCTCGGTACCTCGCCGACCACGGCCCGGACGTCGTCGGCCTGCGGATCGGCGGGCAGCCCGAAGTACAGTCCCTGCGGAATCCGGTGCGCGCCGGTCGCGGTCTGCAGCCAGGCACCGACCGGTTCGGGGTACCGGATTCGGTCGTCCGCACCGAGGTCGGCCAGCAGTTGCGCCACCGCCCCGCCGCGCACCGAGTACCCCTCGGCTCCGGCGTCGAGCGCCAGGCCGTCCAGGTCGGCGCGGCCGAGCAGTCCGCCAGGCCGGTTCATTGCCTCGAGCAGCACGACCCGGCGGCCGGTGCGGGCGAGTTCCCAGGCGGCCACCAGTCCCCCGGCACCCGCCCCGACCACGATCGCGTCGATCATCTGTCGGCCCTCATCGGTGGTGCACGTGATCGACCACCCGGGTGAGCACCTCGGGATCGGTGTCCGGCGGCACCCCGTGACCCAGGTTGAATACGTGACCCGGCACCGAGCGTCCGGCGAGCAGGATGTCGTCGACGGCATCCCGCAGCACCGGCCACGGAGCGGACAGCAGGGCGGGGTCCAGATTGCCCTGCACCGACGGCCCGCCCGGACGTCCGGCGCCACCGGCCACCATCCGGGCGTGCGCCTCGTCCAGCGGCGTGCGCCAGTCGACGCCGACGCAGTCCACGTCGAGGTCGAGCAACCCGTACAGCTCGCCGGCGCCGACCGCGAAGTGCACCAGCGGCACCCGTCGTCCGCTCTCGTCGACCAGGTCGCGGACGGCGTCGAAGGTGCGCCTGGACGCGGGCGCCACGTGAGCGGCATACGTCGCGGGCGGCAATGACCCGGCCCAGGAGTCGAAGAGTTGGACCGCGGACGCTCCGGCCAGCACCTGAGCGCGCAGGAACCGTCCGGACACCTCGGCGCACCAGCCCAGCAGGGCCGACCACGCCTGCGGATGCCGGTGGATCAGGCTGCGGGCCGCCAGGTGGTCCTTGCTCGGCCGGCCGGCGACCAGATAGGCCGCCAGCGTGAACGGCGCGCCGGCGAACCCGATCAGCGGGTCGCGGGCACCGTGCAACAGCCGCAGCCCGGCGACGGTCTTGCGGACCGCCGCGGTGATCGGGGCCAGCGCGGCATCCAGGCTCTCCGGCGGGTGTTCGGCGAGCAGGGCCTCAACCGCGGCGGGCCCGTCGACGGCCGAGCCGAACACCGGACCTACCCCCGACTCGATCTCCACCGCCACACCGGCCAACTTCAACGGCACCACGATGTCGGAGAAGAAGATCGCCGCGTCCACCCCGTGCCGGCGGACCGGCTGCAGGGTGATCTCCGAAGCCAGGTCGGGGTCGAGGCAGGCGTCCAGCATCCGGGTGCCGACCCGTAGCGAGCGGTACTCGGGCAGCGACCGTCCGGCCTGGCGCATGAACCACACCGGGGTGACCGGCGGCCGCGCGCCGCGGTACGCCGAGATCAGCCACGACTCCGCGGTGTCGGAGTTCAGTGGATGAGTGGCCGGCAGTTGGGTGGTGGTCACATCAGCAACCCTATTAGGGCGGCCCAGGGCCGCGGGCCCGGATCCGCGGTCTATGCTGGCGCGGTGCTGTTGTGCCTGACTGCGAGCCATCGCACCCACGACTTCGCCGGGTTGGAACGGTTGAGTACGTCGGCGGGAACCGTGCTCGCGCAGAAGCTGCTGGCCAGCGACGGGGTCGCCGGCCAGATCGTGCTGAGCACCTGCAACCGGTTCGAGATCTATCTGGACGCCGACCCGGAGGCCCTGCCGGCGATCGAGCTGCTCAGCGGCGACCTGCAACCGTTGCGGGGCGAGAACGCCGCCCGGCACCTGTTCGGAGTCGCCGCCGGTCTGGAGTCGGTGGTGATCGGCGAGCCCGAGATCGCCGGCCAGGTACGCCGAGCACTCAATGCCGCCGAAGCCGCCGGCACGGCCAGCCCGATTCTGCAGCGGGTGTTCTCCGATGCCCTGGCCACCCGGCGCAGCGTCCGCGACCGCACCGGGCTGGGATCCGCCCGGCCGTCCCTGATCCGGCTGGCGCTCGACCTGGCCGCGCACCGAATCACCGACTGGTCCGGCACCCGAGTGTTGCTGGTCGGCACCGGACGGTACGCGACCTCGTGCCTGGAGGCGCTGCGCGATCGCGGCGTCACCGAGATCACCGTGTGGTCGCCGTCGGGACGGGGCGACGACTTCGCCCGCCGGCACGGACTGCAGCAGGCCATCGGCCACGGCGTGGCCGCGGCGGCCAGCCGGGTGGACGTGATCGTCTGCTGCAGCACCAACCCCGAACTACTGGTGGGTCCCGCCCTGCTGGACGGCTCCTGCCCGGTCACCACCCACACCGCGGCCCATTGCCCGGTCGGCCAGGCCGAGGTGCACACCAGGCGCCGGGTGATCATCGACCTCGGCCTTCCCCGCAACGTCGACCCGCGGGTGGCGGACCTGCCCGGCGTCGAGCTGCTCGACCTCGAGGCGATCAAGCTGCACGCCCCGCTGCAGCACCTGGCAGTCACCGACGACGCGCAGGCGATGGTGCGCGAGGCCGCGTCCGCGCACGCCGACGATGTCTCAACCATCGGGCCTGCGGTGGCCGCGCTCCGTGGCCAGGTCGGCGATGCGCTCGAGGCCGAGATCGCCCGGGTCCGGCGCCGCTACGACGCCGAGACCGCCGACAAGGCCGAAGCCGCCCTGCGCCACTTCGCCGGCGTGCTGCTGCACCGTCCGTCGGTACGAGCCCGAGAGTTGGCCAACTCTGGCCGGCGCGACGAGTTTCTGGATGGGCTCGAAGCGGTCTTCGGCATCGAACGCCCGGCCTGAGCGCTCACCTGCGCGGCAGCAGGTACTCCAGAATCACCACGTTCGGACGGCCGGCGTAGTGCGACCAGTTGCCCCCGTCGGTGTCTTTGTACCCGAGTTCACGGTAGAGCCGGATCGCGCTGGGCTGCATCGGGCCGGTCTCCAGCACCAATCGCTCGATCCCAGCGGCGAACGCATCGTCCTCAAGCGCCAGCATCAGTTGCCGCGCGGCTCCCAGCCGGCGGAATCCGGGATCGACATAGACCCGCTTGATCTCACCGGTGACCAGCACGGACGCCGCCTGGGCGACGTTCAGCCGCCGCCAGGCCGCCGAGCCCACGGCTTGATCGTCCAGGTAGCCGACCAGGAACGACCCCTCGGGCGGCTCGAAGTGGGCCGCATCCATCGGTGAGGTGTCGCCCGCGCCGCCGTACATGATCACGTACTCGGCCTGGACCGCGTCGCACAGCCGCACCGCGTCCGGATGGTCGAGACTTCGGCGGACGATCTGCACGCCCGCACGCTAGCCAACTCGTCGCAGCCACGCCAAAGGGCCGGCGCGAGAAGGAATCTCGCGCCGGCCCAGAGGTTGGAGGACGGTTCTACTGCGGCAGCTTCTTCGTCCAGCCCTTGGTGAGCTCGCGGGCGGCCAGCCAGCCTGAGTAGAGCCCGTCGGCCTCGTCCCGGCTCATCTGCGGCTCGAACACCCGCTCGACCGACCACATCGCCGACAGCTCGTCCAGCCCGCCGTAGACCCCGTTGGACAGGCCGGCCAGCAGCATGGCGCCGAAGATGGTCGCCTCGTGGTTCTTCGGCCGGATCACCGGAATGCCGAGAATGTCGGACTGCAGCTGGCAGAGCAGATTGTTCTTCACCGCACCGCCGTCGATCCGCAGCTCGGGGATCTTGACGTCACCGTTGGCGGTGGCCGCCTCGACCATGTCGCGGGTCTGGTAGACCATCGACTCCACCGCGGCCCGAATGATGTGCAGCCGGGTGGTGGCGTTGCTGATACCGATGATGGCGGCCCGGGCGTAGGGGTCCCAGGTCGGTGCGGACAAGCCGGTGAACGCGGGTACCAGATAAACACCATCGGTGCTCTTCACCTGGCCGGCGTACCACTCCGAGTCGGGCGCGGCATGGATCAGCTGCAGGTCGTCCCGCAGCCACTGCATGGTCTTGCCCTGGGCGAACAGCACGCCCTCGATCTCGTAGGCGGTCTTGCCCCCGACCGTCCAGCCGACGCTGGGGGTGAGGCCGGCGATCCGCTGCGGCTCCTCGCCGCAGTTGATGTTCAGCACGCCCGCGGTGCCGTAGGTCATCTTGCACTGACCCTTTTCGAAGGCCGCCTGGCCGAACAGTCCGGCCTGCTGGTCGCCGAGGTCGGACCCGATCGGAATGGACGCCCCGAAGGTGGCCTCGAGATCGCCGAAGTTGGCGTCGCTGGGCAGGATCTCGGCCAGCATCTGGCGCGGGATGTTGTAGTGGCCGAGCAGCTCCTCGTCCCAGTCCAGCGTCTTCAGGTTCATCATCATGGTTCGTGAACCGTTGGAGACGTCGGTGACGAACGACTTGCCATCGGTGAAGTTCCAGATCAGCCAGGTGTCGATCGTGCCGGCCAGCAGTTCGCCCTTCTCGGCCCGCTCCTGGGCGCCGTTGATGTGATCGAGGATCCAGCGAATCTTGGACGCCGAGTAGTACGCGTCGGGGATCAGGCCGGTGCGCTCCTCGATCAGGTCACCGATGCCCTTCTCGACCCACTGCTCGATCACCGGCACGGTCTGCCGCGAGGACCAGACCACCGCGTTGTAGATCGGCTCGCCGGTTGACTTGTCCCAGACCACGGCGGTCTCGCGCTGGTTGGTGATTCCGGCCGCAGAGATGTCGGACGGCTGCAGGTTCGCTTCCCGGAGCGCGGCCCGCATCACCTCGAGCTGGGTGCCCAGAATCTGCTTCGGGTCGTGTTCGATCCAGCCGGGGCGCGGGTAGTGCTGGGTGATCTCGGCGTTGGCGAAACCAATCACGTTGGCCGCCTGGTCGATCACGAATGACCGCACGCTGGTTGTTCCGGAATCGATGCCAAGGATGTACTTCGTCATGGCTCCCCTCACGTCAGTGTGGTTGGGTGGAAGTTGGTTGGTGGCGACCCGTCCGTCTCGGGAAGCCACCGAAGGCCACCCTAGAGAGGGTTCACCGGACTGGTCAACCCTTGAACATACTTGTCTATACGTGTAGTCTCCCCAGTCCCGGATCTGGCGAAGGAGCCGCATGCTCGACCACCTGGACCTGACGGCCGTGAGTGCCGTCGCGCTCGACGTGGACGGAACCCTGGCGGGGCCGGATTCGCTGGTCAACGACCGCACCATCGCCGCCATGACAGCGGTGGTGGAACGCGGAATTCCGGTCATCGTGCTGACCGGTCGCACCCGGCAGAACACCCTGGACATCGCCCGCCGGGCAGGCGTCCAGCACTTCGCCGCGGCCTGCAACGGGGCACTCGTCTTCGACCCGATCACCAACACGGACCAGAGCGTCACGCCGATGTCGGCAGGGGACAAGAACGCGTTCCGGACGATGGCTGACACCCTCGGGCTTGACCTGACCTGGTGGACAGCCGACACCATTTTCGTGGCCCGACAAGGGCCGATGGCAGAGTTGATCCAGGTCCTGAACCATGAGACGGCAACCGTGGCCGACGCCGATCAGATCGATGAACTGAGCGTGATGAAGATGATGGCCTACGGCCCGGCCGTCCACATGGACCGGATCGAGCCCGAGATCCTGCGAATGTTCCCGAACGCCGCACGCTCGCTGGACAGCCTGGTCGAGGGGGTCAACCCCGAGGCCACCAAGTGGCACGCGCTGCAATGGATCCTGAACCGGTACGGGCTCGAATCCGCCGGCGTGCTGGGCATGGGCGACGGCGGCAACGACGTGATCTGGCTGGCCGAGATCGGGCATCCGGTGGCCATGGGCAACGCCCGTCCCGAGGTGAAGGCGATCGCCCTGGCCGAGGCTCCCGACCACGGCGACGACGGTGTCGCGGTGCTGCTGGAGCGTCTGCTCGACGTGCAGCGGGCGCGATAGTGACCGCACAGGCGATGCTGCCGGAGCAGGCCCGAGGTGGCGACTACCTGCTGGCGACCTACGCGCTCGACCTGCCCGTTGACGTCGATCCGTGGGCCCGGGTGTCGCGGTTCGCGGTCGGACAGACCACCGGCACCTGGGTCGAGGTGCCCGGACTGACCGCGGAGTTGAAGGAACGCCACGAGGGACGGGTGGTGCAGGTGCTGCCCGTGCCGGCGGCAGACACCACGGCTCATTTGAACGTCGGCGTGGTCAGCTACCTGGCCACCATCGCGTTTCCGACGATCAACTTCGGGGCGTCCCTACCGCAGTTGCTGAACACCCTGATCGGCAACGATGCCTCCACCTCGATGGAGGCCAAGCTGGTCGACCTGCAGTTCCCCGAATCCCTGGAGCGCGGCTTCGCCGGGCCGAGGTTCGGCGTTGCCGGGTTGCGCGAGCTGACCGGGGTGCCCGATCGTCCGCTGCTGCTGAACATGCTCAAACCGTGCACCGGGCTGGCTCCCGACGCCGCCGCAGCGATCTTCGAAGCCACCGCCATGGGCGGCATCGACCTGATCAAGGACGACGAGCTGATGGGCAACACCGAGTACTCGACGGTGCTCGACCGGGTTCGGCTGTTCACCGCCGCCGCCGACCGGGCCTACGACAGCACCGGCGTCCGGACGGTCTACCTGCCGAACATCTCCGATCGTCCGGACCGGATGCTGGAGACCGCCAAATGGGCTGTGGACGCCGGGGCGCGAGCCTTGATGGTGGCGTACACCACGGTCGGGCTGGGGGCCGTGGAGATGCTCGCCGAGCAGGTCGGGGTGCCGATCCTTGGTCACTTCGCCGGCGCCGCGCCGCTGTACGAAGGACCGTCGACCGGGATGAGTGCTCCCCTGGCCACCGGTCTGTTCCCGCGGCTCGCCGGGGCCGACCTGGCTCTGGTGGTGTCGCCCTACGGCGGCTATCCGATCTCGCGACTGCAGTACCTGCGCACCGCGCACCAGTTGTCGCTGCCCCGGCCGCACCTGAAGCCGGCCATGCCGGTGATCGGCGGCGGGGTGCATCCGGGCACGGTGCATCGATTCGTCGGCGAGTTGGGCTCCGACATCGTGCTGGGGGTCGGCGGGGCGATCCAGGGCCACCCGGCCGGTGCCGCGGCGGGCGTCCGAGCCATGCAGCAGGCGGTGGACGCGGCCATCCGCGGCGTCAGTGCGGCTGACGCGGCGGCCGAGAACGAGGAGTTGGCCACCGCGCTGGACATGTGGGGAACCCTCTAGCGTCGTCCACTCCACCACGTTGCGCGGTTGAGCGTTCGTTGCGCGGGTACGTACGCGCGCAACCTGCGTTACCGCGCGCAACGTTCGGCGCAGGCGTGTCCAACCCGCTCAGCTGAGCGAGCGGACCTCGCGGACCGTCTCCAGAAAGGTCAGCGGGTCAAGGCCGGAGCGGCCGAGAAAGACGCCGTCGGGGCGTCCGGACGGATCAGTCGCCGCCTCGACGATCGAGGTGAACGTACCCACCGCCGCGCTGCCGCCATAGACGATCCGGGCGGACGTCCGGCCACGGTCGGCCAACAGTTGCCGGATCGCCGCCGTGGTGGTCGCGATGTGATCACCGGGGGCGGGTTCGGGCTGGCCGATCGCCCACGACGGCTCGTAGGCGACGATCACCGGAAAGTCGGCCGGCACGTCCGCGAGGATGGTGTCCAGCTGCGGTGCGATCGCCACCTCGGGATCGGCGCCGCGGGTGGGTTCGCCCGCGATCAGCACCGGAACGATGCCGTTGCGGGCCGCCGCCAGCGCCTTGCCACGGCACTGGTCGAGGTCTTCGAACTGATCCCGGGCCCGCTCGGGATGGCCGATCATCACCATCGTCGCGCCCAGGTCGGCCAGCAGGTCCGCCGTCACCTCGCCGGTGTGCGCGCCGGGCTCGAAGCGGGAGACGTCCTGAGCACCGATCAGCATGCCGGACTCAACCAGCGCGGGTCCGATCACCGCCAGCAGCGGCGACGGCATGCACAGGTACGCGCCCGAACCGCCGCCGAGTGCCGGCAGGCCGTCGGTCACCACCCGCGCCCACTCGGCCGACGCGGCCAGGCCGAGGTAGGCCTTGGTGGACGCGCCGATCAGCACCCGCGGCAGCTCTGCCACCGCCGGGAATCCGTCGCTCACGCGTTCTCCTTCGCGATCCGCTGCAGCGACTCGAAGCCGATCACCCCGCGGCCGTCGCGGACGTCCTGGCCGGAGCGCAGTTCGGCCGGCCGGCCAGGCTCACCGAGGTCGGCGACCACGCAGACCGCACTGGGGAACGCGTCGTTCTGGGTGAAGTGGGACACCGTGACGACGTGCGGGATCTTCGCCGCGGCCGCCGCCTTCGCGCCGCTCTCGGAGTCCTCGACCACCACGGCCTGGTTGGGCTGCAGGCCCAACTCCTCCAGCGCGTGCAGGTAGATGTCGGGGGCGGGCTTCTTGGCCTTGACGATGTCGCCGCCGTAGACGCCGAACAGTCGATCCCGGGTGGTCTGGCCGAACACCGCGACGGCGACGGCGATCACGCTGTCGACCGCCGAGGTGGACGCGATCGCGACCGCCCACCCGCCGTCCAGGGCTTCCTCGACCAGCCGCCTGATGCCGGGGCGGCCGGGGATCTGGCCGCTGTTGACGATCTGCTGGTAGTCGAAGCTCTTGCGCCGGTGCACCTCGGCGAGCAGGGCGTCCATGTCGTCCGAGCCGGGCAGTTCGACCTCGGGATGCTGGCTCAGATAAGCCTTCATCCGCTCCTTGCCGCCACCCACCTTGAGCAGCTCGGCGTACTCGTCCTCCGACCAGCTGAACGGATAGCCAGCCTCCTCGAACACCTGGTTGAAGGCCACCAGGTGGCCGTCCTTCTCGGTGTCGGCCAGGACGCCGTCACAGTCCAGGATCAGGGCATGGCTGAAGTCGGTCACTTGGCACCGGCCCCATCCTGGCCGGCCCCAACCCGACCGGCCCCATCCCGACCAGCAGAGTGGAAGATGCCGGCGACGCTGATCAGGAGATCCTTGGAGGCCGCGATCATCGGGTCGAACAGCTTGGTCGGCTCCCACTTGTTGGTGGCCTCGCACTGCTTGAGGTACTCCAGGGCCGACTTCATGTAGGCCAGCTTGAGTGCGGTGGAAATGTTGATCTTGGTCACGCCGGCATGGATGAACTCGTCGAATTCGGCCTGGCTCAGCCCGGTGCCGCCGTGCAGCACGACCGGCAGGTCGCACAGGGCGGCGATCTGCCGGACCCGTTCCGGCAACAGCACCGGCTGCGCCTTGTACATGCCGTGAGCGGTTCCCAACTGGGGCGCCATCAGGTCGGTGCCGGTGCTCAGCGCGACCTCGACCAGCTGCTCGACGGTGTAGGAGTGCTTCGCGGTGTCGGAGCCGACCCCGTCCTCGACGCCGATGATGTTCTCGATCTCACTCTCGACGCTGACTCCCGCCGCGTGCGCCTCTTCGACCACCTGGGCAGTCTCTTCGGTGGCCTGGGCAAGGTCGCGATCGGACGCGTCGAACAGCACCGACGTCCAGCCCTGCTTGATCGCCAGCGTGATCACTTCGCGGTCGGGGCAGTGGTCCAGGTGCAGCGATACGCCCACGGACGCGTTCTCGGCCGCGCTCTTGGCGGCATAGTGCAGCAATCCAGCCCCGGCCGACTTCACCGTCTTGACCGAGGTCTGCAGAATCACCGGCGACCCGATCGCATCGGCCGCCTCCACCACCGCCTTGATGGTCAGCGGATCGACAATGTTGATGGCGGGCACGGCATAGCCCTGACCGCGGGCCGCGGTGACCAGATCGAGGGTGTTGACGTAAGGCATTGAGGTCCTCCAAGTGACTCGACGCTGGGTCGCAGGTGGATGAGTCCGACAAACAGGTATGTACAACTATAGACAACTAGGTGGTTACTGTCATCAGATCTGCCCACCGATCCGGAAAACCACCTTGCGGCCCCGGGAAACCAGGTCCAGCCCCTGGCGCCATTCCTCCAGCGGCAGCACCTCGTGAATGAAGGATTCCGGGTCGACCCGACCGTCCGCCATCAACTGCAGTGCGGTGCGGTAGCTGCCGGCGTTCTTGCCCCGGGACCCGACCACCTCGAGCTCGCGGTTCACCAACAGGTCGAAGTCGAGCGCCGGGTCGCCGTGGTAGAGCGCGACCAGAACGATCCGGCCGCCGCGGCGCAGCAGGGGCTGCAGCGCGCCCGGCCAGGAGTTCGCCCCCGAACACTCGTATCCCAAATGAGCCCCGTAGCCGCCGGTCAGTTCGCGGACGAACTCGCCGATGTCGTCGTGATCGGAGTTCAGCACGTGGCCGGCGATCCCGCGGGCCAACGCGGCGTCCAGGGCCGGACGGTGCCGCTCCCGTCCGATCAGCACAACACTGGCGCCGACCTGGGTGGCCACCGCACTGGTCAGGGCGCCGATCGCGCCGGGACCGGTGACCAGGACCACCTCACCGGCCACGGACGGGCTGCGCTCGATCACCGCATGCACGGCGATCGCCAAGGGTTCGGTGAGTGCCGCGCCGAGCAGCGACACCCCGTCCGGCAGCTTATGGACGGCCAGTTCGGGCATGCAGAGGCTGTCGGCCAGGGCGCCGTCCGCGGTGGTGCCGATGCCCTTGCGGTACGGGCAGCGCTGGTACTGCTCGGTCCGGCAGTAGCGACAGCTGCCGCACAGGTACGCATCGGTCTCGAAGGTGACCCGGTCTCCGACGGCAAGATCGGCGCGGCGTACCTCCGGCCCCAGATCGGCGATCACGCCGGAGGCCTCGTGCCCAAGCGTCCGCGGAATCAGCAGCGTGGAGTGGCCGTCCAGGGCGCTTCGATCGGTGCCGCAGACGCCGGCGAAGGCCACGTCGATCAGCACCTGGCCGCGGCCTGGGCTCGGCCGCGGCCGGTCCAGCAGGTCGACCCCACCGATGCCGGCGGTGTGCTTCACGAGTGCGCGCATGGCGATTTCCTAGCATTTGACACGACGTATGTCCACCCCTAGACATGTCTATACAACACCGCCTAACATCGCCAACACCCGTGAGCGCGCATTGGAGCGCGCCGCCGTTTTCCCCGAAAGGGTGCTCATGCCCCAGTACTTGCTCGGCATCGACGCCGGAACCAGTGTGATCAAGGCCGCCATCTTCGACGCGAGCGGCAACGAACTGAGTCGTGGCGCACACAACGTGCCGATCATCAACCCGACCACCTACATGGCCGAAGAGGACATGGAAACCGTCTGGGTGGCCGCCACCCTGGCCATCCGTGACGCCATCGAGGGCTCCTCGGTGAAGGCAGCCGAGATCGCCGCCATCTCGGCCACCGGCCAGGGCGACGGCACCTGGCTGGTCGACGCCAATGGCGAGCCGGCTGGGCCCGCGATCCTGTGGACCGACGGTCGCGCCGGCGACATCATCGACACCTGGTATGCCGACGGCACGATCAGCGACCAGTTCCAGGTCTCCGGCCTCGGCCCGTACGCCGGCACCGCGTCCGCGTTGCTGCGCTGGCGGGTGGAGAACCAGAAGGAGCTGCTGCAGGGTGCCACCAACCTGTGGTGCAAGGACTGGATCGAGTACAAGCTCACCGGCGATCTATCCACCGACCCCTCGGACGCTTCCCTGGCCGGCATCGACGTGCGCACTCGGGACTGGTCGGACGAGGTACTCGCCTCCTTCGGCATCGCCGAGATCCGCGACGTCCTGCCGGTGATCAAGTCCCCGATCACCCAGGCCGGGTGGCGTGACCGGAGAAGCCGCCGGCCTGACCGGCCTGGTCGAGGGCACCCCGGTGTTCAAGGGCCAGATGGACATCACCGCATCCTCGCTGGGTGTCGGCGTCGCCCGTCCCGGCGACTGCATGGCGGTGATCGGCACCGCCGGCATCGTCACCGTCGCCACCGACGACATCAGCGGAACCATCGTCCCGCCGGACGTCGGCTGGACCATCCCGCACAGCCCGACCACCTGGATCCGGGCGATGGGCATGAACTCCTGCACGCCGAATGTGGACTGGTACCTGCGCGAGTTCGGCGGCGCTTTCCGCCGCGAGGCCGAGGCCCGCGGGCCGCAGTTCACCTTCTTCGAGTATCTGGACGAGGTCGTCGACAGCGTGCCGGTCGGCTCCCGCGGCGTGATGTTCCACGGCTACACCGCCCCCGGCGGCGAGCGGGCACCGTTCGTGAAGCCGTCCGCCCGGGCGTCGTTCATCGGCATCACCGGGGCGCACACCCGCAACGACCTGCTCCGCTCGGTCTACGAGGGCGTCGCGTACGGAATCCGGGACTGCCTGGACGCCATTCCGACCGAGGTCAAGGTCGTCCGGATGGCCGGTGGCGGCGCCAACTCGGCGGTCTGGAGCCAGATCTTCGCCGACGTGCTGGGTCGCCAAGTGGTTGTTCCGGCCGGCACCGAGTTCGGCGCCAAGGGCGCGGCGATCGTGGCCGGCGTTGGGATCGGCATGTTCGAGTCCTATGAGCAGGGCGCGGACAGCACGGTCAACATTCTGCGCAAGTACAAGCCGAAGAAGAAGAAGACGGCGCTCTACGACGAGTACTTCGAGATCTACAAGGAGTACCGCCAGGCCATGCCGCCGATCTGGGACAAGCTGCAGACGATCACTCGGCGCGAGGGCTGAATGGATCTCGACGCCTTCGCGATCGAGGTCTCCCAGGGGGCGATGAGTCGGCTGGCGACCGGTCCGGCGGCACTGGACGAACTGCCCGTCCTGTGCCGCCGGCTGGCCGGCCCCGGTGATCGGGTGCTGCTCACCGACGAAGTTCCCAAGCACGCGGACGGCCGCGACGTGCTCGCGTGGGTCGGCGAACTGGTCGGCGACCACCGGCAGGTGGTGATCAGTCCCACCCACGCCCAGGTCACCCTGGACGAGGCCACCCTTGAGTCGACCGTGGCGGCGGTCGGCGCCCCGGGGCTGGTGATCACTGTGGGGTCCGGCACCATCACCGACCTGGGCAAGGTGGTCTCGGCCCGCTCGGGTGCACCGCTGATCGCGGTGCAGACCGCGGCGTCGGTGAACGGGTTCTCCGATCCGCTCAGCGTGCTGGTGATCGGGGGCGCGAAGCGCACCCGGCCGTCCGCCTGGCCCGCGGCGCTGGTGATCGACGACCGGTTGGTCGACGAGGCTCCCGCCCGGCTGAACCGCTCCGGGGTCGGCGACGCGATCGCGATCTGGTCGGCGCCGGCGGACTGGTATCTGGCCTGCGCCCTGGGCATGGACGGCCCGTTCATCGAGGCCGCCGTGCAGCCGGTGCTGGACGCGGTACAAACTCTGGCCGACCCTGATCCGGCGGTGGCCCGCACGGCACTGGTGGACAGCCTGACCGTCGGGGGCCTGGTGATCGGCGTGGCCGATTCGACCGCACCGCTGTCCGGCTCGGAGCACCTGACCAGCCACATTCTCGACATGGCGGCGATGGCCGCCGGTCGCGAACACGACCTGCACGGTGCCCAGGTGGGGGTGGCGACCGTGGTCTGCACGGCGCTGTGGCATGAAATCCGCGAGACCTCCACGTTGTTCGAGCGGCCGTGGTCGCGGCTCGGCTACCCGCCCGATCTGGCCGATCGGGTGCTGAACACCTGGGCCGCGCTGGATCCGTCCGGAGGTCTGGGTCGGGAGTGCCTGGCCGCGGTGGAGCGCAAGGTGGCCGCCTGGAACGCGTCCGACAAGAGCGAATGCGACTCTGCCCGGGCGGAACTGCTGCACACGCTGTTCGGCTACGTCGGCGATCCGGTGGCCAGTGCGAGCACGCTGCGGCGCTGGGGAGCGGCGACCCGATTCGGCGAACTCGAGCCGCCGGTCAGCCGCGAGCAGCTGATCTGGACCCTGCTCGCGCTGCCCTACATGCGCGATCGGTTGACCCTGCCCGACCTGCTGGTGATGACCGGCGAATGGACGGAGGACCTGATCGTCCGGGTACTGGACCGGGCTGCCGCCGCCGGTGGCGGGGCCTGAGCGCCGGTTCGGTCAGCGGGCGTCCTGAGTCTGCTCGGACGTGTCCAGCGGCTCCAGCCGGGCATGCGGGTGGGTGTCGACGAACGAATCGGGGTCGGCCCAGCCACGCCGGATCAGTTGACGCAGAACGGCCACGTCCACGTCTTCGAGCTTGTTCACGTACAGGCAGCCCTTGCCGACGCGATGCTTGCCGAGCGTCTCCAGCAGGTCGGTGTTGCTGCCGTACAAGGTGAGTCCGTAGAAGGTCAGGGCCGCCTTGCGCGGGCTGAAACCGACCCGGCCCATCTCGCCCGAGTTGCCGGTCGCGTAGGTGTAGCGCAGGTGTCCGAAGCCGACGATGCTCGGCCCCCACATGCGCGGCTCGGCGCCGGTCTCCTCGCGGAAGATGTCCAGCAGTTGCAGCCCCTGCTCGCGGCGGCGGGCCGGCTCGACGGACTGCAGGAACTCAAGAACGGACACATCGGTCGGACGGGTCGTACTTTCCTTCGCCATGGCGGAATCCTACGCTTTCGGGTGCGCTGAGCGCTTCACCAGGTGAGGGTGGCCGGTAGGGCCGGCCAGCGGCCGCAGGCCCAGGATCGCCAGTCGGGGGCACCGTCCGGCGGTCGGGGAATCGGGGCGTAGCCCAGTTCTTCGGCGGTGGGCGGCTGGTAGTGGGCCAGAAATCGGTCGTGGTCGGCGGCGCTCATCGGAAAGGTCTCTTCCGGGGTCTCAGCCCAGCGGCGCTCCGCGCGCCGGCGGCGCTCCGGTTCGTCGGCGGCTGCGACCATCAGTTCGAACCGTCCGCCGGTCGACTCCGCCAGGGATCGGATGGCGTACCGCTCGTCGCTCGACCAGCACCCGAAGTCGAGGATCACCGACGACCCGCCGGCGATCAGCTGCAGGGCCACCCAGATCATCCGGCCCTCGAGCACGTCGCGGCGACCGGCGGCGTCGCTGTGCCCGAACAGCGGCGCCATCCAGTCGTCCGGTGTCAGCCGCAGAATCCGCTGCCGTGCGGCGAGTGACTTGGCCATCGAGGTCTTGCCCGTTCCGGGAAGGCCCACGGTCAGCAGCAGGGTTGGCTTCGGCACGCGTCCAGTCTGGGCACCAACGCCCGACACCGCCAACGATTTCAGATCAGGCTGTTTGGAGAGGCCGGCGACGACGACCACTCGCACCTGGCCGACCCGGACCACCTGAGGCAGATCGCGATGACCGAGTAGTAGCGATTGGGTCGCTCATTGATCGCTGGTCCGGGGTGCTGGGTCGGACGCGGGTGGGCGTGCTGATGGTTGGAACACCCCGTCCATCAGCACGGCTGTCATCTGCGCCGCCGTGCCGGAAGTCTCGCCGGGATGGCTGTCGGCGAGCCTGCTGAGGGCATGGATCAGGTCCTCGGCGCGGACGTCGTCCCGAATCTCTCCGGCCCGGGCGCCCGCGTCCAGGATCAGCTGCACGCGCGGGGCGAGCACGCCGAGAAAGTACGCGGGCAACGGCAGGTAGGCCGGGTCGCCCGAATGCAGGGCCGCCGCGAAGCCCCGTTTGGTGGCCACGAAACGGCCCAGCCGCTCCGACCACAGCCGCAACGCGTCGCGCGGCGGGTAGGTCGCGGCGAGCCGTTCGGCATCCGCCGCCGCAGAGTCGACCTCGCGGCGGAAGACGGCGATGATCAGGTCGGAGCGCTTCGGGTAGTTGCGGTAGATCGTGCCGACCCCGACGCCCGCCCGGGCAGCGATGTCGCGCATCGGTGCGTCGACGCCCGTCTCCAGGAAAGCGGCCTTGGCGGCCTCGAGCACCGCTTCGGCGTTGCGTACCGCGTCCGACCGTTTGGGCCGAGAAGCGATCTCCGGCTGCTCCGCAGCGTCCACATCAGCCTCCTGGACAAACGGAACTACGTTCCGTATCGTTGCGGAAGACCGTTCCGCTTACGCCCACTCTAGCGCTCGCGGCAGCAAATGGTCGGATCCTGGAGGAAACCATGCACTACCGCCCACTCGGCCGCACCGGCATTCAGGTCTCGCCGTTCGCCCTCGGCGCGATGATGTTCAGCTCGTTCGGCAACGGCGACCAGAACGAGGTGAACCAGATGGTGTCCCGCGCGCTGGACGCCGGCATCAACATCGTCGACACCGCCGACGCCTACGGCGACTCCGAAGAGATGCTCGGCCGCGCGCTCAAGGGACGGCGTGACGACGTGGTGCTCGCCTCGAAGTTCGCGCGTCCGGTCGGCGACGACCCGAATCACCAGGGCGGCTCGCGCCGCTGGATCATGACCGCGGTGGAGAACTCGCTGCGCCGGCTGCAGACCGACCATCTGGACCTGTACCAGATGCATCGACCCGACCCCGGAACAGACATCGAAGAGACTCTCTCCGCCCTCACCGACCTCGTCCGCAGCGGCAAGGTTCGGGCGGTCGGGTCCTCCGACATGCCGGCCTCAGAGATCGTCGAGGCGCAATGGACGGCCGAGCGGCGTGGGTTGGAGCGCTTCCGCGTCGAGCAGCCGCACTATTCGCTGCTGGACCGCTCGATCGAGCGCGAGGTGCTGCCGGTTACCCAGCGCTATGGCATGGGCACGCTGATCTGGAGCCCGCTGGCCAGCGGCATGCTCACCGGACGGGTCCGGCGCGGGCAGCAGACGGATCTGCGCCGGTCACGACTGTTCGCCGCCCTGCACGATGAGCGTCGCATCGACGCGGTCGAGCAGTTGATCGCGCTGGCCGCCGAGGCCGATGTCTCGCTGACCCACCTCGCCCTCGCCTTCGTGATCGCGCATCCAGGTGTTTCCGCGGCGCTGATCGGACCGCGGACGATGGAACAGCTCGACGATCTGCTCGCAGCGGGCAACGTGGAACTCACCGACGAGTTGCTGGACCGGATCGACGCGATCGTTCCGCCCGGCACCGGGGTCGGCCGGATGGACCAGGAGTACAACACGCCCCCGATCGTCACGGCCGAGCTGCGGCGGCGGCCCCCGAACGCGCGCTCAGCGGCCTAGGGGTCACCCGCCCGCGGCTGGGTCGACCGGCCGTCGTCCGGGTCGCCGGCGGTGGCAGCCAGTCGGGCCAATGCGTCCATTGCAGCGACCTCGGCGGCCGGGTCGTCCGCGGTTCGAGCATTCTGCAGGTAGGCCAGCAGGCTGACGTGATCGCCGCGCACCGAGGCGAGCAGCACCCGGTTGAGTAGCGCCAGGTCACCGCCACCGGCGGCGTCGTACCATCGCTCGTTCTCCTCCAGCAGGGCTCGGGCGAGCGCCTCGTCGCCCGCCAGCCGGGCCTGTTGCGCCCGGTACAGGCGGACGGAGGCGCCCAGGCGTCCGTCGGCCACGGCTGCTGCTTCGCTCTGCGCGAGTTCGTAGGCCTGGACCGCCCCCGGGTTGCCGGAGCGGGTCAGGGCCCGCGCGTAGGACGCCCGATGCAGCGCCGCCTGGCCGAGGAATCCCAGCCGCGCGGCAGCGTCCGCGGCTGACTGGAAAGCGTCCGCTGCATCCTCGTGCCGGCCCTCGGCCTCGGCCACCCCGCCGAGGATTCCCTGCGCGTGCACCATCACCCAGGAGTCACCGGTGCCGACCAGCAGCGTGACCGCCTCGTCGGCGTCGCGTCGTGCGGACGCGGCGTCGCCGACCATCAGCGACCCATAGGCCGCCAGCAGCAGCGTCGCCCCGGTGGACCAGCCGTCCGAGTGTGCCCGGTAGACCGCCAGTGCGGCCCCGGCCGCGGCGAGCACATCCGCTGGCCGGCCTTCCTGGATCGCCACGAAGGCGCGGTGCCGTTGGACGTCGGCAGCCAACAGGTCATCGCCGAGACGGTCGGCGAGGGCGCGGGCGTCCGCCAGGTCGGTGCGGGCGAGGCTCAGGTCACCGACGGACGTCTCGAGCCAGACGGCGAGCAGGTCTGCCCGAGCCCGGTCGTTCGGTGAGGCGTCCGGAGCGACTCCGTAGCGGACGCGGGCCGCGCCGGTGCTGCCGTCACCGAGCACCGCCCAGGTCCAGCCCAGTCCGAGAGCGATCCGGGTTCCCGTGCCGCCATCGTGGTCGCGGCACCAGGCCAGTGCCGCGTCGACGTCCGCGCGCTCGGCCCGCGCGAACGCGAGACAGTGCGGTTGGGCGCCGGAGCGGACGTGCAGGTCGCACCAGTCGGCCTGCTCCGCGTACCACTCGGCATGCGCGGCGGCCGCCACCTCCGCGGCGCCGGCCTCGCGCAGGCGGACGACGGCGTAGGCGCGGATGCTGTCGAGGAGGCGATAGCGGGGGGCTGGCTCCGCGGCGGCGTCCAGCGTGACCAACGAGCGGTCCACGAGGCGAGTCACGGTGTCGAGCAGGGCGGCGGCGGGCACGTCGAGTGCGGCGAGCACCCGCTCCAGGGCCTCGAGCGTGGCGCCTCCGGCGAAGCACGACAGCGCCCACAGGCCGCGTTGGTCGTCGGGAAACAGGAGTTCGTAGCTCCAGTCGAGGGCTGCTTCCAGCGCCCGCAGCCGGGCCGGTTCGTGGCTGCTCGGGTCGCGCAACAGTGCGAACCGGTCGTCGAGGCGGCGTGCGATCTCTCCGACGGGTAGTGACCGCACCCGCGCGGCGGCTAGTTCGATCGCGAGCGGAAGGCCGTCCAGCGAGCGGCAGACCTCCTCGACGATCGCGCCGGTCCGCTCGTCCAGGACGAACTCCTTGCGCAGCCGCTGCGCCCGTTGGGTGAACAGGGCGATCGACTCGTCCGTGTCGAGCGGTGCCAGCAGGAGCACCTCCTCTTCGTCCAGGCCGAGCGGCACCTGGCTGGTGGCCAGAATCCGCAGCGTGGGTGCGGCCTCGAGTAGTGATCGAACGAGCAGCGCCACCTGGTCGACGACGTGTTCGCAATTGTCCAGAACCAGCAACGTCTCAGCCCCGGCCAACCGCTGCAGCAGCCCCTGCTCGCCGCCGTTGACGTGCAGGGTCTCCGCGATCACCCGGGTCAGGTCGGCGGTTGCGTCGACCGAGTCCAACCGAACCAGCCAACTTCCGCCAGGCAGCCCGGACGCTCGGGCCACCTCGCCCGCCAGGCGGGTCTTGCCGACGCCGGCGGGTCCGACCACGGTGACCAGGCGATGCTCGGCGACCGCTGCGCCCAGTGTGGGCAGCTCGGTGACCCGGCCGACCAGCGGGGAGGTCGCCGGCTGCAGGTTGCCGGGCGTCACCAGGGCCATGGCTAGCGTTCCTGACCGATCGAGATCCGGGCTCTGGGCCAGCACCTGCAGCTCGACGGCGCGGAGTTCTGGGCCGGGGTCGACGCCGAGCTCGTCGACCAGGTGACGTTTGACCCGCGCACATGCAGCGAGTGCGTCCGCCTGCCGACCCGCACGGTACAACGCGGTGACCAGGGCGACCCACAGCCGTTCACGCCAGGGCTGTTGGGCGACCAGACCCTCGAGTTGCGGGACGAGTTCGCCGCCAGCGCCGAGTGCGACCCGCGCCTCCATCAGGTGTTCGGTCAGCGCCCAGCGGACGTCCTCAAGCCGGGACCGGTAGGGAGCCGCCCAGGCACCTGCGGCCGGCAGCACCGCTCCGCGGAAGAGCTCCGTGCCCTGCCGGGCCAGTTCTGACACAGCCGCATGGTCGCCCGCGGACCGTGCCGACTCGGCGGCAGCTGCCAGTTCCAGCACGCGGAACGCGTCCACCGCCGACTGCTCGACCGCGAGAACGTACGCGTCCGCGGTTCCTCGGATCAGCGCCCGGTCGCCGAGTGCGCGGCGGAGTTGGGAAACCTTGGACTGCAGCGTGTTCCGGTCCGTCGGCTGCGCCCACAGGTCCTCCACCAGCACGTCGACGCGAACGGGTTCGGCCGCATCCAGCGCCAAACGGGCGAGCAACTCAGTGGTCTTGCCACCCGGCAGCGTGAGCCGCACGCCGTCCCGTAAAGCCTCGATTTCGCCCAGCACCCCGATGCTCAGCATCCGCCCAGAGTAGGGGGCGCACCAGCGGCGGGATAGCCGTCAGCGGATCGTCAGCGCCTTCGGCAACCGTCTTCACATGACGAACCAAGAGATCCGGCCCGACCCGGACGCCGTGCTACTCCGGCGCCTGGTCGGCGGCGATGTCGAGGCGGAGGCCGCGGTGCTGGCCTCGGCCGCCGACACCACCTCGGTCGGCGTGCTCGTGGCAGCAGCCGTGCTGAACCACTCCGCGGCCCCACTCGCCCGGGCGGCGACCCTCGCCACCGGCACCCGCGATCGGCAACTCATCGTCTTGGCCCAGGCACTGGTCGAGGGTGCGGACGACCTGTTCGACGGCCTCGTCCGCGACCATCTGGCGAGCTTTCCCGACCACGTGATGGCGTCCTGGATCGCCACCCGAACCCAATCACCCACGTTCTGAAGGAGAAGCCCATGACCACCACCGCACCCACAGCGACCAGAACCGGTGCCCGCCCCGCGCACATCGTGCTGCGCTGGCTCGTCTCGTTCGCAGGCTTTCCCCTCGGCGGACTGGCGGCGATGCTGCTGGTCGGGCAGGTGGACACCCAACTCAACGCCGCTCTCGGCGGCCTGGTCACCGGAACCCTGCTGGGCGCGGTTCAGGCCTGGGCGCTGCGAACCGACCGGCGTACGGCGCTTGCCTGGATCATCGCCACCGCAGTCGGCCTTTCCGTCGGCTTGGCGATCGGCGCAACCCTCGTCCAGTTCGGCACCACCCTGTCCGACCTTGGCCTCCAAGGGGCCATCTCCGGTGGCGTCGTCGGGCTGGCGCAGGCTGCGGTGCTCCGCCGAGGCGGCCGGATCGTGGCCATCTGGCCCGCCTACCTCGCCGGTGCCTGGGCGCTCGGCTGGACCATCACCACCTCGGTCGGCGTGCAGGTCGAGGACCACTTCACCGTCTTCGGCGCCGCCGGCGCCATCACCGTCGCCGCACTCACCAGCGTGCTTCCGCTCTTCCTGTCCCGCACCGGTCGCTGAGACCTCGTCACCCACAAAGGAATCCATCATGAACCGGTACGTCGTCTTCGGAACGGGCCAGGTCGGCCGTCCTCTTGTCGAGACACTGGTGGCCGACGGCCATCGGGTGGTCGCCGTCAACCGCTCCGGTACCGGGCGAATCGCCGGCGCGTCCATCGTCGGGGGGGACGCGAGCGACCCCGCCTTCACCGCCGATGTCTGCGCAGGTGCGGCTGCGGTCTTCTTCTGCCTCAACGCCCCGAACTACGAGCGGTGGACCGAAGAGTTCCCGCCGCTGCAGCGAGGCGTCCTCGCCGGGGCCGCCACCGCCGACGCGCGGCTGGTCGTGCTCGACAACCTGTATGCCTACGGCCCGCCCGACGGCGCGGCGCTGGTGGAGACCATGCCCGCAAACCCGACCTCGGCCAAGTCAGCGACCCGTGCAGCCATGACCGAGGAGTTGCTCGCCGCCCACCGGGCCGGCCGGGTGCAGGTCGCGATCGGCCGGGCGTCGGACTATTTCGGCCCTGGTGCGACCCGCTCAGCGCTCGGTTCGACCGTGTTCGGCGCAGCGCTGATCGGAAAGACCGCGCAGGTGATGGGTGACCCGGATCAGCTGCACAGCTACTCCTACACCCCGGATGTGGCCGCCGCACTGGCGATTCTCGGTACCGCCGACGGTGCCACCGGCGAGGTCTGGCACCTGCCGATCTCGGAGACCCGCACCACTCGCGAGCTCGTGGCGTCGATCTACCTCGCGGCGGACGCCCGTCCCAAGCTGCTCGCGGCGGGCGCCCTCACCCTGCGCGCCCTTGGCCTGGTCAAGCCGGCCATCCGGGAGTACCTGCACACGCTGTACCAGTTCACCGGCTCGTGGGTTGTCGACGACCGCAAGTTCCGCACCGCGTTCGGCGACCCGACCACCCCGCTCGACGAAGCCCTCGTCTCGACCCTCGACTGGTACGGCCACAACGTCGCCGCTTCCGTCGCCTGACCCCATCGTCCCGACCCGACATCCAGGAGATCCCCATGACCACGATGACCACCACCCGTCCCACGATCGCTCGCGCCGACGCCCGCAGGGCCGCGACCGCCCTCGCCCTCGCCTCGGGGCTCGCCATCGCCGGCTTCACGGTGCTCGGCAGCGTCTTCGAGTACCCGCAGATCCTCAAGCAGCCGACCGCGGACATCCTCGCGCTCTTCCGCGAGCATCAGGCAGCCGTGATGACCTGGTTCGGCGTCCTCGTCGTCAGTTCAGCGCTGATGGCTCCCGCGGGAATCTGGCTCGGTCGGCTGGCCGGAGGCACCCTGGGCCGTTGGATCGCCGGACTCGGCATCGCCGCAGCAATCGTGCAGGTGATCGGCCTGCAGCGCTGGGTGACCCTGGTTCCGGGCATCAGCGACGAGGCGCTCGACCCCGCACTGAGGGCCGCGGCCGAGGCCCGCTTCGAGCTGCTGCACAACGTGCTAGGCAAGGCCATCGGCGAAACCCTGGGGTACGCGCTCACCGCCGCCTTCACCGTTCTCGTCGTGATCGCCCTGCGCCGTAGCGTCCTTCCGGCATGGCTCGGGTACTCCGGCTACGCTGCCGCCGGCTTGATCGCCACCGGTGTCGTCATCCCCCTCGTCCCGGTGGCAGCGCTGACCAATTTCGCCGGCTACATTCTCTGGTGCGCGTGGCTGCTCGCCGTGGCCTTCGTGCTCGTCCGCAGCACGCGGCGGCCCTGAAGCCACCGTCTGATGGCGGAACTCCGATCGAATCACGTGGCTGCAGGACGGTTGAGACCGTTGCCAGCGAATCTCCTCCCGGGCCGATCCCGGCGCAACACTGCCGTGCCACTCAGTAGAACGCTGCTACCCGGGCCGGGATGCACCGACCTGAAGGAAGATGCCGTCGGGAACCTCCGGCGGACCGACACTCGTCACCGCACTGAAGGTGATTGCGGTGAAGGTGCCCTCGAGCCGGACGACTCCGCCAACGTCCAGCGGGCCGGCCACCTTCACCGCCGAGCCGTCGACGACGAACCCGTCATCGCCGCTGACCCGAGTCACCGCCGTCTCCGGTGCAAAGGTGATCAACGACCCAAGCGAGGCCAGCATCAGTATCGGGTTCTGCACTGGGGTGGCGAAGGTCAGCGTGAAGGTGTGCTCCGCACGGCCGACAATCTCCACGCAGTCGCTGGCGATCAGCCGCGGCTCGAACGACTCAGTGTCGTACTCGCGGAACATCGCGTCGGTCGAGCTTCCCGTGCCGATCGGTCCGTCGAGGGTGACGGCGCCGCCGAAGATGGCTCCCGTGGCCCGGTCACCGGTCACCTGCTGCCAATCGACGAACTCGGTGTCGAGAGGCGCGGGTGCCGCGACCGGCTGGCCGAGCAGGACCTGCCGCCAGGTTGCCCGTTCTGATGGCGTGGACGAGCGGGTACACATCCACAGGACGCAGTTTCCGTCGTCGGCCTGCGTGACCAACATCTCGCCACCTTGGCCCTGGCTCGGCAGCAGGTCCAGCACTCCGATGTCGTAGACGGCTGGCGTTGTGGGCACCAGGTTGGTCACCGGCATCGGTTGCGGAACGAGCCGGATCTGACCGGCGATCGATCCGGCACGACCGGATTCGAATCTGCCACCCTGTCCGGTCGAACTTTGTCCGACGATGCCGTCGCCACCCTCGCTGGTGCCGACAACGGCGGAGTTGGAGGTGCTGAGGCCGTGGACGCCGAACCCGGCGCGGCTGGACCCGACGACTGCCGTGGTCGTATCGCTGATGCCGTGCAGGCCGAAGCCGGTGCCGCTGCTGCCGAAGACTCCCGTACTCGTCGCGCTGATTCCGTGGACGCCGACGCCGGCACCGCTCTTGCCGAGCACGCCGGTGCCCTGACCCCCGCCGAGCGATCCCAGATTGAACTCACCGGGGTGGGTGTTGAGATTGAAGAGGTCGTTGGTGTTGTCGACGCTGACGCCGACCACACCGGTGCGGTTCTGGAACGCCGTCCCCAGCACACCGAACTGGGAGAACCGGCCCTGCCCACAGACTCCGGCAATTCCGCCTTGCCCGGTCTGACCGACTACGCCGCAGCGTGACGCATTGACTCGAACTCCGAACTGAAAGCCACCGCCATCCTGGTTCGTCGAGAATGCGGTTTGCGGAAAACCTGACCCGGAGAACGGCGGGCCCTTTGCAGTGAATTGGTCGTCATGCATGGCAATACCTCCCTGCCTGGGATGGTTTGGCGCCGAGCAGAAAGCTCTGCGACTCGGTTCGATGGTATGACCGGAAACGGCAGAAAAACATCGGGTTTCGTGCTGCGACGATCGACGGATCACTCGGGCAGGTCGTCGCCGTCGCTGTCGTCGGAACCCCAACCGGCGGTGAATAGGACGTCTGCTGCCTGGGTCTCGTCAACCAGTCGGGCCAGCAGATCAGTGGCGGTTCGCGAGCGCAGCAGCGCGTACTGGTCGAGCGAGTTGAGCGGCGCGATGCCGGCCACCTGCCAGATCCGTCGCGCCAGCTCGGGAGAAAGTTCGATGTCGGGAGGCCAGCGGAGCTCCACGAACTCGCTCGCCCTGGAGATGGTCGCCCGCACGACCGCCTCGGCCGCGTCGAGCTCCGAGGCAGTCGCGTCCTCGAACTCCAATGCGGCGAGCTCGCGCACCTCTGCTCGGGGAAACTGGTCATCCTGCAGCCAGCGCGTCACCTCGAACCGTGCCCCACCTTTCGCGACCAGCACGATTTCGGCCCCCGACTGACCCACCGAAACTATCCGCGCCACCGTGCCCACGCCGAACCGGACGTCGCCACCGCCGACTTCGGAGCCGCGTTCGATCAGCACCACGCCGAACTCCGGCTCGGCATGCTCAAGCACCGACAACACCATCGCGACGTAGCGCGGCTCGAAGACTCTCAGCTGTAGCGGCATGCCGGGAAACAACACCGAGCCGAGCGGGAACATCGCCAACTCACGCGTACCGCCGGTCATGACGGCGATCCTGCCCGACGCGGGCCGGCCAAGCGAGCCCTCAGCGCCTCTTCCTGTCCACAGAAAGGCCCAGCCGGACCGGGATGCCGGACGCGCGGATCCGATCGCTCGGCACCCGCAACGGTCAGCCGAAGGCCAACTGCCTGGCGCTCTTGCCCTGAGCCTCGCTCAGGTCGTAGTCGAACTCGAGCCTGACCCGATCGCCACGGAACTTGATCCTGGTGTACTCGAACAGCCGGCGGGACTGATCGCTGATCCGCTGTTCGAGCAACAGCAGCGGTGTGCCCCGGCGAACGTCCAGCGAGGTCAGCTCGTGCGTGGTCGGGGTGAGTGACTCCAGGCTCTCGTGCACGTAGACCATGTTCAGCCCGTAGTCCTGGGCCAGCACCTGGCAGAGTTGGCGCTGGGCCAGGTCGTGCTCAAGCAGCCCGGGCGCCAGCGGCACCGGCACGTACGACTTGTGCAGGCTGATCGGGGTCTCTTCGGCGAATCGCAACCGCTCCACCATCGACAATGGGGTGCCGACCGGCACGTTGAGTTGGCGGGCCAGCCGATCGTCCGCCTCGATAATGCCGGACGCGAGAGTCTGGGTACGGGTGGAGTAGCCCTGAGCTTCCAGCTGTTCGCGGACTCCGTGGTAGGACGGTGAGCGGGTCGGGATCTTGCGCTGGGCCACGAAGGTGCCCTTGCCGTGCACCCGGAACACCAGGCCCTCGTCGACGAGCTTGCCGAGCACCTGACGGATGGTCATCCGGCTGATCGAGTAGATCTGGTTCAGCTCGTTTTCGGACGGAATCCGTTGCTCTGGCTGCCATTCCCCACTGAGAATCTTGTGACGCAGCTCGTCGGCGAGTTGTAGGTAAAGGGGTACCGCGGAATCGCGGTTCAAAGTGGTGGTCACCTCGGTACCCTTCACTTGACTGTACATGTATGGTCATGTGCAGTAGCTTGGTCAAGCCTGAGCTTACCCCAACCGTCCTGAACCGACGCGAGGCCCGCCGCCCGGTGGCAGCCGCAGGGGATGCGACCGCCAGAAGGAGGCAATGGAGCCATGCCGATCACCGAGCCGCTACAGCCGTCTGCCACGTGGACCCAGTTCACCGCGACGAAGGACGACTGGGACGCAGCCGATCCCGCCGAGCTGACCTCGATGACCGTGCAGATGCACCTGATCCGGGCGTTCGAGGAGCAGGTGCTCGACCTGGCCGGGCAGAAGCTGATCAACGGTCCGGCGCACAGTTCCATCGGCCAGGAAGCCGGCGCGGTGGGTTCTGCGCTGCCGCTGACCGTCGAGGACCAGATCAACGGTTCCCACCGCGGCCACCACCAGTTTCTGGCGAAGGCGTTCAACGCCGTGCAGCCGGACGGTTTCACCCTGGGCGCCGACTGGACCTCGGAAACCACCGACGTGCTCTATCGCGCCATGGCGGAGATCGCCGGGCTCAAGGACGGCTACTGCCACGGCCGCGGCGGCTCCATGCACCTGCAGTGGAAGGAAGTCGGCGCGATGGGCACCAACGCCATCGTCGGCGGCGCGGTGCCATTCGCCACCGGCTTCGCGATGGCCCACAAGCAGGCCGGCACCGACGCCGTCGCGGTGACCTATTTCGGTGACGGCGCCAGCAACATCGGCTCCACCCTCGAGGCGATGAACATCGCCGCCGCGTGGAAGCTGCCGATCATCTTCTTCATCGAGAACAACCAGTACGCGGTGTCGACCACCGTGCACGAGTCCACCGCCGACTCCCGGCTGAGCGTCCGGGGCCTCGGTTTCGGCATTCCCAGCTACCGGGTCGACGGTCAGGACGTGCTCAGCGTGAAGCTTTTGATGGACGAGGTGCTGGCTCACGTCCGCTCCGGTCAGGGTCCGGCCGTGGTCGAGGCCGACACCTACCGCTATTTCCACCAGAACGGTCCCTTCCCGGGCAGCGCTTTCGGCTACCGCACCAAGGAGGAGGAGAGCGGCTGGCGCGACCGCGACCCGCTGGCCCTGGCCGAATCGCACCTGGAACGCCTCGGTATCGCCACCCGCGAACAGCTGGACGACCTGCGCAAGTCGGCCAAGAAGTTGATGCAGCAGTTGTCTGAACGCCTCACCGAGGCAGATCCCGGCGGCCGACCCGGCCAGCTCCGGATCCGGCCAGAGCTGTGGCCCTCGGCATCCTTCATCGACGTCGGCATCCGTGGCGAGTGGCCGGACGCCGGCGACCGCGTCCGCACCGAGAACGATTTCACCGACGACGAACTGACCAAGGCCCGCTTCGTCGACGTGGTCGCCGCCGTGATGCACCGCCGGATGGAGACCGACGACTCCATCGTGGTGATGGGCGAGGACGTGCACAAGCTCAACGGTGGCTCCCGCGGCGCGACCAAGGGCCTTCCCACCGACTTTCCCGGACGGGTGCTCGGCACCCCGATCGCCGAGGCCGGATTCACCGGCCTGGGCGGCGGAATGGCGCTGGACGGCCGCTACTACCCGGTCGTCGAACTGATGTACGCGGACTTCATCTGGGTGGCCGCCGACCAGATCTTCAACCAGATCGGACGCTCGCGGCACATGTTCGGCGGCGACCACGACATGGCCATGCTGATGCGGCTCAAGATCGGCACCACCACGGGTTACGGCTCGCAGCACTCGATGGATCCGGCCGGCATCCTGGCCACCTCGGTCGGCTGGCGGATCATCGCCCCGTCCACACCCCTGGACTACGTCGGGCTGCTCAACGCGGCCATGTTGACCCGCGACCCGGTCGCGGTGCTCGAGCACGACGCCGACCTGTACAAGCTCGAGGGCCTGGCCCCGTCCGACCTCGACTTCGTGCTGCCGTTCGGCAAGGCCGCGGTCCGGCGCGAGGGTGCCGAGGTCACTCTGATCAGCTACCTCTCGATGGTGCAGCGCTGCCTGGACGCCGTCGAGGAGTCCGGTGTCGACGGCGAGGTGATCGACCTGCGCTGGCTCGACCGGGCCAGCATCGACTGGGAGACCATCGAGGCTTCGGTGCAAGAAGACAAACCGGGTGGTGATCGTCGAGCAGGGCGCCCAGGGCACTTCGTACGGCGGCTGGCTGGCCGACGAGATCAACCGCAGGCTGTTCGACTGGCTGGACGCCCCGGTGCTGCGGGTGCAGGGTGGCGAGGCCGCGCCGAGCATCAGCAAGGCGTTGGAGACTGCTGCGAACGCCAACACCGCCGACATCACCGCGGCCCTGCTGGAACTGAAGGGATAGTCATGGCTTCCTTGCTTCGCATGCCGGGTGTCTCCGCCGACGCAGACACCGCACTGTTGGAAAGCTGGTCCATCGGTCAGGGCGACTCGGTGTCCCGCGGCACCGTGATGGCCACCGTCGAGACCGACAAGGCCATGGTCGAAATCGAGGCCGAAGCCGAGGCCGTCGTGCACACGCTGCTGGTGCCCGGTGGCAGCACCGTGGCTGTCGGCGACCCGATCGCGGTGCTCTCCGATCCGGGTGAGGACGCGTCCGTCGCCGCGGCCCTGGTGGCCAGGCTGCAACCGGGCGCCGAGCCCGATCCCGTACCCATCGACGAGCCGGAGCAGGTCACCGTCGACACGATTGCGGTAGCCGAGGACATGCAGGCGCCCGACCCGGAGGCACCCAAGGCTCCCGCCCCGCCGACACCGACACCGGCACCGACCGCCGCGGCGCGGCCGTCCAGGCGCCCGGGCGAGCGGATCTTTTCCAGCCCGCTGGCCCGCCGGCTGGCCAAGGAGTACGGCCTGGAGCTCGAGGACATCGCCGGAACGGGTCCGGCCAACCGGATCACCAAGAAGGACGTCGAGGCCGCCTACTCCGACGCCGCCGATCAGGCGGCACCGCCGTCGGCACCCGCCAAGACCAAGAGCACGCCGGAGGCCGGCCAGGTCACCCGCAGTCCGCACACCCGGCTGCGCCGCGCGATCGCTGCCCGGTTGCAGGGCTCCAAGCAGAACGCGCCGCACTTCTATCTGACCCGCGAACTCGATCTCGGCGACCTGATGGCCCTGCGCGCGCAGATCAACGATGGGGGCACCGTCCGGGTGTCGGTCAACGACCTGTTGGTCAAGGCGGCCGGCCTGGCGCTGCAGCAGGTGCCCGAGGCCAACGTCAGCTGGACCGACGACGACCTACTGCAGTTCGGCAGCAGCGATGTGGCCGTCGCGGTGGCCAGCGACCGCGGCCTGGTCACCCCGGTGATCCGCGGCATCGAAACCCTCGGCATCACCGCCCTCTCGGCGGCGATCAAAGAGGCGGCCCGCCGCGCCGGCGCGGGCCGGCTGCAGCAGAAGGAACTCGAGGGCGGCTCACTGACCGTGAGCAACCTCGGCATGTTCGACGTGGACGAGTTCGCCGCCATTCTGAACCCCCCGCACAGCACGATCCTCGCGATCGGCGCTGCGAAACCCCGGCCATGGGTGGACGCCTCCGGGCAACTCACCGTGGCCACCACCTGCCGGATCACCGCGTCCTTCGACCACCGCGCTGTCGACGGTGCGCTCGGAGCGCAGTACCTGCAGGCGTTTTCCGCCCTGATCGCCCACCCCATCCAGCTGTTGCTCTGACCCAACCCTCAAAGGAGAGGTGCATGAAGAAGCTCATCAACGACCCGAACACGGTGCTTGACGAGATGAACCGCGGTTTCGCGACCGCCTACGCGAGCATCGTCGAAATGCACGAGGATCCGCTCTACATCTGTCGAGCCGGTGGCGCCGTGCAAGGCAAGGTCGGCGTCGTCTCCGGCGGCGGCAGCGGCCACGAGCCGCTCGGCGGCGGCTACGTCGGTCAGGGCATGCTCAGCTCGGCCGCCCCGGGTGCGTTTTTCAGCTCCCCCACACCTGACCAGATCCTGGCCGCCAGCCAGGCCGCTGACGGCGGCGCGGGCGTCCTGCACCTGATCCTCAACTACACCGGCGACATCCTGAACTTCGAGACCGGCGCCGAACTGGCCGACCTCGAGGGCATCCCGATCGAGACCGTGGTGATCAACGACGACGTGGCAGTGGAGAACTCCACCTGGACGGCCGGACGCCGCGGCGTGGCGGGCGCCATCGTGGCGTTCAAGCTCGCCGGCGCCGCCGCCGACCGCGGTGACAGCCTCGCCGAGGTGACCCGGATCGCCGCAAAGTCCAACGAGAACATGGCCACGATGGGGCTGGCGATGACCGCCTGCACCGTGCCGACCGTCGGCAAGCCGTCGTTCGAACTCGGCGAGGACGAGATGGAACTCGGCATCGGCGTGCACGGCGAGCCGGGCGTCAAGCGGGTGCCGATGATGAAGGCCGACGACATCGTCGACACCCTGCTGGAGAAGGTGCTCGACGACCTGCAACTGAACAGCGGCGACAACGTGCTGCTGTTCATCAACGGCCTGGGTGCCACGCCGCTGAGCGAGCAGTACATCATGTACAACCACGCCCACGACGTCCTGACCGAGAAGGGAATCAACGTCACCCGCAGCCAGATCGGCAACTTCTTCACCTCGCTGGAGATGTCCGGCGCCTCGCTGACGGTGATGAAGCTCGATGACGAACTCACCGAGCTCTACGACGCCCCGGTGCATACCGTCGGTTGGCGGGCCGGCATGTGACGCCGATTCCCCGCTGACACTCCGGCGCGGTCCCGCTCGCTCGAGCGTGGCCGCGCCGCTGTCATCACCCGCCACGGGGCCTGCGCGAGTCCGGATTCCCGATCGTGAATGGATGCCCGGACGATCTGGCTTGCCCATAGACTCACGCAGTGACCACCACCCCTTCCCCGACCCCGGCACAGGGAATCCGGCTGCTCTACGTCGGTGCCGCGGCAACGGTGTGCATGGTGGGCGTCTACCTACTGCATGACCTGATCGCCCCGGTCTTTCTCGCGATCACCCTGGTGCTGACGGTTCGTCCGTTGGTCCGGTGGTTGAACGACCGCAGAATGCCCAAGTTCCTCAGCGGCCTGATCGGCATGCTCACGGTTTACCTGGTGCTGATTCTGATCATGCTCGCGGTCACCTTCGCCCTGATGCAGTTCGTCCAGGCGATGCCCGAGTTCGCCGACGAGATGCGGAACCTGTACACCCAGCTGTCTTCGTGGTTGACCTCGCTCGGCGTCTCGCAGGACGCGATCACTGAGTTCCTCAGAACCTTCGACTTCACCCGCCTGGTCGGCCTCGCCACCGGCCTGTTCGGGCAAATCAGTGGCACCGCCTCGTTCACCTTCACCCTGTTCCTGTTCGTCGCATTCATCGCCGTCGACATGATGGACACCAAGGAACGGCGCGACAAGCTGCTTGCGGTGCGACCCAATCTGACCGCCTCGCTGGTCGATTTCAGCTGGCGGGTCCGCCGGTACTGGATCGTCAACACGATATTCGGCCTGGCGGTGGCGCTGATCAACATGGGCATCCTGACCTGGCTGCAGATCCCCCTGGTGCTGACCTGGGGAATCCTGTCGTTCGTCACCGCCTACATTCCCAACATCGGGTTCATCATCGGCATGGTGCCGCCCGCCCTGATCGCGTTGCTGTCCCGCGGCTGGCAGACGATGGCGCTGATGGTCGGCGCCTACCTGGTGGTGAACTTCATCGCATCGATGATCATTCAGCCGAAGGTGACCGGTGACGCGGTCGGCCTGAACATCAGCACCACCTTCGCCTCCCTGGTTTTCTGGTCGGTGATCATCGGGCCGGTGGGTGCCATCCTGGCCGTGCCGCTGACCCTGTTCTTCAAGTGCATCCTGTTCGACACCGAACCGCGCACGCGCTGGCTTTCGGTGTTCCTCGGCGGCAGCCTGGACGACACCGGGCCGGGCAACACCGTCGCGCCCCTGCAGGCGCCCCCGGTGCAGGACGACCCGGCGCTGGACGCGGCGCCCGCCGAGCACGCCGATCCCCCCGTGGCTCCGAAGGACTCGGACGCTCAGCAGGACTCGGACGCTCAGCAGGACTCGGAGGCTGTGAAGCACTCGGACGGTCCGGACGAGCGGCCCAAGCCGGCCTCCTGACCTCACACCGTTCGAGTCAGCCCCACCAGAACGTCCAACTCTTCGACCCGGCGATCTGGTCGGCGTAGGCAGCAACGTCGTCCGGCCCATCATCGATGGAGTCCGGGCAGAACCCGTAGTGCTCGGCGGCCAGCCGGGCCAAGTCGTCGCCGGCGTCCGGCACCGCAGCGCTCAGCGTATGCAGGGTGTCGAAGCCGACCAGCACGGGCACGGTGCCGAACCGGTCCTCCCACGACCTCAGCACGGCGGTCAGGTCAGCGGCCCGATGGTGGTTGACCGCACCCAGCCAGCCGAGCCTGCCCAGCACGTCCGCGGGCCGGGTGGTCGGCACCAGCATCAGCCGGGAGGCCGGCAGCCTTGGGCAGGTCAGTTCAATGCTGTCGGCCGGCTCACGTTGGGCGTTGGCGAGGCCGGGAAACCCGTCCGGGTATCGACCGGTGCGGAGCTCTTCGGCGAAGAACTGCTCGGCGTCGCGGCCCGGCTCGCGCGGATCGGCCAGTTCTCCGGTGGTCCACGGCCGCCCGGGCGAATCCTTGTCGTCCAGGCTGCCGGCCAGCAACGGCCACAGTCCGGTCTCACCGAACGCGGTGGCCAGGCGGCACCAGGCCTCGGTGGGATCGTCGATGGTGACCGCCGAGATCCAGGCCCGGACGGTCGGCGCGGCCGGGTCTTCGGCGAAGTCGTGATCGGCGCTGACCAGGCCGCCCAACGGCAGGTCGACGCCGGCCACGGTCGACGGGGACGGTGGCGGCAGGTCTCCCGGCGACGCCGCCCGAAGCACCACGCTGACCGTTTCGTCCATGGCTGCATCCTCACAAACCCGCCCCTGTTGTGCCAGGCATCGGTGAACTACCGTCGAGACTGCACGAGGAGGTGCGCATGACCCACACCCAGTCCGGACCTACGGAGCGGGAGGCCCGCAAGGTCGCCGAGGCGGCCCGGGAGAGCGAGTGGACCAAGCCGAGCTTCGGCAAGGAGTTGTTCCTGGGCCGGTTGCGGATGGATCTGGTCGACCCGTGGCCCTCCAACACTCCGGAGCAGGTAGCGGCGGGTGAGGCCTACCTGACCCGGCTGCGTCCGTTCGTCGAAAGCATCGACGGGGCAGCGATCGAGCGCGACGCCTCCATTCCGGACGAGGTGTTCGTCGGCCTGGCCGAGCTGGGCGCGTTCGGCATGAAGCTGCCGCAGGAGTTCGGCGGGGTCGGGCTGTCGCACCTCTACTACTGCAAGGCGCTGACCCTGGCCGGCTCTGCGCACGCGTCGGTCGGCACCCTGCTCAGCGCGCACCAGTCGATCGGCGTGCCGCAGCCGGTGAAGATGTTCGGCTCGCAGGCACAGAAGCAGCGGTTCCTACCCCGGGTGGCCCGTGGCGAGGTGTCGGCCTTCCTGCTCACCGAACCCGACGTCGGCTCCGACCCGGCCCGGCTGGCCACGTCCGCGACCCCGGTCGAGGGCGGCTACCTGCTCAACGGGGTGAAGCTCTGGGCGACGAACGGTCCGATCTCCACCCTGCTGGTGGTGATGGCCCGGGTGCCGAAGACCGAGGGACGCCGCGGCGGCATCACGGCGTTCGTGGTCGAGGCCGACTCCGAAGGCATCACGGTCGAGAACCGCAATGCCTTCATGGGGTTGCGTGGCATCGAGAACTCGGTGACCCGGTTCCACGACGTGTTCGTGCCGGAGGAGAACGTACTCGGCGGCGAGGGTCGCGGCCTGAAGATCGCCCTGACCACGCTGAACACCGGACGGTTGTCGCTGCCGGCGATGTGCGTGGCGTCGGCGAAGTGGTGTGTGAACGTCGCCCGTGGCTGGTCGGCCGAACGGGTGCAGTGGGGCCGTCCGGTGGGTCGGCACGAGGCGATGGCGACCAAAATCAGCTTCATCACCGCCACCACTTATGCGCTCGAGGCGATGGTGGACCTGACCTGCCTGCTCGCCGACGACGACGCCAACGACATTCGGATCGAGGCGGCCCTGCTGAAGCTGTACACGTCCGAGATGGCGTGGCAGATCGCGGACGACCTGGTGCAGATCCGCGGTGGCCGGGGGTTCGAGACCGCCGACTCCCAGCGTGCCCGCGGCGAGCGCGGACTGGAGGCCGAGCAGGTGCTGCGCGACCTGCGGATCATGCGGATCTTCGAGGGATCGACCGAGATCATGCACCTGCTGATCGCCCGTGAAGCCGTGGACGCCCACCTCCACGTGGCCGGCGACATCATCGATCCGGAGGCCTCCCGCGAAGACAAGCTGCGCGCAGTGGCGAAGGCCGGTGCCTTCTACGCCACCTGGTTGCCCACGCTGGTGGCCGGAAAGGGCCAGGTGCCGAACTCGTTCGGCGACTTCGGGCCGCTGGCGTCCCAGATTCGGTTCGTGGAGCGGACGACGCGCAAGCTGGCCCGCTCGATCTTCTACGGCATGGGTCGCTGGCAAGGGGCGATGGAGCGCAAGCAGGCGTTCCTGGGCCGAGTGGTCGACATCGGCGCCGAGCTGTTCGCGATCACCGCCGCATGCGGCCGGGCGCGAGCCGAGCGGGGTGCGCATCCGCAGGGTGTCGAGTTGGCCGACCTGTTCTGCCAGCAGGCCCGGGTACGCGTCGGCGCGCTGTTCACCGGATTGTGGGAGAACACCGACGATGCGGATTCAGTGGCCGTCAAGGACATGTTGGCCGGGCGCTATGCGTTCATCGAATCCGGCATCGTGTTGCCGTCGACCGACGGGCCCTGGGTCACTCCGGTCGAGCCGGGACCATCGACGATGCCCGATGTCCGGCGGGTGATTCCGCGACCGTAGCTCGTTGGTCGAGCCCTCAGTGGTGGATCCTGCTTCGCCAGTCGGCGGGTAACCGTCCGGCCGGACCGGGTGCCGGCTGGTCGAGGGGATGATGCTGTGGCGCGGCCAACTCCGGCCCGGTGAAGATCTCACCGGTGGTGAAGTTCCAGTACCAGTCCTCGTCCGGCTCATAGCTCTGAATCACCGGGTGACCGGACGCCTGGAAGTGCGCAGTTGCATGCTGACCGGGGGACGAGTCGCAGCAGCCGATGTGGCCGCACTCGGCGCAGCGGCGCAGGTGCACCCACCAGCCGCCGGCCCGTTCGCACTCCACGCAGCCCGCGCCGCTGGGCGCCGCACCGACTTCGATTCCCTGGCTCATCTGGCCTCCTGTGTTGCCGACAACCTACGCCACGGCGGCCGGTTACCCTTGGCCCATGTCTCCCCTTCGTCTTGCGGCCATCGGTCTGCTGCTGGTTCTGGTCGAGCTCCGGCTGGGATCCTTCACCTTGTCGCTCGATCTGCTCGGGTGGTTGATGGTGGTCGGCGGCATGCATCAGCTGGTCGACCTGGACAAGTGGTTCGTCTGGGCCCGCAATCTGGCCGTGGTCGCGCTGGTGCTGGAGCTGGTGCTGTTGATCTCCCCGGTGGCCGCGATCAACGTGCTGGCCTCCACCTTCAGCCGAATGGCGGTGCTGGCCTTCGTTATCTGTCTGGCCACAGCCCTGCTACGGCGGCTGGGCAAGACCGACCGGGGGTACAACATCACCCTGCAGGTGGTGCGGGTATTGATCCCGGTGGTCACTCTCGCAGCCGCGGTGTTCGCCGTGGTTGAGGCGCCCGCCGGCCTGCCGGTGCAATGGCTCTACCCGATTCAGCTGGTCGGCACCCTGGCGCTGTCCGGTGTGATGTGGCTGCTCGGCTCGAGGTACTCGTACAGCCGCTGAGCACCGCTGGTCCAACCGAGTTGCAACCACTGATCGTCGAGTGATTGTCGGCGCCGGCCCGGATTATGGAGTTGCGTCCGGATGGATGCTCCGAGTCTCCCGGCGGCGGCCCCGTCGATTAACCCAGTCGCCGAGGTACACCTTGGGCAGCATCTTCGCGATGGCCAGCGCGAGGTACATGATCGTGTTGATCGTGACGAACGCGGCGAGAAACTGGAAGGCGGGTGTGCTCAGAAACTCTTCGGGCAGCACCAGGCCAAGCGGAACGGCACCGATCATCGGGATCATCCTCGGCCGGCCTTTCTCGACGCCGGGTCCTGGACGACGGTCCCCCACCCGGCCTGCCGGCGAGTGGTGATGTCCAGGATGCCCTTGACGTAGACGAAGTTGAGGAAGATCGCGTAGCCGAGTTCGGGGAACAGGGTGACGGCGAGCAGCCGGGCAGGCCAGCCGCCCCGCCACACTGTCACCACGCGCTCGAGGACGAAGACCAGGCCTACGGCAATCCAGAACGGGATCCACACCCAATCATCGAGAGCCAGCACCATCAGCAAGAACATCAGTAGATACGCTGCGATCGCCACGACCCCGTAGCCGATGCCGAGTTGTTGCGCCCAGTTGCGGCTCACCGACGAGCGGAACCCGTAGCTGCCCAGGTTCTCCACAGCTCCACGCTGCCAGCGCAGGCGTTGCGTCCACAGCCCGCGCCAGGTCTGCATCACCTCGGTGACCACCGTGCACTGGGCAGGTGAGATCATCAAGCCGCCGAGTGACCTGATGGCCAGGGTCAGCTCGTTGTCTTCGGTCAGCACCAACGTGTCGTAGATGTCTCCGGGGACGCCGGGAATGCTTCGGCCTCGTTCGGCAGCAACAGTCCGAAGTGCACGCGGCCGAAAGATCGACGCCGTTCCGGTGAGTACGTATACGCGCCCACGCCGTCGGCGGATCTCGCGGGCGTAACGGGTGTACTCGTTGCGCTGGAACTGGCCGATCAGGCCAGCCCCGTCCTCGCCGTAGAACAGCCCACCGACGGCCATCAGCGCCCGGTCGTCAGTCAATCGAGCCACGGCCGCGGCCAGGAATCCCTGGTCCAAAGTGGTGTCGGCGTCCATCACCATGACCGTGTCGTTGTCGCCAAGGTCGGCAAGCGCAGCCGGTAGCGCCTGGTTCAGGGCACCGGCCTTCTTCTTCGTATTGCCCTGCGTCTCGAACACGTCGACTCCGGCGGCGCGGGCAATCCCAACGGTGTCATCGGTGCAGTTGTCAGCCACGACGACGATCCGAGCCGGCCGGTGCGACTGTGCTTTGAGCGAGGCGATCGTGTCAGCGATGCAGCCGGCCTCGTTGTGGGCCGGGATCAACACGGTCACGGTCACCGGCCCGGCGTAGACGCCGCGCGTCTGCGCCATGACCGGCTTCGGCGCCAGTGGCATCCGATCCGGATCCTCGCTGGTTCGTGCCCGGGTCGAGATCCGGCGCTCGAGCAGCGCAACCAGTGCGGCCACGAGCAACGCGAAGCCGGCCGCCGCGACGGCGACGCCCAGCGGCGGCCTCGACGTGGAGTAGAGCAACTCCCAAAACCCGAAGATCGTCGCCGTCGACGGCGTTGCCCAGGCCGCAGGATCCTGAATCGTGAAGACGGCGGCGATGCCCACCAGCACTGCGCCAAGCAGTGCGAGACCGACAATGGCCACACCGGCGTAACGCTCGAACCTGCCCATGCGCAGACCCTATCCATAACTCTCTTGCCATTCACCGAACCTGTTGAATGATAACCATCGCCGCTGCGGCCGAACGATTCTCGATGTCGGCCGTCCACTGCCCTTCCGCGCGCTTTCCATCAGGAATATGCCGAAGGGGGAATCGACCCCCGTAGACCAACACACCGAGTCGCTATGAACTAAAACCTGTCACGGCAGCAGCAGGCCGTAAAAGGCCGAATTGGACACGTCCGAATAGAAAGACATCAACTATCCCGAACCACACTTCAGCGCGCCAGACACACGAGGCGGAGCGCTCATGCGCTCGGGCACAGCGATGGCCGCCGGGATCACGTGGTGGCCGAGCTGGGTGAGGCCCCCGGGCCGGCTTTCGAGGGAGCGGTTCGCGACCTCAGAACCGTCAGTGGCACGTGGCATTGTTGGGGCGTCATGACGACCGACGTGCTCGACCGATTCTCCCCTGCCACCGCGGCGTGGTTCAGGGGAAACTTCGCCGCGCCGACCGCCGCCCAGGCCGGCGCCTGGGAGGCGATCAGTTCGGGCCGGCACACCCTCGTGGTAGCACCAACCGGCTCGGGCAAAACCCTGTCGGCGTTCCTCTGGGCACTCGACCGACTCGCCACCGAACCGGCACCTGAGCAGCAGAAACGGTGTCGGGTGCTGTACGTGTCACCACTGAAGGCCCTGGCCGTCGACGTGGAACGAAACCTGCGCTCGCCGCTGGTCGGTATCGGCCACGCGTCCACCCGGCTGGGCATCGCACCGCCACAGCTCACCGTTGCGGTGCGGTCCGGTGACACCCCGGCCGACCAGCGCCGCACGTTCGCGCGAACACCGTCCGACATTCTGATCACCACGCCCGAGTCGCTGTTCCTGCTGCTCACGTCGGCCGCCCGCGAGGCGCTGGCCAGCATTGAAACCGTGATCGTTGACGAGATCCACGCCCTGGCCGGCGGCAAGCGCGGCGCGCACCTGGCACTTTCCCTGGAACGCCTGGACACCCTGCTGCCGAAACCGGCCCAGCGGATCGGGTTGTCGGCCACCGTCCGGCCGATCGACGAGGTGGCCCGCTTTCTGGCCGGCGGCCGTCCGGTCAGCATCGTCAACCCGCCCAGCGAGAAGAAGTGGGACCTGTCCGTTGTGGTGCCGGTGCCCGATCTGGGCTCGCTGGGCGCACTCACCGACGACCTGTCCGGGCCGGCGGCCGGCGAACCGCAACGCACCTCGATCTGGCCGCACGTCGAAGAACGAATCGTCGATCTGGTCGCCGCGCACCGCTCCACCCTGGTGTTCGCCAACTCGCGTCGCCTGGCCGAGCGGCTGACCGCCCGGTTGAACGAGATCTGGGCCGAACGGCTTGAGTTGGACGGTGGCGATCAAGCCGAGCAACGCACGCACACGCCCGCCCAGGTGATGGCCCAGTCCGGTCAGTCCAACGGCGCTCCGGCGCTGCTGGCCAGGGCCCACCACGGTTCGGTCAGCAAAGAGCAACGAGCCGCCACCGAGGAAGACCTGAAGGCCGGCCGGCTGCCCGCCGTGGTGGCCACCTCGTCCCTGGAGTTGGGCATCGACATGGGAGCGGTCGACCTGGTGGTCCAGGTGGAGGCGCCACCGTCGGTGGCCTCGGGCCTGCAGCGGGTCGGCCGGGCCGGCCACCAGGTCGGGGCCACTTCGCGCGGGGTGCTCTTTCCCAAGTTCCGCGGCGACCTCGTGCAGACCGCGGTGATCGCCGAGCGCATGCGGGCCGGTGCGATCGAAGAGCTGCGGGTGCCGTCCAATCCACTCGACGTGCTGGCCCAACAGATCGTCGCCATCTGCGCCCTCGACGAGATCACCGTGCCCGACCTCGAGGCGCTGGTCCGACGGGCGGCGCCCTTCGCGGGGCTGACCCGCGGGGTGCTGGAGTCGGTGCTCGACATGCTCGCCGGCCGTTACCCGTCCGAGGCGTTCGCGGAACTGCGGCCCCGGCTGGTCTGGGACCGTGGCACCGACCTGCTGACCGGACGCCGCGGCGCCCAACGGCTGGCGGTCACCTCGGGCGGCACCATTCCCGACCGGGGCATGTTCGGGGTGTTCATCGCGGGCGACGGTGCCGGTCGCCGGGTCGGCGAACTGGACGAAGAGATGGTGTACGAGTCGCGGGTCGGCGACGTGATCACCCTCGGCACGTCCACGTGGCGGATCCAGGACATCACCCACGACCAGGTGTTGGTCAGCCCCGCTCCGGGCGAACCGGGCCGGCTGCCGTTCTGGAAGGGCGACACCCTCGGCCGTCCGGCCGAACTGGGGCGGGCCCTGGGCGCCTTCGTCCGCGAAGTGGGAGCGATGCCGGCCGAGGCCGCCAAGGCCCGTGCCCGCGCCGCCGGCCTGGACGAGTGGGCCGCTGACAATTTGGTCAACTACCTGGCCGAGCAGCGCGAGGCGATCCCGCAACTGCCCTGCGACACGATGATCGTGGTGGAGCGGTTCCGCGACGAGCTGGGCGACTGGCGGGTGGTGATCCATTCGCCGTTCGGGGCCCCGGTGCATGCACCCTGGGCGCTGGCCATCGCCACTCGGCTGCGCGAGGCCAGCGGCGTCGACGTGCAGGCCATGCATGGCGACGACGGCATCGTGCTGCGGTTGCCCGACACCAGCTGGTCGGCGATGAGCACCGACGACGAACAGCTGACCGCCCCCGACCTGCTCGAATCCATCGTGATCGACCCCGACGAGGTTGCCGCCCTGGTCACCCAGCAGATCGGCGGCTCGGCCCTGTTCGCCAGCCGGTTCCGTGAGTGCGCCGGCCGTGCCCTGCTACTGCCCAAGCGCCGTCCAGACCGCCGTCAGGCCTTGTGGCAGCAGCGTCAGCGGGCCTCGCAACTGCTTGAGGTGGCTGCCGAGTACCCCAGCTTCCCGATCGTGCTGGAAGCCGTCCGCGAGTGCGTTCAGGATGTGTTCGACGTGCCCGCCCTGGTTGACCTGATGCGCCAGATCGCCTCTCGAAAGGTGCGCACGGTCGAGGTGACCACCTCAAGGCCGTCGCCCTTCGCCGGGTCGTTGCTGTTCGGCTACGTGGCGCAGTTCCTGTACGAGGGCGACTCGCCACTGGCCGAAAGGCGTGCCGCGGCGCTGACCCTCGATCCGACCCTGCTGTCGGAGCTGTTGGGCACCTCCGACGGCCTGGCGCTGGCCGACCTGCTCGACCCCGACTCGCTGACCCGCACGGAGTCCGAACTGCAGCACCTCGCCGAGGGTCGCCGCGCCCGTGACGCCGAAGATCTGGCGGACGTGATCCGGGTGCTCGGTCCGCTCGACCTGCCCGCGCTGCACGCGCGTAGCAGCGAACCGGCTTCGACCGCCGACTGGCTGGTCACCCTGGGCGAGCAGCGGCGCATCATCGAGGTTCGGCTGGCCGGCGGAACTCACTGGGCCGCCGTCGAAGACGCCGGACGGCTGATCGACGCCCTCGGCGTCACCGTCGGGGTCGGCGTGCCGGAGACCTTCCGAGCCCCGGTGCCCGACCCGCTGGGCGACCTGGTGGTGCGCTGGGCGCGCAACCACGCACCGTTCCTGACCGGCGAGGTGGCAGGGTGGCTCGGCCTCGGAACAGCCGTCGTGCACGGCGTGCTGCGCCGGCTGGTCGGCGAGGGCCGGCTGGTCGAGGGCGACCTCCGTCCGGCCGGCTGGTCACCGGTCCGCGCGCAACCGGCGGCGCCTTCGGTGGATGTCCGCCCGGCCGGCGGTTCGGTCCAGTACTGCGACCCAGGCGTGCTGCGGGTCCTCCGGCGTCGCTCCCTCGCCGCCCTCCGCAACGCCGTCGAACCCGTCCCGGCCAGGCAGTTCGCCCGCTTTCTCACGCACTGGCAGGGCATCGCGCAGCCGCTGTCGGGCAGCGCCGGCCTGTTGTCGGCGATCCAGCAGCTGGCCGGGTACCCGGTGCCGGCGAGTTCCCTGGAAACCCTCGTGCTGCCCGCCCGGGTGCGCGACTACACCCCCGCGCTGCTCGACGAACTGCTGGCGACGGGCGACGTGCTTTGGCAGGGCAATGGCGCCCTGGCGGGCACGGACGGGTGGCTCACCCTGCACGCCGCCGACACTGCCGCCCTTACCTTGACCCCAGCCACCGAGCTGCCGGACGAGCTCGGCCAGCGCGTCCTCGAAGCCCTCGCCGGCGGCGGCAGCTACTTGTTCCGCTCCCTGGCCGAGCGGCTCGGCGTCGGCGACACCGAACTCACCGCCACGCTCTGGCAGCTGGTCTGGGCCGGTCACCTGACCGGCGACACGCTGGCGCCGCTCCGGGCCCTGCTCAGCGGCGGCCGGG
Organism: uncultured Actinomycetota bacterium; assembly: GCA_963723605.1. Taxonomy (GTDB): domain Bacteria; phylum Actinomycetota; class Actinomycetes; order Propionibacteriales; family Propionibacteriaceae; genus Micropruina. The sequence goes on along the minus strand of CAVRRM010000009.1, from coordinate 121,849 downwards.
CCACGCTGCGGCAACGTCCGACCGCGGCCAAGATGCGGTACGGCCGGCGGCCGCTCGGCCGAGGACCCCTGCCGATCCGATCGGGCCCTCCCGAAACCGTCGGACGTTGGGCGCTGCTGCCCACCGCCGAGACCAACCCGACCGCCCTGGCCGCCGCCCGAGCCGAGGTGCTGCTCGACCGCTACGGCGTGGTCACCCGCGGAAGTGTCACCAATGAAGAGGTGACCGGCGGATTCGCCGGTGCCTACCGGGTGTTCGCGGCCTTCGAGGACGCCGGCCAGGTCCGCCGCGGCTACTTCGTCGAGGGCCTGGGCGCCGCCCAGTTCGGCGACCGGCACGCAGTCGACCTGCTCCGCGACGCCGCCGCCCTGCCCGGGGCGCTGGTGCTCGCCGCCACCGACGCCGCCAACCCCTACGGTGCCGCCCTGCCCTGGCCGGCTCGCGGCGAGGGCAGCAAACACCAACCCGGACGTAAGGCCGGCGCCCTGGTGGTGCTCGTCGACGGCGACCTCGGGCTCTACGTGGAGCGCGGCGGCCGCACCCTGCTCTCCTACACCGAGCAACCGGACGAACTCGCAGCCGCGGCCCAGGCGCTGGCCCAGGCCGTCCACGCCGGGGTGCTGGGCAAGCTGACCGTTTCCAGAATCGATGGCGCGGATGTGCTCGGCTCCGACCACGCGCTGGCCGAGGCGCTCAGCCAGGCCGGTTTCCGGCTGACGCCGCAGGGCCTGCGGCTACGGCGTTGAGGTGCGCCGAACATGCCCGAGGGTGACACCGTTTGGCGCACGGCGCAGCGACTCAATCAGGCTCTGGCCAGCGAGCCGCTGACCCGCAGCGAGCTGCGCTGGCCCGACCTCTCCACCCTCGACTTCCGCGGTCGGATCACCCTCGAGGTGGTCAGTCGCGGCAAGCACCTCCTGCATCGGCTGGACGACGGTTTCACCATCCACTCGCACCTTCGGATGGACGGCCAATGGCGCGTCGAGAACCCGGCCGATGCCCACCCGAACGCCCAGACCCGGGCCTGGCTGAGCACCGCCAGGTGGGCGGCACTCGGCCAGCGACTCGGCATGCTCGACGTGGTGCCGACCGCTGACGAGCGCACCCTGGTCGGGCACCTCGGCCCCGACCTGCTCGGCAACGACTGGAACCTCGACGTTGCCGCGGCCAACGTCGCTCGCGGTGTCACCATCGGGGCAGCCCTGCTCGACCAGACCAACCTGGCCGGCATCGGCACCCTGTACGCGTCCGAGTCGCTGTTCATCCAACGGGTGAACCCGTGGACGCCTCCGGCCGACCTGCCCAAGGCTGCCGTTACGGGCATCATCGACAGGGCCCAGAGGTTGCTCGATCACAACCGGCACTACGCCGTGCAGTCGTCCACCGGCAGTCGGCGGCGCGGCGAGACCGCCTGGGTGCACGGCCGTTCCGGACTTCCGTGCCGACGCTGCGGTGGTCCCGTCCGGGTGGCCATGATCGGGCCGCCCACCCGGGAGCGGACGATGTTCTACTGCCCCGGCTGCCAGGGCGGCCTCGGCCCCACCGACGACGGACGCGCGCAGCGTCGGATCGGCTCGACCCCGCCCGGCGGCGCTACCCGGCCCTAGCCGATGGTGAAGCCCACCTTGGCCGAGCCCTCGACCACGCCCGGGCCGGTGACGGACGCCCGCTTGGTCGTGGTGCCGCCCTGGCGCGAGAACTTCAACAGCTGGGTGACCTGATCGTTGGGGTTGGGGGTGGCCAGCGCATCGATCAGGGCGTCGAAGTTGTCGGCGTCCGACGCAGCGATCTCTTCGCACTCCTCCAGGTCGCACGCCGACTCCTCGGCGGTGGCCGAGTAGGCCAGCGAGCCCTTGCGGACGGCCTTCTTGGACAGGGTCATGGTGCGCGAGGTTCCGGCCACCGTCGGTCCGCTCAGCTTGCCGTTCACCGACGTGCGGTAGACCGCGCGCACCGAGTAGGCGCCGCCCGGCTTGAGCTTCTTGGCCTTCAGCGTCACCCAGCTCTGGCCCTTCTGGTACTGGGCGCCGATCGGACGGTAGACGATCGCATCTTCACTGATCAAGGTCATGTTCATGGTCACGTCGGTGATCTCGAGGTCGGTGCTGTCGTTGTAGATCAGCGAGAACATGGCGTCCTGCACATCGACCGCCGGGTCGGCGGCGACGACGTCGTTGCTGGCGTAGATCTGCTTGTTCTTCACGGTGCCGGTGCGGCCATCGGCGGTGCGATACGAGATCGCCCAGGAGAACCGCAGGGTGCCGCTGTAGTAGTTGTCGAGATCCTCGATCACCGCATTGCCGACCAGGCTGGATGCCGCGTCCGGGCCGGCGTCGGCAAGCACCACTATGGAGGTGCGCTGATCGACCACGGTCAACGCGGTGTTGCGCACGGTCAGCGAGATCGGATAGCCGGGCATTTCGCCCACGGAGCCCTTGATGCCGGCCAGCCGGTCCTGGGTGATCAGGCCTTGAGGGGCACCGATCGATCGAAGCTGCTTGAACGAGCCGGTCGTGCCGGTGGCATCCGGAACGATCAGAGCAGCGCTGGCGTTGGCCATGCCCAGGGTGGTCGCCCCGGTGAAGTCCATCGGGTGCCCGAAGGCCCAGACGTCGTTGCCGCAGATCGCAGTCACGGTGCCGACCGAGCCCACCGACGCGTCGCCGGAGCTGTAGAAGACCGCCACATTCCCACCGGCGACCAGCGGTGCGTCGTCCTCCGCTGCGGCCACCGGGCTGAAGGCCTTGCTGCGCAGCCGTGCCGCGGCCGCACTGCTGCCCGCCGGCACCCGGGCCAGCAGCGCGTTGGTGAGCTTCGAACCCTGAGCGGACGACGCCACCACGTTGCTCAGCCCAACCTGGCGCAGCGTGCTACCCGCATCCAGCGCCTTCGCGGCCGCGGATGTCGCCCGCAGCCCCTTTGCGCTCTCCAGGTTGTTCGTGGTCAACCGGATCGCCGCCGGTGGTGTGGCCAGCGTGCTGCCGATGGTCTTCATGTACTCGGCTGGGGTGACCCCGGCGACCGGCAGGTTGTCGCCGTTGAGGCTGTACGACACCGCACCGATCAGCGCGCCGCTGGGTGAGTAGACCGGCGACCCCGACATGCCCGCCCAGATTCCCGCCGGCTTCAGACCGGCGGTTCCGTCGATCACCGGACTGCTGAGCTGGAACAGCAGCAGGTCCTTGCCCTTGCCCAACCCGTCGTCGATGTAGCCCAGGTAGCGTCCGGTGAACGGGCTCGGAGTGGTGCCCTGCACCACGCTGCTGCCGGTAACGGCGGTATTGGCCGGATAGGCCTCGACCTCGGCTACGGTCGCCATCGGCTGGCTGCCGTCGGCGCAGAACGCGGCGGCCTCCGCCCGGGCGGTGGTGACGACACCGGTGAGCCCGGCCGTGGTCAGGGCTGCGGTCGCAAGAACCGCACCAACCCGCCGCAGGCAGGTGGGTAGAGAGTGGTTGGGCACTACGAACTCCGCTTCTCGTGGGGCTGGGGGTGGAGAGTGCTGAACAGTGCGTCGGTTCAACCCAGCCGCACCATTTCTGCACGGCGCGAGCCTGTTGACGCCACAACCCCGGGTTGCTGAGCGGATTCTTACCAACTACTCAGCCGGGTCGAATGGTTAGGCTGAGCGGATGATCGGCCTTGCGTGGAGATGGCTGCGCAGCCACCCCAGTGCGGTGCTGCTGTACGCCCAGCTGCTCGGCATTCTGCTGTACCCGTTTCTCGAGGGTCCCGGCGACGAGCTCGGCACGCTCGCCCTTTCCGTCTTCGGCATGGTGGTGCTCGGCCTGGCGCTGGCAGTGGTGCGGGCGACCCCGGCTCTGACCTGGGTGGCGGTACTGATCGGCGTGCCGGCGGTGGTACTGACCTTTGTGGACGTCTTCACCAACCATGCGCAGCCCTGGCACCTGGCGTCCGACGTCTTTCATGGCGCGTTCTACGCCTACACGTTCGTGGCGCTGCTGCGCTACATGTTCGGCGACGAGCACGTAACGGTGGACGAGCTCTACGCAGTGGGCGCCACCTTCACCATCGGCATCTGGCTGTTCGCCTATCTCTACTCGATCTGCCAGACCCTGGTACCGGGCTCATTCATCGCCGGACTCGACTCCGACGCCCCGCGCAGCTGGTTCGAGTTGCTGTTCCTTTCGTGCACCACGATGACCTCGACCGGTCTCTCGGACGTGGTGCCGGTCAAGCCGCACGCCCGCTCCCTGGTGATGATGCAGCAAATCGCCGGCATGCTCTACCTGGCCATCGTGGTGGCCCGAATCGTCGGTCTGACCCTGAACCGGCGTCGCCGCGCAGGCGAGGATCAGAGCGCGTCGCCGAAGCTGTAGGTGTTACGCGGGGTGGCCATCAGGTCGGCCACCGCCTCGCGCCAGGCCAGATAGTGCGCGGTCTCCTTGTGCGCCAGGGTGGCCGCGTGGTCGACGTACTCCTCGTACAGAATGAAACGGGTCGGGTCGTCCGCCTGCTGAAAGAGGTCGAACCGGGTGATGCCGGGCTCCTGCCGGCTGCCCTCGGCGTTGGCCAGTGAGGCCGCCTTGAACGCCTCGATGCCGTCGTCGGTGACGTGCACATTGCACACGGTGGTGATCATCTTGTGCCTTTCGGTCAGGACTGAGCGTTGGCCGCGTCGGCGTATCGGGACAACAGCTGTGGCCAATCGGTGAACTTGGCCCGGGAATCGGCGTTGTACTCGGTCCAGCCGTCGTGCTCGAAGGTCAGCAAGGTGCCCTCGTCGGACGGGACGAAGGTGGCCCTGATCAACGTCGGAAACGCCCGGTCCTGGGCCAGGCTGAAGCTGAACGCGACCCGGGTCGGCGGCTCCCAGGCGAGCACCTCGCCCCAGTCGTGCTCGGAGCCGTCGAGGTGACGCTCGGTGATCTGGCCACGCATCCGTGGGTCGATGGTGATCGCCGCGTAGGTGTCGGCGTTGGATGAATAGGCGGGATCCCACCAGTTGCCGATCTCGTGGGTGAAGACGTGGAAGGCGCGCTCGGGGGTGCAGGTGAGGCTGAGCTCGTGGACGATGGGGCTGGTATCCATGCCCTCGATCCTTCCGGACGATGCCGCTCGGCACAATGGTGCCGTGGCTACCGCGGGCGAGCTTGCCGACCTGATCCGAATATCGGCGCCTGCACCGATGCGCACCGATGCCGGGGCGGAGTTGTGGTTCGACGACGATCTGGTGCTCAAGCGACACGCTCCACGTACCGATCCGGCAGCCCTGGCCAAGCGGCTCGAGTTCGTGGCGGCTCGAGACACCTTCGTCCCACCAGTCTCGCCCCGGCTGCACCTCGACCCGGACGGACGTGCGCTCACCGTCTGGCCGCGGGTAGCAGTGACGTCGGCAAACGCGACGACTCAGCCCTGGGCCGATGCGGGCGGATTGCTGGCCCGCCTGCACCTGACCCCGATCAGCGCCGATCTGCCGCGTCATGGGTGGGCGGACCGGGTGGCCCGGGCCGCGGCCGGGGCACCGGCTGAGCTGGCCGGATTGGGCCGCCGGTTGGCCCTCGAAGTGGCGCCCGTCGAGCCAGGCGGCGTCGTGCACGGCGATTGGCACCTTGGCCAGCTGGGCCGCTGGGCGGACGGCTGGCGGCTGCTCGATGTGGACGACGTTGGGGTCGGCGACCCCGCCTGGGATCTGGCCAGACCGGCCGGTTTCTGGGCGGCAGGCCTGCTCGCGGACGAGGACTGGCACGCCTTTCTGGACGCCTACCGCAGGTCGGGCGGGCCTGCCGTTCCAGCCTCCGGAGACCCATGGCCGGCCCTTGAGCTGCCGGCCAGATGCGCGGTCTTCGTGGCCGCCGTCCGCGAGTTGCGTGTGCACAGCCCGGGCACAGCCACAGCACTCGTGGCGGCTTGCCATCGGATGGCACAGTGATTCCATGCCGAATCAGCCGAACGACCCGATGCCCCGCTACGAGTCCTACCAGGGTGGTGGTGCAGGCGGGGCCCACGCCGCCTACACCTGCCCCAAGTGCGGCGGCAGCATGCGCACCGTCGACCGCAACGGAATTCACATTGAGCAGTGCCTGAACTGTCGCGGGGTGTTCCTCGACTTCGGCGAGCTGGAGAACATCAGCCAGCTCGAAGCACGGTTCATGGCGCCGCCGCCTCAGGCACCGTCGCCCGGCTACGGATACGGACCTGAGTGGGGTCAGCGGGGCGGCCACAACTACCGGCGCAAGGGCATGGGCGGACTGTTCTTCTCCAGCTGATTTCGGCGCGCGCCCGAGGTATCAGGGCGGAGGCTGGGCAACACCTGTGCGTGACGCTCATTCACAGGAGGCTCCATGTCCCGCGCTCCCCGCCTGCTCATCGCCACTCTCGCCATCGGCCTCGTCGTGCCGGGCTTCTTCCTGGCCGCGCCGACCAGCGTGGCCGCGGTGGGGTGTGAGTCGGACAACCACGTCGCCGGCGATCTCGACTCCGACGGCCTGGCCGACATCGTGGTGGGCGTGCCCTCCTACAACGACGACCGGGGCGCGGTCGACATTCTGTTCAGCGGCGGCGAGCGCCGCTTCGTCCGGGCCACCGATCTGGGCCTGACCAGCGCTCCCGGCGATCGGTTCGGCGAGTCGGTCGCCCTGGGCGACATCAACAACGACGGCTGCGCCGACCTGGCGATCGGGGCACCCGGACGCAACAGCAGCGTCGGCTCCGCCTACCTGGTCCGCTCGGACGGCGACCGGAACCTGACCCTGATCAACCAGTTCAACGGCTCTGCTGCCCACGGCAGCTTCGGCGCCCAGGTGCTGCTGCTCACCCCGGAGAAGCTGACCGGCGGCGGCTGGGTACGCACCGGGCAGCAACTGGTGGTCTCCGCCCCGACCGCCGACGACGGCGCCGCCAGCGAGGCCGGCCACGTGGTGGTGTTGCCGCTGACCAGCAGCGGCGCCCTGGCGGCCTCGCGGGTGACACTCACCCAGAACTCGGCCGGAGTGCCGGGCACATCGGAGAACTTCGACCGGTTCGGCACGGCGCTGGCCGGGCAGGACTACACCATCGTGGTCGGCGCGCCGAACGAGGCCATCGGCACCCGGACGGACGCCGGCTCGGTCACCTTCCTCTCCTCCACCGAGGCGAACCAGACCACCTTCGCCGGCACGGCGATCAACCAGGACTCGACAGGCATTCCCGGCACCGCCGAGTCGGGCGACGAGTTCGGGGCCGCGGTGGCCTTCCGCGACAACCACACCCTGATCGGCGTGCCCGGTGAGAACATCGGCCCCGACTCCGACACCGGTTCGGTGCACGTGGTGCACTACGCGCCCAGCACCCACCACTACCAGTCGATCAAGTCGATCAGCCAGGACAGCGCCGGCATTCCCGGCGCCAACGAGGACGGTGACCTGTTCGGCTCGTCCGTGGCCCTCGGCATCAACACCGTCGACCAGTTGACCGCCATCGTCGGCGCACCCGGCGAGGCGATCGGCAGCGTGCGCAACGCCGGCTCGGTGACCATGTTCCGAGCCAACACCAGCAGTATCGGCAGCACGCTCAGCGTCCGCCAGGGCATCGCCGGCATCAGCGGCGCACCCGAATCCGGCGACCGGTTCGGCGCCAGTGTCAGCATCGTCACCGGCGACCTGGACGCCGGCGAGTCCATGGTCGACGGCGTGGTGATCGGCGCTCCGGGCGAGGACATCGGCAGCACCGCCGATGCCGGCGCCGTCATCTACACCCGCAGCGACCAGCAACTGGTACACCCTGCTGCTCGAGGACACCGGAGCGGACATTCCCGCTGATGCCCGGTTCGGCGAGGCCACCGCTCAGGTGGCCGCCTGAGACCCACCCGCCCCCGTGGGATACCCGGGCGGTGCACCGAGTGATCGGCGCACCGCCCGCTTTCCGTGCCGTGTTAGCGTTTTCGCATGGTGCAGCGGTGGGGGGCGGTGGCGGCCGTCCTGATGGCCCTGCTCGCGGGCTGCACGCCGGCGGACCCGAGCGCGCCGGCCAGCGTCACCCCGACCGCCGCCAAGACCACCGCGCCACCCCGGTTGCCGAGCGTTGAGGGCACCGTCCGGACAAACGCCAAGACGCCGCTGTCGCTGCGTGAGCAGGCCTCGACCGAAAGCCGGCGGCTGGCCCGGATTCCGAACAAGACCAAGATCACCATCGCCTGCAAAGCGGTCGGCGACACGGTCAGCAACGGCACCATCGCCTCCAACGTCTGGAACAAGCTCACCTACCGGAAGAAGACCGGCTACGTCGCCTCGGTCTATGTCGACGGTGGTGACTCGGCGGCGCTGTCCCTGTGCCAGAGCGCCAGCGTTCAGCCCACCGCGTCGACGGCCACCCGCCCGCCGAACGTGGAAGTGGCGATCGTCAAGGTCGCCCACGGCCAACGCGGCGTGGCCGAGCGCAAGAACAACTGCAACCCCTACGGCGGGTGTATGCCCTGGAGTTCCCTCTACGCCACCTGGGTCTGGAACAAGGCCGGCAATGTGGTGCCCGGCTTCTCCTTCTCGGGTGATCTCTACTCATGGGGGCAGAAGCATCAGCGCTCCCACCTGGGTACGGACGGCATCGGTCCCGGCGACATGGTGCTCTACGGCACCGGCCCCAAGGATCCCAAGTCGTCGACCCGCGCCGACATCGTTCTTGAGGTCCTGCCGGACGGCAAGCTCAAGGTGAGCGGTGGCGACGTCGGCAACAAGGTCACCGAACGCACCGTCGCGATCAAGGGCATCTACGGCTGGGTGGACGCCTGAGGGTTCGTCCCTGATCGGGCACCACCACCACCACTAAACTCCCTGCTGCGGCCGAAATCTGAGCGGCCACCTACTCAGGGAGGACGCCCATGCGGTTCGACTTCGTGCCTTCGGGTGAGTCCACCATCGGCGTCGAGTGGGAACTCGCCCTGGTGGACGCCGAGACTCTCGAGTTGGCGCCCCGAGCGCAGACCGTCCTGGACGCGGTCGAAGACCCGAAGACCGGGCCGATCCGGCAGGAGTATCTGACGGACATGATCGAACTCGTCACCGGCGTGCATCACCGGGTGGACGAGGCGATGGACGATCTGCGCGGCAGTTTCGAGCGGGTCCGCGGCATTCTCGGCAACGACACCCGGCTGCTCGGCGCCGGAGCGCACCCGACTTCGCGCGCCGCCGACCAGCAGCATTTCGACTTCTGGCGCTACAACGTGGTGGCCGACCGGAACGCCTATTGGGGCCGCCAGATGGCGATCTTCGGCACCCACATCCACGTCGGCATCGACCATCGCGCCAAGGCCCTGCCGATCACCTACGGGCTGGCCCGGTTCTCGCCGTACTTCATCGCACTCACCGCGTCCTCGCCGTACTGGGAGGGCGAGGACTCCGGCTACGCCTCGCAGCGCACGATGATCTTCCAGCAGTTGCCGACCAACGGGCTGCCGTACCCGATGGAGACCTGGGACGAGTTCGAGCACTACGCCACCGAACTGGAGGAGGCGGGCATGATCAGTGCGCCCAACGAGATCCGTTGGGACGTCCGTCCGTCCACCTTCGGCACGGTGGAGAACCGGGTGCTCGATTCCGTGCCGACCCTTGCCGAACTGGGTGCCATGACGGCGCTGACCCAGTGCCTGGCCGAGTACATGTCTCGCGAACTGGACGACGGCCGCGCCATCGCCAAGCTGCCGATGTGGTTCATGAAGGAGAACAAGTGGCGGGCCGCCCGCTACGGCCTCGACACCGAGGTGGTCACCCCGCGGGTGAGCCGCAAGCTGCGGCCGATGCGCGAGGGCATCCTCGACTGGTTGAACCGCTTGGAGCCGATCGCCACCGTGCTGCACTGCACCGACGAACTGGCCTTCATCGCCGAGTTGCTGGAGCACGGACCCAGTTACGCGCGGCAGCGCGCCACCGGCAGCCCGGAGGCGGCGCTGCGCCAGTTGGTGCACGAGACCGGAGCAGCCCGTCCGGACCGGCCGCTACCCTTCTCCGGGTGAAACCGTTCGTTCTGCTGGCCACCCGCGATCACGACAAGGCCGCCCGGGACGAGTACGAGTCCGTCCGCAAGCACGCCGGGTTGGAACCCGATCAGCTGGTGCACCTGCGGGTGGAGTCCGGCCCGTTGCCGAGGCTCTACCTGGAGGACTACTCGGGAGTTTTCCTCGGTGGCAGCCCGTTCAACATCTCCGACGCGGTGAAGTCCGACCTGCAGTTGCGGATCGAATCCGACATCCGCAACGTCGTCGACCACATCGTCGCGGCCGACTTTCCGTTCCTCGGCATGTGTTACGGCATCGGCACCGTCACCGTGCATCTGGGCGGTGTGGTCGACCGAACCTACGGCGAGGGACTGGCCGCGATCGAGGTTTCACTGACCGAGGCGGCCGGTGATGACCAGATGCTGGACGGCGTACCGCCCACTTTCTTTGCATTCGTCGGGCACAAGGAGGCCTGCAACGGTGCGCCGCCCGGGGTGACCGTGCTGGGCACCGGAGAAGCGTGCCCGGTGCAGATGTACCGGCACGGGCACAACGTCTACGTCACTCAGTTCCACCCTGAACTGGACGTGCACGACCTCGAGCAGCGGATGCGGATCTACGCCAACGCGGGGTACTTCCATCCCGACGATTTCGACATCCTGATCGACATGGCCCGCAACTCAGGTGTTGCCGAACATCCGCATCGGTTGCTGCATAACTTCGTCGCCCGGTACGCGCGCGACTGATTCCGGGCCGAATGACGCTCAGGACACCACGATGTCGGCGTATTCGGGGTGGCGCTTCACGAAGGTGACCACGAACGGGCAGACCGCCCGAACCTTCCACGCCCCGGCCGCCCGCACCTGATCGAACGCCGCCGTGATCAGCGTGGAGCCGAGACCGCGTCCGTTGAACTTGGGCGACACCTCGGTGTGATCGAACCGGGCCACTCCGTTGGACAGGTCGTAGTGGGCGAACCCGGCCAGCTCGTCGTCCACCAGGATCTCGAACCTGGACCTGCGTTGGTTGTGCACCACGGATTCGGTCACTGCGCCCTCTCGTGAAACCTGCTCCGGATCGGCCTATCGCCCGAAGGGGTGGAGTGAATAGACAATACAATCCCCACACTGCAACGGGGAACAAACCCGATGAGATGGGGTTGAGTAGGGCAATGATCCGGTTCGAGGATGTCAGTAAGTCCTACCCGGACGGCACCGAAGCCGTCCGGAACTTCAGCCTGGAGGCACCGACGGGCCAGACCACCGTGCTGGTCGGGTCGTCCGGTTGTGGCAAAACCACCCTGCTTCGGATGGTCAACCGGATGGTTGACCCGACCAGTGGAATCGTCTGGATCGACGACGAGAACGTGGCCCAGGTGTCGCCGGTGCCGCTGCGCCGGCGGATCGGGTACGTGATGCAGAACGCCGGCCTGCTGCCGCACCGAAAGGTGATCGACAACATCGCCACGGTGCCCATGCTGAACGGCGCCAGCAAGGCCGAGGCGCACCGGGCGGCCGCGGAACTGATGGAACTGGTCGGGCTGGAGAGCAGCATGGCCAACCGGTATCCCGATCAGCTGTCCGGAGGCCAGCAGCAACGGGTCGGGGTGGCCCGGGGCCTGGCCGCCGACCCCAACATCCTGCTGATGGACGAACCGTTCGGCGCGGTCGACCCCCTGGTGCGGGCCGACCTGCAGGCCGAACTGCTGCGCATCCAGCGCGAGCTGCACAAGACCATCGTGTTCGTCACCCACGACATCGCCGAGGCACTGGCTCTGGGCGACCAGATCGTGATCCTGGCCAAGGGCGGCCGGATCGCCCAGGTCGGCACCCCGCAGCAGGTGGTCGCCGACCCGGCCGACTCGTTCGTCGCGGACTTCCTCGGTCTGGGCCGGGGCACCCTCGACCTGCACCTCAGGCAGACTCCCAACGGCACCCTGGTGGTGGATGGCCACGGACGTCCGGCCGGCCGGCTGGCCGACGAGCAACGGACGGACGGCTGACCCGTGACCTGGGTACTGGCGAACCTCTCGCTGATTGGTTCGCGAACGGTTTCGCACCTGCTGCTGGCCATTCCGGCGATCCTGCTCTCGTTCGTGTTGGCGCTGCCGCTGGGCTGGTTCGCCAACCGCTACCGCTGGTCGCGGGCTACCCTGCTGACCGCCGCCGGACTGCTGTACGCCATCCCGTCGCTGCCGCTGTTCGTGGTGCTGCCGACGATTCTCGGCTTCGGGGTACGTGAGCGGGCGAACGTGATCATCGCGCTGACTCTGTACGGGCTGGCCCTGATGGTTCGTTCGGCGGCGGACGCGCTGGCGTCCGTCGGCTCGCCGGTGCGGTTGTCGTCCACCGCGCTGGGCTACTCAGCGGCCGGCCGGTTCTTCCAGGTGGAACTGCCGCTGGCCGGTCCGGTGCTGCTGGCCGGGCTGCGGGTGGTTTCGGTCAGCACGATCAGCCTGGTCACGGTCAGTTCGCTGCTCGGCGTCGACAACCTCGGCCTGCTGTTCGTGGACGGCTTCCAGCGCGGCATCATCGCCGAAGTGGTCACCGGCATCGTGGCCACGGTCGTGCTCGCCCTGGCCATCGACGGCCTGCTGGTGCTGCTGGGCCGGTTGCTGATGCCCTGGGCGGCGGCACGCCGATGAACTACTTCTCGCAGGCTCTCGCCTGGATCGCCGACCCCGAGAACCTCTATGGCAGCAGCGGTGTGCTGGCGCGCACCTGGGAGCAGTTCTGGTACACCGTGGTGGCCCTGGTTCTGTCGTCCGTTGTGGCTATCCCGCTCGGCTACCTGGTCGGGCACACCCGTCGTGGTCGCGGCCTGGTGGTGGCCAGTTCTGGTGCGGCGCGCGCTCTGCCGACCCTGGGTGTGGTCACGCTGTTCGCGCTGATCTTCGGCATCGGCCTGCTGGCGCCGATGGTGGCTCTGGTGCTGTTGGCGATCCCGTCCGTGCTGGCCGGCGCCTATGCCGGCATCGAGGCGATCGATCCCCGAACGGTCGACGCCGCCCGGGCGATGGGCATGTCGGAGTGGCAGATCCTGGCCCGGGTCGAGATCCCGCTGGGGCTCCCGCTGCTGCTGGGTGGCCTCCGCTCGGCGGCGTTGCAGGTGGTGGCGACGGCCACCCTGGCCGCCTATGTGGGCGCCGGCGGCCTGGGACGCTTCCTGTTCCTTGGACTGAAGACGCAGGATTACCCACAGATGCTTGCCTCCGCCCTGCTGGTGGTGGCGCTCGCGCTGATCATGGAAGGAGTTTTCGAGATCTCAGAACGCGTGGCGGCGCGCCGCCTGCACACCACCTGACCCCTCGACCCGACTCGGGAAGGAACCCCAGAATGAAGACTCGCATCGCAGCCGTGCTCGCGGCCGGTGTCCTCGCGCTCAGTGCCTGCTCGTCCGCCAACCCGATGGGATCGGCCAGCGCCGCCCCGTCCGGCTCCGCCTCCGCCAGCACCACTTTGGTGATCGGTTCGCAGCAGTACTACTCCAACGAGATCATCGCCGAGTTGTACGCGCAAGCACTCGAAGCCAAGGGCTTCACCATCACCAGGCAGTACCAGATCGGCCAGCGCGAGGTGTACCTGCCCGAACTGCAGGGCGGCAAGATCGACGTGTTCCCGGAGTACTCCGGCAACCTGCTGCAGTACCTCGACAAGTCCGCGACGGCCAAGACCGGCGACGAGGTGACGGCCGCACTGCCCAAGGCTCTCGGCACAGCCCTTCGTCCGCTCACCCCCGCGGCCGCCACCGATCAGGACTCGTACAACGTGACCAAGGAGAACGCCGACAAGTTCGGGTTGGCCAGCATCGCCGACCTGGCCAAGGCCGGCGACACCCTCAAGGTCTGCGCCAACTCCGAGCTCGCCAAGCGTCCTTACGGTCCGCCCGGGCTGAAGAGTGAGTACGGACTGAACGTCGAGGTCACCCCGGTTGAAGACTCGGGTGGTCCGCTGACGGTCAAGGCGCTGAAGGATGGCGACTGCCTGACCGCCGACATCTACTCGGGCGATCCGTCCATCGCCGCCAACGGTCTGGTCACGTTGAGCGACCCGAAGAGCCTGATCCTGCCGCAGAACGTGGTGCCGATCGTTTCGGCCAAGGTGAACGAAGAGGCCGCCGCCGTGATCGACAAGGTCAGCGCCGCGCTGAGCACGGCCGATCTGGTCGCCCTCAACGCGCTCAGCGTCGACAAGCAGGAATCGTCCTCGGTGATCGCCAAGGGCTGGTTGACCACCAAGGGTCTGCTCAGCTAGGCCTTCGCCGAGCAGCACTCGCCACCGCTCCCTCGTCCTGCCCCGCTGGGCTGGCGGGGGAGCGGTTCGCGTTCGCGGCATCACCGTCCGTCGGCCAGGAACGGCCCTAGCTTTCGGGCTGGAGCTCGCAGAAGGACTCATAGTGGTCGGCGGTGTAGAACCAGATCTCGGGCTCGGCTCCGGGCCTGGTCTGGCCCCCGGTGATCAGCCGACGCGGACCCGGGAACCGCTCCCCCGGCGCCCGGACGGTGTATTCGCGGTAGTACCCGCTGGGCTTGGCCGGCAGCAGCCGCTCGCGGTTACCGAAGATTCCGCCGTCATCCCGGGGCCGTAGGTAGGGGCCGTCCGCGCGCACCGCCTCAACCGCTTCGTGCACCTGGCCCGGCACGCTTCGACAGGCGGCAAGACCCGAGCCGGTGGCCGGGCCGGCCGACGCCGCAGCCGATGTCCGAGGTGATGAGGTGGCCGCCGTCGGCGCACCGGCTCCCCGATTGAGCCCCAGGCCGATCAGCAGCATCAGGCCGACCACCACCAGGCCGATCACCAGCACGGTGCGTTGCCGAGCAGTCATGCGTCGTAGCCGTCCACCAGAAGCACGGTCTCGAACAGCCGGTCGGCGGGGTCGCCGTGGCCATGCCAGAGCCGGCCCGTGGCGTCCTGCAGCACGTCGGCCAGCCGGAACCAGCCGGACGTGTCCGCGTCGATCAGGCGTTCCGGGTGCGTCCAGAACAGGGCGATCCGCGGCGCCTGTGGCCAGTATCTGGCCAGGTCGCCGAGGCTGTCGGCGAGCGCGTCCAGGTTGCGGCCGGCGGTTTCAGGCAGCCCCAGGACCATGGCGATCCGGGCCTGGGCGACGCGGAAGTCGGTGACGCCGGCGGTATCAACGTCGAGCACCAGATAGCCGGCGGCCGCACATTTGTCGGCCAACCGGTTCCGGCTGCCGGCGTCGGCGAACAGCAACTCCGCACCGTCCAGCCCGAGCTCATCGGCGAGACACGTCCAGCCGACCCCCGTCACTGGTCGAGAAACCGGTCCAGTTGCACCCGTCGGTCGGGGGACGCCTCATCGGTGCCCTTGCGCACCACCAGCACGTCGCACGGGGCATGTTCGACCACCTGGTTCGACACCGACCCCATCAGCAGGCCCTTGAAGCCGCCGCTGCCCCGGGTGCCGACCACCAGCAGCCGAGCGTTGACGCACGCCTTGAGCAGTTCGCGCCCTGGCGGTCCGTGCGGGGTCTCGACGGTGACCTTGACGTCCGGATACTCGGCCAGCAGCGACCCGATCTCGCGGTCGAGTCGCTCCCTGACCACCGCCTCGAAGTCGTCAGCCGGCGGCACATAGCCGGGCGACCAGCTGGACGGGCGCGGGGCGGTGCTGATCGACCAGGCCCGGATCACGTGCACCTCGGCCTTGAGCTGCCGCGCGAGCCAGAGCGCCTTGCGCAGGGCCAGGCGGCTGAAATCGGAGCCATCGTTGCCGACCACGATGGGCAATTGCTCTTCCATGGCCAGACTCTAGCGAACCGGTGTCCGCCCGGATCGGGTTGGGCTGGTGTGATCCACTGGGTTCATGACCACCCCTGTGATCGAGGTGAGCGACTTCAGGATGAGCTTCGGCGACCTGGTCGTGATCGATGACCTCAGCTTCGACGTCCGGCCGGGGGAAACCTTCGGCCTGCTGGGCTCGAACGGTTCCGGCAAGACCACTACCATCCGCGCTCTGCTGGGCATCTACGAGCCCACCGGCGGCACCCTGCTGGTCGAGGGCCGCCGGTTCGACCCGGCGCTCGGCTCCCGGCTGGGCTACCTGCCCGAGGAGCGCGGGCTGTACCGCAAGGAGTCCGTGCTCGACGTGATGACCTACTTCGGTCAGCTCAAGGGACTGGGCCGTGACGAGGCGATCGGCTGGTCGAAGACATTCCTGGAGCGGGTCGGGCTCGCCGACCACGCCAAGGTGCGGCTGGACAAGCTCTCCGGGGGTCAGCAGCAGAAGGTGCAACTCGGCGTCACGATCATGAACTCGCCCAGCATCCTGATTCTGGACGAGCCGACCAAGGGGTTCGACCCGGTCAATCGGCGGCTGCTGATGGATCTGGTCGACGAGCAGCGATCGCAGGGGTCGACGGTGGTGATCATCACCCACCAGATGGACGAGGTCGAGCGGCTCTGCGACCGGATCCTGCTCCTCAAGGACGGCCGTGCCGAGGCCTACGGCACGGTCGCCGAGGTGCAGGACAGCTTCGGCGGCCGGCGGATGCGGCTGACCTTCAGCGGCACCGTTCCGCAGTCGGCCCGCTACCGGATCGCCGTCAGCGAGCGGAACTACGCCGAGCTCGAGCTGGCTGAGCACGTGGACGCCACCAGCGTGGTCCGCGAACTGCTGGACGCGGGCGTCCAGCTGCGCGGCTTCGAGACCGCCCGGGTTTCGCTGGAAGAGATCTTCCTGAAGGTCTACGGCGAGCAGGAGGCGGCGGCGTGAGCAGCGAGCAGCGCAGATCGCGGCACAACCTCGTTACCGTGATGGCGTTCGAGTTCAAGCGGACCGTGCTCAAACCCCGGTTCTGGCTGATCTCGCTGTCGGTGCCGGTGCTGATCGCGGTGGTGGTTGCGCTGGTGGCGATCAGCGGCCAGACCACCGCCGACCGGGCCGAGAGCCAGGACCGCCAGCCGGTCACGTTCACCTACACCGACGCGTCCGGACTGATCGGGCCGGCGGTGGCCCAGGCGGCCGGCGGCACCGAGGTGGACGATGCCGCCGCGGCTCGGGCGGCCGTGGTGGCCGGCACCTCGCAATGCCACATCGACTACCCGAAGGACCCGCTCAACCAGCCGATCGTGGTGGCGGCCAAGGATCTGGGCCTGTTCGACTCCGCGCGCTACTCGGGGGTCGCCCTGAACGTGTTCCAGACCTCGGTCACGGACCGGATCGGCGACCCGACCCTGGCCAAGCTCGCCGTCACCGAACCGGACGTACAGGTGGCCACCTACACCAACGGCGCGCTCACCCCGGGCATCGCGGGCGTGATCGTGCCGGGCATGTTCCTGCTGCTGTTCTACCTGGCCGTGCTGATGCTGGGTAACCAGATGCTCAACGTGACCCTGGAGGAGAAGGAGAACCGGGTCACCGAGATGATCCTGACCACGATGGACCCGACCACGCTGATCGTCGGCAAGGTCTTCGCGCTGGTGCTGATCGGCATCGTTCAGGGACTCGTGGTGGCGGTCCCGGCCAGCTTCGCGTTCAACCTGCTCAGCGGCATGATCGGCATCCCGGCGCCGGCCGCGGGCACCGCGGCACTGGGCGGAGTTCCGATCCCGGTGGTACCCACGGTGATCGGCGCCCTGCTGTTCCTGTTCAGCTTCCTGATGTTCACCGGCCTGCTGGTGGCCATCGGTGCGGTGATGCCGTCCGCGAAAGAGGCCGGCAACACGTTCGGCGTGGTGATGCTCTCGATGTTCATTCCGCTCTACGCGGGGTCTCTGCTGGTGTCCGATCCGCACGGTGTGGTGTCCCAGGTGTTCACCTTCTTTCCCCTGACCGCACCGGTCTCGGCGCTGCTGCGCAACGCCACCGGAGGCCTGTACTGGTGGGAGGCGCTGGTGGCTCTCGGGATGCTGGCGGTCAGCGGTTGGGTGTTCCTCAGCCTGGGCGTCCGGCTGTTCCGCACTGGATCGATCAGTTACGGCAGCCGGGTGAACATCAGCCGGGCGCTGGGCTGGAGCCGGCGCTGAGCGGGTTGTCGTAGGTTGAGCTTGTCGATACCGGTCATTGGCGAGACGATTTCCGTCCTGTAGAGTTACTCTCGGCGCTTTCTCTCGCTCATAGCGAATGACACCGTAAGAATCGGCGCCATTCGTGTAAAGAGCGGAGGATTGTCATGACGGATCGCAAGGGTGTCAGCCCGCAGCAGCAGGCGGCCATCGATCAGACCGAAACCTGGGGCGCGCACAACTACCTGCCGCTGCCCGTTGTGATCGAATCGGGCCAGGGCGCCTGGCTGACCGACATCGAGGGCACCCGGTACCTGGACTTCCTCTCCGCGTACTCCGCGGTGAACTTCGGCCACGCCAACCCCGTCCTCACCAAGGCCGTCGTCGACCAGTTGGGCAAGGTCACGATCACCTCGCGCGCAGTGTTCTCGGCGACCTACGGACCCTTCGTCCAAGGCCTCGCCGAGCTGTGCGGCAAAGAGATGGTGCTGCCGATGAACACCGGCGTCGAGGCCGTCGAGTCGGGCATCAAGCTGGCCCGAAAGTGGGGCTACGAAACCAAGGGCGTCGAAGAGCGGCATGCCAACGTGATCGTGATGGCCAACAACTTTCACGGCCGCACCACCACGGTGATCTCGTTCAGCAACGACGAGACCGCCCGGCGCAACTTCGGGCCGTTCACCCCCGGCTTCCGCACCGTTCCGTACGGCGACCTTCAAGCGATCGCGGACTCGATCGACGACAACACGGTGGCCGTGCTGTTCGAGCCGATCCAGGGCGAGGCCGGCGTGGTGGTACCCCCCAAGGCCTTCCTGCCCGGGCTGCGCGCGCTGTGCACCGAGCGCAACGTGCTGATGATCGCGGACGAGATCCAGTCCGGGCTGGGCCGCACCGGCACCACCTTCGCCTGTGAGCACAGCAACGTGGTGCCCGACCTGTACCTGCTCGGCAAGGCACTCGGTGGCGGCATCCTGCCGGTGTCGGCAGTGGTCGGCGACCGCGACGTGCTGGGTCTGCTGCACCCGGGTCAGCACGGCTCAACCTTCGGCGGCAACGCGCTGGCGTCCGCCGTCGGGCTGGCCGCGGTCGACTTGCTGAAGACCGGTGAGCTGCAGCGTCGTTCCGCCGAACTCGGCGTTCATTTGCACCAGCGGCTGAGTGGGCTGATCGGCCACGGCGTGGACGCCGTCCGCGGCATGGGCCTGTGGGCCGGAGTCGACATCGACCCCTACCTGGGCACCGCCCGTGGCATCTGCTACAAGCTGCTCGCTCGTGGCGTGATCGCCAAGGACACCCACGAGAAGACCATCCGGCTGGCGCCGCCACTGGTGATCGAGCGGCACGAACTCGACCAGGCCATCGATGCCCTGGTGGATGCCTTGGCGGAGGCCCGCGCCGAGCGGGCCTGACCCGCGACGTTCGGACGTTGCGCGGTTCGGCGTTCGTTGCGCGGGTTCGTCCGCGCGCAACGAGCTCTTATCCGCGCAACGTCGAACTGCGCCTGGCGGGCTCGGCGCCTCGCGGCACCAGTGCGGGGCGCAGCAGTCGCCCCAGCCGGGCCGGCTGGGCGACGTCTGCGTACACCCAGTGCACGACCTTCCACCCAAGTGACGCCAGCGCGGAGTCGCGCTGCTTCTCGCGCATGACCGCATCGGCCGCCGTCATGCCGGCGCTGAGCAACTCGCCGTACTTCACCTTGCCGTCGAACTCCCCCAGCACGTCAAACTGCGGCCAGGCGAAGTCGGAGCGGTAGGTGGTGCCGTCGACGTGCACCTCGAACTGCAACTCGGGCGGCGGCAGGCCCAGCCACCAGATGGCGACCCGGCTCACCGACTCGCCCCACGATTCACTCAGCCCGTCGGCAAACTTCACCACCGCCCGCGCCTGGGCCAGACCTCTGCGCCGCCTGGCCGCCACGAGCTGCTCCTGCAACTGCTCGACTGGCGCGCCCAGGCGCAGTGCCGCATCGGCCGCCGCCACGGCCGAAGCCAGATCGCCGCACCGGCCCAGATCGACGATGGTGCGGGCCACATTGGTGCACCGCACGCCGTCAACGGTCAGGACGTCCTGCGCCGGCAGTGGAGTTCGGTACTGGTGCAGGTAGGGGGTGATTCGGCCACCACCCTTGCCCGGACGCGTCGAAGTCACCCGGGCCAGCTCCCTGCTCGCCACCGGCAGGCCGTGCAGCACGGCTGCCGAGACATGACTGACCACGTTCTCGGGGCCGAGCAGCGGCAGAGTGGAAGTGAGCAGCGTCCGATGCAGGGCCAGCGCGCTATTCGGGGCCGCCGTGCTGAAGGCGCCGCGGCGAATCTTGTGCAGTTCACCGTCGCGCACCATGCGCCGGACGGCGCTCGCGCCGACGCCGCGTTCACGCAACTCGTGGGTGTGGACCAGGGACATGCCCGGCAGTCCAGCAGGCGACCCGGCACCGTGGGTGGTTATCCACAGCCCTCTTCGCACATCGGCACCGTCGTTGCGCGGTGCAGCGCTGATCGCGCGGGTTCGTCCGCGCGCAACCAGCGCTTACCCGCGCAACGTCTGATGGATGCCGAGGACGGACGTCCGGGTACGCCAACGGCCCGGTCCCCCCGAACCGGGCCGTGCGTTGCAGCAGGCTCAGGCCTGCTTGATCGCGGAGATGTCGAAGTCGAGCCGGACCTTCTCGCTGACCAGCACGCCACCGGTCTCGAGAGCTGCGTTCCAGGTCAGGTCCCAGTCCTTGCGGTTGACCACAACAGAACCCTCGAAGCCGATCCGCTCGTTGCCGAAGGGATCGATGGCCGCGCCGGTGAACTCGAACGGAATGGTCAGCGCGTGGGTGACCCCCTTGATGGTCAGGTCACCGGTCACCTCGACGTCGCTGCCGTCGACCGCGAAGCCGCTGGAGACGAAGGTGATCTGCGGGTACAGCTCGGCATCGAAGAAGTCGGCGCTGCGCAGGTGGCCGTCGCGCTGTTCGCTACGGGTGTCGACGGTCGCGGTG
Organism: uncultured Actinomycetota bacterium; assembly: GCA_963723605.1. Taxonomy (GTDB): domain Bacteria; phylum Actinomycetota; class Actinomycetes; order Propionibacteriales; family Propionibacteriaceae; genus Micropruina. The sequence goes on along the minus strand of CAVRRM010000009.1, from coordinate 100,969 downwards.
TCGACGGTCACGCTCAGGGTCGAGTTGGACGGGTTCGCACCGTCGATGGTCGCGGTTCCGGTGACACCGTTGAAAGAGCCACGAACCTTCGTGACCATGGCGTGCCGGGCAACGAAGCCGAGTTGACTGTGGCTGGCGTCGAGGACGTAGTTGCCCTTGAGTTCGGTGATGGTGGTGGGGATTGAGGTGGTGCTCATTCGGGTTGCCTCCTGTGTGGCGTATCGTTGAACTATCAACTAACTTCACCATAGCACATATTGTTGAGGATTCAACCAACGCCTGGCTGGATCACCCACGCGCTAGGGTGGCGCCAGGCGACGGCGCCACCCCTTCCTCTTCCCGTCGCCATCGAGAGGAGTTTCCGTGACCGCAGCCCAGTACATCCGTGGTGATCAGCAGTGCACCCTTCCGCTGGTCGAGGCCAGCGTGGGCAGCAACGGATACGACGCCTCGAAACTGCTGTCCAGCACCGGTGACGTCACCCTTGACGTGGGCTTCGGCAACACCGCGTCCTGCCAGTCGGCAATCACCTACATCGACGGGGACGCCGGCATCCTGCGCTATCGCGGGTACCCGATCGAGCAACTCGCGCAGCACTCCACCTTTCTCGAAACCTCCTACCTGGTGCTCTACGGCGAGTTGCCCACCACCGAGCAGCTGTCCAGCTTCAGCAACGCGATCAGCGCCCACTACCTGCTCGACGAGCGGCTCAAGGCCATGTTCGGGCTTTTCCCCCGACGCTCCCACCCGATGCCCGTGCTGTCCGCCGGAATCAACGCCCTCTCCACCTTCGAGATGCCGCCCGTGGCGTTGACCGAGCGCTCCGTGGAGGAACACACCCACCGGCTGATGGCCAAGGTGCCGACACTCGCCGCGTACGGCTACAAGAACTCCCTGGGGCTGCCCACCCTGTACCCCGACGAGTCGCTGAGCTACATCGAGAACTTCCTTCGGATGAGCTTCGGCGTTCCCACCCGGCCGTACGAGATCGACGAGACCATCGTCCGGGCCCTGGACGTGCTGCTGATCCTGCACGCCGACCACGAACAGAACTGCTCCACGTCGACCGTACGGATGGTCGGCTCGTCCGGCGCCAACCTGTACCTGTCGGTGGCAGGCGGTGCGAGCGCCCTGTCCGGCCCGCTGCACGGTGGCGCCAACCAAGCCGTGATCGAGATGCTGCAACAGATCCGCGACACCGGAGAAGACGTCGCCACCTTCGTGAAGAAGGTGAAGGACAAGAAGTCCGGCGTGAAGCTGATGGGCTTCGGACATCGGATCTACAAGAACTTCGACCCTCGCGCGCAGATCGTGAAGCAACACGCGGACGCGATCCTGCGCACCACGCAGGGCTCGGACGAACTGCTCGACCTGGCCCTCTCCCTTGAGGAAGCCGCCCTCAGCGATGACTACTTCGCCGAGCGCAAGCTGTACCCGAACGTCGACTTCTACACCGGGCTGATCTACCAGGCGATGGGGTTCCCGGTGAACATGTTCACCGTGCTGTTCACCATTGGCCGGCTGCCCGGTTGGATCGCGCACTGGCGCGAACAGTCGCTCGATCCGGCCACCAGGATCGGGCGTCCGCGCCAGGTCTACGTGGGTGAGGTCGAGCGGGACTGGATACCGCTCGACCAGCGGTGAGCACGCCGCCGCAGAGTTGGGAACAGCCCCAGAATCACTCGGGCTGGGGTGCCACGCTGCGGCGCTGGGGGCCCGCGCTTGGCCCCTTCGCTCCGCTGGCGATCGGTCTCGTCGTTCCTTCACCGGTCGCGATCGCCGCGGCCGGCACCCTGCTGGCCACCGCCACCGTTGCCACGGCAACCACACTTCGCCGCAACGTCTGGACCGGCTTCCAGCCCGGGGCCGGCGAGTCGTTCGACGCCGACGCGGGCGAACTACCCGAGCCCGCCCTGCTCAGCACGCTGGGGCTGGACGGGTTGCGGGTCGACGCCCTGCTGCTCGGTGGCCCCGGTGACGACGAGTGGATGGCTTTCCAGACCGTGGACCGGCTCGGTGGCCGCACGACCAGGGTGGTGCTGCCGCTGCCGGGACGCGGCCGGCGAGTGTCCATGGTGTTGAACGGCCGACGCCGCACCGCGATGTCGAATGCGCTCGGCACCGATAGCCAGGTGGGGGTCTACCGGGTGGTCCGGGGTCACGGTCTGGCCGACCAGGACCTGTACCACCTCGGCACCCGGTCGATGCGCGCGGTACTGCGGCTCGGGGTGGTCCGATCCTGGGGGGTGCGCGATCGCTGGCTGTTCGCCGAGCTGATCACCCTGGCTCCGCAGTCCCTGCGCGCCGATCTGACCAGCGCCGTCGACTGGCTGCGCCGGCTGCGGCGCGGGTATCCACCGGAGCTGCTGACCCCGCTGCAGGAGACCCCCGCCGACGGCGGCGAGTGGCCGGTGCTGCCCCAGGCCGCAGCCGACGACGATGCGCCTTTCAGACGGAAGGGCGGTTCCCGGCCAGGGCGCGCACCCGTCCGGCCACCAGGGTCGCCCTGAGCGCCCAGGCCCGGCACAGCGCCTCGAGTCCCCGCCGGCTCCACCGGCTGCGCCAACACGTGCCGGACGGCCGCCGCCAGGGATGCCAGCCCGACGTCCGTTGCCTGTTGAGCACGCCGGACCAGGGTGTCGCGCTGGCGCTCGCTGAGTGCCGGACGACCGGTTGAGGCCAGCGCCTCGCAGACGTCCAGCACCGCCTCGCACAGTTCGGCGAGCGGTGGCGTGACCGGTTCACCGGACGACTCGAACGCGCGCGGCTGCGATGGCTTCGGCCGGCGAGCCTGCCACCCGCCACGCACCGGCTTTGTCGGCGGGGTCAGGGATGGGGCGATCAGCTCGGTGCGGCCCTGCTCGAGGTGAACAGCGACAGCGGCCGATCCTGGCCGTCGATCACCACCGCGGAGATCTGGGTACCGCTGGCCAGCAGGGCGCGACCACTGCCTGCTCGGGGCCGGTGGCGTCCATCCGAAGCTGATGCCGCACCCCCGATCGGTCGACGATCGGCCAGACCAACTGTTGGTTCACCTCATCCAGTTCGGGTTGGCCGACCCCGAAAACGCGCCGGACCAGCACCAGCCGGACGTCCACCTGCCGGGCGCGAACCCGATCGCCGCCGCACCCGAGCCTGCCGCCGCGAGTGCTCGGACGAGGGCGTCCAGGTCAGGTGCGCCATCGCGGAACCGATAGCCGAGGACCACCCGGGTACGGGTGGTCGGGCTGAGCGTGCCGTCGTCGCGACGCTCGGCGTCGATCAGGGTGAACTCCCCACCGCACAGGTTGTGCGCCGAGGCGCCCCAGATCAGCGGGTTGACCCAGGACCGCTCGAAGCCAGGGTCCTGGCCGGCCGCCCGCCCGGTGGTGACTGTTTCGACCCGCTGGTTGCTCGAATCCCACAAGGTCACGGTCAACCCGCGGGCGCCGGACGGGGCCAGCCACCAGCGGGTGGCCAGCGGCAGCAGCACTCCGACCTCCGCCGCGGCGCCCCGACCGCGGCTGCCTCCGACCAGCTCGCTCGGCAGCGGTGATCCGGCGGACCGCAGCGCAACGGCCAGCGCCCAGGCCCGGGACAGCGCCTCGAGCAGGTCGCGCTCGGAGCTGTCGTCGTCACGGGCGGCGACGGCAGCAGCCCGTCCGGCCGCTCCGGTGAGCAGCATGCCGAGCAGCGGCAGCGCTTCCAATCGGGCCCGTTGGGCGGCGGCGCGCAGCCGGGCGACCCCGTCCGTTCCGACCCGAGACAGGCCGGAGACCAGCAGCGACGCGACGGCATCGTTGGCTGCCCGAAGCGCCTCGACCTGGCCCGGCTGAACGGTGTCCTCCGCAGCTACCCGCTCCGGCCAGATCCAGGCTCGTCGTGCGCAGCGAAGACCCGGATCACCGCTTCGAGGCGCAGCACTCGGTCCTCGACGTCGCTGTGCCGTCCGGCTACCACCAGGCCGCCGAAACCGCCACCGGCCAGGGCGATTACCTCGGGTGCGTTCGGCCGGCGATCCGAACCGAACCCGGTCCGGGCCAAATGACGTCGGCGTCGGAGCGATCCCGCGACCAGCCGGCGGACAGCGGCACCCCGGCCGCCCGGTTGACCTTGGCCGGGTCGAGGGCGAGCAGTTCGGCGAGCGGGTCATCCCCCGGCGCTTGACCGGTGATCCCGACAGGCTCGATCAACGGTGACGAGTCCACCGAGCTTCGAGCCCAAACGCAGGCGGCGACGATGTGCACGCAAACCCCGCCACCGGGCAGCCGCACCGGGCCGCCTTCTGTCCGCCGGGCAGCAGCCGGACCGTCGCCGACGCGCTTCCCGTGTGGCTCAACTCGACCTCGGCGTCCGTCGCCGTGACGAGTTCGAGCCGATCGGCTGCTTTGGTTCCGCGCCGGACCAGCCCCGGTTGGCCAGCACCTCGAGGGCGTCGTCGGCCAGCGCGTAGGTCCGCAGCCAGCCGCGCAGATCGCTCACGCCATTACCTCGGCGAGCCATTCCGCGAACCGATCCGGGCTCATCTCCGCCCCGGCATGCCTGCGGCGACCAGCCGTCTGGCGGTGGTGTGGTCGTACCAGGGGTCGCCCTCGTCCGACAAAGCGGCCAGACCGAGCAGCTTCACCCCGCTGCCGGCCAACCGTCCAACACTGGCCAGCAGCGCTGACACCGAGCCGCCCTCATCGAAGTCGCTGATCAGAGCCACCACCGTGCGGGTCGGTTGGCTGACCAGCGTCTCGGCGTGCTTCATCGCCTGGGCGATGTTGGTGCCGCCGCCGAGTTGAGCGGTGAGCAGCACCTCCACCGGATCGGCCGCAAGGTGCGACAGGTCGACCAGCGAGGTGTCGAACAGGATCAGCCGGACGCTGACTCCCGGCAGTCCGGACAGGATCGAGGCCGACACCGCCGCATGCAGCAGCGACGACGCCATCGAGCCGGACTGGTCGACCAGCACGATCACGTCCCAGTGCAGGTTGGAGCGGCGCTTACGGGCGGCGAACCGGACTTCGTCGACCAGCATCCGTCCAGTGCCGGGGTCGACGTTGGCCAGGTTGGCCGTGATGGTGCGCTTCCAGTCGAAGTTGGCCGACGAGGCGTGCACCGTGCGCCGGAACCGGTCGCGCGTTCCGGTCAGAGCAGTGGTGAATCGCGGTGTGAGCCGCTCCACGATGTCGGCGACGACCTTGGCGATCAGCGCCCGCAGGCCGTCCGCGGCAGCCAGGGACAGCCGGCCTTTCAGCCGGATCAGCGCAGTCGCCAGTTGGTGGTTCGGCCCCAATGCATCCACCGTCGCCGGGTCGGCGAGCAGATCTTCGAGCCCGTACCGGCTGACCGCATCGGCCTGGAGTCGCTCCAGCGTCGACTGCGGAAACAAGCCCCTGGCCTGGTCCAGCCAGTTCAACGCCTTCAGCGCCGACAGGTCCAGTGAACCACCGCCGCCCTTGGCGTGCCGATGGCCGCGGCCGGTGTACTCCCGGTCGTACAGGTAGCCGAGCGCCTCGTCCACCCCGATGTCGCCGACGTCGCGCGGCAGGCTGCTCTCGGCATACCGGCCGAGCACCAGCCGCCAGCGACGCGCCTGTTCGTCGGTCATCACGCCACCCAGCCACTCAACTGGTCTCTGACCAGTCACTTCACCAATTCTCGCTCGATCACGGCGGCCTGTTCGGCCAGCGCCGGGTCAACCGCCAGCACGGTGTCCAACTCGCTGACCCTGGCCCCGGTCAACTCGGCGAGCCGGGTCGCCAGCCGGTGCGTCTCGGTGGGCTTGAGAAAGGTGAAGGCCCGGCGCAGGTCGGGCAGCACGCTCAGGAACGCCTGCGCATCCATTGCGCCAAGGGCCTGATTCAGAGCCGTGACCAGTTCGGGGGTGTGCAGCAGCAGGTCGGGGGCCGCCTGCAGCAGGCCGAGCAGAAAGTCGGCGACCCGCTCGGCGTCGGCACCCGGGGCCAAGTGAGCGGCGCTCGCTCGGGCCAGTTCGTCACTGTCCAGCTCCGCGTCGCAGAAGGCCAGCCCGAGCAGGCAGCCGACCAGCCGGGCGGGTGTCCGCCGGTCACGACGTAGCCGGACGAGCTCGCGACGCACGGGCGTGGTCTCGACCGGCTCGACCGGCGGAGACGGCTCGATCGGCTTGACGGGTCGAGTTCGCCCAGGCGCACCAGCAGGCGCGCAGCCCGATCAACTGCTTGCAGGCCTCCGGACGCTCCTCGTCGCGCAACCCGATCAGTGCCGGCAGCAACCCCGCCACCGCGGCCAGCCCGGCCCCCAGCAGGTCGCGCACCACGGCAGCCTGGTCGCCGAGCGCCAGCCGGCCGCTATCGCCCAGCAGTCCGGCCAGCGCGTGCAGGCTGCTCACCACGGAGCCCAGATGTGGATCGTTGTCGTAGCAGACCCGAAGCGCGGCCAGGGCCGGGCCGAGGGCGCTCGGCTCACCCATCACGATCAGCTCGGCGATCAGCCCGGCCACCACCCCGGCGGGCAGGTCGTCAGCGGCCAGGCGCCGGCCGACCCCGGTGCGTATCAGTTCCGCCAGGGTGTCTCCGCTGGCCGACGCCGCGATCAGGTTGGCCTCGACCAGCGGCGTCCAGGCGTACTCCCAGTCTTCGAACAGCAGCCCGGCGCCGGTGCCCTGCACCAGGTCGGCCCCACCGACCTGCCGGGCGAAGCCGCTGCCGACAAACCGCATCCGGGCCAGAAACTGCCCGCGCCGGACGTGGGCCGGCTTGCGCTCGGTGTCGAGGCTGACCTGTCGCACGGTGGCATCGGTGATCACGAATCGCAGCCGGGACGCCTCCCGGCGAGCCTCGGCGACCAGCGGCGGTGCGGCGACGCCGTCCGGAAGGTCGCCGAGAACCGGGCCGCCGAACACCTCGGCCAGCGCCGCTCCGATCGCCCCGGACAGGCCGGAATCATCCTTGACGAAGCAACTCAGCAAGCGTCGGCCACGTCGGTGCGGCCCGGCCACGGACGGCCACGCAACTCTGCGAGCCTTACGGCCTGCCCGGCGGCATCCAGCACCGTGGCCGACCCGATCGGTTCGCCGGCGGCGCGCAGCCGCACGGCCACCTCGAGCACCACCTCGATGGCGAAGGCGCGCGGCTGCACCCCGGCGCGACGGGCCAGCCAGGCCCGCTGCCAGAACCCGGGCGCCGGCATTCCGGCGCCGTAGCCGCGCAGCCCGTCCAGCCGGTCGAAGTCGTAGCGGATCAGCCAGGCCGGGCGGTTCGGGTCGAGGGTGGCCGGCTTGTGGGCGGCCACCCAGGCCGCCTCGGAGCGTTCTCCAGTGCGTCCAGCAGGCCAGGTGTGGAAGGCACCGGTGACCACTACCACACCCCCGCTCTCGCCTCGATGCTGCTCCAGCACCGCCGTCATCACCGTTTCGCGGGCATGCGTGCCGTCGCCGTCCAACAGCGCCCGGTCTGCGTCCAGCCGGGCCAGCCCACCCCAGGCCAGGTGTCGGCGAAGAAGTCCGCCAGTCCTGCAGCGCCGAAGGGGACCGCACCTCGAAAAGGTGCTCCCAGACCTCGTCGTGGTCGCGGCAGCCGACCTCGGCCGCCACTGCGGCGATCAACTCGCTGCGGGCCAGGTGGTGTTCGGCCTGCAGGTGCGCACCTCGTCCGCGGCAGGTCGTCGGTGTCGGAATAGCTGGCGTCGATGAACCGGACGTCGCACCGTTGGCCATGCCCCAACGCACGGCGATCCACTCCGGCGAGAAGTCGGCGATCTGGTAGAACGCGCTCTGCCTGGCGCCTACCGAGAGGATCGCTACCGGCGGTCTGGTACCTGGGTCGGCCAGCGCAGGCAGCAGCCGGTCGTACTCACGGGGCCCTCGATCAGCACCACCGCGGGACGCACCTCGTCGAGCAGCGCCGCCAGTGCGGCCGCACAGCCCGGTGAGTGATGCCGGATGCCGACCAGATTGATGCCGTCGTCACGCCACCGCGCATGCGCCTGCAACGCGCGCGCCAACCGCGGCGGCAGCGCCCGAACCGGCTCGTCCAGGGCCACCGTCAGCTCCAGAGACCCTCGGCGGCGTCGAAGAACTCGCGCCAGCTGGCGCTGCCCCGGCCCGCTGCCGCACTACGTTGTCGACTAGTGCCGCACCAGCCGGGCGTCCTCCTCTTCGCCTTTCTGGGCCACCCCGACCAACTGCCGGGCGATGTCGCCGGAACGGACTGTTCCATCGCCCAGATAGCGGGCAGCCATCGAGGCGGCGATCGCCACGTTGACCGCCTCGGCGGTCTACATCACCGCGTCCGGCCGCTTCACTGTGGTACCGGCGTCGGTGCGTCCCGTGCGCAGGTCGGCGAACGCGTGACCAGCACCTCCATCACCGCCTGGTCAGCTGCGGACGTGGGGGCCGAGTTCGGCGTCCAGCGCCCGGGCGATCAACTCGGCCTCGAAGACCCGATCGCTGATCGGCCGCACGTTTCGAAGTTGAACCGCGCTTCAACGCCGCGGACATCTCGTTCACCCCGCGTCCCTCGGTTGGCCGTGGCGATCACGTTGAAGCCCGGTCGCGCCGCACAGCACGCGCCTCGTCGCCGAACTCCGGGATCATGAGCTCGCTTCTCGCTCAGAATCGATGATCAGCGTGTCCTGGATCTCCGCCGGGCAGCGGGTGATCTCTTCGAACCGGGCGATCGCCCCGTCGCGCCATCGCCTGATAGAGCGGCGACGGCACCAGCGCCCGCTGGCGTCGGGCCCTCGGCGATCAGCAGCGCGTAGTTCCACGAGTAGCGTGATCGTGATCCTCGGTGGTGCCGGCGGTGCCCTGAATGGTCAGGTTCGAGGTGCCGGAGATCGCCGCCGCCAGCAACTCCGACAGCATCGACTTCGCTGTGCCCGGCTCGCCGACCAGCATCAGCCCTTGCCGGCCCAACAATGAGACGATCGCCCGATCGACCAGCGGGTCGTCACCGTAGAACTTGCGGGTCACCCCCAGGCCGGCGTCGCCGATCACGAACCCGCGCACCGCGCGGCGCTGAGCCGCCACCCCGGCGGGATCGGCGCACCGGACGCGGCGTCCGCCCCGGCCAGGGCGGCGAGCTCGGCGCCGAACCTCACCTCGGCCGGCGGCCGCAGTTCGGAGGTGTTCTCGGTCATAGTCCCGCCTTCTTCTCCCACTCGGGGTCGAACGGCCCGAGCGCCGCGAGCGCCGCGTAGTCGGCGTAGCACTCGGCCAGCAGTACATCAGGAACCCCCGACAGTGCGACCGGGCGATTCCTCGGCCCTCGGAAACTCAGCCCGACGGTGGCGCAGGTGAGGTTCTCCTCGGGCAGGTAGCTGCCGGTGAACTCCTGGACCGCGGTCAGCCCGGCCGAGGCGAACGGCTTGGTGTACTCGACGAACCAGGCACCGTCCTCAGCCGCCCCGCGCTGGTAGCCGCGCTTGCCGGCCAACCCGCGGAAGCTGAAGGTGTCGGTCAGGTGACCCTTTAGATCGGTGAGCTGGGTGGCCGTCCGATCGATCGCCGGCAACGGGTTGCCGAACTGCTCGAACAGAGTGGCACCTCGTAGTCGGCCAGGTGCTGGAGCCACTCTTCGGAAGCCGCGTCGCCGACGCTCACCCGGTGAGCAAGGACGACCTGCGAATCGTCCGGCAGCTCCACCAGTTCGTCGTCGGTGTCGATCAGGCCGCCGTCCTCGGTGGGCCTGAACGGCTGCTGCTGCAACCCCGGGTCGGCGATCCAGACCAGCCGGCTGGCCAACTGCCCGACCAGGGGGTGCCCGAGCAGGAACTCCCGCCAATCCGAGGCCGTCCAGGTACGACCCGCGCACATCGCCTCGTAGAGCCGGGCGGTCTGCTGGGTGAGCACCGCCTTGAGCTCTTTGCGGGAGGTGGTCAGTTGCTTCTTCGCGCGCGGCCACCAGCTCTTCGTCGTCCGCGGCCCGGGCGCCCGGGAGCGACTTGATCGTGGCACCCTCGGCGGTGCTCAGCTCGATCGTGCCCAGCGGGGTGGCCCGGCCGATGAACTCCCTCGACCCGAAGTCCAGTCGCAGCAGCGCGTCAGCGTCGAAGCCGGCGGTGGGAATGGTGCGGTCGGCCAGTTCCTCGGGCGTCCAGCCCCGTTGCTCGGCCAGGGCTTCGACGAGTCGGGCCGCGGTGGCCTGCACGCTGGCCTGCTTGAACCGCCGGGAGACCGACAACAGCAGTTGGACCGCGGCCGGCTGCCCGTTGGCGAACAGCGTGTGCATCAGTGCATCGACTTGGGCCCGCCGAGCGCCGTGATTGCGGATGTAGGCCTGAACGGCGTTGGCCAGTTCGATGCCCGGCATCCGGGTGGTCAAAGCAAGCAGGCCGCGATTGGCGGCGGCCGAGCCGAGGTAGAGCGACTGGTGCTCGGCGAAGACTTCGCGGACGTGTTGCTCGACCGGTATCGCCGCCCGCTGCTGCACCCAGGTGGCCCGCTCGTTGCCTCGGTAGCGTCGGAGCAGGTCCTGGGCGCTGGTGTGGCGGCGTTGCCCCTCGGTGGCGGCATGCGCGCGACTTTCCTCCTCGGACGGGTGCCGAACGTCCTGCGCCACCCAGCTGGTCAGCACGAATCGGCCCAGCGCGGCCGCGGCGTCGGGCTGCAGCCGGCCGAGGTAGAGATCGAACAGGCCGGAGCCGTCCGGATCCTTGACCTTGTTGGCGAGCACCACCCACCAGCGCGGCAGCTGCGGATCGACCGGGGTACCGTCCGTCCACTGCAGGGTCGGCAGCTGATCGAAACCGAACCAGCCCAGGGCCGGCGGCAGCTTCGCTCGCAGCCCGGCCCTGGCCTCGGCCAGCAGCGAGCCTGGGCCGAGATCGCTGGAGATGTCGTCGCCGAGTTGCTGGAGGGCAGCCAGGAACGCCGCCCGCGGCACCTCGCGCTTCTCCTTCGCCAGCGCCGTGCGCAGGGTCGGGATCGCGGCGGGGTCGCCCAGGTGGCCAGCCACTGCGCGGACGCGGCCCGCAACTCACCCTTGGCGTCGGCCAGCCCCTGCTCGGCCAGCTCGCGCGCCGCCCCGTGCCGGGCCAGCAGTGCCTGGCCACGGGGCGGGCCTTGCGCGAATCCCCTAGTGCCGCGGCGGCCACGCTCGACTGCAGCGGCGCTGGGATGACCGGGAAGCCGTCCAGAACCTGAAGGGCGTCGGTGACGTCGCCGGCGTCGCCGCCGAGCCAGGCCAACAGCACGTTCTGGTGCTGCGCGAACCACGGCCAGGTCACCTCCGGACCCAGCGAGACCCAGCGGGAGGCGCGGCCCAGCTGAGGCAACTCCGCGAGCGCTTCGGCGCTGCCCTGGGCGGTCCGCAGCAGGGCGTCCTCCACCTGACGCAGGTCGGTGATTCCGTCCAAGCGGTTGAGCACGGACCAGCTCAGGCCCTTGCGGCGTGCGTCCGGGCCAAGCCGCAGCAACTGCACCATGCCGAACCCCGGCACCGCTTGGGCGATCAGGTAGGGCTGGAAATACTCGCCCACCTTGGTCTGGTGGACTGGCACCCGTCCGTTCGCGACCTGGATCACGTCCAGCAGGTCAGCGTCGGAGATGGCACGAAGCTGCTTCAGGCGACGTTGCTGGTGGTCGACGCTCTGGGCTCGAGTGATCGCCGTGTCGACCATCCGGCGCAACTCGGACAGGGCGCGCTGCTCATCGCACTGATCCGGCAACGGCACGAACGCCGGCACGACCAGTTCGGCCTGCTGCCCGCTGGACTGCACCGCCTCACGGCGAGCGTTCGCCTTGTCGACCGCGGTGCCGAACTTCGCCCCGGCGGCGACCGCTGCCGCCAGCAGCGCGGCACCCGCGTCGTCGCGGCCGAGGTAGTCGACCAACTCAGCCGACTGCGCTGGCGGGTAGCTTCTCCAGCACCGCCGGCAGGACGGCCGCCCGCACGTCCGGCGCCAGCACCTGCAGCGCCCCGATGGCTGCCTGGCGCACGCCTTTGGCCTTGTCACCCGAGAGTTCGGCGATCATCGGCGCCAGCGCATGGGCGACCCTTGGATCGGCCTGCGCGCGTTCGGCCACCCCGACCCGCGCATCGGCGCTCAGCCGGCCGGCCGCCACGCGATCGATCAGGTAGCCGAAGCCGAGCAGGTAGTTGTCGATGCCGGGCCACTCGTGCGGCTTGATCATGCTGCTCCAGACCCGCTCCTGTTCGAGCAGCGCCAGGAACACCAGGGTGGGCACCTGCCGGTCGGGGCAGCCGTCCAGTCGCAGCAGGTCGGCCAGCCGCTCGGGCGGCCAGTCGAGGTACTTCAGTGCGCCCTTGTTGTTGGCCACGGTCAGGTCGTTGGTGAGTGCCGTCAGCCACCGGGGCACGCCCTCGACGGTGCGATTCGGCCCGGTGCCAACAACGGCCAGCAGCTGCGCCAGCCGCAGGTACTGCTCCTGGGTGGCGTCACCGCGGTAGAGCTGCGAGCGGAAGCCCGGAATCGAGGTGGCCGGGTCGTCACCGAGGCCGGCCTGCTTCAGCCGCAGTTTGTGATCGTCCGACTGCACCCGGTGCCATGAGCTGATCGAGCCGGCCTCCAGCATCAGCTTGGGCAACTCGGGCTGGTGGGCGGCGTCCAACTCGAGCAGCACCTCGGGAAAGCTGCCGTCGTGGACGAACCAGATACACCGCTCGTACAGCGGTGCCGAGGCGGCTTTGATCGGCAGCAGGGCGTTGCCGATCAGGGTGCTGGGGCCAGTCGGCTGGCCGGTCAACGCGGACCGCAATCGATCGAACACCATCAACCCATCGTGTCAGCCGACGGTCTCGGTCGGGAGGACGGTGATTGCACCCGGCAGGGGTCAGTTCCGGATCGCCCGGGCGGCCCAGGCGGACGCGGTCAACTCGAATGCCGCCGGTGGAGCGCCGAGCCGTTCGAACCATGCGGCCCGCAAGGCGTCCCGGCCTTGCTGCGGAAGTTTCGTCAAATAGCTGCCGGCGGGACCTACCCCGGCCAGCATGCTGGTCCACAACTCGTCGAAGTCCCGGTACTGGGAAGTGACCGTGAGGGTCTCCTGGGTGACTTCGGCGAGGCCGGCCGCCACCAACCAATCGACCGATCTCTCCCGATTTGGCGAACCGGAGCTCGGAGCCTTCGTCCGGGGCGCCCGGATTCACGCTGAGGGCCGCGTCCCAGAAGCTGCGCAGCAACTGCATCTCGCCGCCGAGATCCCACACGCAGGCGGCCAGCACCGCCCCTGGCCGGGCCACCCGGATGAACTCGGCTGCGGCCCGAACCGGGTCGCCGACGAAGTGAAGAACCAGCTGAGCCAGCACCAGGTCGAAGCCGGCGTTCTCGAAGGGCAACTGCTCGGCCGAGCCAGGCCGCAGGTCGACCCCTGGATGGCTCTGCCGACAGGCCGCCAGGAACGGCGGGGACGGGTCGCAGCCGGCCACCGCCGCCGGGCCAAGGCGCCGGACCAGCTCTGCGGTCAGTGCCCCCGGGCCGCAGCCGACGTCCAATGCCCGGGCCCCAGGCCGGACCTGGGCAAAGTCGGCGAACTCTACCGCCAGGGGGCGCGAGTACCGGCCCATGAAGGCCTCGTACGAAGCACTCGGAACCGCGAAGGTTTCCGCACCCGACACCGGTTCCATGGCACTCCTTCAGTCTCCCGAGCAGGGTACGCCAGGATCGACGAAGTTCGGCACAGAGCCGGGTGGGGTTGGCCGACCGCAGCGAAAGGGGCAGGCTGGACACATGATCACCACCGAACCCCTGACCGAACCCACCCTGGTCACCCTGCCCGGCGGGCCATCAGCCGTGGTGCGTGCGCAGGCACGGACGCTGGACTCCCTGCGTCCGTTGTTCGACACCGGATTCACGGCGATCGCGTCGAGCGGCGTCGAGCCCGTCGGCCCCGGTTTCGCCATCTACCTGGACGACCCTTCCGGCACCTTCGACCTGGAACTGGGCCAACCGATCGCCGAGCCGCTGGCCGAACCCGTGCCGGGGCTGATCACAGTCGAAGCGTCCGAGCTTCCGGTCGGCGAGGCGCTGGGAATCAGCCATCTCGGCGCGTACGGCTCGTTGCACGAGGACTGGGCGCGGCTGGGTGAGGAGGCCGAGCGGCAGAACGTCCGGCCGTCGGCGTGGCTCGAGGTCTACGTCACCGAACCCAGGCCCGACATGGATCCGACCACGCTGCGCACCGACCTGTTTCTGGTGCTCTGATCGTCGCGGGCGGGCCCGGATCGGGTGACCGGCGGGCAGGACCCCCGAGCCCGCGACCTCGTCTGGCAGGATCCTGGCGGTCGGCTCACCAGCCGCCGCCACCACCCCCACCGAAGCCGCCTCCGCCGCTGAACCCGGAGCCACCGCTGGAGGCCGCCGTCGCTGCCTGCATGGACGACGACATGGTGTTGGCCAGCTGATCGAGCGATGAGGTGAAACCGCTGGAGAACATGGTTCCGTAGGCGTAACCGACGTACCACGAGCCGTCCGGCACATAACGGCCCTGGGCAGCCAGCTGTTCGAAGATCTTCGCCCACCGTTCGGCAACCCCGAACACGATCGCGTAGGGCAGGTAGCGGGAGAACACGTCGATGCCCTCCTCGAACTTGATCTGCTCAGCCTCTGCGGTGGTCAGGTACAACTCGAAACCCTTGGCCTGGGCCAGCACGGCGGAACCTGCGGCGGTCCGGGCGCCGAACCGGTTGCTCAGCACGAGCATCGCGATGCCGCAGATCACCCCGGCGACACCAAGCAGGCCGAAGCCGACCAGGCCCAGCAGAACACCCAGCCCGGCGCCGGCGATGATCAGTCCGATCCCACCCAGGATCGCCACGATCCGCACCCGGCCGGGATTGCTGCGGAACCACTGCAGTTCGTCGGTGACCCGTTGGTAGAGCTGTTCGCGGGTCCGATCCATCAGGCCGGCGTAGTCGCTGTCCTTGAGGTCGTCGGTGGTCACCTCAGGGCCGTTCTGGAACAGCTTGGTGAGCAGCTGCGTCTCGTAACCGACGAGTTGATCGCGACCCCGCAGTTGGACGAAGGTCCAGTCCTTCTTGCCCTGCTGCTCGATCCGCAGGTGGCCGCGCACGGCCAGGTCGATCATGGTGGCGGTGATGTCGACGTTGTCGGCGGTGGAGTCGGTCAGCACCCCGACCTCGCCCGGACGCGCACCACGCGGCGGGGTGAACTGCACGGCGACGGGAGCGGCCGGAGCACCACGTCCGATGGTGGCCTGCTGGTTGGCCGCGGGCACGACACCCGGGGTCAGGCCCAGATAGACCTCGTCCTGGGCGCCGCGCCTGGTACGGCGCAGCAGGGCGCCGAGGCCGACCACCGTGAGCACGGCCGCGATCCCGCCGGTGACCGGAGTGACCGGGAACATGTTGCCGATCCAGAGCCGCTTCTCCAGCCGGGCCTCAGCGCCGACGAAGGTACCGGCGGGGTAGCCGGCGACGATCTGCAGCGGCGTCTCCTTGGGCAGCGACGACTGGGTGAACGTCGCCGAGTCGCCGGTGCTGGTGGCGCCGTCGCAGGCCTGGGTGGTGCTGTTGTTCACGAAGCAGGCGGCCTTGCTGACCGCGGCCGGACCGGTGACCTTGGCCGTGATGTTGCGGATCGGCACCTCCCAGGCGCCGCCGATCACGTTCCAGTTGAACTCGTCCAGACCGGACTGGGCCTGGTTCGGGGCGATCAACCCGCGGATCGTGTAGGTGATCCGGTAGCTCTGCACGCCGCTCCAGGTCTGATTCTCACTGCCGACCCTGATCAGCAGGTTGCCGTTCTCGGTCTGGGTCTGCACCTCGGCGCTGGCACCGGACGGGCTGGAAACCGGCCCGACCGAGACGTCCAGCATTCGCCAGTGGTCGGGATCGTTGGCGATCTCCTGGCGCAGCGGCAACGCGATGTAGGGCCCGTGACCCTCGTCGGCACCGAAGTTGAAGTCGAAGTCGAGCGTGACCGTGGTGGCGCCGTCCTTGACTGCCACCGCCGTGACGTCGTAGCGGTCGATCCGCCAATCCTCACCATCCGCCGCCGCCCGCGGCGCGGGCAGCAACCCGAGCACAAAGATTGCCAGACCCGCCAGCACCACGATGAACCGTCGCATACCTCCACGCTAACAAGCCATGGAAGCATCTGGGCCGGTGAACGGCATTGGGTACGGTTCCCAGCTGCGACCAGGCCGATGAAAACAGTTAGGAACCGTCCCCAACTCGGCTCAGTCGGGCGGCCAGCAACGTCTGCAGAGTCGCCCTGGGCCCGTCGGCCCGGATCGCCTCAAGGGCGGCCGTGGTCTCGACCACCAGGCGGTCTCGGGTGGCGTCGTCGAGATCGAACAGCTGCAGCGCCGCGGCAACCGCCTCGCCGGTAGCGAGGGTGCCGAACGCAGCGGTGATCAGTGCGGTCACCCGAGGCTCGTCCCTGGGTTCGAAGCCCGGCACTGCGCCCGAGTAGAGCGCCAGCAGCCCGGCCAGCGAGACCACCGACAGCGGAGCACCCTTGCCATCGCGCCAGCGATCAAGCACCACCGGAAGGTTGCGAGCCTGCCATTTGGCCACCGAGTTGAGTCCGATGTCGGCGAGCCGATGACGCAGGGACGGATTCGCGAACCGCTCCAGGATCGAGGCCGCGAACGCCCGCAACTGCTCGGTCCGGCCCGGAATCGTGGGCAGCACCTCGAGCTCGACCAGCGCGTCCAGATAGTTGTGCAGGTCAGGGTCGGCGAACGCCTCGTCCACCGTGCTGGCACCCAGCTGCAGGCCGACCATCGCCATCGCGGTGTGGCAGCCGTTGAGGATCCGCACCTTCTTGCTGCGGAAGGCGGCCACCTCGTCGCGAGGAACAACGGCGAACCCCAGATCCAGGCTGTCCAACGGCAACAGCGTCCGGATCTGGGGATCGCCCCCCACCACCCACAGTGAGAACAGTTCGCCCTTGACCAGGGCTCGATCGGCGAAGCCGACTTCGGCCTGCAGGGCCGGCGCCTCGTCCGCCGGGAAGCCGGAGACGATCCGGTCGACGAGGGTGTCGTAGAAGTGGTTGTGCTGGCCGAGCCAGGCCAGGAACTCGGGGCCCCACCCGGCCCGCTCAGCGTGCTGCACCACGTACCGGCGCAGGGTCTCGCCGTTGTTCTCGATCAGTTCGCAGGCGAGAACCGACAGCCCCGCCGAGCCGGCGCCGCCGAACGCGACAAACCGGTCGTGCAGCAGTTGGGCGAGCTGGGCCGGAAACGAGGCGGCCGGACGGACGTCCAGGTCGTCGGCGGCGTAGACGATCCCTGCCTCGGTGGTGTTCGAGATCACCAGGCGCAGTTCCGGGCTGAGCCCGATCCGACGGTATTCCTCGTAGTCGGACCAGGGATCGACAACCGCCTGAACGACATCGATCAAGTCGATCCGGCGGTCCGGACGACCGTCCCGAATGCCTTCCAGACAGACATGGAACAGCCCGTCCTGCTCGGCCAGTGGATCGTGCCGATGCGGCCGATTGGTGGCGTAGGCGATGGCCACCCCGTGGTTCGTCAGGCCGGCATCGTTGCTCTGCTGGATCATCCAGTCGGCGAAACCGCGCAGAAAGTTGCCGGAACCGAACTGCAGGATCGTGATCGGGCGCGGCGTACGGGCCACGGTGGTGCTCTTCAACTGCTTCATCGTCGGAGTCCTCGAATCGAAATGGGTGGGAGGGTCAGGTGACGGCGCCGAGTTGCCAGGGGACGAACTCCTCCTGGCCCAGGCCGAGCTCTTCGCTGACGGTTTTGAGGCCGGACGCGACGGCGATGATCTCGTCGAAGATCTCCTGTCCGACCTGTTCCAGGGACGCGCTTCCGTCGGCGATCCGGCCGGCGTTGATGTCCATGTCGTCGGCCATTCGGGTGTACATCTCGGTGTTGGTGGCGACCTTGATCACTGGCGTCGGCCGGGCGCCGATCACAGACCCGCGTCCGGTGGTGAAGACGATCACGTTGGCCCCACCGCCGATCAGGCCGGTCACCGAGACCGGGTCGTAGCCGGGGGTGTCCATCAGCACCAGGCCACCGGTCGGGATCGGTTCGGCGTACTCGATCACGGCGGTCAGGTCGGCCTTGCCGGCCTTCGCCACCGCGCCAAGGGACTTCTCCAGGATCGTGGTCAGCCCGCCCGCCTTGTTGCCCGGTGAGGGGTTGTTGTCCAGGCTGCCGCCACCAGCGGCGGCGTAGGCGCGCCACCAGTCCAGCCGCTCCAGCAGCTTGTCGCCGACCTGTTGAGACACCGCCCGGCGCAGCAGCAGCTGCTCGGCACCGATCACTTCGGGCACCTCGGCCAGCACCGAACTTCCTCCCGCGCCGACCAGCAGATCGGACGCGTAGCCGAGCGCCGGGTTGGCGGTGATGCCGGAGTAGCCGTCCGAGCCGCCGCAGTTCAGCCCGAGCACCAGCTTGGAGATCGGCTGCGGGCTGCGGGTGCGGGTGGCCACCTCGGGCAGCATCGCCCGGATCGCCTCGACGCCGGCGGCGACGGTGGCCCGGATGCCGCCGGTGTCCTGAATGGTCAGCGTCTGCACCACGGTGTCGGACGGGATCGGCGCGGTGTCGAGAATGCTCTTCACCTGGACCATCTCGCAGCCCAGCCCGAGCAACAACAGGCCGGAGAAGTTGGGATGCGCGGCGTAGCCGTGCAAGGTCCGCTGCAGGGTGGAGCCGCCGACCGAGGTCGGGATCATGCCGCAGCCGCTGCTATGGGTGAGCGCCACCACTCCGTCCACGCCGGGGTACTCGGCCAGGTAGGGAGTGACCTGAGCGGCGATCATCTTGGCGGTGGACGCCGAGCAGTTCACCGAGGCCAGCACGCCGATGTAGTTGCGGGTGCCGACCTTGCCGTCGACCCGCAGGTAGCCGTCGAAGGTGCGACCGGTCTCGTGGGTTGGCAACTCCACATGTTCGGTGGCGATCTCGTAGTCGACGCCCTCGTCCACGTAGCCCAGGTTGGAAGTGTGTACATGGCCGCCGGCCGCGATCGGGGTGGTGGCCACCCCGATCGACTGGCCGTACTTGTGCACATGGGCGCCCTGGGCCAGGTCACGCAGGGCGACCTTGTGACCTTGCGGAACCTCGGCCTGGATGGTGATCGGGCCCGCGGGGCTGTCGACCCGCTCCCCAGCGGACAGGCCGCCCATCGCCACGGCGACGTCGTCGGCCGGGTCGAGCACCAGCAGTCTTGCCGTCGTGGTCGATGCTGTTGTGGTCATCATCTGCTCCTGTTCGCTCGGGCCTGCGGTCAGTCCGCCGTCGGCGGCTTGGGGGCGGTGTTGTTCGGGTTGGTGGTGCCGTTGGTGTCGGCGTCGAAGGCGGTGACCACCTCAGCCGGGGCGATGCCCTCGAGTGCTGCGTTGTCGGGCAGGTCTCCGGTCTCGATCTCGGCGGCGTCACGGGCGTAGATGTCGTTGAGCATGTCTTTGAGCTTCGCCTCGGTGAGCGGGTAGAGCAGCAGCAGGGTGAGTGCGGCCAGGGCCAGGGTGATGCTCGGGTACAGCGTCAGCAGGCCCTTGATGCCGCCCTTGACCGCGTCCGCCTTGGCCGGGTCGAGCGACTTGTCGAAGTCCTTCACGTAGCCGATCCAGCCGAGGCCGACGCCGGCCATCGCTGCCGCCAGCGCCTGGGCCAGCTTGCGGCTGAAGTTGAACATCGAGTAGGTGATGCCTTCGCGCCGCACTCCGGTGCGCCAGTCGCCGTAGTCGATCACGTCCGAGACCATCGCCCAGGTGACGCCATTGGGCAGGGCCACCCCGATGAAGGTCAGCGCGTAGAGCACGGTGAACAGGTAGATGTTGGTCGGCAACAAGAAGTTGATGCCGGCCGCGACGGCCGCGATGGCGAAGCCGAGCAGTGCGGTGTTGCGCTTGCCGAGCCGCTTCACCAGCCACGGAATGCACAGGATCGCGATGATCGAGGCGCCGATGCTGAAGAAGTTGATCACCGAGAGCAACTGGACGTTGGCCAGGTTGTACTGGGCGAAGTAGGCCATCATCGCCGGCATGATGTTGTAGGCCGAGATCGAGAAGATGGTCATCAGAATCAGGGTCAGCAGGGCCTTGTTGGTGAACACCGTGCGGGCGAAGGTGGCGGGGGTGATCTTCTCCTGCGGACGGCGGATCACCGGCACAGCTTCGGTGGTGCCGCGGAAGCAGGCGTAGAAGCCCAGCACGCCGACCACTGCCATGGCTGCGGCTGCGGCCGCGTACCCGGTCATGCTCAGCTGGCCGGCCCCGCCACTGACGGCGACGACGATCGGCATGAACGCCACTCCGGTGACCAGCAGTGCGGTCACCGAGCCGGCCTGGCGGTAGACCGCGAGCTGGGCACGCTGCTCCCCGTCTTGGGTCATCACCGAGGCGAGCGAACCGTAGGGCACGTTGGTGAAGCTGTAGAGCACGCCCCACGCGGCGTAGGAGACGTAGGCGAAGATCAGGTTGACGTCATGGCCGGCGTTCGGGGTGAGGAAGGTCACCACGGTCAGAATGGCCAGAGCGATGCTGGAGTACATCATCACGGACTTGAACCGGCCGTGCTTGCCGATCTTCGTCCGGCTGTCGACGAAGGTGCCGGCGATCGGATCCATGAAGGCGTCGAAGATCTTGGTGAAGGCGAAGACACCGGCAGCCGCAAGGGGCGTGATGCCGGCGACCTGGGTGTAGAAGAAGAGCAGGTAGGCCTGCCCCAGGTCGAACATGAAGCCGTTGCCGAAGTCGCCCAGCCCGTAGGCCAGCTTCTCCTTCACGGACAGTTTGCGCATTCCTGCTTGGGCCAGGTCCTTGGCCAGTACTTGTGTGGTCATGTCGGGTTCCTCGTCTTTGAGTGCTGAAGGGGTCGGATGGCGCAGGGGGTTCAGCCGCGGCGCTGGTAGCTGAGTTTGGGCAGGCGGTAGGCGAGATCGATCGCGGTATCGACCGCTTCGTCCTCGCTGAGTCGGTGCTCGATCACCAGTCGTGACAGGTAGGTCGCGCTGATCCGGCGGTACAGGTCGTGCCGCGCCGGGATCGAGCAGTAGGCCCGGGTGTCGTCCACAAAGCCGGACATGTTGGCGAAGCCGGCCGTCTCGGTGGCTGCTTCAAAGAAGCGCAGCATGCCGCCCGGGGAGTCGATGAACCACCACGGGGCGCCGAGTCGCAGCGCCGGGTAGGCGCCGGCCATCGGGGCGAGCTCACGGGAGTAGACGGTCTCGTCGATGGTGAAGACGATGCACCGGAAGTCCGGATTCATGCCGAAGGCGTCGAGCATCGGCCGCAACGCCCGGGTGTACTCGACGCCGAACGGAATGTCGAAGCCCTTGTCAGGGCCGTGGGCGGCGAAGACGCCGCCGTTGTGATCGCGGTGGACGCCGGGATGGATCTGCATCACCAGGCCGTCCTCGCACGACATCGCGGCCATCTGGAACAGCATGTGCCCCGCGAAGGCGTGCACCTCGGCGGCCGAGAGCTCTCCCCCGGCGACCCGGCGACCGTAGAGCTCGGCGGCCACCGGCTCCGCCAACGGCGTGGTGTCGGCGTAGTAGTGACCGTGGTCGGTAGCCAGGGCACCCATCGCGACGAAGGCCCGACGGCGCTCGCGCAGCGCGTCCAGGTACCCGGCGTAGGTGGCCACATCGACACCGGACGCCTCGGCGAGGGCATCGACACTGACCTGCCAGTCGGCCCGATCCAGGTAGACCACGGCGTCCGGACGGAAGGTCGGCAGCACCCGTGCTGCCAAGCCCTTGGAGCGCAGCGTGGCGTGATCCGAAAGGTCGGAACCGGCCGGATCGGTGGTGGAGATCAGCTCGATGTCGAACCGGTCGAGCAACTGCTGCGGGCGGAAGTCGGAGCCGGAAAGCACGGTGGCGATCTGGTCGTAGAGGGTGTCGGCGTTGGTGGCGCTGGGCTGTTCGGTGATGCCGAAGACGGTGCCGAACTCATGCTCGAGCCAGTACCGGGAGGGGGTGCCCCGGAACAGCTTCCAGTTCTCGCAGAACGCGCGCCAGATGGTGCGCGAGTCAGTCTCGGTGGCGCCGCCATCGACCCGGGGAATGCCCATCTGCTCGGGCCGGACACCTTGGGCGTACAGCATTCGGCAGACGTAATGGTCGGGCACGATCAGCAGTTGGGCCGGGTCGGCGAACGGCTGGTTGGCCGCGAACGCGGAGGCGTCGACATGGCCGTGCATGGAGATGATCGGCAGGTTCATCACCTCGCGATAGATGGTGCGGGCCACGCCCCGCTGCCGCGAGTCGCCGGGCAGCATCCGGTCGGGGTGGAGTGCGAGCGGCTGTTCGGTCTGCAGCATCAGGGGCATGGCTGACATCGGAATTCCTCTTCCTTGACGGAGTTCCTGGCCTCGCTGTTCTTACTCGAGACCATCGGATCGACCAGCCGGGTGACTGGGTGATGCAAACGGTAGCATTTGAATGCACGTCGTTGCAAGAGCTCACCTCCAAGGAAAGTGGGAAAATGTCGGCAGGCGGCTGCGGCTACGCCATGCATGCTTGTGCACGCGATGTCAGCAGGTTTGCTAGCGTGTGCTCAAACCATCGGCAGAGAGGGGCGATGATGTCGGTCACGATCAAGGATGTGGCCGCCCTGGTAGGACTCTCACCCTCAACGGTCTCGCGAGCGTTCGGGCGTCCGGAGAAGGTGGACGAGCAGACCCGGCGCCGGATCATCGCCGCGGCCGACGAGCTCGGCTACCGTCCGAATCTGGCGGCGCGGGCACTGAATACGGGTCGCACCCAGTGCATCGGAGCGATCCTTCCCGACTTGGAGAACCCGTTCTTCGCCGGGGTGTTGAAGGGCATCGAGCAGGCCGGTGACGCCCTCGGCTACCAAACTCTGGTCGCCGACAGCGAAGAGAATCCCGACGCCGAGCGCCGGGCCGCCGCGGTGCTGGCCCCCCAGGTGGACGGGTTGCTGCTGTGCTCGTCCAGACTCGAGGACGACGACCTGCTGAAGATCAACGCTCAGCTTCCGGTGGTACTGGTCAACCGGACCGTCGGCGACCTACCGCACGTCAGCTTCGACAGCCAGGCCGGCATGGGCGAGGCCGTCCGGCACCTGGCCGCTCTTGGACACCGCAGTATCGGCTACGCCGGCGGCAATCTGAGCAGCCGCTCGGCGCGCGTCCGGTTGGCCGCGTTCATCCAGGTCACCGCCGAGACCGGACTGACTGGACGGGTGCTGGGCGAGTACCCACCAACCTTCGAGGGTGGCGGCGCGGCGGCGGACGCGGCCCTGACCTCCGGCATCACCGCGGTGATCGTCTACAACGACGTGATGGCGATCGGGCTGACCCACCGGTTGCTGAGCTACGGCGTCGCGCTGCCCGGCCGGCTATCGGTGGTGGGCTTCGACAACGTGCCGATCGCGGCGATGATCACCCCGTCCTTGACCACGGTCGACCTGCCCCGGGTTCAGGCCGGACGGCTGGCCGCCGAACTGTTGCACGCGATCCTGAGCGACGCACCGGCAACGGCATCGCCACTGCTGGAGGCCCGGCTGGTCGTGCGGCAATCGACTGCGGCGCCTGCCGCGACCGACGGGCTGAGGCCTACAGCAATGACTTGATGTCGGCCTCGATCGCGGCCGGATCGACGGTCGGGCCGTAGCGCCGCACCGGCTTGCCGTCCCGGTTGATCAGGAACTTGGTGAAGTTCCACTTGATCGCGTCACTGAGCACGCCGCCCTTTTCGGCACGCAACCAGCCGAACAGGGGATGCGCGTCTTCACCGTTCACCTCCACCTTGGCGAACATCGGAAAGGTGACTCCGTAGTTCAGCTGGCAGAAGTCGGCGGTCTCGGCGTCGTCCTCGAACTCCTGGTTGGCGAACTGATCACAGGGAAAGCCGAGCACCACCAGACCCTGCTCGTGCAGGTTGCTGTAGAGGGTCTCGAGGCCCTGGAACTGTGGCGTCAGGCCGCACTTGGAGGCAGTGTTCACCACGAGCACCACCGAGCCGAGGTAGTCGGCCAGGCGCTGGTCCTGCCCGGTGATGGTGCGCGCCTCGAAGTCGGCGAGGGTGGTGGAATCTTCTGCTCTGCTCACCCTTCCTCAATGCCGAGCCACCGACCAAACATTCCCTCAGTCGCTGAGTTTCGCCGACGAGACCTGTCGCCGGTCATGTTCTAGGGTGGCGACATGGCGACGACGGTGCGTCCACCGGTGCCGCAGGAATGGGTCCGGCAGCTCCGTGCGATCCTGTGCGCGCTGCCTGAGTGCGTCGAAGAGCCGGCCTGGGTCGGTACCCGCTGGCGGGTACGGCAGGCCACCGTGGCACACGTCTTCGGCGGCGAGGACCAGCGCTTCCGGATCACCTTCCGCGCCGAATCCAGCGAACTGCTGGCCTACGAGAATCTTGGCGAGCCGTACTTCCGCTCCGAATGGGGCGGCAATGTGGTCGGCCTGCTGCTGGACGAAGACACCGACTGGTCCGAGGTTGCCGATGCGGTCACCGACTCCTATTGCCTACTGGCGCCGCGGAAATTGGCGGCACAGGTCCCACGCCCGGCGTGAGCTTTCCGCCCGGTCGCTCCCGAGGCGGGCAGCACGCGCTCGTCCGCGCGGCTCCAGTACGACGTGACCCGGAGGTGAGCCGGTTCCCGGCAGGGCACGCTTGATTATTCGCCGGGGGCCCCTTGCAGAGTTGAGGCCGATGCCTCACGCGCCCGGTCCGGTGCAACACCGATGCTGGGGGCATGGCCACTACACCACGACAAACGGTCGCCGCCATGACCGTGGATCCACAGCTACCGCCCGGGTCCGACGAGCGCTTCAGCGGGTACGGAGCGATGGGGGTGCCCTTCTCCGGGGGTCACTATCTCGCTTTTCGGGACATGCTGGCCAGCTCGCTGGGCATTCCGTATCGGGCGATCTGGCACCGCGACCATGAGGGCCGCTGGACCATCTTCACCACCGCCGACCCGGCGCTCAGCTGTCCACGCTACTTCGGCTCAGTGAGCATCGCGGAGCGCGTGCCCACGATCGACGTGACTTGGCGGAATGACTGGTCGGTCGACGTCGCGATCGGCACCAGGCTCTCGTGGACGTTGGAGCTCAGTGCAACGCCAGCCACGCGGGCGATGACGGTGTTGGGCTCGGCAATGCCCCAATGGGCTTGGAACAACGGTGCGTTCCTCGGCTCGATGGGCCCGTTGGCCGGTGGCTTTCTGCGGTCTGGACGGATCAGATTGCGCGGACGCACGCCCAACGGTCAGCCGTTCAAGGCCGCGCCGCTTCGGGTGTGGCGAGTCGCCGGTGGTCAGGCCCGGCTGGATGGCACCGATCTCGGCGCACTGGCCCCCTTGGTGGAGCAGGCGCGCCTCGGCGACTTCTGGCTGCCCCAACGCGGCCTGTTCTTCGCCGGCCAGGCCCGATTCACAGCGGCGGTCCGAATGAACGGTACGCGGCCGGAAATGGCGCATCTTCCATGACAACCCGACGTTTCACCAGCCGGGCCAATAGACCGACAACGCAACACATCACACCCGAGAGGACATCATGACGGATCTACAGCAGGCACCATCCATCGACGTCGACAAGCTCATGACCTTCGTGTTCAAAGCCGTCGACGAGGTCGGCGCGACCCTGAACACCGCCCTGGTCGTCCTGGGCGACAAGTTGGGCTATTACACAACCATGGCCGCCGGGCCGGTGACCCCCGGGCAGCTCGCCGAGGCCACCGGGACCGGCGAGCCGTACGCTCGCGAGTGGCTGAACGCCCAGGCCGCCGGTGGTTATGTCGAATACGACGCGTCCACGGGTCGCTATACCCTGCCGCCGGAGCATGTGGTGGCGCTGACCGACCAGACCAGCGCGGCGTTCCTTCCGGGCTTCTTCCAGATTGCCCTCGGAACTGTTCACGACATCGACGGAGTCATTGAGGCGGCTCGCAGCCGGACCGGGGTGGGCTGGCACGATCACCACACCGATGTCCATGACGGTTGCGAGCGATTCTTCCGCACCATGTACAACGCGCACCTGATCGGCGAGTGGCTGCCGGCGCTGGACGGCGTAACCGAGAAGTTGCAACGCGGCGCCACCGTCGCGGACGTGGGGTGTGGACACGGCGCCTCCACCGTGATCATGGCGCGAGCCTTCCCGAACTCGACCTTCACCGGCTTCGACTACCATCCAGCTTCCATTCAGACTGCCCGCCAGAGGGCGGCGGAGGCAGGGGTGGATGACCGGGTGCACTTCGAGGTGGCGTCTGCGACGCAGTTCCCGGGAACCGGCTTCGACCTCGTCACCACCTTCGACGCCCTGCACGACATGGGGGACCCGGTTGGCGCGGCACGGCGGGTTCGTGACGCCCTCGCCCCCGAGGGCACCTGGATGGTCGTGGAGCCGATGGCCGGCGACACCGTGAGTGAGAACCTGAACCCGGTCGGCCGGGCCTACTACGGCTTCTCCACCCTTTTGTGCACCCCCTCATCCCTCTCGCAGGACGTCGGCCTTGCACTGGGCACCCAGGCCGGACCTGCACGCATCCGAGACGTGGTCACGACGGCCGGGTTCACGCGATTCGCGTCGGTCGCCGAGACCCCGTTCAACCGGGTTCTGGAGATCCGCCCCTGAGCCGGGAGCCGTGACCGGCGAGCCAAAGTGGAGCAGGATCAGGCCATGAAGAAGTCGGAAAGACCGGACGGCGACGCCCTTCCTCGACGGGCGGAACTGCTGGCTGGGCTGTCCGTCGCCATCGATCTCGGTCTTGGCCAGCCGGCCGAACACATGGTGCGCTCGGCAACGATCGCCTGCCGGCTGGCCGACCGTCTGGGCCTGGACGCTGCGCAGCGCGGCACCGTCTACTACGCCACGCTGGTGATGTGGATCGGCTGTCACGCCGACTCCCAGGAGTACGCTCGCTGGTTCGGCGACGACATCGCCGTCCGTCACGACGCCTACTTCGTCGACTGGGCCGGCATCCCCTACGTCCGGTTCCTTCTCGGAAACGTGGGCAGGGGCAAACGCCTTCCACAGCGGCTCAACGTGATGGTCAGCCTGCTCCGGGACGCCCGCGGCCAACTCGCCGAGCTGGTTCATTCGCACTGCACCTCGGCGGCTGCCCTGGCGCACCACATCGGCCTCTCGCCTGAGGTCGCCGAGACGCTCGCGTACACCTTCGAACGCTATGACGGCGAAGGTTTGCCGGCGGGCGCCGCCGGAGACCAGATTCCCATCGAGATGAGAGTCGCTCAGTTCGCCGACATCGCCGAGGTGCATCATCGCAGGTACGGCCTCGACGCGGTGACCGCAATGGCCAGAAGCAGGCGGGGTGGTCAGTTCGACCCCGCGGTGGTCGACGCAGTCCTGGGCTCACCGGAGGCAATCTTCGCTCCGGCACCCGCAGGCGACTCATGGGCAGAAGCCCTCCGTTGCGCCCCGGACCGGGAGGTCCGCCTCACCGACGATGGCCTCGACCGATTGGTCTGCGCGATCGGCGACTTCGTCGACCTCAAGTGCCCCTTCACCCTGGGCCACTCACAGGCCGTGGCTGCACTGTCCGCGCGTGCAGGTGAGTTGCTGGGACTGGTCGACGCAGGCGTCCAGACGCTGCGTCGAGCCGGGCACTTGCATGACCTCGGTCGGCTCGGCGTCTCGAATCAGGTCTGGTCCAAGCCGAGCAACCTGACCGCGTCGGAGTGGGAGCGAGCGCGGATGCACCCCTACCTGACCGAGCGCGTCCTCGACCGGCTCCCCGGGCTCGGTGCCGTGTGCACCATCGCCCGCGCACACCACGAACACGTCGACGGCACTGGATACCCACTCGGCATCGGCGGAGCGAACCTCGGACGCAGCGAACGCATCCTCGCCGCTGCCGTTGCCTACCGGTCTGCACTGGAACCACGGCCCTACCGCGAGCCAATGTCTCCCGAGCAGGCAGCGGCGCGACTGCGCAGTCGGAGCGCTCGCGGCGCGCTCGACCACGATTGCGTAGACGCGGTACTCGACGCCGCCGGGCACACGGCAAGCAAGCAGAGGCGTGATGACCTCCTCACCCCGCGGGAGCGCCAGGTTCTGGGGCTCGTCTCGCGCGGGTTCTCCAATCGGGAGATAGCCACCCGGCTCGTGCTGAGCGAGAAAACCGTGCGCAACCACGTCGAGCGCACCTACGCCAAGATTGGCGCGACCAACCGAGTCGGAGCAAGCCTCTACGCGCTTCACCATGGCCTGGTCACCCCGCTGACGTGACCCCGCCGTCGACAACGGTCCTGTTGGCGCGGTTGCCCTCGCAACTGTGCCCCGCTCGGCACAGTGGCTGGAAGTGAAGCCAGCAGCACCCGGACAACGCCTTCCTCCGGCGGCCTGGCGACCGACCTTCCGATAATCACAGCCATGTAGTTCTACACAGGTTGTGGACGAACATGTGGACGAATCGGTGGGAACGGTAGCGCGATGGAGTCGCTCTTTGGACGCGACCTGCGCCGAAGTGATCGCCGAAGCAGCGCTGCGGGCGAGTTCGATGCTTCTGGATCCATGAGCACTGCGACGGCTGCGGCCGGCGGGCGATCTGCCCAGACCCGCTCCGCCGGCTGAGCTGGTCGAAACCGTGACCGGATCTCGACAAGCTCGATCGACGGGGGAGGCGATCGACGGCGGGATGGATCTCGACAAGCTCGATCGACGAATTACTCGGCCGGCGTCGGCGGTTCCGGCTTGGGGGCGGGCATCCGGAGAGTGACCTTGCCCGAGTTCAGATCGTGAGGTTTGGGACCCCAGCCGCCCTTTTCGTAGTCCACGACAGCGACGTTCTCGAAGTCGCGCTGTTCCCGGGCATGCCGCGCCCCGGGGTTGAACAGCTCGAAGAAGTCACTCACCGGATCAGTCTAGGCCGGAGCTCTCAGGGGTTGACCAGGCGGGCGATCTCGTCTGGTCCGTTGCCGACCAGCACGTCGTCGAGGGCGTCGGTGTAGAGCCCGTACGGCTGGTCGGCCTGGCTCAGGGTGGCCCCGTCGCCGCGGTCGACCACGGCCAGGTCGCTGCCCGCCAACAGAATCCGGCCGTTCCAGTCGAAGACCTCACCCGAGAAGTACTTGCGGTCAACCTGCCAGGCCAGCTCCCCGGTCCGAGCGTTCACGGCGAACATGGCGGTGTCGTCCCAGACCAGGGTGAGGCCGGCCACGTAGGCCGTCTGGGGCGATGTGACCATGCCGAATGCGGACCCGTTGCGGGTGTTGACCAACGGGCCGATCGTCCGTCCGGTGGCGAGGTTCAGCCGGACAGCCTTGCCATCCCGGGTCAGGAACACCGGGTCGGTGATGTCGCCCGCTCGTGGATCGCGATGGGGAAAGGCGAGCCGGGTGCCGAGGTCGGTCTCGTACAGCGGCTTGATCCGGTAGTTCAGCGCGGCGGCCACCTCGCCTTGGTTGCACCACAGCCGCTCGCCGTCATCCACCAGCCTGGAGCACCTGGGCATGCCGACCAGGGTGCCGTCGGCCAGGTTGAAGAAGGCTGTGGTCTGGCCGGCCCACAGGGCGGTCAGACCGTGAGCCACCGTCCGGATCCTCGGTCGGTCGAGGGCCGGCCCGTCGGGTATCGGCAGGTCGCGATCGTAGACCCGGTTCTCGCTGAACAGGCCCGCGTGCTGGGGCTGATCGCGCAGGTCGAGGCGCCAGGCCCGAGTCAGATCCGGATTCAGGCCGGTGACCACGGCGTGTGGCGCGGGTTGGCGCTGTTCGACCAGCAGGGCGCGATTCTCGGCGGCGTAGATCAGGGTCAGCCAACCGTCGAACTCGGTGCCGCGACGCTCCTTGCCGGTGGCCGGATCAAGCAGGGCAAGGTGCCACGCGGTACCCAGCCCGGTGGCCGGGTCGGTAGCGGTGGCGGACGCGCAGAGGGCTGCGCCCTTCACGAGGGTGCGGGAGCACAAGCCGCTGGGCAGGTCGCGGCGCCACAGTTCGGCGCCGGTGCCCGGGGCGAGCCCATGCAGCACGGTCGAGGCGTCCTTCTTGTCGCCGGATAGCACCAGCCAGGCCTTTCCGGCGTCGATCACCCGCACGCCGTCGAAGCTGCCGTCGATCGAACTGATCAGGGTGGGCTCGGGTAGTTCCGGCCGCAACTTCTCGGCCTTCACGTTCCACACCGCCGGCTGTTGCGATGGGCGTGCCCGCGGGGTCTGGTACGTCGGCGGCGTGCGGGACGAGGTTCCCGTGGTCAGCGCGATCAGGTTGGGAATCACCGCCAGCAGAGTGAACGCCGCGAGCAGGCCCAGGCTGAGCTTGAACCGTCCGGAACGGAAGGTCGAGCGCTCCGTCCGCGGTGGCGGCCAGCCGTCGACGGCTCGTGGTGGGGTGGCCCCGCGCCTGGCCTTGAGCTTCGGCAGCGAAAGCGCCGGATCGAGGTTTGGGGCCGATGGTGCGGTCGGCGGAAGTGCCCGTGGCGGGTAGCCGGCCTGACCCGGCAACACCGGCCCGGACGGGGCGGCCGGCCAGCTGAAGTCCGGTCCGGCGGCCCGGCCGCCAAGT
The DNA here is from genome assembly GCA_963723605.1 of uncultured Actinomycetota bacterium. Lineage (GTDB taxonomy): Bacteria > Actinomycetota > Actinomycetes > Propionibacteriales > Propionibacteriaceae > Micropruina. Next base: position 70,618 of record CAVRRM010000009.1, on the reverse strand, counting down.
CCCTGGCCCCTCGGGTTGCGTCGCAGCCGACCCCCACGACGCTTGGCTGCACCTGGCTCGGGGACTGCCGGCGGTGTGGCGGGCGAGGCTTCGTTCAGCATCGTCCACTGCTCCGGGCGGGTGAAACCGTCCGGTTCACTCACGGCAGCCCCATGCCTGGCACGGTATCAACGGGTGGGCGCACGACCTGGTCGGGATCCGCTTCAGAGGCTGGTGCGCTCGCCGTAGCCAGGCTCCAGAACGGCCTCGCACATCGCCGCGCCGATCCACTCTGCGGTGCTTTCGGAGGTCCAGCCCAGCCGGGCGGTGAGGTTCCAGACCTCGAAGCTGTTCAGGATCCAGATCCGGTCGCGGGCCTCGTCCTGGGTCAGGCCGGACCGAAGGCCGCCCAGTTCGGCAACCCTGGCGGCGACCATGCCGACGCCCGCCTTACGCTCGCGATCGGTGGTGTCCCGCATGTCGACCAGGGCCGGGTCGCCCGTGACCGCTCCGGCCGACACCTGCTGCAGCAGTGGTCCGACCCGCTCGACGATGGTGCGGCCGAGGTCCGCGTAGCCCTGTAGAAAGGCCGCCGGGTCGGTCTGCGCGTACAGCGCCTGGACGTCCGGACGCTGGGCCAGCGGCACCGGTTCGTCGTCCCCGACCAGGGTCATGTCGTAGGCGGCCTTGAGCAGGGCGGCCTTGGTCGCGAACGAGTTGTACACGGTCTGCGCCGTGACCCCCGACTGCCGAGCGATCTGGGCCATCGAGGTGGCGGCATACCCCTGACTGACGAACAGCTCGGCGGCCACCCGTCCGATCGTTCGGCGGGTGCGGGCAGCCTGCTCCTCGCGCACGGCACTGGAGTAATTCCGCTTAATCACTTGACTCCTGCTCAATCCATTTTACTATTGGTCAATCCAATATAGCTCCGATTGCTCGGGGCCGATCGAAAGAGTGACCGATGTCGCACCGTTCCACCCAGTCCGACCCGACCGCCTCCCCATGGCGCGAGTGGTACCGGGTCGGCCTGTTCGGGCTGTCCGCCTACTCGATGGCGGTCGGCTGGCAGGCCCAGCTGGTGTCATACCCGCTCTACCGCGAGGTTGCCGCCGCCGACTTCCCCGGCTATCACCACTTCTACAACGACGCGATTCCGCTGGTTGTGATCGTGCCCGGCTTCCTCACCTTCCTTGGCTCGATCGGCTACTGGTGGACGCGGCCGGCGGATGAGTCCCGGCCCGTGGCCGGAGTGGTCGCGATCAGCGGTGTCGGCGCACTGCTGGCGACGGTGGCCTGGGCCATTCCCAAGCATGACGAACTGGACCGGATCGGCCAGTCCCTTCCGGTGATCGAATCGCTGCTGCAAGCGAATCTGCTCCGCAGCGCGATGCTCACCGCCGGCACCTTGGCCCTCGGCTGGACCCTCGGCCGGCGCCTGACCCGCGGGCTCGGCCCCGGTGTGGAGGGATCGCCGGACGTCTCCGTGGCTGGGTCGGCCGGTCGACCACGCTGACCGGTCACTGGCCGATCCTTCCGCCCACGGGTGGCTGACCCGGGCGTACTCTGGCCCCTATGCCTGCACTGCGTTCTCGAACCACCACTCACGGCCGCAACATGGCCGGTGCCCGGGCGCTGTGGCGCGCCACGGGCATGGGCGACTCCGACTTCGGCAAGCCGATCGTGGCGATCGCCAACAGCTTCACCCAGTTCGTGCCTGGACACGTCCACCTGCGCAACATGGGCGCCCTGGTGGCCGGCGCGGTTGCCGAGGCCGGTGGGGTCGGACGCGAGTTCAACACCATCGCCGTGGACGACGGCATCGCGATGGGCCACGCCGGCATGCTCTACTCGTTGCCCAGCCGCGAGGTGATCGCCGACTCGGTGGAGTACATGGTGAACGCGCACTGCGCGGACGCCCTGGTCTGCATCAGCAACTGCGACAAGATCACCCCCGGCATGTTGTTGGCCGCGCTGCGGCTGAACATTCCCACGGTGTTCGTCTCCGGCGGTCCGATGGAGGCCGGCCGGGTGCTCGGCGAGCGGGTGATCAGCGGCGCCCCCGACGAGGCGGGCGATCGGCTCGACCTGGTCGACGCGATGGTGAAAGCGGTCGACCCGAACATCGCCGACGACGACCTGCTGGCGATCGAGCAGAACGCCTGCCCCACCTGCGGCTCGTGCTCGGGCATGTTCACCGCCAACTCGATGAACTGCCTGATGGAGGTGCTCGGGCTGGCCCTGCCAGGCAACGGCTCCACGCTGGCCACCGCGTCCGCCCGCAAGGAGCTGTTCCTGAACGCCGGACGGCTCGTGGTCGACCTGGCCAAGCGCTACTACGAGGGCGACGACGAGTCGGTGCTGCCGCTGGCCATTGCCACCAAGGACGCGTTCAACAACGCGATGCGGGTCGATATCGCCATGGGCGGCTCGACCAATACGGTGCTGCACCTGCTGGCCGCTGCTCAAGAGGCGCGGGTCGATTTCGACCAGCACGACATCGACGCCCTGTCGCGGGTCACGCCCTGCCTGTGCAAGGTGGCCCCGAACACGACCAAGTACTACATGGAGGACGTCCATCGGGCCGGCGGCATCGTCGCGATCATGGGCGAACTCGACCGCGGTGGGCTGCTCGACCGCGGGGTGCACGCCGTCCATTCGGCCACCCTGGACAGCTGGCTGGACGACTGGGACATCCGTGGCGGCAAGGCACCGCTGGAGCACCAGGACCTGTTCTACGCCGCACCCGGCGGCGTCCGAACCACCGAGGCGTTCTCGACCAGCAACCGCTGGGCCGACCTCGACACCGATGCCGAGAACGGCTGCATCCGTTCGGTGGCCTCGCCGTACACCACCGATGGTGGCCTCTGCGTGCTCTACGGCAACCTGGCCGAGGACGGCAGCATCGTGAAGACCGCCGGCGTGCCCGATAACCAGTGGGACTTCCGCGGGCCGGCCAAGGTGTCGGAGTCGCAGGACGAGGCGGTCGAACAGATCCTCGCCGGCCAGATCAAGCCTGGCGACGTGGTGGTGGTGCGCTACGAGGGTCCCAAGGGCGGCCCCGGCATGCAGGAGATGCTCTACCCGACCTCGTACCTGAAGGGCGTGGGGCTCGGCCCGAAGTGTGCGCTGATCACCGATGGCCGGTTCTCCGGCGGCTCGTCCGGACTCTCGGTCGGCCACGTGTCACCCGAGGCGGCATCGGGCGGAACCATCGCCCTGGTCGAGGACGGCGACATGATCAGCTTCTCGATCCCGAACCGTTGCGTTCAGCTCGAGGTGGACGACGAGACGCTGGCCAAGCGCCGGGCCGAGGCGGACGCCCGCGGGTGGAAGCCGAAGACCCGGGTGCGCGAGGTGTCGCCGGCGCTGAAGATCTTCGCGCTGCTGGCGCAGTCGGCCGACAAAGGGGCCGCCCGGATGTCGCCCGACGACCTGTGAGTCTGTTCATCACCCGCTGAAATACCGATTTGCAGCACTCGATCCGCCGCCGCCGGCTGGTAAATCCATTTCGCCCAAATCGAGAACACCAAATGGTATTTCAGCGTCGGGTGAGTTCCGGACGTCAGCCGCCCGGCACCTTCCAGGGCTTGTCGACGACCTCTTCGTCTTCGATCGGCGCCCGACCCATCAGGTAGGCGCCGAACGCCGCGATCAGCGGCGCGGGCAGAAAGACGATGCCCCACGACAGCGCGAGCAGCACACACAGCACCGCCAGTACACCGGTGCAGATCCAGGCGACGCGGATCTTGTGCCAGCGGTTCACGAGCGGGACCAGAGTCAGCAGGATCGGCAGCAGCAGTGGTCCGAACACGCCGATGCCGAGCATCGCGTACGGCGACACCCAGCGCATGCCGCCCGCGGTCTGCACCGGCAGGAGCGGCATGAAGGCGAAGAACATCGACGCACCGACCGCGTAGATGAGAGCGCCCAGCTGCCACAACTTCGCTTGCCTCGCCACGCTCATTCGCCAAGTATCGGGCACGAACCGCCGGCACCGACGAACCCGCGCCACAATCGTTCATGGCCCGAGTTCAGCACCCCCCGGTCCGGGCTGTGCTGTTCGATGCGGACGGGGTGCTGCAACGCCGGCGGCCGGGTTTCGTCCGCGGGCTGCTACGGCTCGGCGGTCCACGATTTCTGCTGGACGCGGTGCGCGCAGAGGTCAGCTGCCTGACCGGCGAGCGCGACCTGGTGGACGTGCTGCGCCCGGTGGTCGCCCGGCACGGCGTCGAGGAGAGCGCCGAGCAGGTCGCCGAACGCTGGCTCGCCATCGACGTCGATTCAGACCGGCTGGCCCTGGTCGACAGCGTCCGGAGTCGCGGTATCACCACTGTGCTGGTTACCAATCAGCAGCGCCTGCGAGGCAGTCACATGCGTCAGTCGCTGGGGCTGGACGACCACTTCGACCACGCGTTCTACTCGTGGGAACGCGGCCTGGCCAAACCCGATCCGGCATTCTTCCGGCTGATCCTCGACCGACTGGACGCGTCGCCGGCGACAGTGCTGTTCATCGACGACCTGCCCGGCAATGTGCGATCGGCCCTGCGTCTCGGCATCGACGCCAGGCTGCACGTGTGGGCATCCGGTGTCTTCGGGCTGCGTCGAACGCTCGCCAGCAGGGTCGAGGACCTCGGCGGCCGGCTGCAAGAATGAGGCCGTGACCTCCCTCTCCATCGCTCGTCCGTTGCCCCCTGCCGCGAACGCCTGGACCGAGGTCACCGCTCACCCCGAACTGCTCTTCGGGCACTTCGCCCCCGACCTCGAACCGGGGCGCAGCTACCGGGTGATCAGTCACTCCGGCAGCGGTTCCGAAGGCCGGATCGTGTCCGTCGCCGAGGGCACCACGACCTTCGAGTGGGGCCAACCCACGTGGCCGACCCCGGGAACGTTCGTCCTCACTGTTGGTGACGAGTTCCTGATCGAGGCCACCGGTGTGCCCGAGGTGGACCTGGCGGATACTCGGGAGCACTGGGATCGGGTCGCCGACGGTGCGGTCGCCTACCTCGGCAGCAGCAATCCAACCTGGGACGAGCCCGTGGCAGCCGTGTTATTCGATGCCGACGGTGTGCTGCAGGTGCCCCGGGACGGCTGGTTGGACGAGTTCGTTCGAATCGGCGGGCGCAACTTCGTGGTCGACGCCTTCACCGCGGAACTGGAATGCCTGGGCGGCGGGCGGGACCTGCGTCCGATGCTGCAGACCCTGCTGGACGAGTCCGGCACCGGCGGCAGCGTGGACGAGGTACTCATGGTCTGGCACGACATCGTGATCGACACCGACGCCATCGCGCTGGTCGGCAGGGTCCGGGAAGCCGGGTTGACCGTGGGCCTGGCCACGAACCAGCAGAGCTACCGGGGCGCTCACATGCGCGACGTGCTCGACTTCGACCGGCACTTCGACCACACCTTCTACAGCTTCGAAGTCGGGGCCGCCAAGCCGTCCGCCGGCTACTTCGAGTCGATCGTGGCCGCGCTGGGATTGCCCGCCGACCGGATCGCGTTCATCGACGACGCACCCGCCAACGTCACTGGCGCCCGGGCCGTCGGGCTGCGGGCGGCCCTGCATCGCACCGCGGGAGGCGCGGCCGGGTTGGCCGACGACCTCCGCTCGCTCGGCGTTGCGCTCTGAGCCCGACCCTCTGGGCACGCGGGCAGGCTTCCGACTAGGTTGGTTGCGCGCTGAAAGGAGCACCGATGCAGTTCAGCCACACCGTCCTGGCCAGCACCGACAGCACCGCGTTCGCGTCCCTCCGGGAGCGGACGACGACCCGCGAGGAGCGATTCGCGCTGGGCCGCGCGTTGCGCGAGAAGGTGCCGATCTCGGCGCTCGGGGTGTGGAACGCGACCCAGGCGAGGCCCGATCCAATCGACCTGATCAACGCTTCGCACGATGGCCGGCTGGACGACCTGGTGCCGATCCGGGTGGGCCGAATGGTGTCGTCGCCCTACGGCTTCTACCGTGGCACGGCGGTGGTGATGGCCTCGGACGTGGCTTCCCTGCCGATCACCGGAATCATGCCGGTGATCTGCGGCGATTCTCACCTGGGCAACTTCGGCTTCTATCGCTCGCCCGAGGGTGAGCAGGTGATCGATCTGAACGACTTCGACGAGGCGCATCCCGGTGCCTGGGAGTGGGATCTGCGTCGCCTGGCTGCCGCGGTCTGGGTGGCCGGACGCGAGAACGGCTACGACGAGGATGCGATCGCCGATGCGGTCCACACCTGCGTGATGGCCTATCGCGATGAGGTCACCATGCTGGCCTCGATGCCGCTGATGGCTCGCTCGTACAACCGGCTGGACATCGAGCGGCTGCACGAAACCGCCACCGAGAAGGAACTTCGCGACGAGATCAGACGGGCCGGCAAGATGGCCCGCAAGCGCACCTCCGACCGGGCGGTGCCGCGGTTCATCACCGAGACCGACGGAGAGCGCAAGTTCGTCGAGGAGTTGCCGCTGATCCGCTCGGTGGGCGGCGAGGAGTTCGACCAACTCGCCGAGGGACTTGACGCCTACCTCAACACCCTGGCTCCGCATTGGCGCCGGGTGGTGGCCGGTTACCACCTGGTCGACATCGCGCACAAGGTGGTCGGGGTCGGCTCGGTCGGGCTTCGCGCCTACGTCGCCCTGCTCGAGGGCAGCTCGCCCGACGACGTGATGTTCCTGCAGCTCAAGCAGGCCCGCCGCTCGGTGTTGGCCAGGTACGTGCACGGTGACAGCGCCATGCACGCGCATCAGGGCCAGCGGGTGGTGGAATACCAGCAGGCGCTGCAGACGGTCTCCGATCCCCTGCTGGGCTGGACCGAGGTGGACGGCCGCCAGTACTACGTTCGGCAGTTCCGCAACATGAAGGGCACCGTTCCCCTCGACTCGCTGACCGCAACCGCGCTGGCCGACTACGCCGGCATCGTCGGGCACCTGCTGGCCAAGGGGCACGCCCGCACGTCCGGGGCCTCGATGATCGCCGGTTACCTGGGTGGCGGTCGAAAGGCGGCCAAGGCCTTCTCGCGGTTCGCCCGGTTGTACGCCGACCAGACCGAGGCCGACCACGCCGCCCTGGTCACGGCGGCTCGAAGCGGCCGCGTTCCGGTCGCGGACGGCGCCCTGGCCGCGATGGGTTCGGCGTTCCGCCCGGGCGGCTGAGCCGACCTGATCCACGGTGTCAGTTTGGCCATCAGTACGGTGCCCGAACTGGCACTCGACGCGCACAGCTTTGTATTCAACCATTTGGTTGACAATCGCTGCAGAGGGATCTACGGTTGTAATCAACCAACCGGTTGAGGAGCAACTCCCATGACGGACCAGCTCGACAAGGCCTTCGCGGCATTGTCCGATCCCACCCGGCGCGACCTCGTCGCGCGGCTGGCGATCGGCGACGCGACGGTGTCGGAACTGGCCGCCCCCTACAACATGACCGTTCAGGCCGTCTCGAAGCATCTGAAGGTGCTCACCGAGGCGGGCCTGGTGACCAAACGGCCCGACGCCCAACGACGCCTGGTGCACCTGGAGGCGAGCGCCCTCAGGTTGCTCACCGGCTGGGTCGAGCATTACGCCCGCCTTGCCGAACAGCGCTACCGACGTCTCGAAGACGTACTGGCCAGCCTCAACACACCCGCGGCCCAACTGCCGCCCGAATCGAAGGATCAGCCATGACCGAACACGTGATCACCGATCACCTCACCACCGCCACCATCGAGGCCGACCCGGTCGTCCCCTCGATCCACATCAACCGCGACTTCAAGGCCACTCCGGCCCAGGTGATCCGGGCCCACGTCGACCCCGACCTGGTGGTGCAGTGGGTGGGCCCGAAGTACCGCACCATCAGCATCGACCACTGGGACGCGCGCACCGGCGGCAGTTGGCGCTACCTCGACAGCACCGACGACGACGTGCAGGCCTTCCGCGGCTGCTTCCATGAGATCAGTGACGAGCGGCTGGTCCAGACCTTCACCTGGGAGGGCATGCCCGAGGGCGTCGCGCTCGAGACCCTGACCGCCACCGACCTCGGCGACGGCTGGACGCGACTGCACGCGGTGTCGCTGACCGACAGCTTCGAGGGCCGGGACGCCTGGCTGCAGTCGGGCATGGAGATCGGCGTCAACGACGGCTACGCCAAGCTCGACGAACTGCTGGCCGATGCTGCGGTCTGAGGCCGCTGAGCGGCACGCCGCCTACGCAGACCGGTTCGCCACCCTGATCGACGGGGTGGCGGACTGGTCGGCACCGACCCCGGTCAAGGAGTGGACGACCCGGGACGTGGTCGCTCATCTGATCGACTGGTTCCCCGGCTTCCTGGCCATGGGCAGTGACGTCCGGCTCGCTCACGGACAGGACGTGGCCACCGATCCCGCCGATGCCTGGCGGGTGCGCAGTGCGAGCGTGCAGGCAATCCTGGACGATCCTGCTGATCGCACCTTCAGCAGCCAGATGTTCCCCGAGATGCCCCTGGCTGCGGCGATCGATCAGTTCTACAGCACCGACATCTTCATGCACAGCTGGGATCTGGCCCGCAGCAGTGGTCAGGACGACAGCCTTGACCAGGCCACCTGCACCGGCCTGCTCGCCGGGCTGGAGTCGATGGCCGAGGTGATCCGCTCGTCCGGCCAGTACGGCGAGCAACACGCCGTGGCAGCAGACGCTCCAGTGCAGGACCGGCTGATCGCGTTCATCGGCCGGGATCCGAACTGGCGTCGGTGACCGGCACCGGTCAAGCCGGCGCGACCATCGAGCCGACCGCATCGGCCAGCACCACCTGGGCGGCTTCGATGTCCACCTGCTCGAGCAGCACATGAACGGTCAGGCCGTCCACCAGCGCCTGCAGGTGGGCGGCCGTCGCCGTTGAACCACCAGCGACCAGATACCCCTCTGCCCGCGCCCACTCCAGCAGCTTCACCAGAATCGCGTTCAGGTCGCGATAGACGATGCCCTGGGCGCCCGCGAGGGCCCGGGCGCTGGCGGCCTGGCCGACGAACGCGAGCCAGACCCTGGACGCCTGGCGGGTCCGCTCGTCGGTGGGTAGCACCGCGCCCAGCACGCCGACCAGGGCCTGCCTCGGCCCGGATTCCGCCGCCACCATCCGGATCCTTTGGTCGATCACTGCGCCGACCCGCTCGGCGGCCGCCTCGAGAATCGCCTCCCTCGTGGGCAGGTAGTGCCGCACGGCCCCGCTCGACCAGCCACTGCGCTCGGCCAACCGCCGGATCGTGATTCCCGGCAGGCCGTCGTCCACGATCAGCTGCCAGGCCACCTCGACCAGCTCGTCGCGGCGCTGCTCATGATCGACCATCCGTGGCATGGGTCAGGTGTAGCACACTCGTGCGATCTTGCGTATATCACACGAGCGTGCTACAAAAGAACTAGCCCAAACGTGCTAAATAAGGAGTTGGCGATGGACCCCTGGTTGATCCTGATCACGGCCGGCCTGTTCGAGGTGGGGTTCACCACCTGCCTGAAGCTGGAACAACGCAGCAAGTGGTACATCGTGCCGTTCCTGGCCTGCGCGGCGATCAGTTTCACCCTGCTGTCCGAGGCGATGAAGACCATCCCGCTCGGCACCGCCTACGCGGTCTGGACGGGCATTGGCGCGGTCGGCACCGTGCTGGTCGGCGCGCTGGCGTTCGGCGACCGGCTCAAGCCGGCGTCGCTGGCCCTGCTGGGCGTGGTGGTGGCGATGATCGCCGGACTGAAGGTGCTGGCATGAACGGCTGGATCTGGCTGCTGATCGCGGGCGGATACGAGATCGGCATGACCACCGCGCTCAAGCTCGAGCAGCAGAATGCCCACTTCCTCTGGCTGTTCCTGGGCTGCGCGGTCGCCGGTTTCGAGTGCCTGTCCCGGGCGATCCGGACGATCCCGCTGGGCCTGGCCTACGCGATCTGGACGGGCATCGGTGCGGTCGGCACCGTGCTGGTCGGCGCGTTCGCATTCGGGGACCCGCTCGGCGCCGTCCGGGTGCTGCTGCTGTTCGGCCTGGTGGCGGCGATGGTCGGACTCAAGCTGGTCGGCGGCCGCAAGCCGGAGCGGGTGCCGTCGAACCAGGTCTGACCGTCGGCTCAGGCGGCCGCCGGAACGTCCAGCTCCAGCAACAGCTCAAGCACCCGCCGCTTGATCGCATCCCTGATCGGGCGGACGGTCTCCAGCCGGCTGCCCGCGGGGTCGGGAAAGTCCCAGTCCAGGTAGTGCGAGCCGGGCGCCAGGTCGCGGACGTCGACTCCGAGGGTGATCACCAGATCCGCTTGTTCGAGCATCTCGGCGAACAGCTGTTTCGGCTCCTCGTCGCGAAGGTCGATTCCCGCCTCGAGCATGGCGGTCACGACGGCCGGATTGAGCGCCTCCGCCGGGGCCGTTCCGGCCGACTCGACGATCAGGGCACCACCGCTGAGGTGACTGAGGAACCCCGCGGCCACTTGAGACCGGCCGGCGTTGTGGGTGCAGACGAAGAGAACAGAATGCGGGGCCATCCGAAACCTCCTTGCTACGGGTGGGATTGGAACTCTCGCAGGCGAAGGTTAACCGCGGGTTACAGCGACCTGTACGTGGGCCGTGAGATCCACTGCCCACCGCCTCAGCGCACCAGCCGGGTCGGCTCGACCACGGTCGGCAGACCGGCCCGGCACCAGCCCGCGAAGCCGTCGATCAGGTCGCCGGCGCGGCTGAACCCGAGGGCCCGCAGGTCTCGCGCGGCAAGGCTGGAGGCGAACCCCTCGTTGCAGACCAGGTACACCTCGTCGTCCAGCTCCGGCCCCGGCAGCATCCGGTGCGAGCTGGACGGATCCAGCCGCCACTCCAGCACCAGCCGCTCGATCACCACCGCACCGGGAATGTGCCCGGTGAACCGGCGTACCTCCCACGGCCGCAGATCGATCAACCAGGCGCCGGCCGCGAGTCGGTCCGGCAGGTCTGCTGCTTCGATTCGCGGGATCGTCGCCCGCGCCTGCTCCAGCACCGCCGCGATGCCGGGCATCAGTCCTGCTCCGGTTCGTCGCCGAGCACCCGGCGCACCGGACGCGGCACGCCGTCGTCAAAGCTGTAGTACGTCATCGTGGTCAACCGAGGCGCATAAACATGAATGCTGACCGCGGGCTCGGACAGCTCGTTGCGCACGTCGTGCAGTTCGCCCGGCAGCACGCTGACCACCGATCCCGGTCGGCGGTTATGTACTACCAATCGATCCTGTTCGGGCCGAATCTCGTTCAGAACGCCGCTGACCACGGTGAAGGCGGCCTCCGCCTCGCCATGATCGTGCAGTTCGGTGGCCTGCGACATGGTCCAGGTCAGCAGCCAGACGTCGACCTTTTCGGGCACCGGGATCCTGGCCCAGTAGCGCTCGGCGGTGCCGAACCGGATCAGCGGCTGCCACAGCGGTCGGTCGGCGACGACCCTTCGCAGCAGGCCGGCGAGGGCGGGGTCGGGGATGCGGACGCGGTTCAGGGCGCGCGTCGGTAGGGTGATGGTCATGGGTGTTTCTCCTGGTCGTACGGGGTTACGTGGGATCGGTCGGTAGGTCGGCGTCAGCTACGACAGCGACATCCACACAGATCACACAACCGGTCAGGAAGGCTTCGGTAAGTGCTCATTGCTACCTCCATCGGTTCTGGCGGGAGCACCCCGACGGGTTGCTGCGGCGTCTACGAGCCAGATCTCTCAGCCGCTCTGGATGGGTCGTGAAAGACGCTAACCACCGCCGGGCATCCTGCGCAATGGGGCAGGGCCGACTGCGGCTCATTAGTACTATCTTTGAGCATGAAGCGGGGGTGAATCAGCCCGCCTGACCCCACATCGCCGCCACATGCCGGGCGTCAGTGCCGCAACAGCCGCCGATCACCCGCAAGCCGGGCAGCAGGCTGCGCAGTCGGTCGAGGTCGGTGGCCAGCCGCACCGGGTCGCCGTCGTCCAACTCTTCGGCCTCGTCCAACTCGGCATGACTCAACGTGGACGCATTGGCGCGCACCACCGAGATCCGGGCCAGGGCAGCGTTCGAACCGTCGAGCCCGGCGGCGATGTGGGTGGGATGCGCGCAGTTGACCCCGAAGTACTCCGGGGGACAGCTCGCGTCGACAGCTTCGATCGCCTCCGCCAGCGCGGTGCCGTCCGGCAACCGGCCGTCGGTTTCGACGGTGAAGGCGATGCCGACCGGCACCCCCACCGTGCGGGCCGCCATGGCGACCCCGAGGGCCTCCCCCACGCCGGTCAACGTTACGCGGAGATCAGTTCGGCTCCGCCGCGGGCCAGGGCACGCACCTGCGGGAGGTGGTACTGGGCAGCCTCGTCCGGATCCGCAGCCGAGCGGCGGTAACCGTCCCCACGCGGGCCGACCATGCCGACCAGGCGGATGTCGGGCACCCGGTCTCGCCAGTCGGCAGCGATCGCGGCCACGAACTCCATCGCCTGGACGTTGATCCGGTCCAGCCCAGCGGCGTCGTAGCCGACCCGGGCACCCCAGTCGGGGTTGGCCCGCCAGGTCGGGCTCTCCAACAGCAACCCGGCGCCGGCATCGGCGGCGATCCGGGCGAATCCGTCGTAGTAGTCGCGCAGCAGCCGCCGCCCGTCCGGGGCGTCCAACAGCGGAAACGCCGCGAACTCGGGCAGATCGACGCCGTGGTGGAAGATCAGGTCGGTCTCCATGCCCGCGTCGGTGACGTACCCGAGCGGATGGTCCAGGAGCGCGGCGTTGGTGGTCATCGCGTGACACCTTTCGGGAATGGATTGTTCGGACCAGTTGTAACAGACCAGTTGGTCTGGTAACAAGGGTTCGTGCCCAGAAACGGAGCCCCGACCCGGCAGCGCATCCTCGACGCGGCCGAACGCCTGGTGATCGACAACGGCTATGCCGCCACCTCGGTCGACAAGGTGATCGCCGCAGCGCAGTCCAGCAAAGGGTCCTTCTTCCACCATTTCGCCAGCAAGGACGACCTGGCCCGAGCCCTGGTGGAGCGCTACGCCGCCGCCGATATCGCCCACCTGGACGCGGCCGTGGCCGAGGTCACCGCGGCGACCGGCGATGCCGGCGAGCGGGTGCTGCGGTTCGTCCGGATCTTCGAGAACAGCGCGGACGAGTTGATGACGGCGCAGTCCAGCTGCCTCTACGTGTCGGTGTTGACGGAGCGTGAACTGGTCGAGCGGGGCACGTCCGCGGAGATCCAGCGAGCGATCGCGGCCTGGCGCGACGGGCTGTCGGCGCTGCTGCGCGACGCGCTCCGACCCCGGTGGGATCGACCTGGACGCCCTGGCCGACCACATGTTCGTGACCTTCGAGGGGCGTTCATTCTGTGCCGGGCCACCGGCGACCCCGGCCACATGCGCTCACAGCTGCGCATCCTGCGGCAGTTGGTCGAGGCGATCCTGCCCGACCCCTGATCGCGCCCACACCCGGACCGGCGGGACTCGACGTCTCACCGGAACCGGGCGCCGCCAGGTGGCGCGTCCGGTTCCCTGTTCAGCGGTGGTCCCGCTACCCGGTCTTCAGCTTGACGATCTCCGCTCGGTACCCCGTCCGCGCGCCGAGATGAATCAGCAGGCCGTCCACCGTGGGTGCCGCAGCGGTGGCGGCGTTGATGATGACGCCGGTGTCCCGCGCCATCGTGGGCGCGGTCGCCGTGTACGGGATCTGTTGCCCTGCCAGGTCGGCAAACAGGGGGGAGTCGGTGGCTACCGCCGGCTTGACCACGTCGTACGACACCCAGTCGGTCCGGTCGAACGATGAACCGTCGAAGTCGTAGGCGTTGAACGTGCAGGCCTGGTACCGGATCGGGTACGTCGTCGAACCGGGCTGCACCCCGATGTCCCCCGCCCAGACCGGAATCAGGAACGAGTCGTTGTCGAAGATGTTGGTGTCCGTCTCCCCATCGAAGAAGTTGATCGGTGAGTAGCTGATCGGATTGCCACCGGCGTCGAACAACAACGCGATCGGCTGGTCGCTGTCGGCCGGGCGTAAAGGCGGCGACGACATAGTCGGTGGCGCCATCGGCGTCCACGTCGATCGCCACGTCGGTCTCCCAGCCGTTACCGCCGAGATGGGGGATGTTGCCCCACATGGACACGCCGAACCACAGCCAGCCCTCGTCGGAGTGGCACCCTGAGGCGCATAACCGGCACCGGTGTAGCGCAGATCCGACGAGCGCGCGGTGTCGTTCAGGGCACAGTTGCCGATCTGGCCGAGCACGCAGGCCGGCAGCTTCCGCTGGTGGCGCCCAGCGTGAGCAGCGACACCTTGGACAGGTACTCCTCGCTGCCCCCACCCTGGTCGACGCCCTTGCCTTTCAGCGTGATGGCTTCGGTGCCGACGGACGCCGTGGTGACCGACACCGGCTTGGCCGCCCCGTACACCGGCACCCGCAGCGAGGTCTTGCCCGAAGGCTTCACCAGCAGCCGTCCGGACGCATCGGACAGGTACTGCCGCACGCCCTCACCGGTCCAACTGCTGACCGTCGTCGCCGACATGGTCGGATCGATCGACCGTCGCAACAGGCTCGGCTTGACCGTCATGGTGACCGTGACCGTCTTGGTGCCCTTGGCCTTGATGCGCACCGACTTCGGCGACACCGAATAGCTGACGCCGGGCTGCTCGATCACCGCGGAGTAGCGCAGGCTCATGGTTCGGGTCGACGAGGAGACATTCCGCAGCGTGATCGACTTGGTTCTGGTGACCGTCGACTGCGTGATCGGCGCCTCCACGACCCCGAAGCTCGCGCTCACCACGCCAGGATCGGACTTGCTGTAGGCAATCACCTGGGTGGTCGCTGCGTACGTGGCGTCCACCCGCCCGGCGCCGACCCGGTTCGGACCGTAGATATCGCCGCTCTTGTTCGGCCCGGTGTAGAGGTCGTGCGCAGCGGTGTTCATGATCGCCGCCTTGATCCGCTCAACCGGCCAGGTCGGGTACTTGGATCGCAGCAGGGCCGCGATGCCGGCCACGTGCGGGCTGGCCATCGACGTGCCATTGCTGGACGCCGCGCCGTTACCGGAGCCCACATTGGCCGAGATGATGGTCTGGCCCGGTGCGGCAACATCGGGCTTCACGGTGCCGGGAGCGCCGTGGGTACCCCGGGAACTGAAGATGCTCAGGGTGTCGGTTGCGGCTGGATTGTTGACCGGAATGCTGGCCAGCATGCTGCCGGTGAAGGTGACCTGGAGCGTTCCCGCCGCCGCCGCAGGCCGAAGCTGACTGGTGGCGGCGGCACTCAGTTGGAACACCGGAATCTGCGCGTCACCGGTGATGCCGGCGGAGAACTCGGTCAACTCCGTGGTGAACAGCGCACCGATAGCGCCGGCGTTGCGGGCGTTGGTGCTGCGGTCCACCGAGCCACATCGCCTGGTGCCGTCATCGTCGTCCCACTCCAGCCATGCCACCTTGCCCGACACCAACGCGGCGTCGTCCCCGGTCAGCGGCTCGCAGCCGTCGGCATTCGCAGCGGACAGGGGCGGCGCCACCGTTGCGGTGACGTCCGGAGCGGTGAGCCACGGGTAGGCATCCGAAGTCTGGCCGCCGACCGTGCCGGCAACGTCGGCCGGAGCGTTGACGATCAGGCCGTCCAAGGCGCTGTACTTGTCGACGCTCCACGCCACCGTGAGTGACCGGCGCGCGGCCGACCCGGCGTCGGTGTAGTCGCCGGCGTTCCCGGCCGAGTTCACCGTCATCACCCCGTGCTGGGCGAGCTGGTCGATCAGTGTGTTCTGCGGGTCGTCCGGGGCGTCGTAGTCGGCACCGAGCGACATGTTGAGGACGTCCAGGTGATCGGAGAAGTCGCCGTCGCCGTTGGGGTCGAGCGCCCAGTCCAGCGCCGGCATCACCACATCGCTGGAGCCCTCACAGCCGAAAACCCGGAGCGCGAACAGCGACGCCTTCGGCGCCGTCCCGGGCCCGATCCGCATCGCATCAAGCGTGGCGGCGGTCAGCGTCCGGTAGTTGCCGGTGAAGGTCGAGCCGTCCCCATTCACCCCGTAGCCGGCCGCCGTTCCCGCGACATGGCTGCCGTGACCGTTGCAGTCGAGCGGGTTTGGGTCGGGTGCGGGCACCGGGTCCTCGGCGCCGGCGTCGTAGTCGTCGCCGGCGAAGTCGTAACCCCCGACGACCTTCGCGGTCTCCCAGCCGGGTTCGGTGTCTGCGTCATCGGCCGCCTGGAAAGCGGCGATGGTGCCCGGACCGCCGAAGTCGGCGTGCGTGTAGTCGATGCCGGTGTCGAGGACGCCGAGCCTGACACCGCTGCCGGTGAGCCCGGTGTCCTGCCAGGCCTTGAGGGTTTGGGTGAGCTGGGCGGCACTGGAGTTCGCCAACCGGTAACGGGTCAGCGGGGTGATCTTCACCACGTCGCTGCGCCGCGCCATGGCCCTGATGCCGGCCACGTCGGTGCGCACCGCGACACCCGGCAATCCGTTGGCGACGGCGAAGATCTGCTCGGTGTCCCGGTTCGCCTTCCGCGCCGCCGCCGTCACCGAGTCTGCGATTACCTCGACTTGGGCCTGCCGCTCACGTGTCGCCCTGGATGTCGCCGAGCGCCCCGCGCCGTTCTGCCGCGCCTCGGCGTTCACCTGGGCAGCGCTGCGTCCACTGAGCTGGACGAACACCGCCTGGGTCTTGTCCGAGCCCGCAAGCAACCGGGGGCTGAGCTTTCCGTCCGGGTCGGCGAGGCGTCCCTCCACGACCGGAGCCCGCCGTTCCACCTTCGTCGGCCCATCGGAACGGGGATCCTCCCCCGGTCAGGTTCCGCTGCCGCAGGGGGAGCAGTGAAGGCGGTGCTCAACGCGATGCAGGTGACGATCGAGACCGCAACTGCCCCGAAACGATGGGTGGCATTCTTCATCTGGGACGACTCCTGGCCAAGGCCCGCTCAAGGACGCGCGACGGTCCCACGTCGAGGCCAATCAATCACACGCATTGTTCGGGAACAAGAGCAGCCGGGCTCATGGACTGGGCACCAAGTCCCACCAGCACGGGTCTCGACCTGATCGACCAGCGGCTACCCGATCACCAGCAACAGGTCGCCGCCCTCCACCGCCTGTGCGTGGGAGCTTTCATCCTGTGCCGGGCATCCGCCGACCCGGACCAGATGCGAGCCCAGCTCACCATCGTGCGGCAGTTGTTGGAGGTGCTTCTTCAGCGCGGGTAGGCGTCCATCCGCCCGCTGCTCAGCGCCTCTACCAGCCTGGCCGTGCGGTTCTCCTCCTGTTTGAAGTGACTCGCCCCGGCTGCGGAGGTGCCGAAAGCGGCGGCGACCTGTACCCAGATGAGCACGATCAGCCAGCGCCGAACCACCGGCCGGGGTCGCGGCTCCAGATTTGGCCGATTCGTTGAAGACCTCTGCGAGGCCGGTCCGCACGGGCTTGGTCAGCCGATCACCAGCAGCAGGTCGCCGCCCTCGACCGCCTGGGCGTGGCCGATGGCCAGCCGCTCAACCGTTCCCGCGACCGTGGCGGTGATCGCCGCCTCCATCTTCATCGCCTCGATCGTGGCCACCGGCTGGCCCGCCTGCACCTGATCGCCGACGGCGACAGTGAGCGTGACCACCCCGGCGAACGGGGCCGGCACCTGACCCGGTTTCGACGTGTCCGCCCGCTCGGCGGTGACCACGTTCGACTTCACCGCATGATCGCGCACCGACATGATCCGGATCTGGCCGTTGATCGAACAGACCACCTGGCGGTAGCCGCGCTCGTCCGGCTCGCCGATCGCCTCCAGGCCCAGCAGCAGCTTCTTGCCCTTCTCGATCTCGACCTCGTGTTCCTGGCGGATGTCGAGGCCGTGCAGGAACTCGCGGGTGGACAGCACCGACAGCTCCGAGAACTCGTCCACGGCGTCCTCGTAGTCCTTGGTCGGCCCGGGGAACAGCAGCCGGTTCAGCGTGCGGCGGGGATCGGCGGCCAGCGCCTCCTCCTCCTGCTCGGACAGTTCGGTCTCCACCGGCTTGGCCGTCCGTCCGGCCAGGGCCTTGGTGCGGAACGGTTCCGGCCAGCCGCCCGGCGGGTCGCCCAGGTCGCCGTTGAGGAAGCCGATCACCGAGTCGGGTATATCGAACCGCCCGGGATTGGTCTCGAACGCGTCCGGGCTGGCGTTGGCGCCGACCAGGGCCAGGGCCAGGTCGCCGACCACCTTGGACGAAGGGGTCACCTTGACGATGTTGCCGAGGATCCGGTTGGCCGCGGTGTACATGTTCTCGATGTCCTCGAACCGGTGCCCCAGCCCGAGGGCGATCGCCTGTTGGCGCAGGTTGGACAGCTGGCCGCCAGGAATCTCATGGTTGTAGACCCGCCCGGTCGGGCCGGGCAGGCCGGACTCGAACGGTGCGTACAGCAGCCGGACGGCCTCGAAGTACGGCTCCAGGTCGGTGGCGGCCTTCAACGACAGACCGGTGGCCCGCTCGGTGTCGTCGGTGGCGGCGATCAGCGCCGACATCGACACCTGGGACGTGGTGCCCGCCCAGGCCGCGGACGCCACATCCACGGCGTCAACGCCCGCGTCGATCGCCGACACCAGGGTGGCCAACTGGCCGCCGGCGGTGTCGTGGGTGTGCAGGTGCACCGGCAGGTCGAACTCGGCACGCAGCGCCCTGACCAGAATGGCTGCCGCGGGTGCCCGCAGCAGGCCGGCCATGTCCTTGATCGCCAGGATGTGCGCGCCGGCCCCCACCAGCTGCTCGGCGAACCGCAGGTAGTAGTCGAGCGTGTACAGCGTTTCGTTCGGGCTGGTCAGGTTGCCCGTATAGCAGATCGCCGCCTCGGCCACGCCATGATCGGTCTGCCGGACGGCCTCGACCGCCGGACGGATCTGGTCGACGTTGTTCAGCGCGTCGAAGATCCGGAAGATGTCGCAGCCGGTGCGGGCCGCCTCCTGCACGAAAGCGCTGGTCACCTTGAGCGGGTACGGCGTGTAGCCGACGGTGTTGCGCCCCCTCAGCAGCATTTGCTGGGGAATGTTCGGCATCGCTTCGGCGAACCTGGCCAGTCGATCCCACGGATCCTCCTTCAGGAACCGCAGCGACACGTCAAAGGTGGCCCCGCCCCAGGACTCCATCGAGAACAGCTGCGGCAGCAGGCGCGCGATGTGCGGCGCGACGTGCAGCAGGTCACGGGTGCGCACCCGGGTGGCCAGCAGGCTCTGGTGGGCGTCGCGGAAGGTGGTGTCGGTCACCGCCACCGAGGTCCGGTCGCGCAGCGCCTGCGCGAACCGCTCCGGCCCTTCCGCGAGCAGCAGCTGTTTCGAGCCGGACGGAGGCCGCGCGTTCAGTTCGGCCCGGGTCAGCACCGGCAGCTTGTCCCGCGCGATCAGGGTGGTCTGCGCGTTCCCGTTCGGTTTGTTCACCGCGATGCCGGCCAGGTACTGCAGCAATTTGGTGCCACGATCGGCCGGCAGCCGGTGCTTCAGCAGGTACGGCCGCTCGTCGATGAACGAGGTGGTCGCCCTTCCGGCCAGGAAGTCCGGGTCGGTGATCACCGCCTCCAGGAACGGGATGTTGGTCGAGACGCCGCGGATCCGAAACTCGGTCAGCGCCCGGTAGGCCCGCCGGGCGGCAACCGCCAGGTCGCTGCCGCGGCAGGTCAGCTTGACCAGCATCGAGTCGAAGTGGGCGCTCACCTCGGCGCCGGCGAAGACCACCCCGCCGTCCAGCCTGACGCCGGCGCCGCCCGGCGTCCGGTAGACCGAGAGCCGGCCGGTGTCGGGCCGGAACCCATTGCCCGGATCCTCGGTGGTGACCCTGCACTGCAGGGCCTGGCCGCGCACCTGGATGCCGTCCTGGGTCAGGCCGAGCTCGGCCAGCGACTGGCCGGCCGCGATCCGGAGTTGGGAACTGACCAGGTCGACGTCGGTGACCTCCTCGGTCACGGTGTGCTCTACCTGGATCCGCGGGTTCATTTCGATGAACACGTAGCGGCCGTCCTGGCCGAGCAGGAACTCCACCGTGCCCGCGTTGCTGTAACCGATGTGGCGCGCGAACTTCACCGCGTCGGCGCACAGGGCGGCGCGGATCGCAGGATCCAGGTTCGGCGCCGGGGCGAGTTCGATCACCTTCTGGTGCCGGCGCTGCACCGAGCAGTCCCGCTCGTACAGATGGATCACGTTGCCCTCGCGGTCGGCCAGGATCTGCACCTCGATGTGCCGTGGGCTGACCACCGCCTGTTCGAGGTACATTCGGGCGTCGCCGAACGCCGCCTTCGCCTCACGCATTGCCTCATTGACTGCGGCCTCGAGCAGGTCGGCCGACTCCACCCGGCGCATGCCCCGTCCGCCACCGCCGGAGACGGCCTTCACGAAGACCGGGAAACCGACCTCTCCGGCGGCGGCGATCAGTGTGGCCACGTCGTCGGACGGTTCGCTGCCGCCCAGGGTGGGTAGGCCGGCGGCGCGGGCGGCCGCGATCGCCGCCGCCTTGTCGCCGGTCAGTTCCAGCACCGTGTGATCAGGACCGACGAACGTGATCCCGTTGTCTTCGCAGGCCTGGGCCAGATCGGGGTTCTCGGACAGGAAACCGTAGCCCGGGTAGATCGCGTCCACGCCCGCATCGAGAGCGGCGCGGATGATCCCGTGCACATCGAGGTAGGCCCGCACCGGATGCCCGACCTCACCGATCTGGTAGCTCTCGTCCGCCTTCAGCCGGTACTCCGCAAACCGGTCCTCATAAGGGAAAACAGCGACAGTGCCAACACCAAGTTCGGTGGCTGCGCGGAACGCTCGGACGGCGATCTCACCTCGGTTGGCGACCAGGATCTTGCGGAACATGGGTCTCCTCACTGCTCAGCGGACAGCCTGACACAAACACCATGGCGTGGGAACGAGTCGCCCGCTCTGCCAGACTTGGCGGATGCACCCCCTGTTGCCCAGCACCACCGAAACCACGATCGGCGACCGCGATCTGACCCGGTGGTACAGCCGTCCGGGACGCTGGCTGAGCCAGGCCTTCGGGGCGTTGGCCGACAAAGTGCGCAACACCGAGGTGGCCGTGCTGCTGTTGATCGCCCTGGCCGGGGCGCTGGCCGTCGGCGGCACCATCCTGGCCGGCGCGATCTACGAAGGGGTGGCCTCGCATCACGGCATCGCCCAGTTCGACGAGCCTGTCCTGCAGTGGGCGCTCTCCGCCCGAACCCCCACGTCGACCGCGATCGTGGCCGCCTTCAGCAACTCCGGCGGCACCTTCTGGATGTCGATCATCACCGGAATCGGCATCACCGTGCTCTGCCTGGTGTGGAAGCGCTGGACGCCCGTGGTACTGATGCTGATCGCCGTAGCCGGCTCGCTGGCGATGACGGTGGCCGGCAAGCGGATCACCGAACGGGCCCGGCCGCCACTGGCGGATGCTGTGCCGCCCTACGAGACTTCGGGGTCCTTTCCGTCCGGGCACTCACTGAACTCGATCGTGATCGCCGGAATGTTCTGCTACCTGCTGGTGTCGCACCTGACCAGTCGGCTCGCGCGCACGGTGACGGTCGTGCTGACCGTGCTGTACGTGCTCGCGATGGGGCTGTCGCGGGTGTTTCTGGGCCACCACTGGCTGACCGACGTACTCGCCGCCTGGAGTCTCGGCGTCGCCTGGCTGACCGTGGTGATCACCTGTCATCGGCTCTGGCTGACCCAGCATCAGGACCACTCGCTGGGGCATCGTCGCCAAGTGCTCGCCTAACTACTTTCTGCTCGCCGAACTTGGCGAGCGGAAAGTAGTTAGGCGAGCGTTCAGTTCCAGAGTTCGCGGACGGCTCCCGCGATCGCCCGGCCCTGGATCGCACCGAGCTCACGGGCGGCCGGCAGCGCCGATTTCGACAACACCTGGTAGCCGGGCAGGTTCGACTGCAGGAGCAGCACCTCGACGCCATCCTCACGCAGCTTCGCGACCTGATGGGCGGGCCTTCGGACGGCCCGGGCCGAGTGCCACTGCGGCGCCAACACCAGCACCCGCGCACACCCGGTGACCAGCTGGACGTTGGCCGGCGAGCGCAGACCCCCGTCCAGAAAGGTTCGGTCCTCGATCCGCACCGGCGGGAAGACCCCCGGCATGGCGCAGCTGGCCGCGACCGCCCGGCCGAGCGGCACGTCGGAGCGGGCGGTGAAGTACGCCGGTCGGCCGGCCTCCGCGTCCACGGCCGCGACAATCAGGGAGGCCGGCCATTCGGCGTTTCCGATCAACTCGTCGATCAGCCGGACGAAGGCGTCCTGGGTCAGCGCGGCCGGACGGGCGGCGCGTCGACCCAGCCATTGCACGGCGTGCCGGCGGCTCGGCCAGACCTGGGCGCCGAGCAGTGCCGCGACCGCCCCGAATCCGAGCCGTACCTCGGCCAGGGCGTCGAGGCGCTCGGCCAGGCCCGCGGCCTCGCCGCCACCCAGCAGCCGGGCCGCCAGCAGGGCACCGGCTGAGGTGCCGATCACCCGGTCGGCCGTGGTGACCACCGGTGGCAGTTCGCTGAGCACTCCGTCCAGCCAGGCGAGTCCGGTCAGGCCACCGCCGCCGAGGACGACGCCGCGGCCGCGCGGCTCAGGTGACCCGCTGCCAGGCAACCGGAGCCTTGGGGTCGGTGACCGTCAGCAGGTACTTCACGGCGACCGGCGGATTGGTCTGGTCGACCATGTAGGTGTCGCCCTTCTGGGTGATCGTGCAGCGGAACCGAAAGGTGAGTGAGGCGGCCCCACGAGCCTGGGTCGGGTCGTTGACGTCGAGGGTGTAGGTGGCGTTCTTCCACGGGTCGCCGACCAGCGTCCACTTGATTGTCTTGGTGTTGATCTTCTGCCCGGTGGTGACCTTGACGCTGTTCGGGCAGCCCTCGGGCATCGGGCTGCGCTGAGCCATGCAGGCGTTGACCGCGGCGGCGGCAATCGCATTGGCCTTCTTCTCGCCGGCGCTGGTCAGGGTGGGCTGCAGCCCGGCCCGGATGTCTTCGCCGACCGAATCGACCACCACCCGACTCTCGCCCAGGGTGATCTCCGGCGCCGACTCACCGAAGCTGTACAGGCCGGGGAAGACCTCTACGTGGGAGGTGCTCGTGAGCGGTTGGCCGTTCAGCGTCGGGCCGAGGGAGTCCGGCAGTGGGCCGGGGTCGATGGTGGAGGTCACCTGGCTCAACCGCCATCCAGGCGCCGTCTGGGTGACCGCGAAGACGATCGTGGTCGGTTGCCCGCCCAACGTCACCTGCGCCGGTACGGAAACGGTGCCGGCGCCACCGACCTCCGGAACGCTCACGATCGCCAGCGCCCCCTGCTGGTGCGAGGCCTCGAGCACGCTGCGGTTCAACAGGGTCAGGTCGGTCGGGCGATACTGCGCGTATTCGAGCGCGCGCTCGGCGTCACCACTGGCCAGCGACTCCAGAAAGCCGGTCACGGCCTGCTGCGGGGTGGCGGCGGGCACACTTCCGGCAGCGGGCTGCGGTCGCACCGCCCATGCGATGGCGCCGACCAGGCCGAGCACCACCAGAACGGCGCCGGCGATCCACAGCAGCCGCGGACGACGCACGTTGCCGGCAGCGCCCGCGCTCGGCTCGGTGGGCAGCACGGGTTCCTGAGAGGTCACTCAGACAGGCTACCGACCTTTCGTCCGCGCGTTTCAGTGTGGTGACGGTGCCGTCCATCGTGGTGCCGCGGCAACGACTGCCCACTAGATTCACTCGGGTGACCATCCGGGTAGCTCTCGAGCATCGCACCACATACACCTTCGCCGAGCCGGTGGAGGTTTACCCCCACACCGTGCGGCTCCGTCCGGCGCCCCATTCGCGCACCCCGATCGCGGCGTACTCGCTCACGGTGAGCCCCCGCAACCACTTCATCAACTGGCAGCAGGACCCGTTCGGCAACTACCTGGCCAGGCTGGTGTTTCCCGAGCCGGTCAAGGAGCTCGACATCACCGTCGACGTGGTCGCCGACATGACGGTGATCAACCCGTTCGACTTCTTTCTCGAGGAGTACGCGGAGCGGTTCCCGTTCCAGTACCCGGCCGCCCTGCGCTCCGACCTCGAGCCCTACCTGCGCAGTGTGGACGAGAGTGGCGATGGCCCCGGACCGCTGGTGCGGCAATGGGTGCAGCAGCACATCACCGCCGAGTACGCGCACCTGACCGGCGATGCCCGGCCCCGGATGGTCGACTTTCTGGTCGCGGTGAACACCGCCATGCAGAACGACATCGCCTACTCGGTGCGGATGGAGGCTGGCGTGCAGACCCCGGACACCACCCTGACCAATGCGCTCGGTTCGTGCCGCGACTCGGCCTGGCTGCTGGTATCGGTGCTGCGCGAAGCCGGGCTGGCGGCCCGGTTCGTCTCCGGCTACCTGGTCCAGCTGGCCTCGGACGTCGAGGCGTTGGACGGGCCGTCCGGGCCAACCGAGGACTTCACCGACCTGCACGCCTGGGCCGAGGTGTACGTGCCCGGCGCCGGGTGGATCGGGCTCGACCCCACCTCAGGACTGTTCGCCGGCGAGGGCCACATTCCGTTGTCGGCCACTCCGCACCCGTCCTCGGCCGCGCCGATCAGCGGCTCGACCGCCCCGGTCGCGGTGACCATGCACTTCGCCAACACCGTGCAGCGGGTGCATGAGGACCCCCGGGTGACCAAGCCGTACAGCGACCACCAATGGGCCGGCGTCGACGCACTGGGCGAACGGATCGACCAGGTGCTGGCGGCCGGGGACGTCCGGCTGACCATGGGTGGCGAGCCGACCTTCGTCTCCGCCGACGACACCGCCACCCCGCAGTGGGAGGGCGCCGCGGACGGCCCGGAGAAGCGGGCCCTGGCCCGGCTGCTGGCCGGCCGCCTCGAGCAGCGCTGGGCGCCCGGCGGCGTGGTCCATCACGGCCAGGGCAAGTGGTACCCCGGCGAGGACCTGCCGCGCTGGAACATCGCCATCACCTGGCGCCCGGACGGCATCGCGATCTGGGAGGACCACTCCCTGCTGGCCAATCCCTGGGACGCCCCGACGGTCGAGCCGGGTTCGATGACGGCGCAGACCGCAGCCAGGGACCTGGCGGTCTACATCGCCGGCGGGCTCGGCATTCCGGCCGGCCACGTGCTGCCGGGCTTCGACGATCCGCTGATCGAGTTGATGGCCGAGGCGCAGCTGCCCGAGGGCGAACAGCGTCCGGACGATCCCGAGCCGGACGACCCGAGGCTGTCGTCCGAGGCGGGCCGGGCCGCGAAGGTGGCCGAACTGAACCCGCAACGTGGTGCTCCGCGCGGCTGGGTGGTGCCGATGTTCCGGCTGGTCGATGAGGGCCGCTGGGGAACCGCGCGCTGGCTGCCCCGCCGCAAGTACCTGTTCCTCACCCCCGGCACCTCGCCGATGGGCTTCCGGCTGCCCTTGGCGTCCCTGGCCTGGGGCGAGGCTCCCGAGGACATCGAACGGTCCGCCTTGGAGATGACCGGACTGCTGCCGATCATCGTCGATGGCGAGTCGCCGCCGGCGGTGGTCGAACCAATCGAGGAGGCGCCCCGCACGGCCCTGTGCGTGGAGGAACGCGACGGCCAGCTGTTCGTGTTCCTGCCTCCGCTGGCGAAGCTCGAGGACGCCCTCGAGTTGCTCAGCACGGTCGAGAACGCTGCCTCCGCGGTGGAGCTGCCGGTCGTTCTGGAGGGCTACCCACTGCCCTTCGACCTGCGCACCAGGACCATCTCGGTCACCCCCGATCCAGGCGTGATCGAGGTGAACACGCAACCGACGTCCAGCTGGGCCGAGCAGCGCGACCTGACCGTCTCGCTGTACGAGGACGCCCGCCAGACTCGGCTGGCCACCGAGAAGTTCGATCTGGACGGCACCCACACCGGCACCGGCGGCGGCAACCACTTCACCCTCGGCGGTGCCACCCCGACCGACTCGCCGCTGCTGCGCCGGCCCGACCTGCTGCGTTCGCTGATCACCTATTGGCAGCACCATCCGGCCTTGTCATATGTGTTCTCCGGACGATTCATCGGCCCCACCTCCCAAGCCCCTCGGGTGGACGAGGGCCGGCACGAGACGCTGTACGAGCTGGAGATCGCCTTCGCCGAGTTGGACCGGGTGACCGCGGACGCCGCTCGCTACGCGCCGCCGGAGAACCTCGGTGAGCTGCCCGCACTGCCCTGGAACACCGACCGGCTGCTGCGGCACCTGCTCACCGATCTCACCGGCAACACCCACCGCTCCGAGTTCTGCATCGACAAGCTGTACTCCCCCGACAGCCAGCGCGGCCGGCTGGGCCTGCTCGAGCTGCGCGGGTTCGAGATGCCGCCGCACCCCAGGATGGCGCTCGTCCAGGCGCTGCTGGTGCGCAGCATGGTGGCGATGTTCTGGGACCGTCCCTACCGCAGCCGGTTGATCCGTTGGGGCACCCGGCTGCACGACCGGTTCCTGCTGCCCGCCTTCGCCGCGGCCGATCTGCGCGAGGTGGTCGCCGACGTCAACGAGTGGCTGGAAGTCGCCGCGCCGGGGGCGCACTTCGACCCGGCCTGGCTCGACCCGTTCCTTGAGTTCCGCTTCCCGCGGCTCGGTGAAGCCGAACTGTCCGGAGTGAAACTGGAACTGCGGCAGGCCATCGAACCCTGGCACGTGCTGGGCGAAGAGGCGACCGCGACGGGCACCGCACGGTACGTGGACTCGTCGGTCGAGCGGGTGCAGATCGCCGTCTCCGGGCTGATCGAGGGCCGCCACGTGGTCACCTGCAACGGGGTTCCAGTGCCACTGACGTCGGTCGAGAACGGTGGCTGGGGCACTGCGCTGGGCTCGGACGACGCCCCGGCGACCACCGGCATGTTCGTCGGCGGCGTCCGGTATCGGGCCTGGGCGCCTTGGTCGGCACTGCATCCGACGATGGGCGTGCACTCGCCGCTGGTGTTCGACCTGGTGGACACCTGGAACGCGCGTTCACTTGGCGGGTTCACCTATCACGTCGTGCACCCCGGCGGCCGCAGCTACGACACCTACCCGGTGAACGCTGTGGAGGCCGAGTCGCGACGGGCGTCCAGGTTCAGCGAACAGGGCCACACCTCCGGCCCGATCGACATGAGCGCCTGGCCGGCCGCCGAGGCGATGTTCGGTCCGATGGGCACCGAATACCCCTGCACGGTGGACCTCCGGCGCTACTCACCCGGCCATCTGGGCTAGGACCGGACCACCGCTTCCGACCCCGTAAGGTGGCCAGCATGTCCGCAGCGGTGAGCCTCGATACGGGCGTTCTCGACCAGTACCGCGACCGCCTCCCGGTAGGGGCCGTCGACGAACTGGTCACCGAAGCCGGCCTGCGTATCGACCAGGCGGCGCTCGGCGCGGCCGTCAACGCGATGGGCCTGGCCGGACTCAAGGCGGCCCGGGTCGAGGCCCGCACCTTCGCAACGGACGAGGGTGTCACGTACGGCACCGAGCTCAGCGGCAGCCGCAGCTGGGAGATCGATCCGATCCCGGTCCTGCTCGGCGCCACCGAGTGGCAGACACTGGAAAAGGGCCTGCAGCAGCGGGCGAAGCTGCTGGATCTGGTGCTGGGTGACCTCTACGGCGAACGAACGCTGATGCGGCGCCGGGTGATCCCGCCCGAACTGGTGCTGGCGCACGAGGGCTACATCCGGCAGACCGACGGCATCGGCGCACCCAGTGAGCGACACCTGGTGGTTTCAGCCACCGATCTCGGCCGCGACACCGACGGTCGTTGGACGGTGATCTCGGATCGCACCCAGGCGCCCTCCGGTCCCGGGTACGCGATGGCGACCCGGCGGATCATCTCCCGGGTGATGGCCGGCCTGCACCGGTCGACCCCGCTGGCCCGGCTGCGCGGCTTCTTCCAGACCTTCACGGCGGCGCTACAGGACGCCTCACCGTCCGCCACCGAACCGCCGAGGGTGGTGCTGCTCACTCCTGGACCCGGTAGCGAGACTGCCTTCGAACAGGCCTACCTGGCCACGCTGCTGGGCTTTCCCCTGGTGGAGGCCGACGACCTGGTGATGCAGCAGGGCAAGGTCTGGCTGCGAGCCGGCGACCGGCTCGAGCAGGTGGACGTGATCCTGCGTCGGGTGGACGCCGCCTACTCCGACCCGCTGGAACTGCGCGGCGACTCCCAGCTGGGCATCCCGGGGTTGATCGAGGCGGCCCGCAACCGGACCGTGGCCGTGGTCAACCCGGTCGGCGCCGGCGTCCTGGAGAACCCGGGGCTGATCGCGCACCTCGGCGCAGCGTCCCGTGCCCTGCTCGGCGAAGAACTGTTGCTGCCGATGCCGCCCACCTGGTGGTGCGGCGACGACACCGCCCGCTCGCACGTGCTGGCCAACCTGGACCAACTGGTGCTGAAGCCGATCTCGCGGTCCACCGGCCCGCTGCGCTACGGCTGGCAGCTGACCGCAGGCGAACGCGACGACCTGTCCGCCGCAATCAGGGCCGAGCCCTGGGCCTGGTGTGGTCAGGCACCGATGCAACTGTCCACCGCGCCGGTGATCACCCACGAGGGCCTTGAGCCGCGGCGCTTCGTGTTGCGCACCTTCGGGGTCGCGCACGGAAGCGAGTACCACTTCCTGCCCGGAGGCTTGGGCCGGGTGGCGTCCCGGATCGGCGAGCACACCGTCTCGAACTTCACCGGCGCCCTGGCCAAGGACGTCTGGGTGATCTCGTCCGAGGCCGACCAGCCGACGGTCGGACGCGACCGCCGGCTCACCGCACCACCGATCGCGCGCGCCTATGGACTGTCCCCGCGGGTTGCCGACAACCTGTTCTGGATGGGCCGCTACGCCGAACGCGCGGAAGGCACGGCTCGGTTGCTCAAGGTGGTCGACGACTTCGCCGAGGACAACAGTTCCCGCAGCGGCACTCCCGGGGCCCGGGCCACCGATGTGCTGCTGGACGCCGTCGCCTGGGTCAGCGTCACCGGCTCGATCCGACAGGGCGAGTCATCGCTGGACTACCTGCGCCGGGCCGTACTGGACGCGTCCCGGTCGGGCACCGTCCGGCATTGCGCGAACCAGGTCACCAACGCCGCTCAGCACGTCCGGGACCTGCTGAGCGTCGACACCTGGTCGGTGATTGGCAGGCTTCAGCAGACCCTTGCGGAGACCCCGGGCGACGACGATCAGCTGCAGCCGTTGCTGGCCGACGTGCTGGAGTCGCTGCTGGCGCTGGCCGGCATCATGGCGCACAGCATGGTGCGCGACGAGTCGTGGGCGTTCCTCGACGCCGGCTGCCGCATGGAGCGGGCCCAGATGACCCTGTCGCTGCTCGGCCGGGCGATCACCGACGAGCGTGGCCGCGAGGTCGACGACCTGGTCATCGAGGGCGTGCTGCGGGCCGGCGAATCCATCATCACCCATCGGCGCCGGGCGGCTGCCGGCACCGGTCCGACGATGGCACTGCAGTCGGCCATCGACCTGCTGCTGCTCGACCGGCTGAATCCGCGCTCGGTGATCTACCAGGCCGAGTCGCTGGCCGCAGACCTGACGCTGCTCAGTGACGAGGCGTCGGCCGCGCGGGCGCTGAGATTGGCCACGACGCTGGGCGACGCCGACATCGACGAGTTGCTCGTCCCGGGTCGCCTCGCCGTTCACTTGGCCGCCTTCGAGCAGGAGTTCCGCCGGTTGTCCGACGACCTGGCCGCCCGACACTTCCTGCGGCAGGCTCCGCGCCGTGCCCAGACCGCCGGCTGGGCAAGCCCGTGGCAGGTGACCGATGACGAGTAACCAGCGGCCCGATCACTACGCGCCGCGGCGGTACCGGGTCCGGCACTCGACGATCTACACCTATGACGACGACGTGGAGGCCTGCTACGAGCGCGGCTTCCTTCGTCCGCTGGAGACCTGGTCGCAGCAGGTGGTGTCCAACCAGGTCGACATCTCGCCCGAACCCGAGGTGATCACCCAACACGTCGACCACTTCGGCAATCACAGCTTCTACGTCGAGATCCGATCGACCCATCGCGAGTTGGTGGTCAGCAAGACCGCCTTCGTTGACGTGGCCTGGCCGCGTCCGGTGATGGAGTCATTGAACGCCTTCACCGTCGCCGAGGCGGCCGCTCGGGTGCAACAGGAAGCAGATCCGGTCGAGCACGCGGAGTTCCTGCTGCCCTCGGACCTGGTCGAGTTCGGACCCGAGGTGCTGGCGTATGCGGAGTCGATCCTGGCCCCGGACCGGCCACTGGGCGACGCGCTGATCGGGCTCTACTCGACCATCTACCGCGACTTCAAGTACGAGTTGGGCGCAACGTCGGTGCGCACCACGCTGCCGGAGCTGCTCGACCTGCGCAAAGGCGTCTGCCAGGACTTCGCCCATCTGGCGGTCGGCTGCCTGCGTTCGGTCGGGCTGCCGGCTCGCTACGTGTCGGGCTACGTGGAAACCTCTCCCGCGCCCGGCCAGCCCAAGCTCGAGGGTTCGGATGCCTCGCACGCCTGGACCTCAACCCTGGTGCCAGGAGGCGAGTGGATCGACCTGGACCCCACCAACGACCACTTCGCCGACTCGCGATACATCGTGACGGCCTGGGGGCGGGACTTCCGCGACGTCTCCCCGCTCAAGGGCGTGGTCTACACCGAGTCGAAGAAGTCGAAGCTCGAGGTGAAGGTGGACGTGTTCCGCGTGAACGCCGACGGCTCACTTCAACTCACCTAGGGAAGTCTCCAACCGCCGAAATACCGAATGGTGACCTCGATCCCCAAAGTGGCGCGTTGAATCGTTCGAATCCGGATCGAGGTAACCATTCGGTATTGCAGGGCCCGATGAATTCTCAGCACACGACTGGTTCGCCGGCGGCGAGGGCCTGCCTGATCTCCTTCACGATGCCGGCCGGGTCGTCCTGCAGCCGCAGCCAGGTGTAGCGCAGCACCCGAAAACCCGCTAGGACAAGTCGGTTCTGTCGCACTCGATCCGCCTCGAACGACGGCCGGGTGCCGTGCACCTCGAACCCGTCGAACTCGACAACGAGGCGGGCGGCCTCGAACAGCAGGTCTGGAAAGTAGGTGGACCCGCAGGCGACCACGGGCGCATTCGCGACCCACCCGGTGACACCCTCGGAGCGAAGCAACGCGATCAGGTCCCGCTCGCCGCCGGACCAGGGGTTGTCGGCGAAACCGCGGGTCAGCTTTCGACGCAGTTCCTGTCCGCGTGATCCGTCGAAGCCCGACACTGCCGCCACCAGCTCGGCCGGCCGCACCAGACCCGTGCGCAGGAACAACAGGGCGCTCCTACCATCGTCGCGCACCATCTCGGCGGCGGCGACAATGGCGGGGGCCGGGCAGCGCAGCCCGCTGTACAGGCGAATGTCGTCGACGACACGGCGGTGAAGCTCGATCCCGCTGCAGCCCCGACCGACCGCCGGTTGGGCCAGGTGGATCACCTCGCCCTTGACGAAGGGCGTCGCGTCAGCCGTGATCGCGGCCACGGCCGACGCGCCCCACAACACCGCCAGCGGACGCGAGGCCAGCGCGGCCGCGTACCTGGTGCGCCTGCAGGTCAGCAGTTCAACGTCCACGAACACCCCGGTGAACACCCGTACGATGCGCCGCTGCGCCAGCAGCGTGTTCAGCACGGGGCGGGGGTGTTGCAGACGGGTCAGCACACCCTCGTTCAGCCGCAGCAACTGCACTGCGCGTTCCCGATGGTCCACCGATACAGCAAGCCACGGATCGTCACCAGTGCGGCGGTCCGGCGCAGAATCTGTGGATAACCGGACGGCCTGCACTACCGTCGGTCACATGCCAAGTCCCGCGGTCGAGATCGAGGTCGGCGACCGGATCGTCCGGGTGACGAACCCTGATCGCACGTACTTTCCCGAGACCGGCTGGACCAAGCGCGACCTGGTCGACTACTACCTCTCGGTCGGGGACGGGATCGTCCGCGCACTGCGTGAGCGACCGTGCATGCTGCACCGATTTCCGGACGGCCTGGCCGGCCCCAAGGTGCACCAGAAGCGACTGCCCGCGGGTGCACCCGACTGGGTCAACACGGTCGAGTTGTGGTTCCCCCGCTTTGGCCGAACGGCAGACGAGTTGTGCGTCACCGAGCTTGCTCAGGTGATCTGGGCAGTGCAGATGTCGACCGTGGAGTTCCACCCCTGGAACAGCCGCCGGGCGCACGTGGAGCAGCCGGACGAATGGCGCATCGACCTCGATCCGATGCCCGATTGCGATTTCGACACGGTGCGCCGGGTGGCCGCAGTTGCCCGCGGGGTGCTCGCCGATCTGGGTATCACGGGCTACCCGAAAACATCCGGTGGCAAGGGGTTTCATATCTACGTTCGGATCGAGCCCGACTGGGGTTTCCACGAGGTCCGGCGGGCCGCGCTGGCCTTCGCACGCGAGATCGAGCGCCGCACCGATGAGGCCACCACGGTCTGGTGGCGCAAGGACCGCGACCCACGCAAGGTTTTCGTCGACTTCAACCAGAACGCCCGCGACCACACCATCGCCTGCGCCTACTCGGTGCGCGGAACGCCCACCGGAACCGTGTCCACCCCGGTCACCTGGGACGAGTTGACCGACCTCGACCCGCGCGATTTCACAATGGCATCGGTGCCGGCCCGGTTCGCCAGCATCGGCGACCTGCATGCCGCCATCGACGACCAGGCCTTCAGGCTTGACACCCTGTTGGAGTGGGCCGACCGCGACGGCTTGGAGTAATCAGCCGACCGACCTTGGGCCGCTACTCCGCTCCGGCCGGGCGGCCGCGCAGGTCGAAGGCCTTGAACAGCACCGCGTGGTGGACGCCCATTGCTTTCCCACCGCCCAGCAACATCTCGGGAATGAAGTCCCGGGGCGCGGGGTGTCCCGGAATCGCGGCCAGGTATTCCTCGTGCATCTCCAGCGAGCGCACCGCCCTGGCCAGGGAACCATCCGACACCGCGACGCCATGGCTGGGTTTGTTGTGCCCGACGATCAACAGCCAACGGGTGCCCCACTTGGGCAGGTTCTCGTCCTTGGCCAGTTCCTGATGCACCCAGGTGTTGTCGGCATCACGGATCGCGTCGATGGTGACCAGCCCGGTCACCCGGTGATCGGCCATGTTCAGCCCCCAGGGCGCGTCGATGTCCCAGCCCATGCCGACCACCGCGTCGGGCTTGAACTCGCGGATCACCCGGGCGATGTCGCGGCGCAACTCGAGCGAGTAGACCAGCATGCCGTCGGGATGGTCGAGCATGGTCAGGTTGGTGACGCCGACCTGCTCACAGGCCCGCTCCTGTTCACCCCGGCGGATCCGGGCGCACTCCTCGGGCGGAACCTGCATGCCGGCCTCACCCTTGGTGAGCAACAGATACGCCACGTCGACACCCCGGTCGGTCCATTCGGCGACGGCCGCGGAGGTGCCGTACTCGAGGTCGTCGGGGTGGGCCACGACACACAGCACCCGCCGGATGTCTTCGTCGGGAAACGGCTCGATGGTTGGCGCATCAGTCATGGCCACAACCTAGGCCAGCGAACCGACGACCGTCGAGACCCACCACAACGTCGAGAGTGGGTAGCCTCAGAGGGCGCCCAGGGCGCGGGCAACGGTGATCCCGGACGCAGCCGCCCAGGCCTGTGGACGGCATGACGCCGGGTAGGGCACCGGCGGGAACACCTCGTCGGAACTCTGTCCGCCGAATAGTTCGGGCAGCCGGTGTTCGAACCCCTCCGCGGCGCGCAACAGACCCTCGGCCAGGGTCGCCGCGGCGTCGGAGTGCCCGGCCCGGAGCATGCCGTCGATGATCATCGCGGTGTCGTGGGTCCACACCGAGCCGACGTGGTAGCGGGTCGGCCAGTAGGCCGCGTTCGTCGTCGACATGGTGCGAATGCCGTAGCCGGAGAACATCTCGGGGGCCATCAGCCGGCCGACAACGACCGCTTCCTCGGCGGCATCGAGCAGCCCCGTGCCGAGCAGGTGACCCATGTTGGACGCGACCCCGCTGACCGGCCGCTTCTGCCGATCCAACGCGATCGCCGGATACGGCCCACTTCGATCGGAGAGCCAGAACTGCTCGCGGAACCGGTCCTTGAGTCGTGCTGCCCACGAGCGCCATTCGGCGGCGGCGGCCCGCTCGTCGGCGCTGCGGCCGAACCGCTCGAGCAGGTCCGCTCCGGCGAGGGCAGCGGCGTGGGCATACCCCTGCACCTCGGCCAGGGCGATGGGGCCCTCGGCGACCCGTCCGTCCGCGAACCTGATCGAGTCACCCGAATCCTTCCAACCCTGGTTCGCCAGGCCGTGGCCAGAGCTGTCGTAGTACTCGGCGAAGCCGTCACCATCGGGGTCGGAGTGGTCGCGCAGCCAGCCCAGGGCGGCCAGCATGGGCTCGAACTGCCCCTCCAGCACTGGGTCGACACCGAAGTCGACCAGGTCGGCGAGGAGCAGGATCCACAGGGGGGTGGCATCGACGGTGCCGTAGTACTCGGGCGGTAGGACGACCCCTTGGTGCAGGTCGAGTGGGCCTGCACGCACCTCGTGCAGGATCTTTCCGGGATGCTCGGCACGGTCGACGTCGACGCGAGTGCCCTGACGAGCTGCCAAGGTGCGCAGCGTACCGAGCGCCATGGTGCGATCGACCGGCAGGAACAGTTTGGCCGTGATCAGCGAGTCGCGGCCGAAAAGGGTGAGGAACCAGGGCGCGCCGGCCGCGAAGAAGATCCGGTCGGGATCATTCCGCTCGGTCAAGCGCAGAGAGTTCAGGTCGGCCACCGACTGCCGCACCAGCCGGGTCAGCGAGGCCGAGGCGCGGGTGAGCGTGGGGGCCGCAATCGGTTCGGCGGTGCTGCCCTCGAACGGGAGCGCGGCATCGTGGGTGGTCAGGCCCCAGTCGACAGTGACCGAACCGTACCCAGCAAGAGTGAAGCGCCAGTGCAGTTCGATCGCCTCGGTCACCCTGAGTTCGGCGCGGGGTGCGTCCAGCGACGCGGTAGTGCCCTCGCCCCAGGTCCAGACCGGGCCGTCGACCGGCACCTGGCCGGTCCAGCCGACCCCGGCCTTGATCAGGTTGAGCGGCTCTCCGTCAGGCACCAATCGGACGGTCAAGCCCAGGTCGACCGGACCGGACAGCGAAGCCGCCACGGTGATTTGTTCCCGAAAGCCGGACGGGGTGGCCACCCGGAGCCGAGTCAGCGAACCCAGCGGATCGGCATTCTCATGCAGCCTGGCGATGCTGTGGAAGGCGACGCCACCGTCGGGTCGCATCGTCGTCGAACCGGGCACCAGTTCGACCGGACCGTCCGCACCATCCAGGCCCACCGACAGTTGCCGCAGCACCCGGTGGTCGCCGCAGTAGGCGCCCTGGGCGCCAGTGCCGTCGAAGTCGCCTGAGCGTGTCGACCAGACCTGCACAGGGGCCGACAAAACCACGACGAGGTCGTGGACGAAGGGCTGACGAGGCGTCATCGGTGCCTTTCCGCTGTGTCTTTCGGGTTGGGGGTTGACATCCATCGAGAGTTCGAAACAAGATAACAGCACGATTTGAACGTTCAAAAGACCTCACCCGCCGCCGATCCACTTGTGCTGGCCACTTCTTGATCGATCAAATGCCAGGAGGCGCTATGGGCAGCAATGGCTCGGCCAAGCCGACCCTCGTCAGCCTCGCGCGCGACCTGGGCGTCTCCCGGCAGACCGTGAGCAATGCGTTGAACTCCCCGGACGTGCTCAAGCCCGAGACCCGGGAGCGGGTGCTGGCCGCGATCCGGTCGTCCGGCTACCGGCCCTCGGCCATGGGCCGGGCGCTGCGGACCCGCCGGTCGATGAACCTCGGTGTGCGGCTCTACCCGGCCGTTGACGGTGTGAACGGCGCCGTGATGGACCGCTTTCTGCACAACCTGGTGGTTCAGGCGCAGCGGCACAGCTACCGGCTGATCCTCTTCGCCAGCGACTCCGACCCCGACGAGGTCGACGACCTGGTCAAGCAGCAGCGGGCGGGCGTCATCGACGGCTGCATCCTGACCAACACCCACGCCGGCGACACCAGGCCCGAACGGCTGGTCGCTGCCGGGCTGCCGATGGTGGCCTTCGGACGGCCGTGGGACCGTCCCGACGCCCGCCACGCCTGGCTGGACATCGACGGCGGCATCGGTTGCGAGTCGGCGGTATCGCGGCTCCGCGCAACCGGCCACACCCGGATCGGCTTTCTCGGCTGGCCGCACGGCTCGGGCGTCGGCGACGACCGCCGATCGGGCTGGCGGCGAGGCATGGACGGTCTCGACACCAGCAACCTCGAAGTCGCCACCGAAGACGGCGCCCGACCGGGTTCGGAGGCGGCCGGCCGGCTACTCGAGCAGGGCGCCACCGCCATCGTCTGCACCAGCGACTCACTCGCCCTGGGAGCACTGGCCCGGCTCCGGATCGAAGGTCACGGTGCGATGCCGGTGATCGGCTTCGACGACACCCCGGTGGCCGCCGCCGTGGGGCTGTCCAGCATCGCCCAACCGGTCGAAGAAGCCGCCGAGCTGATCATCGCCATGGCCCTGGCCCAACTCAGCGGCGACCCGGACGGGCAGCGCCAAACACTGCTGCCGGCCCGGTTGGTCCTCCGCTCCCCCGAAACTTTCAGCTCCTGACCCAGCCACCCAACGAAGGGACCCCCGAATGCCCGTCCGACCTCTCCAAGCCAGCCTGGCTGCGGCTTCCGCAGTCGCACTGATCGCCCTTGCCGCCTGCTCATCCGGCACCCCCGCGGCCTCGTCCAGCGCCTCGGCCAGCGGCGGGACGAGCGCCAACACAAACCCGGTGTCGGTGCTGATCGGATCCTCGGGCGACGCCGAGACCACCGCCGTGAAGGAGGCGGTGGCCGCCTGGTCGAAGCAGTCCGGCGTGCCGGCCGAGGTGAAGGTCGCCTCAGACCTGACCCAGCAGGCCACTCAGGGCTTCGCCGGCGGCAAGCCCGACGACCTGCTCTACGTCTCCACCGACGCGTTCGCCGGCTGGGCCGGCAACGGTTCCCTTGAGGCCTACGGCGACTCGCTGCCGAACAAGGCCGACTTCTACCCCAGTCTGCTCACCGCGTTCACCGTGGACGACAAGCTGTACTGCGCGCCCAAGGACTTCTCCACCCTCGCCCTGGTGATCAACACCAAGCTGTGGAAGGACGCGGGACTGACCGACGCCGATGTGCCGAAGACCTGGGCGGACCTCGAGACGGTCGCCAAGAAACTGACCAAGGGCAAGGTGAAGGGGCTGGTGGTCTCGCACGAGATCCAGCGGCTCGGGGCTTTCGTGGCCCAGAACGGCGGCGGTCTGGTCACCGACGGCCAGGCATCCGCGAACTCGCAGCAGAACATTGACGCCCTGGCCTTCGTCCAGAAGTTGATCAAGAGCGGCGACGCGGCCTTCAACACTACGGTCGGCGCCGGCTGGGGCGGCGAGGCACTCGGCAAGGGCCTGGCCGCGATGGTGATCGAGGGCAACTGGATCACCGGCGTCAAGAAGGACTTCCCCGACCTGGACTTCACCGTGGCCGAGCTGCCGGCCGGCACCCAGCAGGGCACCCTGCAGTTCACCAACTGCTGGGGCATCGCCACCGACGCCGACAACAAGGAGGGCGCCAAGAGCCTGGTCGAGTATCTGACC
The DNA here is from genome assembly GCA_963723605.1 of uncultured Actinomycetota bacterium. GTDB lineage: Bacteria > Actinomycetota > Actinomycetes > Propionibacteriales > Propionibacteriaceae > Micropruina. The sequence goes on along the minus strand of CAVRRM010000009.1, from coordinate 33,225 downwards.
ACCGCCGAGCAACAGCTCGCCTTCGCCAAGGCCTTCGGTGTGATGCCGTCGGTGCAGTCCGCTGCCGAGGGGTACAAGAGCGCCAACCCGACCATGGTTCCCTTCATCAACGGTGCGGCCTACGCGCAGAACCTGCCGGCCAACGAGGGTGCCGCCGAGGTGCTGTCGGAGTTGAACAGCAAGCTGGCCAAGTTGGCGGACACGGATCCGAAGACGATCCTGGACGCCACCCAGAACGACCTGCAGGCAGTGCTGGGCTGAGCCGACATGTCAAGCACCAGCACCGTCCGGACGCGGAGCGGACCAGCCGCGTCCGGACAGCCCCGCCGAGGGCGGGGAATCAACAGCCAGGCCGGTGCCGGCTGGCTGTTCGTCTCGCCGACCGTCCTGATCCTGGGCCTGTTCCTCTTCGTGCCGGTGCTGATGGCGGCTTGGGTCAGCGTCTCGGACTGGGGCGGACGAGGCAGCCCGTTCGGCAGCAACGTGCACTTCGTTGGTGCGGCCAACTACACCGAGGTGACCAGTGGACGGGGTCTGCCCTCGCGTGACTTCGGCACCGCGATCCGCAACAACCTGTACTACGTGCTGTTCGTGGTTCCACTGCAAACCGCGCTGGCGCTCGGGCTGGCCTTCATGGTCAATCGGAGGGCACTGCGAGGGAAGGGCTTCTTTCGGACGGCCTTCTATTTTCCGTCCGTGACCTCGACCGTGGCGATCACCGTGCTGTGGGTGTTCCTGTTCTCCGCAACGGGCGCGGTGAACGGGTTCCTGGCCATGCTGAGCGTTCAAGGGCCCAACTGGTTCCAGGACCCGCGCGGGGTTTTCCACCTACTGGCCGGCGGCGGCGAGGGTCCCGCTGCGCTGAGCCGGCCGGGCTTCCTCGGCATCTCACCCTGGGAGTGGCTGGCCGGACCGTCGATTGCGATGTGCGCGTTCATCCTGATGGCCGTGTTCACCACGTCCGGCACCTTCATGCTGTTGTTCCTGGCCGCCCTGCAATCGATCGGGGACGACACCGACGAGGCCGCGATGGTCGACGGCGCCTCTGCCTGGCAACGATTCCGGCACATCACGCTGCCGTTGTTGCGGCCGACCATGTTCACCGTCATCACCCTCGGTCTGATCGGTACCTGGCAGGTGTTCGACCAGATCTACACCGGCAGCAAGGGGGGGCCGTCCAAGACCACGCTGACGCCCGCTTTCCTCTCCTACACCTCAGCCTTCGAGGCGCAGAAGTGGGGACGTGGCGCCGCGATCGCCTTCATCCTGTTCGCGATCATCGTGGCCTTCACCCTGATCCAGCGGCTGGTTCTGGGCGAAGCCGACCCGACCCAGCCCGGCCGGCGGGAGCGCCGAGCCGCCCGGGCCGCCGCCCGCCGGCCGGTGCCAGCTCCCGCCAACGTCCCCGCCAGCCAGCCCAGAGGAGAGTCCGATGGCTGAGCCGAAACCCAGCCGGTACCCCGGTGAGCGCAGTGGACGTGGCTGGCTGGTCGGCTTCGCCGTGTTGATCCTGCTCGCGCTGGTCTACATTTTTCCGTTCCTGGTGCAGGTGGCGAACTCGTTCAAGACCGATTCGGAGGCGACCACCGCAGGCCTGGCCCTGTGGTCGAGCAACTGGACCCAGACGGCCTACACCACGCTGTTCGGCAACTCCGACTTCGCCCTCTGGACGATGAACTCCCTGATCGTCACCGTTCTGGTCACCCTCGGTCGAGTGTTCTTCGTTTCGTTGGCCGGCTACGCGCTGGCCCGGCTGCACTTTCCCGGACGCCGACTGGTCTTCGTGCTGCTGATCGCGGTGATGGCGGTGCCGGGCGTGGTGCTACTGATTCCCAAGTTCCTGGTGATCAAGGAGCTGGGCATCTACGACTCGTACCCGGGCATGATCCTGCCGCTGCTGGTCGACGCGGCCGGGGTGTTCATCATGAAGAACTTCTTCGAATCCATTCCGGTGGCGGTTGAGGAGGCGGCCCGGATCGACGGCGCCTCCACGTTCCGCACGTTCTGGTCGATCGTGCTGCCGATGGCCCGACCGGCGTTGATGACGATCGTGATCCTGAGCTTCCAGGGCTCCTGGAACGAGCTCAACCACTTCGTCATCTCCACCCAGTCGCCCGCATTGACCACACTGACCCGAGGTGTTGCCTCGCTGGCGTCCGGTCAGTTGTCGTCCGGCAACCAGTACCCGATCAAGCTGGCGGCGGCGACCCTGATGACGATTCCGGTGGCGATCATCTTCTTCGTGTTCCAGCGCCGGATCATGAACACCACCGGCGGAGCGGTCAAGGACTGAAGGCCGCGGACCCGTTGCCGTCGATCCTGACGGCGGGGTCCGCGGCTTCTGGCCACGATGAGAGCGCTTTCAGCGCAACCGCACCGGCGCCGCTACGCTGTCGATGCCGCGGCCCGATGCAACCGACGCTCGCCGACGGCACGGACAGGAGGCGGCACGCAGATGATTCAGCGCACGGCACCGACTCTGGACGACGTCGCCCGGGCCGCCGGCGTGTCGAGGGCCACGGCGTCCAGGGTGATCAACGGCGTGGTGCCGGTCTCGCAACCTGCGTCCGAAGCCGTCAAGAAGGCCGTCGCGATGCTGGGCTACCGACCGAACATGGCGGCCCGTGCCCTGGTCACCCGCCGGGTCGACGCAGTGGTCGTGATGGTGCCCGAAACCGAGGACCGGGTGTTCTCCGACCCGTTCTTTCCGACCGCCTACCACGGGGCGTTGGAGGCCTTCAGACACACCGGCATCCACGTGCTGCTCTCCATGTCGCACCCCGAGGACGGGGTCGACCCGATGCTGTCGTTCTTCCTGTCCGACCAGACCGACGGCGCGATCGTGATCTCCCACCACGGCCAGGATTTCGCTCGGGCCTGTGCGGCGTCCTCGCGTCCGGTGGTGTTCGTCGGCAACCCGGGCGTTCCCGGCCTGTCCTACGTGGACGTCGACCATGCCCGGGCCGCGGCCACCGCTACCCGGCATCTGCTGGAGCGCGGCGCGCGGACGATCGGAACGGTGACCGGACCGATGGACATGTCGGCCGGTGTGGAGCGGCTGCGGGGCTTTCAACAGGCCATGGCAACGGCGGGACGCAGCGGTCACCTGATCGCTGAAGGTGATTTCACCTTCGCCGGCGGCGAGGCGGCCACTTTCGACCTACTCAGCCACCATCCGGAGATCGACGCCCTGTTCGTGGCGTCCGATCTGATGGCCTCGGGCACCATCCGCGCCGCCGAGCGGCTGGGCCGCAGGATTCCGGACGATCTGCTGCTGGTCGGCTTCGACGACTCGATGATCGCGACCCAGAGCATTCCACCGTTGACCACGATGGAGAACCGGCCCGACGTGCTGGCCCGCACCGCGGGCCTGATGCTGCTGGAGAAGCTGAACGGCCGCGAACCGGAGTCCCCGGTGATTCTGCACAGCGAGCTGATCAAGCGCGAATCCGCCTGAGGGAGACGCGGACGCGTTCAGCTTCTGAACGGGTCGCGCGCATCCATCGACACGTCCGCCGGCGGCCACGGATCGTCGAACTCCTCGTCGGCCCACACTGTGAGGCGGCGCAACCAGGGCACGCCCCAGGTGGTCACCATGGCGAGGTCGGTGGCGTCACGCCCTCGGCCGATCGGCACGTGGCCCTTGCGGCGGGCATTGTGCCGCGGGTCGAAGGTCCACCAGCGGTCACCCAGGTAGACCTCTACCCAGGCGTGGAAGTCCATCGGGGTGGGTAACGCCGGCACGTCCATGTCGGGCAGATACCCGTAGCAGTAGCGCGCCGGAATGGTGACCGCACGGCACAACGAAACCATCAGATGGGCGAAGTCGCGGCACACCCCGAACCCGTTGTCGAACGAGTCCTTCGCCGTCCACCAGGACCCCGTGCTGCCGGTGCGGTACTCGAGGTGATTCCACACCCAATCCTGGATCTTTGCGACCAGTTCGTAGTTGCGTTCATGGCTGCCGAACAGGTCCCACGCGGGACCGATCAACATGTCGGATTGGCAGTACCGGCTGGGCAGCGTGTAAACCAGCACGTCGTTCGGCAGGTCTTCGGCCCGGTTCGCCGGCGCACTCGGATCGGCCTCGTCGACCTCGTCGACGACGTCGGCGATCGCGTAGTAGGACACCAGCGACTCCCCCGCCGGCAGCATGACCCGGCGGATCTCGTTGCCGTACAGGTCGTTGTAGCGGCCCAACTCCATGATCGGATCGGTGGTCCACAGCTCACGGACGATGGCCGCATCGGCAGCCGGCCGGATCAGGAAGGCGGCCGGCGTGGGGGACTGCGCGACGTGGTTGAACTCGCAGCCGATGCGCAGCTTACGCACGGCGGGCAGTGCCTGCTCCACGGGAGCTCCCTTCGCATTGAGAGCGCAAACCTACCCCAACCGAACCGGCCAATCTCACACTGCCCGAACCGCCTCACCCCAAGGTAGGTATGCGGCAATCTGGCCGCGTCTAGTAGCCACGCTAGAAGGCCTTCGACAACCTGATAAGGGCTCATCGTTCAGGCCGCCGCGGCCAGTTCGGCGGCGTGTGGAGCCAGCTTTCGGATCGACCGCGCATTGCGCCATCGGACGAGTTCGGGGCTGATCGCGAGCTGCTCGGCAGCCTCGTGACTGCGCAGCCCGAGGCAGTACACGGCAACCAGGCAGGCTCCGGCGGCCCGATCGATAAGCCCGAGTCGGGTGGCGGTTCGAATCAGGTCAATCGTGTCGGGCTCGACGCTCCGCGCTCGCTCTTCGAGCAGTAGCGGATCGAGCACCAACGGCGATGACTCGGCCGCCCAGACTGCACGGCGCGTGTCCATCGCCAGGTTGGCTGCGATCCGCCGGGGACGTCGGCCCAGCGGATACTTGCAGAGTTGAAGCCAGCACTCGGTCACGTAGTCGGCGTCGTTGTGCCACGGATCCTTGGCCGCGAACAGCACCAACTTGCCCAACATGGCCTGCAGCACCACCCGGCCGGCGACCTGCTCGCCGGCCGCGTTCCTGGTCAACAACTCACCGAGCCGCCGGTCCGGATCGAGCGGGATGCCCGCCAGCACGTCGCCGAGCGTGGCCGGTGAATCGGTCCACGATGGCGGCGCGGGCTGGCGCTGCAGGAGCACCCATTCGCGGTTGAGTCGATCGGTGCACGAGTTCTTGTCGGAAGCCATGCAGCCAGCGTGTCGAGAAGGTGTTGTCAGGGGTGTTGTCGCCGTGGCCGAGGTGTTGCCAATCGGTAGGCCACAATCCGATAACCATTCGATCGAACACCCCGAGCAGATTGGGCGCCGACCCCGTTACGGCCATACACTTGACACGTCACAATCGGGGTGTTTGGTTGCCATATCTCAGCCATCTCTTACGCCCAGGGGGCTGCTCGGACGGTCCAGTAGCCCCCTGGAGCCCTTCATCGGGTCGGATGCCGGCGATTGACCTTCAACGGTCGATTCGCCGGCATCAGCGCTTTCCGGCGCCGGCGTCGTGAATCAGCCGGCGTAGTCGTTCAGGGCTCGAGCCAGAAAGTCCTGCAGGTCACCGGTTTCCCCGTCGCGGCCGCCGCGTCCGACCACCAGTGGCGGCGGGCTGGGTGCGAGCTTCACTCCGGTGAATCGGGCCAGGCGACCGCCCGTGGTGAGCAGCTGGAAGAACCGTCCATCGGGAGCGATCGCCAGGGTTTGGGCCTTGTTCACATACCAACCGACCTGATCACTCTTGACCCGGGTGCCGTCCATCAGTGTCGCCCGCAGCGGCTCGGGAACGAGTGCGCGGGCTTTCGCAGTGGCGACGAACTCGTCGACCAGCTTCTGCGCCGCGATGGACTCGTTGCGCAATGCGGCGGCGGCAAGTTGTTCGCGGCGCCGGGCGTCCTCTTGGCGGCTGCTCTGCGACATGGCGGTCACACTACTCCGCCACGCCGTTGACACCCCCTCCACTACACTCGGTGCCCATGCGCCGAATCCTTGCACTCGCCCTCGTCCCGATCTTCGCGCTGGCCGCCTGCTCCAGCCCCGCCACCACGGCAACGACCGCCGCGCCGGCCACCTCGGCCCCGGCGACCAGCGCGCCCGCCACCACCTCGCCCTCCGCCAGCACGTCCCCGGACGCTCCCGCCAATACCGGCCCGACCCTCAAGGGTGACGGCTACACGCTCGCCCTGCCTGAGGGTTGGAAGGAAGCCACGGCCGATTTCAAGAAGCTGCAGGCCTCGGTGGACACCGGCGGCAAGAACAACTCCGACACCAAGGACGGGTTCACCGACAACGTCAACGTGATCGCCCAGGCGTCGGCCGAGATTCCGTTCGACCAGCTCAAGACCGCCATCCAGAAGCAACTCGAGGGCGCCGGCTCGAAGAACATCGAGTTCAAGGAGAATGCCCAGCTCGATGGCGCCGAAGCGCTGCAGGTCTGGTCGACCACCAAGGGTGCCGGTGACGCGCACACCATTCAGTTCATGGCCTTCAAGGACAGCAAGATCTTCGTCGTGACGGTGTCCAGCAACCTGTCGACCACCAAGGCCGACTCCCTGGCCCAGCAGGTGATCAGCGGGTGGAAGTGGGCCTGAGCCTGCTCGATTGAGTCTCACGAAGCGGGGTGGCTGCAGCGGCGGCCACCCCGCTTCGTCGCGTCCGGGTGCTTCCGTTCGACCCCGGCATCGGCAAGGGTGAGGCCATGAGTGAACCGATCAGCCTCACCTTTCTCGGCGGCGCCGGCACGGTCACCGGCTCCAAGCATCTGCTCACCATCGCGGACCGCCGGGTGATGGTCGACGCCGGGATGTTCCAGGGCGAGAAGAAGTGGCGGGAGCTGAACTGGGCCGAGTTTCCCGGTTCAAGCCGAAAGCATCGATTCGATCGTGTTGACGCACGCCCACTTGGACCATTGCGGCTACCTGCCGGCCCTGGTCGCGCAGGGTTTCCACGGTCCGGTCTGGTGCACCGCGGAGACCCTCCGGCTGGCCGAAATCGTGTTGATGGATGCCGGACATCTGCAGGAACGCGAGGCTCAATACGCTGCCGAAGGCGGCTACTCCAAGCACAACCCTCCGCTGCCGCTGTACACGATCGCGGACGTCGAGCGCACCCTGCCGCTGCTGCGCGCCGTTCCGTACGACACCGATCTGGACCTCGGTAGGGGACTGACCCTGCGGCTGACCCGGGCCGGGCACATTCTCGGTTCGGCCAGCGTGACCCTGCGCCATGGTGAGACATCTGTGCTGGTCTCCGGAGACCTGGGCCGGCACGACCACCCGCTGCTGGAGTCGCGCGATCAGCCACCGGGCGCGGGCTACGTGCTGGTGGAGTCGACGTACGGTGACCGCGAGCATCCAGACCCGGCCGGCCTGCCTCATCAGGCGATGGCCGACGCGATCCGCCGGACGATCGACCGTGGCGGCTCCGTGCTCGTGCCCGCCTTCGCCGTCGACCGGACACCGTTGGTGCTCAAGGCCCTCTCCCAGCTCCGCCGCGAGCAACGAATCCCCGATGTGCCCATCTTCGTCAACTCGCCGATGGCGGTGGCGGCTTTGGCCGTGTACCGCGAGGCCGGACGAAACGGCGAGCTTCGTCCCGACCTGGAGGTGGACGAGTTCATGGACCTGCCCAACCTGCGCGAGGTCACAGATGCCGAGGAGTCCAAGCGGTTGAACCGGCCCGATCAGCCCTGCATCATCGTGTCGGCGTCGGGCATGGCCACCGGCGGGCGGGTGCTGCACCACCTGGAGTTCCTGTTGCCCAACCCGCGCAACGCGGTGATCTTCACCGGTTACCAGGGCGTCGGTACCCGCGGCCGTCAACTTCTCGAGGGTGCCACCGAGATGAAGTTCCGGGGCAGGTTCGTGCCGGTCAAGGCCGAGGTCATCCAGGACTCCGAGTTCTCGGTGCACGCCGACGGCTCGGACCTGATCGACTGGCTGGCCGGACTGGAACCCAAGCCACGTACCGTGTTCTGCGTCCATGGCGAGCAGGGTTCGGCCACCAACCTGGCCGCCCGCATCCAGCGCGAACTCGGCCTCACCGCAGTGGTTCCGAGATTTCGCGAAGTGGTCTCGCTCGACCCGGCCGACGGACTCGCGCCGGTCGCACCGGTGGCCCCGTCCGGGCCCACTCCGCGTCCGGTCGAAACAGCTCCTCAGGCGGCCGCGGCTGCCGAGCAGCGTCCGTCCCCTGGGGACCGGTTGCCGTTCGGCGGGTCGTCCAAGACTGAACACGTCAATGCCGATCAGGTCCGGGTGATTCTCACCACCGCGCTGGGTCAGGTTCCCTTCCTGCCCGCGGACAAGCAGGCCGAGGTGAGCGTCGCGCTGCAGCGTGCGGTGGCCCGCATCGGCGGTGAACGGGCCGCCCTGCTCGACGCGGTGAATCAGGCGTTGTACCTGGCGGCCACGGCCGTCGAAACGCCCGGGGGGCAATCCATCGTGGCCCTGCTGGCGCACCTGCCGAAGATCATCGGCTGACCCGGCCGCGGATGCTCAGCGCGGCACCACCCCGTTGTCGGCGGTCGCGTCCGGCCGATCCAGCTGGTCCAGCCACTCGGAAAAGAAGCCGGCCAGGTCCTCCGGCGTGGCGTCGTCCGCCATTTGACGGAACTGTTCCAGGCTGCGCGGACCCTGCTGTTGCGCCCAGGACTTGAGCAGCGCGAAGAAGGCTTGATCGCCCATCCGGGTGCGCAACGCGTGCACCGCGAGCGGACCCCGGTCGTAGACCCGCTCGAACAGCTGCTCCAGCCCGGGATCCGACAGGGCCGGGCGCCAGAACCGGTCGTCGCCGGCCATGTCGTTGTAGCCGCGCTGGAAGTTCTGGGCCGGGTCGGTGCCAGTGGTGGTCAACCACTCGGTGTAGGTGGTCAGGCTCTCGTTGTCGAAGATGTCGTTCCAGTCCTGCAAAGTCACGGTGTCACCGAGCCACATGTGCGCGAGTTCGTGGTTGAGCAGGGTCTCGGAGCCGACGAAACGCTTGTTGTAGACGGGCCGCATCGCCGTCTCCAGGCCACCCCAGTAGAACTCGGCGGCGGAAACGAAACCGCCGGTGCCGCTTAACGGGTACGGCCCGAGGAACCGCTCAAGCTTCGCGACGGCGGCCGGCGACCGGCGCAGCCAACGCAGTGCCCGGTCCTGGTCGGACGGCGCCAGGCCCGCGCTGACCACATTGACGAAGGGACGGCCGTCCGCGACACCCTGATCCAACCGGTACTGCCCCACCGCGAGGAAGGTCGCGTAGGTGGGGGTCGGTGTGTCCACCTGCCAGACCCAGCGCTGCCGGGACGGATCGGTCGGGTCGACCCCCTGGGTGATCAGGCGTCCGGCGCAGATGGCCTCGGTGCCCTTGGGCACACTCACGGTGAACTGCATGGTGGCCGCGTCCCGCGGGTGATCGTTGGCCGGGTACCACAGGGTCGCCCCCTCGGGTTCACCGGCGATCACGAACTCGCCGGGAGCACGGTAGTAGGCCGGCGGTCCGCCCAGCTGCACTCGGTCGGGCAAGCCTGCATAGGCGACCACCACCGTGAACGCGGACCCGCTCGGGATCGCAACTCTCGCCGGGTCGGCTCTGGTGGGAACCACCATCAGGTCGGGTCCGTTCTGCTGCGCGGTCGCCGCCGACCCGTTCACGGTGACGCTCGTCGCGGTCAGAAAGAGATCGAGATGCAGGCTGTCGAGGTCCTGGGTGGCCACCGCATTGATGGTGGCGGTGCCACGAACCTCCTCGCCGGGCCCGGCGGCGCTGAGCTGCACGTCGTAGTGCTGCACGTCGTAGCCACCGCCACCCGCGTCCGGCAGGTAGGGGTCGCCGATTCCGGAGCCGCCGCGTGACTCGGTGCCGGTCGGGGCCACATCGTCGGGCTGCGACTCGTCCAGGCGCGTGCCGATCAGTGCCAGCACCAGGGCCAGAATCACCAGCACGGCGCTCAGCGTGATCCAGAACCGTTGGGTCAGTGACACGCATTCAGAGTGCCAGGCCTGGCAAGAGTGAAAAGTCGTCAGCTGGTGCAATACCGATTGGTGACGTCGATGGCGAAAAACCAGCCAGAAAGCGGTTCTGATCGAATCGACGTCACCATTTGGTATTGCTTCGCTCGAAGAATTCCTCAGCCACGCAACAGGTCAGCGAAGTCGATCTCGCCGGAGAACTCGTCTTCGACCGGCACTCCCGGACGATCGGCCACCAGGTGGGCGAACTCGCGGGCCGCCGACTCGATTCGGGCGCCCAGTTGACCGGCAGCGTCTCCCCAATCCGCGGTGGCGGCAAACACCCCGATCGGTGCAATGACACCCTTGAGATAGTGGAACAGGGGCAGCATCGCGGTGTCGATCACCAGTGAGTGCCGAGCGGTGCCGCCCGTCGCAGCCAACAGCACCGGACGTCCGGCCATGACGCCCTCGTCCAGCAGGTCGAAGAACAGCTTGAACAGTCCCGAGTAGCTGGCGTTGAACACCGGGCTGACCACGACCACCCCGATCGACCGGCCGACCTCGCCGTACACCTCGTGCAGGGCCGGAGAAGGCACATGGGTGACCAGCTGGTGGGCCAGGTCCGAGGCCAGCGTGCGCAACTCGATGTGCCGAACCTCCACCGGGTGGCCGGCCGCGGCCAGCAGCCGCTGGGCGGCCCGGCCCAACTGCTCACCCAACAACTGGCTGGACGATGGGGTCCCCACCCCGGCGCTGATCACCACGAGGGTGTCGGTCACGCGGTATCACCCGCCTCGACAGTCTCCAGCGAGCGGCCGTCGGCGTCGCCCAAGGCGCCAAGCTCGGTCGTCATGATGCGCTCGGCCTCGGCGGCCGCCAGCAGGGAAGTGTGGGTGGGCGCGTCCGGCACGTGCGCCGGCCGACCCTCCGCGAAGCCCTTCCGCAGCTCAGGCAGAATCTCGCCGAGCAGGTCGAGTTGCTCCAGCACGGTCTTCAGCGGAAGTCCGGCATGGTCGACGAGGAACAGCTGGCGCTGGTAGTCGCCGACCACGTTGCGGAAGCCCAGCGTCCGCTCGATCACCTGTTGCGGCGAACCGACGGTGAGCGGGGTCTGCGCCGTGAACTCCTCCAGGCTCGGGCCGTGCCCGTACACCGGCGCCACATCGAAGTACGGCCGGAACTCGCGCACCGCGTCCTGGCTGTTGGGACGCATGAAGAACTGACCGCCCAGCCCAACGATCGCGGTGTCCGCCGGACCGTGGCCGTAGTGCTCGAAGCGCCTGCGGTACAGGTTGACCATCTGCCGGGTGTGGGTCATCGGCCAGAAGATGTTGTTGTGAAAGAAGCCGTCGCCGTAGAAGGCGGCCTGCTCCGCGATCTCGGGGCTGCGGATCGAGCCGTGCCAGACGAAGGGCGGCACTCCGTCCAGCGGTTGCGGGGCCAGCGTGAAGCCCTGCAGCGGGGTGCGGAACTTGCCCTCCCAGTCGACCACCGGCTCGCGCCACAACCGACGCAGCAACGCGTAGTTCTCGACGGCGAGGCTGATGCCGTCGCGAATGTCACGACCGAACCAGGGATAGACCGGGCCGGTGTTGCCGCGGCCGAGCATCAGGTCGACCCGTCCCTCAGCCAGGTGCTGAAGCACCGAGTAGTCCTCGGCGATCTTCACCGGGTCATTGGTGGTGATCAGGGTGGTCGCGGTGGACAGCATGATCCGGTCGGTCTTCGCCGCCACGTAGCCCAGCAGGGTGGTCGGGCTCGACGGGTGGAACGGCGGGTTGTGGTGCTCACCGTGGGCGAACACGTCCAGGCCGATGTCCTCGGCCTTGGTCGCGATGGCGACGGCGGCCTTGATCCGATCATGCTCGGAGGGGGTGATGCCCGTGGTCGGATCGGTGGTGATGTCGCCGACCGTGAAGATACCGAACTGCATGACTGCTCCCAAGTAGTTGTAGTTTCAACTATACACCGGAACGCGGCAGCCGCCCCAGCTATTCCGGCGGGCCTCCATGCGATCATCTACCCATGTCGGAACGTGATCCAGAGGTCACCGCGCTGGCCATCAACGTCGCCGTGCCCTCAGACCTGCAATGGACGGACGTCCGCCGCGACCAGGAGTTCCTGCTCACCACACTGAACGTGCGGTTGTTGCCGGACGGTTCGGTGGCGGCCAAGGCCTACGGCCGGCCGAGTGCCGGCGGCAAGGGTGCCTACACCTCGTTCAGGGTGCCCGACCGTCCCGAGTTGCATGAGCTGATCGCCCGGGCCGCGAACCGGGCCGCGACCATGTGGGCGGCAAACACCGGCCTCGCCTGACCTGTCGTCAAGATCCAGGTTTCGACCAGCTCAACCAACGGGGTCGACAAGCTCAACCAACGGATTTCGACAAGCTAACCAACGGGGTTCCGGCATGCCCCACCAATGCACGTCCCCTGCTCTCGACGCCCAGGACGCCCACCCGGCACACTTTTCGAATGGACGCCCTGGCCCGCGCTCGCGACCTGCTCCGGCAGGCCGACCGGGTCGCTGTGCTGACCGGCGCGGGCATCTCCACCGCCTCCGGCATCGGCGACTTCCGCGGGCCTCAGGGCCGGTGGACCCTGGATCCCGACGCCGAGCGGGTCTCCACCCTGTCGTGGTACCTGAATGATCCGGACGTCCGCGCCAAAGCCTGGCGGTTTCGCGCCGAGTCGCCGGTCTACGCTGCCCGGCCGAACCTCGCCCACCTCGCCCTGGTCGGGTTGGAGCGCGGCGCCCGGTTGACCGGGCTGGTCACCCAGAACACGGACGGTCTGCACCAATTGGCCGGCTCCAACCCCGAGTTGGTGATCGAACTGCACGGAAACAGCCGCACCTGGCGCTGCGAGAGTTGCCATGCCACCGGCCCGATGACCGAGATGATCACCCGGGTCCGCTCCGGCGACACCGATCCGCGCTGCCCGTTCGACGGTGGCATCGTGCGGGCCACCACGATCCTGTTCGAGGAAGCGTTGCACCCGACCGACATCGACGCCGCCGTCGCGTCGGTCGACGAGGCGGACGTGCTGCTGGTGGTCGGTTCCTCGCTGACCGTCCATCCGGCGGCCGGCCTGGTGCCCTACGCCGGCCGGCTCGGCGCCGCGGTGATCATTGTCAACGCCGAGCCGACCGACTACGACCGGCTCGCCGCGGCGGTGCTCCGCGATCCCATCGTCGAGGTCGTCCCAGCCCTGCTTCCGGCACCGCCGGCCGATCCGCCTGACGCCCCCGAATGAGACCTTTGTCCACCCGCTGGCGTTGTGCGGCGGGAACCGCTTAGATGCAGCCATCGACGGGAGCCGAGGGCCAACCGCCCACCCAAGGTTGCAGCATGGTCACAATCGATCGACGATCGACGTCCACGCTTCATTTGAGCGAATGCGCCCGACATAGTTTGGCCATCATCGCGACGGCGGGTCGCGAGTGACTAGGAGGAAATGTGCGTAACAAGAAACTTCTGGGTGGCGCTGCTGCCCTGCTGAGCGCGTCGCTGCTTTTCGCGGGCTGCGGCAGCCGCACCGAGCCGGCCGCCAGCGGCACCGCGGGAGCCGTCAAGGTGGCCAAGATCGGTGTCATCGCACCGTTGTCGGGTGACCTGTCGGCGCTCGGCCTGGGCATCCAGAACTCCGTCGACCTGGCCATCAAGCAGGCCAACGAGTCCAATGCGATTCCGGGGTGGAAGCTCGAGCTCGCCGCCGAGGACGATCAGGCCACCAAGGACGTCGGCATCAACGCGGCCACCAAGCTCGCCGCCGACAAGGACGTGGTCGGCGTGGTCGGCACGCTCAACTCGGGTGTCGCAGACGGCGTGCAGCCGGTGCTGCGTGACGCCAAGATCACCCAGGTCTCCCCGGCGAACACCGCCACCCGGCTGACCATGGGCCTCGATCCGGCGAACAAGCAGCGGCAGGCCCCCGACACTACTTCCGGGTCTGCACCAACGACGCCGTGCAGGGTGCGTTCGCCGCTCAGTACGCCTTCGACGCCGGCTTCAAGAAGGTGGCCATCGTCAACGACAAGAAGCCGTACGGCGCCGGACCTGGTGTTCGAGTTCATCAAGAAGTTCAAGGACCTCGGCGGCGAGGTGGTGGCCGAAGACGACTGCAGTGGCCAACGAGAGGACTTCGCCTCGGTGATCTCCAACGTCAAGCGCCAATCCCCGCAGCTGGTCTACTACGGCAGCGAGTACCCGCTGGCCGGCCCGCTGTTCAGCCTGCCATGAAGACGGCCGGCCTGAACGTTCCGCTGATGGGCGGCGACGGCATCTTCGACCCGCAGTTCATCAAGCTGGCCGGCACCAACTCCGACGGTGACATCGCCACCTCGGTGGGCGCGCCGGCGGACAAGCTCCAGTCCGCCAAGGCGTTCGTCGAGGCCTACAACAAGGCCGGCTACAAGGATCCCTACGCGGCCTACGGCGCCTACTCCTACGACGCTGCCAACGCCATCATCAAGGCGCTGAAGACGTCCCTGCCGACTGCGACCGACGCCATGTCGGCCCGGCAGGCCACCGTGGACGCGATGGCCAAGGTCAGCTTCGAGGGCGCCACCGGCACGGTGAGCTTCGACGAGTTCGGCGACACCACCAACCGAAGGCCATCACCGTGTACGAGGTCGAGGGCGGCAAGTGGGCTGACAAGACAGACCGTGAACCGCTAGAGCTAACCGGCGTGACACTCATCCCGTGGGGAGGTCGCATCACGCGGCCCCCCACGGGTCATGTCAAGGAGACGCGTGGACTGCAGTTCGTCGCACCAGCTGCTTGAACGGGCTCGTCGCTCGGCGCCCTGTATGCATTGATCGCCGTCGGCTACACGGTGGTGTACGGCATCGTCCAGCTGATCAACTTCGCCCACGGCGAGATCTTCATGATCGGCGCGTTCGGCGCCATGGGCACCTGGCTGGTGATCGGCAGCCGCCGACTGCAACAACGCTCTCGTGGTGGATGCTGCCGCTGATGCTGATCGGCGGCATCCTCGTGGCGGTGCTCACCGCGGTTCTGATCGCCGAACGTTTCGCCTACCGGCCGCTGCGCAACGCGCCGCGACTGGCGCCGCTGATCACCGCCATCGGCGTCTCGATCTTCCTGCAGGAGTTCGTCCGCCTGTTCTACGGCGAGATCCCGGGCTTTCCGAACGCCAAGAGCGCCGTGCCGTTGCCGTCCATCGAGATCTTCACCGGGCAGGCCATCGACATCGGCGGCGACCTGCTGCATCCAGCGTGTCGGCCGATCTTCACGCTGGTCGCGCTGGCGATCTGCTGGGCGTTCCTGTGGTGGTTCGTCAACCGTACCCGACTCGGCCGGGCCATGCTGGCCACCTCCCAGGACCCCGACACCGCCCGTCTGATGGGCATCGACGTCGACCGGATCATCGTGGTGGCCTTCGCCCTCGGCGCCGCCCTCGCCGCGGTGGCCGGGCGTCACCCACGGGCTGCGCTACGGCAACATCGACTTCCGGATCGGCTTCCTCGCCGGGCTCAAGGCGTTCACCGCCGCCGTGCTCGGCGGCATCGGCAACATCAACGGCGCCGTGCTCGGCGGCCTCGTCCTCGGCGTGGTCGAGGCCATGGCGACCGCGTACATGCCCGGGCAGTTCGGCGGGTCGGCCTGGAAGGACGTCTGGGCGTTCGTCTCCTGATCCTGGTGCTGGTCTTCCGGCCACAGGGCCTGCTCGGCGCGAAGGTGGTGGACCGGGCATGAGATCCGCCTGATCACCGCGGAGATGCAGAGGCGCCGACTCCGCGGGCCGGCCCGCGTCGTCGGCCTCGTCGGCGCCGCTGGCTGATCGTCGCGTCCGTCTTCCTGCCCTGGGCCTTCGGCCACGAGCGCACTCGACAACGTCGGCCTACCTTCGGCGGCGCCGTCACCGCTGCAGCTGCTCGGCGGCGCTGGCGTCCGCTGCGTCGCCGCCGCGCTGCTGGTCGAGCCGCGGCTGCTCCGGCGACTGGACGCGCCGTCGGCCGCTGAGCGACGGATCGCTGGCTGGACGCCGGTGCCAAGGCGGCGGCACTCGGTGCGCTGGCTCGTCGCCGCGGTCAGTGGTCGTCGATCGCGCTCGAACTCGGCGGGCTGGTCAACGTGGAACCGGGCGGTTGGCTCGCCCTGGCCGGCGGCCTCTCGCTGCCGTGGCCGCCACCCGGTTCCTGCGCCGATGCGCCGGAGCCGTCGCTGACGCCGGTCAAGCCGCCCGCCTGGCTCGAGATCCTCGTCGATCGTCGCCATGCTGGTGCTGGTCCTGTTCGGGTCGGCGTACGTCCTGGGCCACAACGACGCCGGCGGCTTCGTCGCCTTCGTGGCGTTCATCGTGGCCTTCGTGGTGATCGCTGCGCCGCGCTCGGGCTGTTCGGCTGGCTGGGCATCGCTGGCCGCCAGCGACAACCGGACGTGCTGGTGCTCGCGGCGTTCGTGGTGGCCTCGCCTGTTCCCGTTCACCCAGAACGGCTCCGACGCCAACATGTCCATCGCCACCCAGGTGCTGATCTTCGCCGCCGCCGCCATCGGCCTGAACATCGTGGTCGGGCTGGCCGGCCTGCTCGACCTCGGCTACATCGCCTTCCTCGGCGTCGGCGCGTTCACCGCCGCCATGCTGTCCGGCTCGGCCGTTCTCCACCATCGACTGGACGCCGCCGTTCTCGTCATCATGCTGATCGCGGGCACCGTCTCCGGCGCTGCTCGGGCTGCTGATCGGCGCGCCGACGCTGCGGATCTCGGGCGACTACCTGGCCATCGTGACGCTCGGCTTCGGCGAGATCTTCCGGATCACGGTGAACAACCTGGACGGCACCGACGGGCCCGACCTGACGCAACGGCCCGAACGGCATCCCGGGCATCCCGGACCTGGACTTCTTCGGCTTCAACTTCGGCCAGGCGCACAGATCCTCGGCTTCGACGCTCGGCCGCTTCGCCAACTACTACTTCCTGAGCTGCTGCTGATGGCCTCATCATCCTGGTCTTCACCGGGCTGAACTACTGCCGCATCGGCCGCGGCTGGGTCGCCATCCGCGAGGACGAGACGCGCCGCCGCGGCGATGGGCGTCAACACCTTCGCGCTGAAGCTGCTCGCCTTCGCCTGCGGCGCGTTCCTGGCCGGCCTGGCCGGTGCGGTCAAGGCGCACGTCGACGTCGTCGGTCACCCCCGACCAGTACATGTTCCTGGAGTCGGCCTTCCTGCTGGCCGCCGTCGTGCTCGGCGGCATGGGCACCGTGACCGGGGTGCTGCTCGGCGCGACGATCCTGCAGCTGCTGCCGGAGAAGCTGCGGTTCTTCGACGACTACCGGCTGCTGATCTTCGGCCTGCTGTGTGCTGATGATGCGGTTCCGGCCCGAGGGCATGGTGCCGAGCAGCGGCGGCAGCGGGAGTTCCACGAAGAGGACGACGAGTTGGCCGAGGAGGTCGACGACGAGCTCGCCCTACGAGCTCAATCCGAGGCGAAGGCCCGATGACCGCGAGCTCGGCGATCAGCCGCAGCCGGGCCGCCAGGCCGCACCGTCGCACGGTGCTGCTCGGCGCGCGCGGCGTGACCATGCGGTTCGGCGGCCTGGTGGCCGTCAACGAGGTCGACCTCGACGGTGCACGACGGCGAGATCGTCGGCCTGATCGGGCCCGAACGGCGCCGGCAAGACCACGTTCTTCAACTGCCTCACCGGCCTGTACCTGCCGACCGGCCGGCGAGGTCGCGTTCACCGGGCCGAGCTGCTGCCGCCCAAGCCGCGCGAGGTCGCCACGGCCGGGCATGGCGCGGACGTTCCAGAACATCCGGCTGTTCCCCAACATGACCGCGCTGGAGAACGTGCTGGTCGGCCGCCACTGCCGCACCAAGGCGGGACGCGGTCGGCCGTCGATCCGCGCGGACCCGAGCTTCGCCGCGAAGAGGAGGCAGGCACCGTCACCGGGCCGCGCGAGCTGCTCGACTTCGTCGGGCTGGGCAGGGCGGCCGACACGCTGGCCCGCAACCTGCCCTACGGCGACCAGCGCCGGCTCGAGATCGCCCGGGCGCTCGCCACCGACCCCGGCTGCTGCTGCTCGACGAGCCGACCGCCGGCATGAACCCGCAGGAGACCCGGCAGGCCGAGGACCTGATCTTCAGGATCCGCGACCGCGGGCCTGGCGGTCGTCGTGATCGAGCACGACATGCGGTTCATCTTCAACCTCTGCGACCGGGTGCTGCTGCCTGGTCCAGGGCCAGAAGCTGATCGAGGGCGACGCCGGCCGAGGTGCAGTCCGACCCGCGGGTGATCGAGGCCTACCTCGGGTCGCCCGACGACGACGAACCGACCGAGAGTCGCCGACGGCCGACGACGCCACGAGAGGGTGACCGCGCTGCTCGAGGTCAAGGACCTGGGGGTCGCCTACGGCAAGATCGAGGCGGTCAAGGGCATCAGCTTCTCGGTCGAGCGAGGGCCAGGTGGTCTCGCTGATCGGCGCCAACGGCGCCGGCAAGACCACGACGCTGCGCACCATCTCCGGGCTGCTGCACGCCGCGTCGCGGCGAAATCTGGTTCGAAGGCGAGCGCATCGACGGACCCCGGCACACCAGATCGTGACCAGGGGCCTCGCCCACTCCCCCGAGGGCCGGCGCATCTTTCCCGGCTGACCGTCGAGGACAACCTCGAGCTCGGCGCCTTCACCGCGCAGGGACACCGCCGGCATCGCCAACGGATCATGGAGCGGGTGTACGACCTGTTCCCGGTCCTGGGCGAGCGCCGCAGCGCAGCCGGCCGGGACCGTTCTCCGGCGGCGAGCAGCAGATGCTGGCGATGGGACGGGCGCTGATGTGCCGGCCGCGGCTGCTGATGCTCGACGAGCCTTCGATGGGCCTCTCGCCGATCATGATGCAGCGCATCATGTCGACCATCAAGCGACCTGCAGCCGAGGGCGCCACGATCCTGCTGGTCGAGCAGAACGCGGCGGCGGCGCTCAAGCTGTCCGACCGGGCCTACGTGATCGAGGTCGGCAAGATCACCCTGGACGGCACCGGCCAACAACTCCTGGGCGACGACCGGGTCAGGCGCGCCTACCTCGGCGAGGACTGACCACCGTCTTACTCGTCGTTGCTGCATCGACAGTGCGCTGACCCCAGCGACGTCCGTCGGTCCTTCACCCGGCCCGTTGGGCAGCACCGACGGGCGCACGAAATGGCTGGCATGCTGCCCTTCGCCATCGAATGGACCTGGCCGGAGACTCCGGTCGCGATCAGCATCACCCTGGTGGTCGCGATCGCCGGACGCTGGCTGCTGCTGCGGGCGATCAAGCGCGGAGCCGACCTGGCGGTGAACCGAGCCAACCGCGGCTCGGACAGGGCAAGGACGACGTTGCGCTCTACGCCGCCCGGCATGTCGCCCGGGCGGCGACGATGGGGTCGCTGCTGCGCAGCGTCACCAACGCCGCGATCTCGGTGCTGGCGGTGCTGACCATCATGGCCATCCTGAACATTCCACTGACCCCGATCCTGGCCTCGGCCGGCGTGGGGGCGTCGCCCTGGGCTTCGGCGCCCAAAGCCTGGTCAAGGACTATCTGTCCGGCATCTTCATGATCGTCGAGGATCAGTACGGTGTCGGTGATCTGGTCGACCTCGGCGAGGCCTTGGGCACCATCGAGGACGTCGGGCTGCGGGTCACCAGGCTGCGCGACGGCAACGGCCAGATCTGGTACATCCGCAACGGCGAGGTCGCCCGGGTCGGCAACCTGTCGCAGGGATGGTCCACCGCGTTGGTCGACATTCCGATCGACCCGGACGAATACTCCGCACAGGTGATCGACCTGCTCACGACGGTGGCCGTGGCCGTGCACAACGACGAAGAATGGGCCGGGCTACTGCTGGAGACGCCGCACGTGGTCGGCATCCAGGCCGTGGAGGCTGGCCGGATGACCATCCGGATCGTGGCCAGACCCAACCCAATCAGCCCGCCGCGGTACAGCGAGCGATCCTCGACCAGTCGCTGCAGGCCCTGAAGGACGCCGGCATCCACGGACCGAAGATCTACCCCGGAGCGGCGCCGTCGCTGTAGGCCTAGTCGATCACCGGCGGATCGGCGGCCCGCCGGCCCCGGGTCGCCCCAACACTTGCCACCACCACGCACCCCATCGCGGCGCATTCGATCGGGGTCAGGCCCTCCCCGAGCACCAGCAGGGCGAACAGGCCGGCTGCGGCCGGCTCGAGGCTCATCAGAATGCCGAACAGTCCGGGTCGCATCCGCCGCAGGGCAACCATCTCCAACCCGTACGGAATCACCGATGACAGCAGACCGACCACCAAGGCGACCGCGAACACGTGGGAGTTGAACACCGGAACACCGATGGTGAGCGCGGGAACGGCGAGTAGTACAGCGCCGACCAGGCTGGCCACGGTCACGCCGGTAACGCCCTCGAAGTGCCGCCCAGTCGGCCCCGCCAGCAGAATGTAGGCGGCCCACAGCCCTCCAGCCAGAAGCGCCAGTCCGAGCCCGATCCAGTCCGCTTCCATCGGCTGCAGGCCCAACAGGGCGACGCCAAGGCCAGCCAGGCCGACCCACAGCAGATCCCTCGGACGACGGGAGCCGGCCACAGCGACCGCCAGCGGGCCGAGAAACTCGATGGTCACCGCCACGCCGATCGGGATCCGCGCGAAGCTGGCGTAGATCGACCAGTTCATGCCGGCCAACGCCACGCCGTAGCTACCGACGATCACCCACTCCCGGACGCTGCGCCCGCGCAGCCGTGGCCGGGCGAAGGTGAGAAAGATCAGGCTGGCGAAACATAGCCGCAGCCAGGCGGTAGCGGTGGGCGTCGTGGTGGCGAACAGGTCCTTGGCGAAGGCAGCACCCAACTGCACCGCCGCGATGGCGATCAACACCAACCAGACCGGGTCGATCCGAGCAAACGCCGCACGCACGCACGGACTATGCCACACCCGTCACGTACGGCCGCCCACGCGTGCCGCAGCGCAGATTCGCAGACCATTGTCGTACGCCGTTATAGTCAAGTAGACTAAATGAAAACTCGGCGTAGAGAGAGTGTGCAGATGGCCAACCCCGGGTCCCTGGTGTCCGTGGACGTGATCGCCCTGCGCTACAACTCTCAGTTGCGCAGGGTTGAGATGGCCACGAAGCCGCGCACCACCGAACCGTTCCTGGGCAAGCCGGCTCTGCCCGGAGTACTGCTGCGCGAGGGCGAGAGGCTCGCGGCAGCCGCGCACCGTGCGGTCACCAGCAAGGTTGGCTTCGACGTCTCAGCGCTCGGCCAACTGACCGTGTTCGACCAGCCGAACCGGGACCCGCGTGGTTATTCGCTGTCGGTGGCGATGTGGGCCGTCGGTGACGGCGACGCCGACTGGTACTCGTTCGACGACGTGCCGAACCTGGCCTTCGACCACAATGTGATGCTGTTCGAGTGCCGTCCGCTGCTGGTCGACATGCTGTGGCGCGACCTCGAGTTCACCCAAGCCCTGACCGGCCCGGTTTTCCCGGTGTCGGCGGCGGTCGGCATCACCCAGACGCTCAGCGGAATCGCGCCGGACCGAGGCAATCTCAACCGTCGACTGGCCGCCCTGCGGGGTCTCTCGGTCAGCAGCAAGCGGGTCGTGCTCGGACGCGGACGCCCGGGCACAGTCTGGGAGTGGCAGCACTCCGCGGCCTGATTTGAACGCCGCTGGACGAAAGGGCTCAGCTGTCGTCCGACAGGGCGTCCATCAAGGGCTTGGCGGCCAACCCGGCCGTGATCGTGACCAGCAGCCAGGGACTCACCTTGCGCAGCTTCGGCACCAGTTGAGCCAACAGCACCCCCGCGGCCAGGCAACTCCACTTGATCAGGACCAGATCGACGGCATCGAGCCGGCCAGCCTTCTGTTCGGCCCATTCCATGGCATCCATGACGTGTCCCTTCGACGACCGTGCCTCAACGGTACGCTCCCCCCGGCAACGGAAGGTTTCAGCCGTCGTCGCCCTGGGCCTCGGGTTCGCGCGGCTTGCGGTTGGCCGGACGGGGCAGTGGGGTTAGCCGTCCGGTGTGGTGCTCAGCCTCGATCTCACTCAGGCTGAGCCGGACGGTGTGCGGAATGTCGTGCCAGGTGGCGTCGCGGTAGACCAATGCCACCAGCATCAGCAGCCACCAGATGAACAGGTGGGCGGGAAACAGCACGATGGTCTTCCACATGCCGGGCCAGCGAGCGTCCTCGAGCAGCACGGTGATCCAGCCGAAGATGCCGGTGAACAGATAGGCGAAGGCGCCGAAGGCCAGCGTGCCCAGCACCAGCAGGTCCCACCGGCCCGTGCGGGCGGCGAGCATCAAGCTGAAGGCCATGCCCGCCCAGCCCGAGATCGCCGACACCAGCAGGCCGACGCTGTAGATCATTCCGTCGGTGGCCAGCCGGTCGCCCGAACGCACCCGCCGCCACAATCGGGGGGTGCAAATCGGCACGATCTGGACGCCGCCGAGTGCCCAGCGGTAGCGCTGCTTGATGGAGGTCCAGAGCCCCTGCGGCTGCTCGTCGAAGAACACCGCGCGCGGCTCGAGCACGGCCCGGTGTCCGTCGGCGATCGCGTTCAAGGTGAACTCGATGTCTTCACATTGGGTGTGGGTGTCCCAGCCCTTGCCGTCCAGCACCGACAGCTTGAACCCGAAGCCGGTTCCGCTGACCGAGAACAGCGACCAGCCGAACCGATTACGGGGCAGGTGGAAGAACCTGGTCTGCAACAGCCAGTAGAGGGTGCTGCAGCCGGCCACCCACGACGACGACGGGTTCTTGCCGGTGCGGTACCCGACCACGATCGTCTCGCCGGCGTTGAACCTGGTGTTCAGCGCGGTCAGGAAGCCGGTCTCCACCACGTTGTCGGCATCGAACACCACCGCGGCGTCGTACCGGCCGGCGTGGTCGACCAGGAACCGCTCGAAGAACCACGCCATGGCGAAGCCCTTGCCCTTGCGCTTGGCGTCCGTGCGTTCATAGACGAAGGCGCCCGCTCGGCGGCAGATCTCAGCGGTGTCGTCGGTGCAGTTGTCGGCAACCACGAACACGTCATAGAGCTCGCGCTGATAGTCGAGGTTTTCGATGGTGACCAACAGTTGGTCGATCACCATTGACTCGTTCTTGGCGCAGACCAGAATCGCAAAGCGGTGCTGTTTCTCCCCCGGCTGGGGCTCGGGAAGCTTCAACTCGCCGAATGCGTTCAGCCCGATCACCACGTGATAGAGGCCGTAGATCGCGCCGATCACCATGATCGCCTGGAGAATCCAGCCGATCACATCGAGCACGGTCCGCTCCTCGTTCGGGGATGACGCCGGGTGGCCCGGGGTCGGAACTGACAGTCTAGGGGGAGCCACCCTGCAGGCTCGGGACGAGACGGCCGGGTCGGCAACCGGTCTGGAGCGGGCCACTCGCGCCCAGAAACGGCTCGATGATCACCGTCCGTGCCCGGTTTGCGTGAGAAAATCTGCAGGTGGCGCGCACCGGGCGGCCCGGATCAAGGAGCATCACCATGAACGAGCTGATGAAACGTTCGTCCACGTCACTGCTCGTGTTCGGGGCGCTCGCCGTCGTGTTCGGCCTGGTCGCCGCCTTCTTTCCGGTCGCAACCGCGCTCACCCTCGTGGTGTTGTGGGGCGTCTACGCCCTGAGCGATGGCGTCGCGGCCGCTGTGATGGCGTTCCGGCCCGCTGAGGGCCAGCCGCGAGGCCTGCTGATCTTCACCGCGGTGGTCGGCATTCTGGCCGGCCTGTTCGCAATCATCCATCCGATCAGCAGCGCGGTCGCATTGGCCTGGGTGCTGGGCATCTGGCTGATCATCCGCGGTGTGCTCGAGATCGTCGGCGCCTTCACCAGCCAGCAGGACACCTCACGGTGGTTGCTCGCCCTGGGTGGCCTGCTGTGGATCGTCGCCGGCTGGTTGGTGGTCAGCTACCCCGGGGTTGCCGCCCTTTCGATCAGCCTCTGGATCGGCGTGCTGGCAATGATCTGGGGAATCGTGCTGCTGGTGGCCGGATTCCAGTTGCGCAAGGTGGCCAAGCAGGCGGCCGCGGTTCCGGACGAGGCCGCGGCTCCGGGCCAGGGCTGACCGGCGCCACCGCTGCGCCCCCGGTCAGGCCAGGGCGCGGCTGAGCGTAGTGAACCGGCGTCCTGCGTCGCGCATTCGGGGCAGCGCCCTGGCCAGACCTTCGGCGGTCCACCGCTCGGGGTGGTTGAAGTGCCCGATCGTGATCGACGTCTGGCGAGCGCGCTGGAGGTTGGCCGAGACCGTCTTCGCCGGCGCGCGGGCCCCCGCGTCGGCGTTGATGCTGAAAGCGACCATTCGGACGCCGAGCCGGTGGGCGATCTCGACGCCGACGTCGTCGCACCAGGCCGTCCCCGGTCGGAAGTAGGGGCTGCGGGTGCCGGTGATTTCGGCCAGCGTGTCCATACCGCGAACGATCTCGTCGTAGGCCTCGCCGGGTGTGCCGCTGCCGACGATCCGGTACGCCGACTGGCCGGCGACCGTGAGCGGACGGTGCGAGTGGCCATGATTGGCAAGTTCGAAGAGCGGATTGGCGGCCAGGTCGGCGGCCGCAGCGCGGTTCGCGGTGATCCAGCGGGCGTTGAGAAAGAGCGTGGCCGGCACGCGGTAGCGGACCAGCAAGCGGATCAGGTGGGCGTCGTACCCGTTACCGGTGGTCAATCCCCCGCAGGCGTCGAAGGTGAGGGCGATGCTTCGGCGCCCGTGGCTGATCACCCCGTCCAGGAACATACCGAAGCTGGTCGGCTGGCGATCGGCGAACTCGGCGACGATGTCGGAGCGTGATGGCAGCGCCGCCGGTGCGGCGGGTGGGGTGGCCGCCGATGCCCGGTCGGCCCAACCCAACAGCGCAGCGGCCGCGGTACCCACGATCAGGCTGCGCCTGGGTAGCCGGACGGATTCGTCCGCGCTCGATCGGTCAGCAAACCCCGCCATGTCGGTCCCCGTCCGGACGTTGCCTGACTGCTCAGACTAGAACGTCGGGCCCCGCCGCGCACTGGTCGATCGATGCCACCGACTCAGCTGGGCAGGGGTGGCTGCGGAGGTGCCGGGTTGTCGTCCGGTCGGGTGCCGCCGGCCGCCAGAGCCACCCGCAGTTCGACGATCTCGGCCCGCAACTCGTCCACCTGGGCTCGAGTGGCAGCCTCTTCGGTCTCGGTGACCTGCGACACGCGCTGCACCAGCCAGGAAGCGATCGTGGCCGTGACCACGCCGAGGACGGCGATCCCGCCCACCATCAGGCCGGTGGCGATGAATCGTCCAGTCACGGTGACCGGGTAGGTGTCGCCGTAGCCGACCGTGGTGATCGTGGTCGTCGCCCACCAGAAGCCGTCGCCGAGGTTGGTGATGGTGGCGTCCGGGGCGTTCCGCTCCGCATCCGTCATGGCCAGCGCACCGATGATGATCAACAGCACCGCCGCTGCGGCGGTGTACGCGACCACCCGACCGCGGAGGCTGCGGGTACCCGCACGGTTGAGCACGGAGAGCAGTGCCAGCAGTCGGACCAGGCGCAACGGCCGCAGGAACGGAAGCACCACAACGGCGAGATCGAGCAGGTTGGTGCGCACGAAGAGCCACTTGTTCGTGGCCATCACGAGCCGCACGAAATAGTCCAGGGCGAAGACGACCCAGGCCGCGGTGACCACGTGCTCGCATAGTCGGGTGATCCACTCCGGTTCGTCCGGAAAGGCGATCGGCGCTGCGAACGCGAGCAGAAACACGACGGCTGTGGCCATCAACGGCCACTCCATCGCCCGCTCCCAACGCTCGACGCGCTCATCCATTCGCCAACGCTAGCGCCGCAGCACGATCGGGACTTCGCGGACACTGGCTTTACCACGGGCAATGCGCAGCGCGATGTCGACAAGCTCCACGGTCGGCACCGTGGCGATCGCGTCAGTGTCGTGCCAATCGGCCAGGTCCGTGGAGCCGTTCGTCTCGTGCCGCAGCGCACCGCCGCCGGCCACGGCCTGATAGATGTGGCGCACTCCCGCCAGCGGCCAATCACCTCCCGACATGCGTTCGCGGGGAGGGATGATGATGATGTCGACGCCGAGCTTCCGCAGCAGTCTGACCTCGTAACCCGTCTCCTCGCGCACCTCCCGAGCGACCGCATCCTCAGGTGACTCTTCCGGGTGCAGACCTCCACCGGGAAGTGTCCATCGGCCCTGATCGATCCCACCACCCAGGCGGGCCAGTAGGGTCCGTCCACGGCGGTCCGTCACCACGGCATAGGCAGCCTCACGCACGTCGATCTGCTGGGATCGCAGGGCAGCGGCAGACTGGTCCACGACCAGCGCGCCGCCACGCATGCGGGCCGGTAGAGCAGCCACCAGGGCGGCAACCGGAATCGGGCCACCGTACAAGTGCGGGAACCGTTCACTCGCAGGGTCAGCGGGATCACCGGGCTCCGACTTGACGGTGATGCCGGCGTCCGCCATCACAAAGGGATCGAGCGCAACCAGCACCAGCGGCTCGGTGACACCCCCGTACACGTGAGCTGCCACCCGGCCGACCTGCTCGTGGTCATGACTCGCGTGTGCGAATCCCACCTCATCGATCCGGGCGCCAAGTGTGGAGACCGCGTACTCACCAGACGTCTGAGCCGCGGCCCAATCAGAAGCCAGGGCGAGGTGCCAAACAGCCAGCGACATTCCACCAGTGTGGCGCCCAACCGCACCGATGCCCTAGTCGCCGAAAACCCGCGGTGCTGGATGCCACGCCGCCGCCGTGGGAAGCCCCGACGCTGGAACGATTGGACCAGCCTGGCGCGCCCTCGTTCAGCGGGCCTCCTTCCTCACTGGGCGTTCTGGCGAGGTCATTGATCGCGTCGATGCGCTGATGGACGCCGGCGGTTCTGGCCACCCAGCTGAGTTGACGACGTCGCCTGCCCAATGCCCCAGCGCGTCGTTGCGGAGTCCCACCAAGTGTCGCCGGGCACCATTGTCGGAAGCACGTCAAACAGCATCAGCGGGTCGATCCGATCACCCTCCCGTGAGTGGTCAATGGAGGATCAGCCTGAACCTGGACGTCGAAGGCAACTGTGCCGTACTGCTGGAGAAGATCTCGATGATCAGCGGCGAGGCTGCGCTCGACCGCCTCGCGGCTACCACGTGGGGCTTGTTCCCGCCGAAGATGACGCGCCTCCGTCACTGAGCCCAGGCAACCTGGGCTGCCAGGACGGCCACCCAAGGAGTGCTCCTTGCTCGACGCGGCCGAAGCGGATGTTGCGACGTCTCACTCCTCGACGCAGAACTCGTTGCCCTCGGGGTCTGCCATCACAACCAGACCGGTGCCCTCGTTGATGACCCTCGCTCCAAGTTCTGTCAATCGGCGCACTTCTTCGGGCACGGGTCCCAGTGCGCGTAGGTCGAAGTGCAGGCGATTCTTCGCGGTCTTCTGCTCCGGGACGGCGTTGAACCACATGTTCGGACCGCCCCACCCGGCGGCCTCGACAAAGGCCTTTTCAGAGGTTGAGTCCTCGTCGACGTTGGACCCAAGCGCCTCCGCCCAGAACCGCGCAAGGCGTAAGGCGTCGGTGCAGTCGAACGTCACAGACTTGATGAAGGCCGGCATACGAAGAGGCTAGCAATGGCGTGGCTGACGTCTCAGCGGCAAGGCTCGCGCCTGTCCCGAATCAGCTCCTCCGACAGTGCCAAAGTACTACGCTGTGTAGGAGTCCGAAAGTCTAGTCAGGAGAATGATGTACAAGGCCCTCGCCCTCGTCTGTGCTGCCCTGCTGGTTTTGGCCGGTTGCAGCAACTCCAGCGTTCGTACGACTCCGTCGTCTGCGTCCAGCACGGTAGCCGGTGAAGGGCAGGCGTTGCTTTCTCGCCTCGACCTCGCCGGAAAGTCCGCACAAGAAGTCATCGAGGCACTCGATCAGGACACCCGCCATCGGCCTCTGCCGTTTCGCGCCTCTGTGCGTCCTGATCAGGTGGTTCTCTCCGACGAAAGCGGACAGGCGTCGCTGCCGATCACGGGTGATAACGCCTTCTATCTGGCGATTGCGCCTTTCGTGACCAAGACCCATGAGTGCTTTTTTCATAGCCTTGCTACGTGCCAGGGCGAGCTGGTCAACAAGCCGGTGAAGGTGCGCCTGGTCGACAGCGCAGGTGCTGTGCTCCTCGACGAGGATCGCACCACCTACTCCAACGGTTTCGTCTCGTTTTGGCTGCCCCGAAACATCACAGGGACGATCACGGTGACCGTAGAAGGCAAAACTGGATCCGTTCTCATCGCTACAAACAGCGACAGCCCCACTTGCCTCACCAGCATCAAGCTGGCCTGAGTACCCTCGCCGGGCCAGCTTTTGAAGCTGCCCCGGTCGCTTGCTACAGCTGGGTGAGGGGACTTGTTGACGCCATGCTCGCCCGGTATCGCGGGACTGGTACTGATTGGTGCGTTTGCTTGCTGGCGCTGGGGTGAGGCCGCCGTGCTCACTCGGGAGAACGTCGATGTTCTGCGCTCAAGTATCCGCGTTGTGGCTACGTCGGTTGAGGTCCGCGGTCGTGGCCCAGCTGTATGGGCGTGAGTCCTGATGTGTCCCGTATGTGTCCCGGCCCCGGATGATGGGCTGGCACCGGTCAAGGAGCGGGCGGTGTTACCCCTGGTGGGAGCGGGTTCGAGTGGGTGGGCCTAACTGGACTTGAACCAGCCAGCTTGCCTCCCCGAATATGCCTCTCACAAGTGCAAACGCATAGCGTCACCTAACTGGTTTGGCCGCTGTGCGTCTTGCGTGCACTATCCAAACGGGCATACGTGGCTCCGCCTCACCGCATCTCGCGCGGCTCAGGGCCTTTGCGCGGTTTAGATTTCGTGAGCCTGGGTGTCGTTTGTGGTCATGGCTTGGTGTGCGGCGTGCTGAATGAGGTAGTCGCGAAGGTACGGGATGGCGAACCGGACAGTCCCGTGAGTCGCGGGCTCGATCATGCCGGCGGCGATGAGACGAGCGCGATAGACGCTGGCGTATTGGGGGCTCTTGTCCATGCGTCGGGCGATTTCAGCCGTCTTCGAGGGACCGTCGTCCTGCGCCATCGCGAGCAAGTACGTTCGGTCGACATCGGAAAGCTCCCGGAGCGCTGGGGCGTGCACAAGGGAGCCGAGCCGGGTCCGCGCAGCCTCGATGCCGGCCGCCACGGCAGCAGATGTGATCGTGTTGCCGATGGCGTTTCGCCAGATCTGGTAGCCGACGAGCTGAATCATGAACGGATAGCCGCCCGTCGCCTGAGTGGCCATTTCGAGAGCTTCCGCAGTGATGGTGCGGCCGCTCACGTTGATCGTGGTGTGGAGCGCTTGGCCGACGTCGGCGAGGGGGACGTCCCTGAGATCGCGCCTGTCGGCTCGTCGCAGGAACGTGATCTGGTTCGCCGTGAGGAGGTCATCGACCGCCGTCGGGAGCCCTGCGAACGCCAGCGCGAACTGCCGTTCTTCCCGGATGAGGTGCTGGACCGCGGTGGCAAGTTGGCGCAGCTCGGCGCTGTTGTCGGTATGCACTTCATCGATCGTGACCAAGACCCCGGTGCCGTTAGCTTCGCATCGGTCGAGAAGGGGGGCGATGATTTCTCGGAAGTCGTCCGTGGGTCGCTCTTGGGCCGCCGCTGAGACCTGGACGCCACCTCCGCCGCTTCCGAGCAGCGAGGGAAGCGTGACACCGGTGATACTTCGGCGGGCCTTGTGGTCGAGCGACTTCTCGATGGCGCGCACGAGTCGGGCGAGGAAGCCAGGGGTCGCCGTCTCGTGAAAGACGAGCCACTGGTACTCGTCTTGGGCGCGGTCCGCGATGGTGTTGAGAATCACCGTCTTGCCGACGCCCCGCGGCCCTGTGAAGATGCTGAGTCGCATCGGGGCTCCCGGCCCGTCCTCGATGGACTCAGAGAACTCAGCGATCAACTCGTCCCTGCCCACCAGGAGGGGCGGGTTGGCGCCCGCGGTCGGCTTGAACGGATTGCGTGCCATGCAGTGCCCCTCTCGGAACCCTTTGCGTCCTTTAGAATCTTTGCGCCCTTTAGATTTGAGCTACCTGTGAGGCTACCCGGGCCGCTACGTCTTCAACCCCGCCGGCAAGGGATCGCCAGGTATACCGGTATCGCGGCGAAGACGCCTATCAGGCATGACGCGGTGCTGGAGAGGTACTGGCTCAGCCAGCAGCGCGCTTGCGAGCAGCCCGGAGAGACCCGGAGTAGTCAGGGACTTGGTCGTACATCCCGCCCGCGGCAGCGAGCTCCGTGAGCTCGTCGAGCGTCGCTCGCCGACTGGCACGCTTGCGACGCTGATAGTCCAGGACGTCATCCAACCTCACTCGCCGGTGCCGGCCGGATGCCGGGCGCTCAAACGAGATCTCGCCCTGGTCGAGCAGCTTGACCAGCGTTGGCCTGCTGATGCCGAGGAAGTTGGCTGCTTCTTGGGTGGTGAGCTGCCGGTCGAGAGGTGCGATCGTGACTGCTTTGCCGGCCCTCATCGAGGCGACTACTTTAACCAGCACTTTGTAGGCCTCCATCGGGAGCGGGACGGTCTGACCGTCCGGGCCCAGCAATGCAGCTGGCTCGCGGACGTGCTCGAGAAAGCGCGAGAGATCCAGCATCGCCTCCATGTCAGCAGGCGGCAGGACCGTCGTCGATTCACTGGCCTGGGTGTTCATAGCTCCAGTGTAGGAAATCGAAATATTCGAAAGGGGTCGGCTCAAGGCTGGGCGTCGAGTGGCTTGACCATTGGCCGGCGAGCGGAGCGTTCGGCAGCCACATCGTGCGCCGACTGCATCGCGAGCCAGGCTCGGGCGGTGCCAACGCCGGCCATCTCTAGCCGCAGTGCCAGGTTCGGGCTCACCCGGGTCGAACCGGCCAGCACCCTCCGCAACGACCACCTCGAGA
Organism: uncultured Actinomycetota bacterium; assembly: GCA_963723605.1. GTDB lineage: Bacteria > Actinomycetota > Actinomycetes > Propionibacteriales > Propionibacteriaceae > Micropruina. Next base: position 2,477 of record CAVRRM010000009.1, on the reverse strand, counting down.
CGTCCAAGAGCGACGCTGCTTCGCCAACACTGAGCCCGAGGTCGGCGAGGACGTCCTCGCGCAGGATCTCCCCGGGATGCACTGGATAGATCAACGCCATGAGGTTCAAGCCGCCTCTTCGAATCGCCCAATCACCGCACCCTACCCATCCCGACACTCACGACCCGACCAACCTCTCAACCAGCCGCCTCGCCAGCCTCTGACTGCACAACCTCGGAAAGCTCGCCCTTCTCGCAACAGGACCCCTCATCTCGGAACACGCCTACCGCACCAAGGAACTGAGCATTGTTTGGAGTGACTGCAACGGGGCGATGTAGCGACAAGGAGTCGTGGATCGGGTCTTCGATGTCCCAGTTGAGGCAGCTGAGCGTGCATCCTCATCGGGCGGGGCTTGCGGGAATCGCGGGTTGTCAGTCCACAGGCCACAGGCGATGCGAAAGACTCCGGATCTCAGGAGTCGCCGCTCACCGACCGATGCTGACGTGGCCGATGGGCCTGCGTTCCGAAGCGACCCACGGTCGCGACCTGATCAGTCGACGGGTTACTGGTTGAAGAACGTCTTCAGTACACGGGCCATGAGTTCGGGGGCGACGACGTGTCCCTGCCCGTCGAGCGTGTGTCGTTCGGTCTGGGGGGTGGCAGCGGCTATCGCTTTCGCGGCGCGGTCGAAGAAGTCGGTCGGGAGGCCCGCCATCTGGGGCTCGGTGATCGGACCCTCGGTGGTCACCAGGACCGACTGAGTGATGCGGGCAAGTCGGTTCGTGGGGATCTTGTAGTCATTGAGGATCACGGCGTCTTTGACGAGCGTGTGGGCGAGCGCGACGGACGAGGCCCAGTATCGGGTGCTGTTTGCCAGCCGCGATGTCCGCGTCGGGTCCGCCGGTAAGCCTCATGAACAGTTCCAGGAGCTCCTCGTCCCGGCCGGCTTTGTATGCCTCGTGGGTGTCCGCGAGGTACTGGTTGAACCTCGGCCACAGGTCGTCCCCGATCACGTACGGCACATCCCACACCGCGATCTTGTCGATCGCCGAACCTGCCGCTGCTGCCTCCAGCGCGAGGGCGCCGCCAGATGAGGCGCCGTACACGTGAGCTGAGCCACCGGCTGTCGCAATCAGCGCGTCGAGGTCTTCCACCTCCCGCGCCACGGCGTACGGCGGTGTATTGCCGCTGGCGCCCCGGCCGCGTCGTGCGTAGTTGTAGACCGTGAAATGGTTGGCAAGGAGCCGGGCCAGCGGCGCGTTCTCAGCGCCGTCGTCTAGGGTGCCGCCGACGAGGATCACCGCCGGGCCAGTGCCTTTCCGGTCGTAGGCGATCCTCGTACCGTCGGCGGACGTCACACGAAGTGTCATCTCGTTCACTGCTTCTCTCCATTTCTCGATGCGTGGTCGTCACCGTCGGAGCATGTCGACCAGGATTGTCGCTGTGCCGTGTGTAGCCGAGGTGCCGGTGGCGGAGGTCACATTGCCGATACTCCTCAAATTTAGGAGCATTCACTCCTGTTGTCAACAGTACACTCGGGTGCATGAGCAAGAAGCGGCTGTTCGACGACCCCTGCGGCATCGCGCGAGCGCTGAACGCGGTCGGCGAGCGGTGGGCGTTGCTCGTCGTGCGGGAGCTGGTCTTCGGCCCGAAGCGCTACTCCGACCTGCACCGCGGGCTGCCGCAGATGAGCCAGAACGTCCTCGCGCAGCGGTTGCGCGAGCTCGAAGCCGACGGCCTGGTGCGGCGAAGGCGCCTGGGACCGCCTGCGCCCGCCGCCGTGTACGAACTCACCGAGCGCGGGCAGGAACTGGAGCCCGTGCTCCGCGCGCTCGCCCACTGGGGCAGCCGCGCACCGCTGCCCGAGGACGGCGCGGCGGAACTGAGCGTCGACGCGCTGCTGTTCGCCCTGCGCGCCACCTTCGATCCGGCACTGGCGGGTGAGCTGTCGCTGCGCTGCCAGCTGGACGTCGCGGGCGATCGGTTCCGCGTCACCGTTGCGGGCGGGCGCCTCGAGTTGGACCGCGGTGAGCACGCCGAACCCGATGCGTGGCTGACCGTGCCGGAGGCGGCGACGTTGCGCGATCTGGTGTTCGCCGGTGCGGCGCTGCACGACGCCGTCGAGCGGGCAGACACCGAGGTGGCGGGCGATACCGCGCGGCTCGCCGCACTGCTGCGCTGCTTTCCCGCAGCCGTGCGGTATCCGGCGCCACAGGACCCCGGGCCGCCGGATCCCGTGTCGCCGGGCCCCGTTTCACCTGGCCTCGGGTCACCGAACGCCGAACTCCCGGATCCCGCCGTCAGCGCAGGAAGTCGTCGGGGGTGAGCGGCAGTCCGCGGACCCCGGACACCGGTGGCGAGGTTACGCCGGCCGACAGTTCAGACTCCGCGGGCTCGCGGAACTCATCGCCGAGACGACGACGCACCACTTGGATAGCGACCCGCAGCTCAACGCCTGGCGCTGGTCCACGACCGAGCATGATCGACTTGTTGCAGTA
>CAVRRM010000008.1:0-221066 GCA_963723605.1 uncultured Actinomycetota bacterium | reverse complement strand
GGATTGCGATCTCCGAGGCCGACGTCGCGCTGCAACCCCTGTCCGTAACTGCCCCGGAGGCCGCCGCCCTGCCCCTGGTCGCGCTGACCGCCTGGCAGGCACTTGTCGAGCGCGGCAACGTCCAGCCCGGCCAGAAGGTGCTCATCCACGCCGGTGCCGGCGGTGTCGGGTCGATCGCGATCCAACTCGCCAGGCACCTCGGCGTGAGAAGGTCGCGACGACCGTCAGCGGAAAGGGGACGCCGACTGGGTGCGCCAAGCTCGGGGCGAGCCTGGCCATCGACTACCGCACCGAGGACTTCCACCGAGATCCTTGCACGGCTACGACCTCGTCCTGGACAGCCTCGGCGGCGACCAACCTTGAGACGGTCGCTCCGCGTCCTGCGGCCAGGCGGCAAGGTGATCGGCATCTCCGGCCCGCCCGATTCCGCATTCGCCCGCGAGGCCCGGCCCTCAACCCACTGCTCCGGCTTGCGATCCACCGGGCTCTCCACAGCGGCATCCGCCGCAAGGCGCAGAAGCTTTTTCATGAAGCTACGAGTTCCTCTTCATGCGCGCCAACGGCGAGCAGCTCCACCCGCATCGCAGCCCTCGTCGACGGCGGCGCGATCGGTCCATCGTCCGCAAGGGTCTACGCATTCGACCAGACCCCCTCCCCGCCGCTCGCTGCCACTCGCCAAGGGTGGGATCCGCGGCAAGGTCGTCGTCTCCCCGCGATTGACCACACCCACCGTCACTGCACCAAGGACGCTACCACACCATGAGAAAACAAAAGCCAAACCGCCCAGCCCAGCCCACGCCATCACCTCATACGCTGAGGCGCCCACCCTGACGGTCAACGCCGGGGGAGTCACCTACGCCTATCGCGAACTCGGCCCCCAGGGCGGCATCCCCGTCGTCTTCTTCGTCCACCTCGCCGCCACGCTGGACAACTGGGACCCGCGGATCATCGACCCGATCGCCCAGCAGCACCACGTCATCGCGTTCGACAACCGCGGCGTCGGTGCCTCCACCGGCACTGTTCCCGACACCATCGAGTCGATGGCCGACGACGCCTACACCTTCATCACCGCACTCGGCCTCACCACCGTCGATGTCTTCTCCTTCTCGCTCGGCGGGATGGTCGCCCAGGCACTGGTGCTCAAGCACCCCGAACTGGTCCGCAAGCTGATCCTCACCGGAACCGGACCCGCAGGCGGAAAGGATATCGACAAGGTCGCCGGGACAACCTATTACGACACGTTGCGTGCGGCCCTCACCCGAAAGGACCCCAAGGAGTACCTGTTCTTCAACCGCGATGACGTCGGCAAGCGCGCCGCCCGCGCATTCGTCGAACGGCTGAAAGAACGGACCGCGGACCGAGACGCGAAGATCAGCGTCAAGGCCTTCCAGACTCAACTCAAGGCGATCAAGACGGTGGGGACGCTCCGCGCCCGCCGACCTGTCGAAGATCACCCAGCCGACCCTGATCGCCAACGGCGACAACGACCGCATGGTCCCCTCGGTGCTCTCGGAGGACCTGCACCGCCGGATCACCGGTTCCCAACTCATCATCTATCCCGACTCCGGCCACGGCGGAATCTTCCAGCATCACGAGAAGTTCGCTGCCGCCGCTGTGCGAGTTCCTCGGCCGCTGACGCGGCGCGCTCTCTCAGTCATGACTGAGTATGCTCATCAACCTCTTGCGGGAGGGATCCACACCATGCCAGACGCCGGCCAGCGACTCGGACGACGTGAGCGGAACAAGCAGGCCAAGCTCGACCGGATCACCGCCGCAGCCGCGAAACTCTTCGCTGCACACGGCGTGGACGATGTCACCACCCAGCAGATCGCCGAGCTCGCCGACATCGGAACCGGCACCCTCTTTCTCTACGCCAGAACCAAGGGCGAACTCCTCCTGCTCGTGCAGAACGCCGCCTACGCCGCTGCGCTCGAACGCGGGCGGCTCGACGCCGAACACACCGCCGACATCCTCGCCGCCGTGATGGCCATCGTCCGTCCGATCGTTGAGTGCAACCGCACCCAGGTCGACAACGGACGCACCTATCTTCGCGAGGTGGTCTTCGGCGACGCCGAAGAACCCCAGCGCCGGGCCGCCCTCATCATCGTTGCGCAGACTGAGGACGAGATCGCAGCCCTGCTCCGACGTGACGGACTCGCCACAAAGGGCGAGGCGGCGACACTGGCACACATCGTCAGCGCGGTCATGTTTCTCGCCATGGCCGCGAGTGCCAACCTCGCCGCCGACACCGACGCCATCCTGGACGACATTCGGGACCAGGTCGGTGCCCTGCTGCAACGCTCAGTCAGCTGACGGGCGCGGCCGACGACCGCACCCGGTAGCCAGTGATTCAGCGGTCGTTGGCTGCGGGGTCCGGCTCGGCCTGGGGTGCCGGGTGCTCGCGAACAGGGCCGACACGTCCTGATCGATGGGCTCCACGACGACCTGGGTCGCACCGAGTGCGGCCAGCAGCCGTTGCGCATCGGGGACAGCGTCGGTGGCGAGTTCGATGACCACGGCGGAGCTGTTCAGCCCGAGCGTGTTGCTGAGCCGGCTGAGCTGGTGGTCGTTGAAACCGGTGTCGCGCAGCTTGGCTGCGATGGCGCCGATACCGCTGCCGGCAAGCATCCCCAGCGGACCACCGATGATGCCGACCAGGCCACCGACGAGCGCCACGGCCAGCGCCCCAGTCCTTCGACTCGACGAACTTCGGGGTGCCGTTGGGTTGGACGTACAGAACTGCGGCGTTGCCGGTGACCTGCATGCGGTCGAAGTAGAGCTTCCGGACCTTGGCGGTCTGGTCGGCTGTCTTCACCGATGCTTTTGTACTTGGTCGAGGATTGCCTTGCTGCCATCGGACGCGGTCAGTTCCCGCGCCGGATGCATAGAAGCCAGAGGCCCGTTTCGCCCAGCCGCGTAGCCCTGGTTCCAGGCATCGAAGTCCTTCAGGACGGCGTCCTTCATGGCCTTCGCATAGGCTCGACGGTGTGCGACTGGGCCGGTGTGGAGTACTGCCGGGAGGCTCTACACGGTAGTGCCCTTGCTGGTGGCGGGAGGGGTTGCGCCGCTCCTCAAGAAGGTTGCCCGCCCTGCATTGCCCCGTAGCCAACCACAGAGCCGTGCCCTCACATCAGACCGTCCAGCCCACCCTCGGCCGGGCTCTCGCGACGGCCGCAGTGGCGCCAGTAGGTTTGCGGAGTGGCAGAGTTCACCATGCCGGATCTCGCGGCGGCTATGCGGGGGGCGGTTGTCGATCTGATCGATCGCCTGGATACCAACGAACGCCGTCGGGTGATGTTCCCGTTCGACCGCGATCTGCATCGGCACTGGACCTACCTTCCGGGTGAACGTGCCGGACTCCGACTGGGCGACCTTGGCGAGGCACCGTTGCAGCCGGCGCTGCACCTGCTGCACCTGCTCCACAGCACGCGCGGGTGGGCCGACGCGCAACTGGTGATTCGGACTGAAGCAGTCCGGCGAGAGCTGTCCCTCCGACACGCCGGCCCGGATCGCGTCAACCCGTACCGAGACCTGCCGTACTGGCTGGTGGTGCTGGGAGATCCGACGAATACCGATCCATGGGCCTGGCGGATCAACGGCCATCACCTGCTGGCACAGGCCACGGTCGTGCGGAACCAGGTCAGTGGCGTGCCGCAGTTTTTCGGCGCCGAGCCTGCGACGGTGTTGGAGGGTCCCCACTAGGCCTGCGGGCTCTCCCGCGGGAGGAGGACCTGGGCCGGGAGTTGATGCTCGCGTTGCAGGACGACCAGCAACGGATGGCTCGCATCGCAGTCGAGGCGCCCACCGATATCGCCTCCCGGTGGGACCCGGTGGCAGCGTTGCCGACGCAGTCGCCCGGGGTGCCCTACGCACGACTGGACCGGTTGCAGCGTGAGTTGTTTGTGTCCCTGCTGCGGCAGTACGTCGATCGGGCAGCGCCGGCCGTCGCCAACAGGGCTTGGACCGACATCACCGACGCCGGACTGGCGCAGGTGTGCTTCGGATGGGCCGGGCCGGTCGAGCGTCGCGGCGGTCACTACTATGCGCTCAGCGGTCCGACTCTGTTGATCGAATACGACAACACCCAGGATCAGGCCCATCACATCCACTCTGTGTGGCGAGACCTGCGCCGAGACTTCGGCGGGGACCTGCTGGCCCGGCACTACGCCGGTTTGCGCCACTGATCGGCGTCCCCCGTGGCGACAACGCGGCACTGATCCGGCTGTCTGCAAGAACGTGATCGTCCACGCCCGCCGCGATTCACGGCGGGGGCAACGCTGTCAACTCTCCGGAGTTGTACTGGATACACGCACCGGCATGCGGCCGGACGCTTCTGGGTACGAGCCGATTGCGGCACTTCCGGACCTTCCAGCGGCTGACGGCAGCGCCTGCAGACTGTAGCAGCGAGCGGAGCCTGCGCGATCTCTACAGTTGCAGCGAGGCCGGTCTCCTGGTGCCCTGGATGACTGCTCCGGGATTCCTAGCGGCTCTGCCAGCACTGGCCTGTAGCCCGGCCTCGGGATATGCATAGATGTCACCAGCCTGGCTGTGGGCTTGTTTCTCTGGCGCAAGTCGCCGCGATGATAGCTGGCTCGCCACCGGCCTGACGGCTGCGAGGAGGAACCCGCTTTTGGGGGTCTGGGCTTCTGAGCAGGAGATGCCGCTGAGGACGGCAAACGGGATCGATTCACCGCCCTCCAGGCCCGGCGCCCACCGCCCTTTGTCGTGGCTCGGTAGCGTGCCGCACATGGCTATCAAACTGGAGAACGTCGGCATCGCCGTCAGTGACCTGAAGGCGACGATCGCCTTCTTCACCGACCTGGGGCTCACCCTTCTCGGCCGTGACACGGTGAGTGGAGAGTGGGCCGACACCGCGGTCGGCCTGGACGGGAACCATGCACACATCGCGATGCTCCAAACACCGGACGGCAACGGCCGCCTTGAGCTCTTCGAGTACATCCACCCCGACGCCATCCCGACGTCACCCACTCGTCCGAACGAGATCGGCATGCACCGCGTCGCCTTCTCGGTGGACGACATCGAAGCTTCACTCGAGATCGCCGCCGCGCACGGCTGCTACCCGCTCCGCGGCGTGGCGACCTACGAAGACATCTACAAGCTGACCTATCTACGCGGCCCCAGTGGCATCCTCGTGATGCTCGCCGAAGACCTCAAGAAGGCGAGATGAGGCGAGGAGACACCGGCCAATCACGACCGCAACAGAATTCACGAGCGCGTCGTCGATCCTGCCCCGAATCCGCCGCCCGGATGGTCGCTCGAACGACTTCCTGACCGATCGTTACGGTTCCTGACCGCTCGACGGAGGATTCAGCGGTCCGTTCTGCGAGCGATCGATTTACGGGTTGCGCGGAACGGCGAACGGGCCCAGGTACAACAGCCCGGCGTCGAAGGCGACGGGCATCGCGCCCGGAGGGTGGCCCGCAACTTCGAACGTGTCCCCACCCGAGCGCAGCAGCCGCAACGGGTCAGGCTCGCCGAAGGCGGCGGCGTCCAACACCAGGGCGTCGCCACCGTCGGATCGGACCCCGAACGGTCCGTAGTCGCCGTCGAGTTCCGTCGTTTCGCTGGTCGCCGTTCCATAATCGGGGCTCGGCAACGCCGGGACGTCAAGGGCGTCCAGCAGTTCGGGCAACAGATCGTCAAACAGGGCACTGCCGCCGAGAGGCTGGAAAAGCGGGCCGGCGGAGTTCGCCAGCACCACCAGCGCAGCCTGCTGCTCCGGAAAGCAACGAAGGTACCCGCGATGCCCGGAAGTGAATCCCGCCCAGCCAAAAGCCGTGTGGGCGGGACGCCGCCACAGCGCCCACCCCAAACCCCACCCGTCGGCGACCGTGTGGCCAGGCACAGCTGCCTGCCACTGCTGCATTCGATCGATCACCCAAGGGCTGAACCGACCCCCTCCCCGATTCAGGTGCAGGCCCGCGAAGTCGAGCAGGTCGCTCGCGGTTGCCCACCACCTGGAGCCGGCGGCTGACGCCGAGGGGGCCATCTCCGGCGGGACCTGCTGAGCTTCTCGGCCGGGTTGTAGCGCGTAGCCCGTGGAGGCTCCGTCCGGCTCCCCGAACCAGGTACGTCCATCGAGCACCCGTTCAGCGGCGAGCTGTTCGAAACCAGAGCCGACGCGTTCGCGGAGCAGGAGGTCCAATACCGACCAGGCCGCGTTGCAGTAGGAGAACCGTCCGGGCTGGTGAACCTTCCCCATCGCCGCCACCCGGGCCACGAACGCTGCGAGGTCCTCGTCTGGTCCCGGTAGAACGTTGGGCCGTCCGGTGGTCTGGGCCATGATCGACAGCGGCGTATCCGACCAGTCCGCAGATGACTGCTCATTGCAGGGAACGTCAAGCGCGAGTTCGCCCCGCTCCGCGGCGTCCACCACGATCAGCGCGCACAGCGCTTTGGCGATAGAACCGACGTGAAACGGGGTGTGATCAGACACCGGCTCACCAGCGAGACGCTCAAGTCCCGCCGACAGCAGGATCCTTTGGTCGCCCTGCAGCAAGCCCACCTGGGCACCCGGCACCCCAAATCGCCGGCACCCCTGCGACAACCGCTGGTTCAAAGCCGCAACATCCATCACCGGACCGCTTTCATGCCAGGACAGTATTGCCCGGCACTCAGTTGAGTCCATCAACAGCAAGCCCCTTGCGCCGTCTCAACTCCGGGTGGAAGATCTCTCCACCGGGGGGTAAACGATGGCAGAAGTGTCGCGAGCGATCCTGCTCGTCCTTGTTTTGATGGGGTTGGTTTCGGGCTGTGCGGCCGAGACCGAGAACCGACCTGCGGCGGTGAGATCGACCGCGCTCATGCCTGGCGTTCCGGTGCGGGTGACGCCCGCACCACAAGGAAGTTCCACGGAATGTCCCGTCGGCGAGTCGCGCAACCCGAACGGGTCCTGCGCTCCCTGCCCCGACTACGAGGGCTGCTTCAAACGCTCGGCCGACATGCGGTTCTTCCTCGACAAGATCATCGGCCTCATGGACGGATACTCCAAGGCGACCTACCAGGACCTACCCGGACCGGCCGGCTGGTACTTCATACCCATTGGAGTCACCGGTGAGATGAAATGCATTGAGAGACCCGGCGTGACGGCCCGGTATTCCGAGCTCTCCTACGAGTACTGCCCCACGGATAAGAACATCTACATCGGGGAAGTCCGGATGTGGAAGTTCTACAGCGACCAGGGCGACGCCGGGGCAGCGATCGGGATCGCACACGAGTGGGGTCATCACGTTCAACAGGTCGTGGGCGTAAAGAGCCCCGCCGGTGCCAGCGCCGAAGTTAAGCGGCTGCACACCATCAGGTCTGAGAATCAGGCCGACTGCATCGCCGGTGCGTGGTTCGGGTACGAGGTGAAGCGAGGGGTCGCCAACGATGACGACCTGAAGGACGCGGATGCGGTCATTGCAGCAATCGCCTCCGCCGAAGGCCCGACACGGAACCACGGAACCCTGGACGAACGCTCTCGGGCCTTCGTCCAGGGTTATCGCGACGGCATCGCCAGTTGCTCGTCGTTCTTCCCCGAGCAGCCACTCATCACGCCGTAGCCAGTTACCTTCCGCCGCCGAGCTGTGGCCATCGGCGCGGTGCAACCAATCCGGGCCAGGTCGGCTGCGGCACTCCGAAGTCTCTCTCAGCCTGCAGCCACCGCAGGACGCTCACGGTGGAAGATCGCTAGCGAGCATGCCTGGCAGTGATCGACCGGCAGAAAGGTCGGCCGGGAGCGGCCAGCGCCTAGGCTCCCGCCATGGATCACCGTGACGTAGCTCGCTCCATCCTCGACTCTGTTTCGTATGTCGTGGTGTCCACGGCTGATCCGGACGGCACTCCGTGGGCATCGCCGGTGTGGTTCGCGCACGACGACTACCGCACCCTGTACTGGGTGTCGGCCCCGCAGAGTCGACACTCAATCAACCTGGCCCAGCGAGCCAGCGTCGCCATGGTCGTGTTCGACTCATCGGCACCGGCGCTTCAGGGCCAGGCGGTTTACCTCGCCGGCCTGGCGGCACAGGTTGACGACCCCGCGGACATCGATCACGGGCTGCGGGTTTACTCCGAGCGGTCGCTGCGGGAGGGTGTCGCCACGAGTCCGTGGGGCCCCGGGCGGGTCAGTGGTGCGGCCCGGCTACGGCTGTACCGTGCCCGAGCCGAGCAGCTTTGGATTCTCGACCCGGATTCGCCCATCGACGAACGGGTCGCCGTCTCTCCCTAGGACAGAGCTTGGACGTTGGCAAACCCATGGTCTCGAACATGATCGACCGACGAACTCCGGTGGTTGAGTGTGTCGAAACCTGGACTCGACCAGCTCGACCGCCGTACGCCGCGGAAGGTTGAGTATCGTGACGATGTGAAAGCCCAACGAGTCGTCCTGCTGGTGCTCGGAGTGCTGCTGCTGGTCATGGGGGTGATCTGGTTCCTCCAGGGGGTGGGCGTGCTCGGCGGCAGCGTCATGTCAGGCGTGACGCTGTGGGCGATCGTGGGACCCGTGGTTGCCATCGTCGGCGGTCTGCTGCTGTTCCGGGCCCGTCGAGTCTGACCCGTTCGTCCGGCTGATCAGGTGCGGCGTCGGTCGCGACGCTTCAGGATTGCCGCGACCAGAATCCATGCGCCCAGGGCCATGCACACCCAGACGATCAACGCCGCCAACAGCCAGGCCGTGACGCTGGTCACGGTGATCCCGCCCGGCACCAGGTTCGCCAGCAACAACGCGATCAGGGTGGTCAGAATGCCCACGCCACCGATCATTGCGGCGGCATGTGCCCGGGTCAGTCCAATGATCAGCGGCGAAAGAATGGCTTCAACCCCAGCCAGTACAACCACGGCCATCACGAACCCGGCGGGCTGCAGGTGGAACTCGGGCAGCAGCAACGCGCACAGCAGCAACCCCACCGCGGCACTGGCCAGGCTGATCGCGATGCGGATGAGTAGCCGGATCATGGCCGGCCCACCGATCCAGTCGTGGCCAACGAATGCTGCGACATGACGCTGCCTCCCTCGGGATTCACCGGCAAAGCCACTGCTCGAACACGCTCATCATGCCGCAGCCAACCCTCGTCAGGCAGCACCGCGGCGCATCCGCACTGGCGTCCTCGGGCCCCGGTTCGCCTGGTCGGGCCGATTCGCACTCAGCCGGTCAACCTGCGGAGCAATTCGGCCTCGTCGCGCCGGCTCAATCCGGAGCGTCTCTCGCGATCCAATCCGAGGGTGCGTTCGTAGGCCAGCACCCGACCGATCGTCTCGGTGAGGGGCCGGACGGTGCCGCCCGCAGCCAGGTACGCGGCATTGTTGCGCCGGGCGAAACCAACCTCTGAGCCTGGTAGCCACAACGGCAGCGAGCGTGGCCCCATCCAGTAGTTGACGTCATTCGCCAGCAGCCAGTCGTCTTCGGCCTCGACGAAACGTCCGGAGAAGCCGGTCAGGGCACTCGCCTCGGCCAGGAAGTCCGTCATCGGTACGCTGTGGCCGACCGCATTGACCACACCGGACAGCCGCTCGCGGCCACCAAGCACGGCGAAGTCCGCCACGTCGGCCACATCGATCACTTGCACGCGACGATCGCCGGTCAGCGGAGCGAGCACGTCGCCACCGCGAGCGAGCCGCATCGGCCAGTAGCCGAATCGGTCACTCGGATCGCCGGGCCCTGCGATCAGGCCGGGCCGGACGATCATCAGCCGCTCACCCAGCGCAGCCGCCGTGGTCCGTTCGGCAGCCACCTTGACCTGGCCGTAGTTCGTCAGGTCCTCCGGTTCGACCACCGCGGCGGACTCGTCGGCGCCAGGCTCGTCACCCCTGGCGTAGACCGAAACCGTCGAGATCAGGGTCCAATGCCCAGCGCGCCCGGCCAGCGCGGCCACCGCCGGGGCCACGACGTCGGGGGCGTAGGCGAGCTCGACCACCTCGTCCCAGTCACCCTCGACAGCATCGTAGGCACCCGGGGCGGTGCGATCGGCGGCGACGAAACGCGCACCCTCGGCCACCGCGCCGGAACGGCCCCTGGCCAGGCAGGTCACCTGATCGCCGGCCGCCACCATGATCGTGGCGATTTGCCGTCCCAACCAGGCCGTTCCACCCAACACCAGCACGCGTCGCATGGGGCGAGTCAATCGCACCGGGTGTCGTAGCGGTACCCGGCGCGTTCGCGACATGATGCGAGAACCCCGAATGGAGGTTGACCGATGAAGATCGTGCTGGCTCCCGACTCGTTCAAGGAGTCGATGAGTGCAGCCGAGGCCGCCGCTGCGATGACACGTGGCGTGCGGGCCGTGCTGCCTGAAGCGCAGTGCATCGAGGTGCCGATGGCCGACGGTGGGGAGGGCACAGCCGAGGCGCTGATGGCGGCGCTGGACGGATCCTGGCGGCCCGTCAACACCAGCGATGCCCTCGGTCGTCCGATCGAGGCCCACTACGGCCTGACCCCGGACGGTCTCGCCGTGATCGAGGTCGCGGCCGCGGTGGGCATCGGACTGATCGAGCCGTCCGCGCGCAACCTGCTGCAGGCCACCTCGCTTGGCCTCGCCGACCTGGTTCGCGACGCTCTTGATCAGGGCGCGACCCGATTGATCGTCGGCCTCGGCGGCACCGTCACCTCCGATGGGGGTGCCGGGCTGCTGCGGGGGCTTGGCGCCGTCTGGCTGGATGCCGAGGGAGCCGAACTCGCCCCCAGGCCGCAGGAGTTGGTCCGACTCGATCGGGTCGACCTGACCGGTCTGGACCCGCGGCTGGCCGGCGTCCTGATCGAGCTGGCCTGCGACGTGACCAACCCGCTGGTCGGGCCGACCGGGGCGGCAGCGGTGTTCGGTCCGCAGAAGGGGGCGACCCCTGAGCAAGTGCCGATTCTGGACGCGGTACTGACCCGGATCGCCGACGCACTGGTCACGGCGGGACTGCCGGAGGTGAGGGAACGGCAGGGCGCGGGCGCCGCCGGCGGCTTGGGTGCGGCCTTCCTCTCGCTCGGGGCAACGCTGCGCGAAGGCGTGAAGGTGGTCGCCGAAGCCGCTGGGCTGGACGCGGCGGTTCAGGGTGCCGACCTGGTGCTCACCGGCGAGGGTTCACTCGATCGGCAGACTCTGGCCGGCAAGACCCCCGCAGGCGTGGCCGATGTTGCGGCCCGGCACGGCGTGCCCGTGATCGCCTTCGCCGGCCGGCTGGGCGAGGGCGCCGAGGAACTGATCGGACGGGGCTTCGTCAGCATCCACGCCATCACCGTCGAACCGTTCGATCTCGCCACCGCCCTGCGCGAGGGGCCGGTCAATCTGGAGCGCGCAGTGGCGGCCGTGCTGCGCGAGATTCTGAAAGCTGCGCACCAGTCATCCTGACCAAGCCCTCCGCCCGGCGTGCGCATCGACTGGCCGGCACATTTCAGACGATCTCGATTCAGAGTGACTCGTCCGCGACGACTTGGACCAGACGGTCGCGAATCCGCCGCGACCGGAGCGGATCGTGGTTGGCGATCGCGGCCACGGTGACCCCCGCGATGTCGCCGGTGGCAGGCGTCCACGCCGAGCCTTCGGACGCCCGGTCGGCCCGTACGCAGAAGGTGTGCCGGGCCTCGGCGTGCCGCACCACCGCGGCATTGGTCTCGGCCGAGTCGGTCAGGGCCAGCACGTACCAGGCTCCGTCCACGTCGGTCGGCAGGTATTCGCGCTCGTGCCAGGTGATCTCCCCGGTCTGGGCCAGCGCGGCCAGGGACGGGTGCAGGTCTGGCGCGATCAGGTCGACCCGGGCGCCGCCCTCGACCAACTTGGGCACCCGGCGCCGAGCGACCCGCCCGCCCCCGACCACCACCACCTTGCGGCCCTGGAGCAGCAGACCGGCCAGGTAGGCGGGCGACCCCGTGGAGCCGGCTCGCTGGGGAATCGAGCCTGCGGCCCGATCCGGTTCGGACGGGTTCGGATGGTTCATGGCCCCTCCAAGAAGTGCGTGCGATGCCTCACCAGACAGTCTGACCAGTCGCCGGCGTGATCGGGCCGCTGACCGCGCCGAACAACAGTGAATGTGGCTGCCCATCCTGGCCGGGCTGGTTCGCCCGGCCCTAGAGTTGTGCCCGTGCCGACGGACGAACTGCCGCCTCATGCTTTGACCCTGACTGTGCTGATGACGCCCGAGACGGCGAACTTCGCCGGCAACGTGCACGGCGGACACCTGCTCAAGGTGCTCGACCAGGTCGCCTATTCGTGCGCCAGCCGGTTCGCCCGGCACTACTGCGTGACCGCGTCGGTTGACCGGGTCTGGTTCCGTCAGGCCGTCCACGTCGGTGAACTGGTCACCTTTCTGGCCTCGGTCAACTACACCGGACGGTCGTCGCTCGAGGTCGGCATCCGGGTGGAGGCCGAGGACATTCTGACCGGCGTGCGCAGACACACCACCAGCTGCTACTTCGCCATGGTCGCACTGGACGCGAACGGCAAGGCGATGCCGGTACCGCAGCTGGACCCGGAGACTGACCTGCAGAAGCAACGCTGGGCAAGGGCCGAGGAACGCCGGGCGCTCAGGCTCGCCGGCCGAACCGCCGACAGCTGAGCCACCTGGACCACCCACAATGGCCCGACCCAGCCAGTTCGGGTCGGTGAGAGTCCGGCGAGCACAGGTTGGCTGACCATACGCGAGCACCGCAGCCGAGACCGGTCAACCCGACCACGGCAGCGGCGCTACCGTGACCGTTCAACAAATCCCCATTCGGAGCCGTGAGCGATGCGCGCTGAAGGGCCGACGACTCGGCACCCCAGCCCCCTTTCGGCTGCACCGGCCCTGCGATGAGTCCGGCCGGTAGGCAGCTCGACTCCCACCGAGCCTTTGTCATGTGGGGCCTCGGCGTGCTCGCCTACGCCTCAGCGATCCTGACCCGGACGAGCTTCGGCATCGCCGGCGTGCAAGCGGCGCAGCGGTTCGAGGTCGGCGCCTCCGTGGTCAGTCTGTTCGTGGTGGTCCAGCTGTTGACCTACGCGGCCCTGCAGGTTCCGGTCGGACTGCTGGCTGACCGATTCGGCACCCGGCTGGTGGTGACCTGTGGCGCCGCCCTGATGTGTGTCGGCCAGTTCGCCCTGGCCTTCGGCACCGTGCTTCCGTTCGCGGTGGCGGCTCGGGTGCTGGTCGGCGCCGGCGACGCGCTGACCTTCATCGCGGTGCTCCGGCTGCTGCCCGCGTGGTTCAGCCCGGGTCGGCTGCCGGTGCTCAACCAGTTGACCTCGCTGCTTGGCCAGATCGGACAGCTGCTCAGTTCGATCCCCCTGGCGGCCCTGCTGTACACGTGGGGTTGGACGACCGCGTTCTCCGCCGCCGCCCTGTTCTCGGCCGCCGTTGCGGTGCTGGTCGGCACGCTGCTGCGCAACAACCCGCCCGGGGTGCCGCTGAACACCGTCGGCAGGAGCCCCGTCCGGGAGCAGGTGCGGTCCGTCCTCCGGGTGCCGGCCACCTGGGTCGGCTTCTGGGTGCATTGGACGTCCTCCATCTGGGGCCTGGTCTTTCCGTTGATGTGGGGCTACCCGTTTCTGATCGGCGGAATGGGCTACTCCCCCGCCGTCGCCTCGGCCCTGATGACGGTGTTCGTGTTTGCCACCGCACCGTTGGGCATTGTGTTCGGAATGCTCAGCCGGCGGGCACCGGCACAGCGGGTCAACCTCACCCTGCTGGTCACGTTGCTGGCCGCCGTCCCCTGGGCGGTGGTGCTCTTGTGGCCTGCTCAGCCGCCGCTATGGCTGCTGGTGGTGTTGATGGTCGGCATCGCGGCCTCGGGGCCTGGGGCGGCGATCAGCTTCGACGTGGTGCGCTCGGCAAACTCGCTGCGGCAGATCGGCACCGCGAGCGGATTCGTGATCGTCGGCGGCTTCTTCGCTGGGCTGGTCTGCATTCTGACCATCGGGCTGGTGCTCGACCACAGCGGCGGCTACTCGATGTCTGCGTTCCGCTGGGCGATGGCCACCCAGTTCTTCTTCTGGACGGTCGGACTCGTCGGCCTGTACACCACCCGGCGCAAGGCTCGGGCAGTGGACCGGGCCCGCGGGGTCCGGTACCTACCGTTGTGGGCGCTGGCCGGCCGCGAGGGGCGCAACCTGCTCGCGGTTCTCCACCTGACCAGTCGCCGGCCCCGGTCGATCGGCTCTTTGCCGCTGGCGCTCGGGCTGGGCCGGACGGTACAGGTCGCCGCTGTGCTCCCCGGAACAGCGGGACGGCTGGTCGCCGTCGACGAACCGCCCGAAGGGCTCGCCGAGGCCTGGTGGCACGAACGGGTCGGCGACTACCTGGAGATCGTGGCCACTCCCGAGTTGCAGATCGGCGGTATCGAAGTCCGGTGCCCGAACCGGTCGGAGACCGCCAGGGTCCGCGGCCTGATCACCGCCGAACTCGAACTGCGCGCGGCCACCCTCGGGTTCGACGTGACCACCCTGCACCGCTGACCCGCCACCGGCAACGGTTCCGGCACTAGGGTGAGCAGGTTCCCAGACCCGGAAGAGGCGCCCCGATGGCAACCCCCCTCGCTTTCACCCACGCCACCATCGTCACCGGCGACGCGGCGGGCACGCTGCTGCCGAACCAGGCCGTTCTGGTCGGCGAGAACGGCCGGATCGGCGCCGTCGGAAACACCGACGAGGTACCGATCCCGTCCGGCTATCGGCGCATCGACCTGACCGGGCGATTTCTGGTGCCCGGCCTGATCAACGCCCACGCGCACCTGTTCTCCGACGGCAAGCCCCTGTCGTCGCTCTTCACCGACGAGAAGCTGGAGGGCGTGCTGGCCGCGGTGATGCACGGGCCGATCGGCCGGGCGATCGCCACCCGGCGGACGCGTACCAACGTGACCACCCAGCTGCACTCCGGCGTCACCACCATCCGCAGCCTGGGCGACGTCCGTTACGAGGTGGTCAGCATCGCTCACGAGATCGAAAGCGGCGCAATGGTCGGCCCGCGGATCCTTCCGGCCGGCCCGCTGCTGGCGGTCAGCGGCGGCCATGGAGCGCCGATGATCGCGCTGATCAGCGATTCGCCCTGGGCGGCGCGGCGCAACGTCCGAATCAACCTGCGGCACGGCGCCAAAGCGATCAAGATCTCCGCCACCGGTGGCGTCACCGATGCCCGAGCGATCGGCGAGGCGGGCCGTCCTCAGATGACGGAAGAGGAGATGACCGCCATCTGCGACGAAGCGCACAACGCCGGCGTGCTGGTCGCCGCACACGCGCAGAGCGCGGAAGGCATCACCCGTGCTTTGAAGGCCGGCGTCGACACCATCGAGCATGGCGCCGGTATGACCGACGAAATCGTCGAGCTTTTCAAGCACAATCCCCGCTCGCTGCGCGGCTGGTCGGCGCTGATTCCGACCATGAACGCCGCCTTGCCGTTGGTCAAGCTCGACCCCAGCATCACCGGCATCACCCACGTGGTGCGCGCGAATGCCGAAATGGTGGTCGCCGGGATGCTGCAGGGCATCACCGACGCCCTCGCCAACGGGATCACCATCGGTATGGGCACCGACTCCGCGCTCACCTACGTCACCCACTACAACACCTGGCGCGAACTCGACTATGTGACCAGGCACGGCGGGCTCACCTCGGTGCAGGCGCTCAACGCGGCCACCCAGGTGAACGCCAGGATTCTCAATCTGGCCGACGAGACCGGCTCCATCGAAGCCGGCAAGGCCGCTGACCTGGTGGTGCTGACCGCCAATCCGCTGGACGGCTTCCGGGCGTTCGTCGATCCGGTTCTGGTGATGGCCAGAGGCACGCTGATCGAACGGCCGAGCGTGACCCGGTTCCCCGAGGTGGACGACAAGCTGGACGCGTTCTGAGAGTGCGCCTCGATCCGTCGGGCGGTTAGCCGGCGGTGACGTCCGGAACGTCGGCGAGATCGGTGTAGACCGGCTTGCCGAGACTGCGGGCCAGGTCGCACTCCAGGTCGGCCCCACGCGACTCGCCGGCGATCCGCAGCACGGCGTCGCACTTGGCCAGCAACCGGTGGGCGACCGGGTATTGATACTGGGCGAACTGTTCGGACTGGTGCGAGTCGCCACCGGCCGCGACGATCACCGGCCACGACAACCATTCGCCGACCGCGGCCAGATGACCCTTCTCGAACAGCGGCAGCGCCATCGCCTCCATTCGAGCGAGATTGCCGCGGATCTTTACCGCGTCGCCGTCGGTCCCGGTCAGATACGGCCCGGACACCAGAATCAGCATCGGTTCAGCGCTCATGCCGACCACTCTTGCACCGTGCCACCCGGCTCGGCGAGGCGACGCCCCGATATGTCGCAAGGGGAGGTCGTTGATCAACACCGAAACTTGTCGGCGGCACGCGAAACACTAGATGTAGTGGCTCTTGCGCCCGCCAAGCCGCATGTGTAGGGTCCAGACCAGTTACACCGGTGAAACTACATCGATGTAAGAAGCCTCCAGGAAGGACCCGACCCGATGACGATCACGGTCTACAGCAAGCCCTCGTGTGTGCAGTGCACGGCTACCTACCGAGCCCTTGATCGCGCCGGCCTGGAGTACGCGGTGGTCGACCTGTCCCTGGACGATCAGGCTCTGAACCAGGTGCTCGAACTGGGCTACCAGTCGGCCCCGGTGGTGTTCGCCGACGACGAGCATTGGGCCGGCTTCCGTCCCGACAAGATCAAGGCGACCGCGGCACGCGCCCAGGCCGCCTGACCCTCACTGGTTGCGTTTGTCAAAACCATCACTGGTTGAGCTCATCGAAACCTCCGCTGGTTGAGCGGGTCGAAACCATCGCTGGTTGAGCTGGTCGATACCCCCGCTGGTTGAGCTTGTCGAAACCAGGTCTCGACGAGCTCGACCGACACCCAGCACCGACGACACCCTGGTCTCCACAGCTCGACCACCCACTGAGAAAGGACGGACGATGGCTCAACTGGTCTATTTCTCGTCCGTCTCGGAGAACACCCACCGCTTCGTCGACAAGCTCGGACTACCTGCCGAGCGCCTGCCGCTGCTGGCATCCCAGCCGGCCGTGAGGGCCACCGAACCGTTCATCCTGCTGCTGCCCACCTACGGCGGTGGCACCTCCGGTGGTGCGGTGCCCAAGCAGGTGATCAGATTTCTCAACGATCCCGAGAACCGGGGTCTGTTGCGCGGGGTGATCTCCGCCGGCAATACCAACTTCGGCGCCGCCTACTGCATCGCCGGCACGATCGTGGCTCGCAAGTGTCACGTTCGGCACCTCTACCAGTTCGAACTGATGGGCACCCCCGACGACGTCGAGGCGGTCCGCGAAGGGCTCACATCGCAATGGCTACCACTCTGCTCACTGACACCGGCGTAGAGGCCGTTCCGGCCGAGGTCGACTATCACGCACTGAACGCGCTGCTCAACCTGTACGACGCGGACGGCCGGATCCAGTTCGAGGCCGACCGGCGGGCGGCGCACCAGTACTTCCTGCAGCACGTCAACCAGAACACGGTCTTCTTCCACTCGCTGAAGGAGAAGCTCGACTACCTGGTCGAGCAGGGCTACTACGAGTCCGAAGTGCTCGAGCGCTACGGATTCGACTTCGTGAAAGCGCTGTTCAAGCGGGCCTACGCGGTGAAGTTCCGGTTCCCGACCTTCATGGGGGCGTTCAAGTACTACACGTCGTACACGCTCAAGACGTTCGACGGGTCACGCTACCTGGAGCGGTTCGAGGACCGGGTCTGCATGGTCGCCCTCACCCTCGCCGACGGCGACCGGGCGCTGGCCGAGCACGTCACGGACGAGATCATGGCCGGACGGTTCCAGCCCGCCACTCCGACCTTCCTCAATGCCGGCAAGGCCTCCCGCGGCGAACTGGTCTCGTGCTTCCTGTTGCGGGTCGAAGACAACATGGAGTCCATCGCCCGGGCGATCAACTCGTCGTTGCAGCTGTCCAAGCGTGGTGGCGGCGTGGCGCTCTCGCTGACCAACATCCGTGAGGCGGGGGCGCCGATCAAGAAGATCCAGAACCAGTCGTCCGGGGTGATCCCGGTGATGAAGCTGCTCGAGGACTCGTTCAGTTATGCCAACCAGCTGGGTGCCCGGCAGGGTGCCGGTGCGGTGTACCTCAACGCCCACCACCCCGACATCCTGAGCTTTCTGGACACCAAGCGTGAGAACGCGGACGAGAAGATCCGGATCAAGACGCTGTCCCTGGGTGTGGTGATTCCCGACATCACCTTCGAGTTGGCCCGCGACAACGAAGACATGTACCTGTTCAGTCCCTACGACATCGAGCGGGTCTACGGGGTGCCGTTCACCGACGTGTCGATCACCGAGAAGTATCGCGAACTGGTGGACGACAAGCGGATCACCAAGAAGAAGATCAACGCCCGCAAGTTCTTCCAGACCCTGGCCGAGATCCAGTTCGAATCGGGCTACCCCTACATCGTGTTCGAGGACACGGTGAACCGGGCCAACCCGATCGACGGCCGGATCTCGATGTCGAACCTGTGCTCCGAGATCCTGCAGGTCTCCACCCCGTCCAGCTACCACGAGGACCTGTCGTTCGATCAGGTCGGCAAGGACATCTCGTGCAACCTGGGTTCGCTGAACATCGCCAAGGCGATGGACTCCCCGCACTTCGGCCGCACGATCGAGACCGCGATCCGGGCGCTCACCGCAGTCTCCGACCAGTCGAACATCGCCTGCGCGCCGAGCATCGAGCGGGGCAACGCGATGAGCCACGCGATCGGGCTCGGCCAGATGAACCTGCACGGGTACCTGGCCCGCGAATCGATCCACTACGGCTCGGACGAGGGCCTCGACTTCACCAACATGTACTTCTACACGGTCACCTTTCACGCGGTGGCGGCGTCCTGCCGGATCGCCCGGGAGCGTGGCGAGACCTTCGAAGGGTTTGACCGGTCGAAGTACGCCAGCGGCGAGTACTTCCGCAAGTACCTCACCGGTGACTGGACGCCGCGTACGGCGAAGGTGGCCGGCCTGTTCACCGCGGCCGGGATCGACCTGCCCACCCAGGAGGACTGGCGCGCGCTGGCCGCCGAGGTGGCCGAGTACGGCATGTACAACCAGAACCTGCAGGCGATTCCGCCGACCGGCTCGATCAGCTACATCAACCACTCGACCAGCTCGATCCACCCGATCGTGGCGAAGGTGGAGATCCGCAAGGAGGGCAAGATCGGACGGGTCTACTACCCCGCGCCGTATCTGACCAACGACAACATCGAGTACTACACCGATGCTTACGAGATCGGTCCCGAGAAGATCATCGACACCTACGCCGAGGCGACCAAGCACGTCGACCAGGGCCTGTCGTTGACCCTGTTCTTTCCCGACAACGTCACCACCCGAGACCTCAACAAGGCGCAGATCTACGCGTGGAAGAAGGGCATCAAGACGCTGTACTACATCCGTCTCCGCCAGTTGGCCCTGGAGGGCACCGAGGTCGAAGGCTGCGTCAGCTGCGCGCTCTGAATGATCGGGGACGGTTCTTTCCCGTTCACCCTGAACCATTGGGGACGGTTCTTTCCCGTTCACCCTGAACCATCGGGGACGGTTCTTTCCCGTTCACCCTGAACCACCGGGGACGGTTCTTTCCCGTTCACCCTGAACCATCGGGGACGGTTCTTTCCCGTTCACCACGAACCCACCACGCTGAACGAAAAAGAACCGTCCCCGATCGTTCACCAAACCCACCACGCTGAACGAAAAAGAACCGTCCCCGATCGTTCACCAAGCCCACCACGCTGAACGAAAAAGAACCGTCCCCGATCGTTCACCAAGCCAATGTTTCGACAAGCTCAATCAACGAAGGAAGTCCCGATGACTCAGAAACTGACCCTCCTGCGCGGCGTCCAGGCGATCAACTGGAACCGCATCGAGGACGACAAGGACCTCGAGGTCTGGGACCGGCTGACCGGCAACTTCTGGTTGCCCGAAAAGGTGCCGCTGAGCAATGACATTCCGAGCTGGCGGACGCTGAAGCCGCACGAGCAGCTGATGACCACCCGGGTGTTCGCCGGGCTGACCATGCTCGACACCATTCAGGGCACTGTGGGCGCGGTGTCGCTGATTCCGGACGCGATCACCCCCCACGAGGAGGCGGTGTACACCAACATCGCGTTCATGGAGTCGGTGCATGCCAAGAGCTACTCGTCCATCTTCTCGACGCTGATCTCGTCGGACGAGATCGATGACGCGTTCCGCTGGAGCGAGGAGAATGACAACCTGCAACGCAAGGCGCAGATCGTGCTCGACTTCTACTACGGCGACGACCCGGAGAAACGCAAGGTGGCCTCCACCATGCTGGAGTCGTTCCTGTTCTACTCCGGCTTCTACGCCCCGATGTACTGGTCGAGTCACGCGAAGCTGACCAACACC
Organism: uncultured Actinomycetota bacterium; assembly: GCA_963723605.1. GTDB lineage: Bacteria > Actinomycetota > Actinomycetes > Propionibacteriales > Propionibacteriaceae > Micropruina. Next base: position 200,751 of record CAVRRM010000008.1, on the reverse strand, counting down.
GCCGACCTGGTCCGGCTGATCATCCGCGACGAGGCGGTTCACGGCTACTACATCGGCTACAAGTTTCAACAGGCGCTGAAGATGGCCGACCAAGCCCGCCGGGACGAGTTGAAGGAGTACACCTTCGACCTGCTGTACGAGCTGTACGACAACGAGGAGTCCTACACCGAGGACCTCTACGACCCGCTCGGGCAGACCGAGGACGTCAAGATGTTCCTGCGCTACAACGCCAACAAGGCGCTGATGAACCTGGGCTACGAGGCGCTCTTCCCGAAGGCCGCCACCGCGGTGTCGCCGTCGATTCTCGCCGCGCTATCGCCGAATGCCGACGAGAACCACGACTTCTTCTCGGGCTCAGGGTCGTCCTATGTGATGGGCAAGGCGGTGAACACCGAGGACGACGACTGGGACTTCTGAGCGGTCTCACCCGGGACGAGTATCCGGTCGATACCCGGAGAGGACCGCAGCTGCCCGGGCAACTAGCGGCCGATGCCGGCTGCGATGATGCTGGTCACGATCACCGACGTGATGGTCACCGTCGAGAAGCCGGCCACGATCATCTTGGGCAGGATCACGCCCTCGATGGCGGCCACCTCCTCGGGGGTCTCCCCCGCACCCTTGGCCGCCTCCTGCGACAGGATCATCGTGCCCGGGAAGCCGTACAAGGCGGTCAGCCCGATCGCGATCGACATCGGCACGCTGTAGCCGAGCAGTTTGCCGACCACCGCGGAGAACCCTGCGATGCCGATCACCCCGAAGACGAAGGCGATCAGCAACGGCAGCGCCAGGGCGGCCAGGTCGGACGGCTCCAGCGTCGCCAGTGGGCCGAAGACCATGATCATGATCGCCAGCATCATCAACCCGAACGCGTCGATGCCCGACAGCACGGACGGCTTGAAGATGCCGGTGGTGCGCAGCACGATGCCCAGGATCAACGCCACCACGAAGGTGTTCAGAATGCCGTTGGTCAGGTTGTTGATGCCGAGACTGATCAGCACCACCAGCCCCACGCAGAGCAGGGTTCCGGGGGTGGTGCTGAGAAAGGCCGGCAGCCTACCGGTCAGGGTCGGACCCGCTTCAGCGACCACCGGGGCTTCAATCAGTCCGGCTCGGTAGTCGCCCTTCAGCCGCTCGGCCTCGCGGCGCAGGATGATCGAGGTCAGCGGAAAGCCGATCAGGCCCTGCAGCGCGGCGATCAGCACCGGGAAGGCGGCCACCGTGGTCAGGCCGACGCCGAGCGCCGCCTCCTGCACGATCAGCACCGAGATGGTGCCGCCGGACAATGCGCCGACACCGGCGATCGCGTAGTCGCGGGCGGTGGCAACGCCCGTCGTGATCAGATCGGCGTAGTCGGACGGCTGGCGGCTGCCGCCGAAGATCAGGGCGGCCAACGCCAGCAGGACGCCGATGCCGATCACGGTGGAGATGCCGATCAGCAGGGTCTTCCACTGCTTCTTGAAGTCGTCCAGGCTGATCATGGTGCCCAGATGAACGATGATCATGCCGACCACTGAACCGGCCAGGCCAAGCAGCGACGAGCTGGCCAGCAGGTCCTCGGGAAACAAGCCGGTCATGAAGCCGACCAGGAAGATGATCGACGCCACGAATAGGCTGGACAGCAGTGATTTGGTCTTCTTGGCCACCCAGTCGCTGATGGTCCAGACGACCATCACCACCACAAACGCCACCACGGGATTCATCGCAGTCCATTTCTCGGGTTGTTTGGTCTCATCGTGCTCCTGCCGCGGTCGTGATGGTGAGAATCGCCGATCCTAAAACGGCCAGATCACCGGAACCCACAGCACCGCCACGACCAGGAACAGCACGAGCAGGGGCAGCCCGAGCTTCCAGTAGTCGCCGAACCGGTACCCGCCCGGCTCCATGATGATGGTGTTCGCGGGGGTAGCCACCGGGGTCATGAACGACGCGGCGCCGGCCACGGTCAGGGCCATCATGAACGGCAGCACCGACACGTGCAGTTCGCCCGCCAGCACGGTCGCGATCGGCACCACGATCAGCACCGTTGCGGTGTTGGAGATCAGCTGGCCCAACACGGCGGTCAGCACGCAGATGGCGAGCAGGGCCAGGTGCGGCGACGTTCCGCCGACCAGGGTCTTCAGCCAGCCCGCGATCAGATCGGCGGCACCGGTGGTGATGAACGCGGTCGACAGCGGAATCATTCCGGCCACCAACACCACGGTCGTCCACGAGATCGCCCGGTAGGCCTGAGCGGGCTTCATCACCCTCAGCAACACGATCGCGCTCGCCGCCAGCGTTCCGGCGATCGCCGGTGGCACCGCGCCGGTGGCCAACAGAATCACCATCGCGGCGAGCACACAGATCGCCCGCTTGGCGCCCCGGCCAAGCGGGACTGCCCGCCGCATGGTTGCCGGATCGTCGACCACCAGCACCTCGGGGCCGGCGGTGTGCTGCTCGAGGTGCGCCCAGGTGCCACGCAGCAGCAGGGTGTCGCCGGCTCGCAACCTGACCTCCTCGCCGATCAGGTCCGCGCCCCCGCGTTGCAGGCCAAGCACCACCAGGTCGCCGGACGGAGTGGTCATGCCCGGAAACACGTGGGCGCCGATCAGCTCGGAGCGGGGCGGAATGACCACCTCGGTGAACCCCTTGCGAGCATCCACCAACTGGGTCGTCTCCGGCAGGTCGTACTGAGCGCGCAGCGCTTTGACGTGGTTACCGACGTCGGCCGGGATCACGCTCGGCGTCCGGTTGGGCAGCAGCTTGTTCCCGAACAGCACGATGATCGCGACGGTGCCCAGCAGCAGCGGTAGTCCGGCCAGTCCGAACTCGAAGAAGGTGAACGGACGAGCTCCCGCGTCGGCCGCCGCCTCGCTGACGATGATGTTGACCGGGGTGCCGGTCAACGCCAGCATTGATCCGGCGTGCGCCGAGAAGGCCAGAGGCATCAGCATCTGGCTCGGTGGGATCCGCACCCGAATGGCCACCACGACGACCACCGGAATGAGCGCAGCGACGGCTCCGTTGACGCTGATCAGGGCGGTCAGTAGCGCCACCATCAGGCAGATCATCACCAGCAGCTTGGGGCGCTTCTCGCCCCCACGACTGATCACCTGTTGTCCGGCCCAGGCGGTGACGCCGGTGGAGTCGAGCGCGTCCGAGACGACGAACAATGCGGCGATGAAGATCACCGTGGGATCGCCGAACCCGGCGAAGGCCTGGCCGATGTTGAGAATGCCGGTCGCCCACAGCGAGAGGGTTACCCCGAGCGCGACGAGTTCCATCGGCACCTTGTTCGACATGAACGCGACGACGGCGAGAACGAGGATCAGCAGCACGATGGCCACAGGGCTCACGTGGGGACTCTATCCGCCTGAATATTCGCCGGGCGGTCGCTTGGACGAGTCTGATCAGGTCTATGTTCAGAAGCGTCCATGCACACAACAGGAGCCCGCCATGTCCCGCAGCGCCAACAAGCTGATTCCGTCCGATTTTGTGCGGGTGCCCTCCCTGAAGAATTCCTGCGACGCACGCGCGGGAGCTGACTTTTCCAGCGACCTGGACGCGGTCGCCGTGCTGATTCCGGCCGGAGCGGACACGGTGGCGCTGGTCGGCCTCGGCGCGGAGGCATTGGCCGCCGCGGGCTTCGACGCCGAGCCCGGCAGCAGCCTGGTGGTCGCGCAGGAGGGACATCCGCTGGTCCTGGTCGGGCTCGGCTCCGAGCCGCTGGACGTAGACAAGCTGCGCGATGCCGCCGCGGCGGCCGCGCGAGCGACCGCCAAGAAGGGCGGCCGGATCGGCATTCAGGCTCCGGCCACCGGACTGGACACTCGCGCCACCGGCCAGGCCCTTGCCGAGGGAGCCCAGCTGGCCCGCTATCGCTACAGCGTGCTGCAGACCTCGCCGAAGGAGGTGCCGCTGACCGCCCTCGAACTCAGCGTCACCGATGCTGACCCGGCCGAACTCGACGAAGGCATCGCAGCCGCCGCAGTCACGGTCCGAGCCGCCACGGTGGCCCGCGACCTGGCCAACAGCCCGGCCGGCCACCTGACCGCCACGAACCTTGCGGACGTCGCCGCCGAGCTGGGCGAGAACTTCGGCTTCGCGGTCGAGTCCTTCGACAAGGCCCACCTGATCGACATGGGCTGCGGCGGCATTCTGGGAGTCAACTCCGGGAGCACCGAGGAGCCCAGGTTGATCGTCCTGCGCTACGTGCCCGGCGGCGAGCCAACCGGGCACCTGGGCATCATCGGCAAGGGCATCATGTACGACTCGGGCGGCATCAGCCTGAAGCCGTCCGATCCGATGCACCTGCTGATGAAGATCGACATGGGCGGAGCCGCAGCGGTGCTCGGCGCATTCACTGCCCTGCGCGATCTCGGCGCCACCGCTGCCGTGACGGGCTGGTTGTGCTGCACCGACAACATGCCCTCCGGTTCGGCGTACAAACTGGGCGATGTGCTCACCTGCCGAAACGGCATGACCGTCGAGGTGAAGAACACCGACGCCGAGGGCCGGCTGGTGATGATGGACGGACTCGCGCTGGCCGTCGAGGCCGACGTGGACGCGATCGTCGACATCGCCACCCTGACCGGGGCAGCCCTGATGGCGCTGGGCAAGTCCCGTGCGGCGATCCTCGGCAACGAACAGGCCATGGTCGACCGGGTTCGAGCGGCCGCCGAGCAAACCGACGAACCGGTCTGGCAACTGCCGCTGGAGCGCAGCTATCGCAAGCAGTTGGACTCCGACATCGCCGACATCTCGAACTTGGGCGGTGCGTTCGCCGGGTGCACCACGGCAGCGCTGTTCCTGAACGAGTTCGTCGGCGGCAAGCCATGGGCTCACATCGACATCGCGGGCACCATGTCGACCGACGCCGACGACTCCTGGCGCTCCGCCGGGGCCACGGGCTTCGGCGCCCGGCTGCTAGCCAGGATGGCGGCCGACTACTCGGCCTGAGCCGCCCATCCGGCGCGAGTCGGGGCGCTCCAGCGCTTTTTTGTCATCTGGGCTAGAAATCGTCTAGAGTGGGTCGTACAAGTTTCAAACGACTGTTCAGCCGACCCGTGTCAGGAGTGCTTCCACCAGTGGGCAAAACCGTGTTCATCGATTTCGACGGAACCTACGCTGCCAACGGGGTGATTCCCTCCGGACATGTCCGGGCCGTGCGCGAGGCCCAGCGCAACGGCCACCGCGTGCTGTTGTGCACCGGACGCCCGAAGGCGCTGGTAGCGCCCGATGAACTCGCCGTCTTCGACGGCCTGGTCGCGGCCGCCGGCGGCTACGTCGAACTCGACGGTGAGGTGCTGGCCGACCGCAGGTTCCCGGCCGGGCTGGCCAACCGTCTGGTGCAGTTGCTCGACGCGAACGGCGCCGCCTACATCATGGAGGCGCCGGACGCCGTGCACGTGCCGCCGGGTGTGTACGAGCGGCTGCACATGCTGCTCACCGGAGGGGGTCGCTCCCCCAGCCTTGGCAAGGCGGCTGAGGACATCCTGGGCCCGCTGCAGACGTCCTATCAGCCGGGCAAGGAATCGTTCTCCAAGATCACCTGTTTCGATTCCGCGATTCCGACCAACTGGATCGCCGCCGAGCTTGCTCCTGACGTGTCGGTGGTACCCAGCTCCATCGGTTCGCTGGGCGAGACCGCCGGCGAGTTCTTTCTGACCGGTGTGGACAAGTCCGTGGGCATTCAGGTGGTGGCCCGGCGTTACCGTCTCAACCGCGAAGACATCGTGGCCATCGGTGACGGCCACAACGACCTCGAGATGCTCGCCTACGCCGGCATCGGGATCGCCATCGAGGGGTCTGCCCCTGAACTGCTGGCGCTCGCCGACTTCGTCGTTCCCAAGCCCGAGGACGAGGGCCTCGTGGTCGCCTTTCAGCGACTCGGGTTGATCGGCGCAGCCCAGGCCGCGTGACGTCGGCCAGGCACTCGCTTCGGACTCAGCACACTCGAGGGTTCGGCCCGATCACGGGTCGGCTCAGCCACGTCCCCACACGCATCCGAAAGAGTCATTGCGCAATGACTCTTTCGAAAGTACTCTTTCGGACATGGACCTCAAGGACCCCGGTGCCTTCCGCGCACTTGCTCACCCGTTACGCCTGACGCTGTTCGAGCGATTGGCGATCCTGGGCACGGCCACGGCGTCCCAGCTGGCTGATCACGTCGACGAAAGCCCCGCCAACTGCTCCTTCCACCTGCGGGTGCTGGCCAAGCACGGCTACATCGAACGGGTCGAGTCCGATGACGCTCGCGAGCGGCCCTGGCGGGTGATCGACGTCACCCAGAGTTGGGAGCCCGACCAGCCGGCCAAGACGGCGGCTGCCCGGGATGCCCTCGAGGACGCCCTGCTGGAGTGGGACACCGCACGCCGGCGGCAGGCCCGGCGCACACCCCGTCCGGCAGCCTGGAAGGGAAAGCTGTTCAGCGTCAGCTCGACGCTGTGGCTGACCCCCGAAGAAGCCCGCCGGATCGGCGACGGCGTGGTGGAGCTGATGGCGCCGTACCTGGACCGCTGGGAAACCGGAAAACGACCCGAGGGTGGCGCGCCCGTGCGGTTGCTGGCCGAGACCTTTCTGGTGCCTGACCCAGGGATGGACCTGGCGGCCGGCATCGATGCCGAGGACCAGCGATGAGGGCCGCCCTGCGCAACTCGTCCTTCCGCCGCCTGCTGGCCGGGTGGAGCGTAGGCAACTTCGCCGACAGCGTGTTGTTTCTCACCCTGGCCATCTGGGTCAAAGACCTGACCGGTTCGTCCAGTGCGGCGGGGCTGATCTTCCTGACCTTGGCCGCACCGGTGCTGTTGGCTCCGGTGATCGGACTGATCGCCGACCGGACCAGCCGCAAACGACTACTGGTGCTGGGCAACCTGATCGCCGCGGCGGTGACCGCCACCTTGGTGCTGGTGCGGCAGCCCGGCGACGTCTGGCTGCTATACGTCGTCACCTTCGCCTACGGCACGCTGGGCTACCTGAACGGTTCGGCGCAGGGCGGACTGGTTCGCGACCTGCTGCCGTCCGACCAACTCGGATCCGCCAACTCACTGCTGGTGACCATCGACCAGGGCTTCCGCATTCTCACCCCGGCGGTCGGCGCTGCCCTCTACGTGGTCTGGGGCGGGCACGCGCTGGCCCTGTCGGTCAGCGGCATGCTGTTGGTCGCCGCGGCACTGCTGGCCCTGGTTCGGGTGGCCGAGTCTCCTGTCGCCGAGGCCTTGCGGGGCGAGAGCGGCTGGGCGCAGATCACCGCCGGACTGCGCCACTTGCGCGGCGTGCCGCTGCTGGTCCGGATGGTGATCACCTGCTCCGTCGCCTTCGGCGTGGTCGGCTTCTTCGACACCGCCCTGTTCGAGCTGGTGGACAAGGGACTTGGCATGGACGCCGCCTTCTTCGGTGTGCTGATGAGCCTGCAGGGTGCGGGCAGCGTGGTCGGCGGCCTGACCGCCGCGGTCGTGCTGCGCCGGCTCGGACCGGCCCGGACGCAGGGCTGGGGACTGGCGCTGCTCGGCATCGCTGGGTGCTCGATGGCCTTGGCCGGTTCCGGACTGCCTCTGCTGCCCATCATCCTGGTGGCCAGTTTCGTGGCCGGAGTGGGCATTCCCTGGATGGTGGTGGCCCTGATCACCACCCGCCAGCGGTGCACCCCGCCGCGCTTGCAGGGAAGGGTTGGCGCGGCGATGAATGTTGCGATGACTGTGCCTCAACTGCTGTCCATCGGGACCGGCGCCGCACTGATCCTGGTGATCGACTACCGGGTGCTGATGGTGGCCGCCGGTGTGGTGTTGGTGGCCTGCGCGGTATCGCTGTTCACGAGCGGACTGCCCGAGCCGGCGGATGTGGCCGACGCCGCTGCGCCCGAGCCCGCGCCGGCGCCATCGCGGGCCACGATCGACTGAGCGGACGGGCGTTCACTCCCGCAGTCGCCCCAGCCGGGCGATGGCCTCGTCCAGCACGTCGTCACGCTTGCAGAACGCGAACCTGACCAGGTGAGCCGCACCGACGGGATCGTCGTAGAACACCGACATCGGCACCGCCACCACGCCGCACATCGCCGGGAGTTCACGACAGAGTCGGTAGCCGTCGTCGAAACCGATGCTGCGCGCGTCCGCGACCACGAAGTAGGTGCCGCAGGGACGGTAGACCGAGAATCCGGCCGCGACCAGGCCGTCGATCAAGCGGTCCCGCTTGCCCTGCAGTGAGGTCCGGAAGTCGTCGTAATAGCTGTCGGGCAGGTCAAGGGCCTCGGCCACCGCGGGCTGGAACGGGGCGCCGTTGACGTAGGTCAGAAACTGCTTGGCGGCGCGGACGGCAGCCACCAGTTCAGCGGGGCCACTCACCCAGCCGATCTTCCAACCGGTGGCGGAAAAGGTCTTGCCGGCCGACGAGATGGTCAGGGTGCGTTCGGCCATTCCGGGCAGGGTGCACAGCGGAATGTGCGGCACGGCGTCGAAGGTGAGGTGCTCGTACACCTCGTCGGTGACCACGATCAGGTCATGGCGTACGGCGATCGACGCCACGAAGGCGAGATCGTCCCCGTCGAGCACCATGCCGGTCGGGTTGTGCGGCGAGTTGAGCAGAATCATCCGGGTGCGAGGCCCGACCGCGGCGGCGAAGGCATCCCTGGGCAGTGCAAAGCCGGGGGGTTCGAGCCGCACCGGACGCCGGACTCCCCCGGCCAGCGCGACGGTGGCCGCGTACGAGTCGTAGTAGGGCTCGAGCATCACCACCTCGTCGCCTGGCTCGAGCAGCCCGAGCATGGCGGCCGCGATGCCCTCGGTTGCGCCGGCCGTGACCAGCACGTCGCTGTCCGGGTCGAGTTCGATGCCATAGAAGCGCGCTTGGTGCGCCGCAATGGCGGCGCGCAGCGCCGGGATCCCCGGGCCGGGCGGATACTGATTGACCCCGTCGGCGATCGCTTGGCGGGCCCGCTCGAGCATGGTGGCCGGTCCGTCGTAGTCGGGGAAACCCTGGCCGAGGTTGACCGATCCGGTGGCGACCGCGAGGGCCGACATCTCAGCGAAGATGGTGGAGGTGAATCCGGTCAGTGCCCGGTTCATCGGCCCGCGAGCCATGGCTGGCAGGTCCTAGCTGGCTGACCGTGATTTCCACCACTGCCAGCCTGCCGTGACGATCACGGCGCCGACAAGGGACCCGATCAGGCCCGAGGGACGCAACTCCAAGCCGTCTCCGGAAAGCAGGCTGGCCAGGAGGCCGCCGACGAAGGAGCCGGCCAGGCCAGTGGCGAACGCGACCGGCCAGTTGATCGGCCGCTTGCCGAGTATCAGTTGGGCAGCGGCGCCGACGATCATGCCGAAAAGAATGAGGCCGATGATAAGCACGGTGAGCAGCCTACTGGCCGCCCGCACCGTGTCGGATCATGCCCAACCGTGCGCTCGAAGGGCCTGCCGCAGCGTGGGTCAGGCGATCCTGGCCAGCAGCGACCGGCCGTCCGAGTGCGGTTGATCGGATGCTGTGGAACTGTGCCGCAGGTGCCGCGGCCGGATCGGACGCAGGGCCAGGTTGCCCCCGCAGTTCGGGCAGGTGCACCGCGGAAACGTTGCCGCGCAGTCTGCGCACCAGGTGCATTCGAAAGAGCAGATGTAGACCTGATGGTCATCGATGGCAAGCTCGCGGCCGCAACGCTCACAGTTGCGGCGATACTCCAGCATGGGACTCAATCCTTTCGCGCTGGGAGGCTTCCAGATCCGCTACCGGTGAGTCACACCACGCGAACCGAACCACCCTCGCGAACGTTGCCGTCCACGAGCGCGCTCATCGTCTGTCGACGACGAGTGGCTGAGTGAGCGCTGTGGCCGGACCGTCCAAATCCCCCCGGTTTTGGAACGATCCGGTCAGCAGCGCCTCTTGTGTCCCCCCGACAATGACAACTGTAGACGGCGATTGGTGTCACGTCAGTCACCCACGCGAGTGACTTGCGAAGTTATCAATCTCCAACCGTTGCGTGCCTGGGCGATATAGCCCTGTTCGGCCAGTCGGTCGAGCAGCCCCAGACACTTACCCAGAGTCAGGCCGGCGCGCAGTGATACCTCTCCGGCCGAAATCAGGCCCCGCGCCGGCAGCGCCTCGAAGACGGCCAGCTCGTCGTTGTTCAACTCGTCCAGGGCGCGGTGCTGGCTGGGCCGGTGGGGTGGCGCACGGACGCCGAGCGGCCCGATCAGTTCGAGAACGTCCTCCACCCCGCTGCACAGCACGGCCTCGGCGTCGCGGATCAGCCGGTGCGGCGTTGCCGAGGTGGCGCTGAACACCGGGCCCGGCACAGCCAACACCAGCCGCTGGCAGGCGTTCGCCCACGAGACGGTGTTGCGCGCACCGCTGCGCAGCGCCGCTTCGACCAACACGGTCGCGGGGGCGAGGGCCGCGATCAGCCGGTTTCTCGACAGGAACCGTACCCGGGTCGGATGCTCGCCCGGCGGCAGCTCACTGACCAGCAGGCCGTTCTGGCTGACTCGATGCAGCAAGGCCGTGTTTCCGGTGGGGTACGGCTTGTCCAAACCACCGGCCATGACGGCGACGGTGGTCGCATCGGCCGCCAGGGCACCGGAATGAGCCGCCGCATCGATGCCGTAGGCGCCGCCGCTGACCGTGGTGACGCCATGGGAACCGAGCCCCGCCGCTAGGTCGGAGGCCACGGATTGCCCGTAGGCGGTGCAGGCTCGCGAACCCACGATCGCCACCGACCGCTCGACCGCTGCGGCCAAACCGATGTCGCCTTTCACCCAGAGTCCGAACGGAGCTCCACCCATGCCCTGCACCGGCTCGCCGTCCGCCAAGTCACGCAGCCCGGCCGGCCAGTCGTCGTCGCCAGGAACCACGAACCGCAACCGGAGCCGAGCCGTGGCGGCCTGCACCTGCGCCAGGTCGAGGGCTTGGGCACGCCCCGCCCACCGGGAACCGGCTGTGGACTTCAGCAGGGAGTTCCAAACCGCCTCGGCGCCGTGCTCGTCGACCAGTGCCGACTCTTCGCGACTGCCGGGTTCGACCACGCAGCACAGCGCCATTCGCGCGTCACGCTCGAGCACGGCCGACCACCTCGCCCAGTTGGTCGCCGCTACGCATCGCCAACGCGGTGTGCAGTTGGTCGCGGCTCGGACGATCGACGCCGGACAGGTCGGCGACGGTCCAGGCCAGCCTGATCACCTTGTCGACGCCACGTGCCGACAGCCGTCCGCGGCTGACCGCCTCGTCGAGCAGCTCTACCCCGCGCGGCAGCGGTAGGAGCCGGCGAAGCGCTGGACCGGGTACCTCACCGTTGGTGCGCCAACCGTGCGGGGCCAGCCGGCGCAACTGGCGCCCTCTGGCCTCGGCGACCCGCTCGGCGACCTGCGCCGACCGCTCTCCGCCGGTCTTGGCCGCCTTCAGGTAGGTGCGGCTCATCGGGGTGAGGTGATGGTGGATGTCGACCCGATCGAGGATCGGCCCGGAGATGCGTTCGGTGTAACGCCGCACCGCCATCGGCGCGCACCTGCAATCGGCGCCACGAGTGCCGGCATTGCCGCACGGGCAGGGGTTGGCGGCAAGCACCAGCTGAAAGCTGGCCGGATAGATGGCGTGCACCATGGCCCGGCCCAACACCACCCGGCCGGATTCCAGCGGTACCCGGAGCGCTTCCAGAACCCGGGGTGAGAACTCGGGGGCCTCGTCGAGGAAGAGCACCCCTCGATGGGCACGGCTGATGCTGCCGGGTAACGCCATCCGCGCTCCCCCGCCGACGATGCTGGCCAGTGAGGCCGAGTGGTGCGGATCCGCATACGGCGGACGGCGGACCAGGCCGTTCAACGACAGCCCGGCCAGCGAATGGATCGCCGACACCTCCATGGACTCGGACTGGTCGAGGTCGGGCAGGATGCCCGGAAGCCGCTCGGCCAGCAATGTCTTGCCGACCCCGGGCGGGCCATGCAGGAAGAGGTGGTGGCGGCCGGCCGCAGCCACCTCGAGCGCCCACTTGGCCTCCAGTTGGCCGACGACGTCGATCAGGTCTTTGGTCACGGCTGCGGGCTCGGCCGTCGCCAGTGGCGGTGGTGGATCGGCCTGTTGCGGCGGCTGGCCGGTCAGCACGGCCACCAGGTCGAGCAGGTCACGTACGCCCCACACGGTCAGCCCTTCGACCAGGCGGGCCTCACCGACTTGCGCCGCCGGGACCACCGCCGTGCTGAAGCCGGCTGCGTTCGCCGCCAGCAGCGCCGGCAGCAACCCTCGGACGGGTCGGACCCGGCCGTCGAGCCCCAGCTCGCCCAACAGCACGATCTGTTCGAGTATTTGTGCATCGAATCTTTCAGCGGCGGCGCAGACGCTCGCGACGATGGCGAGGTCGAAGTGCGCGCCGGCCTTGGGCAGGGTGGCCGGCGACAGGTTGACCGTGACCAGCTGGGCCGGCCAACCGAGGCCCTGGGAGTGCACGGCAGCCCGGCATCGTTCCCGCGCCTCGCCCAACGCCGCATCGGCCAGCCCGACGATGACCATGCGCGGCAAACCGCCCCCGATGGCAGCCTCCACCTCGACGATGGCGCCCTCGACCCCGACCAGAGCCACCGAAAACGCACGCGCCGTGCTCACCCGCCGACCCCCTCGACGTGATTCACCTTCGGACGGCCGCTGCGCGGCAGCAGCACCCCGATTGCGTCGAGCCGATACCTCGGCACCCAGCCCGGTTGTTGCCCGAGCCAGGTGAGGGCCAGCTGACGCAGTTTGGCCAGCTTGGCGTAGGTGATCGCCTCGAGCGGATCACCGAAGCCCAACCCGGTGCGGCACTTCACCTCGCAGAAGACCAGCACCGGATCGGGCCCGGGGGTGTGGGCGATGATGTCGACCTCGCCAAGCGAGCACCGCCAGTTGCGCTCGACGATGCTCCAGCCCTGTTTCACCAGGTGCTGGACGGCCACCACCTCGCCCGCCCGCCAGACCGCTGTTCGCTCCACGCCATCAGCCTGTGCCCGCCGCGTCAGATGTGTTCAAACTCGTCCTGAACGTCGTCAGGCCGCGACGGCGACCGCCAGCCGGGCCAGTTCGGCCGCGTGTACCTCGGCGCTGTCGATCACCGGCAGCGGGCTTTGGCCGGGCTCGAGGAGCAGGCCGATCTCGGTGCAGGCCAGCACCACCGCCTCGGCGCCCTGGGCCGCCAATCCTTCGATCACCCGGATGTACTCCGCCCGGGACCGCTCACGGACGATGCCCTGGGTCAGCTCGTCGAAGATGATCGAGTCGATCCGCTCGCAGTCGCCATGGGTGGGAATCAGGGCCACCTTGCCGTGCCTGGCCAGCCGATCGGCGTAGAAGTCCTCCTGCATGGTCCACTTGGTGCCCAGGATGCCCAGTCGGGTCCAGCCGCTTCGATCCGCTTCGGCCGCGACGGCGTCCGCGATGTGCAGCAGCGGCACTCGCAGCGAGGCCTCGACCTGCGGGGCGACCTTGTGCATCAGGTTGGTGCAGATCGCCACCACGTCGGCGCCGCCGTCCTGACAGCGCTGCGCAGCGGTGGACAGCAGGTCTGCGGCCCCATCCCAGTCACCGGCCAGCTGGCACGCGCGCACCTCGGCGAAGTCGAGGGACTGCAGCACGATCTTCGCCGAACTGTGCCCACCACAGTCACGCGCGACCGCCTCGTTGAGCAGTCGGTAATAGGTCATCGTGGAGTGCCAACTCATGCCGCCGATCAGGCCAATCGTTCTCATGTCTACATCGTTCCGCGAACGCTTGATCCTAGGTAGACCATTGTTTGCTTCACTACCCATAAGCGATACTTTGAGCGTGGATCCCCGCCGCCTGCTGCTGTTCCGTGCCGTCGCACGATCGGGCTCCTTGAGCGCGGCTGCTCGCGAACTGGCCACGACCCAGCCGGCGGTCAGCCAGCAACTGCGGCTGCTGGAGCGTGAAGCAGGCCTTCCGTTGGTGCTGCGCGGGCCACGCGGCATCACTCTCACCGAGGCCGGCCAGCGACTGTTGGTGCAGGCCGACGGGGTGGCGTCCCACTTGCATCAGGCGGGCGAGGAGTTGGCCGGACTCACCCAGCTACGGTCCGGACGGGTGCGCTTGGTCGCCTTTCCTTCGGCTGCCGCCACCCTGATTCCAGACGCCCTGTACGCGCTGGCCCGCGACCACCCGGGGATCGCGGTCGAGATGGTAGAGGCCGAGCCGCCGGCAGCGGCCGCGGCCGTGCGTCAGGGCGATGCCGATGTCGCGGTGGTATTCGGCTACGCCGATCAACCGGCTCCGGCCGCTCCAACGGATGCCGACGGCCTGGCCTGGGTGCCGCTGGGCGACGAGGCGGTTCGGTTGGTGGTCCCCCGCGGCGGCGCGCAGGATCCGGTCGAGTTGGCCGGGCAGACCTGGATCGCGGGCTGTCCGCGCTGCCGCGGGCACCTGGTGGAGAGCTGTCACGCGGCCGGGTTCGAACCGAGGATCAGCTTCGAGAGCGACGACTACGTGGTGGTGCAGAACCTGGTCGCACGGGGCCTCGGCGTCACCGCCCTGCCCGCTCTGGCGTTGCGCGCATACGGCCACCCGGACGTCGAGGTCAAGGAGTCGACGATGTTCGGCAGGCGAACGGTGGGCGTGGTGTACCGTCCGGGCGCCGACCAGGTGCCGGCCACCCGGGCCTTGCTCGAACGACTCCAGGCCTCGGCGCGGCAAACGTTCGCCAGCACCATGGAGTGGCCCGATCGCGCCGGCTTGGAATAGGCCGCCCGCCTCAACGACCGGTTCCGCGAACAGTCCCGGCTCTACACCCAGGGCGGGCCCCATCCGGCGATAGCGCTAGATCGGCACAAAGCTTCCGGTCAGCGGGGCAGGCGCCAACGTGGCTCGCGATAGGGCTGGATCGGCACGACTTGCGGTCAGCGGGGCAGGGTCCAGCGTGGGTCACCCGCTCAGCCGGGGCTGCTTACACGAAATCAGCGTGTTTCATCGGGCGCTGCAATACCGAATGGTGACCTCGATACACGTTCAAACGATTCAATCCCCCCGCGGTGGCGATCGACGTCACCATTCGGTATTGCAGCGGCTGGGGAGTGAGCCGAGGAGCTGTGGACAGCCCGATCACGGAACCCAGGCACACCCGACCGCGAAGCCGGGATCAGAGGTTCTCGGGAACCTTCAGTTCGCTGTGCGCGATCTCTTCGATGGAGACGTCACGGAAGGTCAGCACCTTGGCCGACTTCACGAATCGGGCGGGTCGGTACATGTCCCAGACCCAGGCATCACCCATGGACACCTCGTAGTAGACGTCGCCGCCTTCGGTGCGCACCTTGAGGTCAACCGCGTTGCACAGGTAGAACCGTCGCTCAGTCTCCACGGCATAGGTGAAGATGCCCACCACGTCCTTGTACTCCCGATACAACTGGAGTTCCAGGTCGCTCTCGTACTGTTCTAGATCCTCGGCGCTCATAGCGCCCACCACTCTATACGGAGGTCGCCCAGCGACCGGAGTTGAGGAGCGGAGCGACGATATACGGAGGTCGCCCAGCGACCGGAGTTGAGCAGCGGAGCGACGAGATACGGAGGTCGCCCAGCGACCTAGCCGGCCTTCGATCCACCGGCGGCGCGGACAGTGCGGCGGACGTTCTCGAAGCGCCAACGGTGGATGTCGCACGGGCCGTGGGCGTCCAGGTGCTCCTGGTGCAGGGGCGTGCAATACCCCTTGTGAATGTCGAACCGGTACTGCGGCCATCGCTCGTGGGCCTGCAGCATGATCCGGTCGCGGGTCACCTTCGCGATCACGGACGCCGCCGCCACGCACCCGGCCACCGCGTCGCCTTTCCAGACCCCAAGGGACGGTGCCGCCAGTCCGTCAACGCCGAAACCGTCGGTCAGGACGAAGTCCGGACGCACCTCGAGCCGGCAGACCGCACGGCGCAGGGCCTGGATGTTCGCCACGTGCATACCGAGCCGGTCGCAGTCGGTCGACTCGATCAGCACCACCGACCAGGCCACGGCTCGGGTCAGGATCTGGTGGTAGCACCGCTCCCGCTGCAACGGGGTGAGCAGTTTTGAGTCCTTCAGCCCGGGCACCTGGGAGCCGGGCGTGCTGCCCAGAATCACCGCGGCGGCCACGAGGGGTCCGGCGCACGCGCCACGACCGGCTTCGTCCGCGCCGGCGATCAGGCCGAACCCGGCCCTACGCAGGGCCCGCTCGTAGCCGTACAGGCCGGCGTCACGACGAAGGAGGTAGGCCATCGCGGTGTCAGCAGGTTGGAATCTCGCCGGTGATCACCGGCGTGTCGGGTGGGACTCCGCTCGGCGCGGGCACGTTGGCGAAGGTGTCGGGTCGGGACAGTCCCCGCCAGCGGTCGAACGGATAGACGATGGCCACGGCCGAGCCGACCACGTTCGCGCTTGGCACGAACGCGGACATGCCGTTGGTGCCTTCGGTGAGGTGACAACGCGAATCCTGCGAGTTGTCTCGATGGTCGCCCATCACCCAGATCCGGTCCTTGGGCACCACGACGTCGAACGGAAACGTAGACGGGGCGACGGTCTGGCCGCCCGAGGCATACAGGTAACTGCCTTCGTCCAATGGTTGGCCGTTGACGGTGATTCGGCCCTGCGCGTCGCAGCACTGCACGTGATCTCCGGGCAGGCCGATCACCCGCTTGATCAGGTGGTTCGAGCTCTCGTCCGGAGCCAGGCCGATGAAGATCAGGGTCTTGCGGACGGGATCGGTCTCTTCGGCCGGGTCGGCCAGCCAACCCTGGGTGTCACGGAACACCACGATGTCGCCGCGTGACCAGCCGGCCACCTTCTGCACCATCACCCGGTCACGAATCAACAGGGTGTTCTCCATCGACCCGGACGGGATCACGAACATCTGCGCCACGAACAGCCGCAGCAGGGTGGACGCGATCAGGGCGCCGACCACCACGATGGCGATCTCTTTGGCCCACATTCCGGCCACCCGGCCTGCCGAAGGCTTGCCGGTGGTGCTGGGTGACTCGCTCACCGCGGATCTCCTGCCTGCAGTACCGGCGGGTGGAAGGTCAGCGGTCTCGCTTTTCCTTGATCTTGGCGGCCTTACCGCGCAACCCACGCAGGTAGTACAGCTTGGCCCGGCGGACGTCTCCGTGGCGCTCGACCTCGATCTTGTCGATGATCGGGGAATGCAGCGGGAAGGTCCGCTCGACGCCGGTGCCGAAGCTCACCTTGCGAACAGTGAAGGCCTCGCCGATGCCGCTGCCGGTGCGGGAAATCACGACGCCCGCAAACACCTGGACGCGGGAGCGGGTGCCCTCGACGACCTTCACGTGCACACGCAGGGAGTCGCCAGGACGGAACTCGGGAATGTCGGAGCGCAGGGAGGCCGCAGCAACCTCGGCAACGAGCTTGTTCATGTGTGTTTCCTCGCCGGTGCCACAGGACACCTCGTGGTTTTCGTCTGTGAGTGATGCGCGCCGCCTTCCCCCTGTGGCAGGGGCGACCGGCACCAAGGATCAAGTCTGCCACATGCGCTCGTCAGGGCCGAAATCGCCACGGCCGGTGCCCTGTCGTGCGGGCCAACTGCCGGACGGGCGGTCTACCGGCACGTACCGGCCGGACTGGCGGTCTACCCGCGCCTACCGGACGGAGAAGCCGGCGCTCGCCGGGATGACGGCCGGGTCGGGAGGACGCAGCTGACTGCTACCGGCCCTCTTTCTTGAACAGCGACTGCATCAGGTCGCGGTTGAGCTGGCTGATCGTGTCCAGCGGGATCTCCTTGGGGCAGACCGCAGCGCATTCGCCGATGTTGGTGCAGTTTCCGAACCCCTCGATATCGTGCTGCGCCACCATGCCCTTGACCCGGGACCAGCGTTCCGGCTGGCCCTGGGGCAGCATCGCCAGGTGGGTGATCTTCGCCGAGGTGAACAGCATTGCCGATCCGTTCGGGCAGGCCGCCACACAGGCGCCGCACCCGATGCAGGTGGCGGCGTCGAACGCACGATCGGCATTCACCTTCGGTACCGGGGCCGCGTTGGCGTCCGGGGCCGAGCCGGTGTTGGTGGAGATGAAGCCACCGGCCTGGATGATCCGGTCGAAGGCGGTGCGGTCGACGACCAGGTCCTTGATCACCGGGAAGCCGCCGGCGCGCCATGGCTCAACGTCGATGGTGGCGCCGTCGGCGAACGAGCGCATGTGCAGCTGGCAGGTGGTGGTGGGCACGGGAGACGCGGCCCGTCCGTGTGCCGAGCCGTTGATCACCACGCCACACATGCCGCAGATGCCCTCGCGGCAGTCGTGGTCGAAGGCGACCGGTTCGCCACCTTCGACGGTGAGTTTCTCGTTGAGCAGGTCGAGCATCTCCAGGAAGGACATGTCGGGGCTGACATCCTGCAGCTGGTAGGTCTGCATGCCGCCCTTGGCCCCGGCGTCGGCCTGACGCCAGACGCGCAAAGTGATGTTCACTTGTAACTCCGTTGCTTCAACTCGATGAACTCGTAATCCAGCGGTTCCTTGTGCAGCACCGGCGAATCACCGGTGTACTCCCAGGCGGCGACGTAGAGGTATTCGTCGTCGTTGCGCAGTGCCTCACCGTCCGGGGTCTGCGATTCGGCCCGGAAGTGCCCGCCGCAGGATTCGCGGCGATGCAACGCGTCGATGCACATCAGTTCGCCCAGTTCGATGAGATCGGCCACCCGGCCGGCGCGCTCGAGGGTCTGGTTGAACGACTCGTTCTCACCTGTGACCTTCACGTCGGACCAGAACTGGTCCTTGAGCGCGCGGATCAGCCCGATCGCCTTGGTCAGGCCCTGCTCGCTGCGCTCCATGCCGCAGTACTCCCACATGATGTGGCCGAGTTCCTTGTGGAACGAGTCCACCGTGCGGGTGCCGTTGATCGACAGCAGTGTGCTGATCCGGTTCTTGACGCTGGTCACTGCCTCGACCACGGCCGGGTCGTCCAGCGCCACCTTGGGAAACGGTGCCGCCGACAGGTAGTCGTTGATCGTGTTCGGCAGCACGAAGTAGCCGTCGGCCAGGCCCTGCATCAGGGCCGAGGCGCCGAGCCGGTTGGCCCCGTGGTCGGAGAAGTTGCACTCGCCGGTCGCGTACAGGCCGGTGATGGTGGTCATCAGGTCGTAGTCGACCCACACCCCACCCATCGTGTAGTGCACGGCCGGGTAGATCCGCATCGGGGTCGCGTACGGATCCTCTGCCGTGATCTGCGCGTACATGTCGAACAGGTTGCCGTACTTGGCCGCCACCCCGTCCTTGCCGATCCGCTTGATCACGTCGGCGAAGTCGAGGTACACGCCGCGCCGGATGTTGTGCTCCGACCCGTCCGGATGTTTCTCGGCGACCGCAGGACCGACGCCGCGGCCCTCGTCGCACATGTTCTTGGCCTGCCGGGACGCGATGTCGCGGGGCACCAGGTTGCCGAAGGCCGGGTAGATCCGCTCCAGGTAATAGTCGCGATCCTGCTCGGGGATCTGCCGCGGGTCCTTGTCGCAGTCCTCGGCCCGCTTCGGCACCCAGATCCGGCCGTCGTTGCGCAGCGACTCCGACATCAGGGTCAACTTGGACTGGGTGTCGCCGTGCACCGGAATGCAGGTCGGGTGGATCTGGGTGTAGCACGGATTTCCGAAGTAGGCGCCCTTGCGGTGCGCGCGCCAGCCGGCGGTCACGTTGCAGCCCATCGCGTTGGTGGACAGGAAGAACACATTGCCGTAGCCACCCGTGGCGAGCACGACGGCGTCGCCCAGGTGTGTTTCGATCTCACCGGTGACCATGTCGCGGGCGATGATGCCGCGGGCGCGACCGTCCACGATCACCAACTCGAGCATCTCGTGCCGGGCGTACATGGTGACCGAGCCGGCCGCCACCTGGCGCTCCAGCGCCTGGTAGGCGCCGATCAGCAACTGCTGCCCGGTCTGGCCGCGGGCGTAGAAGGTGCGTTGCACCTGCACGCCGCCGAACGACCGGTTGTCGAGCAGGCCGCCGTAGTCGCGGGCGAACGGGACACCCTGCGCGACGCACTGGTCGATGATGCTGGCGCTGACCTCGGCCAGCCGGTAGACGTTGGTCTCGCGGGCCCGGTAGTCACCGCCCTTCACCGTGTCGTAGAACAGCCGGAAGGTCGAGTCGTTGTCGTTGCGGTAGTTCTTCGCCGCGTTGATACCGCCCTGCGCAGCGATCGAGTGCGCCCGCCGCGGACTGTCCTGGTAGCAGAAGTTGAGCACGTTGTACCCCGCCTCGCCCAGGGACGCCGCCGCGGCGCCGCCGGCCAGGCCGGTGCCGACGATGATCACCGTCAGCTTGCGACGGTTGGCCGGGTTGACCAGCTTGGCCTCGAACTGGCGCTTGCGCCACTTGCCCTCGATCGGTCCGCCCGGCGCCTTGGTGTCGCGCAGTTCAGAACCTTCCACCCAGGGCTGGCCGGACCCGCCGACGTAGGTCTCTTGTTGTTCTTCGATCGTCTGCGTTGCCATCACTTGACCAATCCGACCAGAACGGCCACCGGGGCGATCATGAATCCGACGTACAACAGCACCGCGATCGCGTAGGCGAGGCCGTTCCAGACCACCCGGGTTCTGGCCGAGGTGTTGGCGCCCAGCGTGGCCGCCGCGCTCCAGAATCCGTGCCGCACGTGCATGCACACGGCAACCATCCACAGCGCGTAGGCCAGCACCAGCCACCATTGCTGGAAGGTCACCACGAACATGTCGTAGGGGCCGGCGCCGCTGTTCCAACCGGTCTTGATCACCTGAGCGGTGAACTGCAGCAGGTGGAACACCAGGAACGTGCCCAGGATCACGCCGCCCCATCGCATGGTGCGCGCCGCGTAGGTCTCCTGGATCCGCTTGTTGTTCACGTAGCTGGAACCCCGGGCCAGCCGAGCCTTTCGGGCCAGGTGCCAGGCCGAGGCTGCGTGCGCAACGATGGCGGCCAGCATCACGAACCGGAAGACCCAGATGAACCACCCGGAGGGAATCAGCGGATAGAGGATGTCGCCCTTGAGCCAATGGGCGTAGTGGTCGAAAGCCTCTTCACCGAGGAAGACCTTGAGGTTGCCGTACATGTGCACCAGCAGGAACCCGACCATGATCAGGCCCGTTACCGCCATCAGAACCTTGACGATCACGGATGACCGGGCGGCTCTGGCGTGCGGGGAAAGTGTTGTCGTCGCCACGGAGACCACACTAATCCGGTTGTCAGGCGGCCGTTGCTAGAAATCGAGAAGTCGTGTCCGTTGAGACGACCGGTCTCACCATGATCTTCGGTCGAACCGTCGACAGATAGCGGACCGGACGAGCGCCGAGCAATCAGGGTCGCCGGGCTGTGCAACCGGCAATGCCACACTGAGCCCGCGGGGTGCGAGGTGGACCGGCCCGCCACCGTTCGGCCAAGCGGGACGAGGCACCATTGGCAATGACCAGGGTGTCGGCTTGGACCACTGCCCCCTTGTCGAGCGATAGGGCTTGTCCCTGGCCGTCGGCAGTCCAGCCGACGCAGCGCACGCCCGGCCGCAGGTTGCCGCCCAATCCGGTACCCGGCAACTGCGTGTCCTGGATCAGTGCTTTCCGCGCACGTAGGTCCTGCCCGGAACCACCTTGCCCAGGATGTCGTCCAGGCTGACCAGGGTGTAGCCCTTCGCCCGCAGCTTCTTGATCAGGGTCGGCACGGCCTTGATCGTCCAGGGATGGACGTCGTGGGCAAGGACGATCACTCCGGGCGCGATCTGCGGCATTGTCACCTCGATGATCTTGGCCGGGGTGTTGTACTGCCAGTCCAGGGCGCCCGCGCTCCAGTTCACCACTGCCTGGCCGAGCCGCTTAGCGACGGCGTCCGTTGCGCTGTTGTGCGATCCGTAGGGCGGCCGGAAGTAGCGCGGTTTCACACCGGTGACCCGCTCGATCAGCCTGCTGTCCTCGGTCATCTCGCGGGTCGCCCGGGCGATGGTGATGAGCCGCAGATTCGGGTGACTCATGGTGTGGTTGGCGACCGTCATGCCCGGGGTGCCGGCAATTCGCCTGGCCATCGCCTTCTCGACGTTGACCATGTTGCCGACCAGAAAGAAGGTGGCCGGAACCTTGTCCTTGACCAGGGTGTCGAGCAGCGTGCCGGTCTGCGGGCCGGGCCCGTCGTCAAAGGTCAACGCCACGCACTTGACCTTGGTGCAGTCCACTGGCCGCTCGGACGGGCTGGCGCCGGGACCCGGGCTGCCGGACGGGTCGGCCGTGGCGCTGGAAGCCGGTCTGGATGTGGCGGCAGGACCTGGCGAAGGCGCCGTGGACCTTGCCGGCGACTGCTGGCCACAGCCGACCAGCGCCAGCGCGGACAGGCAGGCGACCAGCCCGAGAACGCGAGGGGGAAGGGGCATCACCGGTCAAGTGAACCCGGTGGGGCGACGATCGCCAATCCCGCGCGGGCGTGTCGCGGACCTGCTATGGCGCTAGCCGCCGACATGGACGTGCGGACGCCTGGCCGCGTCCGGTTCCGCGACCCGCAGGATCTCGTGGGTGAGCGGGGCGATGTCGCCGCCGCCGCCCATCAGAAACAGCAGCACATTCTCGGCCGGACCACGCTCGGACCAGGCGAAATAGATGTGCGGCGGCTCGGCGGTGTGCTCCGCGATGTGCAACATGATCGCCGCCAGGGTGTTCGGCACCGCCACTCCCCTGGCCCGCAGCACGGCATGCCGGCCGACCAGCTCACCACCGACCATCACATCAGCGGAGAACTCGCTGGCGTCCACCACCTCGACCTCGAGGAAGATCGCCGGAGTCTGCGGACCGAGATGGGTGGCGGCGCGGACGTCCAGTTCCTTGGCGTCGTACTCGGCCCGATCGCCGGCGTCCAGCTTGTTCGAGATGAATCGCAGCGGGCCCGGGTGGGCAGCGGACCAGCGGGCGAAGATCGCCTCGGCCTGCGGCTCCAGCACCACATGACCGACCCGCAACTCGGTCGATCGGACGATTCGGGACATCGCTGACAGGAACAGGATCACGCCGATGAAGATGGCCGCGATCAGCAGACCCTCTGGTCGTTGCGCGATGGTGATCACAGTCGTGTAGACGAAGATCGCGGTGACCACGCCGAACCCGATGGCGGCCAGCCGGTGGCCGCGCCGCCGCTCGGCCAGGCAGACCGCGAACGCGGCCGAGGTCATCAAGGCCAGCACACCGGTGGCGTACGCGCCGGCCTGCTTGTCGACGCTGGCCTGGAAGACCACCGTGACCAGCGCCGCGACGATGGCGAACAGAACCACCAGCGGACGGGTCGATCGGGCCCACTCCGGAGCCATGCCGTACCGCGGCAGATAGCGCGGAACGATGTTCAGCAGTCCCGCCATCGCCGACGCCCCCGCGAACCACAGAATCAGGATCGTGGAGACGTCGTAAACGGTGCCGAACCCCTCGCCCAGGCGTTGGTGGGCCAGATAGGCCAGGGCCCGGCCGTTGGCACCGCCGGCCGGCTTGTTCATGGTGACGAGGGTGGCGTTGCCGAGATCCACCTCCTCGACGTTCATCGTGAGCAGCTCGCCACCCGCCTCGACCCGCACGGTGTAGGTGCCGGAGCGGCCTCCCGGCAGCGGCACGGTGGTGACCACCTGCGGGCGATCCTGAGCGTCCATCGGCATGTCCATGGTGACCAGGCCGGCATCCAGGTCGGAGCTGTTCACGGTGCGGGTGATCGTGGTGGCCGGCCAGAACTCCCCGGCCGGGATCAGCAGCGTGGTCACGGTGGCCGAGCCGATCAGCATCACACTCATGATCGCCGCGGCTCCGGTGAGCAGCTTCTTGGCGTTGCGGATCCGTCCGGTCGGGTTCTGTTGGGTGTCGGACGGGTCACCCTTGACCAGCGGCATCACCACCACGCCGGTCTCGAACCCGGACAGGCCGAGCGCCAGCGCCGGAAAGACCAGCATCGCGGCCCCGACCATGATCACCGGCGAGCCGAAGGAGTTCTGCAGCCCCGTCCACCAACCGGTGAGCCGATCTGCGTGCCGGACCACCTCGGTCAGGCCGTCTCCGATCACCACCGCACTCAGCGCGAGATAGGCGATCACCAGCACCACCGCGACACCGATGGCCTCGGAGAAGCCGATCAGGAAGACCACGGCGAGGAGGGCGACCAGCCCGAGGGTGATCGCCACGTTGTAGCCGTGCAGGGTCGAACTCAGCAGCGGGTTCTCGACCAGGTGGGCCGCGGCGTCTGCACCCGACAGGGTGATGGTGATCACGAACCCGGTGGCCACGAAGCCGAGCAGGGACAGCACGAGCAGCTTGCTCGGCCAGTAGTTCAGGAGCCGCTCGAGCATCGAAAGCGAACCGTCGCCGTGCGGGCTCTCCTCGGCGACCCTGCGGTACATCGGCAGCGCGCCGATCAGGGTGACCGCCACGAGCACCAGGGTGGCGATCGGTGAGAGCGCTCCGGCCGCCAGCGCCGCGATGCCCGGCTGGTAGCCGAGCGTCGAGAAGTAGTCGACACCGGTCAGGCACATCACCTTCCACCAGGGCTGAACGTGGTGGTGCGCGGCGACTTCCTTCTCGTCCTCGTAGTAGCCCTCAGGTTCCTCGGCCTGTTCACGGTCGAGGAACCAGCGCCGGAAGGCGGTGTCGCGGAGGCGGGGCCTGCTCACGGTGGGAACACTAGACCGGCTCGGGGCTCCCGGGAAGCGCTGCCCACGGGAGACATTCATCGGATCGAGAAATACCGATCGGCGCTCTGGATCTTCCGACCGGGCGCGATCAATCGATTGAGCTGCTGATCGAGGACGCCGTTTGGTATTTCTCCAGCGGTTGAATCAGCCGAAGGTCAGTTCGGGGGGAGCAGATCCGGCCGCCGGTCGCGAGTGCGGTCCTCCGCCTGCGCGCGCCGCCAACTCGCCACGTCGGCGTGATGACCGGACAGGAGCACGTCCGGCACGCTCAGCCCGCGCCACACTTCGGGCTTGGTGTAGGTCGGGTACTCCAGCAGGTGGTCGTGGCCGGGCGCGTGCGACTCCTCCACCAGGGATGCCGGGTTGCCCAACACCCCCGGCAACAGCCGGACGATCGCCTCGACCATAGCCAGCACGGCCACCTCGCCGCCGTTCAGCACGTAGTCGCCCAGGCTGACCTCGCGCACCCGCATCCGGCTGGCGGCGTGTTCGACCACCCGGGCGTCGATGCCCTCGTACCGTCCGCAGGCAAAGATCAGCCGCTTCTCGGCCGCCCATTCGTGGGCGTACTCCTGGGTGAACCGCTCCCCGGACGGGGTCGGCACGATCAGCATCGGTTCCGCGTCGGATGGAATCTGGTCGAGCAGCAGCTCGTCCAGCGCCTCACCCCACGGCTCTGGCTTCATCACCATGCCGGCACCACCGCCGTAGGGGGTGTCGTCGACGGTGCGGTGCCGGTCGTGGGTCCAGCGGCGCAGGTCGTGCACGCCGACCTGGATCAGTCCGCGATTGATCGCCTTGCCGACCAGCGAGAGCTGCAGCGGCGCGAAGTACTCCGGAAAGATAGTGACTACGTCGAGCCGCATCAGATCTCCTCGAACAGCCCTGGTAGGTCGACGACTTCAACGAACCCGCCCGGCACGTCGACCACCGGCACCAGTTCGGTCACGAAGGGCACCAGCCGCATCCCGTCGGGGGTGTCGATCACCAATAGGTCCTGAGCAGGATTGTGGGTGACGGACGCGATCCGCCCGATCGCCGACCCCCCGCGCCGCACCTCGAGGCCGACCAGGGCGGCATCGTGGAACTCGTCCTGCGCGGTCTCACCAGGCTCGACGCTGGCCCACAATTCGGTGCCGCGGAGGGTCTCGGCCCTCGACCGGTCGGCAACCCCTTGAAAAGCCACGATCAGGACGTCGCCCTGCCGCCGGCTGCTGATCACCTCGAGACCGGCACCGCCCGAGGCGCCGCGGCCAAGAACCGATCCGGGAGCGAACCGTTCCTCGGCGTAGTCACTGTGCACCCGGACGGTCACCTCGCCGCGCAGCCCGTGCGCGCGTCCGACGGTGCCGACGATCACGTCGACCAGATTCGCCAAAACTCCTCCTGAAAGCCGTAACGCCCCCGAGGTACCTCAGGGGCGTCAGTGGTCGAGGCGTCGGTCAGGGCCGACGGCGCTGGGGGCGGCGGTCCACGTCGACGAAGTCGACCCGAACCGTTTCACGGCCGGCGAGTGCAGCCACCACGGTGCGCAGCGCACCCGCGGTGCGGCCCTGCCGTCCGATCACCTTTCCGATGTCCTCGGGATGAACGCGCACCTCGAGCGTGCGCGGACTGCGCCGGTCGGAGTCCCGGACCCTGACTTCGTCAGGGTTCGAGACCAGTCCGCGGACCAGATGCTCAAGCGCCTCGCCGATCACGATCACGCCTCGTCGGTGGACTCGGCCTCGACCGCGGCGTCAGCCTTCTTTTTCTCCCGGCCGAACGCGGCCGTGGACGGCTCGCTGTCGGCCTCGGCCAGCGCGGCGTTGAATCGGGCCACCTTGTCGACCTTCTCGGCCTGCGGCTCGATGCCGGAATCCGACTTCTCGCCGGTGAACTTCTGCCAGTCGCCGCTGCGCTTGAACAGCGTCACGACCGCCTCGGTCGGCTGCGCGCCGACGCCCAGCCAGTACTGGGCGCGCTCGGAGTCGACCTCGATCACCGACGGGTCGTTCTTCGGGTGGTAGAGGCCGATCTCTTCGATGGCCCGGCCGTCGCGCTTGGTGCGCGAGTCCATGACGACGATGCGGTAATGCGGGGAGCGGATCTTGCCGAGCCGCTTCAAACGAATCTTGGTTGCCACTTGTGTGGTTTCTCCTGTGGGAAAGCCTGAACAACTACTGCCAGGCTGGACGGGTGAGACGGGCTTCCACTGTGGGGAATGGACGCACGAATCGGGTGAATCGTTCGGACCGGCGGTGAGAGGGCACCAGTGCGGACGACGCGGCAGATATTCTGCCAGATCGAACCCGCGTTCAGCGAACCGGCCACCTCCAGTCCGGTCCGGGAGCGTCAGGTCCGATTCACCCCAGGCGCGGTAGAGCGGCCAGTTCCGCCCAGACCGCGGCCAGTTCGGACGGGGTGGCGCCCTTGTTGCGGAGCCCGACCAGCCTCGTCCACATCTCGCTGGCCAGCAACTTCTCCGGGTCAACCGCAACCGAACGGTTCAGCACATCCTCGGGCACCGACTGCGGATCGTCCGACCTGAGTGCGTCCACCAGGTTCGGCCACGCGTCATGCAACACGGTCGACTGCGGGTCGAGGTTCGTCACGATCAGGGTTCCGGTCGGTTTGGTGTTGAGCGGCAGCAGGACGAGGTCCGGCCGCAATCGGCGGAGGATGTCGAAGACCTTGTAGACGTCGCCGGCCCAGGACTTGGTACGCCGGATCCGGTAACCCTCGAGGTGGTTGCGCGGCAGCATGTCGTCGAACACCACCACGCTGCCGTTGGTGCAGTGCCGCTCGACGTTGATGAAGTCCCGCAGGGCGAAGTCGGACAGGTGCATGCCGTCGATGAAGGCCAGGTCGATCGCATGGCCGTCGAAGTGCTCGAAAGCATCCGCGCGAGCGAAGAAGTCGTCGCTGGTCTCGGCGAACGTGCGCAGGTCGCAGTTCAGTTCGGTTCTGATCTTGAAGGCTGGATCGACGCCGATCGACCTGGTTCGTGACAGCGTGAGACTGTCGCCCCAGCGCACGCCGATCTCGAAGTAGGTGCGGGGCTCGAGCAACCGATGCAATTCCTCCAGCACCTGATGCCGGGTCAGGGTTTCCGCCGGGTGCGGCACGAACGGGTCGTTGGTGGCCCAGCCGAGTCCCTCCTGGTTGACCGCGTCGGCCAGCGACCGTCGGCCGAGGGCTTCGATCAGGGCGGCCCGGCGCTGCTCGGGGTTCGGTATCGGCTGCGCCGCCTTCGACGCCTTCGAGCGCTGCTTTGCTCTGGCCTCAACGTCCAGAAGGTCGATCAGCCGGCGGCGCCCGGCCGCATCGATCTGCTTGAGCCGCTGCATCGTCGATGCGCCCAGGGCACGGTCGAGAACGGTTGCCACGGTGCTACGAAGGCCCATGGGCTGAATCTATGGCAGCCCGACCGGGGTCGGCGTACCGACGCTCGGTCGGGGCCGCTATGGCGCGGGTACCGAGGACCTGCGGCCGCTCGACCAACCGCTGCCCTTCGACTAGGTTGTGCCCGATCGTGGAGGGGGGCCGGCCATGGCGCAGTGGGACGCCTTCATCTCCTATGCCCGCTCGGCCTCGACCCTGGAGGCGCAGAAGCTGCAGACGGCGATCCAGACCTTCGCCAAGCCGTGGTACCGCTTGCGAGCGGTTCGGATCTTTCGGGACGACTCGTCGATGTCGGCCAGCCCGGCCTTGTGGTCGTCCATCGAGCTCGGCCTGCAGCAGGCCCGTTGGCTGGTGGTGCTACTCAGCCAGGCGGCGGCCCGGTCAGAGTACGTGGCCGCCGAGATCCGTTGGTGGCTGCAGCACAAGGATTCCTCGTCGATCCTGCTCGTGCACGACGACGGCACCCTGAGCTGGGATCGCCAGCGCAACGACTTCTCCGCCGACGCCGACTGTGTGCCAGCCCCGCTGCGCGGCGCCTTTCGCGAGGAGCCGCGGTGGACGGACCTGAGCTGGTTCGACGACTCCGGGTCGGCCGGCGCGCACGATCCCCGGTTCAACGAGAAGGTGGCCGATCTCGCCGCCACCATCCGGGGGCTGGCCCGCGACGAGCTGCTCGGTGAGGACGTCGCACAGCACAAGCGCAGCTGGCGATTGGCCCGGGCCGCGATCGGACTGCTCAGCCTGCTGCTGATCGCCTCCATTGTGGCAAGCATCATCGCGATCGCTCAGCGCAACGAGGTGCAGCGCCAGGCGAACACCCTGTTGGCCCGGCAGCTGGCGGTGACAGCCGACTCGTTGCTGCCGCGGGATCTGCGCCGCGCCCAACTGCTCGCCGTGCAGGCCTACCGAACCGACCCCAACGCCGATGCCCGAGCGGCGCTGCTGAGGGCAACGCTGGCCAGCCCCGCGTTGCGCCGGTTCGTGGTCTTCAGCGCCGAGATCAGCGCAGTGTCAGCTTCGAGCGATGGACGCTTCGTTGCTGTCGGCCTCGACAACGGAGAGGCCTACAGCTGGGACGTCGCCGGCGCCACTCCCGTCGCGCGGCTCAGGTTGTCCAACCGGGTTCGCGACCTGGCGATCAGCAGCGACGGACGGGTGCTGGCCGCCGTGGACGGCAGTTCGACGTACGTCGCCACCGGCACCGATGTCGGCAGCCTGGTGGTGCCCGAGGGGGAGCGGCCGCAGGCTGTGGCGGTGAGCCCGTCCGGAGTCGCGGTGGTGATCGGCTCCCAGGGCAACGACGTGTCACACCTCACGTTCGCTGACCTGGCCGCCCGGACGCAGCGCAGTGTCATCGACCCGCTGACCTCAGAGGACTACAACTACGGCGCGTACTCGCTGCTGTTCGTCGGGGAGGATCGCCTGGTGGTGGGCGGCAACATCATCGAGACCCGGACCTACCCGGATTTTGTCAGGGTCAACCGGGGCGAGTTCAGCTACGGCGCGCGCCAACTCGTCGGGCGGATGTCGAGCGATGGCCGCTACACCACCGCCGTCAATGGAAACCCCGAGGTTCCGGTCTGGCCGGTCGACGGTGACCAGGACAAGCCTCCCCGCTACGCCTACACCCCGATGACGGACCCCAACGCGGTCGCCCTCAACCACGATGCAACCAAACTCGTGGTCGCCGACGCCACCGGACTGCACATCGCCGATGTGCTTTCAACCACGGCCCCGGCGGGGTTCGGCAACTCGGCGGAAGCCCCCGTCACCTTGGTCGGCATTCCGGAGGTGAACCTCGACGGGTTGGTGTTCCTTGGCACGTCGTCCAGATTCGTCGCCGCCGCGGGTGCGGAGCTGAGCCTGTGGGACCCAGATTCGGCGGGCCGATCGGCAACGACCGCGACAGTGCCGCTCACCCAGTCCTGTACCGCCTGCGGGTCGCCGACCGTGGTGCTGTCACCTGACGGCGGCTCGATGGCTATCCGGGACGGCTGGCGATCCGCGCTGGACGTTCGCAGCGTCCCCGGCCGCACCGGCACCCTGAACGCGCTGGTGGTGGATGCTGACCTCGACGCGGGCGAGCTGGCGGCGCCGGCCTGGCTGGACGGGGTCACCGTGCTTCAGCTGGCGCAGGGTGCCGATGGAGGAACGCTCGAGGGCGCCCTGCCAGGCTTGCCGTCCGGGGTGATCGGGTGGGCAATCGGGCGCCCCAACGCCCGGATCCTGACCGTGCAGCCGGCTGCCGATGGCAGCACAGCGACCGTGGTGAGCAACGACGGCCGGATCGCCACCTACCAGGCCCGGACCGGCGCTCTGGTCAGCCAAACCACCACCATGACGCCATCCGACGGCCTCTTCGACGCATCCGTCGACCCGACCGGCGAACGGGTCGCGACCGTCGGCTTCGAAAGCCAGGATCGCGGCGTCACTGTTCGGCACCCGACCACCGGCGACCAGCTGTATCGGATCGACCAGACGAGCGAGTCCGCGAGCCGGGTGCTCTTCGCCGACGGTTCACTCTGGGTGCGCTACCTGTCGGGACTGGTCGAGCGCCGGGATCCGGCGACCGGCTCCCTGGTCAAGCGACTGCCGGGACGGTCCAGCGGCGAGGGCGCGATGATCGCCGCCGGTGGGCTGGTCGGCATTCCCACCGATTTGGGACTGGTGCTCTACGACGCGACGGCAGACGCGATGCTGGGGCCGGTGCCGCTTCCCGCTCGCTGGCAGAACCAGCGCCGTGGCACCGGTTTCGCGCCCGACGGCTCCGCGCTGGTCACCGTGTTCGAGCCAGCGGATGGCAGCTCCGGCCTCGCCGTGACCACCCAGTTGGCACCCGAGGCCCTGGTCGCGCTGGCGTGTCGTACGTCGGGCGGCAACCTGAGTGTGGACGACTGGCAGGCGCTGATCGGCGGCCCGACCCCGGCCGACCTGACCTGCCGCTGACCGGCACACACCGGTGGGTGGAGCTGGTCGAGATCGTGATTTCGACCAGCTCACTCAGCGTGCTCGATCTCCAGGCCCAACCACTCCGCCAGTGCGGCGATCTCGGCGCGGACGTCCGCGGTCACCTGGTCCGACCACGCGTGGTCGGCATGCACGGCGAACACCCGCAGCAGGCCGGCCTTGCGGTCCGCCTTGGCGTCCAGCTTTCCGACCAGTTCGTCGCCGTGCAGGATCGGTAGCGCGAAGTAGCCCCAGCGGCGCTTGGCTGCCGGCTTGTACATCTCCAACACGTACTCGAAGCCGAACAGCTCCTCGGCCCGGGCCCGATCGAAGACCAGCCGGTCGAAGGGGGACAGCAGCGCGGTACGACCGTGGAACGCGCTGCCGAGCTCGGCCAGGCCGACCGGGTCGACCTGCCAGCGTCCGGCCACGCCCTCCACGGTGGCCGGAACGCCGGTGTCGCCGACGTCCATCCGTTCCAGGGGAGTCTCGGTCTGCCTGGCCCGGGCGATGCCCAGCGACTGCAGCCGGCGTAGGTCACGCTGGCTCTGGGCCTCGTCGAAGCCGACCTCGGGCGTCTCCGGATAGACCCGGTCGGCCAGGTTCCACCAGCGCTCGCGTCCGGTTCGACCGGAGACGGCCACCTCGCCCAGGCGCACCAGCAGTTCGAGCATCTGGGTGACGTTGCGATTGTTGGTCCAGCCCGTGCTGCCCCAGGACGCTGCCGCCGTATCGGGAATCTCGCCGGTGCGCAACGGCCCGTCAGCGGTGACCCGGGCGACCACATCGGCCCGGAAGGCGGCGTTTGCGGCCAGCCAGTCCCTGGTCTGCTGGTAGCGCAGCGGCTGCCGCATGTAGGCCCGGTAGAGCGGCAGGTCGGCGATCGCGCGGTACATGCCGTCGTATTCGAAGGCCTCCCGGTCACCTTCGACCGCCTGCTGCAGCTGCGCGGGTTCGTAGCCGACGCCCAGTCGGCACCAGAGCAGGTGGTCCTCGCTCGGGGCGATGGCATTGGTCGGGTCGATGTTGAGCACGGTCAGCTCGTCGATCACCTCGGCCACCAGGGCCGGCCGATCGGCGGTCAACAGTTGGGCGCGCACGGCCAGCCGGCGAGCGTCGCGCCTGGTCAGCCGAACCGGTTCCATGCCCCGAGTCTGGTGCGCAGGATGGTCAGCGTGCAGCCGACCCGCCCAGCACCCGTCCGTTCAGAATGATCAGCACCGGTTCGCGCACCACCGAGACGGTCACCCGGGGGTCCGCGGCGAACACCACGATGTCGGCCGGCGCACCGTCCTCGATGCCGGGGTGCCCCAGCCAGTTCCGCGCGTTCCACGATGCGGCACCGAGCGCGAACTCATTGCCGCCGACGCGGGCCAGCAACTCGATCTCGGACGCGATCAGCCCGTGGCCGTGAACTCCCCCGGCGTCGGTGCCCGCATAGACCGGTACGCCCGCATCGACGGCCTTGCCGATGGTTTCGAAGCGCCGCTCGTAGAGCGCCATGATGTGCGCCGCGTAGGTGGGGAACTTGGCCTCCCCGGCGGCGGCGAAGGTCGGGAAGTTCTCCAGGTTCACCATCGTCGGGACCAGCGAAACGCCTCGCTGCGCCATCGCGGCGATGGTGTCGTCGTCCAACCCGGTGCCGTGCTCGATGCCGTCGATGCCCGCCTCGACCAACTCGCTCACCGAGCGTTCGTCGAAGCAGTGCGCGGTCACCCGGGCACCGTGCTGATGGGCGGCCTCAATCGCCTCTCGCGCCACTTCCGTGGGCCAGAGCGGACTCAGGTCACCGGTCTCGCGGTCGATCCAGTCGCCGACGATCTTGACCCAGCCGTCGCCGCGTCCGGCCTGGGTGACCACCTCGCCGACCAGTTGCTCGGGCTCGACCTCTTCGGCGAAGTTGCGCGAGTACCGCTTCGGCCGGGCGATGTGCCGTCCGGCCCGGATGATGGTGGGCAGGTCCTCGCGGTCCTGCAGAAACCGGGTGTCCAGGGGTGAACCGGCGTCGCGCAGCAGCAGGGCGCCGGCCTCACGATCGGCGATCGCATGCTCCTCTGCCCGCTCCTGGCCGACCGCACCGTGCGATTCCAGCCCGACGTGGCAATGCGCGTCCACCAGTCCCGGCATGATCCAGCCGCTGGTAGCCACCGTGATCGCATCAGCGACCGGCTCGAGGCTGATCACGCCGTCATGAAGCCACAGATCGCGTTCGTCGCCGTCCGGCAGCACCACGCCATGCAGGTGCAGGCGCTGCGCCGGCGCGTCCGGCACTTGGCCGGACACATGGCTGTGGGTGTGCCCGTCGTGGGTGTGGGTGAGGGACGTCAGCGGCCCCAACCCCGGCGGCAGGTCGTGGCGGTGCGTCATGGGTCGATCATTTCACCGCCTCGCCGGCGCCGCTGGAGACTACGCCGACTACTTTCGCCTTGCCCGGCGAAAGTGGTGGGCGTTCCCGCCAGCGGCACTGTCAGCGGGGGCCCTGATTCTTCTGGTCGAACATCTTCTGCAGGTCGGGCGGCAGCTGGAAGTCGCCCAACGCCTTCGCCAGGTCCGCGTCCGACGGTTGAGTCGACTTTGCGGCGCCGAAGGCGTCGGCCGGATTCCACTCCGGCTGGGCGGCGGCCGGAACCGCCGGACCCGCAGCCCGCTTGGCCGGGTTGCCTGAAACGCCCTTGCCGCGGCCCTTCGGGCGAGTGATCTGCTTGGGCGGTTGGCGGCGGCCCACGCCCGGCATGCCGGGCATTCCGCCCGCCATCTGGCCGCCGAGTTGTTGCATCATCTTGCGCGCGTCGAAGAACCGGTTGACCAGGGAGTTGACGTCCGTGACCGTGGTGCCCGAGCCCTTCGCGATGCGGTTGCGGCGAGAACCGTCCAGCATCTTGGGGTTGGCCCGCTCGCCCGGCGTCATCGACTTGATGATCGCCTCCAGACGGTCGATCTCGCGCTCGTCGATGTCGTTGATCTGCTCCTTCATCTGGCCCATGCCGGGCATCATGCCGAGGATCTTCGACAGCGGGCCCATCCGCCGGACCGCCTGCATCTGCTGCAGGAAGTCGTCCAGGCCGAAGTCCCCCTTGCCGCCGAGCAGCTTCTCGGCAGCCTTCTGGGTCTGCTCCGCGTCGAAGGTCTTCTCGGCCTGCTCGATCAGGGTGAGCACGTCGCCCATGCCGAGAATCCGGGACGCCATCCGGTCGGGGTAGAAGGCGTCGAAGTCCTTCAGCCCCTCGCCGTTGGACGCGAACATGATCGGCTTGCCGATCACCTTGGCGATGGACAGGGCGGCGCCACCGCGGGCATCGCCGTCGAGTTTGGTCAGCACCACCCCGTCGAACCCGACGCCGTCCTCGAACGCCCGCGCGGTGTTCACCGCGTCCTGGCCGATCATGGCGTCGACCACGAACAGCACCTCGGTCGGGTTCACCGCGGCCCGGATGTCGACCGCCTGCTGCATCAACTCAGCGTCGATGCCCAGCCGGCCGGCCGTGTCGACGACGACCACGTCGTACAGCTTGCTCATCGCATGCAGGATCGAGGTGCGGGCCACCTGCACCGGGTCGCCGACGCCGTTGCCGGGCTCGGGCGCGAACACGTGCACGCCGGCCCGCTCACCCACCACCTGCAGCTGATTGACGGCGTTGGGACGCTGCAGGTCGGCAGCCACCAGCAGCGGCGAGTGACCCTGACCCTTGAGCCACAGCCCGAGCTTGCCGGCCAGGGTGGTCTTACCCGATCCCTGCAGGCCGGCGAGCATGATCACCGTCGGCGGGCGCTTGGCGAAGCGCAGCGACCGGGCGTCGCCACCGAGAATCTCGACCAGTTCCTCGTTGACGATCTTGATGATCTGCTGGCTGGGGTTGAGCGCCTTGTGCACATCGGCGCCGAGCGCGCGTGACTTCAGTTTGGCGATGAACTCCTTGACCACGCCGAGGTTGACGTCGGCCTCCAGCAGGGCCAGCCGGATCTCGCGGGCGGTGGCGTCAATGTCGGCCTCGGACAGCCGGCTCTTGCCGCGTAGGTTCTTGAAGACCTCGGACAGGCGGTCTTGCAGAGTGTCGAACAACGGGTTTCCTCACCAAGTCGGATTACCCGCGTCATCCTACCGTCCGAGTGGGAAGGCCAGGCGGTCCGCGCGCAGGGATGAGCCGGCCCACCCCCTAGACTGAATCCTTCAGGTGCCAAAGATTCGCCGGCCGAAGGAAGACCGATGACCCAGCAGAACCAGCCCGACCCCTACCGCCAGCAGGGGCCCGACGACCAGTCGCCGTCGACGCCGGGGCCGACCCAGGCCTGGGGCCAGCCGTACGGCTATGCGGCACCGAGCGCCTCCTCGGGCGCGGACGCCGACCAGGCCGGGTATGGCCAATCGGTACCCGGGGGCTACGGGCCGCCGAGCCAGGCGCCTCAACCGCAGGGCTATCAGCCGACCCAGTATGAGCCGATTCAGCAGTATCCGCAGGGGCAGTACCCCCAGGCGCAGTACCCCCAGGCGCAGTACCCACTGGCGCAGTCCCCGACCCAGTACGGCCAGGGCCAATACCCCGCGGCACAGGGCCAGTACCCGCCTCAGTACGGCCAGGGCGAGCAGCCGTACGGACAGATTCAATACGGCCAGGGCCAACCGGGCCAGGGCCCCTACGGCCAGCAGCCCTACGGGCAACCCCAGGGCTGGACGGGCGTGATGCCGGCAGAGCGGTCCAGGCGCCCGGTGTGGAAGACGGTACTCGGCTGGATTCTGATCGGAATCGGCTCACTGGGCACGCTTGGCCTGATGAGCAACATCGGCTCGGGCCGGTTCGGCGCCGGAACCGACTCCACGGCCGAGTTCATCGGCTATATCTTCGGCACGATGCTGGTCAGCCTGCTTCCGCTCGTGCTCGGCATCCTGCTGGTGCGCAGCAAGAAATAGGCGATCAGTTGCCGGCCGGCGCGTACGTCACCAGGCTGACCCCGTTGCCGAACCGGCGGACGTCCAGCAGGGTCAGGTCGGCCTCGTAGCCTTCGGGGAAGAACCGCCGGCCGCGGCCCTGCACGGCCGGATAGACGAACATCCGGAACTCGTCGGCCAATCCTTCCGCGATCACCAGGTGGGCAAGAGTGATGCTGCCAGTCAGCACGATGTCCGCGCCGGGCAGCGACTTCAGCGTGCGCACCTCCTCGACCGGGTCGCCCGCCAGCACCACGCTGTTGCGCCACTCCGGGTCGGTCATGGTGGTGCTGACCACGAACTTGGTCACCCGATTCAACTGATCGGTGACCCCGGTGGTGTCGTCGGTCTGCTTGGGCCAGTACGAGCGGAAGTCCTCGAAGGTCTGCCGCCCGAGCAGCACCGCGTCGCAGTTCTCGTCCTGGCGGCGCAGCTCCGCGGCGAGTTCCTGGTCCTGGTCGCTGGGGTCGAACCAATCGGTGAGCATCTCCACGGCTCCGTCCGCGGTGACATTCTGGGTGATCACGAGCCGCATGGGTTCTCCGTCCGTCGGGCCCTCCAGGGCCTCCAGCCTGCCAAGGCTCACGGCGCCTCCACGGCGTCGGCCTCAACGGCCCCTCTCCCCGAAGGGGCTCACTCGCTGAGCAGGGCGTCCACGAACGCGTCGGCCTCGAACGGCACCAGGTCGTCGACGCCCTCGCCGAGCCCGATCAGCTTCACCGGAACGCCGAGCTCGCGCTGCACCTGAACCACGATGCCGCCCTTTGCGGACCCGTCCAGCTTGCTCAGCACAATGCCGGTGATCTGGACGACGTCGGCGAACACCCGGGCCTGGATCAGGCCGTTCTGCCCGGTGGTGGCGTCGATCAGCAGGAGCACCTCGGTGACCGGAGCGAGCTTCTCGATCACCCGTTTGATCTTGCCGAGCTCGTCCATCAGGCCGGTTTTGGTGTGCAGCCGGCCGGCGGTGTCGACCACCACCACGTCCACGTTCTCGTCGAGTCCGCGCTGGACCGCCTGGTAGGCCACCGCCGCCGGGTCACCACCCTCGGGACCCCGCACCGTCGGCACTCCGACCCGGTCGCCCCAGGTCTGCAACTGATCGGCGGCCGCTGCGCGGAAGGTGTCGGCTGCGCCAAGGATCACCGTCTTGTTCTCGGCGACCAGCACCCGGGCGACCTTGCCGATCGTCGTGGTCTTGCCGGTGCCGTTGACTCCGACCACCAGCACCACCCCGGGCTTACCGTCCGAACCGTCCACTTTGAGCGACCGGTCGAAGGTCGGATCGACCAGCTTGAGCAGTTCGCGGCGCAGCACTGCCCTGGCCTTGGCGGGGTCGGCCACACCGTCGATGGCGAGTTCATTGCGCAGCGCCCCGGTCAAC
This sequence comes from uncultured Actinomycetota bacterium, assembly GCA_963723605.1. Lineage (GTDB taxonomy): Bacteria > Actinomycetota > Actinomycetes > Propionibacteriales > Propionibacteriaceae > Micropruina. Next base: position 163,551 of record CAVRRM010000008.1, on the reverse strand, counting down.
TCCTGGGTGGGTCCGACACCGAGATCGGACGTGATCAGGGTCGCCTCGAAGTCGTCCCAGGTGTCGGCGTCCAATCGATCGGACGACAGGATCGACAGCAATCCGCGCGCCAGCGGGTTGTTGCTGCCGGCCAGCCGGCGGCGAAGCCGGGCCATCCGGGTGGTGGCGGCTTCGGGGCGTTCCAGGGTCGGCACACTGCCTGCGGGCTCGATCTCAGCCGCGGTCGGCTCGGTCCGGCGCCTCGTCGGTCGCCTTCGGCTCTTCGGGTAGGGCCGGACGCGAGGGGGCCGGCGGCAGCAGTCGGCGTCGGGTCAGAAAGATGGTGCCGGCGACCACCACGGCGAAGCCGAGCAGGCCGATGATCAGCCAGGTAATCAAATCCACGCGGGTCATGCTACGGGAGCCACCCCGTGCGTTGCGCCGATGCTTTCGGCGCGGACCAGGCGCTACTTGGCCGAGGTGGCGGACTTCGCCGACGAGCCGCGTCGCATGTCGGGGATCTCTTCGAAGAACTCGACCAGGCCCTGCGGGGGCTCGGCGTCGCCGTTGAGGTGGCGGGCCGTCTCGGCCATCACGTTGGCCAGTTCGGGAACGCGCTTCCGGCCGGCACCCTGCATGCCCATCGCGACGATGGCCACGATGCCGATGGCGACGGCGAGGATCACCACCATGACGAGCAGTGCGACAGCCACGAGAAACCTTCCGGACGGGTGCCTCCAGTATGCCCCACCCGTGCTGCCCGCCCATGCCGGACGGATCGGTGCGCCGGAGCCTTCAGTCGCGCAACAGCTGGCTCGATCACTGCCGACATTGCGCGGGTTCGGGTTCGTTGCGCGGGTCCGGACGCGCGCAATCAGCCTGAACCCGCGCAACGTGGGGTACGACGGGCTCAGTCGCGCAACCGCTGGCTGATCACGGCCGACACCCCGTCGGAGCGCATGGTGACCCCGTAAAGGGCGTCGGCGATCTCCATGGTGCGCTTCTGGTGCGTGATCACCAGCAGCTGCGAGTTCTCGCGCAACTCTTCGTAGATCTGCAGCAGGCGGCCGAGGTTGACGTCGTCGAGGGCGGCCTCGACCTCGTCCAGGATGTAGAAGGGGCTGGGCCGCGCCTTGAACAGGGCGACCAGGAAGGCCACCGCGACCAGCGACCGCTCGCCGCCGGAGAGCAGCGACAACCGCTTCACCTTTTTGCCCGCCGGGCGGGCCTCGATGTCGACGCCGGTGGTCAGCCACTGGCCGGGCTCGGTGAGCACCAGGCGGCCCTCGCCGCCCGGGAACAGCCGGGCGAACGACTGCTCGAACGCGCGCTCGACGTCGGCGTACGCCTCGGCGAACACCTCCTGCACCCTGGCGTCGACGTCGGCGATGATGTCGGCCAGGTCGGTTCGGGTCTTGCGCAGGTCCTCCAGCTGCTCGGCCAGGAACGCGTGCCGCTCCTGCATGGCGTCGAACTCCTCCAGGGCCAGCGGATTCACCCGACCCAGCACGCCCAGGTTGCGTTCGGCCGTGCGCAGCCGCTTCTCCTGCTCGGCGCGGACGAACGGCACCGGCGCGGGCTTGTCGTCGTCGTCGGCGAGAGCACTGCCGTCCGGCCCGGTCAGCACCGGAATCAGTTGATCCGGGCCGTACTCGGTGACCAACACCTCGGCGTCCAGCGCCAACTCGGTCATCGCCCGCTCAGCCAAACCCTCCAATCGGAGCCGCTGCTCGGCGCGCGCCAGTTCGTCGCGGTGGACGTGGTCCACCAGCTGCTCGAACTGCTTGGCCAGCTCGCGGCCCTGGCGACGCGCATCGGTCAGGGTCGCCTCCGCCTCGGCGCGGGCGCCCTCGGCGGCGATGCGTTCGGCCGAGGCCAGTTCCTGGGACGCCTCGACCCGACGGAGCAGCCAGGTGGCGGCGGCGCCGACCGCCCGGGCCTCGCCCGCTTCGCGGTGCTGCTGTTCCCTTCGGACGGCGGCTCGTTCGCGGGCCTGTCGCTCGGCGGTGGCGGCCCGAAGTAGTGAGTCGGCACGTCCGGCCAGGGCGCGGGCGCGCTCCTCAATGGTGCGTAGCGCGAGTCTGGCCTCCATCTCCGCACCACGGGCAGCCCGGGCCAGGTCGCTCAACCGGTCACGCTCACCGGGGTCGGCCTCGACCACACCGGTCTGCGCGGAGGCGAGTTCGAGCCGGGACTCCAGCCCGGCCAGCGCCGTTCGGTTCTGCTCGCGGCTCGCCTGCGCGGACGCGATGGACGACGACAGCCGCTCGGCCTCCGCCTGGGTCGAGCGGGTGGTCTGGCTCAACCCGGCGAGCTCCTCGGCCAGGGCGGCGTACTCGGCGTCCGACTCGTGCAGCCGGGCCAGTGCGGAATCGGCACGATGTTGTGCCTCGGTCAGTTCGGCCTGGTGCTGGGCGAGGGCGAACCGCACCCGCTCCACATCGGCCTGGGCAGCGGCGAGCTTCGACTCGGTCTCGTCGATCGCCGCCTGCACCTCGATCAGGGAGGGCTTGGCGGACGAGCCACCTGAGGCGAACCACTGGCTCAGCACATCGCCGTCGCGGGTGACCGCAGTGACGTCCGGAACATCGGCGACGAGAGCCTTCGCGGCGGGCAGGCTGTCGACCACGGCAACCTTGCGCAGCAGCCGGACCAGGGCGGGCCGGACGTCGGTGGTGCAGGTGACCACGTCGATCGCCCAGTCGGCGTGGGTCGGGAGGGCCGGCCACTGCTGTTCCTGCGGCTCGGACGACCCGCCGAGCAACAACCCGGCGCGACCCAGATCCTCGGCCTTCAGGTGGCCGAACGCACCGATGGCGGCATCCAACCCGGCGACTGCAACGGCGTCGGCGGCCGATCCGAGCGCCGCCGAAACCGCTGCCTCGTAGCCCGGCCGGACGCCGATCAGTGCCGCCACCGAGCCCAGCAGGCCACCCACCGATTCGCCGGCGGCCAGCAGGGCCGCCGAGGCGTCCTTGCGTTCAAGGCCGAGGGCCAGACCGTCCAGCCGCGCGGCCAAGGCCGCCCGCTCGGTCTGCGCCTTCTGCTCGGCTTGCTTGATCCCGGTGATCGAGCGCTCGATGTTCTCGACCGCCGCCGCGGCGGTTTCGTAGGCGGCGTCCAACCCGGACTCGCCGGCACTGAGTCCGGCCAGCTTCGTCTCCAGGGCGACGAAGGCGTGCCGGGCCTCGGCACCACGGCGCAACGCGTCATCGCGGGCGGCGGCCAGCCGGTCGATCTCCGAACCGGACGCCTCGGTGCGGCTGCGCAGTGTGTTCACTTCCCCGGTCAGCCGGGCCAGGCCTTCGCGACGGTCGGCGATCGCGCGCTGCTGGGCGGTGAAGGTGCGTTCGGCCTGCTCGTGGGCCTGTTCCGCCCGCTGCCGGGTAGCGCTGGCATCGGTCAGCGCCTGCTCGGCGGAATCCACCTGCACATTGAGAGCCTCTTCGGCGGTGCGGATCTCGGCGGCCTCGCGCTCGATGAGTTCCGGGTCGCGGCCGGGCCGATCGGCGTCCCCGGCGCTCTCGGCGTTGCGGACGCGCTCGCCGGCGATGCTGATCGTGGACGCCATCCGCTCGCGAAGCGCGGCCAGGCCGTACCAGGTCTCCTGGGCGGCGTTGAGCCGGGGTAGCGCCTCACGGGTGCCGGCCTCGGCCGAGGCCTCGGCCGCACGGGCGGCGTCCAGGGCGGTTTCCAGCTGGGTACGCCGCGCCCTGAGGTCGGCCTCGGCGGCCAGTTCGGACTGCAACGCCAGGCTGGCCTGAACGTAGTCGTCGGCCATCAGCCGGGACTTGGCGTCGCGGAGCTCCAGCTGGATCACCGCGGCCTTACGGGCCACTTCGGCCTGCCGGCCGAGCGGCTTCAGCTGGCGGCGCAACTCGGCCAGCAGGTCGGCCAGCCGGTTCAGGTTGGCACCGGTCGCCTCCAGTTTGCGCAGCGCCTTCTCCTTGCGCTTGCGATGCTTCAGAACTCCGGCCGCCTCCTCGATGAAGCCGCGCCGGATCTCGGGCGTCGCCTGCAGGATCGAGTCGAGCTGACCTTGCCCGACGATGACGTGCATCTCGCGGCCGATGCCGGAGTCGGACAGCAGGTCCTGCACGTCGAGCAGCCGGGCGGTGTTGCCGTTGATCGCGTACTCCGAGCCGCCGGAGCGGAACATGGTGCGGCTGATCGTCACCTCGGTGTAGTCGATCGGCAGCGCGCCATCGGTGTTGTCGATGGTCAGCGTCACCTCGGCGCGGCCGAGCGGCGCCCGTCCAGAGGTGCCGGCGAAGATGACGTCCTCCATCTTGCCGCCGCGCAGCGACTTGGCGCCCTGCTCGCCCATCACCCAACTGAGCGCATCCACGACGTTGGACTTGCCGGAACCATTGGGTCCGACGACGCACGTGATGCCCGGCTCGAACGCCAGGGTCGTGGTGGATGCGAACGACTTGAAGCCGCGCAGCGTGAGTGACTTCAGATACATGTGCCTACCCGAGTTGGGCCGTGTTCGCAGCGTGCTGGTTACGGACGTGCCGGAACGTCCACAGCTTGTTGACCAGGAAGTTGATCGGCATGGTGATCAGGATGGTGAACAGCTGTGCCCAGTATTCGCGGGACTGCAGGCCGGCGTTCTCGTGGAACCACGGCTCGGGCAGGTAGAACGGCGACGTCGGGTTGGTGAAGCCGATCTTGATGAAGATGCCCACGAAGGCCGCGGCGCTGCCGACGGCGAGGAACGGCATAAACTCCTTGACCCACGGAGCCCGATTGACTGCCCTGAAGGTCCAATGCCGGTTGAGCTGGAAGTTGAACACGTTGGCCACGAAGAAGCCGGCGATCCAGACCAAGGTGGAGAACCGGAAGTTGTAGGGCGTTGCGGGAATGCTGAACAGGATGTTCTGCGCGTTGACGGTGCCGCCGTTCACCTTGTTCATGCCGATGGCGACCACCATGTTCACCGCCACGCCGGCAGCACCGACGGCACCGAACTTGACGAACTGCCGGCCCACATGGGCGTAGCGGCGGTAGAACGTTCCGGCAGAACTCACGAGGGGCACCTTATCGGGCCGGGGCGCGGGGTCTGCGCTGGCACGTCGGGCAGCGGAAGGACGACCGGTTCATGAACGGTTCGCGGACGATCGGACGTCCACAACGCAGGCAGGCCTCACCCTCGCGGCCATAGACGGCCAATGCGCGCTCGAAGTAGCCGCTGCTGCCGTTCACGTTGACGTACAGCGAATCGAAGGACGTGCCGCCCTCGGCCAGCGCAGCGGTCATCACGTCCGTCGCCGCGGTGATCAGTTCGCGCACCTTGGCGGCGCTGAGCGTGTTCGATGGACGGTCGTAGTGCAGCTTGACCTGCCACAACGCCTCGTCCGCGTAGATGTTGCCGATGCCCGACACTACCGTTTGGTCGAGCAGCACCCGCTTGATGCCGCTGCGCTTGGCTCGAATCCGCCGGACGATGCCGGCCAGGTCGAAGTCGGGGTCGAACGGGTCACGGCCGATGTGAGCGAGCTCGATCGGGAGCTCGGCGCCACCCGGGCTCAGCGACAACCCGCCAAACATGCGTTGGTCGATGAAGCGGAGTTGATTACCGTTGATCGAGCCCGTCGAGAGCCTTCCCGCCGGTCGAGCCTGTCGAGACCCGTCGTGGGCATGGCCGGCAAGAAGCTCGGCCGACGCAGTCAGGTCGAACAGCACCCGGGTGTTCGGCAGCAGGGGCGCGTCCGCCGGATCGAGCCGGAACTGGCCGCTCATGCCCAGGTGCGCCAGCAGCGCGTCGCCGTCGGTGAAGGGTAGCCACAGGTACTTGCCCCGTCGTTTCGGCTGGGCGAACGTGCGGCCGGCCAGCGTGGCGGCGAAGTCGGCCGGACCCGACGGGTGGTTGCGCACCGGCCGCGGGTGCAGCACCGTCACCTGCTGGACGGTTCGCGCGGTGACGATGGACGACAATCCGCGCCGGACGGTCTCCACCTCGGGCAGTTCGGGCACGAGGGCGATTGTGCCAGGCGGGTCGGACAGACGTCCCAGCCGGGCGTCGCTTCGGGATCTCCCGCCCGGCGTGCCCGACTAACGGAGAATCCAGCGCACGGGGTGATCCCGGTCGGTCTCATAGCGGCACTCGAAGCCGGTGTGCACCCGGTCGTGCAGGTGCCGGCCCAGCCACGGGTCGGCCTCGGCGATCCGGGCCAGGGCTGCGACCAGTGCCTTGCGGACGGCCACCCGGGCCCGCTCCGCATTGGACCCCGTCACCCGCTGACGGCCGCCCAGCCCGACCCCGGCTGCCAGGTAGGCGGCGATCGCGTCCCGCTCCTCGCGCAACTCGGGGCGTTCGGCCTCGCCGAGTTCGGCATCCAGTGCCGCCAGCCGGGAGGAGAGGAACCGCCGGCTCTCGTCGTCCAGCACCTCGAGCTCACCCTGCTCGACCACCTCGCCGCCGACCAGGGTCAGCACCGGGAGGTCGACGTCCGGCCGGCTCAGAATCGTGTGCAGGTGGGCCAGCCCGCGCATCCGGGGCAGCACGAAGGTGGCGCCCTCGCGCCCGACCAGCCACAATCCACCCGGGTGCGGGTGCAGATGGAGGGTCGCGGCATCCACCGAGGGTTCCGGCTCGGGCGGCAGCAGCCGCACCAGGCGGTCCCGCCACCACACCGCGCCGATACGTTCGTACGTGGCCAGGGCGGCGCTGCGGTGCCGCCGGGCGGCCTCGTCGTCACCGAGCAGCGCGTACCCCCGGGCGAGAGTGTCGTCGGTCACCCCGTGCCACATCACCGCGCCGGCGTTCACAACCGAACGACCGCCGTACGGCGCCAGCAGAGTCAGCACGGATCGGGTCACCACCGGGTCGGCGACGGCGAGGGCACCCTCCAGCACGCACTGCAGGGTGAGCAGCCAGTCGGAATCCTTCGGCAGTCCGGACAGCACCTCGGCACTGAACGGGCCGATCAGCTGGGTGACCTTCTCGGTCCGCTCGGCACCCAGCCAGATGACCGCGGCCTCGGCCTGCACGACGGCAGAACCGAACTCGATCGCGAACGCCTCATACGCCGGTGCCTCCGCGGCACAGCCACCGGGATCGGCCCCGAAGAATGCCGTGTAGCCGTTCATCGCGTGCAGCACGGCCTCCCCGTCCGGAATCGCCGCCGCCGCGCCGGCTGCAGCGCTGCGACGGATCAGCGCCGGGGCAAGGTCGAGCCGTCCGCGGAGTAGCTCGACCGGCAATCGCCGGCTGGCCGCAAAGAACTCCGCCTTGGCCGACTCGTCCGCCATCGCCTCGATCGCCCTCAGCGAGCGGTGGATCCCGGGCAGGTCCAGCACCTCCCAGGCCACCGTGAGGGACCACAGCTGCGCCTGCAGCCGCGCGCCAGGGTCGGCGAGATGAGCGACGGTGTCGGCCAGGCGCACCGCCCAGTCCTGGCGGAGGGCGAGGTCGTCGGGCCCCCAGTGCGAGGCGAGCGCGGCGTCCAGGGCATCGGCCAGCAGCACCGGATCGTCCTGTCGATCGGCCAGGTGCAGCGCCTCGATGGCAAACGGACGAGCCCGCCGAGGCTGGTTCGCATACGCCCAGCAACGCGCCAGTGCGGCCGCCAGCCGGGCGCGCAGGGCAGGCTCGTCCAGCTGTTCATAGACCGCGTACAACCGGACCGGCAGCTGACCGGGAATCAGGTTGTACCGCTGCCCGCGGGCCAGGCCGAGCACGGCATCGGCGCCCGCGACCAGATCACCCTCTGCCGCCGCGGCGATCGCCGCCCGATCGAACAGGTCCATCGCGGCGGCACCGTCCCCGCCGGCCCACGCCACGTCGGCGCGGGCCAGCAATGACAGCGCCGGGGTCGGCTCATCGGCCACCATCGGACGCTACTCTCACGGCCGCAGTAACCGCACCTGGGCGGCATGACTGGCCTGCACAGCCTCGTCCCAGTCTCCCGTGCAGTACACGATCAATTCGCTGATCAGCCCATCGGCGACCACGGCGTGGATCTGCTCGCGGCAGTACCAACGCTGGCCGCCGTCGACCCAGCGCTCCTCGAACTGGATCAGAAAGCCGCGCGAGGTGGCGTCCAGGGCCGCCACGGTCACCTCCCCGAGGAACGGGTGGCTGGTCTCCCGGACCCTGAACGCGGCGTCCACGCCCTGGGCCTGCAGCCGCCAGTGCGGCAGGCTGAGGTCGAGGAACACCTCCGGAGCGAACAACCCGGCGGGCCGCACACCGGTCTCGAGCCAGCGGACTAGTTGGTCGGCCAGTTGGCCCGACCTGCCGTCGAGGGTGGAGCGGCTGTCGACGGCGGTCATGACCCCGCACCCGCCATCGCCTCGAGGTTGCGACCGATGGCTTCCATCACCGGGGCCAGGTCCGCGGTCCGGCTGAACTCCACGATCGAGGTGCCGGCGGCGATCAGCGGACGGTGTCCCGGCCGGGCCACGTAGGCGTCGCCCTCGACGTAGGTCTCGGAGTGGTCGGGCCAGCGGAAGATGATCTGGCCGGCCGTCACATAGCCGTGGTGCTCGCAGGTGCAGGCGTCGGCGGGCAGGCCCCGGAAGTAGGGCGTTACATCGAGGTCCTGCTTGAACGTCTCGAAGGAGACGGTGTAGTCGTCGAGTTCGGCATAGCGGCCCTCGACGAACGGCAGGTCGATTCCGACCGGCGTGGTTGAACGGGATGCACTGGGCATTGGGTCCTCCTCAGGAGATTGGTTTGCCTTCACTCCTGAGGCGTGACTTTCGGCGTCACATCGTGACGCGCCGATTTCGTCGGTCGGCGGCTGTCGATTGCAGCCCGGCCGCGACGTCTACGTGATGTCAATAGAATGCGGTCATCTCCGAGGCCGCCGAGCAACAGGAGCGAAGTATGGACGAGTTTGTGGTGCCGATCGCCGGCGACGGCACCGAACTGCCCCAGGTGATCCGGGCCGTGGAGAGCCGGCGATGAGGTACGTGATCCTGATCGCCTACCAGCCCGGCCAGTGGGAGGCCGCCGACGCCGCCGGACGGCAGGGTTACTTCGACGCCCACGACGCGTTCCACGCCTACGTCAGCGAGCACGGCAGCATCCTGGCCTCCGCTGCCCTGGCCGATGCCGACACCGCGACCACCGTTCGTCCGGGGCAGGGCACGAGCAGCGTCGTCACCGATGGTCCGTTCGTCGAACTCACCGAGCAGATCGGCGGATATTACGACGTGGAGCTGCCCGACCTGGACGTGGCGATCGCGGCGGCCGGCCTGCTGCATCCCAGCTACATCCTGGAGATTCGTCCGGTGACGACGATCGAGGGCTACGACGGGTGACCGAAGCGGGTGCGGACGTGGCGGCGCTCGGCGACCCGGTCGAGGCGCTGGCGGCCGTCGTCCGCGATCGCTGGGGACGGCTCGCCTCCACCCTGCTCGGGCAGTTCCGCCGGCTCGACCTGGTCGAGGACGCCCTCGGCGACGCCGTCGAGGCCGCCTCCCGAAGCTGGCCCGGTGCGGGCGTACCCGACAATCCGGCCGGGTGGGTGTTCACCGCCGCCCGGCGGCGGATCCTGGACCGGCTGCGGGCGGAGGCTGTCGCCGCCCGCCGGATGCCGTTGCTCGTCGTCGAGGCAGAGCATCGGCAGCCGGTGGTTCGGGCCGACCCAGGCGACCTGATCGAGGACGACCTACTGCGGCTGGTGCTGATGTGCAGCCACCCGGCGCTCGAGCCGGCGGCCGCGAGCGCACTGTCGTTGCGGCTGGTGCTCGGTGTCAACACACCCGACGTGGCGCGGCTGTTCCTGGTCGGCGAGGCCACCATGGCGGCGCGGATCACCCGCGCCAAGAAGAAGATCGTCGGGGCCGGCATCCCGTTCTCGATTCCGGACGCCGGTGTGCTTCCCGACCGCCTGGCCATCGTGGCCCAGACCGCCTATCTGGCGTTCACTGCCGGCTACGCGCCCGGCAGCGGGCCGGACGCGGTCCGCGTCGCACTGGCCGGCGAAGCGATCCGGATGGTGCGCGTCGTGCTGGAGCTCCGGCCGGACGAACCCGTGTTACTGGCCCTGCTGGCCTTGATGTTGCTGCAGCACTCCCGCCGGGATGCCCGGGTCGACGTCGGCGGCCGGATCGTCCTGCTGCCCGACCAGGACCGTTCCCGATGGCACCGGGCCGAGGTCGCCGAGGCCCGCAAGCTGCTGGGCCGCCCGGTGCTTCGCCAGCCGCTCACCGAACAGGCCGCCAGCTACCTGCTGCAGGCGCACATTGCGGCCGAGCATGCTGCCGCAGCGGAATCCGGCGCCACGAGCTGGGCACGGGTCGTGCGGCTGTACGACACCCTGCTGACGATCGCCCCGTCGCCGAGCGCCCGGCTTGCCCGCGCGGTCGCGGTGGCCGAGGCCGAGGGCCCCGACGCCGGCCTGGCGGCCCTGCACGAGTTGGAACCCGACCTGCTCGAGGGGCATCGACTGCCCGCCGTACGGGCCGAGTTGCTGGTCCGGCAGGGCGACCTGTCGGCAGCCGGGACGGCCTACGATCTGGCCATCGCCCGGTGCCGAAATGACGCCGAACGGGCTCACCTGGAACGTCGCCGGGCGGCACTCGAACTCGACTGACCGCACCCGGTCATTCGTCCGTGCCTCACTGCAGGTCGGTCAGCTCCTGCGGATTGACGGTGCCGCCGAGCATCGCCCTGAGTTGGTCGTTGACGTCCCAGATGCCCACATTCATGGCCGCGGTGAGCGTCCGGCCGTCCGGACCCCCCAGCCAGTAGGCGATGAAGGCGTTTTCGGCCAGGTCACCGCGGATCTCCACGGGGTCGGACGCGGACGCGTGCCCGACGTACTCCATCGAGAACTCGAACTGGTCGGTGAAGAAGTAGGGCTGCCAGTCGTAACTGACGTCCTGGCCGAGCATCGATCGGGCCGCCGCTTTGCCCTGCCGGATGGCGTTGTCCCAGTGCTCGACCCGCAGCGGACCGAGCTGGGTGTTGAGCGCCTGCGCCACGTCGCCCGCCACCCACACGTTCGGGTCGGACGTCCGGAAGCCCGCGTCGGCGATCACGCCGTCGTCCACGGCCAGTCCGGCCGACTCGGCCAGGGTGGTGTTCGCCCGCACCCCGGTGGCGGCCAGCACCACGTCGGCCGGTAGTTCGCCGTCACCGGTGACCACGCCCGACTGGGTGATCGCCGACACCGCGGTGCCGACCCTGATGTCGACGCCGTGCCCCCGATGCAGCGCCACCAGATGCTCGGAGATCTCATCGCCCAGCACCTTCGCCAGTGGGGAGCCGCCACGGGCCAGCACGGTCACGTCGCAGCCGGCCTGCCGGGCCGAGGCCGCCACTTCCAGCGCGATCCAGCCCCCACCGATGATCACCAGTCGTACTCCGTCCCCGAAGGTGGAGTGCAGCAGTTGTTCGTCGGCGCGGGTGCGCAGCATCAGGGCCCGCTCGGCGCCGGGCAGGTCCAGCGGCACCGGGTCGGCGCCCGTGGCCAACAACAACTTGTCGTAATGCAGTTCCTCACCATCGCTCAGCGTCACAGCCCGGCCACCCAGGTCGATCGCGGCGGCCTCGGCCGCGGTGATCACCCGGACGTCGCGCTCGTCGTACCAATGGGCGTCATGCAGAACCTCGAACGGCTGCTTGCCCTGCAGCACCTCCTTCGACAGCGGCGGCCGCTCGTACGGCAGGAGCGGTTCCGAGGCGACGACGGTGAGTGGGCCTTCGAAACCCTCGTCGCGGAGGGTCTCGACGGCGTTGGCGGCGGCCAGGCCGCCTCCGATGATCACGATGCTGTCCATGCCCCCATCCTTACCCGTCGGTGCCGGTGTCGACAGGTGCCGAAGGGTGGAACTCAACGGTCGGACGCGTTGATCGCCCAGTTGAACCGCGGCGACTGCCAGCCCCGCTGGATGGTCACCCGCATCCACAGCGGCATCAGCAGCTCCTGGGCCGCGGCAGTGTGGATACCGCCCAGGTCGATCAGCTGCCGGGGCCGCCAACCCATCGCCTGCAAGAGTTCGCCGACAAGCTGTTTCGCCGACGCATCGTCGCCGCTGATGAACGCCACGTGATCCCCGGGCACCAGGCTCGGATCGGCCATCACGTCACAGCTCATGGTGCAGAGGGTCTTCACGATGTGCGCGGCTGGAAAAGCGCGCTGCAGCCGCTCGCCGACCGAATCGTCGGCACTCACCACCGGAGTGGGAAAGCCGTCCGCCACCGGTTCGAGCGCGTTGGACAGGTCGAGCACGGTGCGGCCGGCCAGGGCCTCAGCGCCGATCGCGGCCAGCGCGTCCATCGAGTGCAGTCCGTTGGTTGCGTTGATCAGCAGCTCGGCCGCGCGGGCAGCGTCGGAGAACGATCCGGTGCCAACGCCCAGTTCGGCGGCAGCCGCGAGACTCTTGGCGTCGGACGTCCGCGCCCCGACGGTGACGGTGTAGCCCAGCGCGGCCAACCGCGCGGCCAGGGTTACTCCGACCATGCCGGTGCCGAGAATGCCGATCTTCTCCATCGCCAACTCCGCTCGCCGTCCTGGTCGAAGCGTACGACCAGGCCGGTCGCGCCGGTAGGTCAGCCGCCCAGGCTCTCGAAGGCAGCCTTGGCCGCGCCCTGCTCGGCCTGCTTCTTCGACCGGCCCGAAGCGGACGGATAGGCCTGGCCCGCGATCAGGGCCACCGCCTCGAAGCGCTTGTCATGATCGGGTCCGGACTCGGTGACCGCATAGAGCGGGACCCCAAGTTCGAAAGTCGCACACAGCTCCTGCAGGGACGTCTTCCAGTCCAGCCCGGCCCCCAGGCCGTCGGCGGTCTCGACCATGGCGTCGAACAGGTAATGGACGAACCGGTCGGCGGCGTCGCGTCCGGCGGACAGGAACAGGGCCCCCAGCGTCGACTCGAAGGCATCGGCGAGGATCGAGGACTTGTCGGCACCACCGGTGGCGAGCTCGCCCTTGCCAAGCTTCACCAGGGCGCCCAACTCGAGCCGTCGGGACACGTCCGCAAGCGCGATGGCGTTCACCACGGCGGCCCGGAGCTTGGCCAGCCGGCCCTCGGGGTAGTCGGGGAAGCGGTTGTAGAGGTGTTCGGTGATCACCAGGCCCAGAACGGCGTCGCCGAGAAACTCCAGCCGCTCGTTGTGCGGGATCGCGCCATGCTCGTAGCTGTAGCTGCGATGGATCAGGGCAAGCTCGAAGAGCTGAGGATCGATGATGATCCCCAGCTCGTCGAGAAGGTCATGGATGCGGCTCATCGCCGCGGTCGTCAGGGTTCGAGGATCTGACGCCGGGCGGCGCGGGGGCCGTACTGGCCGCACGCCGGGCAGGCGGTGTGCGGGAGGTGCTTCTCGCGGCACGCCGGATTGGCACAGGTGACCAGGGTGGGCACGGTGGCCTTCCACTGGGAACGGCGGTGCCGCGTGTTGCTCCGAGACATCTTCCGCTTGGGGACGGCCACGGCTCACTCCTTGCTCTCGGCCTGCTCAAAGGCCTGTTCGTCGTCTGGGTCTGTCGGCCACCCGGTCAGCGCGACCCAACGTGGGTCGATCCGATCCTCGTGCCGGTGGTCCGGATCTGCGTTGAAGTTCGCCCCGCAGTCGGGGCACAGCCCTGCGCAGTCCGGCCGGCACAGTGGAGTGAACGGCAGGTCGAGCACCACCGTGTCCCGCAGCAGCGGTTCGAGGTCGATCAGTTCGGCCTCGAGACGGCTGGCCTCCTCGTCGTCGGGTTCCTTGTCGGGATAGAGGTAGAGCTCCTGAAGGTCGACCTCCTCCGCGAAGGAGATCGGCTCCAGGCAGCGCGCACACTGCCCCTGCAACTGAACCACGGCGATTCCGGTGACCAGCACCCCCTCCACCACCGACTCGAGCCGAAGTTCGAGGTCGACGGGGGAACTGGGTGGTACCCCGATCACGTCCATGCCGATGCCGTTCGGTGCCTCGGCGACCCGCTGGATCGTCTTCATGGCACCGACCCGTCGACCAAGCTCGTGGGTGTCGAGGACGAGCCCGGAGCGAGGATCTGGATGGCGATACATAGTCATGACCGAAGGGATACTTTACCGGTCGTCGCAGATGGGCGCCAATCGGCGCCGATCAGGCACCCAGCTTGGGCAGCGTGGTGGTCGCGTCGACGTCCTGCCCCGCGTCCAGTCCGGAGCGGGCCTCCAGTCGCGAGCGCATGGTCTGGATCTGCGAGAGGGTCTTCTGCAGCCCGGCCTCCATGGCGGCCATCCGGAAGTCCACGTACACGTCGGCCTCCCTGCGCAGGGCCTCTGCCTCGGTGATCGACCTGGTCTCCAGTTCACCGGCCCGCTGGCGGGCGGTCTTCAGCACCTGGCTGGATTCGACCAGGTGCCTGGCCTTCTCCTCGGCGGCCCGGACGATCTGATCGGCCTCCACCTTGGCCCGCTCCAGTGCCGGCGGGCTGGCGTTCGCGGCGCTTTTGGCAGCGGCCAGTTCGTTGGTCAGGGCGGCCTGGGTGGCCTCGATCAGGCCGAGCACCTCGGTGCGGTTGACCATGCAGGATGCCGACATCGGCACCGCCTTGGCCTGCTGTACCAGGGCGCCCAACGCGTCCAGGTGGGCGGCGGCGGATTCAGCCATTGGGTTTGTCTCTCTTCTGTTCGATGCGCTCGGCAACCAGGGTCGGCACGAACGCGCGCACATCCCCGCCGAGCGAGGCTACCTCGCGGATCATCGTGGACGACAATGTTCCCCACTGCGCCGACGCGGGCAGCAGCACGGTCTCCAGGCCGGTCAACGACCGGTTGACGTGGGCCATCTGCAGTTCGAAGTCGAAGTCGGACGCGAAGCGCAGCCCCTTCACCACCACCTCGGCGCCCTGATTGCGGCAGTAGTCCACCAGCAGCCCGGAGAGGGTATCGACCCGGACGTTCGGCAGGTCGGCGATCGCGGCACCGGCCAACTCGAGCCGTTCCTCGGTGTCGAACAGGTAGTTCTTCGCCGAGTTGCGGCCGACCGCCACGATCACCTCGTCGAACAGTGCGGCGGCACGGGTGATCACGTCCACGTGCCCGTGGGTGATCGGATCGAACGACCCGGGGCAGACGGCTCTCATCCGTCACCTTCCGTCGCGAAGTACAGCGTCGTCTCACCGTAGCGACGTTCCCAGCGATCCCCCAACCGATCCGGCCAGGCGAACGGCTCGCCACGCCGGGCCCGCTCGACCATGACAATCGCGCCAGGTGCGAGCCAGCGTTCGGCGAGGCCGGCCACGACGTCGGCGACGGTGTGGTTGGGCACCGCATATGGCGGGTCCAGCCAACACAGCCCGAACCGGGTCGGGTCGCCGGCGAGGTACTGCTCGACCCCGGCGGCGACCACCTGCACGCCGAGACCGGTCTCGCGAACGTTGCGGCGGATCACCTCGGCCGCCCGGCGATCCTTCTCTACCGCCACCACCGGCGCGGCACCACGGCTGGCGGCCTCGAGTGCCACCGCGGCGGAGCCCGCGTAAAGGTCGAGAAACCCGTAACCGGCCAGCATCTGCGCCGGATCGCCGCTGCGGCCCAGTTCGGATGCCAACACGCTGAACGCCGCCTCGCGGACCCGATCGGACGTCGGCCGGGTCGCCTCGCCACTCGGCATGAGCAGCCGTTGGCCCTTCCGGCTACCGGCGATGATCCGCGACATGGGGTTGACCGTAGCCCAGGTGGCGGTGGTCGTGGAGTGCCAGAATGAGGCATGACACAGCACGCACCCGTCACCAGGTTGAGCGAAGCCGACGCCTGGCAACTGCTCGGCAGCGCGCAGGTGGGCAGGCTCGCCACCGTGATCGACCGGCAACCCGACATCTTTCCGGTCAACTTCGTGCTGGACGGCGAAGCGATCGTGTTCAAGACCGCGGGTGGCTCCAAGCTGCTGCAACTCACCGTCAACTCGGTGGTCGCCTTCCAGGCCGACGGTTGGAACGCCACCGAAGGCTGGAGCGTGGTGGTCAAGGGCGTCGCGCTGGAGATCGAGAACGCCGACGAGCTGGGCCGGGTCGAAACCCTGGGGCTGCGCAGCTGGTTGCCGACCACCAAGGAGCATTTCGTCCGGATCGCGGCGGACGAGATCGAGGGCCGCCGGTTCAACTTCGGCGACGAGCCCGAGATCGAGGTCGACTACACCTCGGAGTAGGCCTGGCCGAGCGTCAGCCGGTGAACCGCTTGACGCCCCGCCGGTACAACTCGATAGCCAGTTCCTTGGCCGTGAACCGCGACATCAGTCCGCCCGAGTCCGCCAGAGGCTTGAAATCCGCATCCCGACCGAGGGCGGCCGCCGAGACTCCGAGCATGGCCTCGACGGCCAGGTCGATGGGCACCTCGGTCACCTGGCGATGATCCTCTGCCGAGCTCCGGCGCCGCCTCGCCGGCAGGGCGAGCCAGGCCACGTCGCCGATCACTCGCACGCCACTGCCGGCCACGTCCATCGCGTTCTTCGCCGAGAGCTCGTCCGCCTGATCCGCCGCCCAGTCGGGCATAGTCAACCGAGCCTCTCCGGAGGCGGGGATCCGGTGCCGCACAACCCGCTGTACCGAGCCTCGGATGGCCAGCACGTCGTAGTCCAGCCACTGGGTGTCGTTCGACCTGAAGGCGCGGTTGAACTGCCTGAACAGTTCGATCTCCGGAACGGTGAAGGCGCGATTGTCCGCCTGGGCGGCTTCGTCGGTGCCCTCGAGCAGGTCGGGTGGTAGCGCCAGCAACTGCTCGACCGTATGGAACAGGAAGCTGCGATCGCTCGGGTCGAGCACGATCACGGTGACCCGATCGGAGCCGACGATGTCGGCCCACCGGGCGATCAGTTCGCCCTGGTGGTGACGGTGCCGGACGAGGTGGTGCACGTCATGTTCGGCGTCGAAGACCTTGTGCAGCCAGTTGTCGAACGTGCCGCGATTACCCGCCGCCTTATTGGTCTCCTGCCAGATCGAGGGCAGCAGCCGGGAGAGGCTGCGGAGTGTGATCAGCACCTGCAGATCGGTGCCGAATGCGTCCGCCACCTTGGTGATGGCGTCAACCTTGGCCCCCGCCCCGTACTCATGGCTGATCAGGACCCGCTCGGGACGATCGCGAACGTCCTCCACGAGTTCGTCCCAGCGTTGTAGCGATGGTGGTTGCGAGCCCGGGGTCTTCCAGCCGATCGTCTTGCCGACCAGCGCTGCCACCTCGTAGCGCTGATTGAACGCCGTGTCCCTGCCCGGGTAGTACACCCCGTGGTCGAGCAAGACCTGTCGTTGTTCGGTCGCGGCCCGTTGGAGTGCAGTGGTGCCGGTCTTCTGCGGCCCGATGTGGAACACCCTGGACCGTTCGGGAAACGCCGTCGTCATCGCGAGAGTCCTCTCGTCCAGATCGTCGGACGCCCGCAGACGGCGTTCTCGACGATTCGATACCGGGGGTACCGACTGTGCAGCGTCCTCACCTCTTTCGTTGCGGAGCGACCGATCATCGGGGATCCCAAGTGTTCTCGGGATCGGCCATGGATCGGCAGTCAGCGGGCGGCGCGAGGGGGTGTCGGCAACTCTTGCGAGTTGCTATCGCATGGCGAACCTTAGCCAAGGTCCGCGGTGGGGAAATCGCTACCTCGGGTGCCCGGGAGTGTCGCGCAGCACGGTCGTCCCTCAGGTCTCGTCGGTGCCCTGCTGAAACAGTTGTCGCCAATGCCCGTCCTGCTCGCGCCACAACGAGCTGCGCAGGGTGGTTCGCTGCGAGGTGACGGCGCGCCACACCAGCAGGATCAGCCGGGGTGCGGGACGGGTGGTCGAGATCACCTGCAGGGTGACCGGCTCGGCGACCGGGCTCAATCCGGCCAACAACTCCGACCTGGTCCACAGCCGTCCAGAGCGGCCGATCTCGGTCCAGTCGGGGTCCAGCAGGGCCGCCAGCGCTGCCGGATCGGTGCGCACCGCCTCCGTCAGCAGTGAACGCTCGAGCTCGATCACCCGCGTTTCGTCGGACGGTTGCACCATCACCGGTTCTGATTCGGTGAACAGGTCAGGTTGGGGTGCATCCATCACCGACGGCTCAGTGGCTACCGAGCGTCCGCCGCCGGCCAGCCCTGCCGGCCCACCGAAACCGGGGCCGGGATCGGGCTGCCGGCCCTCCTTGAAGGCGACCGCGGCGGCATTCGCCAGCCGGTCGGCCTCGGTGTTCAGTTCGTGCCCGGAATGCCCCTTGACCCACTCGAAACGTACCCGGCGGCCCTCGATGGCGGCGTCCAGCTGCTTCATGATCTCGACGTTGAGCACCGGCTTGTTGTCGCCCTTGCGCCAGCCCCGGCGCTTCCAGCCCGGCATCCACTTGGTGATCGAGTTGATCGCGTAGACCGAGTCGCAGTAGACCAGCAGCTCCTCGTCGGTGCCGGCCGTCTGCAGCAGCAGGTCGAGGACGGCGGTCAACTCACCCATGTTGTTGGTGCCGTGTGGCCAGCCACCGCTGGCCCAACGGTCGGCATCGATGTACCAACCCCACCCGGCCGGGCCGGGGTTGCCCAGGGCGGAGCCGTCCGCGGCGGCGATCAAAGTCACCGGGTCATCGTGCCAGAGCCGACCCGGTCAACTCAGTTCGAGCCAGTCTCCGGCGCTGATCAGTTCGGTGGCGGTGACCGCGTCCCTGAAACCGGGCGTGGTGCGCTCAGGGTCACGCTCGATCGCCTGGGCGGCGATGGTCTTGGCCTGGGCGATCACGTCAGCGTGCGCCAGCACACTGAGCAACCGCAGGCTGGATCGGGCACCAGACTGCTCCGCACCCAGCACATCGCCCTCCCGACGCTGGATCAGGTCGAGCTCGGCCAACGCGAAGCCGTCCACGGTGGCGGCGACCGCGTCCAGCCGATCACGGACGGTGCCCTCCCCCAGTGCGCGGGAGATCAACAGGCACACCCCGGCGTGTTCGCCCCGGCCGATCCGGCCGCGCAGTTGGTGGAGTTGCGAGATACCGAACCGGTCGGCGTCCCAGATCACCATCATGGTGGCGTTCGGCACGTCCACCCCCACCTCGATCACCGTGGTGGCGACCAGGACGTCGAGTTCGCCGGCCACGAAGGCGGCCATGGTGGCCTCCTTGGCATCACTGGGCAGTTGCCCGTGCAGCACCCCGACCCGCACGGCGGCCAACGCCCCCGCGCTCAGCTGCGCGGCCAGGTCGACCACGCCGATGCCCTCGTCGGAGGTGTTGATCCGAGGCACCACCACGAACACCTGGCGCTGCTGCGTCACCTCTTCGGCGACCCGCTGCCAGGCCCGCTCGACCCAGCCCGGACGCAGCGCGGCGTCGACCACGACGGTGCCGATCGCCTGCCGTCCGGCGGGCAGTTCGGCCAGCGTCGAAATGTCGAGGTCGCCGAAGATGGTCATCGCCACCGACCGTGGGATCGGTGTGGCGGTGAGCACCAGCACGTGCGGACGCGCGGACGCCTTGTCAGTCAGCACTCCGCGCTGCTCGACCCCGAACCGGTGCTGTTCGTCGATCACGATGAAGCCGAGGTCGGCGAACTGCACCTTGTCGTTGAGCAGGGCGTGGGTGCCGACGACGATGCCCGCCTCCCCGGACGCCGCCCGCAGCAGCGCCTCGCGCTTGGCCGCGGCCGGCATCGAACCGGTCAGCAACACCACGTCGGTGGCCACGTCGGGCGAGCCGAGCAGGCGTCCACCGGCGAGGTCGCCCATCAGGGCGCGGATGGTGGCGTAGTGCTGGTGCGCGAGCACCTCCGTCGGCGCCAGCAGGGCGCACTGGCCGCCGGCGTCGACCACCGACACCATCGCCCGCAGCGCGACCACGGTCTTGCCGGAACCCACCTCACCCTGCAGTAGCCGCTGCATGGGCCGAGCCCGGTCCAGTTCGTCGAACAGGGTCTGCGAGACCTGCTGCTGGCCGTCGGTCAGCACGAACGGCAACCGAGCGTCCAGCGCGGCGAGCAGGCCGTCCGATGTAGCCCGCCGGCGGATCGCGGTGTGGGTCGAGGCGTCCGCACGTCGATAGGCCATGGTCAGCTGGGTGGCGAAGGCCTCGTCGAAGAGCAGTCGCTGGGTGCCGGCCTCCACTTCGGCCAGGCTGCGTGGCTGATGCACGGCCGCGAAGGCATCGGCCAGCGGCATCACGTCGGCGGCGTCGAGCACCCATTCCGGCCAGGGGTCGTCGCCGCCGCTCAGGGTGGCCAGGGCCAGTCGGCAGCATTCGGCGACCTTCCAGGTGGGCAGCTTCGCCGTGGCGGGATACATACCGACCAGGGCCGCGCTGCGGCTCATGGTGGCGATCAACTGCTTCTTCTCCGACGAACCGACGATCGAACCGGACGCGTCCAGCATCACGAACTCGGGATGGGTGAGCTGCAGCTGATCGCGAAAGGTTCCGACCTTGCCGACGAAAATGCCGCGGACGCCCTTGCCCAGCTCACGCTGCCAGTACTCGACCAGGTGATCGCGGCCGAAGAACGTGACCGCCAGGTAGCCGTGCCCGTCGGTCAGGGTGACCTCGAGCCGGCTGGGCCGGTTGCGGCCGCCATTGACCACGGACGTGCGGCTGACCTTGGCCATCACCGCGACATGCTCGCCGACCTCGAGGGTGGCCAGCTCGGTTAGCTCGGTGCCGGACAGGTAGCGCCGGGGCAGGTGCCGCAGCAGGTCGCCGACGGTGTGGATGCGCAGCTTCTCCAGGTCTTTGGCGGTGCGCGCCCCCAGCACGTCGGCCACCGGCACCGACAACTCGCGGTACCCCCGCGTCTGCCAGGTCACCATGGCCGAAGCCTAACCGCAGCGGCCGACACCATTTCGCGCTCGTTGGTTGAGCCGGTCGAACCAAAAGTCGTCGTTGCGCGGTGTAGGGCTCATTGCGCGCGGACGAACCCGCGCAACGAGCGCTCGCCCGCGCAACGTGGCCCGTTCGGCGCGCAGCGCGGCCGCAAAAAGCAAAAGGACCCGCCGCAGCGGGTCCTTCAGGGTGCCGGCCGGGTCAGCGGGTGACCTTGCCGGACTTGAGGCACGACGTGCACACGTTCAGCCGCTTCGGCGTGCCCGCCACCACGGCGCGGACGCGCTGGATGTTCGGGTTCCACCGACGGTTGGTCTTCTTCTTCGACCAGGGCACGTTGTGGCCAAAGCCTGGGCCCTTGGCGCAGATGTCACACACGGCAGCCACTGGTAACTCCTTGATTGCTTGGGTTTTGGCCCCTACCGGGACCGTCAAACAATACCCGAGGTGGCACTGGGAGTCATAATCGCTTAACGTCGCCCGACCGGACGCACACACAGGGAGGCAACGATGGGCCTACCACGACGAGCATTGCTGCTCGGTGGGCTGGCGGCGGTGGTCGGTTGTGCCGCCACTGAACCGTCCCAGCAGGGTTTCGCTCCGCCCTCGGCGACCGTGCCTGCGACCCGTACCGTCACCCTGATGCGGCACGGCGAGTCGATCGCCTCCGCGAGTGGAATCCTGAGTACGGCATCGCCGGGTTTGGGGTTGACCCAGACAGGCGTCGATCAGGCCCAGCGGGCCGCCTCCGTCATGGCCGGACGGGGGTTCGACGGTCTCTTCTCCTCGCCGCTGGCGCGGGCCACGCAGACAGCCAACGTCTTCACGTCAGAGGGTGGCCTCCAGGTGATCCCGGTGGACGGCTTGGCCGAGATCACGGCCGGAGCCTTCGAGGGCCGGTCGGCCGCTTCGTTCGGGGCGGACTTTCTGGCCATCGTCGACGGCTGGCTGGACGGCGACTTGGAGACCCGGGTTCCCGGCGGCGAATCGGGCCAGGCCTTTCTGGCCCGGATGGATGCCGCGCTGGGCGAGGTGACCGGCAGCGGCGCCCGCAACGCACTGGTGGTCAGCCATGGCGAAGCCATCAGATGCTGGGCCGGCTCGCGGATCCTGGCCGTGAACCCCGACGACCTACGCCTGGGCCACACCGGGTTCCTGGTGCTGTCGCACGACTCCTCCGGTTGGCAGTTGGTCGAGGCCCAGCCAACGCCTTAGCTGCTCAGCCGAGGCGGGCGACCAACGGGTCACAGCCGTCCGCGGGGTTCACCCCACTGCCCGAGCGCTGAAGCTCAGGCCGAAACCACCACCGGCAGGATCATCGGACGACGCCGGTAGGTGTTGTTCACCCAGCGTCCGATCACCCGGCGGACCACCTGCTGAAGCTGCCGGACGTCCTCTGCGCCGTCAGCCAGGGAGTCCTCCAACGCCTTGGCGATCTCGGCCTTGACCCCTTCGAAGACGGTGTCGTCCTCGACGAAGCCACGGGCGTGGATGTCGGGGCCACTGAGCAGCCGGGAGGAGTGGAAGTTGACCACCACGACCACGCTGATGAAGCCGTCCGCACCGAGGATCTTGCGGTCGGTCAACTCGGCATCACCGATGTCGCCGACGGTGGACCCGTCGACGAAGATGTAGCCGCAATCCAGCCGTCCGACCACCTTGGCCCGGCCCTTGGCCAGATCGACGACGCCGCCGTCCTCGACCACGATCGCGCGGTCACGGGGCACGCCGGTGGCGACCGCCAGGTCGGCGTTGGCGATCAGGTGCCGGATCTCGCCGTGCACCGGCATCGCATTGCGCGGCTTGATCAGGTTGTAGCAGTAGAGCAACTCGCCCGCGGACGCGTGCCCGGACACGTGCACCAGGGCGTTGCCCTTGTGCACGACGGTCACTCCGTTGCGGGCCAGCCCGTTGATCACCCGGTAGACCGAGTTCTCGTTGCCGGGGATCAAAGAGCTGGCCAGCAGCACCACGTCGCCGGGGCCGGCGGTCACGATCGGGTGCTCGTGGCTGGAGATCCGCGACAGCGCCGACAACGGCTCGCCCTGCGATCCGGTGGAAACCATCACCACCTTGTTGTCGGGGTAGTTCTCCAGTTGCTTGAGTTCGATCAGGGTGTTCTTCGGCACCTTCAGGTAGCCGAGCTCCTGCGCGACGGTCATGTTGCGCACCATCGATCGACCGATGTAGACGACTTTGCGCCCATGCCGGACGGCGGCGTCCATCACCTGCTGGACGCGGTGCACATGAGAGGCGAAGCAGGCCACGATCAGCTTCTGCCTGGCCGAGCCGAACACCCGTTCCATGGCTGGCTCGATGTCGCGCTCGTGGGTGGTGAATCCGGGCGTCTCGGCGTTGGTGGAGTCGGCCATGAACAGGTCGACACCCTCTTCGCCGAGCCGGGCGAAACCACGCAGGTCGGTGAGCCGGTTGTCCAGCGGCAGTTGGTCCATCTTGAAGTCACCGGTGTGCAGCACCAGTCCGGCCCTGGTGCGGATGGCGATCGCGAGGGCGTCCGGAATGGAGTGGTTCACGGCCAGGAACTCCAGGTCGAACTCGCCGACCTTGATCCGGGTGCCTTCGGCGACCACCCGAAGGTCGACGTCGCGCAGCCGGTGCTCCTTCAGCTTCTCGCGGAGCAGCGCGAGGGTCAGCCGGGAGCCGATCACCGGAATGTTCGGACGGCGGCGCAGCAGGTACGGCACGGCGCCGATGTGGTCTTCGTGACCGTGGGTCAGCACCAGCGCCGCAATGTCGTCCAGCCGGTCGTCGAGCAGGTGCAGGCCAGGCAGGATCAGGTCGACGCCGGGATGGTCGTCGGACGGGAACAGCACCCCGCAGTCGATCAGCAGCACCTGGCCGTTGATCTCGAAGCTGGTGCTGTTCCGGCCCACGTCCCCCAGGCCGCCGAGGGGGATCACGCGAAGGGTGTCGGAGGAAAGCTTGGGGGGTGTCTTGAGCAACTCTCGCACCTGCCCACCCTAGTGCCGTGCGTCCCCGGTCCGCTAACGGGGGGCGACCCGTCCGGTGGCCGCAGCGCCGTTACCATGAGCCGGTGATTGCAGACTCGGTCCGCCTGGCCCTGCCGGCGGAGGCCTCCCAGATCGCTGCCCTGCAGCGTCGGGCCTGGGTGCAGCAACTGCCCCCCGAGCTCGCCGACGCGGTGCTGGCCGGCCTCGATCTGGACGCGATGACCCAGTCCTGGCATGCGGCGATCGTCCGTCCGCCGCTGGCCCGGTTCCGGGTGCTGGCGGCGGTCGCCGATGAGCGTGTGGTGGGCTTCGCCGCCGTCGGACCGAGCGACGACCCGGACGCGGAACCCGGCCGGGACGGCCTGGTGGCCGAGTTCGCCGTCGATCCGCAGGCGCAACGCTGCGGGCACGGCTCGAGGCTGCTGAACGCATGCGTCGACACCCTGCGCGCGGACGGGTTCGCGCGGGCCTGCTGGTGGCTGCGTAGCACCGACGACGCCCTGCGCGGCTTTCTGGTCGGGGCCGGGTGGGGCGCGGACGGCAGCCATCAGGAGGTCGGCACCGACGACGAGGGCATGCGGCTCAAACTGATCCGGCTGCACACCGACATCGCCGGCTGACCGGTTGCTCCACCCGCGGACGTTGCGCGGGTTGGCGTTCGTTGCGCGGGTTCGTCCGCGCGCAACGAAAACTGAACCGCGCAACGTCCGAAACTGCAACCCCGCGAAGTCGTCGCCTACGGTGGGCACATGACCGACGCGCACAGCCAGGGCGGCACGTACTCCACCGCGGGGCAGGAGTTCGTCCGCGACACCCGCTACATCAACGACCGGATCATGGCGAACCCTGTGGGCGAAGGCCAGTGGCCGGTCGAGCCGAGCCGGTACCGGTTGATCGCCGCCCGGGCGTGCCCATGGGCGAACCGGACGCTGATCGTGCGCCGACTGCTCGGCCTCGAGGACGCGATCTCGGTCGGCCTGCCCGGGCCGACGCACGACGCCGACTCGTGGACGTTCGACCTCGACCCGAACGGTGTCGACCCGGTGCTCGGCATCCACAAGCTGAAGGAAGCCTTCCTGACCCGGTTTCCCGACTACCTGCGCGGGATCACCGTTCCGGCGCTGGTCGAGGTGGCCACCGGCAAGGTGGTGACCAACGACTTCGCCCAGATCACCGAGGACTTCGCCACCCAGTGGACGGCCCACCAGCGTGCGGGAGCCCCCGACCTGTGGCCGGCCGCGCATTCCGACGAGCAGCGCGAGGTGATGCAGCGCATCTACACAGAGGTCAACAACGGGGTCTACCGGTGCGGTTTCGCCGGCAGCCAGGAGGCCTACGACGCGGCCTTCGAACGGCTCTGGACGGCGCTGGACTGGCTGGAGGAGCGCCTCAGCGGCCAGCGCTACCTGATTGGCGACACCATCACCGAGGCGGACGTGCGGCTGTTCACCACCCTGGTGCGGTTCGACCCGGTCTACCACGGTCACTTCAAGTGCAACCGCAACAAGCTGATCGAACTGCCGGCGCTGTGGGGCTATGCCCGCGACCTCTACCAGACCCCCGGTTTCGGCGACACCGTCGACTTCGTGCAGATCAAGCAGCACTACTACATCGTCCACACCGACCTCAATCCGCACGGCATCGTGCCCGACGGCCCCGACCTGTCCGGCTGGCTCACCCCGCACGGACGGGAGGTCCTGGGCGGCCGTCCGTTCGGCGGGGGCACCGCTCCCGGCCCGGTGCGTCCGGGCGAGGAGGCGCCCAACACCTTGGTCTCGGCCGGCTGAGGGCACCATCGTGTCTTCGATGTGAGTGTGGGCACCGGACTCCGTGCCCAGCCTGACACGTTGCACAGGGCTCGACCGACGCCGAAACTCGACCGACGAAGAGGGTCAGGGAATGCCGAACCGGCTGAGCGCCCGGAGCTTGTTGGTGGCATCGAGCGCGGCCACCTTGTAAGCCTCCGACAAGGTCGGATAGTTGAACACCGTGTCGACCAGGTAGTCCACCGTGCCACCGCAGCCCATCACCGCCTGGCCGATGTGCACCAGGTCGGTGGCGCCGGTACCGAACACGTGCACGCCGAGCAGGGTGCGATCGGTGCTGTGCACCAGCAGCTTGAGCATGCCGTAGGAGTCGCCGACGATCTGCCCGCGGGCCAGTTCGCGATAGCGGGACAGCCCGGTCTCGTAGGGCACCGACTCCCCGGTCAGCTCGTCCTCGCTCTTCCCGACGTAGGAGATCTCGGGAATCGTGTAGATGCCGATCGGCTGCAGGTCGGTGATCTTGTCGAAGTTCTCCCCCATCGCGTGCATCGCCGCCAACCGGCCCTGCTCCATCGAGGTAGCGGCGAGGGCCGGAAACCCGATCACGTCGCCGACCGCGTAGATGTGGTGCTGAGTGGTGCGGAAGTGCTGATCGACGGCGATCCGGCCGCGCTTGTCGGCATCCAGGCCGGCGTTCTCGAGGGCGAGCGGGCCGGTGGCGCCCTGGCGTCCGGCCGAATACATCACCGTCTCGGCCGGAATCCGCTTGCCGCTACGCAGGCTGGTCACGGTGCCCCGGGCGCTCTTCTCGACCTTCTCCACGGTCTCACCGAACCGGAACGTCACCGACAGGTCGCGCAGGTGGAACCTCAACGACTCGACGATCTCGGCGTCGCAGAAGTCCAGCATGGTCGGGCGGGTGTCGACCACGGTGACCCGGGTGCCCAGCGCGGCGAACATCGACGCGTACTCGATTCCGATCACTCCGGCGCCGACCACCACCATCGTTCCGGGCACGTGCTGCAGGCCCAGGATGCCGTCGGAGTCGACCACGTTCTCTTCGTCGAACTCGACGTTGTCGGGCCGGGCCGGCTGGGTTCCCGGGGCCAGGACGATCTTGGCGGCGCTGATCGTGTGGTGGTCGGCGCCGTCCACCTTCATCGTGTGCGGGTCGACGAAGGACGCATCCCCCTCGTACAGGGTCACGTGGTTGCGCAGCAGTTGGTTGCGGATGACCTGGGTCTCCTTGCCGATCACGTGCTGCGTGCGCGCGGTCAGGTCGGCGATGGTGATCTCGTCCTTGACCCGGTAGGACGCCCCGTACAGCTCGCGCTGCTGCATGCCGGTCAGGTACAGCACCGCCTCACGCAGGGTCTTGGACGGGATCGTGCCGGTGTTGATGCACACCCCGCCGAGCATCTGCTTGCGGTCGACGATGGCCACCCGGCGGCCCAGCTTGGCGGCGGCGATCGCGGCCCGGTGCCCGCCCGGGCCGCTGCCAACCACCAGTAGGTCGTAGTCGTATCTCATTGCGGCCCCCGTACGCGCGGATGTCGCGATTATGTGCCCCGACAAGCCCTGACGGCAATCATCCCGAGGAGCGACCCCGATCAGGTCCAGAGTCGGTGATACGCGTTGATCGCCGGCTGGCCGCCCAGATGGGCGTACAGCACGGTCGAATCACGCCCGATCTCGCCGGAGCCGACGAGGTCGATCAGGCCGGCCAGTGACTTGCCCTCATGCGGCCACCTGCCGGGTGTGGTTGGACTGGTAGCCGCCGATCGAGACCAGCGTGTCGGCACCGGAGGCGAGCGCGTCCGGAACGATGTATTCGAGCGTGCGGATCTTGTTGCCGCCGAAGGCCAGTCCGCAGTTGACGTCTTCGCGCTTGGCCCACACCGCAGCGCCGCCGAGATGCTGGCTGAGGCGCCTCAGGTGTTGCAGCGGGCTCGGCCCGAAGGTCAACCGGTGGCGGGGGAAGTCCGCGATGGGCATGCCGGCTCCTTCTGCACAAATGGGTGTGACAACGAGTTCTACCGGCGGACGGGGATCTCGCTGCCGGTCAGGTCGGCGACCAGACCGTCCGGCGCAACCGCGATGGCGGTGACCGTGACCCGCTCGTCAGCGGCCAGCGAGATCGGTTTCACCACCCGATCGATGATCTGCTGCGAGATGGCGTCGGTCAGCGTGACGCCGGCCACGTCGATCCGGGACTGTTCGAGTTCCACCTGCTGGCCGGCCACGTCGAGTACCGGCACTGCGGAGATGCCGATGTCGAGTGAGTTCAGGCCGAGGATGTCGACGGTGTAGGTGACCAGCACACGTCCCTGATCGGCGTAGGTGATCGGCAACCCGGCGATGTCGCTCAGGCCGTCGTAGCCGAGAGTTCCGGTCAGGTCGAGGTTTCCGATCACCGCCTCCGAGGTGCTGACCAGCCGAATCTCACTGGCCCGATAGGTGATCTTGGTTACCTGCACCTGCTTTTGTTCGAAGGGCACCTCGACCGAGTCCGCGGTGCCCGACACGTCGACGAACCTGCCCTGCACGAGGGCCGCCAGTACCGACCCGCCACCCAGGTTCATGGTCGGGTTGTCCAGCTCGAGATCGACCCCTTGGATGGCTTTCTGAGCTTGCGAGTTGACGAGGTACCGGACGCCGAACTCGGCCCCGACCAGCAGCGCGGCGATGACGCCGAGAACGACCAGAACCCTGCCGAACCGCTTCATCTCAGCCCAGCCCCAGGATCGACTCGATGCCCACGGTCAGCCCCGGCAGCGACGGCACCGCCCGGACGGCCGCGATCACCCCGGGCATGAACGACACCCGGTCCAACGAGTCGTGCCTAATCGTGAGGGTCTCCCCCTCACCGCCGAACAGCACCTCCTGGTGGGCGATCAGCCCGCGCAGCCGCACGCTGTGCACGTGCACGCCCTCGATCTCGGCCCCGCGTGCACCGGGCAGCCCGGACGCGGTTGCGTCCGGCACCGGCCCAAGACCGGCCTCCGCCCTCGCTGCGGCGATCAAACCGATCGTGGTGGCCGAGGTTCCGGACGGGGCATCGGCCTTGTTCGGGTGGTGCAGTTCGATCACCTCGACCGATTCGAAGAACGCGGCCGCCCGGGCGCTGAAGTGCATCATCAACACCGCCCCGATGGAGAAGTTGGACGCCACCACGACGCCGACCCGGCCCGCTTCGGCCAGTCGTCGTACCTCGGCCAGCCGCTGCTGGTCGAATCCGGTGGTGCCGACCACCATGCTGATGCCGTGTTCGGTGCACCAGGCGATGTTGTCCATCACGGCGTCGGGGTGGGTGAAGTCGACGACCACGTCGGCGGCCTCGACTTCGGCGCGGTCGTCGCCGGCGTCCACCGCGGCGGTCAGCTCGAGTCCTTCGGCGCTCTCGACGGCCCGGACGACCTCCGCCCCCATCCGTCCGCGGGACCCGAAAACGGCTACCTTCATCTGACCTCCTGGCTCGATTCCCAGCCTCGATTCCCAGACTAGTGCGGCTGCCTGCCGGCCGTCCGCTGCGCCTCGGCACTCCCGGCTCGGAACCCCGAGTGGCAGACTCGACGGCATGGTCCTCGTAGGCCGGGACCGGCCGCTGGAAGAGCTGACGGGCGCCGCTTCGGACGCCGCGTCCGGAGTCGGACGCCTGGTGCTGGTCGCCGGCGAGGCGGGCGTCGGCAAGTCGGCCGTTGTGGAGGCACTGCGTAGCAGACTCACCGGAGCCCGGTGGCTGACCGGCTCCTGCGAGGCTCAGTTCACGCCCCGCCCGCTCGGACCACTGCAGGACGTCGCGTCCGGGCTGAGCCCGCAGCTGCATCAGTTGCTGCGCGGAGGTGCGGCCCGGGTCGAGGTGTTCGCCGCGGTTGCGGAGGCGCTGGCCGGCCCGGTGCCGACCGTGCTGGTGTTGGAGGACGTGCACTGGGCCGACGAGGCGACTCTGGATCTGCTGCGCTTCCTCGGCCGGCGAATCAGAGCGTTGCCGGCGCTGGTCGTCGCCACCCATCGCACCGACTCGGGCGAAACCGGTCGGGGCTGGCGGCAGACGCTCGCGGAACTCGCCCGTGAGCGCGGCACCCTTCGGATCGATCTCGCTCCGCTCGATCTCGCCGCGGTCACCGAACTCGCGGGGCCGGCCGGGCTCGATCCCGAGCAGCTGCACCGGCTCACCGGGGGCAACGCGTTCTTTCTCACCGAACTGCTCGCCAACGACTCGGCGGACCTGCCTGGCTCGGCCCGCGACGCAGTCCTCGGTCGCACGGTGACGCTCTCCGATGCTGCCCGAGCCAGCCTGGACGTGCTGGCCGTGCTCGGCGGTCGGATCGAACCGGAGGTTGCGGTGGCCGCCGGAGCTTCCCGAGGACACCTGGACGAGATCGTCCGCTCGGGCCTGCTGGCCGCCGACGGGCGCGATCTGCGGTTCCGCCACGAACTGGCCCGGCTCGCCATCGAGCACGAGATCAGCCCGCATCGGCGTCCGGAGCTCCACGAACGTGCCTTCGAGGCGTTGCAGGGCAACGGTGAGGACGACGTCGCCCGGCTGGCCTTCCACGCCGACGAGGCGGGACGGCGTGCGGATGCGGTGCCGCTGGCCACCGCTGCAGGCGAGCGGGCCGCCGCCCTCGGCGCGCATCAGCAGGCAGCCGCCCAGTTCCGCCGAGCGCTGCGCTGCGTCGATCCCGGACGCCACCACACCCGGGCCCAGCTGCACGATGCCCTGGCCGACGAGCTGGCCTTCCTGGACCGCTGGGAGGAATCGGCCGAGCAGCGATCCGCTGCGATCGAGCTCTGGCGCTCGTTGGCCGAGCCCGCACGGGTCGGGGACGACCTGCGGCGGCTGAGCACGGTGATGTGGAGACGCTGCCGCGGCCCCGCCTCCGACCGCTACGCCGACGACGCGGTGACCTTGCTCGAACCGCTCGGCCCGAGTCCCGAACTCGGCTGGGCGTACCTGAACCGCAGTGCGGGCAGTCCAAGCATCGAGGCCCTGACCGCCGACGCCGCCCGGGCCGCAACGGTGGCCGAGCAGATGGATTTCGAGGCGCTCAGAGGGCACCTGTGCCTGGCCGAGGCGGAACTGGCCTTTCGCTCCGGGGGTGACTGGGAATCCCCGCTGCGCCGTGGCCTGGATCGTGCCGCCACACTCGGACTCGATCAGCTGGCCGGGGCGGCGTACAGCACCCTCTACGAGTACTTCGTTTCGAGCTTCCGGATCCATGCCGGCGAAGCGGATTTCCGGCGCGGCCTGGCCTTCTGCGATGACCGGGAGTTGACCACGTACGGCTCCTGCCTGCGCGGCCGCCGGGCGCTCGCCCTGGCCGAGACCTGCCGCTGGCCGGACGCACTCGAGCTGGCCGGTGAGGTGCTCGACTCGCAGGCCTCACCGGTGAATCAGCTCACTTCCCGGGTGGCCACCGCCCTGGTCCGGATGCGCCTCGATCACGCCGATCCGGACTCGGTCCTTGATCCGGCTGTGGCCTGGGCGGACTCGCTCGGGGAGACGCCCTGGGTCGTCCTGACCCGACTGGCCCGGGTGGAGCGGCACTGGCTGATCGGCGACAACGCCTCGGCGCACCAGGAACTCACCGTTGCCGAGCGTTCCCTGACGCCCTCGTTTCCGCACGAGATCGCCGAGATCGATCGCTGGCGGCGCCGACTGGACGGTGCCACCCCCGGCCGGGCCGACAGCGAAGCGACCTGGCGGGGGCGGGGTTGCGGCTACCGGGCCGCACTGGCACTGGTCGATCGGGGCGACCCCCCGGCCCTGGGCGAGGCGTTGGCCCGCTTCGAGGCGATGGCCGCACCGGGCGCGGCGCGGATGGTACGGGTTCGGTTACGCCAACAGGGTCATCGGGCTGCCCCGACCGGAAGCAGGCGGGCCACCAGGCTGCATCCGCTCGGCCTCACCGAGCGCCAGCACGAGATCCTCGAGTTGGTCCGCGCCGGCCTGACCAACAAGGAGATCGCCGATCGGCTGACCATCTCCGCCAAGACGGTCGACCATCATGTGTCGGCGGTGCTGGCCAAGCTCGGCGTGGCCACCCGGCGCGAGGCCGCGCGGTCGTCCGACGCCGTGACGACCGTTCCCGATCACGGCTAGCGGCCGGGAGGAGTTGATGAAGCGGGCAACGGGCAGGTCGCGACCGAAGATCGGCACGCCCGCGGGGCATT
This sequence comes from uncultured Actinomycetota bacterium, assembly GCA_963723605.1. Classification (GTDB taxonomy): domain Bacteria; phylum Actinomycetota; class Actinomycetes; order Propionibacteriales; family Propionibacteriaceae; genus Micropruina. The sequence goes on along the minus strand of CAVRRM010000008.1, from coordinate 131,975 downwards.
GACGCACGGCGGGGTTGAAGTCGGCGAAGATGCCGTCGACGTTGTCCTTCCACAGCCACAGGTGCAGCACCCACAACGGCAGGGTCGGGTGCCGGTGGAACGCCACGCCGAACAGCTCCGGCGGGGCCGCCGTCCGCCAGGCGTCCACCGGAACGATGTACTCCAATGCCACCAACCCGGCCACCTTGCCGTCGCCGCCCAGTTCGTAGACGAACGCCTCCGGACGGCGGCTGTCCACCCGGTCGTCCATCAGGCTGTCGTTCACGTAGTGCACGCCCATGCCTCCCTTGGCCGGATCCTGGAAGCAGCCCAGGCTCTGCAGCGTGCTGGCGTAGCCACCGGCCGCCATCGAGGCCACGTCCTGGCCCCTTGCGGTGGCCAGCAGGACGGCGGCCTTCTGCTGCGGTCCCGGTTCAGGCATGGCGTGCGTGCCGTGACCGGTTCCGTCACCGCCGTCCGCAGTGCTCGGCGCGGAACTCGGGGTGGCCGAGCACCCGACTCCGAGCAGCAGGCCGACGGCGAGGGCGGCGAGCCGGGCCGCCGTTCTCATCCCTGCTCCACGGCGAAGATCTCGTCCGCGACCAGACCGTGCGCGGTGCGGTGCACCTGGGTCGCCGCATCGGCCGAGGGCGCGTCGACGAGGCAGAAGACCCGGCCGGCCACCGGGTCGACCCAGTAGTTCAGGTAGCGGACCTCGTGCTCACCCTGAACGGCGAGGTCCTTTTGGTGCGCCTCGGCAACAGCCTGCGGAGTGACCCCGGGTAGATCGTGTGAATCCATGAAGAGTGCCATCTGGGTGTCCTTTCGCTGGTTGGTGATGACACTCACGAACCTACGAACGGCCGCGGACGGCGACATCGGGAGACGCTCCCCATCTGCTGAACGGCGATTCCCCATTCGGCAGGGTTGAATCACCCGCGCCGGACCTTCTCGCACGGCGTCCGGGTGTCCGCCAACTTCTGGACGTGGACCACCGAATGTGGCTACGGGGCGTCGAACAGCGACGAGATCGACTCGCCACTGTTGATCCGTCGCATCGCCTCGGCGAACAGCGGCGCCACCGACAGCACGGTCAGCTTCTCCAGCCCGTCGGCCATCCGCGGAGGCACGGTGTTGGTGCAGACTATCTCCCTGAGGTCCTCCTGGGCGTTCAGCCGCTCGACGGCCGGGCCGGTGAACAGCCCGTGCACGCAGGCGGCAGAGATCGAGTTGACCCCCACCTCACGCAGCTTGTCGAACAGTTCCACCAGCGAACCGGCGGTGGCGATCTCGTCGTCCAGCACGATCACGTCCTTACCGGCCACGTCGCCGACGATGCTGTCGATCGCCACCCGGTCGTCGGTGAGACGCCGCTTGGCGCCGGCCGCGACCGGCAGGTCGAGCAGCCGGGCGAAGTGGTTGGCCTCCTTGAGGTTGCCGAAGTCGGGTGACACCACCACCGCGTTGGTCAGGTCGGTCTTGCGGAAGTGTTCGGCGATGACGTGGTTGGCGCTCAGGTGGTCGACGGGCATCTCGAACATGCCGTGCACCTGCGGGGAGTGCAGAGCCATCGTGACCATGCGCTGCGCCCCGGCCTTGTGCAGTAGGTCGGCCACCAGCCGCGCGCCGATCGAGATCCGCGGAGCGTCCTTCTTGTCGCTGCGGGCATAGGCGTAGTGCGGCATCACGACGGTCAGATGCCCGGCGGACGCACCGCGGGCCGCGTCCAACATCAGCAGTAACTCGACCAGGTTCTCCTGCACCGGCGGCACCAGCGGCTGGACGATGAACACGTCGCGCTTGCGGCAGTTGGCCTCCAGATGCACCTGGAGGCAGTCGTTGCTGAATCGGCTGGTCTGCGACGGCGAGCGGTCGATCTCGAGTAACTGACACACCTCATCGGCGAAGGCTCGATGCGCGGACCCGGAGAATACGGTGATGTCGTCGGTCACGGGAGCACACCCTAACGGATCGGCCGTACCCAGTGTCAGGGTCGAACGGGCACCCAACGGAGCGTCGCATCTTGTAACCTGCGGCCATGTCGGAACCCTCCCCCACGGTCCGGCCGACCACTCGGCATCGACGCCCACCGAGAACAGCTACCCAACGGTGAACGTCGAGGCCCGAGCCACACAATCTGCGCCGTGCGATCAGCGACGGCCAGATCATTCCTTGGTACCAGCCGATCGTCGACCTGGACACCGGCATCGTGACCGGGGTCGAGGCGCTCGCCCGCTGGGTGCACCCGGACGGCATGATCTCGCCCGCCGAGTTCATCCCCCTCGCCGAGCGCAGTGAGCTGGTGATCGCGCTCGACCTGGCGGTTATCCGGCAGGCGCTGGACGATGTGCGCGGCTGGCAAACCGTCCGTCCCGGCTTCGAGCTGAACATCAACCTGTCCGGCCGGCATCTCGACTCGGCCACCGGCGTCGACGACGTGATCGCGGCAGTCCAGGCCGCTGGCGTCGCGCCGGCAACGATCTCCGTTGAGCTCACCGAGACCACCCGTCCCGCCGCCCTCGACCAGGGCACCGCAGGTCTGGACGCCTTGCGGGGCAGCGGCCTTGCGGTGTGGTTGGACGACTTCGGCAGTGGCTACTACAGCCTGCAGGACCTGATCAGACTGCCGGCCGACGGCATCAAGTTCGACCGGTCGTTCACAGATCAGCTTGAGTTGCCCCGCACCGCCCTTGTGATCGGCGCGCTCACCGGCGCCGCCCATCAGATGGGGTTGCGGGTCACGCTCGAAGGCATCGAGACCGCGGCGCAGGCGGCCAAGGCGCGGCAGTTGACATGCGATCTCGGTCAGGGTTACTTCTGGTCCCGTCCGGTGCCCGCCGAAGGGGTGCCCGGCTGGTTCAGCGCGGCGTCGGGGTGATCGGCAGACCCGCGTAGAGCGGGCCGACGCCCAACTCGCAGCCCGCGGCGGCGAGCACCTCCGCCTCCGCCTCAGTCGCGATCGCTGGTGTCATCACCTTGAAGCCGAACGCGTTCGCCGTCTCGACGGTCAGCCTCAGCAGCAACGTTCCGTCGGCGAAGTTGAGCAACCGGCGGTCGAGCTGCACGAAGTCGAACGGCACCCGCGCCCACCGATCAGTGCCGCTGTCATCGGCTCCGAAGCTGTCGGCGCAAACCCGGACGCCAAGCCGGCGCAGTTGCGCCAGGGTGTCGCGCGCACGCAGGCCACCCACCTCGTCGGTCGGCACCAGCAGCATCAGCCGTCGCGCCGAGAGTCCGGCGTCCAAAGCTGCCGTGATGTCGGCAACGATTGTTCCCTGGCCGAGATGCCGTCCGGTGACCGGCACCATCAGGGTGCCGTCGCCCGGCCGGCTGAGCAGGCCGGTGCGCAACACCCAACTGTCGAGGTCGCACAGCTTGTCGGTGCCCCTGGTGAGCGGCAGCAGGTCCTCGCGCGGCCAACTCTGCCCGTCGGGCCCGAGCACAACCACCTCCAACTGTTCGCCGACGAGTTGATCGGCGCGCAGGTCAACGATCGGGCTCGAGCGGAGCGTGGCGCTGCTCTGCCGCAGGGCATTCACGATCGCGGCCTCAACGGCGGCGCGGCGCTCAACCTCCGCCCGCAGCGAAGGGGCGAACACCTCGACCCGTCCCCGACCTCCCGCCTTGGCCCGGAACACCGCATGGTCGGCCTCCTGCATCAACCGGTCGGGCTCGATGGTCGAGTCGCTGTTGAGTGTGACACCGATGCTGGCGCCGATCCGTGCCTGGCGCCCGTTGCTCAGCTGGATCGGCTCGGCCAGGTCGGCCACCAGGCGTTCGGCAACCCGGACGGCGTTCACTTCGTCGTCGACCGGTTCGAGCAGCACCAGGAACTCGTCGCCACCGAGACGGGCGACCACGTCGCCGGGACGGACGCTGAGCAGCATGCGCTCGCCGGCAGCGGCCAGCACCTCGTCCCCCGCCGCGTGCCCCAGCGTGTCGTTGACCTGCTTGAACCCGTCCAGGTCGATGAAAAGCAGCCCGACCAGGGTGCCCGCCCGGCGGGCCCGGCTGAGAGCCATCCGCATCACCTCGACAGCCCGGGCACGGTTGGCCAGCCCGGTCAGCGGATCGTGAGTGGCCTGATGGTTGAGGGCGATCAGGGCGTGCTCACGCTCGGCCTGCGTCTGCTCCATCTTTCGCGCGGCCACCCCGATCCGCGCCATCACCAGCCCGCAGGTCAGCGCCGACCCGATCACGATCGGCCACACGTCGATGGTCTGCCCGGCGAGAGCCTTGGCCGCCAGCAGTCCCCCCGGCATGACCAGGGCCAGGGCGAGAGCTGCCAGGCCGACGCGGCTGAACGAACGGTCAGGCTCGTCCACCGACTCCAGCGCGTGCGCCATCGACGGGTGCAGCGCGGCTGCCGCCCAGAGCAGGTAGCTGACCATCCAGAGCGCCTCGAGCTGGTCGCTGGACGCCCAGGTCAGCTGTTCCAACGCCGAGGCCAGAACATCGGCGAGCAGCAGAGAACCCACCGCCGCCGCCAGCAGCCGGAACGCCACGGTGCGGCCCAGGGGGGTCGTCACCAGCCGGACCAGGATCGCCGCGAGGGCAACGTCCGCGATCGGATAGGCGAGGCTGACGATGCCGGCCGCCGTCGACACGCCGAGCGCCTCGAGAGTGGGCTGCGCGAGCGCCACCCAGGTGAGCAGGCCCAGCGCCACGACCAGGATCGCACTGTCGAGTCGCCCTGCCAGACCGCGGGCGGCGCGCTGCCCATCAAACAGCAGCAGACCGAAGGCGACGATCGAGTAGCCCAACAGATAGATCGCATCGGCCGGTGTCGGAAAGAGCTCGATGCCCAGTACGTCGCTGTAGAACGCCCCCAGCGTGTCGGCGACGGCCCAGGTGAACTGACCCAGCGCCATCAGGTACCAGGGCAGGGCCTGGGCCGGTCGGTGCAGCCGGATTCCTGCGACGATGCCGGCCGTCGCGGTCAGCCCGCAGAGCAGGAAGACAATCGAACGTGGCACCCCGTCGGGCACCAGGCGGCTGACCAGAATGCCCACGGCCCCGACGGCCAGCAGGAGCCACCACGCCCGGGAGCGCAGTCGATCCTGGCCGGCCGCCTGAACTCCGGGAGCGGGGTCAGCCATTGTGAGACGAGGTGTCCAACTCGGGGCGCAGTTGCCCCGGTCCGTATTGGCGCTCCAGGGTGGTTACCCGGCCGGGCATGCGTCCGGTGCGCAGAGCCACCGCGGGGACGCCATCGGGAAGGCCTTCGACCGCCCCCGCCGGTGTGTGGAACAGCCACAGCGAGATGGACCGGTAGGAATCCCAATCGCCGAACCGGACCCGGAAGGAAGCAGTCTCGAGGTTCTCTTCCCTGCCGGTGACCCGAACCGTCTCCAGCGGCACTGAGGTGTCAAGGCCGGGCAGGGTCAGCTCGATGCCTGAGGTCGGCGGGATGACGCCCTTGGGCACGATCACCGCGGCCCCGCCAACGGAGATGTCCCGCAGTTCCCCCACTGCGTCATTGACACTGACCCGGGCCCGAACCGGCACCCGGTGGGAATTGCGCCTGGAGGTCGCGAACTGCTCGGCCTGCAGCCTTCGCATACCCATCACGAGGACCAGGCCGGCGAGCACCAGCCAGACTGTGGAGACCACGGTGCCCACTGGCGAGCTGTGCCAGGGAGCAACCCCAGTGGCACCAATCAACGCATACAGACCCAGCAGGATCACGAACACCAGCAGAACCCACAGCACCCGCGGAATCTGCCCGCGAGAGCGGACGTCCGCGCCGGCCTTCGGGGTCACCTCGAAGGCGAGCGCGCGCCTGGTGATCAGCCACCACAGGCAGGCGATTCCCACCGGTATTCGCAGCACTCGCAAGGCGAAGGCGGTGCTCCAGTGCATATGCATCCGGAACATCCGTCGCACGCCCCACAGCCGGATCAGCATCATGACGACGAACACGGCGATGAACACCACGGGGTCCGCGGTCGAGACCTGCGCCCCGGACAAGATGATGGCGGCGGGGATCAAGAAGCCACCGACGGTCCAGATGCCTTCGAGCCACCACACCGTGCCGGTGAGGTACTCGTAGAAGTTCCGCCAGGACAGCCACTTCTTGGCCCGCCACAGCCGTTCGTGGACGAGCACCTGCATGGATCCCATCCCCCATCGCCGACGCTGGAGCAGATACTGATCGGGGGTTGCCGGGGCCAGGCCCAAGGCCAGCACCTGGTGGTGGTAGGCCGTTTTCCAGCCCGCCCGGATCAGCCCCAGCGTGGTGTGCATGTCTTCGACGATGGTCTCGGTGGAGATGCCACCCACCTCGCGCAGGGCACTGACCCGGATCAGCGACGTGGAGCCGCACCAGAACGGGCCCGCTGAATCGTGATTCCGCGCCGGGAGCTGCACGTGGAAGAACACGCCCTGTTCGCCGGTGTCGCCGTCGTCATCGAAGGCTCCGGAGTTGTAGTACGTCTGCGGAGCCTGCACCAGAGCGATCTTCGGGTCATGGAACCAACCCAGGGTCGCGGTCAGGAAGTTCGGCAACGGCACATGATCACAGTCCAGGACCGCGATGATGTCGATCGCCTCCGCCCCCGCGGCGGCCTCCGCGTACATCAGGTCCAGCGCATGGTTCATGTTGCCGGCCTTGGCGTGGGTGTGCTCGCTCCGCCGCACATACCGCACCCCGTAGGCATCGCAGAGTTCCTTTACCCAGGGCCGGTCCCCGTCGTCCAATACCCAGGTCTCGTGGGCCGGCTCGAGCACGCTCGCCGCGGCGATGGTCGGGGCGATCACCTCGACCGGTTCGTTGTAGGTCGGGATGAAGACGGCGGCGCGCAGGCCGGGTAGCGACTCGGTGACCAGTTCGGGAACCCGGCAGTCGATATTCCACAACGTGACCGCCCGGAGGGCCAAGCCGAAGGCTGGGAACAGTTCGAAACCGATCAGCAACCAGGCCACCACGAGGTCATAGGTCCCCATGGGCAACGTGAAGAAGATGCGCCAGGTGCCGTAGACCAACAACGCGGTGAGGGCCAGCACCACTCCCAGGTGAGCGAGCAGGCGGGATCGAGCTGTCTCGACCGTCAGTGGCCTCAGCCCCCTGGCCCAGCCGGCCAGCCGGGTGTCAGGACGGACTGCGGCGCGCCCGGCGCGGGCCCGGAGCATGGAGCGCATCAGGCTGCTCGGACGGCGGGAGTGGGACGGCTGCGGGGGGTCCGGCGGGTCAGTGGCCTGACCAGGATCGAGGTACGTTCGGGGATGCTGTGGCTCGGACAGGGCAACTCCAATCTTGGCGTCCCCCGACGATCCGAATCATACGACCTGGCTACGGGCCCAGCACCACCGATGATGCCCGCGAGTTCAGATCTCGGACCAGACCATGGCAGCAGTCGATCCCGCCACCTGGAAGGTGACGGGATCGGCGTTTACTGGATTGCGCTGCGGCTCAGGCGTCGACCTTGTCTTCGACCACCGGGATCAGCGACAACTTGCCGCGGTCGTCGATGTCGGAGATCTCGACCTGGATTTTCTGGCCGACGCTGACCACGTCCTCCACGTTCTCCACCCGCTGGCCGTTGTTCAGCGCGCGCAGCTTGGTGACGTGCAGCAGGCCGTCCTTGCCCGGAAGCAGGGAGACGAAGGCGCCGAAGTTCATCACCTTCACGACCGTGCCGAGGTAGCGCTCGCCACGCTCGGGCATGGTCGGGTTGGCGATCGCGTTGATCATCGACCGGGCCGCGTCCGCAGCCTCACCGTTGTCGGCACCGATGTAGATGGTGCCGTCGTCCTCGATCGAGATGTTGGCACCGGTGTCGTCCTGGATCTGGTTGATCATCTTGCCCTTGGGCCCGATCACCTCGCCGATCTTGTCGACCGGGATCTTGATGCTGATGATCCGCGGTGCGAACGGCGACATCTCGTCGGGAACGTCGATCGCCTCGCCCATCACGTCCAGAATGGTGTGCCGGGCGTCGCGGGCCTGCAGCAGCGCGGCGGCCAGAACGTCGGCGGGAATGCCGTCGAGCTTGGTGTCGAGCTGCAGCGCGGTGACGAAGTCCCCGCGGAACATTCCGCTCCGTGCGCGACCTCAACGCCAAGATCCGCTACTCATCAACGGCTGGCCGCCCCCGCAAACACACCCATCATCTGGACCAAGAGCCCAGACCAGATCCTCACAACAATCGAACGTAAGAAGACTTCGCTAACGCGCCACTAACGTCGAATTATACTGGCTCCCAGCGACTGGCAACTGGTTCGAGCCCTCAAAACCCGAACATCGAAACCGACAGGAAGCCACTTCGGCCCAATCAACAAGATGCAAGGAACTGAGAAACAGGATCACTCGGGGATCCCGCCTTGAGATCCATTAGACTGATGCCAGCGTCTCCCAAGCGTTCAGAATGCATGATACCAGGAACCGGATCGCGTGACAATGCCAAGGTGCTGCAGGCGCTCAAATACGCGCTGACGGTCCTCACTTCCGGCGAGCAGGCGCTCCATCTGCTCTTGTGGTGCCGAAAGACCTAAGTGCACCGTTCGCCTGAAGGAAGTTAGAAGGGAGCGGAGAGCAACATACTTAGTCCATGGCAGCTGCGCAATCGAGGGGGGCAGCGGTGAGCCAAGACCGTGTAACGATGGTGGCAAATTATCGCAGTACAACCTCAAATTGCGGATTCCATCATTATAACTCTCGCTCTGTCCGCGCGGATTGCGGTCTGTGCTGCCAGGACAGTTGCTCGGACACCCTTTCGTGCATAGTACGACATAGCTGGCGATTCTATTTGCAGTTCGTCGGCAATCACAAAGCTTTGAGATGGAATCAGCAAAGGATCGGTCGCATTCCCAAGAATGAGCCCACCCTCCGGATGATTGATGAGTTTTGTGGCAGCACATCGATCACGGGCGCGCCGCTTAAGTCTTCAAGCACGATGTGACCTCACGAGCTTCTCGCGGGCCCGCGATGGGTTGCGCCGTGAGCAACAACAATCCGTCTCCCCAAGCAAAAGGGACCCAGCGACTTCCCCACGAATATCGCATTCTTGATACCAAGAGTCAATGAGGGCATCGCCAAGCGCTCGGTCGCCCTGCAGCCGTCTCCGCTCCCTTGGAAAGCTCGTAAAAGCTGCGAGAAGGGGCCAACTACATTAACGCCCCTCGCAGCATTCGTGAGGCAAACTTTGCCTCGACCGATCCCGCGATCCAAGCCGCTGAGTAGTCGGCGAAAACAGGACTCGCAAACGACCTACCACGAGAAAGGGATGATCAGCAACGAACTGCTCCACGCGCGCTCGTACGCCTGACGCACAGACGACGGTAGGAGGCCGGGTAAAGGTGACCTCAAAGGAGCCACTAACATCGCATGGAGTCTATTAGTTGCTCATCTAGCCATACAGATCATCGCCTCAGCTCGTCGTTGTCGTCGGCGGGTTGGTCGGCCTTCAACTTTTGGTAGAAGTTTGTCGTGAAATTCGTCTCCCGCTCCAACACTGATCGCGCAATCGAGCCTAGTCGTGCTCCCGCTCCGTGTCGGCTCCTTTGATACTCTGCTCAACTCCGCGCAGGTCGGCTGCCACCGATCCGCTAGAGCGATAAGACAGTGCGTATCCTAGAAAACCAGTATTCACCCCACTGTCAGCAAGAAAACTGTTGCCTGCGCCCACGCCTGCGCCACCTACCGATCGCGCCTCAAGCAGTCTGAGAACGTCGCGCGACGCCTTAGCCACGTGTATCTGCGTTGTCAGCGAGTCTCTGCTCCAGTAACTCTGCACGACTGCACGTGACGCGATCGAGAAGGATATATCTGCGCGCGCTAATCTATACCGCACTCGTCGAAGCTAGCTGGACATATCTGCGTATCACCCGCACATAGACACATGAGGCCTACTCCACACCTCCGACATATGTCATCAGCGAGAATTCTGTCCCGCCTTCAAGCGCTTCATCTAGCTCCACCACTAGCGCTTCACCTCCACGCTTCTCCAGCCTTCTGCTCCCCTCTATTGCACCCTTAAGTGTCCCCCACCTCCCTACTCCCTTACTAAGGCGCTTCCCCCGCGCACGCTCGTGCTCTCCACCCCCGCGCCTCACGCTCACCGCCCCCCACCACCACCTCCGCGCATATAGCACTCGCTGCTCACAAGCCCTACCCTTGTTCAGCCTACCTCACACCACTCCTATCCCTCTCTCTTCCCCCCCCTCTCTCCCCCCCCCCCCCCTCCTCCCTCCACCTTCTCCTCACCACGGATCAGCGACAGCTTGCCCGTCGTCGATCTCGGAGATCTCCACCTGGATCTTCTGGCCCACGCTGACCACGTCCTCCACGTTCTCCACCCGCTGCCGTTGTTCAGCCGCGCAGCTTGCTGACGTGCAGCAGGCCGTCCTTGCCCGGAGCAGGAGACGAAGCGCCGAAGTTCATCACCTTCACGACCGTGCCCAGGTAGCGCTCGCCACTCTCGGCATCGTCGGGTTGCGATCGCGTTGATCATCGAACGCGCCGCGTCCGCAGCCTCACCGTTGTCGGCACCGATGTAGATGGTGCCGTCGTCCTCGATGGAGATGTTGGCGCCGGTGTCGTCCTGGATCTGGTTGATCATCTTGCCCTTCGGGCCCGATCACCTCGCCGATCTTGTCGATCGGGATCTTGATGCTGATGATCCGCGGAGCGAACGGCGACATCTCGTCGGGAACGTCGATCGCCTCGCCCATCACGTCCAGCAGGGTGTGCCGGGCGTCGCGGGCCTGCAGCAGAGCGCCGGCCAGCACGTCGGCGGGAATGCCGTCGAGCTTGGTGTCGAGCTGCAGCGCGGTGACGAAGTCACGGGTACCGGCGACCTTGAAGTCCATGTCGCCCAGGGCGTCCTCGGCGCCGAGAATGTCGGTCAGCGCGACGTAGCGCATCTTGCCGTCGATCTCGTCACTCATCAGGCCCATCGCGATACCCGCGACCGGAGCCTTCAGCGGCACGCCGGCGTTCAGCAGCGCCAGGGTGGACGCGCAGACCGAGCCCATCGAGGTGGAGCCGTTGGAGCCGAGCGCCTCGGACACCTGGCGGATCGCGTAGGGGAACTCCTCGCGCTTGGGCAGCACCGGCATCAGGGCCCGCTCGGCGAGCGCACCGTGGCCGATCTCGCGCCGCTTCGGTGAACCGACCCGGCCGGTCTCACCGGTGGAGTAGGGCGGGAAGTTGTAGTTGTGCATGTAGCGCTTGGTCTTCTCCGGCGCCAGCGAGTCGATCTTCTGCTCCATGTCGAGCATGTTCAGCGTGGTGACGCCCATGATCTGGGTCTCGCCGCGCATGAACAACGCCGAGCCGTGCACCCGGGGAATCACGCCGACCTCGGCCGAAAGCGTCCGGATGTCGCGCAGCCCACGGCCGTCGATCCGAACCTCTTCGGTCAGGGTCTTGCGCCGGACGACCTTCTTGGTCAGCGCCCGGAACGCTCCGGTGATCTCCTTCGCGCGGCCCTCGAACTGGGCTTCCAGCTCGGTGTGCAGGTCGCCCAGCAGGCTCTCGGTGGAGGTCTCCCGCTCGTGCTTGCCGACGATCGTCATCACGTTGGCCAGCCGCTCGCTGCCCGCGGCGGTGACCGCTTCGAGCACGTCGGGCTGGTAGTCGAGGAACAGCGGCAGGTTGCCGATGGCCTTGGGGAACTTGGCGGCCAGTTCGACCTGTGCGTCGCACAGCGACTTGATGAACGGCTTGGCGGCTTCCAGACCGGCGGCGACGACCTCTTCGGTCGGCGCGGTGCGGCCGGAGCGGACCAGGTCCCAGGTCTGCTCGGTGGACTCGGCCTCGACCATCATGATGGCGACATCGCCATCGGCCAGCACCCGGCCGGCCACGACCATGTCGAAGGTGGCGTCCTCGAGCTGCTTGACGCTCGGGAAGCCGACCCAGTCGTTTCCGATCAGGGCGACTCGGACGCCGCCGACGGGCCCGGTGAAGGGCAGCCCGGCCAGCGTCGTGGACGCGGACGAGGCGTTGATGGCCAGCACGTCGTAGAGCACGTCGGGGTTGAGCGCCATCACGGTGACGACGATCTGAACCTCGTTGCGCAGGCCCTTGACGAAGCAGGGGCGGAGCGGACGGTCACACAGCCGGCAGGCCAGGATGGCGGCCTCGCCGGGGCGACCCTCGCGCCGGAAGAACGAGCCGGGGATGCGGCCCGCGGCGTACATTCTCTCTTCGACGTCGACGGTCAGCGGGAAGAAATCGATGCCGTCGCGCGGGTTGTTGGACGCGGTGGTTGCGGACAGCAGCATGGTGTCGCCGTCCAAGTACACGGTGGCGCTGCCGTTGGCCTGCCGGGCCAACAGCCCGGATTCGAACCGCACGACGTGCTTGCCGTGGGAGCCGTTATCGATGACGGCTTCGCTGTACTGCAGATCAGGTCCCTCCATAGGGACTCCTTTCGGGTTTATCCACCGCTGCGGCGACACGGCCACTGTCGGCTGTGCACCTGGGGCGGCGCTTGAACCCGGTCTTCGATCGAGGCTCGCGGGGCTTGAGACCCGAAAGCCACTACCGGAGACCGACGATTCACGTGCTGTCGCGCGGTGGACGGTGGATGAGATGTTCAGTTGTGGGTGTGGGCCGCTCTCGACGTTACTCGAGCCCGCCGAAAGTATTCGAGGGGAGCGGCCGGAGCCACTCCCCTCCCAAGAATCAACGCCGCAGGCCGAGACGCGCGATCAGTGCGCGGTAGTGCTCGACGTCCTGCTTGGCGACGTAGTTGAGCAACCGACGGCGCTGGCCGACCAGCAGCATCAGGCCACGGCGGCTGTGGTGGTCACCCTTGTGCACCTTGAGGTGCTCGGTCAGGTGGGCGATCCGCTTGGTGAGCAGAGCGATCTGCACGTCCGGCGAGCCGGTGTCACCCGGCTTGGTCGCGTACTCTTCGATGGTCTTCTTCTTCAGATCAGCGTCCATGAAGACTGCTGCTCTCCTCTCGGTTTCCCGTTGCGCGGCGCAGCCGTTGCCGATGGCACGATTTCCGAGGGAGATCGCTGGCTGCTCTTTCGAGTCCGCGGGCGTCCTGACGCCAACCACGTACTTTACCGCAGCGAGCTCTGGAGCCGAAATCCGGCAGGGGCCGCCAGCGCAGCGTCATGGCGAGCGCACTGTGCCAGACAACCATCAGTTCAGCCAGGCCAGCCAAGCCCGCCGCTTCGGCAGCAGCCGCAGCGCCGGGGCGCGGAACACCAGCACCGGGATCGCGGCCAGGGCGGGGCCGATGGTCAGACCCCAGGCCCAGCCGCCGACCAACTGCCACGGACCCGACGTCCAGGACAGGGCCGCGGCGAAGCCTGCCACCAGCAGCGCGTTCACCGCTGGCACCGGAGTCCGACCGGGCGGCACCGCGCAGGGCCAGCAGGCTGAACATGAGCGCCAGCGCAACTGGAAGGGCGGTCAGAACCAGGGAGCGCAGACTGGGCTGCGGCGCCTCCGGCGGGGTGCCGTGCAGCAGGGCCAGCGCGAACTCGTCCAGATCGGCGGCCGAGTTGCCCAGCATCACAATCGCCCGACCGGCGCTGCGATCAAGCGCCAGCATGGATCGGAACCCGGCCGTGGCACCGTTGTGCCAGGTGGTCACCCGGCCGTCCGGATCGATGCTGGTGATCCACGCCCAACCGATCCGGGAACCTTCTCTCAGGTCGGCCGACGGTTCGAGCGCGGCCGTCCCGGAGCCTTTCCGCTCAGCTGGGCCTGGGCGTAACGGGCCAGGTCGGTCACCGTGGTGAAGGTCGACGATCCGGCCGGCAGGTAGCCCGTGCCGGTCCAGCGGCGCTGGCCAAGCCCGTTGGCCGCGAAGCCACGGACCGCAGTGGCGGGAATGTCGCCGTCGCCGGCGGCGATCGTGGTTCGGTCCATCCGCAACGGCCGAGTGATGCGTTCGACTACCAGCGACGGGTAGTCCCGGGCACCGGCCGCCCGAACCAGCGCCGTGCCCAGCAGGGCAACGCCGAAGTTCGAGTAGGCGTACCGCTGATTCGTGGTCACCGGCGCCACCGCGGCGTCTGCGATCAACGTCTCGGTGCTGCTGGTGGCATAGGGATTCTCGTTCAGCACCACCCGCCAGCCCGCCGCCTGGGCGGTGCCGCCCAGCGGCGGCAGGCCGGAACGATGCTGAGCCAACGAAGCGAGTGAGACCCGGCCGGCCGCGGTACCGCGGAGTTCAGGCAGGTGGGTGGCCAGGGTGTCCTCGGCGCGCAACTCACGGCGTTCGACGGCGTCCGCGAGCAGGGCACCCGTGAACGTCTTGGTGATCGACCCGAGTTCGTACGCGGTCTGATCCGTCCGTGGCGTGCCGGGCCGGCGTCCGTCCGTCGTGGTGCCGAGCCCAGCCCAGCGCACGGACGATTCGGTGACCTCTGCGACCACCACTGAGCGCAGCCCGGCTCCCTCCCCCACCACCGTCCGGACGCGCGCGCCCAACTCGGCATCGCCGGCGTGAACCGCTCCGAGTTGTTGCCGTTCGGGTCCGATCAGTGCCCCGAGGCCGGCTCCGGCCGCCAGGCCCAACACCAAGACCAACCACAGCGTCCGGGGGGCACCGGACGCACCGCGGCCCTCATCGCCGCGCCGCCAGCATGATCACCAGCAGCGGCACCGCGCGTTGTGCGGGAACGGCGTACTCTCCGCGCTTGACCACGCTCAGCCAGCCCGCCGCCACGAGTTGGCGCAGATGGTGATGCAACTGGCCGGTGGTGCCGAGCGAGTCCTCGGCCAGCAAGGCGGCGGTGGTCCGCACACCACGCATGACCAACTGCAGGATGGTCAGCCGAGCCGGATGCGAGAGGGCATCAACGTCGCCGCCAGTCGGCCCAATCCTCGTCCAGCAGCGACTCGGCCGCGAGCGCGTACTGCCAACCCACCGGACCCCCGCCCGGAGTGGTCACCTGGCCGACCATCATCACGCTCTCGCCGCCGCGCGCGGCCAGTCCGTGCAGGGCCCACAGAGTGTCTTCACCGTCGGGGCTCCGTGGCTGCACGTGCTGCACCGCCACCAAGTCGTTGCAGCGCCTGCTCCAGGGCAGCCACTCGATCCTCCAATCCCCACACAATAGTTTATATACTATGAACGTCGAAGACTAGAGACTCGCCCCGCAGAAGATGCGAAGATTCGTTCGCCGTCGGTGTCGAAATCGGTTGGGCTGGTGCGTTACCGGGGTGCACGCAGTAACCGATCCGAGGAGGAACCATGAAGTACGTGCTGATGTTCGCCGCCGATCCGGCCGCCCAGGCCACGGTCGACCCGCAGGTCGCCCAGGAGGTCTACGGCAAGGTCTACCGCTGGTTCGGCGAGAATGCCGCCAGCATTCTCGACGCCGGCGCCGAACTGCTGGGCCCCGACACGGCCACCACCGTCCGTAGCGGTGGCGTGGTTGTCGACGGCCCGTACAGCGAGGCCAAAGAGGTGATCGGCGGGTTCAGTGTGGTCGACGTTCCCGACCTGGACGCCGCCCTCGCCCTGGCCAAGTCGTGGCCGATGCTGGAACTACCCGGCGTCTGCGTCGAAGTCAGGCCGATGGTCGTTGACTACTCCCAGTTCGAGTGACGCCGCGCTGGCCGGGCTGCTGCGGGAGCAGTCCGGCCGGCTGGTGATGCGGCTGAGCCGGGTCTTCGGCGACTTCGCACTCGCCGAAGATGCGGTGCAGTCAGCCGTGGTGGAGGCCCTGGTGGCCTGGCGCCGCGACGGTTTACCGCCCAATCCGGCAGGCTGGCTGACGCTGGCGGCGCGGCGCAACGCGCTGGACGGCCTGCGGCGACGGTCAAAGCTCTCGGCATTGCCGGACGACTGGTCACCGACGGCCGCCGACCCACCCGAGGAGTCGTTCGGGTCGAGCACGGACGACCGGCTCGCCCTGCTCTTCGCCTGCTGCCACCCGGCCCTGGCGATCGAGGCCCGGATCGCGCTCACCCTGCGCGCCGTCACTGGCCTCACCACCGCGCAGGTGGCGCGTGCCTTCCTGGTCAACGAAACCACCCTCGCGCAGCGGATCGTCCGGGCCAAGCGCAAGATCACCGCATCCGGAATCGCGCTGGAAGTGCCTCCCCCGCAGCGGCTGGCCGATCGCCTGGGTGACGTCCGGACCGTGATCTACGCCTGCTACAACGAGGCCTACGTCTCGACCACCGGCACCGATGACCGAACGCTGGGTGCGGACGCCCTGTGGTTGGCCGAACTGGTCGCCCACGCCTTTCCCGACGCTGCCGAGAACTGGGGCTTGGCCGCCTTGTTGGCCACCCAGCACGCCCGCGCCGCAGCCCGGTTCAGCAGCGCCGGCGAGCTGGTGCCGCTGCGCGACCAGGACCGGTCGCACTGGGACTCGGAGCTTCTGGAGCGGGGCCGGCGGCATCTGCAGCGGGCGGCCGCCCTGCGGGCTCCCGGGCCGCTGCAACTCCAGGCCGCGATCGCCTGCGTGCATGGCGAGGCAGCAACCTTCGCCGATACCGACTGGGCGCAGATCTACTACCTGTACGACCTGCTCGGCCGGATCGACCGGAGCCCGCTGGTTCGCCTGAACCAGGCGGTGGCACTGGCCGAGTTCATGCCCGAACGGACGGGACTCGCGCTGGCCAACCTGGACGAGGTCGCCGAACCGCTGGCCAACTATCACCCCTACCATGCCGCCCGGGCCGAGTTGTTGCGCCGTCTGGATCGCCCAGCGGAGGCCGAAGCAGCCGATCTAACCGCGCTCCGGCTGACCGCGAATGATGCCGAGCGCCGATTGCTGCGCAGCCGATTGCGCCGGCATCCGATGGACGACTGAGCGCCGACGCCGAATCACACATCTTCCCACGATCCGTTGTTTCGGGCATTTCTCGAACTAGGCTCACACGCAGTCACCCCTCAACTTGTCGCGGAGTTGCCATGATTGCCGTGAAACGTCAGCCATTCGTTCTGGTCAGTGCATTGTTGACAATGAGCCTAATGATCGCGACCATTCCCCGACCCACGACGCCCGCCCAACCTGCGGCCGCACCGACGGTGCTCAGCACCTCGCTGCCGACAATCCCCGACGACTTCTCGGTGCTGGCTGCGACGGACGACTTGATCTGGGTCCGGTTGCCGGCCGACTACGACCAGAACCGCACCAGCCTGTCCAAGGACGGCGGGCGTACCTGGACCAAGCTGGGCACGATGCCCGAGTACGGTCACGAAACAGCTGGGGCCGGCCGCTTGGCCTACTTCGGCGGCGACGACGGGTTGGGAGTGCCTTACTACTTGTATCCGACCGACCTCGACAATGGCGATTGGGGCGAGTTGTGGAATGTCGCGGCGATGGCCACGAAAGCGACCCTGGCAACCAATGGCCGATTGGTCAGGGCTGGTCGCGCCAACGCCGCCATCACGTTTGCGGCATTGCCGAAGTCCGCCACCAAGCCGTCACACCGGTATGCGTTCACTTCTGATTCTTCCTATGTGGTCCGAATCTCGACCACCCAGGGCTCCTCCGATTACGCCTCCGTGGTTGACGTCGCCCGCGCCAAGTCGGTCGGCCGGCTGATCCTGCCCCGCACCTCGCAGCACCGGGTCAGCGGTTCAGCGCTCTACTCGCTGACCTCATCGAAAAGCGCTGCGCGGCTGTGCCGCCAGCCGTTGCCGTCCGGTGCCGCCTCGTGCCTGAAGGTCGCCGGCGGCGACGACCGAAAGAAGGCCGCGGCGCTCTACCAGTTCGGCGAGAACTCAGTGGTCCGGGACCCGGCGAGCGCAACTCCCCTGCTGGTCGAGGCCGGCCGGGTCACCCCGATCGTCCTGCCGGCGGGGACCGTGTCGTGGACCGCCGAAGGTTTCGGCGACCCCACTCGTCCGCTGCTCAGGACCCTCGATGCGGCCGGCCAGCCGCACCACGTCAGAGTGTCCGCGGACGGCAGCACCATCGAATACCGCGCGGTGCCCAGGGTGCCGGTCGATGTGTGGTCGCTTGCGCTCGGTCCGACCGAACTGTTCGGCAGCCACTGGGACGAGAACGCTGACGAGGTCAACTGGCGGCGAGTTGTCGGGACCACCGGCCTGGGCTCGCCGTCACCCGCGGTTGGCCGGGTGAGAGTCGTCTCGGGCTCGCGCCGTGCGGTGACGGGATCGTCGGATCGGACCCACCTCTACGACGGAGATCGCCGGGGGGTGCCCGCCGATGACATCTGGACGCTGACCGGGCCCTATCTGCTCAGCGGCGACGACGTGAGCCTGGTGACGGGCAAGAAGCTGGCCACGAGTGGCGCGGAGGCGCTCTTCGGCAGCCTGGTGGCCGAGCACATCAAGACACCGAAGGGACAGAACGGGTATTGGCTGTCCGTCCGGGACCTGGCGGCACCGTCGGCGGTGCCGGTGAAGATCAGGTTGATCGGGTCCAGTTCGCTTTTGTCCCCGGTGTACATGTGGGGTGACTGGCTCGGTACCGGCACGAGCGACGGCAACGCGCGGGTGGTCAACCGGCGCACCGGGCAGGTGCTCACCCGCCACGTCGGCCTGGTCCATCTCGGCGACGGCTTTGCTGTGGTCGACGACGAAAACTACAGCCTGTCGATCTGGCAGTTCGCCACCAACAAGCTCACTCGGCTCGACAAGGGCAGCTCGTCGCTGCTTTTCGACGCCTACGGCAACAAGGTCGCATACACCGACACCAAGCGGCTGCTCGTCCGCACCGTCCCCGGCGCGGGCCTCAGCCGGCCGCGCCTGCTCGGCGCGCTGACCAGCGGAAAGGCGACCCGAGAGTCGCCGTGGGACACCGCCATCGACCTGACCAAGGCGGTGACCGCCGGCAGCCTGGTGATCCGCGACCGGGCCGGAAGAGTCGTCCGCACCCTGGCCACGCCACCGAGCCCGACCGGGTCGATCCGGGGCATCTCCTGGACCGGCCGGGACGCCACCGGTAAGCAACTGAAGGGCACCTTCACCTGGGAGCTGATCGCCGCGGCGACCGACGGCAGCGGGTTCGCCGGATCGGTGTCGGGCGACGGGCCCGCCAAAGGCACCATCACGGCGGGTTGAGCGGCGCTGGGTCGCGATGAGGTGAGGGCATGGGATTCGGCCGCCTGCGAACTACGCTGAGCAGGGAATCACCCTGCAGCGCAGAATCGGGGTCCGACCATGAGCACTGGCACGCGGAGCCGCCTGGTGGCGCTGCTCGCCGTGGCCGTGGGCGGGGCCATCATCGCCGGGCTGGCGGTCACCCTTCCGCAGTGGGCCACGCCGTCCGCCGCGCCAATCAATGTCAGTACCCCGCTGCCCGCCGCGCCCGACGACTACACCGTGTATGCAGGCTCCGGTGACCTGATCTGGGCGGAGTTCCCCGGCGATGGCGACAGCGGCCGGTCGGGCCTATCACTCGACCGGGGGCGAACCTGGACGACGCTCGGCATGATGCCCGAACGCAGCCACCTGACCGCCGGCGCGGGACGGTTGGCGTATTTCGGCGGCGACGACGGCATGGGGCTGCCTCGCTTCCTGTACCCGACCGCGCTGCAGCATGGCGACTGGGACGAGTCGTGGCAGGTGGCGGCCATGGGCACCAAAGCCATTCTGGCGACCAACGGCCGGCTGGTCAGGGCGGAACGGACGACGGTCAAGGTCACCTTCGCCGCCCTGCCGAAGAGTGCCACCAGGCCTACTCACCGCTACGCCTTCAGCGCCGATTCGGCGCAGCTGGTGCGCCTGACCACCACGTCCGGGTCGTCCGACTATGCAGCCGTGGTTGATGTGGCAACCGGCAGGTCGGTGGGGCGGTTGACCCTGCCGCGGACGTCCCAGCACCGGATCGGTGGCTCCGCGGTGTTCTCGCTGACCTCGTCCAAGAGTGGTCTGCGACTCTGCCGCCAGCCGCTGCCGTCGGGGCGGGCAGCGTGCCTGAAGGTGGCCGGCGGCGACCACCGCACGAAGGCTGCCCAGCTGCACCAGTTCGGCGCGCGCTCGATCATCCGAGATCCGCTCAATACCGCTCCGTTGCTGGTTGAGGGCGGCCGGGCGACAGCGGTGGCGCTGCCGGCCGGAACCGTGTCGTGGGCAAGGGACGGCGCCGGCGACCCGACCCGTCCGCTGCTGCGCGCCCTCGACGCCGAGGACCACCCGCACCACCTGACCGTGGAACCGGACGGCAGCACTGCCGAATACCGTGCCGTGCCACGAGTGCCCGTGCTGATCTGGTCGCTGGCGCTCAGCCCGACCATCCTGTTCGGCGACCACTGGGCCAACGGACAGGGGGCGGTCGAGTGGCAACGGACCATCGGAACCTCCGGTCTCGGCGATCCGACTGCGGCGCCCGGCCGGGTCACCGGAACGTCCGGCTCACGCTGGGTGGTTCAGGACGACAAACACCGACGGTGGGCCTACGACCATGGCAGCAGGGGTGCGGCGGTCGGCGAGTTCTGGGGAATCACCGGGCCCTACCTGCTGGGGCAGGACGACGTGAGCTTGGTCAACGGCAAGAAACTCGTGACCAAGCGGCCGAAGGCGCTGTTCGGCAGCCTGGTCGCCGAACGGATAACCGCACCTCAGGGCCAGCCGGGCTACTGGGTGGCGATCCGCGATCTGGCCGGACCGACCATGCAACCCGTCCCGGTCAAGCTGACCGATTCGGACTACACCTACGGGCTGGTCCGACTGTGGGGCGACTGGATCGGCACCACGCCGGACAACGACAGCGCTCTCGTGATCAACTGGCGCACCGGGGCCGTCCTGACCCAGCCATTCGACCTGGCCTACCTGGGTGACGGCTTCGCCGTGCTGGCCGACCCGAACCATGAACTGTCCATCTGGGTGTTCGCCACGAACACGGTCACCCCGTTGGGCACGGGCACCTCTGAGCTGGTGTTCGACGCGGACGGCGACCGGATCGCCTACGCCGACGCAGACCGGCTGTATCTCCGCACGGTGGCCGGCGCCGGTCTGAGCAGCCCGCGCCTGCTCGGTGTGCTGACCAGCGGAAGGGCCACCCGGACGGCGCGCTGGAAGGCGTCCATCGACCTGACCAAGCCGTTGGCGGCCGGCACCCTGGTGATCCGCGACAAGGCGGGCCGGGCCGTCCGCACCCTGACCACGCCGGCGTCGAGCACGGGCTCGCTGCGCGGCATCTCCTGGAACGGACGGAACACCGCAGGCAAGCAGCTCAGGGGCACCTACACCTGGGAGCTGGTCGCAGCGGCTACTGACGGCAGCGGTCAGGCGGTCGCGGTGACCGGTGTCGGCCCGCCCAAAGGCAGCATCACGGTCGGGTGAGCCGCGGTTTAACCAGCTCGACCCAACCAGCAGACTCAGTAGCGGTAGGAGTCGCCCTTGTAAGGCCCGGACACGTCAACACCCAGGTAGTCGGCCTGATCAGCGCTCAGCGTGGTCAGCTTGGCGCCGAGGGCGTCCAGGTGCAGCCGGGCAACCTCTTCGTCCAGTTCCTTGGGCAGCACGTACACGCCGACCGGGTACTCCTCGGGCTTCGTGTACAGCTCCAACTGGGCCAGCACCTGGTTGGTGAACGAGTTGCTCATCACGAACGAAGGGTGGCCGGTGGCGTTGCCGAGGTTCAGCAGCCGGCCCTCGCTGAGCACCAGGATCGAGTGCCCGTCCGGAAAGGTCCAGCGGTCGACCTGGGGCTTGATCACCACCCGCTCGACGCCCGGGTAGGACTCCAGCCCGGCCATGTCGATCTCGTTGTCGAAGTGCCCGATGTTGCCGACGATGGCCAGATGCTTCAGCTGCGCCATCTGCTCGACGGTGACCACGTCGCGGTTGCCGGTGCAGGTGATCACGATGTCGGCGACGGTCAGCACGTCGTCCAGCACCGCGACCTGGTAGCCGTCCATCGCAGCCTGCAGCGCACAGATCGGGTCCACCTCGGTGACGATCACCCGGGCGCCCTGGCCGGCCAGCGCCTCAGCGGCACCCTTGCCGACGTCGCCATAGCCGCAGACCACGGCGGTCTTCCCGCCGATCAGCACGTCAGTGCCGCGGTTGATGCCGTCGATCAGCGAGTGCCGGATGCCGTACTTGTTGTCGAACTTGCTCTTGGTCACCGAGTCGTTGACGTTGATCGCGGGAAACAGCAGCGCACCCTGCCGGGCCATCTCGTACAACCGGTGGACGCCGGTCGTGGTCTCTTCGGTGACGCCGAGCAGAGCGTTGGAGATGCTCACCCAGTCGAGGTTGGACGAGCGCAGCTGCTGCAGGATCACGCCGTACTCGGCGGAATCACCCGCGCCGGCCTCGGGAACCGCGCCCGCCTTGTTGAACTCGACGCCCTTGTGCACCAGCAGGGTGGCGTCGCCGCCGTCGTCCAGGATCATGTTCGGACGCCGGTCGCCCCAGTCCATGATCCGCTCCGTGCACTCCCAGTACTCGGCCAGGGTCTCGCCTTTCCAGGCGAACACCGGCACGCCCTTGGGCTGCTCAGCAGTGCCGTTCGGCCCAACCACCACCGCGGCCGCCGCATGGTCCTGGGTGGAGAAGATGTTGCAGGACGCCCAGCGCACCTCAGCGCCCAGCGCGACGAGCGTTTCGATCAGCACGGCGGTTTGCACGGTCATGTGCAGCGAGCCGGCGATCCGGGCCCCGGCTAGGGGTTTGGCATCGGAGTAGCGTGAGCGCATGGCCATCAGGCCTGGCATCTCGTGTTCGGCAAGGGCAATTTCTTTACGCCCGAAATCGGCAAGATTCAGGTCTGCGACGCGATAATCCACTGCTGCAGCCTAGTGGACGACGCCACTTGGCCTGTTTTCATGACAAGCCGCCACGCGGTGCAGTTGGATGGAACCACAGTCAGTACCGAAGGAGACTCATGGGCTTCGTCCTCGGCGTCGCGGCCAGCGCCGATTCCGCCGAACGTCGCACCCCGATCGTTCCCGATGTGGCCACCAAGCTGCGCGCGCTGGGGGCGACCCTGCTGATTCAGCGCGGCGCGACCCAGCGAGCCAACATCACCGAGTTCGATCTCGGTGAGGTCGGCTGGGTGGACGACACCGAGCAGGTGATGGCCGGCTCGGACGTGGTCTGGACGATCGGGCCCCCGGCTCCGCAGGCGCTCGCTGCGCTGAGGCCCGGAACCATCCTGATCGGCACCCTGGCGCCGTTCGCGGATCCGGCCCGGGTGACTGCCCTGGCCGCCGGCGGAATCAATGCGTTCGCGATGGAACTGCTGCCGCGGATCTCCCGGGCCCAGTCGATGGACGTGCTGTCGTCCCAGGGGGCGGCGTCGGGCTACCAGGCCGCGCTGATCGCCGCCGCCCGGGCGCCCAAGTTCTTTCCGATGCTCACCTACGCCGCGGGCACCGTCCGGCCGGCCCGGGTGCTGGTGATCGGTGCCGGCGTTGCCGGACTGCAGGCGATCGCCACCGCCAAGCGGCTCGGCGCCATCGTCGAGGGCTACGACGTCCGTCCGGAGACCCGGGAGCAGATCGAGTCGCTCGGTGCCAAGTTCGTCGACACCGGCGTCAGCGCGGCCGGTACGGGCGGCTATGCCCGCGAGTTGACCGAGGCCGAGCAGGGCACCCAGGAGGCGAAGCTGGGCAAGGCCATCGCCGCCGCCGACGTGCTGATCACCACCGCCGCTGTTCCCGGCAAGCAGGCGCCGCTGATCGTGTCGGAGATGATGGTCAATGCGATGCGCCCCGGCGCGATCATCGTCGACCTGGCCGCCGAGCAGGGCGGCAACGTGTTCGGTACCGTCCCCGGACGCGAGGTGCGGGTCGGGCCGGCGCACGTGGTCGGACCCGTCAATCTGCCCAGCCGGATGCCGGTGCACGCCTCGGAAATGTTCGCTCGTAACCTGCTCAACTTCCTCACCCCGATGGTGACCGACGGTGCGATCCGGATCGACACCTCCGACGAGGTCGTCGCCGGCACCGCCCTGACCCTGGACGGGGCGGTCGTGCACCCGCTGGTGAAGCAGGTTCTGGGGCTGTGACTAGGAGAAGCGGGACGCGATGACCGACGTGTTGTACCTCTACATCTTCATGCTGGCGGCGTTCATCGGCTACGAGGTGATCTCGCGGGTGCCGGTGATCCTGCACACGCCGCTGATGTCCGGCTCGAACTTCATCCACGGCGTGGTGCTGGTCGGCGCCATGTACGCCCTGGGCCACGCCCAGACCCCGCTGCAGATCGTGCTCGGCTTCCTGGCGGTGCTGCTGGGCGCCGCGAACGCAGCCGGCGGGTACGTGGTGACCGAGCGGATGCTGGCGATGTTCGCACCGAAGAAGAAAAAGCTGACCAGCGGCGAGCCGGGAGCCTGACGCGATGGAATGGATCGTCGACGGGGTCTACCTGGTGGTGGCCGCGCTGTTCATCGTCGGGCTGAAGGCGATGAGCTCGCCGGTCAAGGCCCGGCGCGGGATCACCTGGGCCGGGGTTGGCATGATTCTGGCCACTCTGGTCACCTTCCTGGTGCCCGGAATGCAGAACATGGGCCTGATCGTGGCGGCGATCGTGATCGGCGGTGGCGCCGCCTGGTGGGCCGGCCGGATGGTCAAGATGACCGACATGCCCCAGATGGTCGCCATCTACAACGGCATGGGTGGCGGCGCGGCGGCGCTGATCGCGGCGGTGGAATTCGCCCGCGGCGAGGTGCACGGTCCGGTGGTGGCAACCCTGGCGGTGCTCGGCTCGCTGATCGGTTCGGTGGCCTTCAGCGGCTCGGTGGTCGCCTTCCTGAAGCTCCAGGGCATCATGAACAAGGCCTTCCGGTTGCCGGCGCAGAACCTGGTCAACATCGTCCTGGGGTTGGTCACCATCGGCCTCGCCGTCTACGTCGTGGTGTCGTCGGTCGGCGTCGGCTCGGCGAACCCGTGGCTGCTGGTGGTGTTCTTCGCACTCGCGCTGGCTCTCGGCGCGGTGCTGACCATGCCGATCGGCGGCGCCGACATGCCCGTGGTGATCTCGCTGCTGAACGCCTTCACCGGCCTGGCGGTCGGCTTCGAGGGCTACGTGCTGGGCAACCCGACGTTGATCATCGCGGGCATCGTGGTGGGTGCGTCCGGAACCCTGCTCACTCAGTTGATGGCCAAGGCGATGAACCGGCCGATCCTCGGCGTGCTGTTCACTCCGATCACGGGCGAGGTGCAGGCGGGCGGAGCCCTTGAGGGGTCGATGAAAGAGATGACGGCGACCGACGCGGCCGCACTGATGCGGTTCTCCGAGAAGGTGATCATCGTGCCCGGCTACGGAATGGCGGTCGCCGGAGCCCAGCACAAGGTGTGGGAGATGGCGAAACTGCTCGAGGAGGAGGGCGTCGATGTCTCGTTCGCCATCCACCCGGTGGCGGGGCGGATGCCCGGCCACATGAACGTGCTGCTGGCCGAGGCGGGCGTGCCGTACGAGAAGATCTTCGACCTGGACGAGATCAATGCCGAGTTTCCGCAGACCGACGTGGCGCTGGTGATCGGCGCCAACGATGTGGTCAACCCGGTGGCCCGCACCGACAAGTCGTCCCCGATCTTCGGCATGCCGATCCTGGACACCGACAAAGCCCGCAACTGCATCGTGATCAAGCGCGGCCGGGGCGCCGGCTACTCCGGAATCGAGAACGCGTTGTTCTACGCCGACAACACCTCGATGCTGTACGGCAGCGCGCAGCAGGCGGTCGCCGACGTGATCGCCCAACTCAAGGAACTAGGTTGAGCAGAGCCTCGACCCTCACCCACAGGGGGTGCCGGGTTGTGATCCCACGTCGTAGGCTTGCGCCCGTTCGGCGCTACCACCCAGTTGCAGCACCCATCGACCCGAGGAGGTACCAATGACGGAGCCCATCCTGGTGCGGCTGTGCACGGAGGACGACCTTCCGGTGATGGGCCGGCGGGAGCCGCATCCGAACGCCCGGTACGCCGAGGGTCACTTCCGCCGGCAGCAGGAGGGCGACTACTTGTTTGCGATCGCGGTGCGCGGCGACGACCTGCTCGGCACCAGCGTGCTGGACTGCCGCGAGGACAACAAGCTGCAGCCCGAGTTGAAGAGCCTGTGGGTCTACCCAGAGTTCCGGCGGCTGGGGGCCGCCCGGCAGTTGACCCAGTTCTTGGAGGGCCAGGCTCTGGACCGCCGCTTCGACGAGATCTTTCTGCGGGTCGACCCGCAGAACGTGGCCGCGATTCCGATGTACATCTCGCTGGACTACACCCCGACCGGTGACCACCGGCTGACCACCTACGAGTACGTGGACGGCCTCGGTAACACCCACTCCCGCGAGGAGATGGACGCGATCTACCGCAAGTCCCTGCGGCTGCTGCGGCAGTGACCGGCACCAACCTTCCGCTCGCCTAACTATTTTCTGCTCGCCAAGTTTGGCGAGCAGAAAATAGTTAGGCGAGCGGATGGAGGACGGACGGGGTTCAGCCGACGGCGGCGGCAACCCAGGGACGGCCGGCCAGTGCCGTCCGAACGCGCCGCTCGAACTCACCCGGCTCGCGTAGCGTCGTCCGGTCCCAACGGAGCACCGCGTAGCCCGCTGCTTCGAGAGCGGCCTGTCGCTGCTTCTCCGACCTGATGGCATCAAGGGGCGTCACGCCATATCCACCCGTGTACTTGGCCTCCCCGTCGTACTCGCCCACCAGTCTCTTGCCGCGCCAGTAGAAGTCCGGGCGAGCGATGAAGTCTCCCGACGATGTGCGCAGCACCACCTGGATCTCCGGGACCGGCAGTCCAGCGGCGGCGATTCGAGCCCGGCTCTCCGACTCGGGAGGGCTCTCACTCCCCGGATCGGCGAAGGCTATGGCCCGTTCCGCCTTTCGGTGCGCCCTTGCCCTCACCTACACCGGCGATCAGCCCTGTCCGGGTTAGGCCCAGCCTCAGGGCGTGGTCAGTGACCATGACCGCCTCAGGGAATGGCAGTGTCTTGACCAGGTCGAGCACCGTCCGGGTCAGGGAGGTCACCGGAAGTCCGTCAACCCAGGTCGCCTCGTCCGCGTCGACCATCGCAGCTCGAGCATGCAGATGACGCGACCGATTGCCGTGCCCGCCCATGGTGCGAATGACTTCGATCAACGGTTGGCCGCCACGGATCAGCACGGGCATGCCGTGGATCACAGCGGCGGAGCGATGGCTGAACCAGGTGCCGCCCCCTAGGAAGGGCGCCGCAGCCTCAATACGCTGGCGCAGGACCTGCTCCGCAGGCCGCTGACCCGGTTGTGCCACGACCCCGCGACGCACGCGGACCAACTCGCCACGATTCACCATCCGGGCGAGACCGCCATAGCCGCCCGCGATCGAGTCCACCAACTGCCTGGTGTGTTGTAGTTCCATGTGCTCAGTGAGGACCCACGTCCGTCCGGGTGTTCAAAACACCGGTCCAATCACCTATCTGCTCGCCTAACTATTCAACGCTCGCCAACCTTGGCGAGCAGAAAGTAGTTAGGTGAGCGCATACGATCGGACGGGTCCGGAGGGCGGGCGGACGAAGCGGGTCAGTCGGCCTGATCGAGCCCGACGGCCAGCACGCTGACCCGGCCGCGGGACCAGTCCAGATCCAGCACCACATTGCTGTGTTCGGCGCGGAAGTCGGAGACCCAGACCTTCTGGGTGATCGCCGTCGCAGCCAGGTAGCCGAGATCGCCGACCTGCCGACCCCGTGACTTGCAGGGTGGTGCCGTCGGCGAAGCAGATTCTGGCGAGTCCCCGCGAAGGACCGGGGCGGACGGCACGAAGCGGCACGTTGCGCCGCACCACATTGCCGAGCCGGTTGAGCAGAATCTGCACCGGGGCGATACCGAACTCCTGCTCGACGCGGCGCTCCATCTCCATCAGCTCGTTGGCGTCCGCCTCGTCCAGGTCGAGGGACGGCGCCGGCGCGAAGCGGTCCGGCAGGTCGCCTCGGCTGCGGGTCGGGCGGCGGAAGAACACGACTGTGGAAGCGATGAGCGCACCCACCACAGCCAATGCCACCAGCCACGTCATGCTGCAACTGTGCGCCCGCAAAACCGGGTATGCAAGCCTCTCAGGTACCCAATATCTGGTGGCAGCGACGTACATCGTCACGCATCTGCACGATCAGCGCCTCGATGCCCTCAAACCGCACCTGGCCACGGATCCGAGCGACGAAGTCGACCGCGACGGGCGCCCCGTACAGCTCGAGGTCGGAGCGCTCCAACACATAGGACTCAACCCGGCGCTGGACGCCGTCGAAGGTCGGGTTCGTACCCACCGAGATGGCCGCCGGCCAGCGCTCGGCTTCGAGCCCCGGCGGCAGCGGCAGTCCGTGCGCGTCACGTCCGTCACGCCTGCTCAGCCAGCCCGCATAGACCCCGTCGGCCGGGCAGGCGAACACCTCGGGCACCGGCAGGTTGGCGGTCGGGAAGCCAAGTTCACGGCCCCGGTGGTCACCGTGGGTGACCACGCCGGTGAACCGGAACTGCCGGCCCAGATGCTCGGCGGCGTGCGCCACGTCACCGTCGGTCAGCGCCTGCCGGATCACCGTGGAGCAGGTCTCCTCGTCGCCGAACCGGACCAGTCGCAGTCCTTCGACCTCGAAGCGTCCGACCCCCAGCTCGCGCAAGGTCTGGACCGTGCCCGACGCCCGGTGGCCGAACCGGAAGTTCTCCCCCACCACGATCAGTGCCGGGTGCAGCGGCAGCAGCACCTGCTCGACGAACTCCGCAGGGGTCAGGGTGGCGAACTCTGGGGTGAAGTCGATCACCTCGACCCGGTCGGCGCCGGCCTGCTTCAGCAGCGCGATCCGCTCGTCCAGGCTGGTCAACAACATCGGGCCGAGTTCGGGCCGCAGCACGCTGATCGGGTGCGGCCAGAAGGTGACCACCACCAGCGGCAGATCCGGACGGCGGTCGTGGGCCTCGGCAAGAACCTCCAGATGACCGGGGTGAACGCCATCGAAGTTGCCGACGACGACGACCGTTTCGCTCACGGTGGACCACCCTAGTCGGTCCACAGGACAGCCCCCCACGCGCGGCATGCTTGGATGGGGTAATGGAGTTTCGCTACTTGGGTCGCTCGGGATTGAAGATCTCCGAGATCACGTACGGCAACTGGCTGACCCACGGGTCGCAGGTCGAGAACGAGGCCGCGCTGGCCTGCGTGCGGGCCGCGCTGGACGCCGGCATCACCACCTTCGACACCGCCGATGTCTACGCCAACACCAAGGCCGAGAGCGTGCTCGGCGAAGCGCTGGCCGGCGAGCGCCGCGAGTCGCTGGAGATCATGACCAAGGTCTACTTTCCGACCGGCCCGCGGGGGCACAACGACACCGGCCTGTCCCGCAAGCACATCCTGGAATCCATCAACGGCTCGCTGCGCCGGCTGGGCACCGACTACGTGGACGTCTACCAGGCGCACCGGTTCGACGTGGAAACTCCGCTGGAGGAGACCATGCAGGCCTTCGCGGACGTGGTCCGCTCGGGCAAGGCGCTCTACATCGGGGTCAGCGAATGGACGGCCGACCAACTGCGCGAGGGGCATGCGCTGGCCCGGGATCTCGGCGTGCAGCTGATCTCGAATCAGCCGCAGTACTCGATGCTCTGGCGCGTGATCGAGCCCGAAGTCGTGCCCGCGTGCCAGGAACTCGGCGTCTCGCAGGTGGTCTGGTCACCGGTCGCGCAGGGCGTGCTGACCGGCAAGTACCTGCCCGGCCAGCCGGCACCCGAAGGCTCGCGGGCCACCGACGACAAGGGTGGTGCGAACATGATCAGCCGACTGATGAACGACACCCTGCTGGAGCGGGTGCAGAAGCTGAAGCCGATCGCCGCCGACCTCGATCTGACCATGGCTCAGTTGGCGGTGGCGTGGGTGCTGGCCAACGACAACGTGGCCTGCGCGATCGTCGGGGCGTCCAGGCCGGAGCAGGTGCACTCCAATGCCGCTGCCTCGGGGGTGAAGCTGTCCGCCGACGTGCTGACCGCGATCGACGACGCCCTGGGCGACGTGGTGGTGTCCGATCCGGCCAACACCGCGGAGGGCATGCCGAAGCGCCGGCTCGCCTGATCGGCGGCTGCCGCCGATCCCCTGAGGTCAGTTCCGCGGTCCGCGCGACGACAGTTCGTCCGGATGCTCGAACTGGGTCTTCTTGTGCTGACGCCGATTGATCAGGTACACGATCACGCCGAGTACCACGCCGACGCCGAGCAGCACCGCTGCGATCCAGTACTGCTCGAGCGACCGTCCGGTCCAGGGCCCGACCAGGTACGCGCAACTGAGCGCGCCCAGAATCGGCAGCAGGTTCGGTGCCTTGAAGTGAGCGTGCTCGACCGGGTCCTTGCGCAGCACCAGAACCGAAACGTTCACCAGGGTGAACACGCCCAGCAGCAGCAGTGCGGTGGTGCCGCCGAGCTGCGCCACCTGGCCGACGAAGGTGATCAGGCCGACCGCCAAAGCGGTGGTGAACAGGATGGCGACCCAGGGCGTACGGCGTCCGGCCAGCACCTTGCCGAGCACCGGGGGCAGCACGCCTTCGTTGGCCATGCCGTAGAGCAACCGGGATGCCATCAGCATGTTGATCAGGGCCGAGTTGGCCACTGCGAACATCGAGATGAACGGGAAGATGGCACCGATCGGCAGGTCGGGCGCACCGGTCTGGACGACCAGCAGCAATGGTGTGGCGCCCTCGTTGGCGAGCTCCCCGGGCGGCACCAGGGCGACGGCTGAGATCGACACCAGCACGTAGATGATTCCGGTGATGGTCAGCCCGGTCAGCATGATCCTGGGAAAGATCCTGGTCGGCTCCTTGGTCTCCTCGGCCATGTTCACCGAGTCTTCGAACCCCACCATGGCGAAGAAGGCCAGCGATGTCGCAGTCGTCACCGCGAGAAAAATACCCTTGTCGGACGGCGTTTCGAAGACCGTGACCCGGCTGAAGTCGGCCCGGCCCTGCGACATCGCGAAGACCGCGACGAAGATCACCAGCAGCAACCCGGAGAGCTCGACGCAGGTCAGTACCACGTTGGCCTTCACGCTCTCGCCGACACCGCGCAGGTTGACTGCGGCGACGAGCAGCATGAAGCAGATCGCCAGCACCGTGGTGAGGGCGGCGGTGGTGCTCATGCCGAAGCCCTTCTGCAGGTTCTCGGCGAACGCCCGGGCCGCGGTGGAAGCGGACGTGATTCCGGACGTCATCACCGTGAACGCGACCAGAAAGGTGAGGAAGTGAATGCCGAAGGCGCGGTGGGTGTACAGCGCGGCACCGGCAGCCTGCGGATACTTGGTGACCAGCTCCAGATAGCTGAATGCGGTGATGGTTGCGACGATGAAGGCGATCAGGAACGGCAGCCAGACCACACCGCCGACTTCTTTGGCGACCACGCCGGTGAGGGCGTAGATGCCGGTGCCGAGAATGTCGCCGACGATGAAGAGGAGTAGCAGGCCTGGGCCCATCACCCGCTTGAGTTCGTTGGGACGTTCCGTTGTGTCGGTTTCGGTACTCATGGCATACCTCCGATGCAGGGGATTGCCATACCCTGCCCGCTCGGACTCCGGCCGGGCAATACCCGAGAGGGGTGTCAGCCGATCAATACCGCCAGCGGTACGGCGCGATCGCCGTCCGGGCGGTACAGGGCCAACAGATCGTTGCCGTGCAGCATGGCCGTCGGCTCGGCGGTGAGCCGGAGGTCCAGTGGCCGGCCGTAGCCGATCGCCCGGGCCTGGTCGTCGTCCACCTCGACGCAGGCGAAGGTGCGCCGCGCGACGTCGCCCAGCGGGGTCAGGGTGGGCGACTGCGGGGGGTCAGCGGTCAGTTGCTCGGGGGTGAGCGCCCTGGCCAGGGTGAAGTCTCCGACCCTGGTTCGTCGCAGTGCGGTCAGGTGTCCCCCGGTGCCGAGGGCAGCGCCCAGGTCGCGGGCCAGGGCCCGGATGTAGGTGCCGGACGAGCACTCCACCTCCACTTCCAGGTCGATCACCGGCAACCCATCGGCCGCGGCGTCGCGCCGGTGCAGCAGGTCGAACCGGCTGACCGTGACGGGACGCGCCTTCAGTTGCACCTGTTCACCCCGCCGGGCCAGTGCGTAGGCCCGTTGGCCGTTGATCTTGATCGCCGACACCGTTGACGGCACCTGCACGATGTCGCCCCGCAACGGCACCAGGGCGTCCTCAAGACGGTGGCTGGAGAGCCCGGACGCGCCCATCGCCGCGATCACCTCGCCGTCGGCGTCGTCGGTGTTGGTCGCCTGGCCGAGCCGGATGGTGGCCTGATAGGTCTTGCTGGTCAGGGCCAGGTGGCCGAGTAGCCGGGTGCCCCGTTCGACGCCGATCAGGAGCACTCCGGTGGCCATCGGATCGAGGGTGCCGGCGTGGCCGACCTTGCGGGTGCCGAGCAGCCGCCGGCAGCGGCCGACCACCTGGTGCGAGGTCCAGCCGGACGGCTTGTCGACGACCAGGATTCCCGAGGCGGCCATGCCGGACACGCTACGGGGTCGGCTGGACGGGTGCCGAATCGGCCGCGGGAGGGTCAGCCGAGCGCCGGGACCTCGCGTCGCATGATGCAACGGAACTTGCCCAGGTTGGTGACCCGGGTGAATCCGGCGCCCTCGAACATCGAGATCGAGCCACTGAACAGGAAGGACGCCGACATCTTCTTCACCCCGACGTCGACCCGTGGATACCCTTCGACGGTGCCGCCACCCGCGGCCGCGATCAGGTCGATCGCGCCGTGCAGCGCCATGGTGGCCACGCCTTCGCGGCGGTGGTCACGGTCGACGAAGAAGCACGGCAACCGATACTGGGTCGGTTCGATGCCGCTGGCGTCGTACTCCTTGCGGTGGTAGATGCCGGGCAACTCCGCTGGCGTTCCGTACTCGCACCAGCCGATCGCGGCGTCGCCCTCCATCACGAGCGAGTGATGGGCACGTCCGGCCATGACCAGGTCGTGCTTGGCGCTCTCCCCAGTACCGACCTTGTCGGCGGCGGGATGGAAATACGTGCACCAACAGCCGCCGAAGATGCCGTTGTGCTTGCGCACCAGCGCTGCGAAAGCCGGCCAGGTGGCCTCGCTCAACCCCTCGATCCGGTAGTCGCTCATGCCGCCAGGTTAAGGCCGATCGCGGACGAAGTGGGTCCGGAAAAGAACAACCCCTCCCGAGTCGGGAGGGGTTGCGGGTCAGCTCTCGTCGTCGTCGGGATGCTTGTACGGGTCGGCGTCGCCGGCGTACGACGCGGTGGCCGCCTGGGCCGCCACCGCCTCGTCCAACGCCTTCGCCCGGGCCAGCATCTCTTCCATCTGGGCCGCGTTCTCGGGGATCGCGTCCAGCACGAAAGCAATGGTCGGGCTGAACTTCATGCCCAACTGCTTGCCGACCGTCGAGCGAATCAGTCCTTTGGCCGACTCCAGCGCGGCGGCCGTGTCGGCACGCGCCTTGTCGTCGCCCAGCACGGTGTAGAACACGGTGCCCTCACGACCATCACCGGTGAGCCGGACGTCGGTGAGGGTGACGAAGCCGAGCCGCGGATCCTTGATCCGCCGCTCGAGCAGCTCCGCCACAATCACCTTGATCTGCTCGGCAACCTTGATGTAGCGAGGGTTGCCCATCAGTCCCTCGCCTTCTCGACCATCTCGAAGGTCTCGATCACATCGTCGATCTTGATGTCGGAGTAGTTGCTGAGCGTGATGCCGCACTCGAAGCCCTCGCGGACCTCGGTGACGTCATCCTTCTCGCGCCGCAGCGACCCGATCGAGGTTTCGGTGACCACGACGCCGTCGCGGATCAACCGGGCCTTGCTGTTGCGCCGGACAGTGCCATCGAGAATCATGCAGCCCGCGATGGTGCCCACCTTGGACGACCGGAAGATCTCCCGGATCTGGGCCTGGCCGCTGATCTTCTCTTCGAAGATCGGCTTCAGCATGCCCTTCAACGCGGCCTCGACATCGTCGATCGCGGCGTAGATCACCGTGTAGTAGCGAATGTCGACGCCCGCCGAATCCGCCATCTGGGTGGCCTTGCCCTGCGGCCGCACGTTGAACCCGATGATCACCGCGTCGGACGCCTCGGCGAGCGACACGTTGGTCTCGGTGATCGCACCGACACCGCGGTCGATGACCCGCAGGCTGACCTCGTCGCCGATATCGAGGTTGGCCAGCGCGTCCTCCAGCGCCTCGACCGAACCGGCCGAATCGCCCTTGAGGATGAGCTTGAGCTCAGCCGCCTCGCCCTTCTCCAGCTGTTCGAACAGCTGGTCGAGGGTCTTGCGCCGGGTGGTCTTCGCCAGCAGGGCGGCCCGCTGCCGGGACTCCCGCTTGTCGGCGATCTGGCGAGCCATCCGGTCGTCCTCGACGACCAGGAAGTTGTCGCCGGCACCCGGCACCGAGGTCAGGCCGAGTACCTGCACCGGCATGGACGGCGGCGCCTCGGTGACCTGCTCGCCGAGATCGTTGATCATCGCCCGGACCCGGC
Organism: uncultured Actinomycetota bacterium; assembly: GCA_963723605.1. Lineage (GTDB taxonomy): Bacteria > Actinomycetota > Actinomycetes > Propionibacteriales > Propionibacteriaceae > Micropruina. The sequence continues at coordinate 97,729 of CAVRRM010000008.1, read as the reverse complement.
CGTGCGCCGAGCCGGCCACGATCGAGTCACCGGTACGCAGCGTGCCGCGGTGCACCAGAACGGTGGCCACCGGACCGCGGCCCTTGTCCAGGTGCGCCTCGATGGCGACACCCTGAGCCGGCATGTCCGGGTTGGCCCGCAGGTCGAGCGACGCATCGGCGGTCAGCACGATCGCCTCGAGCAGCTCGTCCAGACCCAGCCGGGCGGTGGCCGAGACGTCGACGAACATGGTGTCGCCGCCGTACTCCTCGGGCACCAGGCCGTACTCGGTGAGCTGTCCGCGCACCTTGGTCGGGTCGGCGGTCTCCTTGTCGACCTTGTTCACCGCCACCACGATCGGCACCTCAGCCGCCCTGGCGTGGTTCAACGCCTCGATGGTCTGCGGCATCACACCGTCGTCGGCAGCAACCACCAGCACGGCGATGTCGGTCGACTTGGCACCACGGGCCCGCATGGCGGTGAACGCCTCATGGCCCGGGGTGTCGATGAAGGTGATCTTGCGCTCGATGTCGTCGACCTCGGTGGCCACCTGATAGGCGCCGATCGCCTGGGTGATGCCACCGGCTTCGCCGCCGACCACGTTGGTGTTGCGGATCGCGTCCAGCAACTTGGTCTTGCCATGGTCGACGTGACCCATGACGGTGACGGCCGGGGGCCGCGGGGCCAGGTCGTCCTCGCCGCCCTCGTCCTCGCCGAACTCGATGTCGAAGCTCTCCAGCAGCTCGCGGTCCTCGTCCTCGGGCGAAACGACCTCGATGGTGTAGTTGAGCTCGGCACCCAGCACCTGCAAGGTGTCGTCGGCGACCGACTGGGTGGCGTTGACCATCTCACCCAGGTTGAACAGCACCTGCACCAGCGACGCCGGATCGACGCCGATCTTCTCGGCCAGGTCGGAAAGGGACGCGCCACGACGCAACCGGACGGTGGATCCGTCACCAGGACGGATCCGCACGCCACCGATCGACGGCGCCTCCATCTGGTCGAATTCCTGCCTGCGCTGCTTCTTCGACTTGCGTCCGCGCTTGGCCGGACCGCCGGCGCGACCGAACGCGCCCTGGGTACCGGAGCCACCACGGCCACCACGGCCGCGGCCGCCGCCACCGGTGGGCGGGCCACCAGGGCCACCGCGTCCGGGACCGGCACCCTGGCCGCCGAAGCCGCCACGACCGGCGGGAGCACCGCCGGGACGTCCGGCGCCGCCACCGAAGCCGGGCCGGCCACCGCCGCCGCCGCCGGTACGACCGGGAGCGCCACTGCCCAGGCCGGGGTTGACCTGTCGGGGCATCATCGCGGGGTTCGGCCGCGGCATGCCGGGCACGCCGGGACGAGCGCCCGCCGGACGCGGAGCGCCGGTCTGGCCCGGACGGGGAGCGCCGGTGCGGGCATCGGGCCGACCCGGGCCCGGAGCTGCGCCTTCGGGGCGTGCGCGACGCACGCCCATGCCCTGGCTGGACGAGAACGGGTTGTTGCCCGGACGGGGAGTGCCGGTACGCCGAGCTGCGTTACCGGAGCCGGGCAGGCCGCCGGTGCCACCAGGACGGGGCATCGGCCGCGGGCTGCCGCCGGGACGCGGGGACGCGCCGCCGTCGGCGGAGGCCGGAGGGGCACTCGTGCCGCCAGTCGTACCGGGGGCCGCAGCGGCGCCGTTGGAGGCGGCCGGCCGCGACTGTTGCGGCACGCTGGGCCGCGGCTGCGGCTGGGGCGTCGCGCTGGGCCTGGGTTGTGACGCCGGCTGGGTGCACCGGCGCAGCCGAACCGGCGGTGCCGGTCGGCTGCTGGCTCGACGGAGCCGGAGTCGATGGTGCCGGAGTCGATGGTGCCGGAGTGGATGGAGCCGCCGGCGCGGGAGTCGCCGGAGCAGCCGTCGACGGAGCCGATGCGGTTGGAGCCGTCCCGGTCCGGGCCGCTGCTGCGGCCGGCCGGGGTGCCGGGGCGCCGGGCTTGGCGCCCGTTGCCCTGGCCGGAGCAGGCGCGGAAGCACCGGACTTCTCGGTGTTCATGCGCTCGTTCAGCCGTCGGACGACGGGTGGTTCGATGGTGGAGGAAGCCGAGCGGACGAACTCGCCCATGTCATTCAGCTTCTTCAGTAAATCTTTGCTTTCGAGTCCGAGCTCTTTGGCGAGCTCGTAGACGCGGACCTTGGCCACTACTCTCCTTCAGGTCCGCGATGCGCGCGGACCAGCTAGTTTTTGTTGCTCATTTCGCGGTTTTCATCGAGTGGTCATGAGCGTTAGCCCACTTTCTGGTTGGGATCCGCCCGAAACGGCGGAGGCGCACCCACGAGTGTATCGCCGTCGCGCGCAAATCACCCAACCGGCAGCGAATCCAGCACCGTGCCGACCGCGGCGCCGTCCAGGCTGCGGCGAAGCCCCCGGGCGATCGCCTTGGACTTCAGCGCTCGTCCCGCGCATTCGGGGTGCAGATACACACCGCGTCCCGGCAGGCGCTGGCTCGGGTCGAGGCGGACGGCCTCCGCGCCGTCCCAGACCAGTCGCACCAGTGTGCGCTTGGCCGCCCGGCCGCGGCAGCCGGCGCACATCCGTTGAGGCTCAGTCATCGCCGGTCAAGGCTAGCCGGTCGGGTGTCGAGGTAGTGGCGCCGGACTGGGAGCGCCTCTCGGCGCGGGGCCGCTCGGAGCGGCAAGTGTTGGAGCCCGGGGCTACCGCAGTCCGGCGCCGGGCACGAATATATGACGCTTCGGCCGCAGACCCAAGTCAACTGAGGTTGCCGGCACGGAAAAGTCGCGCGCAGGCCGCCAGGTCAGCGCTCATCTGCTGCAATCGGGTGGCTCGAACCAGCGCCTCGCGGCCATCGAGTTCGGCACTGCCGGCCGAGGTCACCGAGCAGAACGCGGCGGCACGCTCCAGGGCCACGCCGAAGTCGCCGGCGAAGGCCCCCCGCAGGATGTCGTCGGCGATCCGGCGGACCTCCTCGGGACGCGACGGCTCGATTCCGGCCACCACATGGTCGGGTTCGCTGAACCGAACCCCCAACGCGTAGACCCGGGCGACGCCGGAGGAGTCGGTGCGCATCCATTCACGAAGGAAGTACAGCCGCCACAGCGCCCCGGGCAGCGAGCGCGCCGGGCGTCCGGCCCACAGGTCGGCCAGCGTGGACAGCCCGATCTCCCCGACCAGGTCGACCAGCCGTTCGGTGACCGACGGGTCGGCGGCGGCCCGGCCCTGACGCAGCAGCACCGCGGCCGTTTCGTGGGCGGCGTGCAGTTGGGCGATGGGGTCTGATCCCTCCCCCATCAGCTCAAGGATCGCCGGGTCGCGAAAGGCGGGACGGCGGGGAGTCGGGTGGTCAGTCGGCACCTGATCAGCCTAGCCCGCGACGATCCACAGCGGGCCGACAGCGCTGCACCAGGGTGTTCCCAGCCGGCCCCGGCTCACTTGCCACCATGAACATCAAGCAGAAGACCGGCCTGGCGATCGGCGCGGGCGTCATCGGGATCGGCGCAGCCCTCGGTGTCGCCTGGGCAGTGACCGGCGCCAACACCGCCGCTCAGGCGCAAGGCACCGGCCAAGCGTCCGGACGAGGTGAGGGCCGCGGCCCCGGCGGCCTTGGCAACCTGGCCTCGGCGCTGGCCGAGAAGTTGGGCGTCGAACAAAGCAAAATCACCGAGGCGATCCAGTCGGCGCTGCCGGCCAAACCCGGCGACCAGGCCAGCCCGGGCGCGCGTGCGTCACAGGGCACGGGCAACCGCGCAACCACGGACGTCACCCTGGCCAAGGCGATCGCCGAGAAGCTCGGCATCGACGAGGCAACGGTAACCAAGGCGCTGGCGGCAGTGCGCTCCGAGCAGCAGGCCAACCGTCAGAACAACGGCAACAGCGCGCCCGAACCGAAGCCGTCCGCGACGGCCTGAGTTCAGGCCTGGGTGTCGGGGCGGATGTCGATTCGCCAGCCGGTCAGCCGCGCCGCCAGCCTCGCGTTCTGCCCCTCGCGTCCGATCGCCAGCGAGAGCTGGTAGTCGGGCACGATGGCGCGCGCGGACCGGGCGGTGGCGTCGGTGACCAGCACCTGGCTCACCTTCGCCGGTGACAGCGCCTCCCTGACGAAGATGGTCGGGTCGGGCGACCAGTCGATGATGTCGATCTTCTCTTCGTTCAGTTCGTGCATCACCGCGCGCACCCGTTGCCCCATCGGGCCGATGCAGGCGCCCTTGGCGGACACGTCCGGGTTGTGCGAGATCACCGCGATCTTGGTGCGGTGGCCGGCTTCGCGGGCGATCGCCTTGATCTCGACGATGCCCTGTTCGATCTCAGGCACTTCGAGCTTGAACAGCTTCTGGACCAGGTTCGGGTGGGTCCGGCTGACCACCACCTGCGGGCCACGCAGCTCGCGTCGGACACTGACCACGTAGACCCGCAGCCGCTTGCCGTGCGAATAGACCTCGCCGGGCACCTGCTCGGCCTGCGGCATGATCGCCTCGATGCTGCCCAGGTCGATCCGGACGGTGCGCGAGTCGCGGTCCTGCTGCACCACTCCGAGCAGGATGTCGCCCTCGACGGCGGAGAAGTGACCGAACTTCTGATCGTCCTCGGCCTGCCGGATGCGTTGATAGATCACCTGCCTGGCCGTGGTGGCGGCAACCCGGCCGAAGCCGGCCGGGGTGTCGTCGTACTCGCCGATCTTCTCGCCCTCTTCGTTGCGCTCAGGGGCGAACACGGTGACCCGGCCGGACTTGCGGTCGAGTTCGACCCGCGACCCCTCCACGGCGCCATCGGTCTTCTCATAGGCATTCAGCATGGCGTCCTCGAGTGCCTCGATCAGCACCCTCATCGGGATCTCGCGGTCGCGCTCCAGCGCCCGCAGCGCCTCCATGTCGATGTCCATGTCACTCCCCTTCGTCTTCGTCGTCGCCGCTGTCGTCGTAGCCCTCGTTGAGGCTGCGGTTGAGTTCGACCTGCACCAGGGCGCGGCTGACCTGCGCCAGCGGAAGGGTGCGGCGGGCACCGTCCGCGTCGACGGTGAGCTCGTCGAACTCGACGCCGACGATGCGTGCGGTCAGCTGGCCGTCGTCGGTGGTCAGCTGAACCAGGCGGCCGGCGTTGCGCCGGAAGTGCTTCGGATCGGTCAACGGGCGGCTGACGCCACGCGAGGACACCTCCAGGGTCCAGGGGCGACTGCCCATCACGGGCGAGTCGTCGAGTAACTTCGAAATGGCGCGGGTGGCGTCGGCGATCTCGTCCAGGGAGGGGCCGCGGCCCTTGGGACCGTCACCGTCGAGAAAGATCCGGACCACGCTGCGCCGGCCGGCCGGAAGGATCTCCACCCGGTCGACCTCGAGACCGCAGGAGGCGACGGTTGGGGCCACCAGCTTCGACAGGGTTGCCGGTTCCATGGTCTTCCTCCTCGATCCGATTTTTTCAATGCAGTTGTCAGCCGCAGGCTGTTCGCCGAAGTTTACCCGGTAGCGTCGGGGCGTGATCGGACGTCGGGCACTGCTGCTCGGCGGAACCACCCTGCTGGCCGGCTGCACGCTGGGCAGTGGTACCAGTTGGTTGCCCTGGATTCCGCCCTCTCCCCTGCCGGTGGAGGCAGCACCGAGACTGCCCGGACAGCTGGCCACGGCCGCAGCTCTGGCCCAGCACCTGATCGAGAACGCGAAGCCCTGGAAGCTGAGCGTTCGCCGGGTGGCCAGCCTGGAGTGGTTCGTCAAGGCCCTGGACGAGCACCGCCAGATCCTGCTCTCCAGCGATCCGGCCAGGCGGCAGCGGGTCGGCACGGCACTGCCCTCGGCGGCAGCCCCGAACCAGTCAACCGCGGCGGCCACCTACTCCGCGCTCACTGCGCTGCTCACCCGGCTGCAGGCCGAGCACGTGGCTCGGGCAGTGCCCGCGTCCGGTCCGGCCGCGCTGCTCTGGGCCTCGCTGGCGGCGTTCAGCGGAACCATGGCGCTACGGCTTCCGACCGGCCTGGCCAAACGCGGCGACGACGTCGCCGACCGCACCCCCGACCTGACCGCCAGCGGCCTCGATCGGGTGCTGGCGCTGAGCTTGCAGGCGGTGTACAGCTACGAGTTGGCGCTTGCCGCCACCGACCTGTCGGCCGCCGAGCGGAGCCGGCTGTTCCTGCGCCTGACCAGCTGGCGGTCGTTCCGCGAGGCGGTGCTGGCGATCACCCCGGACGCCACGCCCAGCCCACCGCCGATCGGATACGACGCTCGTCCGGCGACCGACGCCGAGCAGGCTTTCGCGCTGGCCGCGACAGTGGAGACGGCGGCGCTACCGGTGCTGGGAGCCTGGCTGGCGGGCACCGAGTCGGCCACCCAGCGCCGGCTGGGCGTCGACGCGCTGGCCACGACGAACACTGCGTGCGTCGACATGGGTGGCGTCGCGCTGCGCTGGCCAGGGTGGCCCGGGTGACGGGGACTCAGCCCCAGTAGGTGATCACCGTGTCCCAGGCAAGCTTGATCGCGAGGGCGGCCACCACCACCAGGAACACCCGGCGGACGAACGCGTTACCCTCCCGCAGCGCCGTCCTGGCACCGAGAAAGCCGCCGGTCAGGTTGGCCAGGCCCATGCACACCCCGAGGCCCCACAAGATGTTCCCGGTGACCGCGAAAGCCACGATCGCGGCCGCATTGGTGGTCAGGTTGGCCAGCTTGGCCAGCGCGCTGGAGGCCAGGAAGTCGTGCCCGATCACCGCGACCAGGGCGATCACGAAGAAGGTTCCAGTGCCTGGGCCGATGAAGCCGTCCCAGGCGCCGACCACCAGACCGATCGCCGCCATCCGTAGCCGGGCGTCGTTGCCGGTGTGCCGAACCGCGCTGTGCAGGCCCAGGTTCGGCTTGCGCCAGGTGTACCAACCCACGCTCACCACCGCGAAGAGCACCAGCGGAGTGAAGTGCTGCCGGGGCAGAAAGTGGGTCAGTTGGGCGCCCGACCACGACCCGGTCGCCGCCATCACCAGCAGTGGCCAGGCCAGCCCCCAGTCGACCCGGATGGTGCGCACGTAGGTGGCTGCGGCCACGGCGGTGCCCATGAACGAGGGCAGCTTGTTGGTGCCCGCGATGGTCGCCACCGGAGTGTCGGCCGGCAACCCGATCAACAGCGCCGGCAGCTGGATCAGCCCGCCGCCGCCGACGACGGCGTCCACCCAACCGGCCAGCAGGGACGCCGCCACCAGCAGCACGATGGTGAGCAGCGGCAGCTCGAGGCCGGCCACGATCAGCTGCGCAGCAGGGCGATCAGCTGGTCGGCGGCACCCTCGAGGGACAGTTCGGAGCGCTCGCCGGTGGCCCGGTCGCGCACCTCGATCACACCGTCGGCCAAACCCCGTCCGACCACCACGGCGGTCGGCACACCAAGGATCTCGGCATCGGTGAACTTAACCCCGGGACTGGCTTTGCGGTCGTCGAGCAGCACGTCGACGTCGGCGGCTGACAGTTCCATGGCCAACTTCTCGGCGTACTCCAGCACCGCCGCGTCCTTGCCGGTTGCGACGATCTGGACGTCGAAGGGCGCCAGGGTGCGGGGCCAGACCAGGCCGCGCTCGTCCGCACCCGCCTCGGCGACCGCCGCGACCGCGCGGGACACGCCGACACCGTAGGAGCCCATGGTGACCGTGACCAGCTTGCCCTGCTCGTTCAGCACCTTCAGCCCGAGCGCCTCGGCATACTTGCGGCCCAGCTGGAAGATGTGACCCATCTCGATGCCACGGGCCAACGTCAGCGGGCCGGAGCCGTCCGGCGCCGGATCGCCCGCGCGCACCTCGGCCACGTCGATCACCCCGTCGGGAGTGAAATCGCGGCCCGCCACCAGGTCGATCACGTGGGTGTCGTAGGCATTGGCGCCGGTCACCCAACGGGTACCGGTGACCACCCGCGGGTCCACCAGGTAGCGCACCCCGCTCGCCGAGGACTCACCGAGCGACTCCGGACCGATGTAGCCCTTCTTCAGGGCTGGATTGGCCGTGAAATCGTCGTCGGCGAAGGGCTGCACCTCGGCCGGCTCGACCGCGGCCTCCAGCCGCTTCAGGTCGACCTCACGGTCGCCGGGCAGGCCGATCGCCAACGGCGTGCGTTTGCCACCTGGGTGGACCAGGGTGAAGACCACGTTCTTCAGCGTGTCGGCGCTCGCCCAGGGCCGGTCGTCGCGCGGATAGTCGGCGTTGACCCGATCGACCAGGGTCTGGATGGTCGGGGTGTTCGGGGTGGGGATCCGCTGCGGCGGACCCACCTCGGCGTAGTCCAGCGCGGCCGGCACCGGCACGTTGACCGCCTCGACGTTCGCCGCGTACCCGCCCGGCGAGCGGACGAAGGTGTCTTCGCCGGAGTCGGCGATGGCCAGGAACTCCTCCGAGGCCGAACCGCCCATGGCGCCGGACGTTGCCTTGACGATCACGAACTCAAGGCCGAGCCGGTTCATGATCGCGATGTACGCCTCGCGATGCTTCTGGTACGCGACCTCCAGTCCGGCGTCGTCCACGTCGAAGGAGTAGGAGTCCTTCATCAAGAACTCGCGGCCGCGCAGGATGCCGGCCCGGGGACGCGCCTCGTCCCGGTACTTGTTCTGGATCTGGTAGAGGCTCAGTGGCAGGTCCTTGTACGAGCTGTACAGGTCCTTGACCAGCAGGGTGAACATCTCCTCGTGGGTCGGCCCGAGCAGGTAGTCGCCGCCGCGGCGATCCTGCAACCGGAAAAGGTTGGGGCCGTACTCGGTCCACCGGTTGGTCGCCTCGTAGGGCTCCCGCGGCAGCAGCGCGGGGAAGCGCACCTCCTGGGCGCCGATCGCGTCCATTTCTTCGCGGACGATCCGCTCCACCTTGGCCAGCACCCGCAGCCCCAGCGGCAGCCAGCTGTAGATGCCGGGCGCGGCGCGGCGGATGTAGCCGGCGCGCACGAGCCAGCGGTGGCTGGTGACCTCGGCATCGGCCGGGTCTTCGCGCAGCGTGCGGACGAACAGCTTCGACATGCGGGTGATCACGCCGGGGACCTCTCTTGACGGACGAGCAGGGGCCAGCCTAGGGGATCAGCCGTGGTGAGATGGTGCCCTCATCGGTGCTCGGGAGGTCGCATGGAGATACTGCTACTCGTGGTCGGGTGTGTCAGCACCGTGCTGCTGGTCACCACCCTGGCCCGGTACACCCCGATTCCCGCGCCCCTGCTGCTGCTCGTGGTCGGTGCCGTGGTGTCGTACGAGCCGTGGTTCGAGATCCCCGAGCTGACCGCCGAGATCGTGCTGTTCGGGTTCCTGCCGCCGCTGCTGTACGCAGCCGCGGTGAACACCTCGCTGGTCGACTTTCGCGCCAACCTGGCGGCGCTCGGCTGGCTGTCGATCGGCTTCGTCCTGTTCTGTGCGCTGGGCGTTGCCCTGGTGATCGTCGGCATGCTGCCGGTGCCGTTCGCGGCGGCTTTCGCGATCGGCGCGGTGGTTGCTCCCCCGGACGCGGTCGCGGCCGTTGCGGTTGCCCGCAAGGCCGGGTTACCGCGTCGGGTGGTGTCGATCCTGGAGGGCGAATCCCTGCTCAACGACGCCACCGCCCTGGTCACCCTGCGCACCGCGGTGGCTGCTCTCGGCGCCGCGGTCACCTTCACCGACGTCGCCACGGACTTCGCGCTGGCGGTGGTCCTGGGACCGCTGGCCGGTTTCCTGGTGGCCAAGTTGTCGATCGCCGCGTTCAGGGTGCTGACCGACACGGTGTCGAGCACGGCGCTGACCTTTCTGATTCCGTTCGCCGCCTACGGACTGGCCGAGGCCTTCCACGCCTCCGGTGTGCTGGCGGTGGTGGTCGCCGGGCTGATCGTCGGCCACGTCACCCCGACGGTGCGATCGGCGCCGGCCAGGGTCTCCACCTGGATGAACTGGCTGACCATCGAGTACGTCCTGGAGGGCACCGTCTTCCTGCTGATCGGCCTACAGACCCGAACCATCCTGGAGGCTGCGGACGAGTACCCGGTGCCGAACCTCACCATCGGGCTGGCCGCGGTGGCGGTACTCGTCGGTGTGATCGTGCTGCGGATCGCCTACGTGATGGCCATCCGTCCGTTCCTCAGCCCGAGGCATCGGCGGCTGTCCTGGCAGGACGCGCTGATCATCTCGTGGGCGGGCATGCGCGGCGTGGTCACGCTGGCGGCGGCACTGACCCTTCCGGAGGAGACTCCGCTGCGTCCGGTGCTGCTGTTGATCGCGCTGGTGACCGTGGCCGGAACTCTGCTGATCCATGGCTTGACATTGCCTCTGGTGGCCCGCCGGCTGGGCGTTCGCGGCCCCGATCCGCGCGAGGACGCCCTGCAGGAGGCGATGGTCACCCAGCGCTCGGCGTTGGCCGGAATCCTGGCCGTGAAGCAGGCGGCCGAGCCGGACGACACCGCTCTGGTCGACTCGATGAAGGCCAATGCGAAACGCCGGGTGGATCTGCAGTGGGAGCGATTGGGCACGGCAGCGGACGGCAGCCACGAGGAAAGCCGGGCGATGGCCTATCGACGGCTGCGACTGGCCGGGATCACCGGTGAACGAACCAAGCTGCTGGAGATCCGCGACAAGGGGTTCGCCGATCACGAGGTGCTCAGCGCCCTGCTCACCGAGTTGGACGTGGAGGAGGCCAGCCTGGTCAGCCGGGAGAACCGGGAGCGCGAGGTCCGGGAGGCGCCGCCACGCCGTGACGGCGAGGCGCCTTGCGTCCATCTGGAGGAAGCACCGGCCGAGGTCGACTTCGAGGCCCACGGCGAGTGCCTGGACTGCGTGGCGGCGAACCAGTCTCCGGTGGAGCTGCGGATGTGCCTGACCTGCGGCCACATCGCCTGCTGCGACTCGTCCATCGGCAAGCACGCCACGCTGCACTTCCGGAGCACCGGGCATCCTGTGATGCGCTCGATCGAACCCGGCGAGAGCTGGCGGTGGTGTTATCTCGACCAGCTGCACGACGAGGGGCCGGGCGACTGAGCATCCGTTTCATCGGGCCGATCCGGGGGAACATCGCCCACCTCTCGGCCAGCCATTACCTGCGCCGCTAGGGTGACCGCCATGGAGGCTGAGCTGGGCGAATCGCCGCCGGACCCAGCCCCCGAGCGCACCAGGCTCACAGTCTCTGCCTGATCGCGATCGTTGCCGCGGTCGCCGTCGGTTTTGTCGGCGGCAGCTTCCGATGGTGCCTCGACCGAGCGTCGGAACTGCGCGGCGCTCTGCTGACTGGTCGCACACCCTCGACGGATTCGGGTGGCTCTTTCCGCTGGCGATGAGCGCCGTCGGTGCGGCCGCCGGCGCCCTGATCGTGCGGTGGGTTCCGCTCGCGTCCGGCAGTGGCATCCAGCACGTCGAGGCCGTGAACCGGGGTGACCTGGCGCCGCCACCGCTGCGGCTGCTGCCGGCGAAGTTCGTCGGTGGCCTGCTGGCGATCGGATCGGGACTCGTGCTGGGCCGCGAAGGTCCCACCGTGCACATGGGCGCCGCCGTCGGCGCCGGAGCCGGGCGGCTGACCGGCCGGTCGGACGAGGAGGTCCGCGTCCTGCAGACGTCGCTCGCCGGTGCTGGCCTGGCCGTCGCCTTCAACGCCCCGGTCGGTGGTGCGCTGTTCGTGTTCGAGGAGGTCACCAAATCGTTCCGGCTTCGCGTGGTGCTTCCGACTCTTCTCGCCGTGGGCGTCGCCGTCGGCTGTTCCCGACTGATCATCGGCGATCAGCCCGACTTCCGGGTGTCCGGCGTGGCAACACCGGCGCTCGCGCTGCTGCCCGCGTTCGCTGTCTTCGGCCTGCTCACCGGCCTGCTGGGCGTGGCGTACAACCGGCTTGTGGTCGGCTTGCTGAGCGCCGTCCAGCACCTCTCCAGGGTGCCGCCCATCGTCACCGCGGCGTGCATCGGGGGCCTGATCGGTCTGACCCTGTTTCTGGAGCCCGGCGCCGCGGGCGGTGGAGACGCGCTCACGCAGTACTTTCTGGACGGCAACAGCGTGGCGCTGCCGGCCCTGATCACCCTGCTCGCGCTGCGGTTCATCACCGGTCCGCTGTCGTACTGCACCGGTGTCCCCGGCGGCCTGTTCGCTCCGCTGCTGGCGGTCGGCGCGCTGTGGGGCCTGGTGTTCTCGCTCCTGATTGATCTGCTGATGCCTGGGCAGCAGGTCGGAATCCCGCTTGCCATCGTCGGAATGTCGGCCTTCTTCGCCGCCACCGTACGGGCGCCGCTCACCGGAATCGACCTGGTCGTCGAGATGAGGCAGTGACTTCCGCCATCATGCCGATGCTCGTCGACTGCCGGCCAGCCGTGCTCGCGGCCACGTTGACCGGCCAACCGGTCTACGACACCCTTCGGACCGCTGAGCCTGCCAACGCCGGATCAGTAGAAGCTGATGGTCAACTTCTTGCCGCTGATCAGCGCCCGCACGCCGGTGATGTTGACATCCTTGAACCAGTACCGTCCGGAGACCCGGGCGTCACGAGCGTAGAAGTGCACCTTCGCCGGCGCGGCTGCCTCGGCGACCGTGGTCGACAGCAGCTTCGGCTTCATCTTGCTCCACTTGGCGCCGCCGCGGGTCGTCCAGGCGATGGTGCTCTTGCGGATCTTCACCCCGGACGGCATCCGCACGCCGATCGCGCAGCCCTTGGGCACGGTCGAGTTCTGCCTCAGGCAGGACTTGTACTTGGCCGAGGTCGCTTTGATGATCGCGGAGCGACCGGCCGAGCTGAGCACCACGGTGCGCGCGTCCGGCGTCTGGTTCTCGAGGTTCGTCACGGTCAGCTTGACCGACCCCAGCGAGTAGTAGTTGTTGGCGGTGGTCACGGCGTACGTGCCGGGAAACAGGGCGACCTGGTCGGAAGTCGGACGGACCCCGGCCAGCGTGATCGGCACCCGGGCCAGGGTGGACAAGTCGACCTCGGCGGCAATCTGGCTGAGCCTGAACGCGCCGTTCACGTTGGTCACCTCAAAGGCGGTGCTGACCACCTTGCCGGCCAGCGAATAGGTGGCGTTGACGCTGGTGGCGTTGACGTCGGTGACCTCGGGAACGTTCACGTCGGCGATCTTGCCGGCGGTGGATCTTGCCAGCACCGCATTGGTCAGGAACGTCGAATCGGACGGCTGGGTGGCGGCCAGGCTGAGCACCGTGGTGGCGTCACCGGCACCGAGCGCCCGTAGGTAGGAGGCGACCGCGTCCGATGGCTTCGCGGTGGGCACCGTCGGCGGCGGCACCGAAGAGGACGTGGAGATATCCGCGGCGAGGGGGTCGGGGTGCTGGAACCGGAGTTCTGGACGGCGTAAACCGTTCCGCCGATCAGCGCCACCCCGACCACACCACCGATCACCCCGATCAGCGCCCGGTTGGGCTTGCGCGGCTGATTCTGGTTCGGCGGTGGCGGGTACCCCCACGGCTGACCGGGGCCCTGCGGACCCTGCGGCCCCTGGGTGCCGTATTGACCCGGCGCGGCGTACTGCTGACCCGGGTAGGGCTGGTTCGGGTACTGGGGGTTCGGGTTCTGCTGACCCGGGTAGGGCTGACCCGGGTACGGCTGACTCGGATATTGCTGGGTCGAGTAGTCGGGCGTCGGCGCCTGCGGCGGACGTTGTGGCGCAGGGCCCTGCGGCGCAGGGCCTTGCGGTTGCGGGCCGCTCTGCCACGACCCCTCTGGTTGTGACCCGAAGTTGCCCGGCACTTCGTGCGGATTCGGTCCATTCTGGCTCATTCGTGCGCCCTTTCCCCCGTAATACTGGGGCGCATTCTATCCTCACCACCATGGACGAAGACGACCGCCGCGACCGGTGGCCGAGATACGTGTACGGCGTCGGGCAGGAACCCGATCCGCGGTTCACCCTCGCCAACGAACGCACCTTCCTGGCCTGGATCCGTACCGGCCTGGCCTTCGTCACCGCAGGGCTGGGCATTGCGGCCCTGGCCCATTTCGCCCCCGCCACTGGTGGCCGATTCAGCATCGCCGCCGTGGTGCTGCTCTGCTGTGGGGTGGTCTGCGGCTTCACCGGACTCGGCCGCTGGGCGCGCAACGAACGGGCGATGAGGTTGGGTTCCGAACTGATCCGACCCTCGGTGCTGCCGATGCTCTCGGTGATCCTGCTGCTGGTCGCCGGACTGGCGGCATTGACCCTGGTCGGCTGATGACCACCCCGCTGCGGCGCGGGCGAGGCCGGGTCTGGGATCAGGGCCTGCAGCCCGAGCGCACCTCCTTGGCGTGGCAGCGGGTCAACCTGGCCGGCCTCGGCGCCAGCATGGTGAGCGCTCGCCTGGTGGTGGAGACGCATCCGCTGATCGGCTACGGACTGGCTCTGATCAGTGCGGTGATGGCCGGGCTGCTCGTGGTCGTGCACGGTCGCCGGCTGGGCCAGGTCACCGCCGCGCTGTTCGCCGGCCGTCACCTACCGGACGGACGGATATATCTGATCCCGGTCAGCCTGTTGCTGGTCGTCGGCGTGGGCGGATTGCTGTTCCTGTCCTTCGGCTGAGGGCGACATGGAGCACCCCACGCCGCACGATGCACTCGCTCACGCCGAGTCCCTGGCCAGCCGCACGTGTTGATGTCGCTGTCGGCGTCCGGGCGTCGTGGTGCAGTCGGCGTGCTACCGACGTCGATGCCTGTTCGCTCTGCCGTACGCGATCGGCACAGTCGTGGCGCTGGCGAGTCCGAACGCGCTGCCGTCCGCTACCCGCGAGGCCCTCGCCGGTGCCGATCCGTGGTTGTTCGTCGGCACCGGCTTGGACCGGCTGCCGGCCATGGCTGCGCACGTGGTGTTCGCGCTGCTGATCGTTCGGGCATATCGACGCGGCCGGCGATTCCTGTGGATCGCGATCGCCGTGCACGCGGCACTCGACTTCGTGATGTTCTCGCTCCGCGACTACGCCCCAGCGCCACTTTTCATCGGTGTCTGGGCCGCGGTCGCAGTGGCGGCCGTGCTACTCGCGACCAGGCTGTGGAAGGGCCTGGACGGCATCGAAAGCCCTAGCTCAGCGCTTTTGCCAGCCGGGCCAGGGCGTCCGGAACCCGCTCGGCAGTGATGTGACGGAACCCGAGCAGCAGGCCCTGTCGGGCGGGTTGGTCGAGGTAGCGCGGCGAGAGTGGCTCGACGGCCACGTCGGCCCGGGCTGCCTGCCGAACCACCGCCAGGTCGGAGCGGGACTGGTCCGCGAGTTCGACGGTCAGGTGCAGGCCGGCCACCGAAGGCAGCACTCGAACGGAATCCATGGCGGTGAGGCCCTGTAAGAGTGCGTCCCGCCGCGCCCGGTACACCTTGAGCGCCCGCCGGATCTGTACCGCCAACTGACCCTCGAGCAGAAACCGGGTGAGCGCGCCCTGGGTCAGAGCGTCCGCGCTCCAGTCGGCCAGCCGCCTCGCCACCCGCAGGGTCTCGCCCACCGATCCGGCGGCGATCAGAAACCCCGACCGAAGCCCGGGCAGCAGCACCTTCGAGAAGGATCCGACGTAGACCACGCGCCCCTCAGTATCGAGGGACTGCAGCGGCTCGAGCGGCCGATCGCAGTATCGGAACTCGCTGTCGTAGTCGTCCTCGACGATCACCGCGCCGCGGCGCGCGGCCCAATCCAGCAGGGCGGTCCTTCGGGCCAGGGTCATCGTGGCCCCGGTCGGAAACTGGTGCGACGGGGTGACGTAAACCAGCCGGGCGGACGACGGCAGCGCCTCGACCACCAGGCCCGCTTCGTCCACCGGCACGCCGACCACGCGAGCACCGTGGGCGGCGAACGATCGTGCCGCGGCCGGGTAGCCCGGATCCTCGATGGCCACAGTCTCCCCCGGCTCGACCAGCACCCGGGTGACCAGGTCGATCGCCTGCTGGGCACCTGCGGTCAGCACGACGTCGGCGGCGGACGCCGACACCGAACGCGACCGGGCCAGGTGCCTGGCCACCTCCGCGCGCAGCACCGTGTCATCGGCGGCGTAGGCGTCCGCGGTCAACAGGTCCTCGCGCAGGGTGGCGTTGATCAGCCGCCGCCAGGTGGCCAGGGGGAAGAGGGTCGGGTCGGGACCGCCGAACGACAGGTCGAACGTCTTGCCGGGCCGCGTCCGGCGCGGCCGGTGGCAACCGGCCCCAGAGCCGGACGGGGGCTCGCCGGGCGGGCGTTCGGTGCCCTTCTGGCCGTTTCCGGAACTGGACGATCGGCCACATAGACGCCCGAACCCCGACGAGTGGTGACGTGCCCCTCGGCGGCCAGTCGGTCGAGCGCTGCGACCACGGTGCCCCGTCCTACGCTGAGTTGCTCGGCGAGGGTCCGGCTCGATGGCAGACGTTCGCCCGGACGGAGCCTGCCGTCGCGAATCGCGTCCAACACCTGGGTGTAGAGGTCTGCGGTGAACCGGCCCCGCTGCCCGAGAATGAGCTGCAGCTGCATGCTGGCAGCCTAACAACTGGTTCGGTTCATCGTCTCTATATTGGCCCTTCCGTCCGAACCACTTAAACAGCAGGATGAGGGCATGGACGAGGAGTGCGCGACGGTGGATCGGCCGACGGAACACCTGGCCACCGGCGGGCGGCTCTCGGTCGGCCAAGGGGCTGCGCTGACCATCGGCGCGGTGCTCGGCACCGGGGTGATCACCCTGCCGGCGCTTGCCGCCGACATCGCCGGACCAGCGAGCCTGCTGTCGTGGGTGGCACTGATTCTGCTGTCGATTCCACTGGCCGGCACCTTCGCAGCGCTGGGTGCGCGCTACCCGGACTCGGGAGGCGTGTCGACCTACGTGCGACGAGCCTTCGGTGACCGGATCGCGGCGATGGTCGGTTGGTGCTTCTTCGCCGCCGTGCCGGTCGGAGCCCCGGCCGCGGCCATGATGGCCGGCCAGTACGTGGCGGACGCGGTCGGAGGCGGCCGCGGCACCGTGCTGATCACCGCGGCGGCACTGATCGCGACCGTTTGTGCGATGAATGCGGTCGGCCTGCAGTTGTCCGGGCCGGGTGCAACTCGGTGCTCGCCGCGGCGCTGGCGGGCCTGATGGTGCTGACCGTGGTGATCGCGCTGCCGCATGCCCAGCCGGCCGAAGTCGGACCCCTGCTGCCGCACGGCTGGGGTTCGGTGGCGACCGCCGCCGGCGTTCTGGTCTGGGCGTTCGCCGGCTGGGAGGCTGTTGCCTCCCTGGCTGTGGAATACCGCGACCCGGCCCGCGACGTGCCGCGGGCGACGACGATCGCGTTGATCGCGGTGGGCGTGCTCTACTTCGCGCTGGCCGCGACCACGATCGTGGTGCTGGGCCCGCTGGCCGCACGCAGCGATGCCCCACTGTCTGACCTGATGGCCATGGGAATCGGACCGGCCGCCCGTCCGGTGACCGCGGTGGTGGCGGTGCTGCTCACCCTCGGCGCCATGAACGCCTACTTCGCCGGTGCCGCGAAGCTCGGCTCCGCCTTGGGACGCGACGGCGCGATGCCGCATTGGTTCGCTCGTGGCAGCAGCGCCGGCGAGGTGCCCCGGCGCAGCCTCGCGGTGGTCGGCGTCCTGTCGCTGATCTCACTCGCGGTGACCGCCATCGCCCACCTGGAACTGATCGTCAGCATGCTGCTGGCCACCGGTTCGTTCACCCTGGTCTACGTGCTCGGCACCGCCGCGGCACTGAAACTGCTGCCCCGCGGCGGTTGGGCCAGGCGTGGCGCGGGCGTTGCCCTTGTCTCGTCACTTTTCCTGGCCGTCAGCATCGGAGCGCCGATGCTCTGGGCGCTGGGCGTCGCAGCCGCTGCCGCCGGCTACTTGGCTCTGCGTCGCTAGCGGGTCGTCGGACTTTGGTTTGTGGTCGTAGCTCCACAGTGCCTGCCCGAAGGCGCGGTCGATTGCTGTGTCTGATCGGATTCGAGTAACGCCTGCCCGTGTACCCGGTAGCGGTTGCCGGCCGGAGATTTCCACCAGAAGACGCCCGGCCTCGGGCTGGTTCAGGTTCCAGTGGCCGTGGGTCTTCGCACGGTGCACCTTGGCCGACAGCGGCCCCAGGTTCGCCGCCCGGGTTTGCCCCGCTGCGCCCTTGCGGTAGGCGGTCGTGTGATCCAGCTGCTGATTGCGGGCCGGCCTCGCGGAGTACGGAAACACCTCGACCAGGTCACGCAGGATCACCTGCTCGCGAATCCGGCGCGGGATCTCATAGGCGTCTACTGCTACGTCGTCATAGGGCCGGATCACCGGAGTCAGGGTGATCCGCGTGTGACCGACCAGCAGTGCCAGCATGGTGGCGGCGAGCGGGCCGATGGTTTCCGCCCGCACCGGTCCGCGGCCGTGCATGAGCGTGTCTTCAGCGATGTGCAGGTAGATCGTCGACTTGGGCAGCAGCTTCGGATCGGTCCACCGGATTCTCGGTAAGGCTGCGTGAGCGGCTCGCCACACCCCGGCCAGACGATCACTCGTTGCATCAATCGGGTGGCCAGCCGACACAGTGGTGCCCGTGCGTCGGGCACTGGTTCGCCTAACTCGGGTAGAACGTGCCGGTGTTAGTCCGATGAGAGGCCCATCGGTCGGGGCCAGTTGCGCCGTGAACCGAGAAGACCTCCGAGTACGTGCGGGTTGCCGGTGTCGGTCGACAGTTCAGGGCAGCCGTCCAGTCCGTATCAACGTCCGACCCCACCGGCTCGCGCTGCGGATGGCCTGCACTCGAGAACGACATCGAGCCAACGTCGGGACCGTCCAGTTGTCCGGCGGCTTCGGCCAGCAGCAGCGTTGCCCGAGCCGGCGTTGCCAGAATGCCGACCGACTTCGCCCGCCGGACATCCTTCGGATCGGTGTCGCCATGGGTGGCCAGGAGGTCCGCGATCCGATCGACCATCGCGTCGAAGAACACCGCGTCAGCGGTATCGACCCGAGCCGACACGAAACCCACCGACGGATCATCGGTCGCCAGCCTGCGGACATACCGCTCAGCCCTGGCCAGCCTGGAACGTTCCGCCAGCTGCTCGGGCACCAGATCAGCAATCAGGCCACGGCACAGATTGACCAGGCGCCGCCACGAGAGCCGGGCCAGGTTGTCGACCAACTGATCATCGAGCAGCTCCAGCTGAGCTGGCGTCAGGTCGAATCGGGCGATCTCGGCGGCCAACTGGCAGGCCCGAAACACCGCAATCGCCCCAGCCCTCGTCCGACCCCACAACCGAGGATGCCGGAACCTGAGGTTCACCAGGTCGCGGATCAGCCAGGTCGCCGCCCCGACTGAGATGCCCTTCAGCGCCGCCACCTCCAGCGCGACGAACTCGTCCAGCACCGGCGTACCAGCGGCACCGACCCTGACCGGGCGCGCTCCCACCAGCTCAATCTCGGCGTCGACCGGCCATTCGGACTCGGCGGCATAGTCAGCGATCGCGACTGCCTCCGCAACCTCGGCGCGGGAGCGCGCACCGATCGCGGCCCGCAGCCGCTCGACTGCCGACCCCTCGACCACTGCTGCGTTCATGTGTTCGATTCTACCGCCGTGCAACCCTCCGGCAAGCACGAACACTAGATCTGTGGATAACTAAATCACCGCGGTCGAACGGTGCTGGACGGGATGGAGCAGCCTCCGTGGCCACGAACCTTTCAGCCGTCCTGCGGCAGCACCGCTCCGACCTGGTGCCGCAGTTCGTCCAGCACCGACATCACCGCGATCGAGTCGTCCAGGGTGAGCCGCGGACTCTCGGTCAGGCCCTCGCGCACGCAGCGTTCGAGCTCCAGGGCCTGGAAATGCATGCCACGCGAGGTCTGTTGGGGTTCGAAGGTGTCGGCCAACTGTCCCCGTGGCTCGCTGACGTAGTGCCGCACTGTCGTCCAGTTGTAAAAGGTCGGGGCCAGGTCGAGGTAGCCCTCGGTGCCCATCACGGTGGCGCCATTGGCGCCCGGCGCGATCATCGTCGTGTAGGCGGACGACTGCGCGCCGCCGGCATGGCTGAGCACCATCGCGGTCTCAGCGTCCACGCCGGTCCCGGTGAGCGTGCCCCGGCCGACCACGGCTTCGGGCGCCCCGAGAATGTCCAGCGCGAACGACACGTTGTACACCCCGAGGTCGAGCAGGGCCCCACCGGCCAGGTCAGGGTTGAACAGCCGGCCCTTGGGGTCGGGGTTGAGCAACTGGCAGTGCTGGCTCTGCACCGCCCGGACCTCGCCGATGGCACCGGCGGCGATCCGTTCCTTGACGTACATCGTGGAGGGCAGGAACCGGGTCCACATCGCCTCCATGGCGAACACCCCGGCGGCCCGGGCGGCCGCAGCCAGTTCACCGGCCTCGGCGGCGGTCACCGTCAGCGCCTTCTCGACCAGCACCGGCTTGCCGGCGGCGATCGCCAGCAGGGCGTGCTCGAGGTGGAAGTTGTGGGTGGTGGCGACGTACACGGCGTCGACGGCCGGGTCGGCGACCAGCGCCTCGTAGCCGGCGTGAGCGGTGGCCAGCTCGAAGCGGTCGGCGAAGGCCTGCGCCCGGGCCCCGTCGCGGGCCCCGACGGCTTGCACCGCCATGCCCTCGGCCAACAGGTTTTCGGTGAATGTGCCGGCGATGCCGCCCGCCCCGAGAATGCCCCAACGTGTGCTCATTCGTGCCCTCCCGAGCGTCAACGGTCCGTACCGACAGGTCAGTACAACACGGTGGCGAACTCCCCGGCCACCGTGAATCCACTCCGCAAATAGGTCTTGACGGCCCGGGTGTTGAAGTCGTTCACGTACAGCGAGACCACCTCGTGGGTCTCCAGAATCTGCCGGGTGGCCGATCCCATCGCGGCCGCTGCCAGTCCCTGGCCGCGCAGGTGCGGAGCCAGCCAGACCCCCTGCACCTGGGCCACCCCGCCGCAGCTGATCCCGACGTCGGCCTTGAACACCACCCGGGAGTCGGAGACGATGCCCCAGGCCCGCCCGGACTGGATCAGCGTCTGGCAATGCGACCGGTAGCCGGCCCGGCCGCCGCCGGCCAGCGGGTCGACGCCCACCTCTTCGGTGTACATCGCGACGGCGGCGGCGAAGTACGTCTCGAAATCGTCCATCGAGATCGGCCGAACGGGCGCCTCGACGATGCCGTCCGGCACCTGCCTGGTCATCATCAACGGCTGTCTCGGCCGGATTTCACGTTCGCCGGCATAGCCGCGGCCACGGCGGCAGAGCTGCCGATGCAGGGCCAGCGTCACCCCGGACTCCCCCACGATCGCCTGGCACCAGCGGTGCGGACCGATCGCGTCCACGAAGGCGGCGATGGCGGCGTCCCGCTCGCGCTCGGGACAGGCGGCGAACACCGGGGCAAGGTTGGCCCCCGCGTGCAGCAGGTGTCGCGGACGATCCGACGGCCAGCCGTACAGAGTGGCCGGCGAGCCGGGCCAGAGCAGCCCCACCTCGACCCGGGAGCTGACGAACACGTTGGCGACCGGATCGGCGGCCAACAGGGTGCGGACCAGCGGCGCGTCGCGCGTGCCGAGCGCCCGCGCCTTCATCGGCCTGGGTTCAGCTCACGGAGACCATCGGGGCACCCTGCGGGGCGTCCTCGGGGGTCTCCTCGGCGATCCGGTTGGCCTCGGCGATCAGGGTTTCGACGATCTGATCCTCGGGCACGGTCTTGACCACCTTGCCCTTGACGAAGATCTGGCCCTTGCCGTTGCCGGAGGCGACCCCCAGGTCTGCCTCGCGGGCTTCGCCCGGGCCGTTCACCACACACCCCATCACGGCCACTCGCAGCGGCACCTCAAGGCCCTCCAGGCCCTTGGTGACCTCTTCGGCGAGGGTATAGACGTCCACCTGGGCTCGACCACAGGAAGGGCAGGACACGATCTCGAGGTGCCGGGGCCGCAGGTTCAGCGACTCCAGGATCTTGATGCCGACCTTGACCTCCTTGGCCGGGGGGGCCGACAGCGAGACCCGAATGGTGTCGCCGATGCCTTGGGCCAGCAGGGCACCGAAGGCCACGGACGACTTGATCGTGCCCTGGAAGGTCGGGCCGGCCTCGGTGACACCCAGGTGCAGCGGATAGTCGCACGCCTGGGAGAGCAACTCGTACGCCCGCACCATGACCACCGGGTCGTGGTGCTTGACCGAGATCTTGAAGTCACGGAAGCCGTGCTCCTCGAACAGGGACGCCTCCCACAACGCCGACTCGACCAGGGCCTCGGGGGTCGGGGCGCCGTACTTGTCCATGATCCGCTTGTCGAGCGAGCCGGCGTTGACGCCGATCCGGATCGAGATGCCGGCGTCGGTCGCCGCCCGGGCGATCTGCTTGACCTGGTCGTCGAACTGGCGGATGTTGCCCGGATTCACCCGGACGGCCGCGCACCCGGCATCGATCGCGGCGAACACGTACTTGGGCTGGAAGTGAATGTCGGCGATCACCGGGATCTGGCTCTTCTTGGCGATGATGTGCAGCACGTCGGCGTCGTCCTGGCTGGGCACGGCGACCCGGACGATGTCGCAGCCGGTGGCGGTCAGCTCGGCGATCTGCTGCAGGGTGCCGTTGATGTCGGTGGTCTTCGTTGTGGTCATCGACTGCACCGAGACCGGGGCGTCACCGCCGACCAGCACCTTGCCCACCTTGATCTGCCGGGTGGGGCGACGCGGCGCCAGCACGGGCGGCGGCACGGCGGGCATTCCCAGGTTGACGGTCATGGACTCCTCGTTCGACGGCTACCGGCGGCCTCACGACCGCCGTCCTACAGCCTACTCATGTCAGCCCAGCGTGAAGAGTTCCCGCAACGCGGCCGCCGTGCCGTCCACTGCCCGCGCCTCGGCGCCCACTAGGTCGGCGTGCTGCGCATATTCGCCGCCGGTGAGTTCGTTCAGCCGGTCGGCGAGCCGGGCGGAGTTCAGCCGGGCCAACGGAACGGGGCGGGGACCGACGCTGAGCTGGAACAGACGCCGGGCATGGTAGTCCTGGTCGAACAAGGCGGGGACGGCCATTGAGGGTCGCCCGGCCCGCAGTCCGGCGGCGGTGCTGCCGGCGCCGCCGTGGTGGATCACGCCGGCCAGCCTGGGCAAGAGCGCATCGTGTGGCAGCGGTGCTGTGGTGCAGACCAGGTCTTCGATCACCTGCGGTTCGGTACCCGGCAGCGCCGGCACCACCAACCGCTGTCCGGAGAGTCGGGCGGCGCCGACGGTCAGGTCGAGCCAAGGCACGCCGCCGGAATCGTTGAGGCTGCCCAGGCCGACATAGGCCGGCGGCTCTCCGGCGGTGAGGAAGGCGGCCAACGGGTCGGACGGAGCCCAGTCGGCAACGGGTGGCCGGATCGCGCCGGTCTGCCGGACGCTGGCCGGCCAGTCCCCGGCCGGCGGTACCAGCACGGGATCGGCGGCCAGCCAGATCGGGTGCTCGTCGGCGGCAGCGGTCGCCGCTCCATTACCGCGCCGGCGCAGGCGGTGCCGACGGCGAAACTCCGTGGCAGTGCTTCGGGACAGCCCGGACACCTGGGCCCAGTACCAGCCGGCGAATGCGCGGTCGGCGCTCGAAACACCCGAGAACCGGCGACCCTCCAGATGACTGTCGCGCTGCGCCGTGGGCACCGCCGCGGTGTGCAGCACCGTCACCATTCGGCACCCACGTTGCTCGACCAGGGCCAGTGCCGCATCCCTCGACGCCAACCCGCTGATCACCACCGAGCCGGCCGGCACATCGGCGAGGGCGTCCGCGAGCGGCTCGGCCAGGCCGGTCAACCACCGCCGGAGCAGTGCGGGTTGGGCCGCCGCGGTGCGAAACGCCAGTCGGCCGAGCCAGCCGCGACCGAGCCTTTCCACCTCGGCAATGGCATGGCCGAGGCCACGGAACCGAGCCCCGTATCCGCGGACCAGTTCGGCGTAGTCGTCCACGGCGACCACGGTCGCCGGACGCCCGGAAGCCACCAGGGCACCCGCCAGAGCGGCCAGCGGTTCCACATCACCGCGCGAGCCGACGGCAACCAAGGTGACCTCGGCAGGCATCAGAACAGCTGCATCGGGCTGACGATGTCGGCCACGATCAGGGCGCCACCGCTGATGACCAGGAAACCCATCACCCCGTAGGCCACCGGCAGCAGTTGCGCTGTGTCGAAATAGCCGGGATCGGGTCGACGGAACAGCTTCGCCCAACCACGCCTGGCCGACTCCCAGAGGGCTCCGGCGATGTGCCCACCGTCCAAGGGTGGCAGCGGCACGAAGTTGAACAGGGCCAGGAACAGGTTGACCGCGCCGAGCAGGGATCCGAAGAGCACCAGCTTGTCGGTCACCCCGATGCCGTCGCTGGCCACCACCTCGCCGGCGGCCCGGCTGGCGCCCAGAATGCTCAGCGGGCCGTAGATGTCGCGGGGTTTGCCCTGCACCAGGTCGGCGACCACGTTGTAGACCTTGACCGGAAACTGGGCGATGGCGACGAAACTCTGCACCGTCATCGTCCACATCTGCTGGACGGTCTCGACCGGCCCGCCCTTGACCAGCATTGTGGTCGGCGTGATGCCGAACCAGCCGGCCGGGATCCGCTTGCCCGGGTCGAGGTTGTCCGGCACGCCACTCACGACCGTGTTCACCGGGGTGAGGGTGACCAGCTGGCCGTTGCGGTCGACCACCAGCTGCGCCGGCCCGGCCAGGTTGGCCCGGATCAACTCGACCAACTGGGGGTAGTTGGTGATGGCCACGCCGTTGAAGTCCACGATCCGGTCGCCCGGCTGGATACCGGACGCCGCCGCCGGGGTGTCGGGGGTGACGCAGGGGCTGTCGACGGGCTGGTTCTCGCGGACGATGCACTGCTGCACATCGGCGACAACGGGCTGCGGCTGGTAGGTGCCGTGCAGGCCGAGGATCGCCCAGAAGATCGCAAAGGCGATCAGCACGTTCATCATCGGGCCGCCGGCCATCACGATCAGCTTCTGCCAGGTCTTCTTCTGGTAGAAGAGGCGATTGTTGGCGACGTCGTCCGGCGTGATCTCGGACCATTCGTAGGCACGGGCCGAGTCGGCGAACCGGGTCAACCGGTTGCCCTGGCCGGCTCGCGGGCGAGCCGGCGGGTACATGCCGAGCAGCCGGACGTAGCCGCCGAGCGGAATCCATTTCA
This sequence comes from uncultured Actinomycetota bacterium, assembly GCA_963723605.1. Lineage (GTDB taxonomy): Bacteria > Actinomycetota > Actinomycetes > Propionibacteriales > Propionibacteriaceae > Micropruina. The sequence continues at coordinate 72,840 of CAVRRM010000008.1, read as the reverse complement.
CGCCGTACTCGGTCTCGCCTGTGACCTTCGACCACATGGTCGGACCGAACCCGACGAAGTACTGCGGAACGCGCACGCCGAAGCGTTTGGCGGGCACCATGTGACCGATCTCATGCAGCGCGATCGAGAGCAGGATGCAGCCGAAGAACACGATCGCGAATACCACGGTGACAACGGCGTTCATCGGCTCGCCCGGATGTGTTCGGCAGCCCGATCGCGGGCCCAGGCGTCGGCGGCCAGCACCCCGTCCACACTCAGCGGGGCGTCGTGGGCATCCTTGCCGAGGTGTTCGTCGACAACCTTGGTGACGGTGTCGACGATGTCGAGAAAGCCGATCCGGCCGTCGCAGAAAGCGTCGACGCAGATCTCGTTGGCGGCGTTGTAGACCGCCGGCGCGGTACCGCCGGCCCGGCCGCAGCGGCGGGCCAGCGCGACCGCCGGGAAGGCGTCGTCGTCCAGCGGCTCGAAGCACCAGTTGATCGGCCGGCTCCAGTCGAAGGGACGGGACGCGTCCGGCAACCGGTCCGGCCAGGCCAGGGCCAGCGCGATCGGCAGCTTCATGTCTGGCGGGGAGCACTGCGCGATGGTGGAGCCGTCGTGGAACTCGACCATCGAGTGCACGTCGGAGGTGGGGTGGACAACCACCTGGATCGCGTCCAGATCGACCCCGTACAGCAACGCCGCCTCGAGCAACTCCAGGCCCTTGTTGATCAGGGTGGCGGAGTTGATGGTGATGATCCGACCCATGTTCCAGGTCGGGTGGGCCAGCGCCTGATCGGGTGTGACGTCGGCCAGCTCGCTACGCCGGCGACCCCGGAACGGGCCACCGGACGCGGTCAGGATCAGCCGTCGCACCTCGTCGCCGCGGCCGGCCCGGAGCGCCTGGGCGAACGCGGAGTGCTCGGAGTCGACGGCGATGATCTGGCCGGGCGCGGCAGCCGAGGTGACCAGTTCGCCGCCGATCACCAACGACTCCTTGTTGGCCAGGGCCAGAGTGTTCCCCGCGGCGAGTGCGGCCAGGGTGGGTTCCAGCCCGGCCGCGCCGGTGATCGCGTTCAGCACCACATCGCAGGGCAGGGCGGCGAGGCGCTGTGACGCGTCCGGACCCATCCAGACCGCCGTCCGGTCCGGCAGCCGGCCCTGCAGGGCTGCGGCGGCGGCCGGGCTCGGCACCGCAACGATGTCGGGGGTGAACGCCTGGGCCTGGGCCACCAGCAGGTCGAGATTGGCTCCACCGGCCGAGAGCCCGATCACCCGGAACCGGTCGGGATGGGCGTCGATCACCTCCAGTGACTGGGAACCGATCGACCCGGTACTGCCGAGAAGGACGACGTCACGCACCGGGCAAGGGTACAGGGGGCGGATTCAGTTGACCGATGGCGTCGAGCGCCCGCTCCATGGCGCCCTGCTCGCGCAGCAGGTACTGGCGGCGCTGGTCGGCCTGAACGTGTGTCCACTGGCCCACGGCAAGCCGGACGTCCGCCACCTCGGACTCCGCCACCACCCAGTTCAGGCCTCCGTGCAGCAGGGCCGGGCCGTGCTCCTCCCAACTGCGGGCGCGACGCTCCAGCTCCTGCAGCCGGGCATGCGCGGTGTTGCCGCGAGCCAGGTATTCGGTCTCCAGAATCAGCGCGGTGGGTTCGGTGACGGCGCTCTCGTGACGCATCCGGCCCAGGCCGAGCAGATAGCTGTCGACGGCGGCCAGTTCGGCACGGGTCTCGGTCAGGTCGGCGGCCAACCGAGGCACCCGGACGGCCGCCGCGAAGATCAGCGCCGCCACTTCGACCTCACCGCGGGCCAGTTCACCCCGGGCCGAGCGGACCTGGGCCTCGAGCAGCTTCAACAGGTCCTCCAGCACGCTGACCTCGTGGTGCAAAGCCTCGAGCTCTCCCGGCAGCCGAGCCGCCCGGTCCTTGACCGACTGCAGCGGGCCGATCACCAGTTGCACCATGTCGGCCCTGGTCAGGTGCAGCTTCTCGGCGGCGACATCGACCACCTCGCCGATCCGTTGCTGGGCACGCTGGACCTGTCCCATCCAGTTGGCCTGCACCGCGGGCTTCGCCAGCGCTCCCTCGCCGGCGGCGTTCACCCGGCGGGTCATCTCGGCAACCATCGAGTCCAGCAGCCGGGCGAACTCGGCCACCGGGCCCATCGCGGTCCGCCACCCGGTGGTGGCCAGCCGGGCCTCATCGACCACCGCGAGGTCGGCCTCGGCCAGGGCGCCCAGGCCAACCACGGCCCGGAGCTTGATCAGGTAGTCATCGAAGGTGGCCCGGCCACCGGCCAGCACGTCGGCCCAGCTGTCGACCGAGACTCCGGTGGTCTCGGTCATCACCTTGCTGACCAGGGCGGTGACGGCCTTCCAGGCGCCCTGCACCGGTAGTGCGAGAGCCCCCATGTCCCACGACTGGCCGACGGCGGGGCCGCCGGACATCGAGGCCAGGGCCGCGTCGAGCTTCTCGATCGTGGCCTGCGCGCTGGCCCCGTCCGCGGCGAACCGGGTCAGCCGCGTGCCGACCACCGCGAGCGTCTGGGCGAGGGTCTCGTCGGACGGGGTGAGTTCGGCGGCCAGTGCCGCCGATGCATTCGATTGTGGGTCCACGTCAGTTCCTTCGCTCGCGCTCCACCAGCAAGAGTGTTCCGACCGTGCGGTGATGCATAGAGGTCAGGGCAATGTTGCCCGGGTGCCGTCCCCGAAGCAGACGAACGTGCGCCGGCCGGGCGGCTGGTCTTGCTGAGCCGCGGCTAGCGCCTGGGCTGGAGCGACACCTGCGCGCAGACCTTCGTGCAGGGCGACCATCACCGATCGGGTGCTGCCGTCCGGCACCGGGGCGACGGGGGCGATCAACGTGCGGGTGCCGCGGACGAGGCAGGCGGCGGCGAAGCCCAAGATCGCCTCGCCGGGCCGGGTGATCGGACGTCCGCTGTCACAGCTGGCCAGCACGAGGGTTGCGGGAAGGGATCCGATGGTGTCCAGATGGTGCACCAGCAGGGCACCGTCGGCCAGGGTCAGCTCTGAGAACTGAGGATTGTCCGGACGCAGCCAGCCGTGGGTGGCCAGGTGGGCCAGGTCGGCTGTGGCTAGGCCGGCCAGCACAGTGCCGACGGTGGCGGTGCCGTCCAGGATGGGGCCGACGGCGTAGTCGGAGGCGATCTGCAGCACCTCGCTGCGGGCTCCCGGCAGGCCCGGACCCGAGGCCACCAGCACGGTGCCCGACGCCCGCCTCGGCCGGGTGGCCCGCAGCCACTGCCGAACAGACCCGCCGATGCTGACCGGACGGCCGGCCAGACCCGGCAGTTCGGCCCAGGGCACGGCGTGCAGGAACGCGGGCGGCACCAGCACCATTGCACGTCCGTCGGTCTCGGTGAGTTGTGCCAGCAGGCTGTCGGCCAGCTGCGCAGTGGCGGCGCCGAGCAGGGCCCGCGCGGGAGTGGCCCGCCGCTCGTCCAGCGTCTCGACCGCCAGCCGCGGCAGCGCGAAGCCGATCCGGTTGATGGCGTCGCGGATCGGTCCGTCGACGCCGAGCGGGTGCAGCCGGGTACGACCGGCGACCCGGGTCAGGGCGTGCAGTCGGCCGCCCCGGACGAACCAGGCGACCAGCGCCGCGTCGGCCAGTGCAGCGTCGAGGGTGCCGAGGTTCAGCGGCCGAAGCAGCTCGCCATCCCCTCGCCTGGTTCGGCTGTGCTCCCGCACCGCGCCGGCCAGCGCGTCCCGGTCGCGCTCCTTGCGGGCGGTCCGGTAGCGGGCCAGCAATTCGCCCAGTTCGGGATCGGACGGTGCCCGCACCGTGTCGCGCAGGAGCACTGTGGCCCGGGCGCGCTCGACTGCGGCAAACACATCCGCCGGGCGTCCGCCGGCGAGGGCCAGGTCGACGCCCAACCCGGCCAGGTCGAGCCGTTGCCGGGCCAGGCCGGCGCGTAGATCGTCCGCGCCCACCCCCGCGAGATGCTCATCCAGTACCGCCAGGCCACGGCGGACGGCGCGCACTGCCGCGGCGGTATCGTCGCTCAGTAGCGCTTGGGCGTACCAGCCGCGGGCCCGGATCAGTGCCGGCCCGCGACGCCGGCGGACGGCGATCCTGGCCAGCGCGTCCGACCGTTCGGGTTCTGGGCTGAGCTGCGCAGCGAGCAGGTAGGCCTCCACCGAGGCAGCGATCGAGCCCGCCGCCTCCAGAGTGTCGGCGGCGGAACGCACCCTCCGCCACCGGGGAGTCCGGCCGAGGGCACGGGTCGCCCGGGCAACCGCCAGCTCGGCGTTGGCCGCCCAGGCGGTGCGACCCTGGCGCCGGAAGGCGTCCCGGGCCCGGCGTGCTTCGACCAACGCGACGGCCGGCTCGGCCGAAGCCACCGCCGTTTGGGCGAGCAGCAGCCGCGCCTCGGGAATCCGCAGCGTCCGCCGCTCGACCACGGACGCCTGCAGCGCCTGCTCTGCCTCGGCGAGGGCCTCATCCTCGAGGCCGGCATGAATCAGCAGTTCGGCCCGGTCCATCAGCAGGCCGCCCACCTGCAGCCCGGTGGCGCGGAACAGCCGTTCGGCCCGGCCGTACTCGATCAGCGCACCGGGCAGGTCGCCGGCTCGGCTGGCCAGGTAGCCAAGGTTGCTGGCGATCAGTCCGACCGCGGCCGGGCGACCGAGCTGGATGGCCATTTGTTCCGCCTCGCGCAGGTCCTTCTCGGCGGCGACGTAGGCACCGGTGTCGGCCAGCAGAAGCGCCCGATTGACCAGGGCCCGCTGCACCCCCAGCTCGTCACCCAGCCGGCGCAATCCGGTCAGCGAGGCGTTCAGGTCGGCCATGCCCCGGCCGAACTCGCCACGCTCGCGGAGGATCAGCGCACGGGTGCCCAGGGCGCGGGTGCGCTCGGTGTCGTCCAGCCCCTCCGCAAGTGCGCGATCCACCTGGCGCAGAGCCTCGCCCAGCCGTCCGGACACGTGCAGTGCGTAGGCCAGCTTGGTGCGGGCCGCGGCGGCCAGGTCAGGCTCGTGGGCGCGCACGCCGAGCCGGACGGCGCTGCGCAGTTCGGCCAGAGCCTGATCGGCCCGGCCGCCGTGCAGCAGGGCATGGCCCAGGGCCCGGTGGGCCAACGACCGGGAGCCCGGGTCAGCCGAAGCGAGGCTGGCGACCGAGGCGCGCAGCATCGGCAGGGCGTCCGACAGCCGGCGATCCGCCTCGACGACGGCCGCCTCAGCCACCTCGCGGGTTGTGGGCACGAGCCATTGTCGATCCGATCCGCGATGAGGTGCATCATCGGCGCGACTGGGTGCTCCGTCGAGTGAGGCCCATCATCGGGCTTCCGCCGGGTCGCCCACGGGTGGAGGATGGTCCGCGCAGACCGTTTGGCCACCCGAGTGGAGGCAGCATCGTGTTCGAACTGTCAGTCGACCCGCCGCCCAGCAGTCTGGTCGCCGAGACGAGGTACCTGAACGTGGTCGAGGTCGCGCTCAAACGGCTGGGCCTGAATGCCAAGGCGACGCAACCGAATCGTCCCGAGCTGGGGTTGACCCGGCTCGAGCTCACCTCCGAAATCGGCGACCTGGACGCCGTGCTGGCCGAGCTACGCCGCCAGATCGCCGCCGACCACGGGGGGTGGACGCCCGACCTCGGCAAAGATCGTGACGCCGCCTCCACGGCGATGCGTGGCGGCCACCCAAAGCCGACGTCCCTGCTGTTGCCTCAGGAGTCCTCGGCCGAAGAGGCGGCGAGCGTGATTCTCCACCCAGCGGCACCGGTGCCTGGATCCGTTCGCGTCGGCGTGGTGGACACCGCCGACGCCGACCTGTCCGGCGGTGGCGAGGCCTGGCGAGCGCACTCGGCCTTCGTTGCCTCGATCGTCCGGTCGGCCGCACCGGGTGTCGATCTGCGCTCGGTTCCAGCCCTGAGTCTTGGCAACGGCAAGGGCTCAACCTGGGACGTGGCCAGCGCGATCGTCGACCTCGGTTTCACCCAACAGGTGCAGATCGTGCTCCTGCCGCTGGCCTGCTTCACCGCCGACGGCCGTCCACCGATGCTGCTCGAGCGGGCGATCAACTGCCTACCGCCGGAGATCCTCGTGATCGCGGCCGCCGGCAACCAGATCGCGGATCCGGGCTGGTCGACCCTGGGCCGGGGACCCGCCTCGGCCGCCTGGCCGGCCGCCCTGGCGAGTGTTCGGGCGGTCAGCGCTGATTTCAGCCAGACCGAGGACCCGCCGCTCGCTACGAACCCCCAGCCCTGGGTGGACGCGGTGGCGGCGAAGGTGGAGTTCGTCGGTCCTTTCTTCGACGGCCTTGTGCACTTCAACATGCCGGGTGAGCCGAATGACCCCGGCACCACATTCAACGGTTCCGCCAAGTGGCGCGGAACCTCGTTCAGTGCGGCCCACGCGGCCGGGCTGGTGGCGGCTCTGATGAACAATCAGATCTCGGCGCACGCCGCCTGGGATGCACTGCTGGCCGAGGGCACCGACCTGCGACCACCGGTACCCGAGTCGGTGCCATGAACCCCGAGCCGGTGGTGGACCTGGTCGCCGCCGTACAGGCCGGCGACCAGCAGGCCTGGCAGCGGCTGGTGGAGCGGTTCACCCCACTGGTCGGCTCGGTCTGCCGCAGGTTCACGCTGGCCCAGCACGATCGCGAGGACGTGGCCGCAGGCGTCTGGCTACGGCTGCTGGAGCACGTCCACCGGTTGCGTGAGCCGGCCGCGCTGCCGGGCTGGATCGCCACCACCACCCGCAACGAGTGCCTGGCTGTGCTGCGGGCGCAACGCCGCACCACACCGACTGAGTGGACGTTCGAACCGTCCGACCCGGCCCAACCACCGGAGACCGAACTGTTCGGCGAGCTGCGCCGGCAGGCGCTGCGCGAGGCGTTCGGTCAGCTGTCCGAGCGGTGCCGCGAACTGCTCGGCATGCTGTTCGCCGACCCGCCGCTGAGCTACGAAGCGATCTCCGGCCGGCTGGGGGTCAGCATGGGCACCATCGGCCCGACCCGGATCCGGTGCCTGGAACGGCTCCGGCGGCAACCGGCCCTGGCCCAGTGGGGAGGCGCGTCATGACCATCAGTCCCGACGACGACGCGCTGCTGCGCGAACTGGCGGACGCCCTGGCCGAAGGCGCCGGCGACGACGACCTGGCGCGGGTAGGCCGCGAGGTCTGGGCCTGGCGGGATCCGGATCACCAGCTGGCCGAACTGGTCTCCGACACCGCCGAGTCCCGGTTGGCCTCAGGGGTCCGCGGTCCGGGCAGCCTGCGGGTGCTTCGGTTCGACAGCGGTGAGGTGTCGGTCGAGGTCGAGCAGGTCGACGGCCGGCTCCAAGGCCTGGCCATCTCCCCCGGCGCCACCACCATCGAACTGCACAATCGAGCGGAACGGCTGGGCACCGCGGCGGTGGACGCAACCGGCTGGTTCGAGCTGACCCTGCCGGCCGAGCTGCGCGGCCGGGCCGAACTGGTGCGGCTGCGGCTGCTGGACGTCGCGGGCACCCAGACCTGGACCGCCTGGTTCCGCAGCTGAGCCGGCTACAGCGACATCAGCCAGCTGCCCAGCGCCGCGGCGACCAGGCCGAGGACGAGCCCGCCGCCGGCGTGCACGATGGCCGCGGCCGGTCGTCCCGCCCGAACCAGCCGCACGCCCTCCACGCAGGCCGTGCTGAACGTCGTGAAGCCACCCATGAAACCCGTGCCGAGCACCGCCGCCCAGTCCGGGGCGCCGGACCTGAAGGCGATCCAGCCGGTGATCAGACCGAGCAGGCCCGAGCCGAGCGTGTTCACCGTCAGGGTGCCCAGGGGCATCCGTAGGTTGTGCAGCCGGGCCACGAAGGCGTCCGTCTGAAACCTCGCCAGAGCACCCAAGCCGCCGGCCAACGCGATCAGCACGCCGATCACCCTCGACCTCCGGCCGCTAGCCGCGCTGCCAGCAGGGTGCCGCCGAGCGCCGCGGCCAGGCCCAGCAGCACGCTGGCCAGCGCGTAGCCGAAGCCGACCAGTAGCGCTCCCCCGCCCAGCAACCGCACGCTCTCGACCGCGAAGGTGCTGTAGGTGGTGTACCCGCCGAGCACCCCGGTGCCGACTCCGAGCCGCAGGTACTGACGCACCCCGCCGTCCGGCCCGCGCCGGGAGAGAGCCTCCAGCAGCAGGCCCAGCGCGAACGCGCCCGAGATGTTGATCACGAACGTGGCCCACGGCCAGCCGCCCGGTTGCGCGGGGAAGGTGGCCGCCAGGGCGGCCCGAAGCGCGGTTCCGACCATTCCACCCACCACGATCAGCAGCGACTTCAGCCCCACGGCCTCGGCGCCTTCCAGTCGACCACGCTGAGTGGCACCGCCAGCACCGGACGATGCTGGTGCTGGGCCAGCTTGACCACCAGGCTGCCGTCGAGGAACTCGCGTAGCTTCGCGTTGTGCTCCGGTGCCCGGTTGCCGACCACGATCACGGCGGCGTTCACCGCCCTGGCCAGGTGGGTCAGCGCGCGGTCCGGTCGACCGGCGAGGTAGCGGAACTCCCACGTGCTGCCCCCCTCCGCCAGCAGTTCGGTCAGTTCCCGCCGGATCTGGGCCTCCTTTCGCTGCCAGGTGTCATCCGCGGAGTCGGGATTGATGTCGTTGTGCTGGACCCTGCCGTCGGCGAACTCACGCTCGACGTAGCGCTGCTGGTCCACGTAGCCGAAGTAGATCGTGCCGCCGGTGACCCGGGCCAGGTCGGCCGCGGTGAGCGCCACCAGAGGGTCCGCGCCCGGCCGGACGGCCGCCACGATCGCACTTCCCTCGAAGGTGGTCATCCGCTGCGGGGCAGGCTGGGGAACCTGATCGGGCATCCTGGACTCCTTCCGCCAGCGCCACGCTAGCGTGAGTGCGTGCGGATCGACGTGGAGTCTCTCGACGAGTTCGACGCGCAGGTGAGTTCGACCGGCTCGCTCGCCGGGGTGATGGTGCAGTCGGTCGACCTGACCCACCGTTCGTCCGTTCTCCGCGGAACGGACGTGGCCGGGGCGATCTTTCTCGGCTGTGCCCTGCGACCCGGGGACGCGTCCCACCTGGCCAGGGCCGGAGCGCTGGTGTTTCCACGGCTGCCCGACCTGCCGTTCGACCCGTACCGCCCCGCCCTATACACCCCCGCCGAGCTGTACCGAGGCCTGGATCGCGGTTATCCGGCCACGACGGACGCCGCGATCTTCGGCTGGGCCGAACAGCACCTGCGGCCCGGCGAACTCGGCGCCGACCTGGCCGTCGCCCTGCACGACCACGCGATCACCGAGGCTTTACAACAGACCGTTTCCGACGTCGACCCCGAACGGATCGTCGGCATCATGGGCGGCCACGCACAGCCGCGTGGCAGCGGACCGTACCGGGCCAGTGCCCGGCTGGCCCACCAGTTGGCCGAGGCGGGCATGGTGGTGCTCTCCGGTGGCGGTCCCGGTGCGATGGAAGCGGCCAACCTGGGCGCCGCCTTCACCGGCTCCCCGGACGAGTTGAGTGCCGCGATCACGGAGCTGGCATCCGTTCAGACCTGGTCGCCGGACGTGTCGGCCTGGGCGCGTTCGGCTCAGCGGGTGGCCGCCGCCGTGCCCTGTGACCGGTTGTCGCTGGGCATTCCGACCTGGTTCTACGGCCACGAGCCACCCAACCTGTTCGCGACCCGGATCGCCAAGTACTTCACCAACGCCCTACGCGAGGACACCCTGCTTCGGCTATGCCGCGGTGGGCTGGTCTACCTGCCCGGTGCGGCCGGCACCGTGCAGGAGGTGTTCCAGGCCGTCACGCCGAACTTCTACGTGGCCGAGGGTGAGCCCGTGGTGCCGCTGGTGATGGTCGGCGCCGAGTTCTGGACCGAAACGGTGCCGGCCTGGCCGTTGTTGCACGCCCTTGCGGCCGGGCGCACCATGGCGCAGCGGATCCATTTGGTCGACGAGGTGGACGAGGCCCTGGCCGCGCTCAGCGCACCCGGGCCCGGCGCAACCCGACCAGGGCCAGGCTGAACGCGCCGGCGAACCGCTGCTGCGCGGCCCGGCCGACGGTAAGGGACCCGGCCCGCTGCTCGGCGACGCTCTGCACGACGGTGTACTTGAGCAGCCCTTCGGCACCATGCCGGCCACCGGTGCCGGAGTGGCCGCGGGCACCCATCGCCGCACCCGCCGCTCCCCATGAGGCGAGGAAGGTCTCGTTGATGCTCACCGAGCCGGTATGCAACCGTGGCGCGAGGCGTCCGGCGACGGCGCGATCGGCACTGACGATGCTGGCGTGCAGCCCGTAGTCGGAGTCGTTGATCAGCCGGACTGCCGCCTCGTCGTCGCGGACCCGGTAGATGCTGACCACAGGCCCGAAGGTCTCGGCGTCGCGAACGTCCATCGCCGCGGTGACCCCGTCCAGCACGGTCGGTGCGTAGACCCACGGACCGACGTCCGGACGGGCCCGCCCGCCGGTCAGGAGGGTGGCTCCGTGCCGGAGGGCGTCCGAGACGTGTTCGCTGACCCGGCGCAACTGATCAGCCCCGAACAGCGAACCCATGTCGTAGCCGTACTCGAGGGCGATGCCGAGACGCAACGCCTCGACCGCCGGCACGAACCGGGCCAGGAACTCGTCCGCGATGGCGTCGTGCAGGACCAATCGCTCGGTGTGCACGCAGACCTGGCCGGCGCCGGCGAACGAACTGCGCAGGGCAATGTCCACGGCCGCGTCCAGCGGCGCGTCGGCGCGCACGTACAGGGCGTTCTTACCGCCCAGTTCGAGCGAGCAGCCGACCATCCGGCGCGCGGCCAGCATGGCCACCCGGCGGCCGACCCCGGTCGAACCGGTGAAGGAGACGTAATCGGTGCGGTGCGCGACCGCTTCGCCGATGGTTTCGCCATCGCCGGTGACCACCTGCAGCACCCCGGACGGAAGGCCGGCGTCGAGCAGCAGCCGCAGTCCCCACAGCACGCACAGGCTGGTGCGGGGATCGGGTCGCAGCACCACCGCATTGCCGGCCAGCAGGGCCGCGATGGCTTCGCCGAGCGACAGCGCGAACGGGTAGTTCCAGGGCGTGATGATGCCGATCACACCGCGCGGCAGCCGACGTTCGGTGGCCGCGCCGAGCACCGGCACTACTCCCCGGATGCGCTTGGGGGTCAGCAGCCGGGTGGCCGACCGGGCGTAGTAGCGCGCCATGTTGGCGACCTCGGCCACCTCTTCGAAGGCGTTGGCGCGGGTTTTGCCGGTTTCCAGTTGGATCAGGTCGAGCACCTCGTCGCGGGCGGCGAGCAAGCGGTCGTGGAAGCCCAGCATCACTGCGGCCCGGCGGCGGTGGCCGAACGAACTCCACACCCGCAGGGCGGCCCGGGCCTGCTGCACCGCACAGCCGACGTCGCGGATGGTGGACAGCGGGATCTCGGCGAGCGGCAGGCCGGACAGCGGCGTGAGCACCAAGCGGCGTTCGGCACCCTCTTCGGCGACGATGCCGCGGGCCAGTTCGGCCACCATCGAAGCGTCCAGGATCTGGTTCTGCTCTTCGATGAACGTCCGCATGGTTCAGGGTAGCCCCGGCAGGTCACTCAGCGGCAACGGTTGCGGCCAGCTGTCCGCAGGCGCCGTCGATCTCCCTGCCTCTGGTGTCCCGCACGGTGACAGCAACCCCACGCCGCTCAAGAATCCGGACGAATTCCTTCTCGTCCGACCGCCTCGAGGCCGTCCATTTGGACCCCGGGGTCGGGTTCAGCGGGATCAGGTTCACGTGCACCCACCCATGCCCTCCGTCTCGGCGCAGGACGTCGGCGAGCATGGCGGCCCGCTCGGGCTGGTCGTTCACGTCACGGATCAGCGCGTACTCGATCGACACCCGGCGCTTGGTCGCGACGAAATAGCGGTGGGCCGCATCGACCAGTTCGGTCACGTTCCAGCGGGTGTTGATCGGACACAGCTCGTCGCGCAACTCGTCGTCCGGAGCATGCAGGCTGACCGCCAGCGTGACCGGGATGCCTTCGCCGGCCAGAGCGTCGATCCGGGGCACCAGGCCCACCGTCGAGACGGTGATGCCCCGCGCACTGATGCCCAACCCGTGCGGGCCGGGAGCGGTCAGGGTGCGGATCGTGGCCATGATCGCCCGGTAGTTGGCCATCGGCTCGCCCATGCCCATGAACACGACGTTGTTCACCCGGCCCGGGCCGCCGGGGATCCCGCCGTCGGCCAGGGTGCGGGCGCCGGCCAGCACCTGAGCGATGATCTCGGCAGCGGACAGGTTGCGCTGCAGACCGCCCTGGCCGGTCGCGCAGAACGGGCAGGCCATGCCGCAGCCGGCCTGGGACGAGATGCACAACGTGGCCCGGTTGCGTCCGGAGCCGGACGAGCGGATGCCCGGCACCCCATAGCGCATCAGCACCGACTCGACCAGCGAACCGTCATGCAGCCGCCACAGCGTCTTCAGCGTGGTGCCGCCGTCGCAGCTGAGCGGCCGGACATCGTTGAGCAACGAGGGCAGGAACGCGTCGGCGATCCGGCCCCGATCGGCGGCGGGAAGGTCGCTCCAGCCGGATGGGTCGAGGTCGAGCCCCTCGAACACGTGCCGGGAGATCTGATCGGCGCGGAATCCCGGCAGGCCCAACTGGGTGACCTCGTCCCGGCGTTGCTCGGTGGACAGGTCGAGCCAGTGCTTGGGGGGTTTGACGGGCCGCTGCGCCGTCATCGTCAGCGGTACCCGGGCGCCCGCCCGGACGCGGTCTTCGAGGGCGGCGTAGGCGCTCATCTCGTCCGGACGCAGGGCGCCGGCGGCGGGAAGTTGTTCGTCGGTCACGGCCGCCTCAGTTCGGGATCAGCAGGAACATGATCAGCCACGACACCGGGGCGGCCACCAGCATCGAATCCAGCCGATCCATCGCACCGCCGTGCCCGGGCAGGAACGACGACATGTCCTTGATGCCCACATCGCGCTTGACCAGCGACTCGATCAGGTCGCCGCAGGTTGCGGCCGCGACAATCGAGAGCGCCAGCAGCAACCCGATCCACCAGGCGGAGTTCAACAGGTAGACGGTCAGCGAGATGGCGATGGCGCTGGCCAGCCCGATCGAGCCGGCCATGCCCTCCCAGGTCTTCTTCGGGCTGATCTGCGGCGCCATCGGATGCTTACCCAGCCGCGCGCCGACCGCGTAGCCGCCGGTGTCGGTGGCCATCACCACGAGCATGATGGTGCCCAGCTTCGCCGCCCCGTTCGGGCCGGCCAGGATCAGGCCGGTGAACGAGCCCAGCAGCGGAATGTAGCCGATCGTGAACAGGCTGGCCGACGCGTCTTTCACGTAGCCGGCGGCACCTCCCGGCATCCGCCAGATCAGGGCCGCGAGAACGGTGGCGCCGAGAAAGCCGAGCAGTACCGAGTGCCAGGGCAGGATGGTCTGCCCCTCCTGGGAGGCGGCGGCGTACGAGCCGCACATCACCGCGATGGTGCCGGCCACGATCGGCCAGACGGCCGAGTTCATGCCGATCCGCTTGAGGGCGTCGTGCAGCTCGATCGTGCCGAGGGTCAACATCGCGGTGACCAGCAGCACGAAACCCCAGTGCCAGTAGAGCAGGGTGAGCACGACCGCGGCAGCCAGCGCCGATCCGACCAGCAGGGCAGCAGGCAGGTCCCGTCCGGCCCGTGACTTACGGACGGCCGGCTCGGCTGGAACCTCCTGCTCGGCTGCCATCAGACGTCCAGGAGCTCGGCTTCCTTGGATTTCAACAGCTCATCGATCGTGTCGACGTACTTCTTGGTGACCCCGTCCAACTGCTTCTCGGCACCGCGGGCGTCGTCCTCACCGACGTCCTTGTCCTTGACCAGCTTGTGCACCGAATCGTTCGCGTGCCGACGGATGTTGCGGACGGCCACCCGGCCCTCCTCGGCCTTGGTGCGGGCGACCTTGACGTAGTCGCGCCGGCGCTCCTCGGAGAGCTGAGGCATCACCACCCGGATCACGTTGCCGTCGTTGGCGGGATTCACGCCGAGGTCGGAGTCGCGGATAGCCTTTTCGATGCCGGTCATGGACTGCCGGTCGAACGGGCTGATCAGCACCGTGCGGGCCTCGGGCACCTGAAAGGTGGCCAGCTGCTGCAGCGGGGTCGGTGAGCCGTAGTAGTCGACCATCAGCTTGTTGAACATGGCCGGGTGGGCCCGGCCGGTGCGGATGGCGGCGAACTCCTCGCGGGCGTGTTCGACCGCGCTCTTCATCTTGTGCTCGGCGTCTTTGACGATGTCGGGGATCATCGAAGGCTCCCTTTCGGTTGGTCGGATCTCAGGCGTGGACGGTCGTTCCGATCTTCTCACCCTGCACCACACGCAGGATGTTGCCCTCCACCCCGAGGTCGAAGAAGATCATCGACAGATCGTTGTCGCGGGCCAGGCTGATGGCGGTGGCGTCGGCCACCTTCAGGTCGCGGGCCAAATATTCGTCGTAGGTCAGGTCGTTGAAGCGCTTGGCGTTCGGGTTCGTCCGAGGGTCGGAGTCGTAGACCCCGTCGGTGCCCTGCTTGCCCATCAGCAGCACGTCCGCCCCGATCTCGAGGGCGCGCTGCGCCGCGACCGTGTCGGTGGAGAAGTACGGCATGCCGGATCCGGCCCCGAAGATCACCACCCGTCCCTTCTCGAGGTGCCGTTCGGCCCGACGCGGAATGTAGGGCTCGGCCACCTGCCCCATGGCGATCGCGCTCTGCACCCGGGTCTGGACGCCGGCCTTCTCGCAGAAGTCCTGCAGGGCCAGGCAGTTCATCACGGTGCCGAGCATGCCCATGTAGTCGGCCCGGTCGCGGGCCATGCCGCGCTCGGACAGTTCAGCGCCCCGGAAGAAGTTGCCGCCGCCGATCACGATGGCGACCTGGACGCCGGTGTCCACCACGCTCTTGATCTGGCCGGCCAGGCTGCCGACCACATCGGGGTCGACGCCGATCCGACCGCCGCCGAAGACCTCTCCGGACAGCTTGAGCATGATGCGGTGGTAGGTCATCGTTCTCCTCGTCGTGGGGCTGACAGCGCCGTGCGCCACGAGTGTGAACTCGTGGCGCACGTCACTCTAGTTGTCGTTCCGGACGGGTTCGAGCCGTTCAGGCGCCGGCCGAGAAGCGCACGAAGCGCTTGACGGTGACACCGTTCTCCTTGAGCAACTGGCCGACGGTCTTCTTGTCGTCCGAAACGGACGCCTGCTCGAGCAGCACCACGTCCTTGTAGAAGCCGCCCAGGCGACCCTCGACGATGCGCGGAATGATCTGCTCGGGCTTGCCCTCCTCCTTGGCGGTCAGCTCGGCGATGTGCCGCTCGTGCGCGAGCACCTCGGCCGGCACCTCCTCCCGGGTCACGTACTGCGGGGACATGGCCGCGATCTGCATGGCAATGCCACGGACGAAGCTCTCGTCGCCGCCGTCGTACTCCACCATCACGCCGACCTGCGGCGGCAGGTCGGTGGACCGCTTGTGCAAGTAGATGCTGACGTCGCCGTCATAGCTGGCCGCATTGGCCAGTTCCAGCTTCTCGCCGATCTTGACGGCCAACTCGGCCACCGTGTCGCCGACGGTCTTGCCGGAGGCGAGCTGAACGGCGTGGGCGCCGGCCAGGTCGGTGGCCCCGGCAGCGTCTATCGCGGCCGCGATCTCGTCGGCCAGGGCCACGAACTCGGCGTTCTTGGCGACGAAATCGGTCTCCGCCCCGAGCTGGATCACGCTCTTGCCGGCAGCGGCCACCAGGCCGTTGGAGGCTTCGCGGTCGGACCGCTTAGCCATCTTGGCCTGACCGGTGACCCGCAGGATCTCCACGGCGGCGTCGAAGTCGCCGTCGGCCTCGGTCAGTGCCTTCTTGGCGTCCATCATGCCCGCGCCGGTCGCGTCGCGGAGCTTCTTCACATCAGCGGCAGTGATTGCCATTGCTCTTGCTCTCTCAGTTCTGTGCGGTGGTGGTCACTTGGTCTCGGCGGCTGCGCCGACCTCGGCCTCGATGGCCGGCTCGACGGTGTCGTCGGCGGCAACCTCAGCGGCCTGGACGAGTTCCGCGACCTCGGCGGACTCGGCGGCGGCACCGGCTTCGGCGCCTTCGATCTCGTCGGCCAGCTCGTTCGCCTGAACGTCCGAGCCCTCGACGGCCTCGGCTTCGGAGACCTCAGCCTCGGCAGCAGGAGCGTCAGCAGCCTCAGCGTCAGCAGCCTCAGCGTCAGCGGCAGGGCGGCCTCAGCCGCGGGAGCCTCGGCGGCCGGCGCCTCGTCGGCGCCACCGAGCAGCTCGCGCTCCCAATCGGCCATCGGCTCGGCCTCTTCACCGGTGGTGGCAGCGGCGCGGCTGCGGGACAGCAGCCCCTCGGCCACGGCGTCGGCGACGACCCGGGTCAGCAGGGCGACGGAGCGGATCGCGTCGTCGTTGCCCGGAATCGCGAAGTCGACCTGGTCGGGGTCGCAGTTGGTGTCGAGGATGCCGACGATCGGGATCCGCAGCTTGCGGGCCTCGTCGATGGCGAGGTGTTCCTTGTTGGTGTCGACGATCCAGACCGCCTGGGGCAGCTTGCCCATGTCGCGGATGCCGGAGAGGGTCTTGTTCAGCTTGTCCTTCTTGCGGCGCTGCTGGAGCAGCTCCTTCTTGGTCAGGCCGGACGCGGCGACGTCGTCGAAGTTGAGCCCCTCGAGTTCCTTCATCTTGCCGATCCGCTTGCTGATCGTGGAGAAGTTGGTCAGCATGCCGCCCAGCCAGCGCTGGTTGACGTAGGGCATACCCACCCGGGTGGCCTGCTCGGCGATGGCTTCCTGGGCCTGCTTCTTGGTGCCGACGAACAGGATCTGCCCGCCGCGCGCGACGGTGTCCTTGACGAAGGCGTACGCCTGGTCGATGTAGGTCAGCGACTGCTGCAGGTCGATGATGTAGATGCCGTTGCGCTCGGCGAAGATGAACTTCTTCATCTTCGGGTTCCAACGCCGGGTCTGGTGCCCGAAATGGACACCGCTCTCGAGCAGCTGACGCGTGGTCACGACGGCCATAGCCGTTCCTTTCTTCGCGGGTCGCGCTCAGCGCAAACCCGCCTGGGTTGTTCGGACCGAAGCCTTCGGTCCGCCTGATGCGACCGTTGCCTGCCCACCCCTTGCGGGGACCGCGGGCGCAACCCGTCGAGCGCGACGGTTCGAGGTGCATGCGAAGTCGACCCGGATCTTCCGGATCGCTACCGGTCATAGTACGACGCGGCACCGTCGCGGCCCAAACCGGCGGAATCCCGCCAATCGAGCCAGCCGAGACCCCGCCGCTCGAGCCCGTCGAGAACACCGCCGGAGGAGCCCGCCGTAACCACCGCCGGTCGAGCTTGTCGAGACCATTTTGACCACTTTCCGCCGCTCGGTCGTTCACTGATGGGCGGAGGTGATCGGGGTGCGCGGGTGGCGACTTCTGGCGGTGGTGCCGCTGATCGTTGTGGCGTCGATCGGGGCAACACCCGAGGCGGCTGCGTTTGGCTCGGTGCGGCCGGTGCCGGGGCCGGTCGTGCGCGGATTCGATCCACCGGAGCAGCGCTGGAACGCCGGCCATCGCGGGGTTGACCTGGCAAGTCCGGTCGGCGCACAGGTGCGGGCCGCCGCAGGCGGCCGGGTCAGCGTGGCGCAGGTGATCGCCGGCCGCGGGGTGGTCACCATCGTGCACGGCGACCTGCGCACCACCTACGAGCCGGTGCGGGCATCCGTCCGGGTCGGTGAACAGCTGCGGGCCGGTGATCTGATCGGCACGCTGCAGGCCGGGCACTGTGCGGCCGGCTGCCTGCATTTCGGGCTCAAGCGCGGCGAGGAATACCTCGACCCGCTGGGCGACGCCGAGTCAGTCCGCCTGCTGCCTTCCTCGGCGGTGGCGCTGGCCAGAAAGCTGGCAGCCGAGCGGGCCGCGGCGCTGGCGGCCGGCGGGTTCGAACCGGCCGGGTCCGGGGTGCTGCTGAACCCCGTCGGCGGTCGGATCGGATCGCCCTTCGGGCGCCGGTTCCATCCGATCTTCCACGTCTGGCGAATGCACGAGGGAGTGGACCTGTCGGCGTCCTGCGGCACGCCGATCCGCGCGGCGGCCGACGGGGTGGTCACTTCGGTCGGCTACGACTCCTCGGGCGGCCACCGGCTGCTGGTCGCCCATGGCGGCGGCCTGGTCACCCAGTACCTGCATGCCCAGAGCTATTCGGTGCACCGCGGTCAGCGGGTGCACCGCGGCGGGGTGGTCGGCCGGGTCGGGTCGACCGGCTGGGCAACGGCCTGCCATCTGCACTTCGGCGTGAAGCTTCGCGGCCGGCTGGTCGACCCGGCGGGCTACCTGTGACCAGTGCCAGCCAGCATCGAAAGTGTCGGTGCCGGCGGTGATGATGGGGCCAACGCCGATCCGAAAGAGATGCCATGTACCTGCCCACCCGCGATTCCGAGGCCGACGGCCTGGCCCGCTATGCCGACCAGCAACTGGCCGCGATCCGCGCGTCGATCTACGGGCTCACCGAACAACAGGCGCGCGAAACACCGTGTCGCAGCGCCCTGTCGATCGCGGGCATTCTCAAACACACCACTCAGGGCATGCACGGGGTGACCACCAACCTGCGCGGCGGTATGCGAACGTCCGCCCTCACCGATCAGGACTACGCCCGCTACCTGGCCGCCTTCGAGGTCACCGAAGACGAGAGCATGCTCGACCTGCTTGCCGACTTCGACTCAGTCCGAGCCGAATATCTGGCGGCCATGCAGCACAGCGATCCCGCCGCTGAGTCGATGGCGCCGCCGGCGCCCTGGCAGGGCATTCACGACGCCCGGCCGATTCTGCTGCGCTACTACCTGGTGCACCAGGTCGAAGAGATGGCGCGGCACGCGGGCCATGCCGACATCATCCGTGAGCAACTCGACGGCCAGTCGGTCCCGTTGCTGGTGATGACCCGGGAGGGGGCTCCGGCCAACCCGTTCTTCCAACCCTACGAACCCGCACCGGGCACCATCGTCGCCTGACGATCAGGCCCGCGGGTGGGCCTGGGTGTAGGCGGCCCGCAACCGCTCGGTGGTCACGTGGGTGTAGATCTGAGTGGTGGCCAGGGAACTGTGACCCAGAATCTCTTGCACGCTGCGCAGGTCGGCGCCACCTTCCAGCAGGTGGGTGGCCATCGCGTGCCGCAGTCCGTGCGGCCCCAGGTCTGGAGCGTCCGGAACCTGAGCCAGGGCGCGATGCACCAGGCGGCGCACCACCCTCGGGTCGATCCGGGCGCCCCGATCGCCGACGAACAAGGCCTGACCTGCGTTCGGTGCCGCCAGCAGGTGTCGCTGGTCCTGCCAGCGGGTCAGGGCTCGCACGGCGGGGCCCCCCACAGGCACGGTGCGCTCCTTGTCCCCCTTGCCGCGCACCCGCAGCAGCTGCCGATCGGTGTCGAAGCCGGCCAGGTCGAGACCGCACAACTCCCCCACCCGAATGCCGCTGGCGTACAGCACCTCCACCATCGCCAGATCACGCAGTGCGCCGGCCCTGGCGGTGGGTTGGGTGATCTGCACAGCCCGCGCTGCGAGCTGTTCCAGCGCTGTGCGCGCCTGGTCAGCTTCGAGTGTTGGCGGCAGTGTCCGGTCGACCCGAGGCGAGCGCAGTCCGGCGGCCGGGTCGTAAGCCAGCTGCCCGGTTGCGTGCGCCCAAGCGAAGAACACCCGTGCCGCGGCAGCACGGCGCTGCATGGTGGCCCGCTCGGCTCCCGCGGCGTGCATGCCGGCAAGCCAGCGCCGCAGCGTCCGCAGGTCGACGTCGTTCAGCGTGCCCGAGCCGGTGCGGTACAGATAGTCGGCCAGCTGCTGCAGGTCTCCGACGTAGGCGCGCACCGTGTGCGGCGACGCGTTGCGGGCCACCGTCAGGTGGTGTCGCCACAGGTCGATCAGGTCCGCCGGCATGACCGGAGCCTACGTCCGGGGCCGGCCCGGGTGGGTGCGACACCAGCGACACCACTACCATGGGCGGCCGTAGCGAAAGGCGGCCATGAGCGACGATCTGACCACGGGTGGGCGGGTCCTGCCGATCACCCGGTGGGGCACCCCCGTGATGCACACGGCCACTCGGCCGGTCACCGAGTTCGACGACGCCCTGCGCACCCTGGTGCGCAACATGTTCGCCACCATGGACGCGGCCCAGGGGGTCGGCCTGGCCGCAACCCAGGTGGGCATCGATCTGGCCGTGTTCGTCTTCGAATGCCCTGACGATGACGACGTGGTGCACAGCGGCGTGATCTGCAATCCGCAGGTCACCGTGCCAGCGGCGCGCGACCGCGCCCTCAGCTCCACCGACGAGGGCTGCCTGTCCTACCCCGGCGCTTACCAGGTGCTGGCCCGCCCCGACACCGCGGTCTGCGCCGGCCTGGACGCCGACGGCAACCCGGTGCGGATCGAGGGCACCGGCCTGCTGGCCCGCTGCCTCCAGCACGAGACCGACCACCTCAGCGGCACGGTCTTCGGCGACCGACTCTCCACCCGGTCCCGCCGGCTGTTGTCCAGCCAGCACGAGGAGCTGGCCCACCTGTACCCCGACGACTGGCCGGTCACACCACGCCGCACGTCCGCAGACTGACGAGCGAACCCACGAAAGGATCGTCCGATGACGATGTTCAACTGGCAGTCCAACCAGCCCGCCGGCCCGCCGCCCTTCACCAAGGAGCGTTGGGGCCAGGTGCTGCAGAACATGGAGATCAACTTCGGCGTCGACGATGACGGTGACCGGTTCGGTGACTGGGAGGTGATGCGGATGTGGTTCCTGGTCGAGGGCGCCAAGGACGACCTGATGGCGATCCGCTCGATGTGGGACGTCCGCCCCCCGGTCGAGGCCTACGACTTTCTGGTCGAGGCGCTGAACACCTGGAACCGGGACCACTTCTGGCCGAAGGCCAGCGTTACCCGCGGCGAGGATCACCTCGGTGTGTTCGGCGACCTGGTGATCGACGTCGAGACCGGCGTCACCGATGACTTTCTGAGCCAGCAGGTGCGCTGCATGATCGGCACCTCCGCGCAGCTGTATGAGTATCTGGCCGGAGCCTTTCCCGAGTCGGCGCAGTGGTTCAACGCCGGCAACAACGAAACCTCCGCCGGCTGAGGCTCAGCACGGAAAGGACGCCGCGTTCAACGGGTCCGGTCCGGTCAGCGGCTCCTGGCGCCAGCCCAGCAGCACCGAGCCAGCGGCCCGATCGAGCGCCACGGTGATCGTGTGCGGGGTCTCAACCAGCCGCAACTCGGCCGCGAACACGCCGTCCGCCCAGCCGCCGCTCGCAGCGATCGCCACCTGCGGGCCCCAATGGGTCGGCCAGCAGGACTCCAGCCATTCGCCGTCGCCCACCACGGTGACCAGATCCCCATCGGGATGCCGCAGTTCGAGCACGTGATGACCGGCGTCCGTGGTCTCCAGCCGCACCGAACCGAACGCCTCCGGAAGTTGTGACCCGGGGTCGCGGACGGCCTCGACCGGCTGATCAGGCGGTGCCCCTCCCGACAGCGGAAGATGGCGGAGGTCGGCCAGCCGGTGCCCCAACTCCTCATCCGCGGCATGGTCGCCCTCGGCGTCGACCGCCGGCAGCAGATGCCGCCAGAGCAGGTCCAGGGTGTGCTGCATGTCCTCCACCTCGGACGTGATCGCGACGGTGACATCGAGATCGGGCAGCACGATCGCGTACTGGCCGAAGGCGCCGTCGCCCCGGTAGCCGTGGCTGGCGCCCCAGAACGACGCGCCGTAGCCATGGTTCCAGTCGCCGGTCATGTCGGGGGCGACCAGCGACGCGGGCGTTGGCTGCGGCGCCCAAGCCGCGTACTCGGACGGAACCAGCTGGGCATCGTGCCAGCGACCACCGTCCAGCCAGGTCTGGGCCAGGGCCAGGATCGTCGGGGTGGTCACATGCAGGCCGCTGAAACCCAGGTCGTGGCCCTGCGGCGTGCGTTGCGCCCGGGCCGGTTCGCCACCAAACGGCTCGAGCACCAGCCGCCGGATGTGAGCGGTCAGCGGCTCGCCGGTGACCGCCGCGATGGCCTGCGCGACCAGATAGGTGGCGACCTGGTTGTACGCCCAGACCTGGCCGGGCTCTCCGTCGGGCACCCGGGTGGTCAGAATCGCCGCCAGCACCGGGTCGGCACCGTCCGGCCCGGCAACCGGCGCGTTGTCGCCACGCCAGTCCCAGGCCTCGGCTGTGTGGCCGGCGGTCATCGTGATGCAGTGCCGCACAGTCACCTTGCGCCAGGCCGGATCGACCGTCTCCAGGTCGACCAGATAGGACAGCACCGGCGCGTCCAGGTCGATCACGCCCTGACCGACCAGCACCCCGAGCGCGGTCGAGGTGAAGCTCTTGCTCAACGAATACCCCAGATGCACCCGATCGCGGGCGTAGGGGGCCCACCACCCCTCGGCGATCACCTCGCCGTGCCGGGCAATCATCAGCGAATGCGTGCCGTGCCCCGGAGCCTCCAACGCGTCAACCAGTGCGAGCAGGCCGCGGGCGTCCACCCCGTGTGCGGACGGGGTGCTTCGAGGCATCGTCATGCTCTCAACCTACTGGGGGCCTGGTCGGCTGGGACGCCGGGGCGACGATGCGGCGCGACCGAGCCATTCGGCCAGATCGGCATGGCCGCCGTACTTCGCCCAGCCCGCCGGCGTCTGCCCGAACCGGCTGTCCACCGCATCGGGCGATGCCCCGTGAGCCAACAGAAACTCGGCGATGTCGCGTTCGCCGGCCGCAGCCGCGTAGTGCAGGGCGCCGTCGAAACCGGCTCCAGCCTCCACCAAGGCCCGTACCACGTTCCAATGCCGCAGCCCGGCGGCCTCGGCGGCAAGGGTTGGACGAGCGTCAGCCGGAGTCTGCAACCGGACCGCAGTGGCGTCTCCGCGCAGGGCCGCGGAAACCAGCGGGTCACGATCGTTCTGCTGCGCTCGATGGAGGTCGCGCAGCAGGCAGATCTCGCCGCCGTGGGCGATCACCTCTCGATTGATGTGCAGCACCAACTCGGCCATCGAATCGTCCGCATACATCGCTCCGCGGGCACCAAGTGGCCTCGCCAACCCCTCGTCGTCAAGGGCTGCGACGCCGGCCTGCCACAACCCGTACGCGTAGTCGAGAGCGGCCAAGGCCGGCTCGGCGCGGGTCGGTATCGGTTCGGGCCAGTGCCGGTCGTCGTACATGTCCGCCGCAGCTGCCTCGGCCGGCGATCCGCCGAACAGAGCCCGTGCCCGCTTACCCAGAACGTCACGGGTGAGGTGGTCGAGCCGCCAGGCGATCGTTGTGACGGGCGGAATGGGGGGCTCCGGATTGAGGAACTCGGCCCGCACCCGGCCGGTGCTGTCGGCACGGACGCTCCACATACCGGCCACGGGTTCCCACAGGTACTCCTCGTCGGTCAGCCCGGCCAGCCGCGGCCGTAGCTGGGTGGTGAAGTAGAAGTCGAGCTGGTCTGCCAAATCTGCTGTCCAGGTCACTGTTCCAGCCTAACCGTGGGCACCGCCAACTCGGCTGTGCAACCGGGATCAACGCAGCGCGTACCCGGCGATCGCGCTGGCCGCGGCCACGTTCAGCGAGTCGATTCCGGCCCGCATCGGGATCGTCACCACCACGTCCGCCTGTGCCATCCAGCGGTCGGACAGGCCCGCGCCCTCGGTGCCCAGGAGCACCGCAACCTTGGCATCGGGCGCCAGGGTCCGGGCGAACGCGTCCAGGTCGAGGGCGTCTTCGGCCAGGGCCAGGGCAGCAACGGTGAAGCCGGCAGCCTGCAGGGTCGCGACGGCGCTGCTCCAATCCTCCAGCCGCGCCCACGGCAGTGCGAAGACCGCTCCCATCGAGGTCTTGATCGCCCGTCGATACAGCGGATCGGCGCAGCGCGGCGCCAGCAGCACCCCGTCCCAGCCCAGTCCGGCGGCGTTGCGCAGGATCGCGCCCACGTTGGTGTGATCGACGAGGTCTTCGCAGACCATCAGCCGGCGGTGCCGCACGAGGTCGGCCATGGTGTGCCGGGTTTCCCGATGCAGGGACGCCAGCGCGCCGCGGTGCACATGGAATCCGCTGACCGCCTCGGCGGTCGCCGCGCTGACCCGGTACACCGGCGCGTCGCCGATCACGTCGCGCAACGGCTCCAGCCACCGCTGCGCCAGCATGAAGGACCGCGGCCGGTAGCCCGCTTCGATCGCCCGGCGGATCACCTTTTCGCCCTCGGCGATGAACAGGCCCTGCTCCGCCTCGAGGTGCCGGCGCAACGAGGCGTCGCGCAGCCCGACGTAGTCGGCAAGTCGCGGATCGGCCGGGTCGGCGACGTCCACGATTCCGGCCATTGTCACAGTCTGGCCCACGCGCCGGGCCGTGCACTGCCGGCCCTAGGGTGTTCCGCATGGGCTGGCTGAAGCGACTCGACCGATTTCTGCTGGCCATCGTTGCCGCTGCCGTCACGGCCAGCATCTTTCCGGCGCAGGGCGTCATGGTCGCAGTGCTGGACTGGTCGACCAAGTTCGCCGTCGCCGCGCTGTTCTTTCTCTACGGCGTCCGGCTCAAGCCCGAGCAGGCGATCGCGGGACTGAAGCACTGGCGGCTGCACGTCACCATTCTGGCCCTGACCTACCTTGCGTTTCCGCTGATCGGTTTCGGGTTGCAGGTGCTGTCGCCGTGGCTGCTCAGTCCCGCGCTGTACGCCGGAGTGCTGTACCTGACCCTGGTTCCGTCCACAGTGCAGAGTTCGATCAACTTCACGTCGCTGGCCAAGGGAAATGTGGCCGGTGCGATCGTGAGCGCGTCAGCTTCCAACCTGATCGGGGTGGTGGTCACTCCGCTGCTGTGCGTGGCGCTGATGACCACCTCGGGGGGCCTGGTGATCGACCCGTCGTCGATCCTCGACATCGTCGGCCAGTTGCTGGCGCCCTTCGTTCTGGGCCAGCTGTCCCGGCGCTGGACGGCCGACTTCGTCGCCGCCCACCCCCGGCTGAAGCTGTTCGACAACGGCGTGATCGTGCTGGTGGTCTATTCGGCGTTCTCCGCCGGCATCCGCGAGCACATGTGGCAGCAGATCCAGCCCCTCGACCTGGTGGTGCTGCTCGGGGTCTGCCTGGTGATCCTGGTGGTGATGCTGGCCGGCAGCCTTTGGCTGGCCAGACGGCTCGGCTTCAACCGCGAGGACGTGATCGCGATCCAGTTCTGCGGCACCAAGAAGTCCCTGGCGACCGGCCTGCCGATGGCCAACGTGCTGTTCGCCGGCTCCCCGGTGGGGTTGTTGGTGCTGCCGCTGATGATCTTTCATCAGGCCCAGCTGATGGCCTGCGGCTCGCTGGCCAGCCGCTACGCCAAGGAGGTGCCGGACGAGCCGGTTGCGGTGTGAGCCCTTGCCCTACTGCTCCGGTTGAACCTCAGGAGCCGGTTGGGCGAGCTCCGGAGCTGCCGGTTCGGCGGGCGGCTCAGGCGTCCTGGCGGCGCCCAGTGCGGGGGCGGCGCTGGAGCCGGTGCTGAGCCGGCGCTGTCGTCCGGCTTCCATCAGTTGCGCCTCGGCGATCGCCTGCTCCACCGCCCGGCCGGCTTCGCCCTCGGCCTCGGCCTTCTGCTGGGCGATCTCGGCGAACACGTCCACCTTGTCCGGGGCGGTGAACTCGCCGTCGAGGGCCCGCGGCTCGTAGCCGGCACCGGCGCCGCCGCCCTGCAGCAGGTCACCGGCGGCCCGACCGAGCCCCTTCAGGGCGTCGTTCAACTCCGACGGCACGATCCATACCTTGTTGGCATCGCCGCGGGCGATGTTCGGAAGCATCTGCATGTACTGGTAGGCCAGCAGCGACTGGTCGGGCTTGCCCGCGTGGATCGCCCCGAACACTGTGGTGATCGCCTGCGCCTCGCCCTCGGCCCGAAGCATCTTGGCCTGGCGTTCCGCCTGGGCCCGCAGCACGGCCGATTCCCGCTCGCCCTGGGCACGCAGAATGGACGCCTCGCGGTCACCGGACGCCGACAGGATCTGCGACTGCCGCTGGCCCTCGGCCAGCAGGATGGTGGCCCTCTTGTCGCGCTCGGCGCGGGCGCCCTTCTCCATCGCGTCCCGGATGGTGGCCGGCGGTTCGATCGATCGCAGCTCGACCCGGTTGACCTTGATGCCCCATTTGCCGGTGGCGTCGTCCAGCACCGCACGCAGCTTGGCGTTGATCTCTTCACGGCTGGTCAGGGCCTGTTCCAGGTCGAGCCCGCCGATGATGTTGCGCAGCGTGGTCATGGTCAACTGCTCGATCGCCTGGATGTAGTTCTGCGCCTCGTATGCGGCCCGAACCGGGTCGACCACCTGGAAGTAGATCACCGAGTCGATGCTGACCATCAGGTTGTCCTCGGTGATCACGCCCTGGGGCGGGAACGGCACGACCGCCTCGCGCATGTCCATCTTGTACCGCACGTTGTCGATCAGGGGCACCAGCAGATGCGGCCCCGGGTCGAGGGTGCGGGCGAACTTGCCCAACCGCTCGACGATGCCGACCTGTTGCTGCCTGATCACCTTCAAGGCCTGGGTGAGCAGTGCCACTGCCACGATGACGATGATGATGGGGGCGATGAACTCCATGCCGGTCACTGCTCCTTCGGGTACACAACGACGGTGATTCCGTCGACCTCGTAGATCTCCACCGGCGTTCCCGCCTCGATGGCCTCGGTGCTGAAGCTGCGGGCCTGCCACACCTCACCGGCCACCTTCACCTCGCCCGAGTCGCCGTCGATGGCGGTCAACGCACGTCCGGTACTACCGACCATACGTTGCAGGGACGAACGGTAGCCGGGCGAGTTGCGCACCTTCTCCAACAGGGTCGGACGGAGCAGGAACAGCATCGCGAAGGACACCGCCACCGCGACCACCACCTGGACCAGGATCAGGCCGGGGAAGAAGACCGCGACGCCTGCGGCCGCCAGCGCGCCGGCCGCCAGCATCAGCAGCGTGAAGTCCACCGTCAGCGTCTCCGCGAGGGCCAACCCGGCGGCGGCGATCAGCCAGATCGCCCACCAGTTAGCGCTCAGCCATTCCCACATGCACCCACTATGCCTGGCCCCGCGCGCTCCACCGGCCGTTGCTGTGACTGACTTCCAGTGGAAGGTCGAAAGTCTCGCTGAGATTCTTCGCGGTGAGCACCTCCGTGAGAGGTCCGGAGGCCAGCACCGAGCCCTGCTTGAGCAGCAACGCGTGGGTGATTCCGTTCGGAATCTCCTCGACATGGTGGGTGACCAACACCGTCGCAGGTGCGGACGGATCGGTGCACAAGGCACTCAACGTGCTGACCAGCGCCTCTCGTCCGGCCAGGTCCAGGCCGGCGGCCGGCTCGTCCAGCAGCAGCAGTTCGGGATCGGTCATCAGCGCCCGGGCGATCTGGACCCGCTTGCGCTCCCCCTCGGACAGGGTGCCGAAGGTTCGGTAGGCCAGGTGCCCGACCCGTAGCTGGTTCATCAGCTCCACGGCGCGTTCGAGGTCGGCGAGTTCGTAGCTCTCGCGCCACCGGCCCAACACCGCGTAGGCGGCGGAGACCACCACGTCAGCGACCCGCTCGCTGCGCGGGATCCGATCGGCCAGCGCGGCGGAGGCGACACCGATCCGCGGACGCAACTCGAAGACGTCGACCGAGCCCAACACCTCGCCGAGCACTTCGGCCAGGCCGGACGACGGGTGCAGCTGGGCGGCGAGGATCTGCAGCAGCGTGGTCTTGCCGGCACCGTTGGGACCGATGATCACCCAGCGGTCGGACTCGTCCACCAACCAGTCGACCTGATCGAGCAGGGTGGCGTCGCCACGGACGACGCAGACACCCGCGAGTTCAACAACAGCCGCCATGCCAGCCAACCTATCGGGTCGCGCGCACGGCGCTATGCCCCGGTGGAATGCAGGCCGCCGTCCACGTGCACCATTTCGCCGGTGGTCGCCGGGAACCAGTCCGACAGCAGTGCCACCACGGCGCGGGCGGTCGGGTCGAGGTCCTTTTCGTTCCAGCCGAGGGGGGCCCGCACGCCCCAGATGTCGTTGAAGTCATTGGCGCCGGGGATGGCCTTCTTGGCGATCGTCTCCAGCGGGCCGGCGGCCACCACATTGCTGCGGATGCCGTCCGGCCCGAGGTAGCGGGCCAGGTAGCGGGAAGTGCTTTCCAGCGCCGACTTGGCCACGCCCATCCAGTCGTAGTGCGGCCACGACTGACGGGCGTCGAAGGTCAGTCCGACGATCGAGCCGCCGCGGCCCATCAGAGGCTTGCAGGCCATCGCCAGCGCAACCAGCGAGTAGGCCGACACGTGCACCGCGGTCTTGACGTCTTCGGCCGGAGTGCTGAGGAACTTGCCACCCAGCGCCGTTTCGGGGTTGGCGAACGCGATCGAATGGACGACACCGTCCAGATGGTCGACGTGCTCGCGCAGTTGATCGGCCAACCCGGCCAGCTGTTCTTCGTTGGTCACGTCCAGGTCGAGGACGGGCGGCACCGGGTCGAGCCGCTTGACGATCCGCTTGGTCAGGCTGAGCGCCCGGCCGAAGTTGGACACCAGCACCGTTGCGCCCTGCTCAGCGGCCACCTCCGCGACCCGGTAGCCGATCGAGGTGTTCATGGTGACACCGGCGACCAGGATGTTCTTGCCCTCGAGGATTCCCATGCACTTACCTTTCTAGTGGCCCATACCGAGGCCGCCGTCGACCGGAATCACGGCGCCGGAGATGTAGCCGGCATCTTCGCCGGCCAGGAACGCCACCGTTGCGGCCACCTCCGAGACGGCGCCGAGCCGTCCGGCTGGGATCGCCGACTTGTACCCGGCCACCACCTCATCGGCGAGCACCGCGGTCATGTCGGTCTCGATGAACCCGGGGGCGACCACGTTGGCCGTCACGCCGCGGGAGCCAAGCTCGCGGGTCAGCGACCGGGCCAACCCGACCAGGGCAGCCTTGGACGCCGAATAGTTCACCTGACCCGGCGAGCCGTACAGCCCCACGACCGATCCGGTGAAGATGATCCGGCCCCACCGCCGGCGCAGCATCGAGCGGCTGGCCCGCTTGGCGCACCGGAACGAACCCTTGAGGTTGGTGTCCATCACCAGGTCCCAGTCGGCGTCGGTCATCCGCATGATCAGGGTGTCCTTGGTGACTCCCGAGTTGGCCACCAGGATCTCGACCGGACCGTGGGCTTCCTCGGCCTGCTTGAAGGCGGCCTCGACCGCGGCCGAATCGGTGACGTCGCAGGCGATGCCGAGAGCACCCTCGGGCGCGTCACCGGCCCGCGAGAAGCTGGCCACCCGGTGGCCCTGTTCGAGCAGTGCCGCGACGATGGCGGCGCCGATGCCCTTGTTGCCGCCGGTCACCACGGCACTGCGGCCGCTGACACCATCGGTTTCGGTCACGCAGCACAACCTAGCGGAGGGACCGGTGCCGCGGCAGGACGACATACAGTGTGTGCGTGACTAGCTCAAAGGGGCACGCGCAGGGCCGCCCGGTCCTGATCACGAACGCCCGCCAGGCCAAATCCCTGGACGCTGAGCAGCGCAACAAGCGGTACCTGCTGACGATGGCCGTCCGGGTGGCCTGTTTTCTGGGCGGCGTGGTGGCGCCGACCCCCTGGAACTGGGTGCTGTTCGTTGGCGCCGCGGTGATTCCGCCGGTGGCCGTGATGCTGGCCAATGCCGTCGACATGCGGCGACCCAAGGAGCCCGAGCACCCGGAACTATCCGACCGCCCCGAACTCGGCACGGGTACCGTGATCTCCGGTTCGGTCGAGGACTGACCGTGCCGACGCTGGGAACCATGGGCGGCGGCGCCCGGGGTGGACGGCTGTGGCTGCGTTGGGTCGCATTGGCGCTGGTGGTCGGCAGCCTGGCCGTTGCGTTCGTGAATCTGGGCCGCTGGCAGTTGGACCGGTTGCAGCAGCGCCGCGACAGCAATGGGGTGGTGGTGGCTCACGAGAATGCGCCGGTGGTGGACTGGGCCACCGTGTTCAGTCGCCCGATCGCCGAAGCCGACCAGTGGCAGCGGGTGAGCGTGGCCGGCACCTTCGACCCCGATCCGGCGCACTCGTTCGTGGTCCGGTACCGCTCCAATGGCACCGCCACGGGTTGGGAGATCCTCACCCCGCTGCGAACGTCCACCGGCACCGTGCTGGTCAACCGGGGTTTCGCCGCCCGTCCGGCCGATCAGGACTTTCCCCGGACGGCGCCCGCCCCGGTGCCCGGTGAGGTGTCCATCGTCGGCTACGTCCGGCGCAACGAGCAGGGTGCCAGCGACGCGATCACACCCGCTGACGGCGCGGTCCGGCTGGTCAACTCCGACGCGGTGGGCGGCGTGCTTGGTGAGCCGCTGGTGAACGGCTACATCGGCGTGATCAGCATGACTCCAGCGTCGGCTGACGGCCTGCAGCCGGTGAACCCGCCCGAACAGACCGAAGGGTCGCACCTGTCCTACGCGATGCAGTGGTTCGCCTTCGCCGGTATCGCCGCCCTTGGCCTGGTGGTGCTGATCCGCTCCGACCTGCGGGACAAGCGCAAGGCCACGGCGCTCGCCGCGGCCAAGCCGTCCGCCGACTAGGGCTTAGGGTGCTGGCATGCAGCTCGGACTGACCGATCGGGTGTTCGTCGTCACCGCAGCGAGCGGGGGCCTGGGACGCGCCACGGCGGAGCAACTGGTCGCCGAGGGCGCTCGCGTCGTGCTGGTCGCCCGGCGCGCCGAGGTGCTGGACAACGCGGTCGCCGCGCTGGGCTCGGCCAACGCGGTCGCGCTGGCCGCGGACCTGTCCGCAGCCGACACCGCGACGAGCGCCGCGGAGTTGGCACTGGATACCTTCGGTCGGTTGGACGGTGCCCTGATCAGCGTCGGCGGCCCGCCCCGCGGCGGGGTGCTGGAGAACACCGACGAGCAGTGGCGGGACGCTTTTGAGTCGGTTTTCCTGGCCGGACTGCGGGTGGCCCGGGCGAGCGTGGCGGCCGCCACCGGGCCGGTCGCCCTGGCGTTCGTGCTGTCCAGTTCGGCCAGGTCGCCGCTACCGACGATGGCGATCAGCAACGGTCTTCGTCCGGGCCTCGCGGTTCTGGTCAAGCAACTGGCGGACGAGCTCGGACCCACCGGCGGACGTGCGGTCGGCCTGCTGCCGGGCACGATCACCACCGAACGAATCCGCTACCTGCACGGCCAGGCCGACGACCCCGCCGCCGCCCGGGAGCGGGCCGAGCAGTCGATTCCGCTGCGCCGTCTCGGCGAGCCCGCCGAGTTCGCCCGGGTGGCCACCTTTCTGCTTTCCCCGGCTGCCTCGTATGTCACCGGGTCGCTGGTGGCGATCGACGGCGGCGCGATGCGGCCACTGTGAGCCTGCACGTCGCCGAGGGGGTGCTGGCCTGCCCGCACTGTGCCGGGCCACTGCGCGCCGACGGTTCGCGCTGGCGGTGCCCGCCGGGTCATTCGTTCGACGTGGCCAAGCAGGGTTATCTGAACCTGGCCACAGCCGCGGAGCCGGCCAACGCCGACACCGCCGCCATGCTGGCCGCCCGGACCCGGGTGCAGCACGCCGGCCTGTTCGACTTCGTCACCCGGGCACTGGTCGAAGCGGTGCCGCCGACCGGTGTGCGCACCCTGCTCGAGGTGGGCGCCGGCACCGGACACTACCTGGCCCAGGTGGTCGAGGGTCGGCCAGCGGCCCGAGGAATTGCGCTGGACATCTCCCGGTCGGCGGCCCGGCGAGCAGCCAGGGTGCATCACCGGGTGGCGTCGGTGGTGGCGGACGTGTGGCGCGGCGTCCCACTGCTGACCGGCTCTGCAGACGTGGTGCTGTGCGTCTTCGCACCCCGTAACCCGGCCGAGTTCGCCCGGGTGCTGAGCCCCGGCGGACGGGTGCTGGTGGTCGTGCCCACCGCCGACCATCTGGCCGAGCTGCGCCAGGCCTACGGCCTGCTCGGCATCGAGCCGGACAAGGGCGGCCGGCTGCTGGCCGGCGCGGCGGACTTTCTCACCCACGAACGCACCCACACCCTGAACTGGACCGGCGCCGTGCCGACCGAGCAACTGGACGACCTGATCCGGATGGGTCCGAACGCGCATCATTCCCCGCCCCGGGTCGAACGGTCCCAGCGGGTGACCCTGAGCGTCGAACTGCATGTGTTCCGACCCAGACCGATGCCGGGGACGGTCGATTCCGCGGGTTGAACGGGGCCGGACCGCGGCGGGCACCGTCCGCCGCAGGCTCGCTGGGCAGGGCCCCGGCTGGAAGGCCGTAGACTGCCACGCCGTGACCTCTGCTTGGCCCAATCCCGCTGCCTTCGCTCTACTCAACGACCTGCTGGCCGGCATTGACGAGGTTCTCCCCCAAGCCAAGGTCCTCCGCCGTGCGGTGCACGCCGACCCCTACGTCGGCGGCTTCGAGCGACCAACCGCCGAACTGCTCAGCGCGGCCCTTGATCGCCGCACCAGCCCGCTCGCCGAGACCGGGTTCTGGACCCGACTGGGCCCGGACGGCTCGAGCGTCGCCGTGCGTAGCGAACTGGACGCCCTGCCGATCGCCGAGGAGACCGGTGTCGAGTGGGCAGCGACGAACGGATCGATGCACGCCTGCGGCCACGACGTGCACATGGCGGCGGTCTGGGCGCTGCTGAAGTCGGCCGAGCGGGTCGAGTTGCCGGTCGGCATGGTCGGCATCTTCCAGCCCCGCGAGGAGAGCCAGCCGTCCGGCGCCCCGGACGTGCTGGCCAGCGGCTTGCTGGAGCAGCAGGACGTCCGCTCGGTGATCGGTGTGCACGTCCAGCCGCGAGTGCCGGCCGGCCTGATCAGCAGCGGCATCGGCGGGGTGAACGCCGCCGCCGACGCCTTCGACATCGTGGTCCGCGGGCACGGCGGGCACGGCGCCTACCCGCACGTGACGATCGACCCGGTGCCGGTGCTGGCCAGCATCGCGTCCGGGCTGTACGAACTGGTCGGACGGTTGGTCGACCCCACCCATGCGGCGCTGATCAGCATCGGCCGGCTGGAGGCCGGCGCCACCCACAACATCATTCCGGACTCGGCGATGCTGCAGGGCATCATCCGGACCATGCGCGAGTCGGATCGCGTGTTGCTGCACGAGGAGGTGCGCCGGTTTGCCGAGCACACCGCCGCGGCTCGCGGCGCGGTCGCCGAGGTCACCCTGCTACGCGGGGATCCGGTGCTGTCCAACGATCACGACCTGGTGGTCGCGCTCGACCCGCTCCTGCACGCGGCCGGGCTACCGGTCGCCGAGGAACCCTTCCGCTCCCTCGGCGCCGACGACTTCAGCCACTTCGGCCAGCGGTTGCCGATCGCGATGATGTTCGTCGGCACCGGCGAGGAGGCCGACACCAGGCACGACGTGGGCCTGCATCACGCCAGATTCCTGCCCGCCGAACACACCATCCGCACGGTTGCCGCGGCCCTGGCGGCGGGCTTCGTCGCCGGGGCGCATCTGACCGGTGCCATCTAGCTGGACCCGGGTCAACTCCTGCGCTTGCCGGTGATCTCCACCGACCCCGGCTCACAGGCCGCACCCTGAGGTCGCGGTTGGCCGCGCTGGTCGAGCGTTTGGGTGCAGTCGACCAACGGCACCATTCCGACCAGCGGGCTGGTGTTGGCCGGCAGGTGCGTCCGGGTGAAGCCGCCGTTGTCGGCGAGTGCGCCGAGTTGCGGATCCGCGGCGCTCACCACATCGGTCGGGTGGCCGGCGCACGAGGCTGCATTCGTGAACGTGCGACCCCCCGCCGCCAAGGTGGCGGCCGGGGCGAACGTGCAGCCCGGACCGACCGCCGCGACCAGCACCGACGTCCGGACGTTGATCACGCCGCTGCGGGCACCGAGGTTGCCGCCCTGGGGGGCCCGATTCGCCCGCAGGGTGGCGAAGTTCAGGGTGACGCCCTGCACCGGGCTCGCCGGTGCCACCGCGGTGCCGGCCTGGATCCCGCCGCCGGCGACCTCGGCCCGGTTGGCCGACACGGTGGAGTTGAGGAAGGTGACCAGGGCGAGTTCCGCGACCAGCACCCCGCCGCCGTACTCGGAGGCCCGGTTGCCATTGATCGTGGTGTCGGCGATCACGGCCCAGTAGATGCCATTGCGTCCGGCCACATAGATGCCGCCGCCGCGCGCCGCGAGGTTGGCCGAAACGGTCGAATCCTCGACCAGCAACGGCGTCGCTTCCCGCAGCCACAGCCCGCCACCCCGACCGCGCAGCGCCGTCTGGTTCTTGGTCACCCGGGTCTGGATCACCTGCACCGCACCATCGCTGTCCAGGTAGGCGCCACCGCCGTGTGCGGAGGCGGCGTTCTTTGCGATCGTCGAATAGATGATCGTGGCGCCGTGCTGCGCCGAGCTCAGGTCATCGGTGTCCGGAACGTAGTAGATGCCGCCACCGGACGATCCGCTGGTGCCGCCGGCGACGTTGCGACTGATCGTGCTGTTGTCGACGTAGAGCTTGCCGACCCGGCTGTACACGCCGCCGCCCGGTTGCCCGTTTCCGGTGGTCGCGTTGCGGGCGATGGTGCTGTTCTGAACGGTCAGGATCGGGCTCACATCATTGCTGGGGGCAGGCTGGATGGTGGTCACCGAGATGCCTCCGCCCGGCCCGGCGTTGGTGTTGTTGTTCACGTGGGAGTTCGCGACCGTCAGGTGCCGATCCATGCCGACCGGGTCCAGGTCGTAGCTGAAGTCGATGCCGCCCTCTCCGTTGCCGTTCACCGTGCTGCTGTTCAGGTCCAGGCTCGCGCAGGCGTTGCAGACCAGACCGGTTGACGCATTGTCGTTCAGCGTCGATCCGGTGACCGTCACCCGGGTATGGCCCTGGCCGGTGGTGCGCAGGCCGTATTCGCCGTTGCGGCTGAGGTCGCTGTCGGTGATGGTGGCCGGGGTGCCGTCGGTGAGGTTGACCCCCGAACCCCCGTTGTCGGTCACCACGCTGCGGGTCACCACGATGCTGATGTTGCTGCCGTTGACCCCGCTGGTGTCGTTGCCGGTGATGGTCGAATCGACGATCGATACGGGTGCGCCCGGCATGTTGTTGGAGCCGGTCACGGCTGCACCGGCTCCGGACGGGCCGCCGTCCACGCCGGTGATCGTGACCGTGTCGAGGTTGACGGCGCCCTCGCCGTAGACGCCCGGGCCGAAGACGAAGGCTCCGGAGTTCGGGCCGCCGATGATGCCCAGGTCGGTCAGGGTCAATGCGCTGGCGTCGTCGGTGCTCTCGATCACCGCGGTGTCCAGGCAGGTCTGTGCGATGGTCGCGCCGTGGCCCTCGACGGTCAGCGCCGCCGAGTCGACATGCGACAGCGGACCGACGCAGGAGGTCAGGTTGTAGGTGCCGGGCGCGAGCACGATGGTGTCGGCCCCCGCGTGAATGTTCGAGTTCAACACCGCCTCGCGCAAGGAGGTCACTCCGTCGAACACGTTCACCACATCGGCGAAGGTGGTGACCGTATAGGTGTTCGCCCGAGCGGTCGGCTGACTGGCGATCAGCGGGCCGACCAGGGTCAACAGGAACAGGCCCGTCAGTGCGGTGGTGCGGAAAGTGCGTCGCTCGAACATCGTGGGTCCCCCATCCCATGGACGCGTCATCGCGTCCGGCTCAGCTTAGGTCCAGGGTGCCTGGCGCGCACTGCGTGATATTGCGTAGAGATGCCGCTCAGGCCAAGGCCACCAGGTCGGCGTAATCCGGCGTCCAGAGATCCTCGACCCCGTCCGGCAGCAGCAACACCCGGTCCGGCTCCAGCGCCTCCACCGCGCCCTCGTCGTGGGTGACCAGCACGATCGCACCCGAGAAGCTGTGGATCGCCGCCAGCACCTCGGCTCGGGAGGCCGGGTCCAGGTTGTTGGTGGGCTCGTCCAGCAACAGCACGTTGGCCGCGCTGACCACCAGCATGGCCAGCGCCAGCCGGGTCTTCTCACCCCCGGAGAGCACCTTGGCCGGTTTGTCGACATCGTCACCGGTGAACAGGAACGACCCCAGGATCTTGCGGGCGTCCGTGGCCGACATCGAGTCCGGCGCCGCGGTCATCATGTTGTCCAGCACGCTGCGGGAGACGTCCAGGGTCTCGTGCTCCTGCGCGTAGTAGCCGAGTCGCAGGCCGTGGCCGGGCTGCACCTCGCCGGTGTCGGAGGGCTCGATGCCGCCGAGAATCCGCAGCAACGTGGTCTTGCCGGCACCGTTGAGGCCGAGGATCACTACCCGCGAACCCTTGTCGATCGCCAGCGTGACGTCGGTGAAAACCTCCAGCGACCCGTACGACTTGGACAGGTCTTCGGCCCGCAGCGGCACCTTGCCGCACGGTGCCGGGGTGGGGAACCTGATCTTGGCCACCCGATCAGTGACCCGCTCGCCTTCGATGGAGGCCAGCAGCCGCTCAGCACGCTTGGCCATGTTCTGCGCCGCCACCGCCTTGGTGGCCTTCGCCCGCATCTTGTCGGCCTGGGTGAACAGCTGGTCGGCCTTGCGCTCGGCGTTCAGCCGTTCCCGCTTGCGCCGCTTCTCGTCGGTCTCACGCTGCTGCAGGTAGCGCTTCCAATCCATTGCGTACTGGTCGAGCTCGGCGCGGTTGGCGTCTAGGTGGAACACCTTGGTGACGATCGCCTCCAGCAGTCCGACGTCGTGGGAGATCAGGATCACCCCACCGTGGTAGGCCTTCAGGTAGTCACGCAGCCAGACGATCGAGTCGGCGTCCAGATGGTTGGTCGGCTCGTCCAGCAGCAGGTTGTCGGCTCCGGAGAACAGGATTCTGGCGAGCTCGACGCGGCGACGCTGCCCGCCGGACAGGGTACGCAACGGCTGCCGCAGCACCCGGTCGGGCAACCCAAGATTGGCGGCGATCCTGGCCGCTTCAGCCTCGGCTGCATAGCCACCGGCCGCGGTCAGCTCGTTCTCGGCGCGGGCATACGCCATCATCGCCTGCTCCTGCGCGTCACCGGTGGCGGTGGCCATGTCGTTGGAGTACCTGGTCAGTCGCTTCAGGATCGAGTCCAGACCACGCGCCGAAAGGATCCGGTCCTTGGCCATCGTGTCGAGGTCGCCGGTGCGCGGATCCTGGGGCAGGTAGCCGATCTGGCCGGAGCGGGTGATCTGACCACCGGCCGACAGCGCCTCACCGGCCAGGATCTTGGTCAGTGTGGTCT
This sequence comes from uncultured Actinomycetota bacterium, assembly GCA_963723605.1. Lineage (GTDB taxonomy): Bacteria > Actinomycetota > Actinomycetes > Propionibacteriales > Propionibacteriaceae > Micropruina. The sequence continues at coordinate 35,855 of CAVRRM010000008.1, read as the reverse complement.
TGCCGGCGCCGTTGCGGCCCACCAGGCCGACCTTGTCGCCGGCCGAAACCTGAAACGACACCGGGGACAACAGCAGGCGAGCGCCCGCCCTCACTTCTACTTCTCTCGCCACCAGCACAAGGGGACACTCTACCGGTGCCCGGACGAACGGATTTCCGTCAGGAAAGATCGGCCAAGGGCGGCCGGTCGGGCACTGCCTCTTGGTTGACGCGCTGGAACACGGCCAGCAGCACATCGCGCTGTTCGGCCGACATCAGGCCGATGAAGTAGCGGCGGACGGTCTCGACGTGGCCGGGTGCCGCTGCCACGATTCGCGCGCGGCCCTCCTCGGTGATGGTCACCACGGTGCCGCGGCCGTCGTCACTGGCCGGACGCCGGTCGACGAGTCCACGCTGTTCCATCCGGCGCAGCTGGTGCGCCAGTCGGCTGCTTTCCCAGCCGATCCAGTCGCGCAGCCGGCCGACCCGGATGCCGTGGCTGTCACCGCCGCTGAGCGCTACCAGAACTGCGTAGTCAGCATGGGACAGGCCGCCGCCGGCCAGATCGGCGGAGATCACCCGCTCCAGGTCGTGCTGGGCAAGGATGAACGACTGCCACAGTTGCAGTTCGGCCGGGGTCAGCCATCGCACGTCGTTCACGCGGCCAGCCTAGGCCAATCCGTCCGACGGGACCCGACGGCTCACCCTGGCGACGCCGGCCGTCTGGTTACCGAGATCTGGTATGGACCATGACCTGCACCTGCTCGGGCGCCGCCGACGGCGAGCCTGCCCGGGCGCAGCTGCCGCCGTCCTTACGCTGCGGACGTGCGCGCAACGAGGCGAAGTCGTCCCATTGTTCTGCGTCGGCCTGTGGTCAGGGGCAGCGAGATCCGGGTCCGGGTCGAACCCGGCTCCGCCGCCAAGTACCTGCACTCCGGCGTGCTGGTCGCCGACTACCCCGACCTCGAGGTCGCTGACCTGCCGAGTGGGGTGCTGGTGCTGCCGGCGCTGGGGACGGTGCTGACCGTGGCGATGGCGGCCGGTGTTCCGGTCGAGGTGGACGAAGTGGACGCCGACTTCGCGGCCGGCATCGACGAAATGGCAGCACTCTGGCACACCCTGCATCCCCGGTTCCGGTCGGCCGATTTCGAACTGCGCGGACGCCGCACCAAGACCGAGACGAGCGGCCCCGAGGGAACCCTGCTGCTCTGGTCGGGTGGATTGGACTCCACGGCGTCCCTGATCGAGCACCGGTCGGATGTGCGCGCGCTGTTCACGGTGTGGGGCGCCGACGTGCAACTCAGCGACCCGGCCCTGTGGCAGACGCTGAACCGGCATTTCGACGAGAATCCACTCGTGGCCGGCATCCCGAGGATCACCGCTCGCACCAACATGCGCCGCTTCCCGCTCAGGCACACCCTGGTGCACGACTTTCTCAGCCCTGGCGAGTCGTGGTGGGGCCGCGTTCAGCACGGCCTGGCCCTGGCCGGGCTCGCTGCTCCGGCCACGCTCCAGGTCGGCGCGGCCGCCCTGATTAGGGCCGCCTCGTTCTCGCCCGACTCGAATCAGGCGACCGGTAGCATGCCCGAGCTGGACGCGCTCACCCGCTGGGCCGGAGTGCAGGTGCTGCACGAAGGCTTCGAGCTGACCCGGCAGCAGAAGATCACCGAGCGACTGGCGCCCTACCTCGCGACCGGCGGCGACCTGCGGCTGGCCGTCTGCTACCGGCGTGGCCGGCACGACGGCGCGCACGCGGTGAATTGCTGCGATTGCGAAAAGTGCATGCGGACCGCTGCCGGGCTGTTGTCCGCCGGCATCGATCCGGCCTTGGTCGGGTTGGCGATCAGCGACGCCAGCTATCGCCGCTGGCGGGATCGGTTGAGCTCCGGGCTGCGGTTGTCGGCCCACACCTTGCCGTTCTGGAACGAGACCCGGGCCAGCCTTTCGAGATGTACGCCAACGCCGGCCGACCCGGCCGCGGCGGGCTTTCTGGCCGCCCTGGCCGATGATTCAGCGCTGCTCGCGACCAGCCCGCGGCTGAACCGCCTCGACTACTGGCGCGGCTATTGGGCGCACCGCCGCGAAGACCGGCTTCGCCAGGTGCAGGCGTCGACCCGACAGGTGGTGCGGGTCACCCGGCGGCGCGCCGAAGCCCTGGTGGCCCGCTGAGCGCTGCGGCCTCAGACGTTGTAGCCGATCGCCCGCAGCTGCTCGCGACCCTCTTCGGTGATGTGGTCCAGGGTCCACGGCGGTAGCCAGACCCAGTTGATCACCACGGAGTTGACCAGGCCGTCCAACGCCATCTCGGTGTCGAACTCGAGCCGGTCGGTGAGCGGGCAGGTCGGCGAGGTCAGGGTCATGTCGATGGTGCAGTTGTTGTCGTCGTCCACGTGGATGCCGTAGACCAGGCCCAGGTCGACCACGTTGACCATCAGCTCGGGGTCGACCACGTCGCGCATGGCCTCGGTCAGGTCCTCCAGCGACGGTGCCGCCGATGGCGGTGCGGTGCTGTCCGGAAAGGTGTCGTCGACCAGGTCGGACGGCCGTGCTTGGTTCATCAGGACTCCTTTGTTGCTTGTTCGGCCAGTGCCTGTACGGCAGCGTCCTTGAACGCGGACCAGCCGAGTAGTGCGCATTTCACCCGAGCCGGGAACCGGGCCACCCCGATGAACGCGATCGCGTCCTCGAGCCGGTCCTCATCGGGTTCGATCTCACCGCGACTGTGCATCATTTCGGTGAACTCCTCGTGCAGCTGCAGCGCCTCCGGCACCGTGCGTCCGATCACCAGGTCGCTCATCACCGAAGTGGACGCCTGCGAGATCGAACAACCGACCCCGTCGTACGACACGTCGGTGACCACGTCGCCGTCCAGCGCCACCCGGAGCAGCACCTCATCGCCACAGGACGGGTTCACGTGGGTGACCTGCGCGCCGTAGGGCTCGCGCAACCCGGCGTGATGCTTCGCCTTGTAGTGGTCCAGGATGATCTCCTGGTACATCGCCTCTACGCTCACGCGACCCTCCCGAAGAAGTTTCTGGTGTAGTCGAGGGCCTCGACCAGTTGGTCGATCTCCCGCTCCAGCGTGTACAGGTAGAACGACGCCCGAGTCGACGCGGTTATTCCCAGCCGTTCGTGCAACGGACGCGCGCAGTGGTGGCCGCCGCGCACCGCGACCCCTCTGGAATCCAGAAACGTCATCACGTCGTGCGGGTGCACGTCCAGGCCGTCGGCGGTGGCCAGGGTGAACGAGATCGCCCCGCCGCGACCCTCGGCACCGATCTCGGTGGTGCCGAGGACGTGCAGGCCCTGTACCTGGCCGAGCGTCTTCAGCGCGTAGCTGGTGAGGGCCTGCTCGTGCGCGGCCACGTCGGCCATGCCCAGTTCAGCAAGGTAGTCGGCGGCTGCGCCCAGCCCGACCGCCTCGGCGATCGGCGGGGTACCCGCCTCGAACCGGTACGGCGGCAAGGCGAAGGTCGATCCGGTCATCTTGACGATCTCGATCATTTCGCCGCCGCCCAGGAAGGGCGGCAGCGCGGCCAGCAGGTCGTAGCGTCCCCACAGCACGCCGATGCCGGTGGGACCGACCATCTTGTGGCCGGTGAAGGCAATCAGATCGGCACCGAGTTCGGTGACGGACGTGGCCAGTTGCGGCACTGCCTGCGAGCCGTCGACCACCATTGTGGCGCCGACCGCGTGCGCTTGGGCGGCGATCTGGGCGATCGGGTTCACCGTGCCGAGCACGTTCGACACCCAGGTCAAAGACACGATCTTGGTGTTGTGGTTGATCAGGTTCTCGGCGGCTGCGGCGGCGAGGTCGAGCCGGCCGTCGTCGGTGATGTCGAACCAGCGCAGGGTTGCCCCGGTGCGCGCGCAGAGCAGTTGCCACGGCACGATGTTGGAGTGGTGCTCCATCACCGAGATGACCACTTCGTCTCCTGGCTGCAACGACGCACCGAGGGTGTGGGCAGCCAGGTTGAGCGCCTCGGAGGCGTTCTTGGTGAACACCACCTCCTCCGACCGGGCGGCGCCGATCAGGGCAGCGACCTTGTCGCGGCCGGCCTCGTAGGCCGCGGACGCCTCGGCGCCCAGTTGGTGCATGGCCCGGGCCACGTTGGCGTTGTGCCGCTCGTAGTGATCGACCATCGCGTCGATCACCACCTGCGGCTTCTGCGAGGTGTTGGCCGAATCGAGGTAGGCCAAGGGATACTGCCCGATCCGACGCTCCAGGATCGGAAAGTCGGATCGGATCAGTTCGACGTCGTAACTCACGAACCCTCCTGTCGGCGTTGGCCGCGACCGATCAGCTGGCGGCGGCGGCGGCCTTGATGAACCGCTCGTAGCCCTCGACCTCGAGGTTGTCGGCCAGCTCAGGGCCACCCTCCTCGGCGATCCGGCCGTTCACGAAGACGTGGACGAAGTCCGGTTTGATGTAGTTCAGGATCCGCGTGTAGTGGGTGATCAGCAGCACGCCACGGTCGCCCTGGTCGTGGAACCGGTTGACCCCCTCGGCGACGATCCGCAGCGCGTCGATGTCGAGGCCGGAGTCGGTCTCGTCCAGGATCGCGAACTTGGGGTTGAGCAACTCCAGCTGGACGATCTCGTTGCGCTTCTTCTCGCCGCCGGAGAAGCCCTCGTTCAGCGATCGGGCCGAGAAGCTCGGGTCGAGGCCGAGCCGCTCGAGCGCGCCGGTGACCTCCTTGACCCACGTGCGCACCTTGGGTGCCTCACCGGCCAGGGCGGTCTTCGCGGTGCGCAGGAAGTTGGCGACGGAGACGCCAGGCACCTCGATCGGGTACTGCATGGCCAGGAACAGGCCGGCCCGGGCCCGCTCGTCCACCTTCATGGTGCTCAGCTCGACGCCGTCGAGGGTCACCGAACCGCTGGTGATCTTGTATTTGGGGTGGCCGGCGATCGAGTAGGCCAGGGTGGACTTGCCCGAACCGTTGGGGCCCATGATCGCGTGCACCTCACCGGAGTTGACGGTGAGGTTGACCCCCTTGAGGATCTCTTTCGGGCCGGTCTCGGTGGCTACCTCGACGTGCAGGTCCTTGATGGACAAAGTGGACATTGAAGTTCAGTGCTCCTGGTTGATCGGGTTGTCGATGTCGACGTAGATGTCGGCGCCGTCCAGCCGGACCGGGTAGATCGGTACGGGCTCGGTGGCGGGTAGTTCGAGGGGTTCGCCGGTGCGCAGGTCGAACCTGGAGCCGTGCATGTAGCACTCCAGGGTGCAACCGTCGATGTCGCCGTCACTCAACGGCACCTCGGCGTGGCTGCAGACGTCGCGGATCGCGAACACCCCTTCTGCGGTGTTCACCAACGCCACCTCGGCCTCGCCGCCCAGGTCGACCGCGATGGCGGTGCCGACCGGGATCTCGTCGAGGGTGGCGGCTTGGCGAAAGGTCATGCGTAGGGACCCATGGTGACCGAAAGCTCACGCTCCACGGCAGCCAGCATGCGCTCCTCGACCTCGGGCACGCCGATCCGGCGAATGATGTCGGCGAAGAAGCCGCGGACGACCAACCGGCGGGCCTCCGCCTCGCTGATCCCGCGCGAGCGCAGGTAGAACAGCTGCTCGTCGTCGAACCGTCCGGTGGTGGACGAGTGCCCGGCACCCTCGATCTCACCGGTCTCGATCTCGAGGTTCGGCACCGAGTCGGCGCGACAGCCGTCGGTCAGCACCAGGTTCTTGTTCGACTCGAAGGTGCTGATGCCCTCGGCCACCTTGCGGATCAACACGTCGCCGATCCACACCGAGCGAGCGCCCTCGCCCTGCAGCGCGCCGCGGTAGTCGACGTTGCTGTGGGTGTGCGGTTCGTTGTGGTCGACGAACAACCGGTGCTCGATGTGCTGGCCGGCGTCCACGAAGTAGAGCCCGAACTGCTCCAGCGAACCGCCGGGAGCGGCGAATCGGGCCGTCTCGGCCAGCCGGACCACCTTGCCGCCGAGGCTGACCGTGACGGTGCGAACCTGGGCGTCACGACCCACCCGCACGCTGTGGTGGCCGCCGTGCACTGCGTCGTCGGCCCAGTCCTGGATCGAGACGAAGGTGACCCGGGCGCCGTCGCCGACCAGCACGTCCACCTTGGTGGCGTAGCTGGCCGAGCCCTCATGGCGCAGCAGGATGGTCGAGCTGGAGTTGGCGCCGACCTTGAAGATCACGATGCCCCCAGACGTGCTGGCCAGTGCCGGTCAGGGTGATGCCGACCGGCTCGGTCAGCTCGGCGTCGGCCGGAATGTCGATCACCCGTGCGCCTCCGGAGCGAGCCGCAGCCAGCGCGGACACCCGATCGATCGGCGCCTCGGCCACCAGCAGGCGAGCCTCGGAAACCGAGACCGTTCCGCTGGTGACCCCGTCAGGGAAGGACTCGGTCCAGTCGAGCCGTGCGTCACTCGGTGTGTCGGTCAGCAGGGCGGACATCCGGCGCAGCGGGCTGAACCGCCAGATCTCCTCCTGCCCCTTCGGATAGGGATGGTCGTCGATCTCGAACGACGGGGTCGGGTGGAGGTGCGATTCGAGTGCCTCCACGGCCTCCATCACGGGTACGGCCATCAGCCGACGGCTCCTTCCATCTGCAGTTCGATCAGCCGGTTGAGTTCGAGGGCGTACTCCATCGGCAGCTCGCGGGCGATTGGCTCGACGAAGCCACGGACGATCATCGCCATCGCCTCGTCCTCGCCCATTCCGCGCTGCATCAGGTAGAACAGCTGGTCGTCGGAGACCTTCGAGACGGTGGCCTCGTGGGCCAGCGACACGTCGTCCTCGCGGACGTCCACGTACGGGTAGGTGTCGGACCGGCTGATCGTGTCGACCAGCAGCGCGTCACACTTCACCGTGCTGGCGGAGTGGTGCGCACCCTCCTGCACCTGCAGCAGGCCGCGGTAGGAGGAGCGGCCGCCGCCCCGGGCGACCGACTTGGAGATGATCGAACTGGACGTGTGCGGCGCGCAGTGCACCATCTTGGAGCCGGCGTCCTGGTGCTGACCCTCGCCGGCGAAGGCGATGGACAGGGTCTCGCCGCGGGAGTGCTCGCCCATCAGGTAGACCGCCGGGTACTTCATGGTCACCTTGGAGCCGATGTTGCCGTCGATCCACTCCATCGTCGCGCCCTCTTCACAGGTGGCGCGCTTGGTGACCAGGTTGTACACGTTGGTCGACCAGTTCTGAATGGTCGTGTAGCGCACCCGGGCGTTCTTCTTGACCACGATCTCCACCACCGCGCTGTGCAGCGAGTCGGAGCTGTAGATCGGTGCGGTGCAGCCCTCCACGTAGTGCACGTAGGAATCCTCGTCGGCGATGATCAGGGTGCGCTCGAACTGGCCCATGTTCTCGGTGTTGATCCGGAAGTAGGCCTGCAGCGGGATCGTCACGTGCACGCCCTTCGGCACGTAGATGAACGAGCCGCCCGACCACACCGCGGTGTTCAGTGAGGCGAACTTGTTGTCGCCGACCGGAATCACCGTGGCGAAGTACTCCTGGAACAGCTCGGGGTGCTCTTTGATCGCGGTGTCGGTGTCGAGAAAGACGACACCCTGACGCTCGAGCTCCTCGTTGATCTTGTGGTAGACCACCTCGGACTCGTACTGGGCCGCGACGCCGGCCACCAGACGCGCCTTCTCAGCCTCGGGGATGCCGAGCCGGTCGTAGGTGTTCTTGATGTCGTCGGGCAGGTCTTCCCAGCTCTGCGCCTGCTTCTCGGTGGAGCGGACGAAGTACTTGATGTTGTCGAAGTCGATTCCGCTGAGGTCGGCGCCCCAGGTGGGCATCGGCTTGCGGCCGAACAACTTCAGTCCCTTGAGCCGGGTGTTCAGCATCCATTCGGGCTCGTTCTTCAGCGCCGAGATGTTGCGGACGACGGCTTCGCTCAGCCCGCGCTGGGCGATGGCGCCGGCGGTGTCGGCGTCGTGCCAGCCCCATTGATAGTTGCCCAGGGCCTGCAGATGCTCTTCTTGGGTCGAGCCGAGACCGGGCGCTTGTGGTGCGGTGGTCGTCATGAGGCGGCCTTTCTGTTCGGGTGATCGGCGGGCTGCACCGGACGCGGCATGTGGGTGGTGCACACCCCGTCGCCGTGCGCGATGGTTGCCAGCCGCTGGACGTGGCTGTCGAGGAGCCGTGCGAACGCCTTGGTTTCGGCTTCGCACAACTCGGGGAACTCGGCCGCGACCTGGGCGACCGGGCAGTGATGCTGACACAGCTGCTTGCCGGTGGCCACCGGATGCACCGAGGCCACATAACCAGCATCGTTCAACGCCCTGACCAACGCGTCCACGGGGTTGTCGTATTCCCCACGGAGCTCGTGGAACCGGTTCTCGACGCCGGCGACGAAGTTCTCGGCGAACCGCTCGACGCCCTGCTGGCCGATGGTCTCGCGGACGAAGGTGAGCGCGTCGATGGCCAGGGTGTCGTAGGCGTGCGGGAACTCGGCCCGGCCAGCGTCGGTGAGCGCGAAGACCATCGCCGGGCGGCCGCGTCCGCGAGCGCCGTAGACCCGCTGCTCGCGCGAGGACAGGTGGCCGGCACCGGTCAGCACGGCCAAGTGCCGGCGGACGGCGGCGGCGGTCAGGTGCAGCCGCTCGGCGAGCTCGGAGGCGGTGGACGGACCGTGCTGCAGGATCGAGCGGGCGACCTGCGCCCGAGTGGACGCGTCGGACTCGGCCACCGGCGCCGAAGCACCGGGCAGACGGGTCAGATCCGTTTTCACAAGTCCATTGTTGCCGAATGATCCGCTGGGTCAAAACTTCTTAGGGTCGCCTATCCCCCCGTCCGGTCAATCTGTCGTCCCCGCGTCTTGCCGACTGATACGGGTCGAGATTCGAGACGTTCTCGGTCGGCTGGTGACCTTTTCCGGCAATCCCGCACGTACTGTTACGACGTAGCGTAGTAGTAGATCGGACGGCAATGTCGTCGCCTGTCGACGCACTAGTGAAGGACACCTTGGTGACCACGGCTACCCAACGATTCCAGGGGCGGCCGCGCGCCACCCTCGCCCTGCTCGGCGGTGTCGCAGCTGTCGGCCTGGCCGGCTGTTCCGGCAGTGCCACCGCTCCCCCGCCGCACGCCGGCGGCGGCGAGGCGAACCTGACCCTGCCCGACCTGAACCAGGTCACTTTTCTCGGCCTGCTCAGCGGTAAGCAACTGCTCGGCCTGGGCCTGCTGATTGCGGTCGCCGGGCTGGCGTTCGGCATCGTCCGGTTCATCCAGGTGAAGAACCTGCCCGCGCACCGATCCATGCGCGAGGTGTCGGAGTTGATCTACGAGACCTGCAAGACGTACCTGATTCAGCAGGGCAAGTTTCTGTTGTTGCTCTGGGTCTTCATCGGCGCGGTGATCCTGGTCTACTTCAAGTTCCTGGCCGGACTGGGCTGGGACCGGGTGGCGATTGTGCTCGCGTTCAGCATCCTCGGCATGGCCGGCTCCTACGGCATCGCCTGGTTCGGCATCCGGCTCAACACCTACGCCAACAGCCGCACGGCGTTCGCAGCCCTGCGCGGACGTCCGCTGGCGCTTCACCAGATCCCGCTCAAGTCGGGCATGAGCATCGGCATGGTGCTGATCAGCGTCGAGTTGTTCATGATGCTGTCGATCTTGCTGTTCCTGCCGGCCGAGATCGCCGGGTCGTGCTTCATCGGCTTCGCGATCGGCGAGTCGCTCGGCGCTTCGGCGCTGCGGATCGCCGGCGGCATCTTCACCAAGATCGCCGACATCGGCTCCGACCTGATGAAGATCGTCTACAAGATCAAAGAGGACGACGCCCGCAACCCAGGCGTGATCGCCGACTGCGCCGGTGACAACGCCGGTGACTCGGTGGGCCCGTCCGCCGACGGCTTCGAGACCTACGGCGTCACCGGCGTCGCGCTGGTCACGTTCATCGTGCTGGCCGTGCATGATCCGGTCGTGCAGGCTCTGCTGCTGTGCTGGATCTTCTTCCTCCGCGCCATCATGGTGCTCGCCTCCGCCGCCTCGTACGAGGTGAATGCCGTGATCACCCGGGCGAAGTACCGCAACCTCAGGTCGATGGACTTCGAGCGTCCGCTGACCAACCTGGTCTGGATCACGTCGGTGGTCTCGATCGCCGCCACCTACGTCACCTCGTACCTGCTGATCGCCGACCTCGGTGACGGCACCTTGTGGTGGAAGCTGTCAACGATCGTCAGCTTCGGCACTTTGGCCGGTGCCCTGATTCCCGAACTCGTGAAGGTGTTCACCTCGACCAGCTCGGTACACACCGAGGAAGTCGTCAAGAGCTCCAACCAGGGCGGGGCGTCGCTGAACATTCTCTCCGGCCTCGTCGCCGGCAACTTCAGCGCCTTCTGGATCGGCATCTCGATCATCGCCCTGATGGCCGCGGCCTTCTTGATCTCCAGCCTCGGTGTGGGTGTGCTGATGGTGGCACCAGCCGTGTTCTCGTTCGGACTGGTCGCGTTCGGCTTCCTGGGCATGGGCCCGGTCACCATCGCGGTCGACTCCTACGGCCCGGTCACGGACAACGCCCAGTCGGTCTACGAACTCAGCCTGGTCGAAAGCATCCCGGGCGTCGCTGACGAGCTCCGCGAGGAGTACGGCTTCAACGTCCACTGGGTTCGCGCCAAGGCTCTCCTGGAAGAGAACGACGGCGCCGGCAACACGTTCAAGGCGACAGCCAAGCCGGTGCTGATCGGCACGGCCGTGGTCGGCGCCACCACGATGATCTTCTCGATCATCATGGGTTTGACCAACGGCATGACGCAGAACCTGGAAAAGCTGTCGCTGCTGCACGCCCCCTTCCTGCTCGGGTTGATCACCGGTGGCGCGATCATTTACTGGTTCACCGGGGCGTCCATCCAGGCCGTGACGACCGGAGCTTTCCGGGCGGTCGAGTTCATCAAGTCCTCGATCCACCTCGATTCCGCCGACAAGGCCTCCGTCGAGGATTCGCGCAAGGTCGTGGAGATCTGCACCGTGTACGCCCAGAAGGGCATGCTGAACATCTTTCTCGGCATCTTCTTCGCGGCGCTGTCGTTCGCGTTCATCGAGCCGTACTTCTTCATCGGCTACCTGGTCTCGATCGCCATCATCGGGCTGTACCAGGCCATTTTCATGGCGAACGCCGGTGGCGCCTGGGACAACGCCAAGAAGATCGTCGAGACTGACCTGGCCGCCAAGGGGACCGAGTTGCACGACGCGTGCGTGATCGGCGACACCGTCGGTGACCCCTACAAGGACACCAGCTCGGTGGCGCTCAACCCGGTGATCAAGTTCACCAGCTTGTTCGGCCTGCTGGCCGTCGAACTGGCGGTCAGCCTGAACGCGCAGGGCAACCGTGCCCTCACCTGGACTTTGGCGGCAGTGTTCTTCGTCGCCATGTGCGTGATGGTGTGGCGCTCCTTCTACTGCATGCTGATCGACCGCGAGATGCTCACCAGGGCCGACTTCGAGGCAGTGCCCCAGCCCGAGCCGATCGCTCCCTCGGAGGTGTCCGTCGAGTTGCTGGACGACGCGCACCCGCCGGCCCTTGAGGCCGAGGCCGACGGGTCGCGGGCGGTGATGGTCGGTATTCAGCGCGACGTCTACGACCACTGAGCGCGTCCTATGCTGACCGGGTGACCTCGCCCATCGCTCTGGAGTTGACCGAGGTGACCCTCGCTCTGGACGGGCGTCGCGTGCTGAATCAACTGTCCTGTACCGCAGCCACCGGCGAGCTGACCGCCCTGCTGGGTCCGAACGGGGCCGGAAAGACCACCGCGATTCGTTGCGTCACGGGCATGCTGAGCCCCGATGCCGGCTCGGTACGGGTGCTAGGGGGCCCACCTGGAGGGGCCAACCAACGGCTCGGCCTGATGCCGCAATCGGTGGGCGCCTGGTCGGCGGTGAGACCGGGCGAGTTGCTGCGCTACCTCGCCTCTCTCTACTCGAACCCGCGGCCGCTGGCAGAACTGGTCGAAGCCCTCGCCCTGGAAACGCTGCTCGACCGCCCCTACCGACGGCTTTCCGGTGGGGAGCAGCAGGCGGTGAACCTGGCCGGCGCCCTGATCGGCCGGCCCGAACTTGTACTGCTGGACGAACCGACCGCAGGCATGGATCCACGGGCCAGGCGGCGCACCTGGGACGTGATCGGCGGCTTGCGAACGGACGGGGTCTCAGTGCTGCTGACCACCCACGACATGGCCGAGGCGGCCCACCTGGCCGACCGGGTCTGGATCATGGATACCGGCCGGGTGACCGTCTCCGGCACCGTTGCCGAACTGACCACGCACGCCTCGCTCGAGGACGTCTTCCTCCGCCACACCGGCGGTGCCGGATGAACGGCGGCAGGATCGCGCGGCACGCCGCGATGGAGTTGCGGATGCTGCTCCGCAACGGCGAGCAGCTGCTGCTGGCCTTCGCCATCCCGCTCGGCCTGCTCGTCGGTGGCCTGCTCTGGGGCGGTGGCCTCGGCTTGGATCCGGCCACCTTTCCGGCCTCGGTGGTGGCCGTGGCCACCTGGTCGACCGCGTTCACCGCGGTCGCGGTTGCGACCGGATATGAGCGACGCTACGGGGTGCTGGAGCGGCTGGTCGGCACGCCGCTGACCCGGGCCGAACTGATCGCCGGCAAGGCGCTGGCGGCCGGCGCCCTGGTGGCAATTCAGGCGGTCCTGCTGCTGGTGGTCGCCGCACTACTGGGTTGGGTGCCGGTCTGGACGGTGGCCGGACTCATTTCCGCGGTCGTCGCGATCGTGCTGGGCATCGCGGCGTTCGCCGGCCTCGGGCTGCTGCTGGCCGGCACGTTGAAGGCCGAGGTCACCCTCGCCCTGGCAAACCTGATCTACCTGGCCGGGTTGGCGTTGGGCGGGCTGCTGTTCGACCAGTTCCCGGTGCTTCCCACCGCCGCCCTGGGTTCGGCGTTGCGGGCAGCGGCGCAGGGTGGTTCGGCACCCGTGGCCCTGCTGGTACTGGCCGTGTGGGCGGCCGGCTTCACCCTGATCGCACGAAAGGCGTTCCGATGGATCTCCTGATCGGACCCCGAACCCTGCGCCGCTGGGCGCTGGCGAACCTGATCGGCAACATGGCGATCGTCTGGACCGGCGCCCTGGTCCGGCTGACCGATTCCGGGCTGGGCTGCTCGACCTGGCCGCAGTGCGACCCGGGATCGTACCTGCCGCACCCCGAAGCGCCCTTCCACGCCTTCATCGAGTTCGGCAACAGGTTGCTCACCTTCGTGCTGATCATCATCGCGCTGGGTACCTTTCTGGCCGCTGTGCGCGCCGTCCGGGCCGGACGCCAGCCGCGCCGGGTGGCCGGGCTGGCCTTCGCGGTCGGAGTCGGCATCATCGGACAGGCGGTGGTCGGCGGCATCTCGGTGCTGACCCAACTCAACCCGTGGGTGGTCGGCCTGCACATGGTGCTGTCGATCGTCCTGATCGTGATCTGCACCCGGATCGTCCACGAGACCTTCGCGGTGACTGCGACGCCGGTACCGAGGCTGCCCTGGGTGCTGGTCCAGGTGGTCTTCTTCGCGTCCCTGGTGATGATGTACCTGGGCACCGTGACCAGCGGTTCCGGCCCGCACTCGGGCGACGGCGCGGCCACTCGCAACGGTTTCAACCTGGCCGACATCGCGCGGGTGCATTCGCTGGCGATGTGGTTCACCGTCGCCAGCACCATCGCCCTGGTGCTCGTGGCCCGGTCGCTACCGAGGCTGCGCAGGTCGGCCCTGGCCGTGCTCGGGGTGGCGGTGCTGCAGGGCACGATCGGCTACGCCCAGTACCTGCTTCACCTACCCGAAGGTCTGGTGCTGGCACACATGGTCGGCACCACCCTCTACACGGTGGCGATCGCGCACCTGTGGTTCGGGGTCAGCCGCGAGGTCGCGCCGATGGCTCAGAACACCAGCGGATCGACGGCAGCGGCCAGAAACACCACTGCCAGGTAGCTGTTCGACAGGTGGAACAGCCGCATCGGCTTCAGCGCCGCCTCGGTCAGTCCGGCCCGCGCCCGGCGAAGCAGCTGAATCGACTCCACGATCATCACGGCCCCGGTCACCAGCGCGACCGCCGGGTACAGCCAGCCGGTGTGCGCCACCGGCCAGAGCAGCATGCTGACCGCGACCGTGATCACGGTGTAGATCACGATCCGCCAGGCCACCGCCGCAGGCGGCATGACCACGGGCAGCATCGGCACGTGCGCCTGCCGGTAGTCCTCCTTGTAACGGAAGGCCAGTGCCCAGGTGTGCGGCGGCGTCCAGAAGAAGACGATCGCGAACAGCACCAGCGGCGGCCAGGCCACGCTGCCGGTGACGGCCGTCCAGCCGATCAGGGGCGGGAAGCAGCCGGCGATGCCGCCCCAGACGATGTTCTGCGAGGTGCGCCGCTTCAGGCCCATCGTGTAGACGAAGACGTAATAGGCGTTGGCGGTCAGGGCCAGCGCGGCGGACAGCCAGTTGGCGCCGAACCCCAGGATCAGCACGGACAGCACGCCCAGTACCGCGGCGAACAGGGACGCTCGGGCCGGCGTCACGCTCTGCTGAGCCATCGGCCGGCGCCGGGTGCGGCGCATCTCGGAATCGATGTCGGCGTCCAGCACCGAGTTGAAGGCGTTCGCCGAACCGGCGGCCAGGGTGCCGCCCACCAGGGTCCAGACCACCAGCTGCCACTGCGGCACGCCACCGGCGGCCAGGAACATGGCCGGCACGGTGGTGACCAGCAGCAGTTCGATGATCCGCGGCTTGGTCAAGGCGATGTAGGCGCGGACGGACCCCGTTGGTGCGGTGTCCACCGCCTGCACAGATGCGTGCATCCCCGCCCTCTCCCGTACTTCGCCCGGATCGCGAGCAGTCTAGCCCGATCAATGCCCCACGCACACGCACGCACTATGGTGGTTCGGGTGGCCGAGGCTGGCCGGACTACCGCACACGAAGGAGTGGACCGCATATGAACGATCGTCTGAAGGCACTGGCGGACGCCGGAGTTTCCATCTGGCTCGACGACCTTTCCCGGGCCAGGATCACCACCGGCAACCTGGCCGGCAAGATCAGCGAGGAGTCCGTTTCGGGCGTGACCACCAATCCGACCATCTTCGCCGCAGCCTTGAGCAAGGGCGACGACTACGCCGAGCAACTCGGATCGCTCGGCGGTGAGATCGACGTCGACGATGCGATCAAGCAACTGTGCGGCACCGACGTCCGCAACGCCTGCGACCTGTTCGCCGACGTCTACCAATCGTCCAATGGCTACGACGGACGCGTCTCCATCGAGGTGGCACCGACGCTGGCGAACAACACCGATGAGACCATCTCTCAGGCCGCCGAACTGCACGACCTGGTCGATCGCGAGAATGTGCTGATCAAGATTCCGGCGACCAAGCCGGGCCTGCCCGCGATTCAGCAGACCATCGCCGAGGGCATCTCGGTCAACGTCACCCTGATCTTCTCCGAGGATCGGTACCGCGAGGTGATGGACGCCTATCTCTCCGGCCTCGAGCAGGCGGCCGAGGCGGGCAAGGACCTGTCGAAGATCCACTCGGTGGCCTCATTCTTCGTCTCCCGGGTCGACGCCGAGGTGGACAAGCGGCTCGGCGCCCTCGGCCGCGACGACCTCAAGTCGAAGACGGCGATCGCCAACGCACTGGTCGCCTACGGCGCCTACGAGGAGGTCTTCGGATCCGACCGGTTCAAGGCTCTGAAGGCCAAGGGCGCCAACGTGCAGCGTCCGCTGTGGGCGTCGACCGGAACCAAGGATCCCAAGCTGCCCGACACCCTCTACGTGACCAACCTGGTCGCCGACGGCGTGGTCAACACGATGCCCGAGAAGACCATGGACGCCTTCGGCGACCACGGCGAACTCGGCCAGCCCATCGGCGGTAAAGCGGCCGAGGGCCAGGCCGTGCTCGACGAGGTGAGCGCGGCCGGTGTCGACCTGGCCGACGTGTTCGAGGTGCTCGAAAGTGAGGGCGTGGACAAGTTCATCGTCTCCTGGCACGAGTTGGTGGCGTCCGTGGAGAAGGCCATCTCAGAGATCAAGTGACCTGCGTGGGACGATGCTGCCGTGACCGTAGCGAACGAGTTCGTCAATCCACTTCGTGATCCTCAGGATCGCCGGCTTCCCCGCATCGCTGGGCCATGTGCCCTGGTGCTGTTCGGGGTAACCGGCGACCTGGCTCGCAAGAAGCTGATGCCGGCGGTGTACGACCTGGCCAATCGGGGTCTGTTGCCACCGGGGTTCGGCCTGATCGGCTTTGCCAGGCGCGACTGGGAGCAACAGGACTTCGCGAAGATCGTCCACGACTCGGTCAAGGAACGCGCCCGAACGCCGTTTCGCGAAGAGGTCTGGGAGCAGCTGCTGGAGGGCATCCGGTTCGTTTCGGGAACCTTCGACTCCGACGAGTCGTTCGAGACGCTGAAGCGCACCCTGAAGGACCTGGACGAGGCCCAGGGCACCGGTGGAAACCACGCCTTCTACCTCTCGATTCCGCCCAAGGCGTTCGACCAGGTGATCTCGATGCTCAAGAAGCACGACTTGGCCAAGCGTGACCAGGAAGGCACCTGGAGCCGAGTGGTGATCGAGAAGCCATTCGGTCACGATCTGGCCAGCGCCCAGGAGTTGGAGACCCGGGTCTCGTCGGTTTTCCACTCCCAATCGGTGTTCCGGATCGACCACTACCTCGGCAAAGAGACGGTGCAGAACATGCTGGCGCTCCGGTTCGCCAACGAGTTGTTCGAGCCGATCTGGAACCGCAGCTACATCGACCACGTACAGATCACCATGGCCGAGGACATCGGCATCGGCGGCCGGGCCGGGTACTACGACGGCGTCGGCGCGGCCCGCGACGTGATCCAGAACCACCTGCTGCAGTTGCTGGCCCTGACCGCGATGGAGGAGCCGACGTCGTTCGACGCCGACCAGTTGCGGGCCGAGAAGAAGAAGGTGCTGGCCGCCACCAGAGCACCACGGGACATCGCCGCCCACACCGCCAGAGGCCAGTACCTGACCGGCTGGGCCGGTGGCAAGCAGGTACCCGGTTACCTCGACGAGGAAGGCATCAACCCGAAGTCGCAGACCGAGACGTACGCGGCGATCCGGGTCGACATCGACAACCGGCGCTGGGCCGGGGTGCCGTTCTACCTGCGCTCCGCCAAGCGGATGCCGCGGCGGGTCACCGAGATCGCGCTCAACCTGCGTCGTGCACCGCACCTGCCCTTCAGCCACACCGACACCGAGGCGCTGGGCAGCAACGCACTGGTGATGCGGATCCAGCCCGACGAGGGCATCACCCTGCGGTTCGGCGCCAAGGTGCCGGCCACCCTGATGGAGATCCGCGACGTCACCATGGACTTCGCCTACGGCACGTCGTTCGCCGAGTCGAGCCCGGAGGCCTACGAACGGTTGATTCTGGACGTCCTGCTCGGCGACCCGCCGCTGTTCCCCCAGCACGAGGAGGTGGAGCTTTCGTGGAAGATCCTCGACCCGATCCTCGACTTCTGGGGCAACCTCGACACCCAGCCGGAGGGTTACCAGGCCGGGTCGTGGGGGCCGTCCTGCGGCAACACCATGCTGGCCCGGGACGGCTTCGTCTGGCGCCGGCCATGATGCTTCGTGACGACTGGAGGCTCCGATGATCATCAGCATTCCCAACACCAACGCCACCGGCATCCACATGGCCCTGGTGAAGGCCAAGCACAACATCGGCGTCGCATCCTCGATGGTGTTCACCATGATCGTGATCGCCGACCTGAAGCATTACGACCGTGCGCTGGAGGCCTGCCGGGACGCCGGTCGCGAGCACCCGTCCCGAATCATCCTGGTCACCAACGGGCAGGCGAAGGCCGACCGGGTGGACGCCGAGATCCGACTGGGCGAAGAGGTGCCGGGAGAGATCATCTCGCTGAGGTTCCACGGTGAACTGGCCGAGCACCGCGACTCGGTGGTGCTGCCGCTGCTGCTGCCGGACTCCCCGGTGGTGGCCTGGTGGCCGTCCGGCGCTCCCGACAAGCCTGGCGAGGACCCACTGGGCAAGCTGGCCATCCGGCGGATCACGGACGCCATGGGGTCCTCGCGTCCGCTGGCGGCGATCGAGCGCCGGGCCCGCAACTACTCCCCCGGCGATACCGACCTGACCTGGACCCGGCTGACTCCGTGGCGGGCGCTGCTGGCGGCGGCGGTCGACCAGTACCCGTCCCCGATCTCGGAGGTGCAGGTCGAGTCGGCGCCCAACAACGCGGCCAGCATGCTGCTGTCGGCCTGGCTGGAGGATCGGCTGGGCGTGACGGTCAGCCGCACCGAGGGCAAGAAGGGCATCGGCATCACCGGGGTCACCCTGAAGACCGACAACGGTGACATCAGCATCGCCCGCGAGGACGGCAAGATGGCCACCTTCTCCGCACCGGGGCTGCCCCGCCGGCAGGTGGCGCTACGCCGCCGCGAGATCAACTCCCTGATCACCGAGGAACTCCGCCGGCTGGACGTGGACGACATCTTCGCCTCGGCGATGAGCACGCTGGTCGACCGCTGCGAACGCGGGGATGCCGACAAGGCCACCAAGTGAAGGATCAGGTGCTTCGGTTCGCCGACGCCGACGGCCTGGTCGACCGGGCGGCTGACCTACTGGTCGCCCAGATCGCCGAGTACCAACAGGACCCCGACCGGATCGTGCACCTGTGCCTGACCGGTGGCCGGATCGCCTTGCGCCTCTACGACGCGTTCGGCAACCGGCTGGAGGCCGCCGGAGCCGACCCGGGCCGGATGGAGTTGTGGTGGACCGACGAGCGGTTCACCTCGACCGACGACCCGGCCAGGCACGCCGGCCCCGCTCTGGCCCTGATGGCCGGCAAGTTTCAGCTCGACCCGGCCCGCACCCACCCGATGCCGGCCGCGGACGGTGTTGCGGACGCGGACGCGGCGGCGGCCACCTACGCCAAGGAACTGGACAACGTTCCGTTCGACATCTGCCTGCTCAGCATCGGCCCGGAGGGGCACGTAGCGGGCATCTTTCCCGGTCATCCGTCGTTCGAGGTGCAGACCCAGAGCGTGATCGGCCTGGCCGGCTCACCCAAAGGCGAAGGTGACCGGATCTCGTTGACCGTGCCGGCCCTGGAGCGTTCCCGCGAGGTGTGGTTCCTGGCCAATGGATCCGACAAGGCGTCAGCGCTGAAGGCCGCCCTGGCCGGCGAGGCCGCCACCCCTGCCGGAGTGGTGCGCGGCCGTGACGCCACCCGCTGGTTCATCGACCGCGACGCAGCGGCCGACCTGCCCTGGTTCGAGTGCTCGCTTTAGCGGCTGGCGGCGATTAGGAACCGACCAGGGGTCTCGAGACGCTGGTCTCGACAAGCTCGACCGACAAACAGCTCGACCGGCTGGTTAGCTCAGTAGATGACCTCGCCGGCCGCACGACGCGCGCGCAGTCCCTCCAATGCCTCGGTCAGGATCGCGGCCGCTTCGGCATCGCTGCGGCGCTCCTTCACATAGGCCAGGTGCGTCTTGTACGGCTGGATCTTCGGCGGCGGAGGAGGGTTCTCCGAGTCGAGGTTCGCCGGAAGTCCGCAGCGCGGGCAGTCCCAGGTTTCGGGAACCACCGCGTCAGCGGCGAAGGCCGGACGGGTTTCATGCCGGTTCGAGCAGAAGTACGAAACGTACAGCCGGGGTGCGGAATCGCCCCGCTCGGCTTCGCCCATCGGTCCGGCGCCAACCCGGCTTCCCCGGATCGCGCTACCACCAACCACGTGTGTTTCTCCTTGTCAGAATGTCCCGAAGTCCGGGAAGAAGCGGTACAGCACCAGCAGGCCGAAGATGGCCGCGAGCCACACCAAGCCGATGATGATCGTCAGCCGGTCGAGTGTGCGCTCCGCTGCGGAGGAGCCACCCATTGAGGTCGACATGCCGCCACCGAACAGATCGGACATGCCACCGCCGCGACCCTTGTGCAGCAGCACGAACATCGCCAGCACGACGCTGGTCAGGATCAGGACGAGAGACACGGTCAGAATCGGCCAGGTCAGCATGGGCACAACAATCACAGGGTGAATCCTAACTCACCTGATCCGAACCACCGATTCGGCGCAGGTCGGGTGGCCGTCAGGCGGAGGTGTAGAAGGTGACGATCTTGGCGAACTCGGCAGCGTCAAGGCTGGCGCCGCCGACCAGGGCACCGTCCACGTCCGGCTTGGCCATGATGTCGACGATGTTGCTCGACTTGACCGAGCCACCGTACTGGATCCGGACGGAGTCCGCAGCCTCCTGGCCGACCAACTCCGCCACCCGGCCGCGGATCGCACCGCAGACCTCCTGGGCGTCCTCAGGGGTGGCCACCTCACCGGTGCCGATCGCCCAGACGGGTTCGTAGGCGATCACCAGGGCGCCGACCTCGTCGCCGCTCAGCCCGGCCAGGCACTTGTCGATCTGAGCCAGCACGAACGGGACCTGCTCGCCGGCCTTGCGGACGTCCAGCTTCTCGCCGCAGCAGACGATCGGGGTCATGCCGGCCGCCTGGACGACCTTCGCCTTGGCGTTGATCAGCTCGTCGGTCTCGGCATGGTAGTCGCGGCGCTCGGAGTGCCCGATCACCACGTAGGCGCAGTTCAACTTGGCCAGCATCGCGGCCGAGATCTCGCCGGTGTAGGCGCCGGAGGCGTAGACCGACACGTCCTGGGCTCCGTAGGCCAGGGGCAGCCGGTCGCCCTCGATCAGGGTCTGCACAGTCCTGAGGTCGGTGAACGGAACGATCACCGCGACCTCGGACTTGGCCGGTTCGTATCTCAGGTCGTCCAGGGTCCAGGCCAGCTTCTGGACCAGGCCGGTCGCCTCCACGTGGTCCAGGTTCATCTTCCAGTTGCCGGCCATCAGCGGGGTACGCGCCATGTCAGTTACCTTCCTCGAGCACCGCGATGCCCGGCAGTTCCTTGCCCTCCAGGTACTCCAGGGAGGCGCCGCCGCCCGTGGAGATATGTCCGAACTCGCTGTCGTCATGCCCGAGTTCACGCACGGCCGCCGCCGAGTCGCCGCCGCCGACCACACTGAGGCCGTCGACCTCGGTGAGCGCCTGGGCGACCACCGCGGTGCCCTTGGCCAGGACCGCGATCTCGAACACGCCCATCGGCCCGTTCCAAACCACCGTCTTACCGGCCCTGATCGCGTCGCCGAACAATCCCTCGGTTTCGGGGCCGATGTCGAGACCGATCAGGTCGGCCGGAATCGCGTCGGCCGCCACCACCGTCACGTCACCTTCGACGGTGCGAGCAGCGAAGTCCACACCACTGGCCACTCGGACGTCGACCGGCAGCAGGATCTGCTTGCCTTCGGCCTCGGCCGTGGCCAGGTAGCCCTTGCAGATTTCCAGACTGTTCGAGTCGAGCATGGACTTTCCCACCTCGTAGCCCTTGGCAGCCAAGAAAGTGAAGGCCATTCCGCCGCCGACCACCAGGGTGTCGGCGGTCTTGAGCAGGTTCTCGATCACGGCCAGCTTGTCGGCAACCTTGGCGCCGCCCAGCACGACCACGAACGGACGCTCCGGGTTCTTCAGCACCTTGGCGAAGACGTCGACCTCTTTCTTCACCAGGTTGCCGGCCGCGTGTGGAAGCAGCTTGGCCACGTCGTAGACGCTGGCCTGCTTGCGATGCACGACGCCGAACCCGTCCGAGACGAAGACGTCGGCCAGGGCAGCCCAACGCTGGGCCAGTTCTTCGCGCTCGGCGTCGACCTTGGAGGTTTCGCCCGGTTCGAAGCGGACGTTCTCCAGCATGCAGATCTCGCCGTCGGCCAGTCCGGCCACGGTCTCTTCGGCGCCCGGACCAGAGGTGTCGGCGGCCAGTTTGACCTCCGCACCGATCAGTTCGCCGAGCCGCTTGGCCGCCGGCGCCACCGAGTACTTGGCTTCGGGCGCGCCCTTGGGTCGGCCGAGGTGAGCCAGCACGATGACCTTCGCGCCGGCGTCCTTCAGGTAGGTCAAGGTCGGCAACGCCGCCTTGATCCGTCCGTCGTCGGTGATCGTCTCGCCATCGAGCGGGACGTTGAAGTCGCAGCGGATGAGTACCCGCTTGCCCTTCAGATCACCAAGGTCCTGTACTGACTTCACCTTCGGCCTTCCTGTTTCAGTTGTTCGAGTGGGTGGCGATCGCTCAGAGCGACGAGCCGACCAGCACGGTCAGGTCGACCAGCCGGTTGGAGTAGCCCCACTCGTTGTCGTACCAGCCAACGACCTTGACCAGGTCGCCGCTCACTTTGGTCAAACCCGCGTCGAAGATGCAGGAATGCGGGTCGGTCTCGATGTCCTTGGACACGATCGGATCTTCGGTGTAGGCCAGGATGCCCTTCAGCGGACCCTCGGCGGCAGCCTTGATCGCCGCGTTGACCTCTTCGACAGTGGTCTCCTTGCCGGCGAGGAAGGTCAGGTCGGTGGCCGAGCCGGTGGGCGTCGGAACGCGCAGGGCGTAGCCGTCGAACTTGCCCTTGAGGTCGGGCAGCACCAGGGCGACAGCCTGGGCGGCGCCGGTCTTGGTCGGCACGATGTTCAGCGCGGCGTTGCGGGAACGACGAAGGTCGCTGTGCGGGCCGTCCTGCAGGTTCTGGTCGGCGGTGTAGGCGTGCACGGTGGTCATCAGGCCACGGAGGATGCCAACCGACTCATTGAGCACCTTGGCCATCGGGGCCAGGCAGTTCGTGGTGCAGGACGCATTCGAGATGATGTTGTCCGTGGCCGGGTTGTAGTCGCCCTCGTTCACACCGATCACCACCGTGATGTCCTCGTTCTTCGCGGGAGCGGAGATGATCACCTTCTTGGCGCCGGCGTCGATATGAGCCTTCGCCTTGCTGGCGTCGGTGAAGAAGCCGGTTGACTCGATGACCACATCGGCACCGAGCTCACCCCAGGGAAGCTTGTTCGGGTCACGCTCGGCATAAGCCATGATCTTGTGCCCGTCCACCGTGATCGACTCGTCGTCGTAGCTGATCTCGCCGGGGAATCGGCCCAGGATCGAGTCGTACTTGAGCAGGTGAGCGAGCGTCTTGTTGTCGGTCAGGTCGTTGACGCCGACGACCTCGATGTCGGCTCCGGCGGCCGTGAGGGCCCGGAAGTAGTTGCGACCGATCCGGCCGAAACCGTTGATACCAACCTTCACCGTCATGTGATGGTTCCCCTTCGTTTGGTTTTTGCCCGTAGTCAGGCACAGGCAAGGGTGGACGTCCCACACTCTATAGAAAAAGCACGCACGGTGAACCCCGTTATCACAGCCCGTTCCGCACGCTGGTCACCGGGCTGTCGGCCGGTCGGCGTAAACCCTGGTCAGTCCCGGTCGTCGAGCATTTCGGGCGACAGGTTCGCCTCGGTACCGGGGACTCCGAGTTCGACCGCGCGCTTGTCGGCGGTGGCGAGCAACCGGCGGATCCGGCCGGCCACCGCGTCCTTGGTCAGCGGGGGCTGATGCAGCTGGCCGAGCTCCTCCAGCGACGCCTGCTTGTTCTCCAGCCGCAGCAGGCCGGCCACCTTGAGGTGTTCGGGAATGTCTTCTCCGAGAATGTCCAGCGCGCGCTCCACCCGGGCGCCGGCCGCGACGGCGGCGCGGGCCGAGCGCCGCAGGTTGGCGTCGTCGAAGTTGGCCAGCCGGTTGGCCGAGGCCCGCACCTCACGGCGGATCCGGCGCTCCTCCCAGGCCAGCATCGATTCGTGGGCGCCGAGCCGGGTCAGCATCGCCGCGATCGCGTCGCCGTCGCGGATCACCACCCGATCGACACCGCGCACCTCGCGGGCCTTGGCCGAAATGCCCAGCCGGCGCGCGGCACCGACCAGTGCCAACGCCGCCTCCGAGCCGGGGCAGGTGATCTCCAGGGCCATCGAGCGACCGGGCTCGGTCAGCGAGCCGTGGGCCAGGAAGGCTCCCCGCCAGGCGGCCACCGCGACGTCCAGGCCGCCGCTGACGATGCCGGACGGCAGCCCGCGCACCGGACGCCCCCGGTTGTCGATCAGTCCGGTCTGCCGGGCCAACGACTCGCCGTCACGAATCAGCCGGACGATGTAGCGGGTGCCGCGACGCAGGCCCGACGAGGTGACCACCACGAACTCGGAGGTGAAGCCGAACAGGTCGGCTATCGCGGTGCGCAGCCGGCGTGCAGCCGCCCCGGTATCCAGCTCGGCCTCGACCACGATCCGGCCGCCGGCCAGGTGCAGGCCGCCGGCGAAGCGCAGGGTGGCGGCCACCTCGGCGCGGCGGCAGGCGGGCTTGGTCACTGCCACCGTGGCCAGCTCAGCCTTGACCTGCTGGGTCATCGCCATGGGTATTCCTTACTGCCGAGAAGGGTCATTGCTGAGCCGAGACCTAACGGTTGAAGAGTTCGGCGTAGACGGCTGCCAGCCGATGAGGATCGTGCCGGGGCGTTCCATCACGCATCCGGACATTGTCCACTACCAACCGGGCACCCAGCGAACGGGCGAAGCTCTTCAGGGGCGGATCGTCCACCGCGAAGCTCTGATCCACCACCACCACGTCCAGTCGCAATCGGGGGCAATGCTCGGCGAGCACCTCCAGGTGCCGGGACGCCGGGAATCCGTGGGTCTCGTCGGCAGGCACCATGTTCATGGTCAGGATCCGCTGGGCGGAGGTGGTCACGATGGCGTCCGCCAGGTCGGGCACCAGCAGGTGCGGCACCACGGAGGTGAACCACGAACCGGGGCCGAGCACCAGATGGTCGGCGGCCAGCACGCTGGCCACCGCCTCGGGGCGGGCCGGTGGGTCCGCCGGCACCAGCCGGACCGCCCGGACCTCGCCGCGGGTCTTCGCCACCGTGGCCTGGCCGCGCAGCACGGCGAGGTCGTCGGGATGGTCGGGATCGGAGCCGAACACGTCCGCTTCGATGGCCAGCGGCACCGCGGCCATCGGCAGCACCCGGCCGCGGGTGCGGAGCAGCTCCCCCACCATGTCGAGGCCGGCGACCGGGTCGGGCAGCCGTTGCCACAGGCCGGCGATCAGTAGGTTGCCGATGGCATGCCCGGCCAGGGTGCCGGTGCCTCCGAACCGCGACTGCAGCACGTCCGCCCAGGTCTGGCCGACCTCGTCGTCGCCGCACAGGGCGGCCAGCGCCATCCGCAGGTCGCCCGGCGGCAGAATGTCGAACTCGTCGCGCAGGCGACCCGACGATCCGCCATCGTCGGCCACGGTGACCACCGCGGTCAGCCGGGTGGTGACGTGGCGCAGTGCACTCAGGGCCGCATACAGACCGTGTCCGCCCCCGAACGCGACTACCGCCGGGGCGCGTCGCCGCGGGCTCACTCCTTACCCAGATCGCGGTGCAGCACCTGGGTGGTGATGCCGGCCTCGGCCAGCCGCTTGGCCAACTCGACGGCGATCGCGGTACTGCGGTGCTTGCCGCCGGTGCACCCGATGGCGATCGTGGCCAGCCGCTTGCCCTCGCGCACGTAGCCCGGCTTGACCGCGGTCAGCAGCCCGATGGCGTGGTCGAGAAAGTCTGTCGCGCCCGGACGGCTGAGCACGTAGCCGGACACCGCTTGGGAGAGGCCGGTCTGCGGCCGCAGGTCGGGCACCCAGTGCGGATTGGGCAGGAACCGGACGTCGAAGACCATGTCGGCATCGATCGGCAGGCCGTTCTTGAACCCGAACGACAGCAGGGTGAACTGGATGTCGGGGTCGTCGTCGCCACCGAACACGTGGGCCACCCGATCGGACAGCTGGTGCACGTTCAGGTTCGAGGTGTCGATGACCAGATCGGCGGATGCCCGCAGGGTGGCCAGCAGCCGGCGCTCCCGCCCGGCGGCGTCCAGCAATCGGCCCTCGCCCTGCAGCGGCAGCGGCCGGCGGACCGACTCCTGACGGCGGACGATCGCGTCGTCGTCGGCGTCCAGGAAGAGGATCAGCGGCGCCACACCATCTCGGCCAAGGGTGTCGAACGCGGCCGGAATCTGCTGGAACGCGGACCGGGTGCGGACGTCCAGCCCCACCGCCACCCGAGCAAAGTCACGTTCCCGCGCGATCTGGGCCAGTTCCGGCAGCAATTGGGGAGGCAGGTTGTCGACCACGTACCAGCCCAGGTCCTCCAAGGTGTGGCAGGCGGTGCGGCGGCCGGCACCGGACATGCCGGTGACGATGACGAAGCGCAGCGCGGAGGCGGGCGTGCTCATGGGGACATTATGGTGCCCCGTCCAGCACCTCGCCGGTGGTCAGGTTCACCGCCTCGGCCGTGGGCGCCGCCAGCGCCTCGACGATCACGGTCGCCAACCGGGGCCCGATTCCCGGCACCTGGGCAAGTTCGTCCGGGGTCGCGGCCCGGAGCTTCTTCAACGAACCGAAGTGCTTCAGCAGGGTCTTGCGCCGCACCTCGCCGAGGCCGGGGACACCGTCCAGCAGCGACTCGACCATGGTCGCGCTGCGCCGGCCCCGGTGGAAGGTGATCGCGAACCGGTGGGCCTCGTCGCGGACCCGCTGCAACAGGTAGAGGCCCTCGCTGGTGCGCGGCAGGATCAGTGGAAACTCCTCCCCCGGCAGCCAGACCTCCTCCAGCCGCTTCGCCAGGCCGATCACCGGCACGTCGGTGATGCCGAGTTGGGCCAGCGCGTCGGCGGCGGCGGCCACCTGGGGTGCGCCGCCGTCGACCACCACCAGACCCGGCGCATAGGCGAACTTGCGGGCCGCGCCGGTGGTCGGGTCGATCAGCATCGGGCCGGCCTCACCGTCGGTCGGGCTGCGCTCGTCGAGCAGCCGGCGAAACCGTCGGGTGATCACCTCGTGGATTGCCGCTACGTCGTTGGAGCCGTCGATGCCGCGAATCACGAACCGGCGATAGTCGCTCTTGCGGGACAAGCCGTCTTCGAATACCACCATGGACGCCACGATCTCGGTGCCCTGCAGGTGCGAGATGTCGTAGCACTCGATGCGCAACGGCACGGTCGGGAGAGCCAGCGCCTGCTGGATCTCCTCCAGGGCGCGGTTGCGGGTGGACAGGTCACTGGCCCGCCGGGTCTTGTGCAGGGCCAACGCCTCGCCGGCGTTGCGGGCAACGGTCTCCATCAAGCTCTTCTTGTCACCGCGGCGGGGCGTGCGGACGACCACCCGAGCCCCGCGCGACTCGGTGAGCAGTTCGGCGATCAGCTCCGCGGTGGCCGGCACCACCGGCACCAGGATCTCGGGCGGCACCTCGGTGCCGTCGACATCGGCGTACAGCTGCAGCAGGAACGACTCGATCAGCCCGCCCGTGTCGGTGTCGTCGGTGCGGTCGGCGACCCAGGCCCGCTGGCCACGGACCCGTCCGTCGCGCACGTGGAAGATCTGGACGGCTACCTCGAGCGGGTCTTCAGCCAGCGCGATCACGTCTGCATCGGTGCCATCGCCCAGCACGATCGTGTTGGAGTCGGTGGCCTGCCGCAGGGCATGCAGTTGGTCACGCAACACCGCCGCCTTCTCGAACTCGAGGTTGTCGGCGGCGTCCTGCATCTGCCGGTCCAGGCGCTTCAGCAGGCTGTTGGTGCGGCCGGCCAGGAAGTCGCAGACGTCCTGGGCGAGCTGGCGGTGCTCGTCGGGACCGATCCGTCCGACGCAGGGGGCCGCACACTTGCCGATGTAGCCCAGCAGGCAGGGCCGTCCGGATGCGGCTGCGTTGCGAAACACCCCATTGGTGCAGGACCGCATCGGAAACGCCCGCAGCAGCGGGTCGAGCGTTTCGCGGATCGCCCAGGCGTGCGCGTAGGGGCCGAAGTAGCGGGTGCCCTTTCGCTTGGCGCCACGGCCGACGAAGACCCGCGGGTACTCCTCGGACCAGGTCACCGCCATCCATGGGTAGGACTTGTCGTCGCGGTATTTCACGTTGAACCGCGGGTCGTGCTGCTTGATCCAGGTGTACTCGAGTTGGAGGGCCTCGAGCTCGTTGCGGACCACCGTCCACTCGACCTTGGCCGCCGTGCGGACCATTGTGCGGGTACGGAAGTGCAGCAGTGCCGGGTCGGCGAAATAGGAGGTCAGCCGCTGCCGCAGGTTGACCGCCTTGCCGACGTAGATCACCCTGCCGGTGGAGTCGCTGAACCGGTACACCCCCGGCTCGGTCGGGATGGTTCCGGTGGCTGGACGGTAGCTCTCGGGGTTAGCCATCACACCCCCCGACGCTCAACTCGCCCGGCGCCGGCGTTGAAGCGGCGCCGGCGCCTCGACCAGCGGTTCCGGCACCGCGGCGACCGGCACCGCGGTGCCCTCGAGCACCGGGCGAAGGAACTCGCCAGTGTAGGACTCGGGAGTCGCCACGATCTGCTCGGGGGTGCCCTCGGCGATCACCATGCCGCCCCTCGAGCCACCTTCGGGACCCATGTCGATCACCCAGTCGGCGGTCTTGATCACGTCCAGGTTGTGTTCGATGACCACGACGGTGTTGCCGGCGTCGACCAGCCGGCCCAACACGCCAAGCAGCTTGCGGATGTCTTCGAAGTGCAGGCCGGTGGTTGGCTCGTCCAGCACGTACATGGTGCGGCCGGTTGAGCGCTTCTGCAGTTCGGACGCCAGCTTGACCCGCTGCGCCTCGCCGCCGGACAGCGTGGTGGCCGGCTGGCCGAGCCGCACGTAACCGAGGCCGACGTCGACCAGGGTGCGCAGGTGCCGGGCGATGGCCGGAATGGCGGCGAAGAACTCCACCGCCTCTTCGATCGGCATGTCCAGCACCTCGGCGATGGTCCTGCCTTTGAAGTGCACCTCCAGCGTCTCGCGGTTGTATCTGGCGCCGTGACACACCTCGCAGGGCACGTACACATCGGGCAGGAAGTTCATCTCGATCTTGATCGTGCCGTCGCCGGCGCAGTTCTCGCAGCGGCCACCCTTGACGTTGAACGAGAACCGGCCCGGCTGGTAGCCGCGGACCTTGGCCTCGGGAGTGTCGGCGAACAGCTTGCGGACGTTGTCGAAGACCCCGGTGTAGGTGGCCGGGTTGGACCGGGGGGTACGGCCGATCGGCGACTGGTCGACGTGAATCGCCTTGTCGATGTGCTCGACGCCGGTGATCGACCGGTGTCGGCCGGGTACCGCCCGCGCGCTGTACAGATGCTTGGCCAGGGCGGTGTAGAGAATGCCGTTGACCAGGGACGACTTGCCCGAACCTGACACCCCGGTGATGGCGACGAACTGGCCGAGCGGAAAGTTGACCGTGATGTCGCGCAGGTTGTTCTCATGGGCGCCGTGCACGGTGATCGCCCGTCCGGTTGCCGGTCGCCGCTCGACCGGCATCGGAATGCTGCGCCGGCCGGACAGGTACGCCCCGGTCAGCGAGTCAGGATGGGACAACAGCTCGGCGACCGTGCCCGAGACCACCACGTGGCCGCCGTGCTCGCCCGCGCCGGGGCCGATGTCGACGGCCCAGTCGGCGGTGCGGATGGTGTCTTCATCGTGCTCCACGACGATCAGCGTGTTGCCCAGGTCGCGCAGCCTGACCAGGGTGTCGATCAACCGCCGATTGTCGCGCTGGTGCAGGCCGATGGACGGCTCGTCCAACACGTACAGCACGCCGACCAGGCCGGACCCGATCTGGGTGGCCAGCCGGATCCGTTGCGCCTCACCGCCGGACAGGCTGCCGGCCGAGCGGGACAGGGTGAGGTAGTCGAGGCCGACGTCGAGCAGGAAGCGCAACCGCTCGTTGATCTCTTTGACCACCCGTTCGGCGATCTTGCCCTCGCGCTCGGTCAACTCCAATGAGCGCATGAAGGTGGCCACCGCGACGATCGACATGCTGGAGACCTCGGCGATGTTGCGTCCGCTGACCGTCACCGCCAACGAGGACGGCTTGAGCCTGGCCCCCTTGCAGGTCGGGCAGGGCACCTCGCGCATGTAGCCCGCGAACCGCTCGCGCGAGTTCTCGGACTCGGCCTCGTTGTAGCGACGCTTGATGTAGGGCACGGCGCCCTCGAACTTGGCCTTGAACGAGTGCTCGCGGCCGTGCCTCGAGCGGGTGTGCACCTGCAACTGCTCCCGCTGCCCGGACAGCACGACGCTGCGCACCCGCTCGGGAAGGTCGCGCCAGGGGGTGGTCAGCTTGAAGTCGTACTTGTCGGCCAGCGCCTTGAACAGGGTCTGGAAGTACCCGGAGACATACACCGATGTCCAGCACGAGACCGCGCCGTCGGCGAGGCTCTTGCCGGTGTCGGGAACGATCAGCTCGACATCGACCTCGCTGGTGGTGCCCAGGCCCGAACAGGCCGGGCAGGCGCCCCAGGGCCCGTTGAACGAGAACTGCCTCGGCTCCAGCTCTTCGATCGAGATGTCGTGCTCGTTGGGGCAGGCGAGCTTCTCGGAGTATCTTCGCTCGCGGCCCGGGTCTTCGGCGGGCAGGTCGACGAAGTCGATCGCGAGCACGCCGGACGCAAGCCCCAGCGCAGTCTCGACCGAGTCGGTCAGCCGGCGCTTGGCGGAGGCCTTCGCCGCCAACCGGTCGACCACCACCTCGATGTTGTGCTTCTTCTGCTTGTCGAGAGTGGGCGGCTCGGTGAGCTGATGGATCTCACCGTCGACCCGGACCCGGCTGAGCCCCTGGGTGGCCAGTTGGCGGAACAGGTCCTGGTACTCCCCCTTGCGCCCCCGGACGACCGGCGCCAGCACCTGGAACCGGGTGCCTTCCGGCAGGGTGAGCAACCGGTCGACGATCTGCTGGGGGCTCTGCCGAGCGATCGGCTCACCGCAGATCGGGCAGTGTGCGCGGCCGGCCCGGGCGTACAGCAGCCGCAGGTAGTCGTAGATCTCGGTGATGGTGCCGACCGTGGAACGGGGGTTTCGGCTGGTCGACTTCTGGTCGATGGACACCGCCGGCGACAGGCCCTCGATGAAGTCGACATCGGGCTTGTCCATCTGGCCGAGGAACTGCCGAGCGTAGGCCGACAGCGACTCGACGTAGCGACGCTGGCCTTCGGCGAAGATGGTGTCGAAGGCCAGGGACGACTTGCCCGAGCCCGACAGGCCGGTGAAGACGATCAGGGCATCGCGCGGCAGGTCGAGGCTCACATTGCGCAGGTTGTGCTCGCGTGCACCTCTGACGATCAGCCGTTCATTCACGGCGATCATGTTATGTCCTGGTCACGACAGATCCCGCGCCGGGTCGGCTGGGCACCTTCCTGCGGCACCCCTTAGGGTGGCCATCATGACCGAGCAGACGTTCTCAGCACCGCTGGAGACGCTCCGGAAGCGGGTTCAGGAGGCCACCCAGCGACTGCTCGGCGACACCATCGGCATCACCGACGCCGACTGGAACGGCGCCAGCCGGCTGCCCGGGTGGTCCCGGGCCAACCTGGCTGCGCACCTGGCGGCCAACGCGGACGCGCTGAGCGGCGCGGTGGAGGCCGCAACGCAGGGTCGCGACGTCGCCCTGTACCCCTCACCAGACCTTCGCCGTAACGCCATCGAGGCGGGTTCCAGCCTGACCGGCCTGGAGCTGCAGATCTGCCTGGACACCTCGGCGGGCCGGCTGGAACGGGCGATGGAGGGGGTGGAGGACTGGGCCACACCGATCGACCTACTCGGCCGCAAGCTGACCCTGGCGCACATTCCGCTGGCCCGGCTGTCCGAGGTCGTCGTCCATCACCTGGACCTGGATTGCGGCTTCGACATCGATTGGCTGCACCAGGGCCCGGCTCGCTGGCTGCTGCAGTGGGCGCTGCTGTGGCATGCCGGCGACCCCGACCTGCCAGCCATGGAGCTGCAGAGCAGTTCAGGGTTGCTCGCCCAGTTGGGCAGCGGAGCCGAGCGCCGCACGGTCACGGGCACGGACGCGCAGCTGTGGAGCTGGTTGATGGGCCGGACCACCGCAGCGGACGACGTTCAGGGTGCGGACGGTCTCACCCTCCCCCTGCGATCATGAAGCCATGCTGATCGGAAACGGGGTGCGGCTGACCAAGACGTCGGTCGGCCCGATGGACAACAACGCCTACCTGCTCACCCACGGTGACGACGCGCTGCTGATCGACGCCGCCGCCGAACCGGACGCACTGCTCAGCCAGCTGGACGGGCTGAACCTGGTGGCCGTGGTGACCACCCACCGGCACGCCGACCACCTACAGGCCCTGGCCGCCGTCGTGGCCGCGACCGGTGCCCCGGCCTATGCCGGCTCGCCCGATGCGGCAGCGGTCACCGAGGCCACCGGCGTCACCTGCCGCGAGGTCTGGGACGGGGACGCGATCCAACTCGGGCCGGTCAGCCTGGCGGTGATCGGACTGGTCGGGCACACGCCGGGCTCGATCACGCTGGCCCACACCCCCGAGGACGGCCCGGCTCGGCTGTTCACCGGGGACAGCCTGTTCCCCGGGGGAGTCGGCAAGACCTGGCGGCCGAAGGACTTCGAGTCCCTGATCGCAGACGTGACGGCCAAGCTGTTCGAGAGGTTCGATGACGACACCATCGTGCACCCGGGACACGGCGCGGACACCACGCTGGGCGCCGAGCGTCCGCAGCTGGACGAGTGGCGCGCCCGGCACTGGTGAACGGTCGCCGAGTCGCTACTGCGGCGGCTGCTCGAACTGGGCCTGCTCGCGGTCCCGGTCACGCTTGGACTTGATCAGGCTGGCCACGGTAGTCACTACCAGGGTGCCGATGATCACGATCAACGAGAGCCAGATCGGAATGTCGACGCTGAAGCCCCAGCGATCGTCCAAGTGGTACTCGTGCATCGCGTGCAGCACCAGCTTCACCCCGATGAACGCCAGGATGAACGACAGGCCGACCGAGAGGTAGACCAGGCGCTGCAGCAGCCCACCGATCAGGAAGTACAGCTGGCGCAAACCCATCAGGGCGAAGACATTGGCGGTGAACACCAGGAACGGCTCCTGGGTCAGCCCGTAGATGGCCGGGATGGAGTCGAGCGCGAACAGCAGGTCGGTGCTGCCCAGGGCAATGATCACGAACAGCATCGGCGTGATCAGCCGCTTGCCGTTCTCGACGATGGTCAGCTTGGTGCCGTGGTACTCCTCGGTGGAGGGGAAGGTCTTCTTCACCCAGCGCATGGCGAAGTTCTCGGTCTTCTCGTCGTCGTCCTCGGGGTGGAGGTAGTCCATGAACAACTTCCAGGCCGTCCAGATCAGGAAGGCGCCGAAGACGAAGAAGATCCAGGAGAACCGCTCGATCGCGGCCGCGCCAAGGGCGATGAAGATACCCCGGAAGATCAGGGCCAGCACGATGCCGACCATCAACGCGTACTGCTGATACTTACGCGGAACCCGCAGGTTGCTCATGATGATGACGAAGATGAACAGGTTGTCGATACTCAGGCTGTATTCGGTCAGCCAGCCGGCGAAGAACTCGCCGGCGAACCGGGGACCCGACACCGCCCACACCCCGAAGCCGAATGCGACGGCCAACGCCACGTAGATGCTGATCGCGATCGGGCACTCGCGCATCGAAGGCTCGTGCGGTCTGCGCCCGATCACGATCAGGTCGAACGCCAGGAGTGCCAGCGTGGCGACGATCGTGATGGTCCAGACGGTTGGTGTGACGTGCAAGAGAGGGCCTCCTCAAGGTCCAGTGTCTGAGGTCTCCTACCGCTGTCGCCAGCCGAGACACCGGGGCGGATGACCGCCCGTGCTGACGACGCCTCGCAATGGGAGTACTCCCCTCGTCAGGGAAATCGTCCCATCCCCCACGGGCCAGGCCAAACCCTCGGACACGGGCCTCTACTTGGTGGCGGCGAGAGTTTGCCTGATCATCTTCTTCAGGTCGGAGATCTCGTCGCGCAACCTGGCCGCCAACTCGAACTGCAGCTCGGCGGCCGCACCATGCATCTGGGTGGTCAGCTCCTGAACCAGGCCGGCCAGATCGCTGGCCGGCATGCCCTCGGTGTTGCGCGGCTGGTGACTGCCGAGCGGAACCGGCGAGACCGGACGGCGCCCACCGGTGCGGGTCATCAGCCCGGCGGTGTCGGCGTCTTCGCGGGCCAGCATGTCGGTGATGTCGGCGATCTTCTTGCGCAGCGGCTGTGGGTCGATGCCGCGCTCGGTGTTGTAGGCCACCTGCTTGGCCCGGCGCCGGTTGGTCTCGTCGATCGCAGCTGCCATCGAGGGAGTGATCGTGTCGGCGTACATGTGCACCTGACCGTCGACGTTGCGAGCCGCGCGGCCGATGGTCTGGATCAGCGACCGCTCGCTGCGCAGGAAGCCCTCCTTGTCGGCGTCGAGGATCGCCACCAGGCTCACCTCGGGCAGGTCGAGGCCCTCGCGCAGCAGGTTGATGCCGACCAGCACGTCGTACTCGCCCAGGCGCAGCTCGCGAAGCAACTCGATGCGCTTCAACGTGTCGACCTCGGAGTGCAGGTACCTGGTCGCGGATGCCGTTCTCCATCAGGTAGTCGGTGAGGTCTTCGGACATCTTCTTGGTCAGGGTGGTGACCAGCACGCGTTCGTTGCGCTCGGCCCGCACCCGGATCTCGCCGATCAGGTCGTCGATCTGGCCCTTGGTCGGCTTCAGGATCACCTCGGGATCGACCAGGCCGGTGGGCCGGATCAGCAGCTCGACCGGGGCGCCGGAGCGCGCCAGCTCGTACGGGCCGGGAGTGGCCGACAGGTAGACGGTCTGGCCGATCCGATCGCTGAACTCCTCGAAGGTCAGCGGCCGGTTGTCCATGGCGCTGGGCAGCCGGAAGCCGTGCTCGACCAGGGTCCGCTTGCGGGACGCGTCGCCCTCGTACATGCCGCCGATCTGCGGCACGGTGACGTGCGACTCGTCGATCACCAGCACGAAGTCGGCCGGGAAGTAGTCCAGCAGGCAGTTCGGTGCGCTGCCCGGCCCGCGTCCGTCGATGTGACGGGAGTAGTTCTCGATGCCGGAGCAGGTGCCGATCTCGCGCATCATCTCGATGTCGTAACCGGTGCGCATGCCGCAGCCGCTGGGCCTCGAGCAGTTGCTGCTCCGCTTCGAGCTGGGCCAGCCGGTCTCGAGCTCGGCCTCGATGCCCGCGATCGCGTGCTCCATGCGTTCGGGGCCGGCCACGTAGTGCGAGGCGGGGAAAACGGCCGCCTCCTGGTCGATCGACAGCACCTCACCGGTCAACGGGTGCAACTGGACAACGCCTCGATCTCGTCGCCGAAGAACTCGATCCGCACGGCGTTCTCTTCGTACATCGGGAAAATCTCGATCGTGTCGCCCCGGACCCGGAAGGTGCCGCGGGTGACGGCCAGGTCGTTGCGGGCGTACTGGATGTCGACGAGTTGCCGGAGCAACTGATCGCGGTCGCGGTCGCTCACCGACCCGGAGCCGCACCATGCGGTCGACGTATTCCTGCGGCGTGCCCAGGCCATAGATCGCCGAGACGGTGCCACCACGATCACGTCGCGCCGGGTCAGCAGCGAGCGGTGGCCGAGTGCCGCAGCCGCTCGACCTCTTCGTTGAGCGAGGAGTCCTTCTCGATGTAGGTGTCGGTCTGCGGGACATAGGCCTCGGGTTGGTAGTAGTCGTAGTAGGAGACGAAGTACTCGACGGCATTGTCGGGAAAGAAGTTGCGGAGTTCGTTGGCGAACTGCGCGGCCAGGGTCTTGTTGGGCTGCATCACCAGCATCGGCCGCTGCAGCCGCTCGGCCAGCCAGGCGACCGTCGCCGTCTTGCCGGTACCGGTGGCGCCGAGCACGACCACATCACTCTCACCGGCGGGATCCGCTGTTCCAGCGCGTCGATGGCCGCCGGTTGGTCGCCGGACGGCACGAAGTCGGCCTGGACGTTGAACGGGGCGACCCGGCGGCTGCAGATCGGTGGTGGGACGCATGACAGCAAGGCTAGGCGTCCGCTCCGGACAGTTGCTTGCGAGGGCCCCGGCCCGGCGCGAGCCGGCGGGGCCCGAGCCGACCCCGCGATTGTCGGCCGTGTTCAGGCCTTCAACTGGCTGTTGAGCAGCGAGTTCGTCATCGCCAGGTAGTCCTCCTGTTGCGAAGCAACGGTCACCGGCGACGGCACGATGAGCGTCGACATCACCGACAATCCGTCGTCCC
>CAVRRM010000007.1:0-123710 GCA_963723605.1 uncultured Actinomycetota bacterium | reverse complement strand
GGCCGCCTTCTCGGTCAGCACCGGCGCGATGTCCAGCTGGGCCCCTGCCGCCGCCGGCGGCTATGTCTGGGCGATGACGATGTCGCCCGACCTGACCCGCGTCATCCCCGCCGGATCGTTCACCACGCTGAGCCGGTCAGCCGGCCTACGGCATGGGATCGATCATGGCCGCCACCGGCGCGATCAACCCGTGGCCGGCGCAGGAAAAGATCCGCGCCGCCGGCGCCGACGGCGCCATCACGTCGATCAAAGCCGACGCGACGCAGGTCTATGGCACGAGCTACGCGTTCGGCGCGGGCGCGGCCTACGAGGGCACCTTCGCGGTCGACCCCATGTCCGGCCAGATCAACTGGGTCAACGACTGCTTGGGTGACACCTACGACATCGCGCCGGCCGGCGACGTGCTCTACAACGCGTCGCACCAGCACGACTGCACCGTCGTCGACGGCTGGCCCGACACCAACCCGCGGGTGCGCTGGCAGAAGGCCGGCGGCGCAGTACTCGCACGCCACCGACATCACCACGAAGAACGACGCCTACGGCTGGGCCGGCACGTATGGCCTGATCGGTCTCCCGTACGCCAAGCTGCTGCACTGGTACCCGAACTTCGCGTTCGGCTCCTACACCAGCTCAGGACAGGCCGGCATGGGCCGTCGACGCCTCACCTGACGGGCAATGGGTCGTCTACGGCGGCGAGTTCCCTCGAGTCAACGGCGTGACCCAGCAGGGGATCGTGCGATTCCGCGCGCGGGCCGGCGCGCCGAACACGTCCGGACCTACCTACACGCACGGTCCCCGCCACCCCGACTCCGGCGACCACGGCGGTCTCGTTCGCCGCGGGTGAGGCCCGGGTCTCGTTCGGCTCGGCCTGGGACATGGACGACGAGGAGCTCACCTACGACGTCCTGCGCAACAACACCACCTGGGTCCAGACAGGCCAGACGGCGAAGTCGAACTTCTGGACGCTGCCACGGCTGGGGTTCATCGACAAGAATCTGACCCCCGGGGCCACCTACCGGTACCAGGTTCGGATCACCGACCCCGCCGGCAACATCCTTTGGAGCCCGGTGTCCAACAACGTCACCATCGGTACGGGGTCGACGAGCGCTTACGCCGACGCGGTCCGGGGCGACGGGGCCGAGCACCTGTGGCGACTCGGGGAGCCCTCGGGCATCGGCCCTCGACTGGGCCGGCTTCGACGACCTGACGATGAGTGGCGGCTACACCCGCGGCGCCGACGGTGCGATCATCGGCGACTCGGACAAGTCCACGACCTTCGGCGGCAGTGACGGCTTCGGGGCCACCCCATCGCCCATCGCGGGTCCGGACGTATTCAGCGTCGAGACGTGGTTCCGCACCACGACGACCAGCGGTGGCAAGCTCGTCGGTTTCGGCAACGCCAACACCGGCACGTCGAGCAACTACGACCGGCACATCTACATGGAGCCCAATGGTCGGATCACCTTCGGGGTCTACAACAACGGCTCGTACACGGCCACCTCGCCGAGCCCTCTAAACGACGGCCAGTGGCACCAGGCGGTGGGAACGATGGGCCCGACCGGGCTGTCGCTCTACATCGACGGCAAGCGCGTCGGCAGCAACGGCGGCACCTCGATCGGCCAGCCCTACTCGGGGTACTGGCGCGTCGGTGGTGACTCCCCGTGGAGTGGCAACGCCTACTTCGCCGGCGACATCGACGACGTCGCGATCTACCCCTCGACCATCTCGGTCGCGACCGTCCAGTCGCACTACACCACGAGCGGGCGCACGGGCACCTGGCCGACGCGGCCCAGCGACGCCTATGGCCAGGCTGTCTGGGACTCGAACCCGGACCTGTACTGGCGCCTGGGTGACACCACCAGCACGGCCAGGGACTCCGGTCCGAACGAGTCCAACGGCACCTACCAGGGCGGCTACACCCAGGGCCAGGCCGGCGCGTTCGACGGGACGACCAACAAGGCGGTCGCCTTCAACGGCAGCGACGGGTTCGTGGCCTCCAACACGCAGTACAGCAACCCGCACAACTACACCCTCGAGGCGTGGTTCAAGACCACGTCCGACCAGGGCGGCAAGATCATCGGGTTCGGCTGCTCGCAGACCGGGACCTCCGGCTGTTACGACCGGCACATCTACCTCAACAACGACGGCACCCTCGACCTTCGGTGTCTGGACCGGCTTCACCAACACGATCACCACACCGAGTGCCGTCAACAACGGCCAGTGGCACCATGTCGTGGCCACCCAGAGCAACACCGACGGGCATGAAGCTGTACCTCGACGGAGCGCTCGTGGGCACCAATGGCCAGACCGACGCCCAGGACTACGCCGGGTACTGGAGGGTCGGTGGTGACAACCACTGGGGTCCCGGCAGCCCGTTCCTCGCCGGCACCATCGACGAGGCCGCGGTCTACAGCTCGGTGCTCAGCCCGGCGACGATCTCCGACCATTTCGCCAAGGGTGGCGGCAGCGTGCCCAACCAGGCGCCCGACCGCGGCGTTCACCCACACCGAGGACGACCTGTCGGTGTCGGTCAACGGCTCCACCTCCACCGACACCGACGGCACCATCGCGTCGTACTCGTGGAACTGGGGCGACGACACGGCTGACACCACCGGTCCGACGGCCACGGCCAGCCACACCTACGCGGCGGCCGGCACCTACACGGTGACCCTCACGGTGACCGACAACGACGGCGCCACCGACACCGAGACCCACCACGTCACGGTCAGCGACCCGCCGCCGAACCAGGCGCCCACCGCGGCGTTCACCCACACCGAGGACGACCTGTCGGTGTCGGTCAACGGCTCCACCTCCACCGACACCGACGGCACCATCGCGTCGTACTCGTGGAACTGGGGTGACGGCAAGCCAGACGGCTCGGGCGCCACGGCGCCACACCGTACGCGGCGGCCGGCACCTACACGGTGACCCTCACGGTGACCGACAACGACGGCGCCACCGACACCGAGACCCACGAGGTCACGGTCAGCGACCCGCCGCCGAACCAGGCGCCCACCGCGGCGTTCACCCACACCGAGGACGACCTGTCGGTGTCGGTCAACGGCTCCACCTCCACCGACACCGACGGCACCATCGCGTCGTACTCGTGGAACTGGGGTGACGGCAAGCCAGACGGCTCGGGCGCCACGGCGCCGCACCGTACGCGGTGGCCGGCACCTACACGGTGACCCTCACGGTGACCGACAACGACGGCGCCACCGACACCGAGACCGCCCAGGTCACGGTGACGGCACCGGCCTTCCTCGCGCGGGACGACTTCGGTCGGACCGTGGCCAACGGCTGGGGCACGGCGGATGTCGGCGGTCCCTGGACAGTCGGCGGGCCGGCAGACCGCTGGTCGGTGGCGTCGGGTCGAGGACTGCTCAGCCTGAACGCCGGCAACGGGTACGCCGCGTACCTGCCGTCGGTGTCGACCACCACAACCGACGTCACCCTTTCAGTGGCCGGTGACAAGATGCCCACCGGCGGCGGCCAGTACGTCAGCGTCATTGGCCGCCGGGTCAGTGCCAATGTCGACTACCGTGCCAAGGTGCAGATCACCTCGGCCGGGTCGGTCAACCTGTGGCTTGCCCGGACCGTGGGTGGCACCGAGACGTTGCTGCCCGGTGGGGGCGTCGTCAGCGGGCTCACCTACGCGGCGGGTGACCGGCTCGAGGTGCGCATCCAGGTCACGGGTACCAGCCCGACGACCGTGCGGGCGAAGGTCTGGAAGTTCGGCGGAACCGAGCCGGCTGCCTGGACCCGATCGGCCACCGACGCGACGGTCGGTCTCCAGGTCGTCGGATCGGTCGGGATGTACTACTACCTGTCGGGCTCGACCACCAACGGCCCGGTCGTGTTCTCAACCGACGGAGTCGAAGTCAAGATCCTGTGACGCAAGCGTGAACGGCCGGTGGGGTTGCGAGAGCGACGCCCCACCGGCCGTTTACGTTGTTCGAGTCCATCCGGCCGGGCGCATCAGCCCATTCGCCGGCGCGTTCAATCGACGACGAGCGAGGTTTGGGATCGAGCAGGCCAGCGTTTCGGTCGTCTGCGCCTGCAGCTCAACGGGGAGTCGGTCGGCGACCCTGCCGAGTTCAGGGTCGCCAACCAGCCGAGACACGGTCGTTCAGGATGGCGGCAGAGACTTCCCGCACGGCAGGCCCGACATTCGCCACACTTCCTGCAGCACACCAGCGAGTCCTAGGAGTATTCGCGCGGCCACGGTTTGCGCTGCCGATGCCGCGTGAGCCGCGTTGAGCTACTGCGGAATGGAACGCCCGGCGGAGCCTTAATCGCGGTTCAGCCCGTTGTGGCAGTGGAGCCCCAGCAGAGTGGTGTTACGGGTTCAGCGGTGAGCGTGTCGCTCAGTTACGGGTGACGGTCACCGCCTGATCCTTCGGCCTCACAGTGTCCGTTTAGTGATCTTCTGATGCCCACGCCGACTGAAGGCCGCGTGAAAGCGATCCTGCCCTGTGCGGGATGGCACGCCGAACAACACGACGCGGCAAGCCTGATGTCGGCCATCCCCCTACTGCACCGGCCGTGGGTCAAAGCCCTGCTGCATTCGGTCTACGACCAGCCCGACACGACTGCCTTCAACGACCAGTTCGACCGCATCGTCGACGCCGCGGGCGGCAAACTCCCCAACGTCGCCGAACACCGAAAAGCCGCCCGGGCCGACATCCTCGCCTTCACCAGCTTCCCCAGCGAAGCCTGGCGACAGATCTGGTCGAACAAACCCGTTGTGGCAACCTGTGCGTGCGGCGCGTCACCCTCTCAGCGCTGCCCGCTCTCGCCAACTCGCGGTGAACAACGCGTCGATGTGACACGTGACGACTCAAACGCTACGCTTCTCCCGGGGGAAGTACTGCGACATGTTCGCACGGTGTGACGTCGGGGGATGTATCACCGCACAAATCACTTTCTCCACTCGTGTAACGAGCGTCTCGGGGGGGAACGCTGTGGAGAACTTCATTCGTACATTGGGTGCTGCGGCCATTGCTGCGGTGCTGTTCAGCGGTTGCACCGGGGGGCCACAGCCGTCGACGGCGGGTACAGCGGGTGCCAGCGCGTCCGCGCAGCCGACTGATTCGGCCAGTACCGAGCCGACCACCAAACAGCCGACCGGCAGCAGCGCCACCACCAAGAACCAGCCGGTGCCCAAGGTGCAGCGCACCGGTCAGGCCGACACCGTCGATCACCGCCAAGCCGAGCGGCACCGACGGCAAGGTGAGCTATTCCGACGGAGTGCAGTTGCGCATCGTCGAGGTGAAGTTCGGCAAGGAGAAGGGCGAAGGCCCTGGCATGTTCCCGGGCCGCGCATACGCGATCCTCGACCTGCAGATCGGGAACGGCAGCGACAAGACGCTGTCCCTCGACACCACCGTGGTCACCGTGCTGGACAAGAACGGCAAAGCGGTCAATCCGGTCTACGTCGACGAGGCGAAGGTCGCCGACTTCGCCGGAAACCTCAAGCCCGGCAGCACGGCCAACGCGCGCTACGCGTTCGCCGTGCCGAAGAGCTCCCGGTCCAAGGTGACCGTCGTCGTCGACTTCGACGGGGTGCACAGCTCCGCGGTGTTCCGCGGCGGGCTGAGCTGACCATGGCCAACCCAGTCGTCTCACTCCTGCGCTCCAAGGCCGCCGGGGCGGCCGTTGCGCAGGTCTGGCAGGCGGTCGGCAGCTTCGGGCTGCAGATCGTGGCCGCCTGGACCATGGGCCCCGTCGGCCTGGCTCTGGTCAGCCTGTCGTTGGGCGTGGTGGTTCTCACCACCGCCCTGGCCAGCGGCATGGTGGGCGACTCTCTGGTGATCCTGGATCGCTCTGCAGCCAAGGTGCGCGGCGCTCTACAGGCCTGGGCACTGCTACTCGGTGCCGTCACCGGCCTGATCGCCGGCGTGGGCATGGGCTTCACGGTGCTGACGCCCGCTGCAGGCGCTGCTGTTCGCGGGGGCCCTGGTGGCCTTCCAGTTCGAAGAACTCGTCCGGCGGATCTTCATGGGCCTGATGCAGTTCTGGCGGCTGGTGCTGGTCGACACCATGGCGGTGGTCACCGCCCTGGTCATCATCGGGGTCTGTGTCGCAACGGGCAGCATCAGCATCGAGGCGTTCTTCACCGCGCTGCTGGTCGGACAGGTCGCCGGCATCGTGCTCGGTATCGTCCTGTTGCCGGCCAGCGAACGGGTCTGGCGCCCAATGCGGGGCTCCGACTTCAAGACCGTCGGCGCCTTCGGCGGCTGGCGGGGCGCGCAGGTCGCCGTACCGCAACTGATGTTGACCCTGTCCCGGGTGCTCGTGATCGCCTTCGCCGGCGGTGTCGCCCTCGGGCTTGTCGAGGGCGCCCGGATCTTCGTCGCCCCGGTGCTGCTGATCGTCCAGGGCCTCGGCAGCTACCTGTTGTCCAGCTACGTGCGGGACTCGGCACTGGGCCTGCCGGTGCTTCGCAAGCGGGCCTGGAAGACATCGTTGATGATGATCGCCGGGGCTGTCGTGGTCGGCACCGCAATCGTTCTGTCCGCGCCCTACCTGGGCCATCTGGTCAGCGGCCCGAGCTTCAACATCGAGCGTCTCACCGTCGCCGGCTGGGTCGTCTACGTGATGGCGTCCGCATCGTTCCAGCCGTTCGCCAGTCTCGCCGCCGTGCGGGGCCGACAGCGTCGAGTGTTCACCTGCCGGTTGATCGACGCGACCGTCACGGTGATTGCGCTGACCGCACTTCTGGCCGGCGGCGTAGGTGCCGCCTGGACCCCATTCGTCCTTGCCGCCGGGCTTTTCCTCGGTGGCCTCCTGGTGCGCCAGTTCGTGCTGGCGCCCCTGTCCAAGACTTCCGCTGCATCCACACCTAACGAACTCAGGATGAGCCATGCGTAAACCTTCTTCTCGGCTGATTCAGCACGTCAGTGGCGTGCTGGCCGGTGTCCTCGTGGCCACCGCGGGGCTGGTCGGCTTCGGGCGCACGCCCTCGGCCGTCGCCGCCCCGATGCCCGGGGACCCCACAACCGTCACCGCCGAGGCCCTGCCCAACTGGCAGATCAACGGCGTGGTGTGGAGCCAGGTCACCGTCGGAAACACCGTCTACGCGACCGGCGACTTCACCAAGGCACGGCCGCCGGGCGCGGCTGTCGGCAGCCCGCTCGAGATCGACGCACTGAACATCTTCGCGTTCGATGTGACGACCGGTAATCCGGTGCCGTTCAGCCACTCGCTGAACGGTCAGGGCCTGATCATCCGGGCCAGCCAGGACGGCAGCCGGGTCTACGTCGGCGGCGACTTCACCGCCGTGGACGGCGTCGCCCGCGCACACATCGCGTCCTTCGACACCGCGACCGGCCAGCTGAACAGCTTCAACGCCCGCACCGACGGTCAGGTCCGCGGCCTCGCGACCGATCGGCAACACCGTGTACGCGGCCGGCAACTTCTACTCCTCCAACGGGCAGGCCCGCACGCTGTTCGCCGCGTACGACGCGGCCAACGGCAACCTGATGCCGTGGGCGCCGGTCGGCGACGGCGGCTACGTGTTCACGATGGTCGCCTCGCCCGACGGAAGCCGGCTGATCGCCGGCGGCTCGTTCACCACGATCAACGGAACCGACGCCTACGGAATGGGCGCCATCGACGCCACCACCGGCGCGAACCTGCCCTGGGCGGCCAACGCCCGGCTGCGGGCGGCGGGCGCCAACGGCGCCATCGACACCCTGTCCACCGACGGCACCAACATCTACGGCGCCGGGTACAGCTTCGGCGCGGGCGCCGCGTTCGAGGGCACCTTCTCGGCGAATCCGAGCACCGGCGCGATCAACTGGGTGAACGACTGCCTGGGCGACACCTACGACACCTTCCCGATGGGCGGGGTGCTCTACACGGTCAGCCACGACCACGACTGCACCATCGCCGGCGGCTTTCCGGACACCAGCCCGCGGGCCCGGTGGCAGAAGGCCAGCGCCGAGCGGACGACGCCGATCGGCACCATCACCAGCAAGGACGTCTACAACTGGGACTACACCGGCCTGCCCTACACCGGGCAGTTGCACTGGTACCCCGACCTGGAGTTCGGCAGCTACACCAGCGCTCGCCAGGCGGCCTGGTCGATCAGCGGCAACAGCAACTACATCGTGCTCGGCGGCGAGTTCCCGAAGGTGAACAACCTGGCCCAGCAGGGCCTGGTCCGGTTCGCCAAGAAGCCGATCTCGGCCGGCACCAAGCCGATCGCGGGCACCACCAGCACCCCGGTGCCGGTCCCGGTCGAGAACGGCACCGTGAAGGTGGTCTTCGGAGCCATGTGGGACCGTGACGACGCCACCATCGAGTACGACATCTTCCGCAACAGCGGTGCCAAGATCGCCACCATCAGCCGGAGCGACAGCGAGTTCTGGAAGCTGCCGCTGTACACCTACACCGACACCGGCGCGACCGCCGGTTCGCAGGTGCGCTACCAGGTCCGGGCCCGCGACGCCGCCGGCAACGCCCAGTTCTCCGCCTGGTCGCCGTACGTCACGGTGACCGCGCCTGCGCCGTCGGCCTACCGCGACCTGCTGGCCGGCCAGGGTGCCGCCCACCTGTGGCGGCTGGGCGAGCCGGCCACCGGCACGCTGATGCTGGAGTCGCATCGGCGACGTGCACGGAGTCAACGCCGGCGAGACCCAGGCTGCGGCCGGCGCCCTGCTGAACGA
This sequence comes from uncultured Actinomycetota bacterium, assembly GCA_963723605.1. Lineage (GTDB taxonomy): Bacteria > Actinomycetota > Actinomycetes > Propionibacteriales > Propionibacteriaceae > Micropruina. The sequence goes on along the minus strand of CAVRRM010000007.1, from coordinate 115,038 downwards.
GACCGACGCTGCCATCACCGGCACCGCCGACCGGCAAGGTCACCACGTCCAACGCGGAGACTTCGCCGTCCACGCTTCACGGTGGAGGCATGGGTCAAGACCACCAGCACCCGCGGCGGCCGGATCGTCGGCTTCGGGCAGAGCCCGGCGGCCACCTCGGTCCAGGCGTTCACCGACCGGGTGCTGTACCTGGACAACTCCGGCAAGTTGAACTTCATGATCAACGACACCGCCGTGCGCACCGTCACCAGCCGCAGTGGCATCAACGACGGCCAGTGGCACCACGTCGCCGGCACCGTCGACGCGCAACGGCATGCAGCTGTTCGTTGACGGCATCCGGGTGGGGCGCGACCAGCGCTACACCGCAGCCAAGACCTACGAGGGCTACTGGCGGATCGGCGCCGACCAGACCAACGGCTTCACCAACAAGCCGAGCGACCAGGGCCTGGCCGGCTCGATCGACGAGGTCGCCGTCACCAACCGCGCGCTGACCGTCGCCGAGGTGCAGTCCCACGTACACCGCCAGCGGGCGCATCGGCTCCTGGACGGCGCAGCCGGCCGACGCCTACGCGGCTGCCGTGAACGCCGACCAGCCCGAGATCTTCTGGCGGCTCGGCGAGCACCACCGGCAGCTACCTGGACTCGTCCGGTTCGGGCGCCTACGGCAACTCCGCCGGCAACATCAACTCGATCACCCGTGGCGTCGCCGGTGCGATCAGCGGTGACACCGCTGCCACCTTCGACGGCAGCTCGCGGCCTGGTCGTCGCGCAGCAGAGCTGGGCGACCCCCGGTCCGTACAGCGCCGAGGTGTGGTTCAAGACCAACAGCACCCGCGGCGGCAAGCTGATCGGCTTCGGCAACGCGACCAGCGGGCTGAGCAGCAGCTACGACCGGCACGTCTACATGCAGAGCGGCGGCAAGCTGAGCTTCGGCGTCGCAACGGCAACGGCCAGCAGAGCATCGTCACCCCGCTGACCTACAACAACAACCAGTGGCACCACGCGGTGGCCACCCAGGGCGCCGACGGCATGAAGCTGTACGTCGACGGCCTGCTGGTCGGCACCAACGCGACCACTTCGGCTCAGTCCTACACCGGCTACTGGCGGATCGGCGGCGACCGGACCTGGGGCAGCACGACCTGAGCAACTACTTCGCCGGCACGCTGGACGAGGTCGCCGTCTACCCGTCCGTGCTGACCGAGAACGCCGTCCGGGCGCACTACAACGCGTCCGGGCGCACCGCGCCCAACCGGCCTCCGGTGGCCGTCGTTCACCGCCACCAAGTCCTACCTGAACGTGTCGTGTCGACGGCTCCGCCTCCAGCGATCCCGACGGTCCGGTGGCTCAGTGGGCCTGGAACTTCGGTGACGGCGCGACCGCCACCGGTGCCACCGCCAGCCACAGCTACGCAGCCGCAGGCACCTACAACGTCACCCTGACGGTGACCGACGAGCAGGGCCTGACCAAGACGCTCACCCAGCAGGTCACGGTGGCGCCCAACCAGGCGCCCACCGCCGCCTTCACCTCGACGGTGAACCTGCACGCGGTGGCCTTCGACGCCAGCGGTTCGAGCGACGCCGACGGCTCGCGTGGCCGGTTACGCGTGGGACTTCGGTGACGGCGCGTCCGGCACCGGCCTCAACGCGGGTCACACCTACGCGCAGCGCGGGCACCTTCCAGGTGACGCTCACGGTGACCGACGACCTCGGTCTGACCAAGTCCGTCACCCACCCGGTGGTGGCTGTGGATCCGGTCAACCAGTTGCCGACCGCGGCGTTCGACACCACGACGCCACGATCTGGAGGCGTCCTTCGACGGCACCGGTTCGTCCGACCCGGACGGCACGATCGAGGCCTGGGCCTGGAACTTCGGTGACAACACCACGGGCAACGGGCAGACCCCGGTGCACAACTACGAGGCGGCCGGCACCTACCAGGTGACCCTGACCGTCACCGACAACCGGGGCGGCACCGCGAACGTCACCAAGTCGGTCATCGTGCTGGCGCCGAACCAGCTCCCGTCCGCGGCCTTCAGCTGGACCGCCAACGACGAGAAGCTGAGCTTCGACGCCGGGGCGTCCAGTGATCCCGACGGCACGGTCGCCGTCCTACGCGTGGGACTTCGGCGACGGCGATGCCGGCACCGGCGTCAGCCCGAACCACACCTACGCCGCGTCCGGCACCTACACCGTGCAGCTGACCGTGAAGGACGACCGGAACGGCACCGCGCACCGTCAGCCACGACCGTCGACGTGGTGGCGAACGTCAAGCCGACGGCCGCGTTCACCAGCACCAAGACCTTCCTGCAGGTGGCCTTCGACGGATCCGGCTCGACCGACTCCGACGGCACGGTGGCCGACTACGCGTGGGAGTACGGCGACGGCGCCACCGGCACCGGAGCCAGCCCGAACCACAGCTACGCGGCCGCCGGCACCTACACGGTGAAGCTGACCGTCACCGACGACGACGGCAAGAAGGACTCGGTGACCCACGACGTCACCGTGGTCACGCCGCCGCCGCTGGCTGCCGACACCTTCGGCCGCACCGTCAGCACCGGCTGGGGCACCGCCGACCAACGGTGGCGCCTGGACCATCGCCTCCGGCGCCGCCCGGTTCTCGGTTGCCGACGGCAAGGGCAAGGTCGCCATCGCGACCGCGCGGCAGCGGCTACACCGCGCTGCTCAACTCGGTCAGCACCACCAACGACCGACCTGTCCTTCGACGTGAGCATGGACAAGGCGGCCACCGGTGGCGGTCAGTACTTCAGCGCGATCGGCCGCAACGTGCCGGGCGTCGGGTTCTACAGCGCGAAGGTGCGGGTGCTGGCCACCGGGGCGGTGCAGGTCTACCTGCTCAAGACCGTTGGCGGCACCGAGACGGTGTTCAGCAACCAGACCGTCTCGGGGCTGACCTACGCCGCCGGTGACACCCTCAAGCTGCGGCTGCAGGTCACCGGCACCGGCACCACCGCGCTGAAGGTCAAGCTCTGGGGAACCGGCGCCGAGCCGGGCTCCTGGAACCTTTCCACGCACCGATTCCACTGCGGCCCTGCAGGTCGCCGGCGGGGTCGGGTGAGCACCTACGTGTCCGGCAGCAGCACCAACCTGCCGATCGTGTACTCGTTCGACAACCTGCTGGTTCCTGCTCCCTGACAAGGGCTTGAAAGGTCTGGGCGGCGGGGTCGATCGGACCCCGCCGCCCATCACATTTCGGGTCCGTCGGATCGGGCCGAGACGGATCACCGGATGATCACTCGGTTGTGATTACCCCACTGGCGCCGTGATATCCTTCGACCGTCGTTTCGGGGGGATACGACTTCTGACCACATCTGTGCGGCCATCGCTGGCCTGCGACCAGAGCGGTTCAGCTCATTTCTTCCTGACCGGCTTAGGCCTTTTTCGTTCAGGGGGAACACGTTATGCCCAAGCCAACGCTGCTCAAACGAGCCGTGTCAGTCCTGTCAGCAACAACGCTGGCGCTATCGCGTGGCGATGGGGGGATCGCGGGCCGAGGCAGCGCCCGCAGCCATCCAGCCGCAACCGACCAACTCGATCACTGCCGATCGCCTGCCCACCGTCCAGATCAACGGCGTGGTCTGGTCCACCGATGTCGCCGGCAGCAAGGTGTACGCCGGTGGCTCGTTCACCCGCGCCCGTCCGGCCGGTGCTGCGGCGGGGGTCAACGAGACCGTCCGCAACAACCTGCTCGCCTTCGACATCAACACCGGCGTGATGGACACCAGCTTCGCCCCCGACCTCAATGGCCAGGTGCTGGGCGTTGCCGTGACTCCGGACAAGTCCCGGGTGTACGTGGTCGGTGACTTCACCACCGCGAACGGCCAGGCCCGTCGCCGGGTGGCCGGCCTACAACACCGCCACCGGCGCCCTGATCACCTCCTTCAACCCGGTCGGCGTCAACCTCGCCGCCCGCTCGGTCGCTGTCACGAACGACACCGTGTACGTCGGCGGCAGCTTCCTCGGCGCCGGAACGGCCAGCCGCGCAGCAACCTGGCCGCCTTCCGCGCCTCGGACGGCGCGCTGCTGCCCTGGGCTCCGATCGCCGACCGGCCGGTCTGGGGCCTGGCCGTACCCGGACGGCTCGAACGTGTACGCCGGCCGGACAGTTCACCACCATCAGCGGCCAGGACGCCTACGGCCTGGCCAAGATCGACGGCACCAGCGGCGCGCTGGACACCGCCTGGCATCCCGAGGTCAGCAATGCCGGTGCGACGCCGCCGTCGGCAGCATCCGCATGCAGGGCAACGCCCTCTACGGCACCAGCTGGCACTTCGGCCCGGGCGGCAACCTGGAGGGCACCTTCAAGATTCCGCTGTCGTCGTCCACCGGATCGGCCGACTGGGTGACCGACTGCCACGGCGACAACTACGGCGTCGTTCGTCTCGCAGGGCACCGTCTACGCCGCGAGCCACGCGCACTACTGCGGCAACATGGGCGGCGGCTTCCCGCAGTACTCGGCGTGGCGGTTCCAGCACGCGCCAGGCCTGGAGCGACACCGTCACCGGCGACATCCTGAACGACGTCCTCGGCTACCCGAACTGGCACGGCGTCAAGCAGGGCCCGGCGATGGTCAACTGGCTGCCGGAGATGGCCATGGGCAACTACACCGGCCAGTACCAGGCCGGCTGGACGGTCACCGGCAACGACGACTTCATCGTCTTCGGCGGCGAGTTCCCGCGGGTCAACGGCACCGCGCAGCAGGGCCTGGTCCGCTTCGGCAAGCGTCCGGTCGCCCCGGGCACCCAGGGGCCGCTGTTCGTCGGCGGCACGTTCGTGCCCGCAGATCAGCGCGCAGACCACCACGTCGGCCCGGATCACCTGGCCGGCCGCGCTTCGACCGCGACGACCGCACGCTGACCTACCGGCTGTACCGCAACAGCACGCTGATCAACACCCAGGCCGCCGACTCGCAACTGGTGGACGCTGCCCGCGCTGGGCTACGTCGACACCGGCGTGACCCCGGGCGCCACCTACAGCTACCGGATTGACGGTCAGCGACCCGGGCGGCAACCTCGTCAACTCGAGCACGTGTCCTACACCCAGCCCGGCAGCGTGGCGGCGGCGAACGCCTACGCGCAGTCCGTGACCGGCGCGGGGGCGAACCTGTACTGGCCGCTGAACGACACCCGGACCGGCACGCCCGATGGCGATCCGCGATCGGGCCGGCTTCAACGACGGCGTCGCCGACAACGACGTGAACGCCGGCCAGGCCGGCGCCATCACCGGCGACGCGGGCATGACCTTCGGCACCGCCGAGCCCAACCAGCCCTGGGGCCGGATCTACGCCAAGGGCACCCAGTACGCGCCCGACACCTTCAGCACCCAGGCCTGGGTCAAGACCAGCACCACCAACGGTGGCCGGATCTTCGGCTTCAGCGACATGCAGACCGGCAACTCGGGTCACCGCGACCGGCACATCTACATGACCAACGCCGGCAAGCTGGTCTTCGGCGTTCGCGCCCAGGACGGCAGCAACCGCACCGTGGCCAGCGGCCGCTCCTACAACGACAACCAGTGGCACATGATCACCGCGACCATGGGCGCCCAGGGCATGGCCCTGTACGTCGACGGCGTGCGCGTGGCCCGGCGCTCCGACACCACCCAGGGCGAGAACTACCTCGGCTACTGGCGGGTGCAGGGCGACAACCTCGGTGGCTGGGCATCCTCGCCGTCCAACAACAACTTCGTCGGCTCGATCGACGAGGTGGCGGTCTACCCGACCGCTCTGGACCAGTCGACGATCCTCGGCCAGTACACCGCCAGCGGCCGCACCTCGGTCGTCCCGCAGGCTCCCGCCGACAACTACGGTGCGGCCGTCTACAACGACGATCCCGACCTGTACTGGCGCCTCGGCGAGTCGTCCGGCACCACCGCCGCCGACTCGGGTCGTTCGCTGAACGACGGCACCTACCGCAGCGGGGTCACCCTCGGTGCCGCCGGCGCCGTCGCCGGCAACTCGGCGGCCACCTTCGACGGCGGCGACGACGTGGTGTACTCCAATGGCGCGTTCTCGAACCCGACGGTGTTCTCCACCGAGGCCTGGTTCAAGACCAGCACCACCTCCGGCGGCAAGATCATCGGCTTCGGCAACCAGCAGAACGGCGAGTCGAGCAACTACGACCGGCACGTCTACATGCTCGGCAACGGCCACGTCGTCTTCGGCGTGTGGACCGGGTTCAGCCAACACCATCGAGACTGCCACCGTCGTTCAACGACAACGAGTGGCACCACGTGGTGGCCAGCCAGTCCGGCAACGGCATGAAGCTGTACCTGGACGGGGTGCTGCAGGGCACCAACTCCGCAGACCCAGTCCCAGGCCTACGACGGCTACTGGCGGGTCGGTGGCGACAGCACCTGGGGCGGTGACAACTACTTCGACGGCAGCATCGACGAGGCGGCTGTCTACAGCTACGAGCTGCCGCAGGGCCGCGTCCTGGCCCACTACCAGGCCGGCGGCGGTCGTGCTGAACCAGGCCCCGACCGCAGCGTTCACCTCGTCGGCCAACCAGCGCCGGGTCGCCTTCAGCGGCACCGGCACCGACACCGACGGCACCGTCGCGGCGTACAGCTGGGACTTCGGTGACGGCGGCACCTCGACCGAGCAGAACCCGACCCACGTCTACACCTCGAACGGCACCTTCACGGTGAAGCTCACGGTGACCGACAACAAGGGCGCCAGCGGCGAGGTCACCCACCCGGTGACCGTCACGGCACCGGCCGGGCCGGCTGACAACTACGGCTCGTCCGTTTCGGCCGACAACCCGCGGATCTACTGGCGTCTGGACGAGACCAGCGGAAACGTCGCCAACGACGTCAGCGGCGGGCTGAGCAACGGCACCATCGTCAACAACCCGACCAAGGGTGTTGCCGGTGCCATCGACAACCCGAACACGGCGATGCAGTTCAACATCAGCTCCGACGGCCAGTTCATCGCGTCCGACGATCAGTTCAACAACCCGCTGGTCTACTCCGAGGAGGCGTGGTTCAAGACCACCCCACTTCCGGCGGCAAGATCATCGGCTTCGGCCGCAACCACGACGGCCACGTCGCAGCAGCTACGACCGGCACGTGTACATGCAGGACGACGGCAAGCTGGTGTTCGGCACCTACACCGGTGCAGTTGAACACGATCACCACCGCCGGCACCTACAACGACGGCGCCTGGCACCACGTGGTGGCGACCCAGTCGTCCGACGGCATGAAGCTGTACGTGGACGGCCAGTCTGGTCGGCACCAACCCGCAGACCTCGGCCGAGAACTACCCGGGGTACTGGCAGGTCGGTGGCGACAACAGCTGGGGCGGCAGACGCCTGGTTCGACGGTCGACATCGACGAGGTCGCCATCTACACCCACGAGCTCAGCGCGGGACGGGTGCTGGCCCACTACCAGGCGGCTCAGCCGGCTCCGAACCAGGCATCCGGTCGCGGCCCTGTCGGTGACCAAGTCCAACCTGGACGTGACCGCCGACGCCACCGGTTCCTCCGATCCGGACGGCACCATCGACCACTACGAGTTCGACTTCGGTGACGGCACCGCGGTGGTCAACACCACCAACCCGGTGGCGACGCACAGCTACAACACCGGTGACGCACTGCCCACACCTACACGGTGAAGGTGACCGTGGTCGACAACGACGGTGCCCGCAAGGACAAGACCGAGCAGGTCACCGTCCAGGCGGCCAACGTCAACCCGGTGTCGTCCTTCACCGCGACCGTGGATCACCTGGACGTGACGCTCAACGGTTCGGCGTCCACCGATCCCGACGGCGGCACCATCGCCAGCTACGAGTGGAACTTCGGCGACGGACACACCGAGACCACCACGGGCCCGACCACCGATCACACCTACACGGCGGCCGGACCATTTCGCGATCGACGTTGAAGGTGACCGACAACCGCGGTGGCACGCACACCTCGACCCAGGACGTGGACACCACGATGCCGCCGAACCAGCACCCGAACGCCGTGTTCACCAGCACGGTGACCAAGCTCAAGGTGACGTTCAACTCCAATGGCTCGAGCGATCCGGACGGCACCATCGCCAGCCGGCTGTGGGACTTCGGTGACGGCCAGACCAGCACCGACACCAACCCGGTGCACACCTACGGCACGGCAGGCACGTTCAACGTGTCGCTCACCGTGACCGACAACGGTGGCGAAACCGACGTGGTCACCCACGACGTCACCACGGTGGCCAACGTCAAGCCGACGGCGTCGTTCACCAACACCGCGAACAACCTGGCCGTGACCTTCAACGCCGGCACCTCAGCCGACACCGACGGCACCATCGCCAGCTACGCGTGGAAGTTCGGTGACGGCACCACCGGCACCGGTGCCACCCCGAGCCACACCTACGGGGCGGCCAACTCCTACGACGTGAAGTTGACGGTGACGGACAACGATGGTGCCACCGACGTGATCACCAAAACGGTCGTCGTCACGGCTCCGACCCAGATCGCTGCGGACGACTTCAACCGCACGGTCGCCAACGGGTGGGGCACCGCCGATCTCGGTGGAGCCTGGACGACCAGCGGCACCGCGAGCAACTTCGCGGTCGCCGGTGGCAACGCCACGATCACGGATGGCGACCGGCGTCGGGTCCGAGCGCCTCCTGAACGGTGTCGTCGGCAGCGTGACGTCGAGGTGCAGTCCAGCGTCAGCTACGACAAGGCCGGCACCGGCGGCGGGATGTACACCTCGTTCATCGCCCGGCGGAACGGCACCTCGGACTACCGCGCGGTGGTCCGGGTCACGGCCACGGCGGTGACGGTGCAGATCCAGCGCACCGTTGGCGGCACGGCGACCGTTCTCGGCAGCACCGCCACCCTGTCGGGTGGCACGCTGGCGGCGGACAACTCGGTGCAGGTCAAGTTCCAGGTCGACCGGCGCAACAGCACCACGCTGCAGGCCAAGGTGTGGCGCACCGGTGACACCGAGCCGACCGCCTGGACGTGACGACGACCGACTCGACCGCGGGGCTGCAGACCGCGGGCGCGGTGGGTGTCTACAGCTACCTGTCCGGCTCGGCCACCAACGGCCCGGTCGATGGCGAAGTTCGCATCAGTTCGTGGTCGACCCGCCTGATCGATCGATCGAACGGGCCCAATCCAGGCTCGGGAGCATGTGCTCCGGGTGCCGATCGCCGTGCGCGGCCGCAGGAGTGGGTCCGCTGACGTGCGCAGACTTGGCGAGGGTGGCCGAGCGGCTTCGAGGACGTTCAGGCGACGGTCAGGTTGCGCAGCCTGAGGGCGCCATCGGTGGCCGAACTGCCGATGTGGAAGTAGCCGCCCCGGAAGCGGTTGTCCGTCGGCCTGAGCGTGGTGCCGTCGTCGCGGGCCCACTGGAAACCGTCGGGGGTCACGTCCAGGGTCACGCGCGCCCAGACGCCGGGCTTCATCGGCGTGCTGGCTCTGCGACTTGGCCAGTTCCTGGCCGTTGGGGTCGCCCTCGACGTGGGCGTAGAGGGCCATGTGCCGTCGGCGCGCAGCAGCGCGTGATAGCCGTCGGCGTCGCCCAGACGATGCTCGTAGTACTGATCGTCGGCGTGGCCGAAGGCGATCGAGGCGTGCTGCCAGGTGTCCGCGGCAGCGGTTCGAAGCTGATGTCGAAGGAGATCCGGTAGGAGCGGCGCCTCGATCGGGCAGAACTGGCCGAGGGTGACGAATGCCTGACGTCCCGGGCGTCGGGATCGTGATCGCCGCCTCGTCCACCCAGGACGAGGGCGAACGCGTTGCTGTACGGGTCTCGGGTGAGTTCGCCCGGTGACGAGTTCGCCGGCTGGCCCAGTCGTCGGAGCGGGCCGGCGGAACGGCCGCCGGCCAGGTAGCCGATGCAGGGCGCGACCATGCCCTGCACACCGAGCATGGAGAAGTACTTGGCCTCATGGCGGCGGTGGACCGGGAACACCCACACCGGCACGCCCGGTGCCGACCGCGGTCTGGAACAACTTGGCGGGCATCAGGTCGTGATCGTCGCGGGCCGGCAGCACCAGGGCGTCACGCTTGGGATCCAGTCGTTTGGCCAGCGGCGACAACGCGCGCTCTCGGTGGCGACCTCGGCGTTACCGAGGTAGGCGAAGACCGGAAAGCCCGCGCTTCTTCGCCATCGCGATCCGCGGCGATCGACGCGTCCAGCTTGATCATCACCGACGTCTCCAGCTTGCTCGCTCGATCATCTCGATCAGTCAGCGGATAGGCGCTGTCGTCCTTGGGCTCGATGCACAGCACGGCCTTGCCGCCCGACTTGGTCCAGCACGTCGGCCAGTCGCGGCATCGGCGGCATGTTCGGCCCCTGCCCAACGGGGGCCCAGCCGGGGAATGGAGACCTTGGCCATGTCCAGTTCCGCCGACGGTCTTGGAGCTCGCCGTCGCCGTTCATCGTCGTGGTGCGATCCAGGGTCAGGTCGTGCAGGCAGTAGAGCACCCGATCGGAGCTCATCACCACGGAGATCTCGATGCACGCGGCACCCTATTCGAGCGCCTTCAGGTAGCTGGGCATGGTGTGCTCGGGAACGACCCCGCCGGTCCGCGGTGGCCGATGAAGTACGGGGCCTTGCGCGGTCGCCGTCCACGCGTCGAACGTGATCCTCGGTGCGCTCGGGCTCGGCTGCGGCAGTGCCAGTCCCCGTCCAGGCGCACATTGAGCCCAGCACCGCCGATGAGAGGCCCCCGAGCGCGGCTGACCCGCCGATGATCAGGTCTCGGCGCGACAGCGGAGTCATCCGTGAGCGTCTCCAATCTGGCGGGCGACTACAACAAGAATACGTGGCCGCGACGCGGCGATACCCAACTGACCGCTTCGGAGTGCCCAGCTGGCGAGCCTTCTGAGATTCGGTGCTGAGCAGACTACCATGGCACGGTAGCGCACCCAGCGCCGGACCAGCCGAGAAGGAGCCAGCAGACGTGACCCTGGGAGGCGTTTTCGCGGCGCTCCGGGTGCGGTGGCTGGTCGTGGTGCTGGCGACCGTGCTGGGCGCGCTGGCCGGCGCCGACCCTGGCCCTGGCGACCCCCAAGACGTATGTGGCGACCGCCACCGTGCTGCTGCGCTGGATCGGGCCCGATGCCGACACGGCCGAGCACACAACATGCAGCTACGTCAACTCGCGGACCCATACCTACGCGGCTCTGGCCGAGCGCGCAGTCCGTGCTGCAGGACGCCATCGACGAAGCCGGCTCGACCTCACCGTCGGGGAGTCTGCGGAGCCGGGTCGACGCGACGTCGCCCGCGCGACTCGCAGTTGATCCAGCATCAGTGCCTCGAGTCGGCGATCCCGCCGAGGCGGCCTTGCTGGCCAATGCGGTGGCCGAGGCGCCGACCGGAGGAGGTCACCACGCGAGGAGACCGGGGGGCCGTTGAACCGGCCAACAGTCGATGCCGTCGTCGCGTCCGAGGCCACGCCGCCCCGAGCGGCGGCCACGCCCCGGGTCGTCGATGTATGTGGCGGTGCGGACCACCATGGCCGGCTTCGCCGTCGGCGTCGCCATCGCCCTGATCTGGACGTCGTCGCCTCGCGCGCCCGCACTCACGCGGAGCCGGACTGGAGATCCCGACCCCGCCGCCGGCCAGTCGACGACCTCAGTGCCGCACATGTTGTCTGGGCGCTGCTCCTCGCGGCCACCATTCCGTGGCGCACGCGACGTGTTCTACGAGGGCGGCGCCGACCCGGTGGTGCTGGCGAAGGCCGCGATCAGCCTGGTCGCGCTCGGGCTGAGCCTGGTGGATCTTCTACCGCACCCCGCACCGGCACCCTGTTCCAGCGGCCCCGGTGCTGATGCTGTTCGCGTACCTGGCCGTCACTGTGGTCGGCGGCCTGGCCAACCAGGATCTGGCGTGCCGCATCCGTGGTCGCCGTGTCGGGTTGCGCATTCTGGCCGCGTCCCTCTCGTCTGCTCGCCGCGGCTCTACGGTCCGCTCTACGCTGATGCGCTCGCTGGTCCACGTGCTCGGGGTGGTGTCGTGCTGGCCGTCCTGACCGGCCTGGCCAATTACTCCGGACGGCTGGGCGGAGTGCTCCCGCCGCTGAATCCGAACGCCCTGGCCTTCGTGACCGCCGTGGTCTGCATCTGGTTGTTGGCCAAGGTGCTGGCCGGCCAGGACTCCGCCTGGGAACTGTTCGCCATCGGTGGCCTGTCTGGTGATCGTGCTGCTGACCGGCTCGCGGACCGGTCTGCGGCGCCCTGGTGCTGGCGTTCCTGGCCATGGTCTTCCGGACGACCGCGCTGCGGACCCGAACCTTCGTGCTGCTCGCCTTTCGCCTGCCCGGGCTGGTCTACCTCGCTCTCGGAACGGACGTGCTCAGTTCGGTTCTGAACCGGGGCGGCGGCGAGCAGGTGGCCACGCTGAGCAATCGCACGATCGCCTGGCAGGCCGCCTTCAACCTGAATCGCGACGTCTGGCAGACCTGGTTCGGTCAGGGCCTGGCGCAGAAGAAGATCAGCGTGCCCGGGCAGTGGTGGGACACCCAGTTGCTGGACAGTTCGTGGATCTCCGCCCTCGTGCAGGGAGGCTACCTGGGCGTCGGCTGGTCGTGGTTCTGCTCGGCGTGCTGACGCGTTGGGCTTCGCCGCCTTCTCGTCCCGCTCGAAAGGGCGCCGTCTGGCTGGGGCTGGCGGTCTGCACCACCCTCGGCGGCTTCCTGGAGAGCGGCCTGTTCGACGGCTCCGATCCAGTTCATGGTGTTCCTGGTCGACGTCCCTGGGCGCCTTCGGCAGCCACGTCGCAGGCGGTCGAAGTCGATCGTTGCGCCGTGACGGCCGCGGCCGCCCAGGGGTCAGCGTCCAGCGCTCGGTCATGCTGAGGGTCACCACCGGCCGAGGGTACTTGACTCCGGCCGGGCGTCCGATCGCGGTGGCGACGTCGGACGGCAGCGCCTTCGGCGATGTCTCCGGCCACCGAGCTCACCGACGACACCAGGTTCAGCTTGCTGTCGACGATGCTGGTGCCGACGTACTCGCGGCCCCGGGCCTCCTGGCCGGTGGTCGACTTGAAGGCGGCCAGCGTGGTGAAGATGTACGGGTTGGGGTTCACCGTCCCCGCGACCAGACCGACGAGCCAGGTGGGCTGGCGAGCTGGACGGCCGGCCGTACACGTTGCCGTTGGCACTGATGCCCATCTGCTCCGCGCGTCTCTGGTCTAGCTGTAGTCCTCGACGCACAGCAGGCAGTTGGCGGCACGTGGTGGAGTTGGCCGACGACGTTGTTGCTGATCGTCACCGGGCCCAGCGTCCAGGGCATCGCCGGGTCGGGCCAGGCGATCCGCGGGTCGACGGCCGGATCGTTCGCGGTTGGTGTTGCGGCGGCTGTCCTGGACGATGTTGAGCGGCCGGCCGTTGCCGACGAAGGTGTTGTTCCAGATCTTGCACGTCGCTGGTGTTGTTGACCTTGATGCCGAACTCGCTCGTTGCCGGCGAACAGTGTTGTCGCCGACGATCGCCTTGGCCGAGATCTCCAGGAACAGGCCGTCGCCGGCGTTGTCGCTGAAGTCGGACTGACGGAACACCGAGTTGTAGACCGACATGTCCTCCCAGAAGCCGTGGCCGTAGTTGCCCGAGAAGCTCGCTGTCGGTCACGGTGACGCCGCGGGTCTGACGCCGAGCTTGACGCCGCCGGACACCGGGGCGATGTTGAAGCGCTCGTCGTTGTTCTTGGTCGAGCAGCACCCGGTCATCATCAGGTTGTCGGCGTAGCCGGCCGTGGATGCCGAGCATGCCCGAGCCCGCGATGGTGACCTTGGCTGAGCGTGACGTTCTCGCGCTGGACGCTGATGCCGGTCGTCGCCGAGTCGGCGACCACCACGTTCTCGAACGCGACGCCGGGCTGCTCGATGGTGACCGCACCCATGTGGAACACCGACGGCGCGAAGCGGCGGATGCCGATGCCGCGGACGACGACTGTTGGCGCCCGGACGTTCATCGCCTTGATGATGGTGCTGGCGTCGACCGTCTTGCCGCTGGGGTTGCGTGCCGAGGTAGAGCTTCGAGGTCGACTCGTCGAGGTAGAAGGTGCCGGCGGTGACCAGCGACCTGCGACTTGACCTGCTGCTGCGGCGACGCCGTCGATGAAGACCTGGTCGGGGTGGGCGGCCATCGGGTAGGTGCTCGGGTTGACGAACTGCCAGTACGGGGTGGTGCTGTCCGGCGGCGCCCTGGGTGTAGGTGGGGCTGTGGTCGAAGCGGGTGGTCCAGCCGTCCTTGCGCCAGGTGGAGCCGTCCGCGACCCAGCCGGTGACGCCCGTGCGAGCCGTCCAGCCAGACGGCTTCCTTCGGGTAGTTCTGCATGGTGACGGTCTTGCTGATCGTGACGGTCTCGCGGTAGGTGCCGCCGCGGACCACGACGGTGCCGCCGGTGGCGCGCCTTGGCGACGCCCTGGTTGATCGTCCGCACCGGCGCCGAAGCGGTGCCGGCGTTGCTGTCGTTGCCGCTGGTGGACACGTAGATGGCGTTGGCCGGAACGGCGTACTCGCGGTACCCGACGGCGACCGACCCGGCGCTGCGAGGTGGGCGTGGGAGGCGTGGGCGTCGGGGTGGGCGTGGGCGTCGGGGTGGGGGTCGGCGTGGGCGTGGTGCGTGGTCGACGGCATGTAGAACGCGACCCCGTCCAGGCTCCAGCCGGAGCCCACCAGGGACGCACCGGTGGCGGCGGTGGCCAGGCGATGCTTGCCGGACTTCACGTAGGAGTTGACCGGCTCGGTTCGGCCGCTGACCGCGCGGCCAGCGCGTAGTAGCGCACGCCCTGGTCGACGTAGCCGGCCGACTTGGCCTTGGTGAAGGCGGCGGAGCCCTGGAGCGCGTCGATGAAGTCGATGGTGGTGGCGTTCCACAGCCGGTGCACGGCGGTGAGGCCGCTCTCGGCGGTGCTGGACGCCTTGAACGGGGTGCCGAGATTGGTGGAGTAGCCGTACTGGCTGGCGGCGGTGCTGGCCTCGTCGCGACCACGGGGTGACCAGGTTCACGTTGGTGGTGGGGTTGACCCGCTGGTACAGCGGATCGTCCATCGAGGTGACGGCGTCGGCGTGGGCCGGGCGTCGCGGGCATCAACAGGATGAGGGGGATGGTGAGGGCCAGGGCAAGGGCGGCCCTGATGAGCGAACGCACGACGAAACGTCTCCTAGGTGACAGTCGAGGTAGGCCGTCCCCCCAGACCAGCCGGAGCGGTCCCAAGCGGATGCTGAGAACGCTCAATCTCTATATATTTGTACTAACAACTACAGCCTAAAGCATGAGAATAAGCTGAGGCAAACTCAAGCGAATCTTAAGTTTCCAGCGGGTGGGACGCTGGGTCAGCGCGTGGCCTAGCGAGCTTCAGGAGTCAGCACTGCGCGTGCCGGCTGAGCCAAGCTCGCGAGTCGCCGGAGCGGGGCGCGTCGGTCGACCGATGCCGACCAACTGTCCGGCGCGGCGCGCTCGCCGATCTGGTCTCGGCCGCGGGCGCGTGGTCCCGCAGATCCGGTCGGCTCCTCGGCAGCCTTGAGGCGTCGTCGACTGCGATAGCCCGAGCCCGAGCACCACGATGACCGCCACGGCGAAGCCGCCGGTCATGCCGAGGGCGATCAGCAGGCCGGGTTGGGGCTCGGACGGCTGGCTGGGCAGGCCCGCCTGAACGGCGGTCTCGACGATCACCGGGGTGGAGCCGTCCACGGTTTCGATCTGGGTGATGAACCGGGCCAGGTGCCGCGACGCCGAGTTGGCCAGGTCCTGGGCCTCTTTGGCAGTGGCGTCCGGTCGCGCGTCACCTGGACCAGCGGGGTGTCGGTGGGATTGCTCGCCGACAACTGCTCGCGCAGCCGGGCGTCGGTGTACTGCGGGCCCAGATCGGAGCGCACGGCGTCCAGCACCACGCGAGCTGTAGATGAACGCCGGGTACGACTTGGCCCGCGCCACGGCGAACTGTGCGGCCAGATAGTTGGCGCCGGTGCCCGCGCCGGGCACGCCCTTGATCAGCTGCGTGGCAGTGGTCGAGTAGGTGGGCTGGATCACCTGAAGGGCGGCGAAGCCGAGCAGTCCGCCGACCACCACGCCCAGCACCAGTACCCACCAGCGCTTGAGCAGCAGTCGCAGCAGATCGCTTCGCCGGTGTTCGACTTCGTCCATGTGTGTCCCTTGGGGGTGCCTTTCATGATCCCTGGTTGGGGACGGTCATCCCTGGTTGGGAACAGTGGAGACGCCCCCAACCAGGAATGATAGCCGACCAGCAGGTCTGCCCTCAGGCGCTCATCACCGGGTGAAGTCGATGCCAGCCGTGGTGGTCTCGGCCACCAGGGTCTCCTTGGTGTACGGCGCGTATACCGAGCTCTTCACGGTGCCCTTCGAGACGCTGATCTTCAGCAGCCGGACCGGGTTGGTGGTGCGGCTGTGGAAGCACTGCAACAGGCTGAGGATCTTGTTGCCGTTGTTGCCGGTGTCAACCCGGCTGGCGGCTCCGCCGACGTGACCGGACATCACCATCTTGATGTTCGGGTAGACCTTGATCAGGCTGTCGAACAGGTACTTCGGCGAGGTTGCCCCGTAGCCGCCGTTGCTCGTGCTGATCGATCCGTCCGAGTTCAGATAGGAGTGGGTGGCGACGATCACGTTGTAGCTCGGATGAGCGGCCACCACGCTCTTTGCCCAGTCGATCGCACCCTGGCGGGCCCAGAGCTCGAGGTTGAGCACCATCCAGTTCTGGCCGCCGGCGCTGAAGGTGTGGTAGCTGTTGTCGACCTTGCCGGCCTCGTACTCACCCTTGAGGTTGGTGAACAACGACTCGGTGAACGCATTGTTGAAGGCGGTGGTGTCGCGAACCGTCACGTTGGTGTTGGCGCCCGGACAGGCGGAGCCACCTGTGCAGACCGCCGCCGTGTCGTGGTTGCCGACCGTCAGCGAGTAGGGGATTTTGCCGTTCAGCGGCAGGTAACCGTTCTTGACCCGGGTGAACTGCGCCGGCGCCACGTTGCCCCAGTCGACCACGTCGCCGGCGTGGGTGGCGAACTTGAGGTTCAGGGTGGAGGCGTTGTCGACCAACCACTGCGACCGGTTCTTCAACCGGGTGTCGGTGTCGCTCCAGGTCTCCTGCTGGGTGTCGGGAACGACTGCGACGGTGAACTCGTCATCGGTCGGGCTGGGCGGTTCCGGAACCGGATCAGGATCCGGGTCCGTCGGAGGAGCGGGAGTCGGCGTGGTGCCACCAGGAACGGCGTAGAAGATGCCGCTGCTGGCGACCGTCCAGCCGTCGGCGGTCAGCTCGTCGCGATCGGGGGAGCCGACGGCGATCCGGGTCTTGCCGTTGCCGTTCTTCAGCCGATAGGCCGTGGAGACGCAGTCGTTGTTGACCGTCGAGGCGTAGAACTGGCGGAACTGTGCGGTGTAACCCGCGGCCTTCATAGCGTCCAGGTCGGCACCCTCGGACGCCCAGCTGAAGTCGAAGGTGGACGGGTTGTAGACCCGCCAGACGGCCACCAGGTCGTCACCGGCGGACGGAGAGACCGTCAGCTTGACGCCGTCGTTGAGGCTGAAGCCGAAGCCGAGGGCGGCGGTCAACTCGTCGGTGAATTGGCTGAGCAGTGAGGCGTCGGACTTGGTGTTCACCAGCCGGCTGACGGGAAGGGTGAACTCGGTGCAGTCGTCGGTGATCGCGCTGGCCGTGGACACCCCCAGCCCAGCGAGGGCGAGCGGGATGGCCGTGGCCAGGGTCAGTGCGCGGGTAAGACGTTTCATGTGGAGACAACCCCCAGGTCGTTTTTTAGGGCAGAACGGGGGCAGCCTAGCTAACCTAAGAGAAGATGTGAAATCTCAGCTAAGTTTCAGGTTCATGTGTCGCAGCCGGTGTAGGCGGGGTTCGGCCTCTCAGACGTAGCCGAACTTAGTGTAGGTAACCGGGTTCAGCAAGCGAGACTTGGTCCATGGCGCCTCCACCCACGTGCGCATCTGGTTCTTGCTGAAGTCCACTTCGACCAGCCGCACCGGGTTGGTGGTCTTGGAGTGGTAGGTGGTCAGGAACGCGTAGACCTTGTTGCCGCTCGCTCCCTTCAGCACCTCGGTGCGGGCACTGCCGGTGTGACCGGACAGCACGAACTTCACGTTCTTGTACTTCTTGATGATCGTGTCGTAGAGGTAGCGCGGTGACGTGCTGCCGTAGGAGGCCGACGTGCTGATCGAGCCGTTGGACCCCAGGAACGAGTGGGTCGCGAGAATCACGTTGTGGCCGGAATGCCGGGCAACCAGTTGCGCGGGCCCACTCAACGACCTCCTTGCGCGGCCACAGCTCGAGGTTGATGATCATCCACCAACGATTGCCGGCCTTGAACCGCGCATAGGTGTTGTCGACCTTGCCGGGCTCGAAACTGCCGGTCGGTGCGCCATAGTCCTCGACCGAGAAGTACTGGTTGAAGGTGCGGGTCATTCGCGCCATCTGGGGCACGAAGCGTCCGTCGCAGGCCGAACCGCCGTAGCAGGTCGCCGCGCTGTCGTGATTGCCGATGTTCAGGAAGAACGGGATCTTGCCGGCCAGGGGAGCCAGTCCGACCGTGGCATTCTGGTAATGCGAATGGGTGGCGTCGTCCCAGTCCACCAGGTCGCCGGTCTGGATCGCCCAACGGATGTCGTACTTGCTCTTGTTGGCCACCAGCCAGTCGGACCGATGGGCGAATCGCGGATCGCTGCTCTTCCAGATCTCGGGCTGGGTATCGGGAATCACCGCAAAAGTGAACTTCTTGTCCGTCGTGGACGCGTCGGTCTGCGGTCCTTTGGCAACCTGGGTGGGAGCGCCGTACTTCACCGGTGGGGCGGCCACGTGGTAGACCACCGAACCGGTGGTCCAACCAGCTGCCGCCAGCTCCCTCGCCTGCGCATCGCCCGCCACGTACCGGTGCGCGGAGCCCTTCTGGGCCACTCGGACGGCCTGGGTGCACCAGTCGCTGGCGGTGGACGCGTAGAAGCTGACGCCCTGATCGCTGTACCCGCTGTTCACCATCGCGGCGATCCGCGAGGCGTCCGATTCGAAGGCGAAGTCACCGTTGGCCGCCAGTCGGTGCACACCGATCATCGAGGGGGTCTGATACCGGGACGCGTTGAACGCTTCTCCCTGATAATCCGAATAACCGAACTGGGAGGCATTCCTGGCTTCGCTCGAACTGGGACTGAGCAGTGCCGCGCCGGTTCTCGGATTGATCGCCTGATAGATCGGCATCATCAATGCGGCGCAATCGACGTTGCTCAGAGCGTCGGCCTTGACCGATCCGGCGACGCCGAGGCCGGCCGTGAGAGCCAAGCCGGTAAAGAGCACGAGGGCGCGCCGTAGGCTGTTCATGGGGGTGTCTCCTAGCCGCAGGTTTGCGCACCAGTCTGCGGCGCCGAGCACCTTATGTCAAAGCGTCGTGCAGCGCCCACTCGGCGGATCACTGAACATAGTGACGCTAGTTATCGATCTTAATTCTTCGGGCTTCCAGGTAATACCGCTTGTCCTGCGGCTCACCCAGAGAGAATGTCTTTCCTCGGCAGTGCTCCGTCGGCAGCAATGGAGGCGAAGAATGCGTCCTTGTCGACCGGTGGCAGCAACAGTCCGACGTTTCCGGCAATTCGCCCTAATTCCTCGGCAACGTCGGCGCCATGGATGTAGTCCACCGTGGTGGAGGCGCTTGCGGCGGTCAACGTGTCGATGGTGCGCTGCACGGTGCCGGCGGCGATGCCGGCGTGCGGCCCCGACAGTCGATAGACGGCCACCGAATCGGCGTCGATCACGGCAAAGGATTGCTCGCCGGGCTGCTCGATGGCCGCGAGTGCCGCTGCCGGATCGTCGGCCTCGATCCGCTGGATCGCCGCGCAGTGCTCGGCGAGCGCCGCCTCGAAGGCAGCCAGGTCGGTGCCGAACAGCACCCGATGGATGGGCTCGAACCGCAGGCCCGGGTCGTAGATGTTCTCCAGCTCGACCAGGCAGTAGCGGGCCGGGTGACCGTCCCACTGTTCGGTCGGCAGTTCCTCGCGGACGTCCATCCAGATGCTCTTGGCGGTGGCGAAGCTGTGATTGCCGTCACCCATGGCGAACAGCAGGGGGTTGGCCGGGTCGAGTGCCGCCTCGCAGCCGGTCGAGCGCCTCGGCCACCGCCGCCAGATCCGTTTCCGTGTCGACCGCCCACCCGCTCACGTGCCCGCCACCGAGCATCAGGTCGGTCTCGTACAGCGGCGTGAGCCGGTCGGTCGCCGCGGCGAGCGGCTCGATCACGACTCGTTCGGCGTCGCTGATCAGCACCATGATGTGGGGCAGTTCCAACTCGGCGTCGCGCCGGATCGACACCCGCGGCGGCAACCGGTCGAGGATGGTGCCCTCGGTGGCCCGGATCAGGGTGCGGGAGTCCTTCTCCCACGAATACCGCTCCAGATCGAGGGCCACCATCAGCCCCCAACGGACGACTGCCGTGCCGGGTCTCGCGCCGAACCAGCACCATGGTGGCCGGCTGCTCCCGGAACAACCCGCCACTGAGGTACCCCGTCATCGTGGCGTTGATGGCGGCGATCCGGTCGTCCGGGTCGGGTTCGTCGAGAAGGGCCTCGGGAAAGATCAGCCGCAGCGTGGACGGCTGATGTCCGGCGACGTCGTCCACCTGCTGCCAGTACTCGGGTTGGCTGGTGAACTGGTCGCAGGCCACCACGGCCCAGGCGTACAGGTCGGTGCTCGGAAGCAGCACGTCGGGAATCCGTACCCCGACGTCCGCCAGTGCCGCGTTCACGTCCATGCCAGCCACGGTAGCGAAGCTGGTCGGGGCACCGTGGCCGGTCTCGGCAAGCCCTCCGGCGGCACCCGCGCCGATGCTTGAGCGGGTCGAATCCTTGCCGGTGGATGGTCTCGACAAGCTCGACCGGCGACACGTTGGACGGGCGACAAGCTCGACCGACGATCGCGGTCAGTCGGTGACGTAGCGCCGCAGCCGGTCGTCGGCGCTGACCGGCTCGAAGCCGGCGCCGGCCAGCTTGTTCAGCGCCAACGTGCTGTTCACCGGACGTGGCGACATCAGCTTGCCCGCGAAGTAGTCCGCCGTGGTCACCTCGGTGACGTCCTCGGCGGCGCGTCCGCGGAGTTCGAACACGCGCTTGGCGATGTCGGCCCAGCTCTGGGTGGGGCCGGTGTTGGTCAGGTTGTAGGTGCCGGACGGTGCCTTCGTGTCGATCAGGTGGACGATGCCGGCGGCCAGGTCGGCGGTGAAGGTGAGCCGGCCGAACTGGTCGCCGACGACGCTCGGCTTGACACCCTTGTCGGCCAGCGTGGCCATGGTGCGGACGAAGTTGTTGCCGTCGCCGATCACCCAGCTGGTCCGGACGATCAGTGTCCCGGCAGAGTGGCAACCAGGATGTCGCCGGCCGCCTTGGTCTGCCCGTAGACGCCGAGCGGGCTGAACGCCTCGTCCTCGGTGTGGGTCTCGGCGGTGCCGTCGAAGACGTAGTCGGTCGACACGTGAACCAGCGGGACCCGGTGCTGGCGGGCCACCTCGACCAGTCGGCTCAGGCAGGTGACATTGACGTCCCAGCAGGCCCGGCGGCCTTCGAGGGTCTCGGCGGCGTCGACCGCGGTGTAGGCGGCGGCGTTGATGATGGTGCCGACCTGGCCCCACGGCACGGCCGCGATGGCGGCCGGATCACGCAGGTCGAACTCGGGCAGGTCGAGGCCGAGGGCGTCCGGCAGCAGGGCCATCAGCGCCCGGCCGAGTTGCCCCTTGGCGCCCACCACGACGGTGCGCTTGGCGGGCATCGGGGTGACTTCGGCCAACTGTGGGTGAGCGGCGTCGGCGGCGGAGATCTCCGCTGCGGACAGTTCGATCGGCCACTGGATCGCCACGGTCGGGTCGGCCAGGTTCAGGTAGGTGTAGGAGTCGCGGGCGTCCGGGCTCCAGTGCTCGTTGACCAGATAGGAGTACACCGTGTCAGGCGGCCAGCGCCTGGTAGCCGTTGGCCACCCCGCGGGGCACGAATACCGCGGTCTCCGGACCCATTTCGTGGGTGAACACGGTGCCGAAGCCCGCACCCGGGCGCAGGTCGACCCAGGCGCCGAAGATCCGGCCATGCGCCAGCGAGATCATCTTGTCCCACGGCTCGGCGTGCAGCCCGCGGGTCGAACCGGCGGTCGCGTTGAAGGACATGTTGTTCTGCACCGGTCCGAAGTCGGGCAGGCCGAGTTCGAGCATCTTGGCCCGCTGCCAGTTCTCCTTGAACCAGCCGCGGGCGTCGCCGTGCAGGGGCAACTCGAAAACCAGCAGTCCTTCGATCTGGGTCTCGCGCACCGTCAGCTGCGCCATTACTGACCCGTCTTCGCGTACTTGGCCTCGGTGGCCGCCTTCATCGGACGCCACCAGTCTTCGTTCGCCCGGTACCAGTCGATGGTGGCTGCCAGTCCGGAGCGGAAGTCCCGGTAGGTCGGCTCCCAACCCAGCTCGCTGCGCAGCCGGGTCGCGTCGATCGCGTACCGCATGTCATGCCCGGGCCGGTCATTGACGTGGTCGTAGGCATCGGACGGCTGGCCCATCAGTTCCAGGATCAGCTCGATCACGGACTTGTTGTTCATCTCGCCGTTCGCTCCGATCAGGTAGGTCTCGCCGATCACGCCCCGGTCGATGATGTCGAGCACCGCCGAGTTGTGGTCGTCCACATGGATCCAGTCGCGGACGTTCTGCCCGGCTCCGTACAGCTTGGGCCGGATTCCGTCCACCACATTGGTGATCTGCCGGGGAATGAACTTCTCCACGTGCTGGTAGGGGCCGTAGTTGTTGGAGCAGTTGCTGATCGTGGCCTGCACCCCAAAGCTGCGCACCCAGGCCCGCACCAGCAAGTCGGAGCCGGCCTTGGTGGAGCTGTAGGGGCTGGACGGGTTGTACGGCGTGTTCTCGGTGAACTTGGCCGGATCGTCCAACTCGAGGTCGCCGTAGACCTCGTCGGTGGAGATGTGGTGGTACCGCTTTTCGTGCTTGCGGACGGCCTGCAGCAGTTCGTAGGTGCCGATCAGATTGGTCTGGATGAACGGGAACGGGTCATTCAGCGAGTTGTCGTTGTGCGACTCGGCGGCGAAATGCACCGTCGTGTCGTGGCCGGCGACCAGTTCGTCCACCACTGCGGGGTCGCACACCGATCCCGCCACCAGCCTGAACCGGTCGGCGGGTAGGTCCGCCAGCGATGCGGCGTTGCCGGCGTAGGTCAGGGCGTCCAGCACCGTGACGCTGTGATCGGTTTCGGCCAGAACCTGCCGGACGAAATTGCTGCCGATGAACCCGGCTCCACCGGTGACGAGAAGCGAAGACATGAGGGTGATCCTATTGGGTTCCACGGACGGGCATTTTCGCGCTCACCGGCTTCGTGGAAGTATTCGCCGTATGCGCGGCATCATTCTTGCGGGCGGCTCGGGCACCCGGCTTCATCCGATCACCATGGGCAGCAGCAAGCAGTTGGTGCCGGTCTACGACAAGCCGATGATCTACTACCCGCTGTCGACGCTGATCTTCGCCGGCGTCTCCGAGGTGCTGGTGATCAACACCCCGCACGAGCAGGAGGCGTTCCAGCGACTGCTCGGCGACGGCTCCCAGTTCGGCATCTCGATCACCTACGCCGTCCAGCCCGAGCCGAAGGGCCTGGCGCAGGCGTTCACCATCGGCGCCGACTTTCTCGGTGGCGAGGCGTGCTGCCTGGTGCTCGGCGACAACATCTTCTACGGCCAGGGCCTGGGCAGCCAGCTGCAGCGGTTCAGCGACATCGACGGCGGGGTGATCTTCGGCTACTGGGTGGCCGACCCGACCGCTTACGGCGTGGTCGAGTTGGACGCCAGCGGGCTGGCGGTCTCGATCGAGGAGAAGCCGGCCCAGCCGAAGTCGCACTACGCCGTGCCAGGCCTGTACTTCTACGGCTCGGACGTGGTCGAGATCGCCCGCGAGCTGCCCCCCTCCGCGCGCGGCGAGTACGAGATCACCGACGTCAACCGGGTCTACCTGGAGGACCGCCGGCTGCAGGTGTCGATCCTGCCCCGCGGCACCGCCTGGCTGGACACCGGCACCTTCGACTCCCTGAACGACGCCAGCAACTTCGTCCGCACCATCCAGGCCCGGCAGGGGCTTCAGGTCGGGTGCCCCGAGGAGGCCGCCTGGCGGCAGGGCTTCCTGTCCGACGAAGGGCTGGCCGAGCGTGCCGGCGCCCTGGCGAAGTCTGGCTACGGCGACTACCTGGCCTCGCTGCTGGCCCCCTGACCGGCGGCCCGGGCGCGCGATCGAAATAGCGAGGAGGATTGCCCCCTCAAGACGGTGGGTGAATCGCCTCGCTGTTCTCCGCTGGCCCTCACTCCGACTCTGGTGCCGATGCCCTGATCGGTGGTCAGCTGGCCGCGATCTTTCAGGTCGCGCGACGATAGTCGCGTAGAACGCCTCGTCGATCCGGTACTTGGCGCGATAGATCAGGTAGCCGGCCACGATCAGGATCAGCGGCAGCACCAGCATCGCCATCCGCATGGTCAGCAGGCCCGCCGCGGAGACGTCATCGGGGGTTGCGGCCGAGTTGATGCCCGACACGATCACCACCACGCTGACGATCTGGGTGGCCAGAGCGGCGCCGACCTTGTTGATGAATGGCTGCAACGCGAAGGTGACCGCCGCATTGCGATTGCCGAGCTTCCAATGCCCGTATTCGATGCAGTCGGTGATGAAGACCAGCATCAGCAACACCACGAAGGCCTGGCCGGAGAAGATCATCAGCCCGGCGATGCCGATCCAGATCATGTTCATCGGGGCGAAGAAGAACAACACGTAGCCGGCCACGATGGTGGCCGTGGCCGCGGTGTAGAGGGTGCGCCGGCTGAACCGCTTGCGGAACAGCGGAAAGACCAGGAAGCCGGTCAGCTGGGCGACGCCGAGCACGGCGCCGAACGGGGTGTACATGCCCTCATCGCGGTAGGCGTACTTGAAGAAGTAGACGCCGAACGATGTGGTGGTGATGTAGCCGGTCATGAACAGCACCATCGAGATCGCCGTCCAGAGCAGCTGGTCGTTGCCGGTGACCACCTTCGACAACCCACGCAGGGTGACCTTGGGCTGCTCCACGGCGAGCTGCGGCTCTCTCACCCCGACCAGCGTCACCACCTGGCCGGCCAGCATGATCACGATCACACCGGCGGTGAACAGCAGCCAGGCCCGGGTGTTGTCGCCGAGCGCCTTGGTCACCGGAATGATCGCCACCACCACGGTGAACAGGCCGATGGTGCTGAAGATCTTGGCCAGTGCGCCGATCCGCTCGCGCTGCTGCTGGTCGAGGGTCAGGGCGGGCAGCAGCGACCAGTACGGAATGTCGTTCATCGTCCAGGTCAGGCCCCAGAGCAGGTAGAGCAGGGCGAAGACCGCGACGTAGGCACCGTCGGGTAGCTGCAGATCGGTGAACAGCAGCAGGGTGCAGACCGACGAAGCGACGGCGCCGGCCAGGATCCAGGGCTTGTAGTGCCCCCAGCGGCCACGAGTGTTGTCGACCACCGAACCCATCACGATGTCCATCACCGCGTCGAAAAGCCGCGCGCCCAACAACATCCAGCCCGCCCACCAGACGAAGAAGTCGGACGCGTCCAGCACCTCGGTGAGATAGACGATCAGGTACAGGCTGACCAGGGCGTAGACCATGTCGCGGCCCAGGGTGCCGATGCTGAACGTCCAGCGGTTGCGGGCGAACAGTGCGTCCGGTGAGCCTTCGTCGGCCTTCATGGGCTCAGGGTAGGTCCGGACGAGTCAGACGCCCATAGCGCTGCGCTGTTCCGGCCGAAACGCTCGGGCTACGGGGGGACATCAGTAGCGGCCGCGCGATGCGCTGGAGCCGGCTGCAGGAGAAGATCGGGTGTTAGCCGGGATGACGTTCGGCTCCCTGAGGTGGCTGTGCGATGAGGCTCCCCGATGAACGCGTTGCTCAGGGGGTGACCGCGTTGCGGCTGTAGATCTGGTGGGCGACGTAACGCTGGTACATCGGCTCGGTCACTCCGCGGGTGGCGGCGATCTCGGCGAAGAACCGGCCCGACTCGCGCATCGTCCGCTCCTGGGTGGGATAGTCCAGCCGGATCAGCCCGAACCGTGCGGACTCGCCCTCGAGCCACTCCCAGTTGTCGATGAAGCTCCAGTGGTAGTACCGCTCGATCGGAAGATCGGACGCGGCGATCTCGGCCAGATGCTCGTGGATGAACCGGCTGCGAAAGCCGTCGTCGCCGTTGGCGGTGCCGTTCTCCGTCACGTAGAGCGGGCCCGGATGCGCCTCGTGCAGCCATGTGGCCACCTCGATCAGGCCCTTGGGGTAGATCTCCCAGCCCAGATCGTTGATCGCCACGTCGGCGCCGACCCCGTCGTCCAGCCGGCTGACGGTGCTGCGCGAGTAGTAGTTGATGCCGTGAAAATCGTAGTAGATGCCCGGATGGACACCGGGCGGCTGCCGCAGCGGGGCCAGGAACCGGCCCTTGCACATGGCCTTGGTGATCACCCGCTGGAACAGCCACTCCATCATCTGTGCCGACGCCCAATGGCCGGGGTGCCAGGCGATCCGTGGCCGGAACACCCGCAGGTGCTGGGCAACCCCGACCCGGGCGTCCGGCTGCAGCTCATGGATCAGCCGGTAGGCGTCGATGTGCGCCGCGGCCAGCGAGGTGTACACCTCGATCAGCGTGCTCAGGGACTGGACGCCGGGCGGCCAAAGGCCGAAGTAGTAGGCGTGGGTGGCGTAGATGTTGGGTTCGTTGATGGTGATCCATTCCGAAGCCAGATCGCCAAGTGCACCGACGATCCGCTGGGTGTAGCGCTGGAACACTCCGGTCGCCTCGCGGTTCAGAAAGCCGCCGCTCTCCTCGAACCAGACCGGGTTGTTGAAGTGGTGCAGGGTGACCAGGGGAGTGATTCCGGCGTCGCGCAGCTGGCCGAGCTCGTCGCGATAGTGCTCGATGGCGGCAGTGTCGAACTCGCCCGGACGGGGCTCGATCCGCGCCCATTCCAGTCCCATCCGGTAGTGCTGGACGTTGAGTTCCTTGAGTAATGCGATGTCTTGGCCGACCCGGTTCCAGTGGTCGCACGCTCGGCGTGGGTTGGATCCATCCTTGATCCGTCCGGGCTGCTCGGCCCAGCGGTGCCAGTTGGTGCTGGCGTCACCGCCCTCGATCTGGGTGGCGGCGGTGGCGACCCCGAGTTCGCAGTTGTTCAGTGTGAACGCGTGCACACCATCGGGTTCGTTGTGCACGCCGTCCCTTTCATCGCGCCGGGATCCATCGTCTGCTTGGAGGCTTGGGGTGTCAACGTGGCACACCCGAGCGCGCGCCAGCCTATCGGCGGTCGTCCGGGGCGTTCGGACGACGGACCGAACGGGTGACCAGGTAGCCGCGGTCCCGGGTCACGATCCTGGTTGGGCCGACCGCGCGATTGAGCCAGTGCAGGTAGGGCAGGTGCGAGTTGTACACGCACCAGAGCTCACCGTCCTCGGTCAGGGCCGCCGCGGCCTGATCGATCAGCGCCCTGGTCGGCTCGGTGTCCTTGGCGGAGCCGACGTGGAAGGGCGGATTCATCACGATCAGTCCGACGGGATCGGACCAGCCCGCCAGCCCGTCCCGGCGCAGCACCTCGATCTGCAGCCCGTTGGCCTCGGCGGTCAACCGGGTCGCGTCGCAGCCGCTCCAGGTGACGTCGATCGCCGTCACCCGCCGGCCAGTTCGGGCCAGCAGTGCGGCCAACACGCCGCTGCCGCAACCGAGGTCGATCGCGTGCTCGGCGTCCGGCCACTGCTCGAACACGGACGCCAGCAGCGCGGTGCCGTGATCCAGCCGGAAGGTGCTGAAGGTGGCACCGTGGGCGGCCAGATCCAGATCGAAGGGCGCCAGGTGGCCCGTGCGCGGCCAAGCGATTGGCCCGGGGTTCGGGCCCTCGGCGAGCAGGGCGCGGGCCTTGCGGTGCCCCAGGCTGGCCCGAACATCGGTGAAATGCCTGGCCAGGGCCTCGTTCATACCCCGGCTGAGGTGCTTGTCGCGGCCCGCCGCGACCACCCGGACGGCCGGGGCCGAGTGCCGGGCAATCAGCCCGGCGTACTCCTCCACGGCTCCCACCGCCTTCGGCAGTCGCCACAGCACCAGCCGGGCGCCTGTCACGGCCTCCTCCGGAGTTCGGGCGATCTCCGCGCCGTCTCGCCGATCCACGGAGGCGAGCAGCGCGGACTCCTCGTCCCTGAGGTCGTCGCACCAGACCCGCGGCCGATGCCCCCCGTCCAACAGCGCCGTGGTGAGTGCGCCGTCGAGATCGTCCAGCACCGCCACCGGTGAGGTCAGGTCGGTGGCTTCGCGGAGCAGCAGGTCGGTGATCGGATCGAGCCGTAGACCATCGTCCGCCGTCGTTTCCATCTGGCCAGGTAACCACATCCGGGGTGACAGCGGGCGATCCTCTCGCACCATCGGCACGGCCTGCGAGACGACCACAGGTTGCTCACCGAGGAGGGCGCCGAGCGGCTAGAGTGACCGACGAAAAGCCCGGGTGCCGCACTGCTCCAACGGCGCCTCGCGGTCGACGTCGACCACCGGTGTCTGATCGCGCTCATGGAGCCCCATCGAAGGAGATGCCAGGTCACGATGAGTCACAAGTATGTCTACGAGTTCAGCGAGGCAGACGGTTCGATGCGGAACCTCCTCGGCGGCAAAGGCGCGAACCTGGCCGAAATGACCGGGCTGGGAATGCCCGTACCGGAGGGCTTCTGCATCAGCACCGAAGCCTGCACCCGCTACTACGCCGACGGTGAAACGATCAGCGACGAAATCCGTGCGGAGATCGTCGGCTACATCGGAACGCTCGAAAAGATGACCGGCAAGAAGTTCGGCGATCTCGAGAACCCGCTGCTGGTCTCGGTCCGGTCCGGATCGCGTGCCTCCATGCCGGGCATGATGGACACCATCCTCAACCTGGGCCTCAACGAGGACGTCGTCGAGGCCTTCGCCGCCAAGACCGGCAACCCACGGTTCGTCTACGACTCCTACCGTCGCTTCATCCAGATGTACTCCGATGTGGTGATGGAGGTCGGCAAGGCGTACTTCGAGGAACTCATCGATGAGATGAAGCACACTCGCGGCGTGAAGGACGACCTGCAACTCACCGCGGACGACCTCAAGGAGCTGGCCGGCCAGTTCAAGGCCGAGTACCGGAACAAGATCGGCAGCGACTTCCCGTCCGACCCGATCGAGCAGTTGTTCGGCGCGATCAAGGCCGTGTTCCGGTCGTGGGACAACCCGCGCGCCGTCTACTACCGGCGACTCAACGACATTCCGTCCGACTGGGGCACCGCGGTCAGCGTCCAGTCGATGGTTTTCGGCAACCTGGGCGACACCTCGGGCACCGGGGTGGCGTTCTCGCGCAACCCGGCCACCGGGGACTCCGGGCTGTACGGCGAGTTCCTGATGAACGCGCAGGGCGAGGACGTGGTGGCCGGCATCCGCACCCCGCTGACGATCGACCAACTCAAGGATCTGAACCCCGAGGTGTACGACCAGTTCCAGGCCATCGTCGACCGGTTGGAGAACCACTACCACGACATGCAGGACATGGAGTTCACCATCGAAGAGGGCAAGCTCTTCATGCTTCAGACCCGCAACGGCAAGCGCACCGCAGCGGCCGCCTTCAAGATCGCCTGCGATCTGGTGGACGAAGGACAGATCACCAGCGACCAGGCCGTCAAGATGATCGACCCCAAGCAGATCGACGCCCTGCTGCACCCGCAGTTCGACGCCGACGACCTCAGTGGCGCCACCCCGATCGGCAAGGGCCTGCCCGCCTCGCCCGGTGCCGCCTGTGGCAAGGTCACCTTCACCGCCGAGGACGCGGCCGCTGCCGGTAAGCGGGGCGAGGCGGTCGTGCTCGTCCGGCTCGAAACCACCCCGGAAGACATCGAGGGCATGCACCACGCCAAGGGCATCCTGACCGCCCGCGGTGGCATGACCTCGCATGCCGCCGTTGTCGCTCGTGGCATGGGCACCTGTTGTGTCTGCGGGTTGGGCGACATCAGCTTCGCCCGCGACGGCAAGAGCTTCAGCTTGAACGGCAAGACCTACCACGAGGGTGACTGGATCTCACTGGACGGCTCGACCGGCAACGTTTACGGCGAGCAGATCAAGAC
Organism: uncultured Actinomycetota bacterium; assembly: GCA_963723605.1. Classification (GTDB taxonomy): domain Bacteria; phylum Actinomycetota; class Actinomycetes; order Propionibacteriales; family Propionibacteriaceae; genus Micropruina. The sequence goes on along the minus strand of CAVRRM010000007.1, from coordinate 84,923 downwards.
CGTGCCGGCGGAGATCAGCGGCTACTTCGGCCGCATCATGGGGTGGGCGGACGAGGTGCGCACGATGAAGGTGCGGACCAACGCCGACACGCCGGCCGATGCGGCCCAGGCCCGCGAGTTCGGGGCCGAGGGCATTGGGCTCTGCCGCACCGAGCACATGTTCTTCGAGCCGGAGCGGATCGCCGCCATCCGCGAGATGATCGTGTCCAAGACCCCCGAGCAGCGCGAGGCAGCGCTGGCCAAGATCCTGCCGATGCAGCGCGGCGACTTCGAGGGCATCTACGAGGCGATGGAGGGCTACCCGGTCACCATCCGGCTGCTCGACCCGCCGTTGCACGAGTTCCTTCCGCACGACGAGGACGACATCGTCGCCCTGGCCGGTGAGATGAACCTCGAGGTGGACGCCCTCAAGGAGGTGATCTCGTCGCTGCACGAGTTCAACCCGATGATGGGCCACCGCGGCTGCCGGCTGGACGTGACCTACCCCGAGATCGGCGTGATGCAGACCCGGGCGATCATCGAGGCGGCCATCAACGTGCAGAAGGCCCACCCCGACTGGCAGCTTGTTCCCGAGATCATGATCCCGCTGGTCGGTGAGGTGAAGGAGTTGGCGTTCGTCAAGAACATCATCACCTCCACCGCCGACGAGATCATCGCCGCCTCCGGCGTCGACCTGAAGTACCTGGTCGGCACCATGATCGAGATCCCGCGCGCGGCGCTGACCGCGGACGAGATCGCCAAGGAGGCCGACTTCTTCTCCTTCGGCACCAACGACCTGACCCAGATGACGTTCGGCTTCAGCCGCGACGATGCTGGCAAGTTCCTGGACGCCTACTACGAGAAGAAGATCTACGAGAACGACCCGTTCGCCAGGCTCGACCAGGTTGGCGTCGGCAAACTCGTGCAGACCGCCGTCGAGTTGGGCCGCAAGACCAATCCCGACATCAAGCTGGGCATCTGCGGCGAGCATGGCGGCGACCCGTCGTCGATCGAGTTCTGCCAGAAGGTCGGCCTCGCCTACGTGTCCTGCTCGCCGTTCCGGGTGCCGATCGCCCGGCTCGCAGCGGCACAGTCGGCGTTGAACAACTCCTGACCAAGTCCACTCAGGCCCGGCTCTATTCAAAGAGCCGGGTCTTGGTGCGGCCAGGCGGCGTGCCAGCCTTGGCAGATAGCTCGGATGCGCAACGCCGTCTGTCGGCTCGATCGATCGGAGGAACCAGTGCACTGCAGCTCCACTTGCTCACGCACGGCCGTGGCCGGTGGCCCCATTGTCCGCGGCGTCGTCAGTGGGGCGTCTCGACCGAACTGATCCAGAGGCCGGCCTCGACATTGCCTACCGCTCGAGCTCCGCACCGACTCTGCTGCAGCGTCAGTGGGCCGCTGCGCGTACAGGACCAGATGGCCGGCCACGTGACCGTCGCCCCTCTGCCACTCAGCTCCGCACCGACAATCGGCTAAGGGCGCATGGCGCGTCCGGGCAGCCCCGTCCGGCGATGGCACAGTGGGGGAGTGAATCGATTTCTGGCCACCCTGGTCGCCGCCCTGTTGGTGCTGGTCGGCTGCGCCCGGCAAGCTCCCCAGTTGTCGACGTCGCCGAGTCCGAGCGCCGCGGTCGCCCCGGTGATCATCGGCGCGACCAGCGACCAGACCACCAAGGTGCTGGCCGAGTTGTACGCCCAGGCTCTGGTCGCCAAGGGCCGGACTGCCCGGATCGTCGAGGTCGAGGACGACGCGAACACGCTGGTCAGCCAGATCTCGTCCCGTGCGGTCGACGTCGCCCCGGTGTTCGCCTGGACGGCCGCGCAGGGCCTGCAGGTCGACTCCGACAGTCCGGACGCACTGGTGTCCGACCTGGCCGCGGCACTCGACGGCGAAGTGGCCGTCCTGCAACCGTCCCGGGTCGATCGTGGCTGGAAGTACGTGTCGACCCGGCCCGGGCTCTCGCTCGACGCGGTCAAGGACACCGACCGGGTGGTCGGCTCGGACCGCTGGCGAGAGGCCGCCGACGGCCCGGACGGGCTGGCCGCGATCTACCGCTGGAACCCATCGGTGGAAACCGTGGCCGATTCGGCGGCGAGGCTGGCCAAAGTCAAGGACGGTGCGATCGGGGTGTTCGAGGCCACCGACCCGAACGTCGAAAATCTTGCCGTCGTGGCCGATCCGTTGTCGATGGTGACCCCCGACCCCCAGGTGGCGCTGTTACGGATCGAGCTGTCGTCCGACGACACGGTGCTCGACGTGATCCAGCAACTGCACGCCAAACTGGACGACGCCGCCGTGATCGGGATCAAGCAGCGAGCCACGACGAGCGACGTACCGGCGGCGGTCGCCGAGTGGCTCGCCGCGAACCCGCTGCAATAGCGCCGGAATCAGCCGAGCAGCGCAGCCCAGGTACGCACCCAGACGACTCCCGATTGGTCCAGGCCGGACTTCTTCTGCACGGCCTTCACAGCCGCAACCGTCTTCACGCCAAAGGTGCCGGACGCGTCCACGGCGTGACCACGGCTCCTGAGCATCACCTGAAGGGCCGACACCGCGCTGCCCTTGGCGCCCGATTTCAGGTTGGGTGCCAGGGTGGTCAGGGTAAGCGGATCGGCGTTACCCGTTGCGGGCAGGCCGGCCTTCTTCTGATAGGCCTTCACCGCCGCGGTCGTTGCGGCGTCCAAGCGTCCCGTGATGCTCACCTTCTGGCCGCTTTCGACCAGCAGGTGCTGCAGGGACGAGATGGTCCCGGCCGGGCTCGCGGACGACACCGTGCTGCTGATCAACAGGTCGAACCTGGTCAGCCCGTACTTGCTGATCAGCCCATACACCGACGACACGTAGGTCTTGCTCGAGGACCAGCCGGCCTTGGTGATGGCGGTCAGGAACGCCTTCGGGTCGCTGGTCAGCTTCATCGCCTTCGCGTACCGCGGCCGGGTAGAGAGCACAACGCTCTGGTCCGTGACCGAGTCAGCCATCGAGGCGTAGCTGCGGTATCTGGTGCCGCTCATGGTGTAGCAGCCACTGGCCACGGTGCTCTTGACCGTGCCACAGATCATGCCGAAGTAGTTTCGGGCCTTGCTGGCCAGGGTGCTCCTACCGGAGCCGGAGTGGAACAGGGCCTGGGCGATGGTCACCGATGACGGCACGCCGGTGACCGCCTCGTTGCGCTGCGCGAGGGGGGCCAGCCCGGCGATCAGCGCGGCGTTGGGATCGATGCTGGGCACCGGGGTGGTGGTGTCGAACCGGTACAGGTTGTACCGCTTCATCAGGGCGATCACCGACTTTGAGTAGTTCGGATCGGTGGCATACCCAGCCTTGTGCACCTCGCGGATGAACTGATCGGGATTGTTGGTGAAGGCGAACGCAGCGTTGTAGCGATCGGCGTAGTCGAGCAGCCGGCCGTGGTCGAGGAATGACTTCTCCATCGAGCTGTAGACGCGGAACCGGCTGACGTACAGCTTCTTCTTGCCCTTCACGTACTCATACGACTTCAGCGCCACGCAGCCCTTCTGGTACGGGCTGACCAACGCACTGCACTTGATCCCGAAGTAGTTGTGGTACTTGGTGGTCAGCCCTGATCGACCCCACCCGGACTCCAGAATCGACTGGGCGATGGTCACCGCGCGGGGCACGCCGTACTTCGCCCGGGACGCCTTCGCGGCCTCCGCGGCGCGGGCGATGTAGTTGTCGGTGTCGACCGCCTGGCTGTCCGTCACGCCGGCGGTGCTGCTGACCAGCCCGGCCACGGTCAGGGCCAGGACGGCAAGGGCGGCACGCAGCCGAACGCTCGGGGGGGTCATGGGCATGCATTCAAACCCGAGAACTCACCATGATCCACCGGAACCCTCGACCCGGCATCGAACCATGGTCTCGCGAAATGGCTCTGGCTAGCGGTTTCGGTGGGCGTCAACCCTCAAGTGGCACCTCAACCCGCGCTTTGCGGGCGGTGGACGGAAGAGTTTCGAAATCGTCCCCGCGACCTGGCCGACAGGCTGCGCGAAACGGGGTCTCACGGCACTGCCCGGCAGATCTCAGACGATCAGATGTGAGCCGGTCCGGCGGCCAGCGGAATCGCGATCGTGAAGGCGGTCCGTCCGGGCTCCGAATCCACGCTGGCCCGGCCGTGATGACCGGCCACCACGGCAGCCACGATCGCCAGCCCCAGCCCGGTGGACGACCCACCCTGCCGGCGGACCCGGCTGGTATCCGCCCGGGTGAACCGTTCGAAGACCTGGGATTGCAACTCGGGCGCGATGCCGGGCCCGTTGTCGGTGACCGTGATCAGGGCCTGGCCGTTCTCGACCCGCACCGAGGTCTCCACCCTGGTGCCGGCGGGGGTGTGGGTGCGGGCATTACCCAGCAGGTTGGCCAGCACCTGGTGCAGGCGGTAGCGATCGCCGATCGCGTACACCGGCTCCTTTGGCAACGACAGCGCCCAGATGTGGTCGGGGCCGGCCACCCGGGCGTCGCTGGTGGCGTTGAGCACGATCTCGGTCAGGTCGGTGGGAGCGAGGTCGAGCGCGGGGCCCGAGTCCAGCCTGGCCAGCAGCAGCAGGTCTTCGACCAGGCTGCTCATCCGATCCGACTCCGACTCGATCCGGCTCAGTGCGTGCGCCATGGTGTCAGAGACCTGGTTGCGTTCGCGGCGAGTCAGTTCTGCATAGCCGTGGATCGCCGCCAGCGGATTACGCAGTTCGTGCGATGCGTCCGCGACGAACTGCCGCAACTTGATCTCGGACGCGTGTCGGGCGGCCAGCGCGCCCTCCACGTTGTCGAGCATGTGGTTGAAGGCGAGCCCGACCCGGCCGACCTCGTTGGCAGGGTCGGTGTCGGATTCGCGGACCCTGACGATGCCCTCCACCTCGCCGGTCTCCAGCGGCAGGTTGGAGACCGTGGTGGCTGTGGTCGCCAGCCGGTTGAGAGGAGCGAGACTGTGCACGACGACACTGCGGGCCACCACCACCGCCAGCACGATGATCAGCCCGGTCAATGCCGCCTCGTAGATGATCAGCGAGGTCATCGCGCTACCCAGCTGGGCGAGCGGGATTCCGACGATCACCCGATTGCTGCCGTCGCTGCGCGCGGTCACCCGGTACAGCCCGTAGTCGCCGAGACGAATGGTGGTCTTGTCGCCGGAGTTGAGCTGCAGCGCCGCCAACTGTTGCTGCCCCGCCACCGACAAGGTGGTGTAGCTCACCCCGGAGCTGTTGCTGGGCCGGTCGAGCAGAATCACGCCCATGATGGTCGACGAGGTCTGCTGGGCGATGATGGTGCCGATCTCCTGCCCGCCCGGCGTCGGGCCGTCCGGCCCCGGACCGCGGCGGGTCTCCCTGGAAATGGCGAGATCCAGTCTGGCGTCCAGCTGGTTGGTCTGGATGTTGTAGGCGGCGAAGGCCACCACGACGCTGAGGCCGAGGGCGACCAAGGCCACCAGTGCGGCGACCCGAACCACCAGCCGGCGGCCCAGGGTGCCTTTGGCCAGCGGCCGAACCACCGGCGGCACGTTGACCGATCCGGTGGTGGGGGTGAGTGGGGGAACAGTCATTCGCTGGCTGGCTTCAACACGTAGCCGGAACCTCGCAGGGTGTGGATCATCGGTGGGCGGTTGGCGTCGATCTTCTTGCGCAGGTACGAGATGTACAGCTCCACCACGTTCGCCTGTCCGCCGAAGTCATAGTTCCAGACCCGGTCCAGGATCTGCGGCTTGCTCAACACCCGGCGCGGGTTGCGCATCAGGTAGCGCAGCAGTTCGAACTCGGTTGCGGTGAGTTGGATCTCCTCGCCGCCGCGGGTCACCTCGTGCGAATCCTCGTCCAGAATCAGGTCGCCGACCACCAGCTGCGAGCCGGGCCGGGCAGTGGTCGCTCCGGTGCGGCGCAGCAGGCCGCGCAGCCGGGCGATCAGTTCCTCCAGGGAGAACGGCTTGGTGACGTAGTCGTCGCCGCCTGCGGTGAGGCCGCCGATCCGGTCGTCCAGGGCGTCCTTCGCGGTGAGGAAGATCACCGGTATGTCCGGCTGCTCGGCACGGATCCGGCGCATCACCTCGAGCCCATCGAAGTCGGGGAGCATCATGTCCAGCACGATCGCGTCGGGTCGCACCTCGCGGGCCGCCTTGACCGCGGTCAGGCCGGAGCCCGCAGTGGACACGTCCCATCCTTCGTACCGCATGGCCATGCTGAGCAGCTCGGTCAGGCTGGACTCGTCGTCGACCGTGAGGATCTTGATCGGAGTTCCGTCGGGACGGGTGAGCGGGTTGCTGCCACCGCGGGTGCTGGTCGTCATGTGTTCAATCTGTCAGCCGCCTGTGAGGGCGAGCTTGGAGCTGGCTGTGGGTTCCCTGTGAACGATACCGGGCTCACACATCGGTTCGTGACCCGTCGATCGCTGGCGGCCGATGCCCGCTCTGTGCGTATCGATCACGCTCCCCGCGATCCTGCCGGGGGCGGATCGGGTCGATCAGCGGGCGCTGAAGCCGGTCCGGCCGGGCTCCGGATCGATCCAGTCGATGGTGTGATCGGTCACCCGGCCGGGGCGCGCGCCTCGGGTGGGTTGCTCGATCAGCTGCCGGATGAGTGCGCCGAGTGCTTCGCTGGAGCCTTGGGCGTCGATCTCGACTCGGCCGTCCGGCAGGTTCGCGGCGTGGCCGACCAGGCCCAACTGACGGGCGACCGTCTGGGTCCACCAACGGAAGCCAACGCCCTGGACGTAGCCATCGATCTGGATCAATGCTCGCTCCATGCTCGCCACCCTAACTGCACCTCGGGCCCCTGAAAATGACGATGGCGTCACCCTTATCCGGGTGACGCCATCGTCCTTGATCAGCCGCTGAGGCTTGATCAGTTGGTGGACTTGTTCCAGGCCGCCTTGGCATCTTCGCCGGCGTCCTTCACTCCATCTTTGACTGCCTCGCCGGCCTGCTTGGTCTTGGCGCTGGCCTGGTCGGCTGCACCTTCGGCCTGCAGTCGCTCGTTGTCGGTCGCGTCGCCAACGGCCTCTTTGGCCTTGCCGCCGAGCTCTTCGGCCTTGTTGCCGATCTTGTCACCGATACCCATGAGTCCTCCTGCGGTTGCCGGGCGCGGGGCGCACCCGATTTGTTCCAGGCTAGGGGCGATACCCCTCGTACCCAAGTACCCATACGGGTGGGTGGGTCAACAGATGTCGGCCACGGTGGCGCTCAGGGCAGCCAGCATTGAGTCCGCGTCGATGGCCATCGCGTACCCGTGGGCGCCCGCACCCAGCGACACCAGCCGGCCGGTGAGAGCGGCGTCAGCGATCACCGGCAGGGCCGTGCTGGCACCGAACGGAGTGATCGTGCCGCGCTGGTACCCGGTGACCTGCTGGGCAGTGGCGGCGTCCGGCATCGACAGTCGAGAGACGCCGAGCAGGGCACGCAGCTTGGGCCAGGCGATCTCGGCATCGCCCGGCACCAGCACGAACAGGTAGTCGTCGGCCCCCCGCCGAACCACCATGGTCTTGACGATGTCGCGGGGCTCGATTCCTCGGGCAGCGGCAGCCTCCGCCAGTGAGTTCACCCGGCCGTGCTGAGACACCACCACGCTCAATCCGAGCGCTCGTGCAGCCGCCACGGCTGGCGGGTCCGTGGCGGCTTCGGCCACCGGATCAGGCGTGCAGGTAGCCGAGCAGGTGATTCCGCTCGTCCAGCAGTTGGTCGATCCGGTTCTTCACCACGTCACCGATGGAGATCACTCCATGCAGTTCGCCATCGACCACGACCGGCAGGTGCCGGATGCGCTGGTAGGTCATGGTGTGCGCAGTCTCTTCGAGACTGTCGGACAGTGCACAGGTGTGCACGTTCGACGTCATGATTTCGGTCACCGCAACGGTGAGCACGGCGGCTCCCCGCTTGCCCAGTTCTCGGACGACGTCGCGCTCGCTGACGATGCCGGCGATGTGCACTCCGTCTTCGGAGACCACCACCGCACCGATCTTGTGCTCGCCCAGCAGGGCAACCAAATCCTCCACGGAGGCGGACGGGCCGATCGTGACGACTCCGGCACCTTTGCCTCGGACGATGTCTTCGATCCTCATAACGGGAAAGTACCTTCTCCGCGGGGGTCAGGAAAGCAATTCGATGAACTGTGCGCGGCTAACCGCGGCACGCGTGCCACGGACGGGGCCCGGCCGACCGGTCCGGGCGACTATTGTCTGGCCAGCCGAAAGGAGCGCGGATGAGCGAACCGTCGCCGATCACCCGCGCAGTGCGGGCCGGGATCGACACCGACCTCACCCACGGCGCCGTCGTCCCGCCGGTGTACCTCAGCACCACGTACACCTTCGCGGAGTTCGGGGTGCCGCGGGAGTTCGACTACGCCCGCCGGGGCAATCCCACCCGCAGCACCCTTGCCGGAGCCATCGCGGGCCTCGAGGGTGGCGCCGGGGCCGTGGTGACCGCCAGCGGCATGGGTGCGGTGACAACGGTGCTGCACGGTCTGCTCAAGCCGGGCGAGGTGCTGCTGGCCGCGCACGACTGCTACGGCGGCTCGTGGCGGTTGTTCGATGCGCTCGCGGGCAAGGGTCATTTCGAGTTGGCACTGGCCGACCTGACCGACGCCGAAGGTGCCGCGCAAGCGATCCGTGACCATCGTCCGAGCGTGCTGTGGATCGAGTCGCCGTCGAACCCGCTGCTGCGGATCAGCGACATTGCCACTCTGGCCCGGCTCGGTCATCAGGTCGGCGCGATCGTGGTGGTCGACAACACCTTCTGCACCCCTCTGGGACAGCGTCCGATCGAGTTGGGCGCCGATCTGGTGGTGCACTCGGCCACCAAGTACCTGTCCGGTCACAGCGACGTGGTGTCGGGGGCGGTGGTCTGTTCGACCGACGCACAGGTCGAGGACCTGGCCTGGTGGGCCAACTGTCTGGGAGTCACCGGCGGTGCGTTCGACAGCTATCTGGTGTTGCGTGGGTTGCGCACCCTGCATACGCGGATCGCGGTTCATGAGGCGAACGCCCTGGCCATCGTGGCATTGTTGGCCGAGCACCCGGCAGTGACCGTGGTGCATCACCCCAGCCTGGCCAGCCATCCCGGTCACCAGCTCGCCGCCACCCAGCAGCGGCTGTTCGGCGGCATCGTCACCTTCGAACTGGCCGGCGGTGAGCCGGCGGCCAAGGCCTGCATGGAGGCTTTGACCCTGTTCTGCCCGGCGGAGTCGCTGGGTGGCACCGAGTCCCTGGTGTCGCATCCGGCCAGCATGACCCATGCGTCGATGCCTCCGGAGGTCCAGTTGGCGGCGGGCATCACGCCCGGCATGCTGCGGCTGAGCGTGGGCATCGAGGACGCCGCCGACCTGTTGACCGATCTGGCCGCCGGGCTCGAGCGGGCCGGTTCCGTCGGCTGACCCGACGGTACGCAATCGAACCGGTCGGACGGGACGTTCGGCCCCGGACGAATCGTCAGAAGCCGGACTGAACCTGCTTGTGGTGCGGACGTTCGAACAGCGCCCGGATCAGGAACAGGACGTTTGCCGGACGCTCCGCGAGCCGCCGCATGAAATAGGCGTACCAATCGGTGCCGAACGGAACGTACACCCGGACGGCGTGCCCCAGGCCGGCCAGCCGGAGCTGTTCGTCGGCCCGGATGCCGAGCAGCATCTGCAGCTCGTAGGTGTCGATACTTCGCTCCAGCCGTGATGCCTCCGACAGCACGTGGTCGATCATCGCGCCGTCGTGCGTTGCGAACATCGGCCGGCCATCGCCCTCGAGCAGGATGCTGGCGCACCGCCGGTAGTTGCGGTCCACCGCGCTCTTGGCCTTGTGGGCGACGTCCGCCGGCTCGGCGTAGGCACCCTTGCACAACCGCACCCGGCTGCCCGCGTCGTCGAGATTGGCGCAGTCGGTGGTGGTTCGATACAGCATCGATTGCAGCACCGCGCCCACCCAGGCGTGCTGCTCACGGAGCGTGTGCACCGAGCGCAGGGTGGCATCGGCTGTGGTGTGATCCTCCATGTCGATCGTGACGGTGGTGCCGACCCGTTCGGCCTGCGCGCAGATCACCCGGGCGTTGTCGAGGGCAACCTCGTAGCCACCTTTGAGCAGCGAACCTAGCGCCGACAGCTTGATCGAGACCTCGACCGAGTCGGTGAGTCCTTCGGCGCCGAGGCGGTTCAACAGGTCGACGTAACTGTCGGTGACCTGGTCGGCCTGCGCTGCGGTCTTGGTGTCCTCACCGAGAAAGTCGATGCTCACCAACAAACCGTCGGCTACCAGCGCCCTGGTCGCCCGCAGGCAATCGTCCAGGGTCTCGCCGGCCACGAACCGCTCGACCACCCGCCGGGTCAGCGGGAAGGCGACGACAGCCTTCTTGACCGCGGGCGTCCGCGACATGCCCAGCAACAGGGTTTTCAGCATCGAGTCTCCTCGGCACCGGACTCTAGTGCCGCGCATCCCCACTCCGCCAACGGTTGGGCCGCACGGTCACGATCTCCGCGAACGCCTCGGTCGACCGACGGCCCATCCGCTCCCTTCGACCCCGGATCAGGAGGTCCCTGCAGCGGCGGCCCCGGTGAGCGGCTCAGCCGCTGTGCGATTCGACGAACCGGGCGAACTCGTCCGAGGCCAGGGAATCGACCGCGAGAACCGCGGAGTCGGCGATCGCCAGCAGCAGTTCGGGGTCGGTGTTGACCGCAACGAAGGCGGCTCCCGCGGCGTTCGCGGCGAGAGCGTCCTGCACAGTGTCTCCGAGCACCACCAGCGGGCCATCCCCGGCCAGTGCGCGGGCCTGCCGACCCAGCTCGGCCCGGTCAGTGACGAAGCCACCGGACGCGAACAGGTCCCAATCGATCGCGTCCAGATCGAAGCCGGAGGTCCGCAGCTTCACCCGGGCCCGGCGCGGGGTGTTGCCGGTCAGCAGCCCGTTGCGCCAGCCGGCCTTCCTGGTCAGCTCCAGCGCCTCCCGCGCTCCAGGAACGGGTTCGCGCGGGGTGTGCTCGTAGAACTCCTCGGACAGCTCGTCCAGATGGCCGAGGAACTCGTCGGTGCGGGCCACGTCCAAGCCGGCGGTGTGCAGGTGCAGCTCGGCCAGGCGCCGGTCGGTGAAACCGTCGCGCGGGCCCGGCGGGGCGATCGGCTCCACCCCGAATGCAGCCGTGGCTTCGGTGAACAGGTCCGTGCGCGTGCCCGGACTGCGAACCAGCGTGCCGTCGATGTCCCAGAAGGCGGTGATCATTCCGGCAGCCTAGTGTCGCCGTGCAGCTCAACGGCCCAGCCGCTGGACCAGCTCGACGGTCAGCTGATCCAGGTTCTCCAGCACCGCCGCCACTCGTGCCAACACCTCGGCGGAGGGGGGCAGGAAGTGCGGCGGGATCGCCACCACCGGCATGCCGGCGTTCAGCCCGGCCAGAATGCCGTTGCCGGAATCCTCGACCACCACGGTGTTGGCCGGCGCGGCGCCCAACTGATCGGCCACCCAGAGAAAGGCGTCCGGTGCGGGTTTGCCCTTGGCCGTGCCTTCTTCGGTCGAACGCACCACCGCGATCAGGTCACGGACGCCCAAAGACTCCAGAGCCTTTTCGATCAATACCCGCGGCGACGAGGACGCCACGCCGAGCGGCCAGTGCTGGGCCATTCTGCGGACCGCGTCGGCCGCCCCCGGCAGGTGCGGCAGTTCGGCGCGGTAGCGCTCAACCAGGGCGTCGATGGTGCGCTCGGCGGCGATTGCGGGAGTGCCGCCGATGCCTACCGTGTTGGCCATGTAGCTCGACCACTCCGGCGTGCTCATGCCCATCGTCGCCCGGCTGTCGCGCTCGGTCCAGGCCAGCCCGTCAGCGCCGGCCAGTTCGCGGCGGACCTGATCCCAGAGCGCCTCGGTGTCGGTCAGGGTCCCGTCCAGATCGAAGATCACAGCCATGGTCATGGCGGCATTCTCGCGGACGGGTGCGGCCGGGTCAGAACGCCCCGCGCAGCCGGACCGACAAGCAGGTCACGCAGCCTTCCAGCTTCTCGAACTCACCGATGTCGACCATCGACACCTGGTAGCCCCGCTGGGTCAGCAGCGCCGCTGACCGAGGCGCCGAAGTGGCCATCAGCAGCTTGTTGTGGTTCAGCAGCACCACATGAGCGCCCTCGGGCTCCGGCATTTCCAGGTACTGCGCAAACAGGCTCGGGTCGTCCACCGTCGCGGGGTGTCCCAACACGGTTCCGTCCGGAAGTGCACTGATCGCCGACTTCAGGTGCAGCACCTTCGTGATCGGCACCGCAATGACGGTGGCGCCCAGTGGCCCGAGGGCGTCCGCCAGCTGGCGGACGCCCTCGGCGTTGGTGCGGGCGCCGACGCCCACCCAGACCGTTTCGCCGTGCTTGAGTACGTCGCCGCCGTCCAAGGTGCCCGGATCGGCCACCCGGGCCAGTTGATACCCGAACGATCGGACGGCCAGTTCCGCGGTCGGCAACTCCTTGCGCCGCGCCGGCGCTCCCGGCCTGGTGATCACCGCCAGGTTGGCGTAGACCACCATGGTGTCCTCGATGAAGACTCCGTCCGGGCAGTCGTCGGCCGGCGGTGCCTCGACGGTGTCCCAGCCGTGGTCATGCATCACCTGCCGGTAGCCGTCCCACTGGTGCAGTGCCAACTCGAGGTCGACGGGCTGGCGCTCGACGTGGGTCACCAGTCCCTCGGCCAGCCGGGGCGAGGGACGTCGGACGAGAGCGCGCTGTCGATGCACGGGCCCAGTGTGTCGTGCTTGACCGACCCTAACCAGCACGGCCCGCCGCGCGGACCAGGCCCATCGCTAACATCGGCGCATGCGGCAACACCAGAAGCTGACCGTGGACGTGGCTGATCAGATCACCGAACCGTCCGGCCGGCTGCTGGAGTTCGTGACCCGAATCGACCCGGACGCTGCTCCCATGCAGGCGATGCTGGTCGGTCCGGCCGACTCGGAGCGGTTGCTGGTCTACTTTCCGGGCTTCAACACACCGCTCGGGCCGTGGGAGGCGGCCAAGTGCCGGATGCTCGCCGAGTCGTTCGGCCAACCGGTGCTGCTGGTCGAGATCCCCGGCATGAGTCACTTCGGCGATCCGCTACCGGCAGCGGTCCGCAAATCCATGCTGCGTGGCGAGGTCCAGGGCTGGGCCGATCTGATGGTGGACTACCAGTTCGCCGCGCTGGAGTCGCTCGGCCGGCCGATGCCGGCCCTGGTGGACGTGCTGGGTTACTCCACCGGCTGCTCGCTCGGCGTTGCCGCGCTGCAGCACTGGCAGGAGCGAGCAAGCGTCCGCTCGGTCACCCTGGTCGAGCCGGTCTCGACCATGACCCGCAACCTGCTCACCCTCGAGTTGCACAACATGGCCGACGTGCTGCGGCAGCCGGCCAGCTATGCGACCAACCACCGCCACGACTGGGTGATGCGAACCCGGCGCCGGCAGCTCCGCGAGCCGTGGGTGCGGTACGGGCCGGCCGACCTGGTGGCGATCGCGCAGGTGCTGACCCAGCCGCACCTGCCGGGCGACCTCGCCCTCGACGGCTCGATCGCGGTCAACCTGGTTCGTGGTGAACGCAGTGACCTGTGCCAACGGGAGTCGTTCGACGCCCTGCACGACGGTTCGCCCGACGTCGGCGTCACCGTGGAGGTGCCCGGCTTCGGGCATCCGCTGTGGCACTCGTTTCCGGTGCTGCAACAGCTGGTGCCGCTGCTGGCCGAAGGCGCTCAGCAGGGCGGCGGCAGCGTGATCGTTCCACCGGTGCCGCGGTAGCCGATCGCGATCCGGCTGACGTTGCCGGCCCCGTCCACCACGTAGGCGACGAACTGGGTGTTGCTGGTCAGCGCCCACTGCTTGATCTGATTGCCGCCGTCCGTCATCGACGTGGACTTGAGTGCGTCGCCGTACAGATTCTTGAGGTTCTCCAGCGGGGTGCCGACCCGGATGCCCCGTCCGCTGGGAAAGGCGTCGGTCCGAATGTCGATGGCGGTCACCTTGCCGCCGGTGGAGTACACCCGGGTGGCGCCGAGCAGGTCGGTGGCGGAGTGCGCGTCGCACGCGGACGGCACCTCTTGCAGAACGCCCAGCGCGGTCGCCTCGGCGGCGTTCAGGCCGAGCTTGACCGGCCCCAGGCCGTCGATGATGTAGGTCCAGCCGAGCCGATTGGACGCGTCGTTGAGTGAACTGGTCGGCGTTGCAGAGGCGGACGGGGCCGCGCTGGTGGCGGTCGGCGAAGGTCGGGACGTGGTGCGGGCCGGTGCTGTGGTGTTGCGGGTTCGGCTCGGTTTTGGCGTCGCCGACGGTGAGACGGACGCCGCAGTGGTTCGCACCGGAGTCGCCCGGGTGGCGTCCGAACCCGGATCACGGAGCAGAAAGAACCACGCCAGCAACAACACGATGGTGCCGACCAGGGCGCCGAGGGCGATGCCGCGGCCCGGCCCACCGGATGCGGGCGGCCCTCCGCCGAGGCGGTTCGGGGAGCCGGGGGAGCCAACCCCGCGCGCTGCCGGTTGACCAACGGCGGCCACTCCGGCGTGCGCACCAACGGCGGCCGCCGGCTGCGGCCCGGACCCGGTCGACGGACGTGGGTCCAGAGCGGCCTCCCAGTCCGGCGTGAACGCCGCGGTGGCCTGGCCGGTGTCGGCCGGATCGCTGAAGTCGGACGGTGTGATCGGCGTCTTCGGTGCCGATCGCGGGCCGAAAGCCGCCGGGGTGATCGGTGCCGCCGGGGCTCCTGAGGCGGGCGCACCGGGCGCCGACCCAGCCCGTGGCGACTCGCCGCGGTAGGTCAGTCCTGCCTCGTCCTCGGCCTGGGGCTCGAAGATCCAGCCGGTGTCGGCGTCCGACTCGTCCGGACGATCGGTGGCCACGGCACCTCCTCGATTGCGTTGACTGCGAGAACCAATCTCGCACGCCTCGACCGTAGCGGGGTGCAGCCAGATACCCCGAACTCGGGATCCCGCCCGAACGCTCGCCCAACATCGGGATCCCGCCCGAACGCTCGCCTAACTACTGTGCGCTCGCCAAACTTGGCGAGCGCACGGTAGTTAGGCGAGCGTTTGGTGATCGATGCCGGCCGGGGGGACGACGGAGTGATTCAGCGGGATCGTGCCCACATCAGCTCGGAATAGTGGCGCGTCTCACATAGTTGAGTCAGGTGCACTCAACTTTCCGATTGAGCGTGCTAGGCTCAACAACGTGGCCGGCGAAGGCCGGCATTCAACCACCATCACTGGAGGAAACAAGCATGGCTCGTGCAGTAGGCATCGACCTCGGCACCACCAACTCCGTCATCGCGGTTCTCGAGGGCGGCGAACCCACCGTCATTCCCAACGCTGAGGGCTCGCGCACCACGCCCTCGGTGGTCGCCTTCACCAAGGGCGGCGAAGTGCTCGTCGGCGAGGTCGCCAAGCGCCAGGCCGTCACCAACATCGACCGCACCATCCGGTCCGTCAAGCGGCACATGGGCACCGACTGGTCGGTCGACATCGACGGCAAGAAGTACACCGCCCAAGAGATCAGCGCCCGGGTCCTGCAGAAGCTGAAGCGGGACGCCGAGGCCTACCTGGGCGAGACCGTCACGCACGCGGTGATCACCGTTCCCGCGTACTTCTCCGACGCTGAGCGGCAGGCCACCAAGGAGGCCGGTGAGGTCGCCGGGCTGACCGTCGACCGGATCATCAACGAGCCCACCGCGGCTGCGCTGGCCTACGGCATGGACAAGGGCCACACCGAGCAGACCGTTCTGGTCTTCGACCTCGGCGGCGGCACCTTCGACGTGTCCCTACTCGAGATCGCCGACGGCGTCTTCGAGGTCAAGGCCACCAAGGGCGACAACCGGCTGGGTGGCGACGACTGGGATCAGCGGATCGTCGACTGGCTGGTCAAGCAGTTCAAGAACGCCAACGGCATCGACCTGAGCAAGGACAAGATGGCCCGCCAGCGGCTGCAGGAGGCCGCCGAGCGCGCCAAGATCGAGCTCAGCTCCACTCAGGAGACCTCGATCAACCTGCCGTACATCACCGCCGGGGCCGATGGTCCGCTGCACCTGGACGAGAAGCTCACCCGGGCCGAGTTCCAGCGGCTCACCCAGGATCTGCTCGATCGCTGCCGCTCGCCGTTCAACGCCGTGATCTCGGACGCGAACACGTCGGTATCCAAGATCGATCACGTGATCCTGGTCGGCGGTTCCACCCGGATGCCCGCCGTGGTCGACCTGGTCAAGGAACTGACCGGTGGCAAGGAGCCCAACAAGAGCGTGAACCCGGACGAGGTCGTCGCACTCGGTGCGGCGCTGCAGGCCGGCGTGCTCAAGGGCGAGGTGAAGGACGTTCTGTTGCTGGACGTCACGCCGCTGAGCCTCGGCATCGAGACCAAGGGTGGCGTGATGACCAAGATCATCGAGCGCAACACCACCATTCCGACCAAGCGGTCCGAGGTGTTCACCACCGCCGAGGACAACCAGCCCTCGGTGATGATCCAGGTCTACCAGGGCGAGCGTGACTTCGCTCGTGACAACAAGTCGCTGGGCAACTTCGAACTCACCGGGCTGATGCCGGCGCCGCGCAACGTGCCGCAGATCGAGGTCACCTTCGACATCGACGCCAACGGCATCGTGCATGTGCATGCCAAGGACCTGGCCACCGGCAAGGAACAGTCCATGACCGTTACCGGCGGGTCGGCGCTGGGCAAGGACGACATCGACCGCATGGTCAAGGAGGCCGAGAGTCACGCCGAAGAGGACCGGCTGCGTCGCGACGCCGTCGAGATGCGGAACGAGGCGGACGCTCTGGCCTTCCGCACCGAGAAGCTGCTCAGCGAGAACGCCGAGAACATCGGTGACGACGTCAAGGCGCCGGTCGAGGAGTCCCTGGCCAAGCTCAAGGAAACCCTGGCCGCCGACGACAACGACGCGGTGAAGAGCGCGATGGACGACCTGAACACCAAGGCCTCGGCCATGGGTCAGGCGATGTACGCCGCCGCCCAGGCCAAGCAGCAGGCCGAGGGTGAGCAGGCCCCGTCCGAGTCTCCGGCCGGCGACGCGCCGTCCGAACCCGCCGATGACGACGTCGTTGACGCCGAAATCGTCGAAGATGAGGACAACGACAAGAAGTGAGGCCGCGGACCGGCCCGCGGAACTCCGGTTCCGCTGGCCGGTCCCACCGAAGGAGATGCTGTGAGCAACGAGGATCAGCAGCCCGCTGACCACCCCGTCGACCCCGATGAGATCGACGACCTGTCTGCCGAGGTGCCAGCCCCGACCCCGCCAGTGAACGAGGAGCCCATGATCGCCGACCCGATCGTCGCAGCGAAGATCGGCGAGCTCGAAGAGTTGGCCACCGAGCGAACCGCCGACCTGCAGCGGTTGCAGGCGGAGTACGCCAACTACAAGAAGCGGGTCGACCGCGATCGGGCGCTGTCCCGGCAGGGCGGTATCGAGGCGGTCGTGCTCGACCTGCTGCCGGTGCTCGACAGCATTGAGGCGGCCCGTGAGCACGACGAACTGAACGGCGGCTTCAAGCTGGTCGCCGAAGAGCTGGAGCGGCTGACCGCCAAGTACGGCCTGAGCGTGTACGGCGAGGTCGGTGAGTCCTTCGATCCGAACGTGCACGAGGCCTTGATGCATGTGCCCATGCAGGGCATCGAGGTGACCACCGTCTCGGCCGTGATGCAGAAGGGCGTCCGGCTCAACGACCGGGTGCTCCGACCAGCCCGGGTAGGGGTGGCCGAGCCCGAATGAGGGTGGTTGCCATCGTCGGACTGGGCGAACCGCCACACCGCGAAGACACCGAGAGGAGGCGTCAGGACCCATGAGCACGAAGGACTGGCTCGAGAAGGACTATTACAAGGTTCTCGGCGTCGCCAAGGACGCCAAGCCGGACGAAATCAAGAAGGCGTTCCGCAAGCTGGCCCGGGAGAATCATCCAGACCAGAACCAGAACAACCCCGAGGCCGAGAAGCGGTTCAAGAACATCTCCGAGGCCAACTCGGTGCTGTCCGATGACAAGAAGCGCAAGGAGTACGACGAGGCCCGCAGCCTGTTCGGCGGCGGCGGGTTCCGCTTCCCCGGCGGTGGCCAGGGCCCGTCCATGGAGGACCTGTTCCGCAACGCCGGCGGCCAGGGTGCCGCGGGCGGCAACATCTCCGATCTGTTCGGCAACCTCTTCGGCGGCACCTCCACCAGGCGCACGTCCACCAACCGCGGCCCGCGCCGCGGCCAGGACATCGAGGGGGAGGCCACCATCGACTTCAACGATGCGGTGGCCGGCGTGACCGTCACCATGCAGACCGTCTCGGACGACGCCTGCGGAGCCTGTTCCGGCACCGGGGCAAAGTCGGGCACGCTGCCCAAGGTCTGCCCGACCTGTCAGGGCAGCGGCATGGAGACCTCAACCACCGGTGGGGTCTTCGCGGTCAGCGAGCCGTGTCACGAATGCCGTGGTCGCGGCCTGATCGTCGAGGAGCCGTGCCCGGTCTGTGGCGGTTCCGGACGCGGTCGCTCGACCAAGTCGATGCAGGTACGGATCCCCGCCGGTGTCACCGACGGCCAGCGAATCCGGATCAAGGGCAAGGGTGGTGCGGGCGAGAACAGCGGCGCCCCGGGCGACCTGTACGTGCTGGTGCGGGTCCGTCCGCACAAGTTGTTCGGCCGCAAGGGCGACAACCTCACCCTGACGGTTCCGGTCACGTTCACCGAGGCCGCGCTCGGCGCTGACGTGTCGGTGCCCACCCTGAACGGCCAACGGGTCACCCTCAAGATCGGCCCGGGCACACCGAACGGACGTACCTTCCGGGTTCGGGGCAAGGGTGTGAACAAGCCCGATGGCAGCAACGGCGATCTGTTGGTGACCATCGACGTGCAGGTGCCGAACACGCTCAACGACACCGCCAAGGAGGCCCTGGAGAGCTTCGCCGCCGCACTGGGCGACTCCGATCCGCGGTCTTCCCTTTACGGGGGCTGAGGGTCATGGCCGAGCCGGACTTCCTGCCGCAGCGCATCGACCCGGACATTCCGGTGTTCGTGATCTCGGTGGCCGCGCAGTTGGCCGAGATGCATCCGCAGACCTTGCGCGGGTACGACCGGCTCGGCCTGGTAGTGCCCAAGCGGGCCCGTGGCCGTGGCCGGCGCTACTCTTTGCGCGACATCGCGAAGCTGCGCCACATCCAGCACCTCTCCCAAAGCGAGGGCATCAACCTGGAGGGCATACGCCGGATCCTGGCCCTCGAGGACGAGTTGGACACGCTGCGCTCGCAGTTGGCCAGAATCGCCGAGTTGGTGTCCAGCCTGCAGACCGACCTGCCGGCGGGCCGGGTGTTCACCGCCGCGCCCGCAGGCGACGTGCACCTGGGTCGCAGTGCGGCCCGGCGTCCGACACTGGCATTGCCTCCGCGCTGACCGGGCCGGCAGGTTGGGGGCGATGTGGCTCCCACGACCACCCTTACCGCCAGCACCCCGTCCGCGTTTGTCTATAGGAGGGATGGCCGGCCCGCCTGATACGCGGAACTGTCCTTCGAAGCGGGCATGCTTGGGGCATGGCACACCCCCGGCACACGATCATTCCGCCCTACCTGCTGCGACACCTGGCCGAGACCGCCGATCCGGGCGTCGCCCAACGGGCCGAGCGCACCCTACGCACCGATCAGAGCTTCCGCGCCGACCGGGGCACCGTCCCCGAGCCCGCGCCCTCGTACCGGCCCACCGCGATCGCCGAGGCTGCGGCCGTCCGACGAGAGATCAGCACGTCCAACAACACCGAGCGGCTGCCCGGCACGGTGGCGCGTGCCGAGGGTGACGCCGCCACCGGCGACCTGGCCACCGACGAGGCGTACGACGGCTTCGGTGCTACCTGGACCCTGTTCCACGACGTCTACGGCCGCGATTCCATCGACGGAACCGGCATGGAGTTGCGGGGCACGGTGCACTACGGCCAGGGCTACGACAACGCGTTCTGGAACAGCGAACGCATGGTGTTCGGCGACGGTGACGATGAGATCTTCGGCCGGTTCACTGCCAGCGTCGAGGTGATCGGCCACGAGTTGTCCCATGGCGTCACCGAGCGCACCGCCGCACTCGTCTATCAGGGTCAGTCGGGCGCCCTGAACGAACACGTCTCGGACGTCTTCGGCGTGCTGGTCAAGCAGCATCAGCTGGGTCAAACCGCCGACGCCGCCGACTGGCTGGTCGGCGCCGACCTGCTGTTGCCGGGGGTCGCCGGGGTGGCGATCCGCAGCATGATCGCCCCCGGCACCGCCTATGACGATCCGCGGCTGGGTAAGGACCCGCAGCCCGACCACATGGACCGATTCGTCACCACCACCGACGACAACGGTGGCGTGCACATCAACTCCGGCATTCCGAACCGGGCGTTCGCGCTGGCCGCGAACGCGATCGGTGGGCAGGCGTGGGTGTCCGCCGGCCAGGTCTGGTACGACGTGCTGACCGGTGGGCAACTCGGCGCCCGCGCCGACTTCGCCACCTTCGCCCGGCTCACGGTCGCGGCCGCCGGAGCCCGCTTCGGTGAAGGCAGCCCCGAGCAGAACGGTGTCCGCGAGGGCTGGACGGGGGTGGGTGTGCCGCTGGACGCGCCGACCAATGCCACTGATCCCGAGCCGACGGACGAGGCCGCGTCCGAGGCGGAGCTGGTGCTGCGCCGTACCGGTGGGGTGACCGGAGTGGTGCGGGAGCGCCGCACCACCCTTGAGGAGCTGCCCAAGAAGGACGCACGGCGTTGGAGCACTCTACTCACGTCACACACCCTGGTCAGCCTCTCCAGCGGCGATGGGGTAGTCGACGGGTTCTGCTATCAGGTTGCCTACCACGCTCTGAACGTCGACGTGACGGTTGCGGAACAGCATTTGAGTGAGGCGCAGCGGAACCTGTTCCGGCGAACGTTGCTCGCTGAGTAGTCGTCGGTCGAGCTTGTCGAGCCTCGTCCGTCGAGGCCCTGTCGTCGGTCGAGCTTGACGAGTGGAGCTGAACCGGGGGCGGAGCCCGTTTGGTGACCTTCGAGGTACCGTCGTCACCAGTACGCGAACTGGAGGAGTGATGGCGAAGAAGGCTCCGATCGACGATGCCGGCGACGACCTGTTGGCCATCGGCGAGCCCAAGACGTGGGGGGCGGGGGTGCCCGGTGTGGTCCGAGCGCTGGCCATGTCGGCCGCTCAGATGGGCATCGCCCGCTCGGTGCTCACGCTGACCGCGGTGAACCAGAAGCAGGGCTTCGATTGTCCTGGGTGCGCCTGGCCGGATCCCGACCACCGGCACGCTGCCGAGTTCTGCGAGAACGGCGCCAAGGCGGTGGCCGAGGAGGCCACCCTGCGCCGGGTCACCCGAGAGTTCTTCGCCGAACACCCGGTGGCCGAGTTGGCCGAACGCTCCGACCACTGGCTCGGCCAGCAGGGTCGACTTACCGAGCCGATGCTGCTGCGCGAGGGCGGCACCCACTACGAGCCGATCGGCTGGAACGAGGCGTTTGACCTGATCGCCACCGAGTTGCGCGGTCTGGACAGCCCCGATCAGGCCATCTTCTACACCTCCGGACGCACCTCCAACGAGGCCGCGTTCGCCTACCAGCTGTTCGTCCGCACTTTCGGCACAAACAACCTGCCGGATTGCTCCAACATGTGTCACGAGTCGAGCGGTGCCGCGCTGGGCCAGACCCTGGGCATCGGTAAGGGCACTGTGACGCTCACCGACGTCGAGACGTCCGAGCTGGTCATCATCGCCGGCCAGAATCCGGGCACCAATCATCCGCGCATGCTGTCCAGCCTGGAGCGCACCAAGGCCAACGGCGGTCGGATAATCGCGGTCAACCCACTGATCGAGGCGGGGCTGAAGGCCTTCCGCAACCCGCAGACCATCCGCGGCGTACTGCGCGGCGGGGTGGAGCTGGCGGACGACTATTGCCAGATCCGGCTCAACGGCGACCTTGGTTTCTTCCAGGGCCTGAACAAGCTGCTGATCGATGCGGACGCTCTCGACCACGCTTTCATCGCCGAGCACACCAGCGGTTTCGACGAGTTCAGGACGATGCTCGACGCGGTCAGTTGGGCCGACATCGAGCGGGCCACCGGGCTGAGCCGCGCCGATCTTCGGCGGGTAGCCGATCAGGTGATCGGCGCCAAGTCGGTGATCGTGTGCTGGGCGATGGGACTCACGCAGCACAAGAACTCGGTGCCGACCATCCGCGAGATCGTCAACTTCCTGCTGCTGCGCGGCAACATCGGACGTCCGGGCGCCGGCGCCTGCCCCGTCCGCGGCCACTCGAATGTGCAGGGCGACCGCACCGTCGGGATCAACGAGCGGCCACCGCACTGGTTCCTGGACGCACTCGAGCAACGGTTCGGCATCTCGGCCCCGCGCGAGCCCGGCACCGATGTGGTGCAGGCGATCCGCGCGATGCGCGACGGCCGGTGCGGGGTCTTCCTAGCCGTCGGGGGCAACTTCGTCCGGGCCACCCCCGATACGACGGCCACCGAGGCGGCCATGCGAAATGTCGGATTGACCGTGCAGGTGTCGACCAAGCTGAACTGTTCGCATGCGGTGACCGGACGCCGGGCGCTGATCCTGCCGACACTCGGCCGCACCGAACACGACCGCACCGCCGGCCGCGAGCAGTTCGTCACCGTCGAGGACTCGATGGGCATGGTCCACGCATCCCGCGGCCGGCTGGCACCGGCCACCGAAGAGCTGCGCTCCGAGGTGGACATCGTGTGCTCCATCGCGGAACGGACGGTGGGCAACTCGGCGGTCGACTGGGCAGCGATGCGGGCCGACTACGCCACCATCCGTGGCCACATCGAGGCCTGCGTGCCGGGTTTCGACGACTTCGACCGACGGGTCGACTCCGGCGACGGTTTTGCGCTGCCGAACGGCCCGCGCGACTCGCGTACCTTCAAGACCGCCACCGGCAAGGCCCGCTTCACCGTCAACGCACTCGAGGTGGTGCAGGTACCGGACGGCCACCTGCTGCTGCAGACGGTGCGCAGCCACGACCAGTTCAACACCACCATCTATGGCATGGACGACATCTACCGGGGTGTCACCGCCGGCCGCCGGGTGCTGTTCATCGACTCCGAGGACCGGGTCGAGCGTGGCTTCGACGAGGGCGCGCTCGTCGACCTGGTCTCGGTCTGGCCAGGAGCCGATGGAGTTGTGCAGGAGCGGCGTGCGCACGGCTTCCGGCTGATCGACTACGCCACCGCCAAGGGCTGTGCCGCATCGTACTTTCCTGAGACCAATGTGCTGGTGCCGCTGGACTCGGTGGCCGATGAGTCGGGCACGCCCACGTCCAAGTCGATCGTGATTCGGCTGGAGCCGGCCACTGACCTGCCGATCGGCGTGCGCTGATGGGACGGGTGACCCAGCGGGTCCGAGTGGTGCGCGTCGAGGCCGGCATCGCCAGCGAAGGACCCGACCGGCTGGCCGTCGAGGAGCCACTCGAACTTCGGATCGGGGGCGAGCCGTACGCCGTCACCATGCGGACTCCCGGCAACGACATCGAACTCGCCCACGGCTGGCTGCACTCCGAGGGCGTGGTCGCCGGTGCGGCGGACGTGCTGCGCGCACAGTACTGCGCCGGGTCGGTGCTGGACGATGAGACCGGCGTGCCCGCCAACACCTACAACGTGCTCGACCTGATCCTGGCGCCGGGGGTGAGCCGGCCCAAGGGTCGCCCTACCTACACCTCCAGCGCGTGCGGTGTCTGCGGCGCCGACTCGATCGACACCCTCAGCCGGCAGGGTCGCTTCGACATCACAAACGACCACACGCAGGTGAGCGCTGAGCTGTTGCTGGTCCTGCCGGACCGGCTGCGGGCCAGCCAGCGCACCTTCGAGGCAACTGGTGGCGTCCACGCCGCCGGGCTGTTCAGCGTCGAGGGTGAGCCGTTGGTGGTCCGTGAGGACGTCGGTCGGCACAACGCGGTCGACAAGGTGATCGGCTGGGCGATTCTGGCCGGCCGGTTGCCCTTGACCGGCACTGTTCTGCAGGTCAGCGGCCGACTGTCGTTCGAGTTGGTGCAGAAGGCCTACCTGGCCGGCATTCCGATCGTGTCCGCGGTGTCCGCGCCGAGCTCGCTGGCAGTTGAAACGGCTGACCGGCTGGGCCTCACCGTTGCGGGCTTCGTCCGGCATTCGTCATTGAACATCTATACCCACACTAAGCGAATCGGTATTTCCGAAAGACAAACGAAGTCACACGGCTCCTCCGCTTAATGATCGTAAAAGCCGCATAGGTCAACGCAACAAATCGTGTCACGTCACCCAAACGGGTGAATAACTCTCAATACCTGCGCTACAACCGGTGACGGACGGCGGGTCGAGGACTACGTTCGTGGCCATGAAACCCCTAGTCATTCGCTCTGCGATTGTCGCCTCCCTGGGTGGGTTGATCTTCGGTTTCGATACCGCGGTGATCTCAGGAACGACGGATTCTCTCAAGACGGTGTTCAACCTCGACGATGCCGGTCTCGGCTTCACCGTGGGCATCGCCCTGCTCGGCACCATTCTCGGCGCGCTGATCGCCGGTAAGCCGGCTGACAGGTACGGCCGTAAACCGGTGCTGTTCACGATCGGTGTGTTGTATGTCATCGGTGCCCTCGGAACGGCATTGACCAGCAATCTGGTGGCGTTCGACATCTTCCGGTTCCTGGGCGGCATCGGTGTCGGCGCAGCCTCGGTGTGTGCCCCGATCTATACCGCCGAGGTCTCGCCCCCCGCGGTGCGCGGCCGGCTGGTCGGCCTGGTGCAGTTCAACATCGTGCTCGGCATCCTGCTGGCCTACCTGTCGAACTACATCATTTTGCAGGTCACCAATCACAGTGACACCGCCTGGCGGTGGATGTTCGGCGTGATGGCGGTCCCGGCTGCGGCGTTCCTGCTCTTGCTTTTCACCGTGCCCGAGACGCCTCGCTTCCTGCTGTCGGTCGACAAGGACGCCGAGGGCGAGGCGGTCGCCCGACGACTGGCGACCACCGACGCTGAGGCCGACGTGGTGATCGGCGAGATCCATGCCGCCCTGAATGCGGCCGAGAACTCGCCGACCGTGCCGTTCTTCACCAGAGGGCACAGCAAGGTGATCATGCTGGCGGTCGTGATCGCCATGTTCAACCAGCTGTCCGGCATCAACGCAGTGCTCTACTACGCCCCCGAGGTGATGAAGCAGGCCGGAGCCGCCGGCGACACCGCCTTCCTGATGAGTGTCGGCGTCGGCCTGATGAACCTGGTCGCGACGATGGCGGCGCTGACCGTCATCGACCGGTTCGGCCGGCGCAATCTGATGCTGGTCGGCTCGATCGGCTACATCGTCAGCCTCGGCTTCCTGGCCTGGGTGATGTTCACCTACACCGGACGCTTCGATGCAACGTCCAGCTACCTGGTGCTGGCCGGGCTGCTGCTGTTCATCGCTTCCCACGCCTTCGGCCAGGGCGCGGTGATCTGGGTGTTCATCTCCGAGATCTTCCCGAACCGGATTCGCGGTCGCGGGCAGTCGCTGGGCAGCCTCACCCACTGGGTGTTCGCCTGGCTCACCTCGACCCTGTTCCCGCTGATCATCGCCGCGCTGGGCGGTGGGGTCGCCTTCGGCATCTTCGCGGTCTGCATGGTTGCGCAGCTGGTCTGGGTGATCAAGGTGATGCCTGAGACGAAGGGTGTCCCGCTGGAGGAGATGGAGCATAAGCTCGGCCTCGTCCACGACCCCAACGATGTGGGTGGAGCTTCCACTCCCGTCATGCACTGACAGGAGCCTCCATGGCGAAGCAGAGTCCGGTTCTGGTGTTGGGGGAGGCCCTGGTGGACGTCGTCCATCAGGGCGGGCAGGTCTCCGAGCACGTCGGCGGCAGCCCGGCGAATGTGGCTTTCGGGCTCGGCCGGCTGGATCACGACGTGAGCCTGGCCGCCTGGTTCGCCAGGGACGAGCGCGGCAACCGGATCGCCCAGGCCTGTGTCGACTCCGGCGTGAAGGTGGCCGAGGGTAGCGATCGGGCCTCCCGCACGTCGGTCGCCAACGCGATCATCGACCGGGCCGGCAAGGCCACCTACCAGTTCGAGTTGAGCTGGATCCTGCCGTCCCTGCCGGCTGAAGAGGGTGGCCGGGTGGAGCACCTGCACACCGGCAGCATCGGCGCCACCCTCGAGCCCGGCGGCAGCCAGGTGGTCTCGACGCTGCGTGACCTGCAGCCGGAGGCGACGATTTCCTACGATCCGAACGCCCGTCCGACCCTGATGGGCAGTCCGGAAGCCGTGATCGACCGGGTGGAAACGATCATCGCGTTGTCGGACCTGGTCAAGTCGAGCGATGAGGACATCGAGTGGCTCTACCCCGGTCGATCCGTTGCGGACATCATGCGCCGGTGGCTCGACCTGGGGCCGGCACTCGCGGTGGTCACCCGGGGTGGGGACGGCGCCTACGTCGCGATCGCCAGCGACGACGCGATCGTCGAGGTGGCACCCAACCCGGTGAACGTGATCGACACGGTTGGCGCTGGGGATTCGTTCATGGCCGGGTTGATCTCGGGGCTGCTGGACGCGGACTTCCTCGGCGGTCCGCAGGCTCGGGCGGCCCTGCGCGAAGCCCGGCTGGTCGATGTCATGCCGGCCATCGATCGAGCGATCAGCACCTCGTCCAACACGGTCAGCAAGGCCGGTGCCTACGCTCCGACCCGAGCCGAGCTGTAGCGGTCGATCACCTGAAGCCCCGTCTGCCCGGCTGGCCCGGGATCGTTCGCACTGGTCACCGAGGCCGCTGACGGGCAGGCTGAGCGGGTGGACTTCGAGGAGGTGGCCGACCGGCTCTACGGGGTGGACCCCGAGGAGTTCGTGCCGGCCCGCACGGCTTCGGTGGCGCAGGCGCGTGCGGCGGGCGATCGTCCGTTGGCGACCCGGATCGGTGCGCTGAAGAAGCCGACCCGGTCCGGTTGGCTGGTGAACCTACTGGCGGCGAGCGATGCCGAAGGCCTGAGCACGCTGAAGGAGTTGGCCGCCCGGGTGGCCCGGGCGCACGGCAGCGCCGACCTGGCCGCACTGCGCGCGGTGGGTGCGGAGCGGCAGAAGCTGGTGGACGGGCTGACCCGGCAGGCGCTGGCCGTCGGCTCCGAGCGTGGCTACGCGGCAACGGACGCCGTCCGACTCGAGGTGAACGGCACCCTGGCCTCGGCGGTGGCAGATCCGGACGTGCTCGCCCTGGTCCTCGCCGGCCGGGTGATCAAGGCCCAGGTCTACTCGGGATTCGGCTTCCCCCTGGGCGGCATGGCCCCGGTCGCCGCGCCAGCAGCTGAGCCGGTGCCGGCAGCGACCGTGGCCACGGACGCTCCCGATGAAGAAGAGAATCGTGATCGTGCGCGCCAGGAGGCTCAGGCTGCGATGACTACGGCCACGGAACGGGTGATCGACGCGCGCTCGGCCCTCAAGACCGCTCAGTCGGCCGAAGAGGAGTCGGGTGCGGCGCTGGATCGGGCCAGCCAGGAGGTCGCCGACCTGCGCGTGGAGCTGCGCAAGGCCGAACAGGCCGAGGAGAGTGCGCGGCGCTCGGCCAGCCGGGCGGCCGACGAGTTGCACGACGCCCGGACCACCGTTCAACAGGCCGAGCAGGCGCTGGCCGAAGCGGCCCGATCGCTCGGGCGGCAGGGCTAGTCGCAGCTTCATGCCCACCGCAAAGTAGTGAGGAGAATCACCCCCTCAGGACGGTGGGTGATTCTCCTCGCTGCTGAAAGCGTGCGGCTCAGAGAGCGTCGGGGTCGTAGTCGATGCAGGCGCGTCCGGTGCGACGAGCACCGATCAGTGCGACCACCTTCTGGTGGTCGGGGTGAGCGGCGTAGCCCTGCAGCGCTTCGAGATCGGTGAACACCGAATACAGGGCCAGGTCGAAGGTGTTGTCCAGGTCGGCCTGGGCGGTGATCACCTCGAACTCGAGAATGCCCGGCACCACGTCCGGCAGCGCCTTCAATGCCTTGGCCACCAAGGCCACGTTGGTCGCCTTGTCGGCGCCTTCGGCTTCGTCCGCGAACTCCCAGGCGACGATGTGCTTGATCATGCCGTCAAATCTAGTGGAGTTTGGTCGGCGATCTTGGGCTGGCGCTCACCCCCAGCGCAAGGCCCGTGCGAGGCAGCTCGCGGTCGACGGTGACCACCCCCGAGTTCTACCGTGGCCGGATGGATGACTTCCTGGTGGAGCGGGTGCTGTTGGTGGTCGAGCAGCTGCCGCGCGGTCGAGTGGTGGCGTACGGCGACATCGCGAGCCTGGTCGGCACCTCTCCGCGTCGGGTGGGCACGATCATGCGGCTCTACTCCCACGACGTGCCCTACTGGCGGGTGGTCGGGTCGTCCGGTGATCCCGGTGGTCGCTTGTTGGCACACTTCCGTCCGCACTGGGACGACGAGGGCATCGCCGTGAAGCCCAACGGCCTCGGCTGCCGGATCGCCGACTACCGGGTCGACCTGGCTGCGCTGGAGTCCGCCTACCGATCCGCGCTGGCCGCCTTGCTGGCCAAGTCCGGCACCCCGCTGCCGGCGATCGGCGGGCCGGCCACTGGAGCGCTGAAGCTGATCGGCGTGACCACTCTCGAGCGGGTGATCGAGTACTCCGAGGCAGAGTTGCTGGCCCTGCACGGTGTCGGGCCGAAGGCGATCGAGCTGCTGCGGGCGGCGCTGGCGGAGCGGGACTGGACCTGGAGCCGGGCGAATCCACCGAGCCATTGATGGCACCGGCCTGGGCGGGCCGGTCGGATCGCGTGCCCGCAGCTAGCGGCTTGCCCTCGGCCCGATCGGGTCGTCCTCGGGCAGAATTTCCAGGGTCGGGTACTCCGGCTTCCACATCCGGTCGTAGATGTCGTTGATCGGGTCGGTCATCGGGCTGCGGGCCAGACCCTGTTGCTCGGCCGTCCTGGCCACCGCCATCGCCACGGTCGCGGCGACCAGGCGCAGGTCACCCATCGCCGGCAGCAGTGCGGCGCCCGGACGGTACTCGTTGACCAGGCCGGCCAGTGCGGCCGCCGCGGCGTAGATCATTTCGTCGGTGACCCGTTCGGCGCGCACCACCGAGACGCCGAGACCGAGGCCGGGAAAGATCAACGCGTTGTTGGCCTGGGCGATGGTGTGATACACCTCCCCGTGCCGAATCGTGCCGAAGGGGCTGCCGGTGGCGATCAGCGCGCGGCCGTCGGTCCAGTCCAGCAGGTCGGACGGCAGCGCCTCGGAGCGCGACGTCGGGTTCGACAACGGCATGATGATCGGCCGCTCGCAGTAGTCCGCCATGGTGCTGACCACGGCCTGGTTGAACGCTCCGGTCTGCGCAGAGGTGCCGATCAGGATGGTCGGCTGCGCGTTGCGGACCACATCCTCGAGCGTGACCCGGTTCGGGTCGGCCACGTCCCAGCCGTCGATTTCGGCGCGGCTGCGGGCGTAGGGACGCTGGAAATCTCGGACGCCCGAGCTGTCCTCGACGATCAGGCCACGGCTGTTCAGGGCGTAGAACTGGCCGAACCCGTCCTCGGCCGGCAAGCCCGCTTTCACCATCGCCTCACGGATGATGTCGGCGATGCCGACGCCGGCCGTGCCGGCGCCGTGGATCAGCACCCGGTGCTGCTGCAGCGGCATCACGGTGAGCCGGACGGCGGCCAGCACGGCCGCCAACACCACCGCTGCCGTGCCCTGGATGTCGTCGTTGAAGGTGCAGATCTCGTTGCTGTAGCGATTCAGCACGCGGTGCGCGTTGCTGGCTCCGAAGTCCTCCCAGTGCAGCATGGCGTTGGGGAACTGCTTGGTCACCGCCTGCACGAAGAAGTCGATGAACGCGTCATAGCGCTCGCCGCGCACCCGGGCGTGCCGCTCGCCGAGATACAGGTCGCTGTTCAGCAGGCCGAGGTTGTCGGTGCCCACGTCCAGCACTATCGGGATCGCCCGCCGGGGGTGAATGCCGGCCGCCGCCGTGTACACGCCGAGCTTGCCGATCGCGATCTGCACCCCGCCGATGCCCTGATCGCCGATGCCGAGGATGCCTTCGGCGTCGGTCACCACCACCAGGTCGACGTCGTCGGCGTCCAGTTCGAAGTTGACCAGCGACTGTTCGAGCAACTCCGGGTGGTCGATCGAAAGGAACAGCCCGCGCGAACCGACGTACTCGTGGCTGAACCGCTCGATCGCCTCACCGATGGTCGGCGTGTAGATGATCGGCATCATCTCCTCGAGGTTCTCGCTGAGCAGCCGGTAGAACAACACCTCGTTGCGATCCCGCAACTGGGACAGGTAGACGAACTTGGCCAGGGGCGAGGGGGAGCGGCTGTACTGGGCGAAGGTACGGCGGAGTTGCTCCTCCATCGTGGTCACCCGGCTCGGCAACAGCCCGGACAGGGCGAGCTGTTCGCGCTGGTCGAGGGTGAACGCGGTGCCCCGGTTCGCCATCGGGTGGACGAGGATCAGCCGACCTCGGGCACTCACCCTCAGCACCACGTCTCGACTGCTGCTGGTTTCGAGGTTGAAGTCACGCTGGCGCATGGTGTCCCTTCGGGGGAATGATCCGCTCAGCGTAGCGTTCAGGACCGCCCCGGTCGCCGGTACCAGGGCGCCCGACCTGGGTTAGCCGATCACCTCGAAGCGGACCACGACGGCGCGGTTGCGCGGGTCGTTCGCCGGCTTGACCAGCGGTTTGCTGCGGCCGTAGCCGACCACCCGATAGATCGACTTGGCCGGCACCTTGAGTTCCTTGAGTAGCACCGCGACAACGGTCGCGCGCTGCTTGGACAGCTCGACGGTGGCCCGTCCGTTGTCGGACGGATCCCCGGAGGTATGCCCCTCGACCACCACCCGGTAGTTCTCGGGTGCCTTGGCCAGGCACTTCTTCAGCCCCTGCAGGGTTCGGCCGCGATCGATCAGGTTGGGTGTGTTGATCACGAACAGCGCCGGTGTGGGCAGGGTGCAGACCACGGCGGTGGTGCTGGCGTCGGTACTCACGTCGTCCGGTTGCGGTGCGGCGACAACCGGTCCCGTGCCCTGGCCGGGTGTGCTGCTGGTGCCGTCGAAGAACTCCACCCGCTCGGCGCCCGCGGCCTTGGCCAGGCCCTCCCAGACGGCGTGCAGATAGCCGTTCTGCAGGTCGCTGAGTTTCGCCTGGTCGCCGGCCACCGGGTTGATCACGAAGCTGACCAGCCGGCCCTTCAGGTCCGGCAGTTGCTTGGCCTTCTTCACCGCCTTCACCACGGCGGTCGGGTCCTCGTCGAAGGCGAGTTCCCGAAAATCGAGCGGCGCTCGGGTGTCGAGCAAGGGCGAGAACACCCAGACCGGGCTGCCGGCGGGGGACTTGAGATCATTCAGGGCGGCCAGCACCGATCGGTCCTCACCCGCGCCCGGGACGGCGTTGATCGCGTCCACGAGCACCTGGTTCTGGTCGGCACCCACGGCGTGGGCCGAGCGGTTCAGCTCCGTGGTGTTGGGGGTGCTCAGCCACTCCACCC
The DNA here is from genome assembly GCA_963723605.1 of uncultured Actinomycetota bacterium. Taxonomy (GTDB): domain Bacteria; phylum Actinomycetota; class Actinomycetes; order Propionibacteriales; family Propionibacteriaceae; genus Micropruina. The sequence continues at coordinate 53,559 of CAVRRM010000007.1, read as the reverse complement.
CCTTGGTCCGGCCGGCCAGGGCGTTCCACTGGTCGGCCACTGCCTGGGGCAGGGTGGCGACCATTTGGTTGGTGCTGGAGCCGGTGCTGATCACGCTGCCGCCGACCGGAGGCGGCGACGCGCTTGGACTGGGGGTCTGGTTGGCGGGGGGCGTGCAGCCGGCCAGCAGGACCAGCGCGGCGAGCACGGTCAGCAGCAAGTTGCGGGGTCGGGATGTCATCGAGAATCTCCTGCCGCGGGGCGGCGATGGAATGATTGGTCCCTTCAAAGGGTAGGTGCGACGGCGGCGTCCACCCAATCGAGCCCCACCGCGATGCGTGCGCGGGGCGGGAATACGCTCCTGTGGCGTATGGTTGAGCCTAGTGGACTCAACTTTGACTTTCTTCAGGAGAAGCTGACTGTATGGACACCTCCAAGCTGACCGCGAAGAGCCGTGACGCGGTCTCTGCGGCGCTCCGCAACGCTCTCACCAACGGCAACCCCAGCGCCGAGCCGGTGCACCTGCTGCACGCTCTGCTGATGGTTCCCGACAACACCGTCGGCACGCTGTTGAGCGCGGTCGGTGCCGACCCCAAGGTGGTCGACGCCGCCGCCCAGGGGGCGATCACCAAACTGCCCAGCGCGTCCGGCAACTCGGTCAGCCAACCAGGCATGTCCGGCAGCCTGGCTCGGGTGCTCGCCGACGCGGAGACCCGTGCCGAGCAAATGGGTGACGAGTTCGTCGCCACCGAGCACCTGATGATCGGGCTGGCCTCGGTGGTCAGTGACGCCCAGAAGATCCTGGTCCAGTTCGGCGCCCAGCCCAAGGCACTGACCAAGGCGTTCAACGACGCCCGGGGCGACAAGCGGATCACCTCCGCCGAACAGGAGGGTGGCGAATCCACCCTGGACAAGTACTCCATCGACCTGACCGCGCGGGCCCGCGACGGCCGGCTCGACCCGGTGATCGGCCGTGACTCCGAGATCCGCCGGGTGGTGCAGGTGCTGGCCCGGCGCACCAAGAACAACCCGGTGCTGATCGGCGAGCCCGGCGTCGGCAAGACCGCCGTCGTCGAGGGCCTGGCCCAGCGGGTGGTGGCCGGCGACGTCCCCGACTCGTTGAAGGGTCGCCGGGTGGTTTCGCTCGACCTCGCCTCGATGGTGGCCGGCGCCAAGTACCGCGGCGAGTTCGAAGAGCGACTCAAGGCGGTGCTGAACGAGATCCGCGACGCCGAGGGTCAGATCATCACCTTCATCGACGAACTGCACACGGTGGTCGGTGCCGGCGCATCCGGTGATTCGTCGATGGACGCGGGCAACATGCTCAAGCCGATGCTGGCCCGCGGCGAGTTGCGAATGATCGGTGCCACCACCCTGGATGAGTACCGCGAGCGGATCGAGAAGGACCCGGCCCTGGAGCGCCGGTTCCAGCAGGTGTTCGTCGGCGAACCCAGTGTCGAGGACACCATTGCGATCCTGCGCGGGCTGCGCGAACGCTACGAAGCTCACCACAAGGTGCGGATCACCGACGGCGCCCTGGTCGCCGCGGCAACCCTGTCGAACCGCTACATCACCAGCCGGCAGCTACCCGACAAGGCCATCGACCTGATCGACGAGTCCGCGTCCCGGCTGCGGATGGAGATCGACTCCTCCCCGGAGGAGATCGATCGCCTGCGCCGCACCATCGACCGGATGACCATGCAGAGCTTCGCCCTGGAGAAGGAGACCGACCCGGCGTCCGTCGAGCGCTACCAGCGACTGCAGGCCGAACTGGCCGACGCCCAAGAGGAGTTGCGCGGGCTGGAGGGTCGCTGGGAGGCCGAGAAGTCGGGCCTGAACCGGGTCGGCGAACTCAAGGCCCAGGTCGACGAGCTGCGCGGCGCCGCCGACCGCGCCCAGCGCGAGGGCGACCTGACCCGGGCCGCCGAGATTCTCTACGGCCGGATCCCCGCCCTGCAGGCCGAGATGGACGCGGCCGCCGAGGAGGAGAAGGACGTCACTCCGATGGTGTCGGAGGAGGTGTCAGCCACCGACATCGCCGAAGTGGTCGGCGCCTGGACCGGCATCCCGGTCGGGCGGCTGCTGCAGGGTGAGAGCGAAAAGCTGCTCAGCATGGAGGAGCGGCTCGGCGATCGGCTGATCGGGCAACGCCAGGCCGTGGTCGCGGTCTCGGACGCCGTCCGCCGTTCCCGGGCCGGCATCTCCGACCCAAACCGGCCGACCGGGTCGTTCCTGTTCCTCGGCCCGACCGGTGTCGGCAAGACCGAACTGGCCAAGTCACTGGCCGAGTTCCTGTTCGACGACGAGCGCTCGATGGTGCGGATCGACATGAGTGAGTACGGCGAGAAGCACTCGGTCAGCCGGCTGGTCGGCGCTCCGCCCGGATACATCGGCTACGAAGAGGGCGGCCAGCTGACTGAGGCGGTGCGCCGGCGTCCGTACTCGGTGATTCTGCTCGACGAGGTGGAGAAGGCTCACCCCGAGGTGTTCAACATTCTGCTGCAGGTGCTGGACGACGGCCGGCTGACCGACGGCCAGGGCCGCACGGTCGACTTCCGCAACGTGATCCTGATCATGACCAGCAACCTCGGTTCGCAGTACCTGGCCGACCCCGGACTCGAGCCGGAGCTGAAGCAACAGGCCGTGATGGGAGTCGTCCGGCAGGCGTTCAAGCCGGAGTTCCTGAACCGGCTGGACGAGATCGTCATGTTCACCCCGCTGGACACCGCCGACCTGTCCCGGATCGTCGACATCCAGCTGGGCCGGCTCAACGCCCGGCTGGCCGACCGCCGGATCGTCGTCGAGGTCAGCCAGGCGGGCAAGGACTGGCTGGCCCTGACCGGCTTCGACCCGGTCTACGGCGCGCGTCCGCTGAAGCGGCTGGTGCAGACCACGATCGAGGATGCGATGGCCCGGCGGATGCTCGGCGGCCAGATCATCGACGGCGACTCCGTTGCCTTCGAGGTGAACGCCGACAACAGCGGCCTGGAGATCGTGGCCGGCTGACGCATCGGATGAATGGCTGCCCGGCGCCCGCCCCTGCGGACACCGGGCAGCCGTCTGTTCCGAACCCGGGGCCATCCGAGCCGGTCGCCGACCCGCCGCCCGACCCGTCCGGACGGCCCGGGTCCGTCGGTATGCTGTGCGCACTCCAAGCCGAGACGATCGAGCTCAACTGAGAGGCGGGCGCCGATGCACCAGTCCGGCCGGTACTCCGTGGGCGGCGAGGCCACCAACCGCACCGTTGGCGCCGGGTTCCTGTCCTGACCATGGACGTCACAGCGCTCCCGCCCGGCAGCCGACTGTTCCACGTCGGCCCGCCGAAGACCGGCACCACCTCGCTGCAGTGGGCGGCCGCCGAGCACCGCACCGAGTTGCTGGCCGCCGGCGTCCGTTACCCGGGCCGAACCCGCAACCACCGGCTGGCCGTGGCCGCCTTCCTCGGCCGCCGGACGGGCTGGGTGGACGCCGGCGGCGACGCCGGGGCACCGTCCATGCGGCACTGGTACGAACTGATCGGGGAACTTGAGGCCGAGCCGGTTCGGCGCACCTGGTTCGGCCACGAGTACGCCGGGCATGCCAGCGCCGAGCAGATCAAGGCGTTCGCCGACCAGCTCGGCCCGTCGCTCGAGGTGGTGATCACCCTGCGCAGCTTCGCCCACATGTTGACCTCGATGTGGCAGGAGCACCTGAAGGCGAGCGGCGGTCGGGGTGCGTTCGAGCCCTGGCTACGTTCGATGCTGCGTCCTACCAGCGAGGTGCACGTGCAGCGGCGGGCCCGGCACGACCATGCCGCGATGGTTGAGCGGTGGGCGGGGGTGTTGGGCACCGACCGGGTGCGGGTGGTGGTCATCGACCGCGCCGACCACGACTTCGCCTTGCGTGCGTTCGAGGGGCTACTGGCGCTGCCCGCCGGGTTGTTGACCAGCCGCCCGGTGCCGTCCGGGCTGAACCGGAGCATGACCGTTCCCGAGGTGGAGCTGCTTCGCCGGCTGAACGAGGTCACCCGTGACCATGCGGTGCCGTGGGCGAATCACGAACGCCTGGTGGTGCAGGGTGCGGTGGTGCGGATGCTCGCGGGACGGCCGGACGCCCCGCCGCTGCGGCTGCCCGCCTGGGCGGTGCCGTTGGCCAACCAGCGAGCGGTCGACACCGCTGCCCGGATCGAGGCCAGCGGGGTCCGGATCGTTGGCGCGGTCACGAATCTGGCCGAACCGGTCGCAGTCCACGACGACGTGATCGACCACCGCACCGTCACCCAGGTGCCGATCGATGTCGCCGTCGACGCCTTGGCCGGACTGCTCGCTGCCGCCACCGGCCTGGAGCCCGACTTCGGTCGGGTTCCGGACCGCGCAGCCCGCATCGTGCTGCTGCACTCGGCGGACGACCTGCGGGGCATCCGCGCTGCCGGACTGGCCCCGGTGGCGAAGGCGGTGGCCCTGCGCGCCACCCAGGCGGCCGAGGGTTTGGGCTATGCGGGTCGGGGGTGGTGGTCGCGGCGACGCCGCGACTGACCAACGCGCACTCGGCTGAGGCGCGTCCTGTGCGGCTCGCGGTGCTCAGCGGGCGTTCAGTGCTGGTGCGACTTGGACCGGTGCTTGATCCAGCTGCGTTTCAGCGCCCGGCCCTGATGCCAGATCCAGCCGCCTCCGCCCTCGCGCCCGGTGCGGACGTAGTGCAGCACGTTGGGGTTGCTCAGGCTCAGCTCCAGCCGGCGAGCGGCGTCCGGTGAGCCGGCGATCAGCAATTGGTCGCCGACCTCGAGCTGGAAGCCGGTGGTGGGCAGGATCTCCCCGCCCTCGCCATCACCCCGGGCCACCATCAGCACCAGCGCATTGGCCGGCTTGTGATGGTCGTAGGGGTCGACCAGCAGATGGCCGATGTTCACCCAGTGCTCGTCGCGGATCGCCTCCACCACCGCCGGTGCCTGCTCCTCGTCGATGGTCACGCCGAACAGCTCCGGAACGTAGCCGTCGTTCAGCAGGGACAGCGCCTCGCTCAGTTCGGCGCTCCACCGTTCCGACGCGCTGCGGATCTCGTTCCGGAACCGGGCCAGCAACGGGGTGGTGATCAGGGCCAGGAACTCGCGGGCCACGATCCGGCTCGGCTGCATGCACAGATCGTCGGAGAACGCCTCGAACAGGGTCGAGTTGCTGATCTGGTTCTGTCGGGTGACGATGAAGATGTCCGGCTTCATGTCGCGGGCGATCAGGGCGATGGCCAGGTTCTTCAGGTCGCTGGCGTTGCCGGCGACGATGCCGACCGAGTGCTTGATGCCTGCCTCGGTGAGGCTGGTCGAGTCGGTGCCGGTGCCCTCGACGTCCACCCCCTTCTCGCCGTAGTGCAGCTTGTCGATCACGGTGACCTCGTTGCCGGCCTTGGTCAGCGACTCACGCACCTTGTGACCGAACCGTCCGTAGCCGCACATGATCCAGTGCCCGCGGGGCGGGTGGTGCGGCTCGGGCAGGTCGTCCCCGGGAAACGATGTGAGGATCTGGCCGAGCCGGTACCGCTCCGGACGGGCCACCGCGAGCGCCAGGAAGGTGGCGAAGCGCTCGAACGGGTTGGTCGCCATGTCGCCACCGAACGGACCCAGGTTCAGGTCGGTGTTCAGGTCGCCGACGCGAGCCATCACCGGCAGTCCGGGCCGCAGCAGCCGGACGGTCACCGCGATCGCCCGGTTGGTCGCGTCGTCCACCGCGATGGCCATCACCCCACGACAGTGCGGGGACAGCAGGCCGGCGTTGGCCAGGTTGCTCGGCTGGGACGCGTCCGCCGCCACGGTCGGCGGGTCGGAGTGGAAACCCTCCAGCTTGATCTGCTCGATTCGGGTCCGGTCGGAGTCGATCACCACGAACCGCAGGCCGAGCCGGTCCAGGCCGTGGCAGACCAGGGTGCCCGTTTCGCCGACCCCGCAGACGATGTAGAACGGCTCCTTGAGGTGCCGGATCCGGCGGGAGAACCGGCCATGCTTCATCGCGTTCTGGAAAGCGGGTTCCTGCAGCAGCCCGACCACGGTGATCAGCGCGTACGACCAGGCGGTCACGGTCATGTAGATCGAGGCCGTCATCCAGATCCGTTGTGCCGTCGAGTAAGGGTGCGGCAACTCGCCGAAGCCGATCGTGGTGGCGGTGTAGCTGATCACGTAAAAGGCGTTGAAGAGGCCCATGCCCTCGGTCGGGTGCCCCGCGTCGTCGACCCCGGGCATCATGGCCAGGCCGAACACGGTGACGGCGTAGACCATGATCACCATCACCAGCGGCAGCCGCATTCGCCGCAGGAACAGGTACAGGACGTTGTTCATGCCGAGGCCGTTCGAGCCGCTTAGCGGCGCGCGGTGATGAGTTCGGAGACCATCAGCACCACCGAGATCAGGTTGGCCAGCAGGGCGCCGCCGGAGAACGAGACGATCAGTGCCATGTCCGTCGGCGTCAGACCGGCCGGCGATGTGGCCGCCCAGGTCCAGATGATGGCACCGGTGATCAGTTGCACGTCGGCCACCAGCGACGTGGCCAGATGGACGGCGCCGAGCTGGGTCCGGTCGCCGAACTTCAGCACCGTGGCGACCAGACTGACCACGATGGCGGCGGCCAGTTCCCACACATTGTGCAGTTCGATCCGGTCCATCTCGCCGGTCCAGAACCCGAAGTTCAGGGTGGCAGCGAGCGTGATGAAGAAGCCGAAGATGACCTTTTCCGAGTTCATGCGTCCTCCCTGAGGGTTTGCGCACACTGTAGTGCCGGGCCACAGCGTTCTGGCTCGGAGTTTCGGTGGCTCGACAGTTGGCCCCAGACTTGGCCCATGGACCTGGTCACGACGCTGCTCGCCGGCCTGCCGGTGCTGATCGTCTACGCGATGGTTCCGCTGGCGTGGTGGCTGAACGCGTCCAGGCCCGAGGGGTCTTTTGTGCGCTGGCTCGGATTCAGGCGACCCCAGGAGGCGGCGGACCCGCTGGTGCTGGCCGCCACGATGGCTGCGAGCCTCGGCTTCTTCGGCAGCGCGCTGCTCACCGGCTCGGGCACGGTGGCGGTGGCGGACACCGGCTACTTCACCCTGCTGGCCGTGGCCTTCGTGGCGATCGTCCAGACGGCGCTGAGCGAGGAGCTCTTCTTCCGAGGGTTCGTGTTGCGCTGGCTGGGCGAGAAGCGTCCGGGGCCGATGGTCGCCAATCTGCTGCAGGCGTTCGTCTGCGGGCTGCTCCGGATGGCCGCCCATTGGTTGTTCGTCGACCGGGCCCTGGCGCCCTGCCTGGCCGCTTTCGCCCTGGGCGTTGGGCCCGCGCTGATGGTCGGCTGGGTTCGCCAGCGGACCGGCTCGCTGCTGCTGCCCTGGGCTGCCCACGGGATGGGCAATGTGGTGGCCGCGATGATCGCGGTGCTGAATCGATGACCTCGCGAGTGGAACCCGACCGGGAGGTGCGCGGTGCGTTCCTGGTTCGCACTGGACCCACCCAGCAGTCCTGGGTCGACCCGGACGATCCACTGCGGCTCGAGTTCGAGTACGTCCAGCGGATCGCCGAGATTCTCCGAGCCTCGGTGCTGCAGCGCGATCGGGAGGTCCGGCTGCGGGTGGTGCATCTCGGCGGCGGCGGCATGACGCTGCCGCGCTGGCTGGCGGCGGTTCGTCCGGGCACCGCGCAGGTGGTCTGCGAACCCGATTCCGAACTGCTCGAGGAGGTGCGCCGCAAGCTGCCGTTGGGGCGGCACAGCGGCATCAAGGTGCGCGAGACGGACGGTCGCAACGGCCTGGCCGCGATGCCGGCCGACTACGCCGACGCCGTGATCGTGGACGCCTTCGACGGGCTGCACGTACCCGGATCAGTGGCCACCACGGAGTTCTTCGACGTGGCCCGCCGGGTGCTGCGCGGCTCCGGCCTGCTGATCATGAATCTGGCGGACGAAGCCCCGTTCGGCTGGTCGGGATCGTGCCTGGCCGGCATCTCCGAGCACTTCCGGCAGGTGTTGGTGACTGCCGAGACGGCGGTCTGGAAGGGCCGCCGCTACGGCAACCTGGTGGTGGCCGCGGCGGCCACTCCACTGCCGATCGCCGGCCTCGAGGACGCCGCTCGGCATGCTCTGTTCGGCTACCGGGCAATGCACGGCGCAGCCCTGAAGCGCTGGATCGGCGGTAGCCGTCCGTTCACCGACGAGGCGCCGCGGGACTCCTACGGGCCGACCAGCGGGCACACCTGGTTCGGGTGAGTTGTCGGGCGGTTCGCACCGACCCACAATGGGTGGCGTGGGCGACATCAACACCGTGACGATGCCAGCCTCGTCGCCGCAGCCCCCGCCATCGCGACCGCGGCGCCGGCTGCTGACGGTGCTCGGCGTGCTGCTGGTGGCCACCGGCCTGACCTTCCTGGGCGTGTTCATCTGGGAGGCGTACCTCAACCCGGTGATCGACGTGAAGGGTGCCCAACAGCAGGTCGACCAGGTCAAGAAGGAATGGGCCGAGGGCAAGAAGCCATCGTCCACGATTCCGGGCAATGCTGTGGCGTTGATCCGGATCCCCGAGTTCGGGCCGCGGTTCGAGGTCGCTGTGGTGACCGGAACCACCGAGTACTCGCTGAGCGTCGGGGTCGGCTGGTTCGATCGCACGGCCGCTCCCGGCCAGGTCGGCAACTTCGCCGTGGCCGGTCATCGCGGCGCGTCCGGGCCGTTCGTACCGCTCCTCGACCTCAAGCCCGGGTCGAGGGTGATCGTCGAGACCAGGGACGCCACCTACGTCTACGCGCTGACCAACCACCCCAAGGACCTGACCGTCGACAAGTCCCAGACCTGGGTGATCGATCCGGTGCCGGGCCGGCCGGACGCCAAGCCGACAGAGAAGTTGCTGACCCTGATCACATGCCGGAACTTCTTCCACTCGGCGGAGCGCTCGGTGGCCTTCGGTGAGCTGGTCGAGACCATCGAGAAGTGATCGTTGGCGCAGCACTAGGGTGAAGGCCATGTCGGACCGCGCTGAGCTCATCGAACAGATCAAGACCCTGGCCGTCGTCCATGGCCGAATCACCCTGGCATCGGGTCGGGAGGCGGACTATTACGTGGACCTTCGTCGGGTCACCCTGGACGGTGCCGCCGCCCCCGTGGTCGGACGGGTGATGAACGACCTGGTCGCCGACTGGGACTTCGACGCCGTCGGCGGGCTGACCATGGGCGCCGACCCGGTGGCCACCGCCATGTTGCACGCGGCGGCGGCCGTGGGTCGTCGACTCGACGCGTTCGTCGTCCGCAAGGCCGAGAAGCCGCACGGCCTGCAGCGCCGGATCGAGGGCCCGTCCATCGAAGGGCGTCACGTGCTGGTGGTCGAGGACACCTCCACCACCGGTGGGTCGGCACTGACGGCCGTCGAAGCCGTCCTCGAGGCTGGGGCGACCGTGGTGGGGGTCGCGGTGATCGTCGACCGCAGTACCGGCGCCGCAGAGAAGATCGAGGCCGAGGGGCTGGCCTACCGGTACGCGGTCGGGTTGGCCGACCTCGGCCTCAGCTGACCCTCGAAGTGTGCCACGTCCCCCTGAATGATCGGGGACGGTTCTTTTCCGTTCAGGCCGGGTGAACGAGGAGGAACCGTCCCCGTTGGTTCAGCCCCTAGGCACATTGGCCACCCCGTCGGGCCGGGTGAACGGTTGGGGACGGTTCTTTCCGTTCAGGCGGGTGAACGAGGAGGAACCGTCCCCGTTGGTTCAGCCCCTAGGCACATTGGCCCACCCCTGTCGGCCCGGGTGAACGGTTGGGGACGGTTCTTTTCCGTTCAGGCTGGGTGAACGAGGAGGAACCGTCCCCGTTGGTTCAGCCCCTAGGCACATTGGTCCACCCCCGTGGGGCGCACGTGAACGGTTGGGGACGGTTCTTTTCCGTTCAGGCCGGGTGAACGAGGAGGAACCGTCCCCGTTGGTTCAGCCCTAGGCATTCAGGCCGGGTGAACGAGGAGGAACCGTCCCCGTTGGTTCAGTCCTCGTGAGGTCATTCCCCGCCTACTGGCACCCGGCCTGGCGGGAATGAATCACCGACCGGTTAGGCTGGCCCCGAACTGTCCTACGACAAGGAGTCGCCCTTATGTCCGGCATTTTGTGGTTCCTGGTGATCCTGGTGATCATCGCGGTGTTGATCGGCCTGTACGCGGTCTCGCTGTACAACGGCTTCGCCCGCGACCGGAACATGATCCAGGAATCCTGGCGTCAGATCGACGTCGAGTTGAACCGCCGCTACGACCTGATTCCCCGGCTGGTGGAGACCGTCCGCGCCTACGCCGCCCATGAGCGCAACACGCTCGAAGGCGTCACGCGGATGCGTAACCAAGCCGCCGCCCTCGCCCAGCAGGGTGGTACCGCCGAGCAGCGGGCCCAGGCCGAAGAGCAACTTTCCGGCGCGGTTCGCAACCTGCTGGTCAGCGTCGAGGCCTACCCGCAGCTGCAGAGCAACCAGAACTTCTTGGAGTTGCAGCGCGAGTTGGTCGATACCGAGGACCGGATCGCTGCCGGCCGCCGGTTCTACAACGCCAACGTGCGCAACTACAACACCAAGATCGACTCGTTCCCCTCGAACATCCTGGCCGGCATGTACCACTTCGAGAAGGCCACCTACTTCGAGGTCAACGACGCCGAGGTGCGCCGGGCGCCCGACGTGAACTTCGGCGAGATCAGCTACCGCGGCGAAGACGAAAAGAATGCCGAGCCGTCCAACGCTCAGTTGAACGCGGCGCCGCAGTCGTCCAGCGATCTGCCCGACCCGCAGGCCTACCAGGGCCAGACCTACCAGGCGCCGGCACCGGGCCAGTTCGACCAGCAGCCGCAGCAGTACGGCCAGCAGCAGCCGCAATACGGTCAGCCGCCGCAGCAGGCCCAGCCGCCCCAGTACCAGCCCCCGCAGCAGCCGCAGCAGGGCCAGCAGCCGCCTCAGGGTGGTTACACCCCGCCGCAGTCCTGACCCATGAGTGAACGGCCCCCGGATTCGTCCGGGGGCCGTTTCGTTCCGGCGGGCAGGATTTCGACCTGAGTCCGAGCCCGTCGCTCCCTTGGCTGCGGAGCGGAAACTGCCGCATTGGCGTCACCCGCGCGGTTCGCCGAGGTTCAGGGCAGTGCGCGGTAGGTCTGCCCGTGCGGGCCAGTCAGCGCGACGGCGCGCCCGTTCACGGCCAGGATCATGCCGGACCCCACCGGAGCGTCGACCTGCGCGGTCACGTCCGGCAGCACCCCGGCACCTTCGTTGCTGATCCAGGTCACCCGGGGCTCGGACGTGATCTGCTGGACGAACTGTTTGCCCCGGTCCGGCTCGAGGTACATCAGCACCGAGGTGTGGAAGACCACCACCGTCGCGTCGGGTGGTGCCTGGTCGATCAGCACGCCGACCTCGTCGACCAGATCGCCACGAACTATCCGGACGGGGTGGGCAGCCGCGATCACCGCGGCCGCGTGCAGGGTGGCGACCCGCTCGTGCTCGCCGGGCCAGATCAGGGCCTCCAGCCAGGCCATCGCATCGCCATCGCTGGGATCGATCGGGTTCAGGTCGACGCCCGCCCGCCACGCGACCTGCGGGAGACCCACGGGTGCCGAGGCTGCGTCGATTCGGCAGTGCAGCCGCACCGGGCTGGGGCCCAGGGGCGGATCGAGCGCGATCGGTTCCGCGGCGTCAGTGCGATACCGGTAGCTGTAGCGATCCGGGTGCAGGCAAAGGCCGGCTGATGCGCCGACCTCGATCAGGGCGAGCGGCTGCGGCAACCTACTCAGAATCGGCAGGTACAACGCACAGCGGCCCGCCTCGTTGGTCTGGGTCTGCCGGCTCAGCACCACCGCCTCGGTCTGCTGCCAGTTGGCCAACAGCCAGTCGCGAAAGGCGCCGTAGGCCGTCATCGGTGCCCCGAGAAAGCGGGCCGCCCCGAAAACCAGGTTCACCTGTTGCTTGCGGCGGGGAAGGGCTGCGATCAGCTCGATCAGTGCGGCATCGTCCGCAACGCCGAGTGCGAGGGCCGCGTAGAGCTCGGAGATGCCGGGCGCTTCGATTTGGCCGAAGCGACGATAGCGGGCGGAGGTGGCCTCGGTCATGGCCGGTGGGTCGAGCTCACTCGGCCCGGGCCGCCGCCTTCAGCTTGTGCCGCTCGCGCAGGTATTCGACCACCATCGGCACCACCGAGATCAACACGATCAGGATCAGTACCAGCTCGAGGTTGGTGTTGATGATCGGGATGGTGCCGAGAAAGTAGCCGAGCACGGTCAGGCCCGCGGCCCAAACCACCGCACCGACTCCCGACCAGGTGATGAACCTGCGGAAGTCCATCCGTCCGATGCCGGCGATCAGCGTGATGAAGGTGCGGGCGAAGGGCACGAATCGGGCCAGCACCAGAGCGCGCGGGCCGTAACGCTCCATCAGTTCGTGGGTCTGATCGACCCGCTTGGGATCGAACACCTTTCCCCAGAAGCCTTCCCTGGGTTTGAAGATCGCGGGACCGATCCAGCGTCCGACGTAGTAGCCGACCACGTTGCCCAACACGGCGGCGACCATCAGCACCAGGCAGGCCACCACCAGTACCATCGGCTGGCTCATGCCCGGGAAGGTGATCGATGGCGGGGTGATCGCGATGAACATGCCGACGGTGAACAGCAGCGAGTCACCGGGCAGAATCGGGAAGATCGAGCACTCGATGATCAGCACCAGGGCGACGCCCCACAGCGCCCAGTTGCCCAGGGCATGGATCAGGTATTCGGGGTCCATCCAGTCGGGCAACAGCAGTGGCACGAGCGCCGGAAGCAGGGTCACAGTCACTCAGGATACCGTGGGCCGCTGTGCAGCCCCTAAGCCAGCCTCGTGGACCGTCCGGACGGGCGTCGTCCACCGAACCCCCGGACGATCCCTTCGAGCCCAGCGTCGGCGTCGGGCCGCATCCCGAACCCTGGCCGGACGACCCGCGCTACGACCCAGAGCTGCTGGCCGAAGGTGACCGGCGCAACGTCGTGGACGGCTACCGATACTGGCGGCTGGAGGCGATCGTGGCCGACCTGGCCGGCCATCGGCATCCGCTGCACGTGGCGATCCAGAACTGGGAACACGACTTCAACATCGGCTCGATCGTCCGCACTGCCAACGCGTTCAACGTCGAAGCGGTGCACATCCTGGGCCGGCGGCGCTGGAACCGGCGCGGGGCGATGGTGACCGACCGGTATCTGGAGGTCCGCCACCACCCTGACGTGGCCTCGTTCCTGGCCGAGCTCTCAGTTGCGAACGTGACCCCGATCGGGGTGGACAACCTGCCCGGTTCGGTGCCCCTGGAGTCCACCGAGTTGCCGCAGCGCTGCTGCCTGGTGTTCGGCTCCGAAGGGCCGGGACTGACCGACGAGGTGGTGGCCGGGTGCACCGGCCTGGTGTCGATCACCCAGTACGGCTCGACCCGATCGCTCAATGCCGGCGCCGCGGCGGCGATCGCGATGTACCACTGGGCGGTCCGCTGGGCCGGACACTGACTGTCCACGTCCCGCTGCAGGGATATCCCGCCACTTTCGCCGTGTACCGCGAAAGTGGCGGGGTTTCCGTCCAGTCGGCAAGGCAGGAGGCGCCCCGCCCGGCTGCTCCCCGCGCCACTAGGATGGCGGCGTGAACGGTGTCGGGGAGTACGTGGTCTTCTACGCGCCCGAGGTCGTCCAGGCCAAGGTGAAACGGTGGCGCTCGATGCTGATCCAGCGGCTGATCTCCACTGCCATCTCGGTGGCCATCGGCGCGGCGATCTGGTACTTCTTCGCCGCCCAGGTCGGGTCGTGGGGGCCGTGGCTGATCGGGTCGGCCCTGGTCATCGGCCTGATCTGGGTGGTGGTCAGCGTCACCGGCCTGTTGGTCGTCCGTCGCGACGGCAGGCAGGCCCAGCCCGGCCCGGCGTTCGCCGTCACCCGCGACGGAGTGTGGATCGCCCAACTCTGGCTGACCTGGCCCGAAGTGGCTGCGATCCTGGCCAATCCGGGTCGATTCGGACGCTCCGCGCAGCTCAAGGTGCAGTCCCGGGACGGCCGCTCGGCAGCAGTGCCGATGGAGTACCTGAGCGCCCTTCCGGCCAACATCGACTCGGCCGTCCGGGCCCTGTCCGGCGGCCGATCGTGGATCGATCTGTCCCGGCTGGACGACTGACGTCCCTACGGTTGGAATATGGGTCGCGCGACCCCGATAGTTTTGAAAGACTAGGGAAGTCATCGCCGGTGTCAGCGTCGAACCGCTGACGCCACGAACCCCGACAGGAGCGCAGTAATGCCCATCGCAACGCCCGAGAAGTACGTCGAGATGTTGGAGGCCGCGAAGGCCGGATCGTTCGCCTTCCCCGCCATCAACATCACCTCGTCGCAGTCCCTCAACGCCGCCATGGCGGGGTTCGCCGCCGCCGGGTCAGACGGCATCGTCCAGGTCAGCACCGGTGGCGCGGAGTACGCGTCCGGGCCGACCATCAAGCACATGGTCACCGGCGCCGTCGCCCTGGCCGAGTACGCGCACGTGATCGCCAAGAACTACCCGGTCAACATCGTGCTGCATACCGACCACTGCCAGAAGGAGAAGCTGGACACCTACGTCCGCCCGCTGATCGCCGTGTCGCAGGAGCGGGTCGACCGGGGCCTCGAACCCTTGTTCCAGTCGCACATGTGGGACGGTTCGGCGGTGCCGATGGACGAGAACCTCTCCCTCGCCGACGAGTTGCTGGCGCTGACCAGCAAGGCCCGGCAGATCCTCGAGATCGAGGTCGGCGTGGTCGGCGGCGAAGAGGACGGCGTCGCCGCGGAGATCAACGACAAGCTCTACACCACCGTCGAAGACGGTATGGCTACGGTCGAGAAGCTGGGCCTGGGCGAGAAGGGCCGCTACATCGTGGCGCTCACCTTCGGCAACGTGCACGGCGTCTACAAGCCGGGCTCGGTCAAGCTTCGTCCCGAGGTGCTCAAGGAGATCCAGGACGCGGTCGGCGCCAAGTACGGTCGTGACAAGCCCTTCGACCTCGTGTTCCACGGCGGGTCCGGCTCCACCCCGCAAGAGATCAGTGATGCGGTCGACTACGGCGTGATCAAGATGAACGTCGACACCGACACTCAGTACGCGTACACCCGTCCGGTGGCCGGCTGGATGCTGGGCAACTTCGACGGCGTGCTGAAGATCGACGGCGACGTCGGCAACAAGAAGTTCTACGACCCGCGCGCCTGGGGCAAGGCGGCCGAGGCCGGCATGTCCGAGCGCGTCGTCGAGGCCTGTGAGAACCTGCGTTCGGCCGGCAAGACCATCGGCTGAATCCTCGTCACACACGATGCCCGGACTGCGGTCCGGGCATCGCTGCGTCCAGTCCCGAACCGGGTGGCGACGGCTCTTCCCGCAGAGTCCGTCCGTCGAACTGCCGGTGTACCGAAGTCGGTACCCCAACTCACCCGGGGCTGTGGGTCAGGCTTTCGCGGTCAACCACAGCGGCTGGTACGGACGCACCCGCAGGGTGTCCGGCTCCAGCGAGTAGTCGTAGCCGCTGATCTGCTCGACCGCGGCGGAGCCGAGCCGATCGCGCAAGGCATAGACCGGCAGGTCGACCACGTCCTCGCTGAAGTTGTACACCTCGATCAGGGTGCCGACGGGATGGTCGCGGGTGAGCATCAGCACCCGCGAGTCGGGGCTGGGCAGCACCCGTGACTCCACGGAGGCGTGCAGCTGGGCCAGCGACTTGCGCACCCCGATCACATGCTTCAGCCCGGCCAGGATCCTGCCCGCCGTTGCGCCCGGGTCGTTGGTGGCGTCCGAGACCAGGGGCCAGTCCATCTTCGGACGATGCACCCACCGATTGTCACCGGCATGGTCGGGGTCGTCCAGGTAGGTGTGGTCGTTCAGCATGCCGATCTCGTCGCCCATATAGAGCAGCGGAACGCCACCGAAGCCCATGATGAACGTGTGCAGCAGGTTGACCCGGGCGATGGCGTCCGCGAGCTGCCCGTCGTCACCGGACGCCAGCGCCGACTCGACCCCGGCCAGGCTGGCGAGCGTGCCGCTGATCCGGCGGTCGTTGTTGATCGGGTTGAACTGGAAGACCAGGCCCTTGGCGAATGACCCCGGGTAGAGGCCGGCGTAGAACTCGGACAGGAACACCCGGTGGCTGTGCCCCTCCAGGTAGGCGCCGCGGGCGTCCTCGTCGCCGATCGCCCAGCCGATGTCGTCGTGACAGCGCACATAGGTGGCCCAACTGGCCGAGGCGGGCTTGGCTGGAAAGTTCGACAGCGCCACCTCGAACAGCCGGGTGTGCCGGGACGCCAGCGCTCCCCACAGCTGCACCATCATCGAGTTGTGGTAGGCCAGATCGGAGACCTTGCCGAAGTGCCGGCCCTGGCCCAGGTAGGCGACCAGGTCCTGCGGGCCGACGATTGCCTCGGCCTTCAGAGCGCAGGCGGGGGCGACCACCCGCAGGGCTGCCCGCAACGCCTGGGTGAGGTCGTGCACCGGGGGCTCGTTCTGGCAGTCGGTGCCGAGCACCTTCCAGGTGAAGGCGATGGCGTCCAGCCGCATCACCTCGACGCCGTTGTTGGCCAGGAAGCTGATGATGTCGACGAACTCGGCGAAGACGTCCGGGTTGGCCCAGTTGAGGTCCCACTGGAAGTCGTTGAAGGTGGTCCAGACCCAGCCCCGCACCTCGTCGTCCCAGGTGAAGCTGCCCGGGGCGAAGTCGGGGAAGATCTCCGGCAGCGTGCGCTCATAGGCGTCGGGCATCGTCCGGTCGGGAAAGATGTGGAAGTAGTCGCGGTACTTCTGCTCACCGGCCTGGGCCTTCGCGGCCCACTCGTGTTCGCGGGCGACGTGGTTCAGCACCAGGTCGACGACCAGCGAGATGGAGTGGCTGCGAAGGGTTCCGGCCAGCGCCACCAGGTCATCCATGCTGCCCAGCTTCGGGTCTACCTCGCGGTAGTCGGCCACCGCATAGCCGCCGTCGCTGTCGCCCTCGCGGGGCTTCAGCAAGGGCATCAGGTGCAGGTACTTGACGCCCAGTGATTCCAGATGGCCGATGTGCTGGGCCACCCCGGGCAACGAGCCGGCGAACCGGTCGGCGTAGCAGACGTAGCCGACCAGGTCGGGCTGCTGCAGCCAGTCGGGGGTGAGCAGCCGGGCCTCGTCCAGTACCCGAAGATCGGCCGGACGGTTGTCGAAGGCGGCCCGCATCGCGACGGTCAACCGATCGTAGAGTTCGGCCGCGCGGTCACCGTAGGCGCCTTGCAGGCCACTCAGCAACTCGGGCCCGTAGCGATCCATCCGAAGTTGGAACGTGGTGTCGTCATCGACCATGGCGGCAGCATAGGGGTTGGCGCGACACAACTCACATCGAGGGCCGGCCACTGCGGTGCGGAGCATCGAGGCCGCTCGATTCCACGCCAGAGACGGCCCGATCCGATGGTTCAGCCGACGATCGGGGTCGGCCGGCGTCGGCTCAGCGGCGGCTCCTGCTCGGGCGTCCCGACCCGGAACACGCAGGTGGCCCGGCCAGGGATGTCGGCAGATTCGAGCAGCAGGCTCAGCGTGGTGCTGGTGTCCGGGCAGGCCGTCACGTGCGGCAAGGGTTGCACGCGAAGGCCGTGCCGGATGCCCTGCAGGCCGAGCCGCAGAAGTGCGGCTCCGAGCACCCCGGATCGCGCCGGACCAGGAACCGGATCAGTGTCCACGACGGCCGCCAGGGTGCCCAGGCCCCGCGGATGACCGCCCAGCAGGTCGGCGGTGGAGTCGTCGAAACTGCCGCGAGCAGCGAGGAACAGCTTGGCCCGCCAGGCCGGCAGGCCGAGGGCGGCCGGTTCGATGCCGTCATCGGCTCCCGGCCGAACCCAGCTGCGCAACTCCCGCCGCGGCTCGGGGGTGGCGAACAGCCAGCGGTGCGCGCGCTCGGCCAGCGGGTCACCGGTGTTGCGCTCCCACCCGATCAAGCGCACTCCGGACGGGAGTTCGGCCTGGTCACCCAGATACTCGACCTCGTGCACGCTGGGTGGGGGATCGGCGAATCGCCCAACCCCGGTGACTCGATTGGTGAGTTCCTCAATGCTGAACCGGGTACGCACCACCGGCCCCGGGTACAGCACCGCGAACCTATTCCGGGCTGGATCGACCGAGATCTCGGTCCGCACCCCGACTCCCGCCTGGCCGGCCGCCATGGTGAGTGCTTCGATGAAGGCGCCGAGCGACATGAACAGCTGAGTGCCGTCCGGGTCGAGCACGGGCAGGGTGCGGGCGGGATCCCAGCAGACGGCGATGCGTTCGACACCGCGGTGCAGCACCACCGGCTGGGTGTTCAGCACGCTCGGCGCGCGCCGGGCCGCCGGCTCGGCATCGAGCACTGCGTCCACCCAGGTCACGGCGATCAGTATGCGGGCCGCACGCCGTTGGTGAACAGGCTGGGTCAGCGACCAAGCGCTGGTGCTTGGGAGTGCGGGATCGCCGGCTCGCCGGGCTGCAGGCGAACTTCGGCCGACTCCACGCTCCTGACGTCGACCGCACCCCCGATGGCGCGGACGGTGCCGGTGTCGGCCTAGGGTGGGCACATGTCCCACCTTCCCTTCGCCAACCCGGACGCCGGTCGCACCCTGCTGCCCGAGGATCCCGCCGCCACCGCCCCGTCAAACGCCGATCCGGTCGAGGTGGTCGCCGAGTTTCCCGGGTCCAGCCTGGCCTGGGCGGTGCTCGCCGAGCAGGCCCTGTCGGAGGGCTCCCGGGTCGGCGTCATCCGGGCCTACGCGTTCGCCCGCACCGGCTACCACCGGGGCCTGGATGCGCTGCGACGCAACGGCTGGCGGGGCTCCGGCGCAGTGCCGTGGGAGCACGAGCCGAACCAGGGATTCCTCCGCGCGGTCTGGGCGCTGGCGCAGGCTGCCCGGTCGATCGGCGAGACTACCGAGTACGAGCGCTGCGTCCAGTTGCTGGTGGATTCCTCGCCGAGTGGCTACGCCGAACTGTCCGGCAGCAGCCCGTCCTGACCCTCGGCGGCCGGCGTTCGTTCGTGGTCGACCGCTGGGCGGCCGCCCAGCCGCCGCGACCTGGAACCCTTCGAGAGCTCGGTCGCCGGGCTCCGTTAGGCTGACCCGGTAAGGGCCCGGAGACGGGCCGGTTCCATGCCGGAGGGAAATACGTATGCCGGGCATCGTGGTCGTCGGAGCGCAATGGGGCGACGAAGGCAAGGGCAAGGCCACCGACCAGTTGGGCGACCGGGTCGACTACACCGTCCGCTACTCCGGCGGCAACAACGCCGGACACACCCTGGTCGTCAACGGCGAGCGGTACGCGCTGCACCTGCTGCCGTCCGGAATCCTCAATCCGAACAGCGTGCCGGTGATCGGCAACGGTGTGGTGATCGACCTCGACGTGCTGTTCGAAGAGATCGACGGCCTGTCCGCCCGCGGCGTCGATGCGGCCAAGCACCTGATGGTGTCGTCCAACGCCCACCTGATCACCCCGTACCACCAGATCATCGACAAGGTCTCGGAGCGGTTTCTGGGCAAGCGCAAGATCGGTACCACCGGACGCGGTGTCGGCCCGGCCTACTCCGACAAGGTGAACCGCCTCGGCATCCGGGTGCAGGACCTGTTCGACGAGGAGATGCTGCGGGCCAAGGTCGAGGCCGCGCTGTGGCAGAAGAACCACCTGCTGGTGAAGGTCTACAACCAGCGGGCCATCGACCCCAACGAGATCGCCGACCGGCTGCTCGGCCACCTGGAGCGGCTGGCGCCGATGGTGGCCGACACCAGTCGGGTGCTCAACGACGCCCTCGACTCCGGCCAGGTGGTGCTGTTCGAGGGTGCCCAGGCGCATCACCTCGATGTGGACCACGGCACCTACCCCTACGTCACCTCGTCCAATCCGATCGCGGCCGGCGCATGCACCGGCTCGGGGGTCGGCCCGACCCGGATCGATCGCGTCGTCGGCATCGCCAAGGCCTACACCACGCGGGTGGGGGAGGGTCCTTTCCCGACCGAGTTGCTGGACGCCGACGGTGACAAGATCCGCACCGACGGCGCCGAGTTCGGCACCACCACCGGACGCGAACGCCGCTGCGGCTGGTACGACGCCCTGGTGGTCGAGGCGGCCGCCAGCGCGAATGCCTTCACCGACATCTTTCTGACCAAGCTGGACATTCTTTCCGGCTGGGAGAAGATCCCGGTCTGTGTCGCCTACGACGTGGACGGCGAGCGGCACGATCGGCTGCCGATGACCCAGCACGACTTCGCCCGGGCCGTGCCGATCTACGAGCTTCAGGACGGCTGGGCCGAAGACATCTCCGGCGCCCGCACCTTCGCCGACCTACCGAAGACCTGCCAGGCGTACGTCCGGCGGTTGGAGGAGCTGAGCGGCGCTCGCATCTCGGGCATCGGGGTGGGTCCGGGTCGCGAACAGGTGGTCATGCTGCACGACCTGCTCTGAGCGACGCTGCGCTGCCGTGGTGCCCTTGCGGCCGGTGGCTCAGCCGGCCTCCTGCGCCTGACCGCGCTGCACGGCAGCCACCCCGGCCAGCAGAATCAGGCCGCCGACCAACTGCAGCAGTCCGGGCAGTTCGCCGAGCAGCAGCCAGGCCCAACCGACCGCGAACAGCACCTCGGTAAGCCCGACGAAGCTGGCCACCGTCGAGCCGAGGTGCTGGACGCCGACGAAACCGAGCGCGTAGGCGGCCGCGGCCGCAACCAGCGCCAGTTCGAGTAGCGGCACCCACCAGGGCAGGGTCAGGTCGACGAACACCACGTCTGCCGTCGACGCCTGCAGGGGCATCAGGCCGACCACACCCGCCAGCAGGATGGTAACTGTGCCGATCGCCAGGCCAACCGCGACGAAGGTCAGCGGGGGCAGTGTCATGGGCCGGGCGGAAATCACGTAGTAGACCGCCAGTCCGAGCGCGGCGAGGGCGCCCCAGGCGACGCCGCGCAGGTCGATCGCACCCATGCCGGCCGGATCGAGCACGATCACCAGGCCCCCGATCGCGACGGCGACCCCGGTCAGGGTCAGCCACGAGGGCAGCCGGCGCCGTCGCAGCGCCACCCAGCCGACCACCAGCAGAATGCCGAGGTATTCCAGGAGAATGCCCAGGGCCACCGGCACGTACTGCACCGCGTTGAAGAAGCTGACCTGTGCGGTTGCGCCGCCGAAGACTCCGTAGCAGAACAGCGGACGCCAGTGCTGCAGCAGTAGCCCCCAGCGGCCGCGCAGGGCCAACAACCCCGGCACCAGCAGGACGGCGGCGGCCAGGCCAAGCCGGATGGCGACCACAGCGCCGGCGCTCCACCCCGACGCGAGCAGCGGCTTGGCGAACGCTCCCGAGGTGCCGAATGCGGCGGCGGAGATCAGTGCCGCCGACCAGCCCAGCACGGCTCCGCGCCGGTCTCGGTAAGTGGGGACCAGTTTCGCCTCTGCCACGGCCTCGGCCATCGGAGCACCTGCCTTCAATCTAACGTGTCATGAGTGAACGGGTTGTATACTCATGACATTCTAGGGTCGTAGGGACAGGAGTCAAGATGGCGTTCACTCATGACACCACCCTGTCGCTGCAGGCCCTGGCGGCTTTGGTCAACACCCGCGAACCCGAGACCCTGGCCACCATGGAGCAACTCGACGAACTCTGTTCCCGCTGGCAGTGGTCCGGCAGCCGCACCCACGACGACCCGGAATTGCAGCTGGTGCGAAACGTGCGGAATCGGCTGGCCGGCTTCTGGGGGGTCGACGAGGCGGCAGTGGTCAGTCTGATCAACGACTTGCTCGCCGAGGGTCAAGCGCTGCCGCAGTTGCTGCGGCACGACGATTTCGACTGGCACATCCATGCCACGCCGGCGGAAGCACCACTGGCCGTCCGGATGACCGTGGAGTATGCGATGGCGATGATCGACGTGGTGCGGGCGGGGGAGCTCGATCGGCTCAGCTACTGCGCGGCGGACGATTGCGACGATGTGGTGATCGACCTCAGCCGCAACCGCTCCCGCAAGTTCTGCGATTCCGGCTGCGGCAACCGCGCCAACGTGGCCGCCTACCGGGCCCGGCGACGCGGCTTGGACTCACTCGCCACGTGAAGAAATACCGAATGGTGACGTCGACGGCGGCCGAAACGTTTCGATCGGCCGGATTTCGCGATCGACGTCACCATTCGGTATTTCATCGCGCGATGAGCTGGCCACGCGCAAGGCGGGGGTGAGGGTTCGCCAACAGTACGCTTCCGCGATGGGCGATCCTGAGGCAGCATTGCAGCCATGACACAGTTCGACGCCCGCTGGTTCTCCAGCCAGGCGGCGTCCTGGGACGATGATCCGCGCAGAGTCGAGCGGGCGCGCCAGGCCGCAAAAGCAATCGCCGCGGAGGTACCCCTCGACTCGACCTGGACGGTGCTCGACTACGGCGCAGGCACCGGACTGCTGGCCTTCGCGCTGGCCGACCGGGTCGGCGAGATCCTGCTGATGGACTCCTCCGAGGGCATGGTCGAGATCGCCCGCAAAAGGATCGCCGACTCGGGCCGTCCAGGCATGCGGGCCGAACAGCACGATCTCACCCGGCAGCCGCTGGACGAGGGACAGCAGTTCGATCTGGTGATCAGCATGATGGTGCTGCATCACGTCGACGACGTGCCCATGCTGCTCAAGGGACTGTTCAGCGCCACCGCGGAGGGTGGCTGGATCGCCGTGCTCGACCTGGAGCCCGAGCAGGGTGAGTACCACGATCCCGGGTTCACCGGTCACCAAGGCTTCAGTCGCGGAGCGCTGCGTCGCGCGTTGGCGGCCGCCGGTTTCGGGCACCTGACCGTGCGGCAGGTGCTCGAGGTCGAGAAACAGGTGGATGGAATCTCGCGCAAGTTCGGCGTCTTCCTCGCCACTGCCCGCAAGGAAGCCGAACGTCCGGTCGCCGTTTCACGCTGATTCCGCCCCGCGCGAGCGGTGTGCTGGCCGTTAGGCTGAGCGCGTGCAAACCCCGAAGCTCTCCGTCCTGGTCGTCGGCGGTGGCGGGCGCGAACACGCCCTCGCACTGGCGCTGGCGAACGATCCGGCGGTCAACCGCCTGTTCTGCGCTCCCGGCAACCCCGGCACCGCGACGGTGGCGACCAACTACCGGCTGAACATCGACGACCCCCGGGCTGTGGTGACGTTGGCCCGCCGGCTTCGGGTCGACCTGGTGGTGATCGGCCCCGAGGCGCCGCTGGTGGCCGGAGTCGCGGACGCCGTCCGGGGCGCCGGCATCGCCTGCTTCGGCCCGTCCGGTGCCGCCGCCCGGCTGGAGGGCTCCAAGGTGTTCGCCAAGCAGGTGATGGCCGCGGCCGGCGTGCCGACCGCGCGATCGCGCTACTGCACGTCGCTGGCCGAGGTCGAGCAGGCGCTGGACCATTTCGGGGCCCCGCACGTGGTCAAGGACGACGGCCTGGCCGCCGGCAAAGGGGTGATCGTCACCGACGACCGGGCCGCGGCACTCGCCCACGCGGAGGGGTGCCTGCCGGTGGTGGTCGAGGAGTTCCTGGACGGGCCCGAGGTCAGCCTGTTCGCGATCACGGACGGCATCACTGCGCTGCCCCTGCAGCCCGCCCAGGACTTCAAGCGCGTCGGTGAGGGCGACCAAGGCCCGAACACCGGCGGCATGGGGGCCTACACCCCGCTGCCGTGGGCTCCACCCGGGCTGGTCGACGAGATCATGGAAAGCGTCATCGAACCGACCATCGCCGAACTCGGCCGGCAGGGCACCCCGTTCGTGGGCCTGCTGTACGCCGGCCTGGCGCTTACCTCGCGCGGTTTGCGGGTGGTCGAGTTCAACGTCCGGTTCGGCGATCCGGAGACGCAGGCGGTACTTGCTGCGCTCGACTCGCCGCTGGGCCAGGTGCTCCACGCGGCCGCCACCGGCAGCCTCGACGGCATCGGCGAGCTGGCCTGGAAGCCGGGTGCCGCGGTGGTCGTGGTGCTGGCCGCCAGCGGTTATCCGGGGGTCCCACGGACGGGCGGCGTGATCGCCGGCCTCCGGCTGAATGGCTCGGACGACAACGTGCACATCGTGCATGCCGGCACCGCGATCAACGCCACCGGCGAGCTGATCGCCTCCGGTGGACGGGTGCTGGGCGTGGTTGCTCAGGCACCGTCCCTGGCGCAGGCTCGGGCCGACGCGTACGCGGCGATCGAGGACCTCGACGCGCCTACCCTGTTCTGCCGCCACGACATCGCCGAGAAGGCCGAGCGCGGCGCGATCGAGGTGTCGAAGGCCTATCAGGTCAACTCCAGCTACGCCCAGTATGTCGCCGACGTGGCCGAGGGTGACGCCGGCGAGTGGTGACCCGCGCGCGGCGCGTCCGAGCGGTCATGAAACGATGAACCCATGACCGTTCCCAACGTGCTGGCCACCCGCTACGCGTCCGACCAGATGCTGGCGATCTGGAGTCCCGAGAACAAGATCGTCGCCGAGCGCCGGCTGTGGATCGCCGTGCTCAAGGCCCAGAAGGACCTGGGCGTCGACTTCGGCGGCGACGACGCGGCGGCCGTGATCGGGGACTACCGGCGGGTCGTCGAGCAGGTCGACCTGGCCTCGATCGATGCCCGGGAGCGGATCACCCGCCATGACGTGAAGGCCCGGATCGAGGAGTTCAACGCGCTGGCCGGCCACGAGCACGTGCACAAGGGCATGACCAGCCGCGACCTGACCGAGAACATCGAGCAGTTCCAGGTGCTGAGCGGGCTGAAGCTGGTCCGCGAGCGGATCGTGACCGTGTTGGTGGCCCTGTCCCGGCTCGCCGTCCAGTACCGCGATCAGGCGCTGACCGGGCGGTCGCACAACGTCGCCGCCCAGCTCACCACGCTGGGCAAGCGGTTCGCCACCGCGGCGGACGAGCTGCTGGTCGCCTTCGCCCGGGTGGACGAGCTGATCAACCGCTACCCGGCCCGCGGCATCAAGGGCCCGATGGGCACCGCACAGGACATGCTCGACCTGCTCGGCGGCAGCACCAACAAGCAGCTGGCGCTGGAGAACCAGATCGGCCAGTATCTGGGTTTCGCCCGGATCTTCACCTCGACCGGCCAGGTCTACCCGCGCTCGCTGGACTACGAGGTGCTGACCGCGCTGGTGCAGGTCGCGGCGGCACCGTCGAACGTGGCGACCACGATCCGGCTGATGGCTGGGCACGAGCTGGTCACCGAGGGCTTCAAGGAGGGCCAGGTCGGGTCGTCCGCGATGCCGCACAAGATGAACACCCGGTCCTGCGAGCGGGTCAACGGGCTGAGCGTGATCCTGCGCGGCTACGCCGCCATGGTGGGCGAGCTGGCCGGCGACCAGTGGAACGAGGGCGACGTGTCCTGCTCGGTGGTTCGGCGGATCGCCCTGCCGGACGCCTTCTACGCCCTGGACGGCCTGTTCGAGACCTTCCTGACCGTGCTCGACGAGTTCGGGGCGTTCCCGGCCGTGATCGAGGCCGAACTGGCCCGCTACCTGCCGTTCCTGACCACCACGAAGGTGCTGATGGCGGCCGTCCGTTCCGGCGTCGGACGCGAGACCGCCCACGAGGCGATCAAGGAGCACGCGGTCGCGGTCGCACTGGACCTGCGCCGCGGCGCCCGCACCAACGACCTGCTCGACCGGCTCGCCGCCGACCCCCGGCTCGGCCTGACCCGCGAGCAGTTGGACGCCACCCAGACCGACCCGCTGGAACTGACCGGTGCCGCCCGCAACCAGGTGGACGACATCGCCGCCAAGGTCGCCCGGGTCGCCAAGCAGCATCCGGACGGTGCGTCCTATCGGCCGGGTTC
Source organism: uncultured Actinomycetota bacterium (assembly GCA_963723605.1). Taxonomy (GTDB): domain Bacteria; phylum Actinomycetota; class Actinomycetes; order Propionibacteriales; family Propionibacteriaceae; genus Micropruina. The sequence continues at coordinate 27,872 of CAVRRM010000007.1, read as the reverse complement.
GGTGCTCTAGTACCCGCAGGCACCGGTCGACTCGACCGGCTCTCGAGCCGGATGGCGGGTCTACGTTTGGCCGGCGCTGCCGGCAGGCCTCTGGTCGGCGAACGCGCCTAGCCCCGATAACCGGCGATCACGTCCACCGCGGCGGCGACCCCGTCCTCGGCGCTGATGGCTCGGCCCAACTCGGCGGCTCTGGTGGTGAAGCGCGGGTTGTTCAGCAGTTCCGCGACCGCGGGCTCCAGTCGCCGCCGGCTCAGTCGACGGCTGGAAATCGGTTCCGGCCCAGCGCCCAGATCGTGCACCCGGTGTCCCCAGAAGGGCTGGTCGGCGAGGAAGGGACAGACCAGTGTGGGCCGGCCTGCGCGCAGCCCCGCGTGAGTGGTGCCCGAGCCACCGTGGTGAATGACGGCCGAGCACCGCGGAAACAGCCACTCGTGCGAGGCGGCTTCGACCACGTGAACGTCCGGACGGGGTGACCCCCTGAGTCCGCCCCAACCCGTCGCCAACACCACTCGCGCGCCGCGACTCGTCAGCACGTCGACGAAGACCGCCGTGCGTTGATCGGCCGACTTACCGAATCCCATGCTGCCGAAACCGACGTAGACCGGCGCCGGACCACCTTCCAGAAACCGGACGAGCGGCTCGGACGGAGGCGAATCGGGCTCGACACCGAGCTCCCAGCTGCCGGTGATGTGGACCTCTGCGGGGTAGTCGTCCGGGCGCGGCACCAGGTGCGGACTGAACGCATACAGCACCGGCACCGGCGTCCCGTCCCGGCGTCGCATCAGGTCGTCCGTCCGAGACAGCCGGCCTAATCCAAGGGTCTCGGTACGGAAGTCGTTGATCATCGAGCCGTAGCCCACCATGGTCAGGTGGTTGAGCCGGTAGGACGCCCGGTTGGCTGCTCCGCCCAAGGGCCACCGTCCGATCACCGGAACCGGAAACGCCCTGGTCGGGGTGAGGAACGGCAACGCCATCGCGGCGAAGGCGGGCAGGTCGAGCCGTTCGGCGATGTGTGAGGCCCCGAGGCACTTGGGGTGATAGACGATCAGGTCGGGACGCCACGATCGCGCGGCCGCCCATTGGTCGACCATCATCCGCCGCATCGCTGCGTTCATCCGGCCCAACAACTTGAAGCTGTCCAGCGGCCCGCGCATCGTCGGCATCACAGTGGTGATCAGGTCGAGGGCCTCGTTGTCCATCGGCAGGTGCTCGACCCCCCAGCGGTTCAGCAGGTCCGCGTAGCCAGTGGGAGTACAGACCGCGGCCTGGTGCCCCGTCTGGGTGAGGCCCCGCGCCAGAGCCAGGAAGGGTCGAACATCGCCCTCGGTGCCGTAGGTGACGAGCAGAACCCGCATCGAGGCCCCCGTTCAGCTACCCGGCTGGTCCGCTGGACGGCGTTGCCCGGCACCGATCATGACTTGACGACCACTTTGGCCGACTTGTTGGGCAGCTCCACGTAGGTCTGCCCGGGCGCCATCGAGAGCGGGCTGCCGTCCTCGAGGGTGAAGGTGAACGGGTCCTGGATCGCGGCCTTGGTCCAGGTGCCGGTGACGTACTTGCCGCCGTTGAAGTAGTAGAACGTGCCGGTGGTGTCGATGATGTCGTGGATCGGCTCCGCGTGGCCCCGGCCGGGGTAGATCTTGGCGTAGTGCTGCTTGGCCCTGATCACCAGCACGTTCTCGGGGGCGACCCGCTTGCCGTCGGCGAGAATGTGCGGCCCCCACGGCATACTGCGTAGCCAGGTGCCGGTCTTCGCACTCCAGGTGTAGCTCATGCTGTAGCTGTTGGCGCTCTTCCAGGGCACGCTGATCGAGAGCGCGGCCTTGCCGTCCGCGGTGCTGGCGAGCTTGGCGTCACCGAACGGAAAGTAGAGCTGCTGGGGTCCGTCACGGAACTTCTTGGTCTGCTTGGCCAGAATCTTCGGGTGGCACACCGTGGCCCGGTCGTAGTAGGTGACGCCGTTCAGCACCCGCACCCGGGCCGGGTCGATCGAGTACGATCCCGAGCCCTTGGTGTTCATGTACGACAGCATTCCCTCCAGATGGCTGCCGTTGTGCTCGACGTAGTTCACCACCCAGGGCGCCGCGCCGGTGTTGCCGATCAGTGCGTGCATGGGGCTGAGCAGGGCGATGTCGACCGGACGGATGGACCGCACCGGGCCGACCGTGTCCGGCATCGAGGAGTGGAAGACGGGCATCAACCGGGTGCTGCTGAAGCCGGCCGGGTCGCGGTAGCCGTCCAGTTCGACGAACACGATGTCGGCCTCGTCGAGGCCCCGCTGCGGGTGTTCGTTCTTGTTGTCCGGCACCTTCACCGCGACGGCCGCATGCTTGGCGGCGTCCTCGTCCTTGAGCAGCTTGCCCGACAACGGCCAGCGCGGACGGTTGTCCACCGAAGGCGGACGGCGAGGGGGTGGGGCTGGTCGCGCCGCCGCTGGGAGCGACCGACCCGCTGGCGGACGGGGCCGGCTGTCCAGTGCATCCCGCTGCGGCGGCGCCCGCGGTGCCGAGCAGGGCGACGAGAGCCGTCCGACGGCTTAATTGGTGCACGTAACTACGGTACAACGCCATTCCAGTGTGGTGGCGTCAACGCTGGCATGATGAAGACGATGCCACTCCCGGCGTCCTTCGAGCCGGAGGTGACCGTGCCGGATCCAACCTGGATCGAGCGCCACGTTCCCGGCCGCCACGGCGACGTTCGGGTGCGCGAGTACACCCCGTCCGGCGATCCGTTGGGGCCCCGGCTGGTGTGGGTGCACGGTGGTGGCTGGGTGGTCGGCACCCTGGACGAACCGGAGGCGCACGGCGTCTGGCATGGCTGTCGCTGCCGCCGGGCTTTCCGGTGACCAGCGTCGAATACGGCCTGCTGCCGAGGTTTCCGGTGGTCGGGCCGCTGCGGTTGAAGCCGTCGCCGTTTCGCTACCCGGTGCCCCAGGATCAGGTGCTGGACGCGTGGCTGGACGCCGACCGCACCCATGGCGGGCCGATGTGGCTCGGCGGGGCCAGCGCCGGCGCCTGCCTGTCCGCTGCGGTGGCGCTGCGGCTCCGGGCCGGTGAGGGACCCGAACCGATCGGCCTCGGCTTTCTTCTACGGGCTCTTCCATGGGTTGCTGCCGCAGGCCTCGGTCGCGCTCCGCCGCCGGCTGTACGGCCTCGCGGACCTGCGGGTGGTTCAGGAGATGGTCCGCCGGGCGGCCGTCAACCACACCGGGGCGGCGGAGCGCCTGAACGACGCGGCGATCTTCGCCGGCCTGGCCGACCTGGCCGGGTTGCCGCCGGTGCACCTGCTGAACGCCGACCGTGACCTGCTGCGGGCCTCGGCCGAGAACTTCGCCCATCGGCTGACCCTGGCCGGGGTGCCGCACGAGGGCTGGTACCTGCCCGGCACCAGCCACGGCTTTCTGGCCAAGCCGAACACCGCCGTCTTCGACGCCGGCACCACGGCCCTGACCTCCTGGCTGTCCGGTCGTGACCCGGGACCTGCCCGCCGCAGGCTCGATCCCGCCCACCGGCTGGCGATCGAACTGGCGGCCAAGCTGGCCGGGGTGCCGGCCCGGACAAGGTGGTCATCGGACATGACTGCCCCGCTGCGGTGCGGACGCGCACGGCGTGCCGTTCGCTGCTCGGTGGGCGGCGCGTCGATCCCGGTTTCCTAGGGCGTCCCCGGCCTGGTCGCTGCGGCGGCCTCCCTGGACGCTGCGATCGGCCTCGATCTCGAGCGTTCGGACGCTGCCGGGTTCGACGGATTCGCCGACGTGGCCGGTCCATCCGGACGAGGGGCGTCCTGGACGACCTCGAGGCGGCCACCCGGCTGTGGGTGCGCAAGGAGGCCGTGCTCAAGGCGCTTGGCGTGGGCCTGCGGATCGATCCCAGAACGCTTCGGCTGACCAGCCCGGGCGACCCACCGGCCGTGCTGGTCTGGCCCGACCCGCGTCCGGAGTCGGTCGTCGCCTGCGCGACCTAGACGCCCCGGACGGCTACCTGGCGCACTCGCGGTGATCGGCGGCAGCGGCTTGGCGTACACCCAGGTGTCGATCAGGGCGGTCAGATCGGCGTCGGTGTAGCGCTGAGCGTGGGTGGTGAAGTCCTCGGTCGACACCACGCCCCAGCGATAGGCCGCCGTCCAGTCGCGGAGCATCTCGAAGAACCGCGCGCCGAGTAGCCCGCGGATCGCGTGCAGGGTCAGTGCGCCACGCTTGTAGACCCGGTCGTCGAACATCAGGTCGCGGCCGGGGGTCGCCGAGCACGCAGATCCTTCGGCAGCTGGGCCAGCTTGCGGTGATGTTCGTCGGCCAACTCGGCCACGCTTCGACCACCGGACGCCTCCGACCACAGCCATTCGCTGTAGCAGGCGAAGCCCTCGTGCAGCCAGATGTCGGCCCAGTCCGCGACGGTCAGGCTGTTGCCGAACCACTGATGGGCCAGTTCGTGGGCGACCAGTCGTTCGTTCTGCCAGTCGGGCGTCGACATGGTTGGCACCGAACGTGGTCAGCGACTGGGCCTCCAGCGGAATCTCCAGCTCGTCGGCGGTGATCACCGCCCGGTAGTCGTCGAACGGATAGGGACCGAACAGCTCGACGAAGGTGCTGACCATGTCGCCCTGCCGGGCGAACGCGGTGCCGCGGCCAACCCCGATGCCGCGCGGGTGGATGATCTCCGACCCCCTTCGCGATCGGCGTGGTGACATACCTGCCGACGTGCAGCGCCGCCAGGTACGGCGCCATCGGCTGCTGCTGCCGGTACCTCCAGGTGACCCGTCCCGCCCGCTTCTGTCTCGGCCCTCGAGGGTGCCGTTGGCGACCACCCGATAGGGCTCGGTCGCCGTCACCTCGAAGGTGTAGCTGGCCTTGTCGTCCGGACGGTCGTTGCATGGAAACCAGGACGGCGCCCCGCACGGCTGTGCGGCCACCAGCACCCCGTCGGTGAGTTCCTCCCAGCCGACCGGGCCGAACGGACTGGGCATCGGCCGCGGCTTGCCGCTGTAGCGCCACCTCGACGGAGCAGGCATCGCCTGCGGGCCGCCTTGGTCGCCAGGGTGATCCGCAGCTTGCGGTCCCGGTGGCTGAACGTCGCCGGCGCCGTCGTCCGTTCGACCTTGACCGCCGTGACACCTCAACCCGTGCCAGGTCGAGCGCAAGCTGATCGGTGGCGTCCTGCGACGGTCGACCTGCAGCGTCGGCCGGGCGGTCAGGTGGTTGCGTGGTCGACCTTGTAATCGCAGCATCCAGGTGGTAGGAGTCGCACGCCGAACCGACGGTCCCCATGACCGGGAATGTACGGGTCGGCGTTTGGGCATCAATCCTCTGTTCACGGGCTCGGGTCCACGGCCACGGTGCGATCGGGTTTCCGATCCATCGGCTCTTGTCAGGAACCGATTCGCCGCGCATGACCAGCGATACCGGGCCGATCGTAGCGTGCCGTCCGATGGTGGCCGCGGGCAGGATCACGCTGTTCGGGCCCGAGCGTCGCCCCGGCCCGCAGGGTGACCATATCCATGCTCAGCACCCGGTCGTGAAACAGGTGGGTCTGCACCACGCAGCCCGCATTGACGGTGACTCCGGCGCGCAGGTCGATCAGGTCGGCCTCGGGCAGCCAATAGGTCTCGCACCACACCCCGCGGCCGACTTTGGCGCCCAGCTGCGCAGCCACAGGTTCAGCGCGGGGGTGCCCATGGTCGGGTTGGCGAACCAGGGTGCCGCCAGCAACTCGACGAACATGTCGGCCAGTTCGTTGCGCCACACCAGCGAACTCCACAGCGGGTGATCGGACGGCTGTCAGCCGGCCGAGCAACGCCCACTTGGCGCAGCCGTCGCGCAGGCCGCCGCCAGCAACCCGCCGACGCCGAGCACCACGCCGGACGCCAGCGCGGCCAGCCACCAGCCCGTCTGGGCCAGCCAGAGCAGGCCGGCCACGCAGCGACGGTCGCAGGGCGACCAGGGTGATCGGGGCGATCAGCCGGCAGACCTCGACCACCGCCCGAGCCACCTTCAGACCGGTGCTCGGCGCGTAGGTGCGGGACGTCGTCTGACGTGCCGGCAGTGCGGCGCAGCTTGGCCGGCGGCGAGCCGATCCACGACGTGCCACGCTTGGCGCGGCGGCGACTGGCGCGGCGGACAGCACCGCCACCAGGCCGCCCTTGGGCACCTTGCGGCCAGGCGCCGCCATGCCCGAGTTGCCGACGAAGGCGTGCTTGCCGACCTCGACCTCGTCGATCCGCAGCCAGCCGCCGCCGAGTTCGTAGCCGCCGATCAGGGTGTCATCAGCAAGAAAGGCTCCGTCGCCCACGGTGACCAGCTTGGGGATCATCAACACCGTCGAGGCCTCCACCCCTTTGCCGATGGTCGCCCCCAGCGACCGCAGCCAGGCCGGGGTGGCGAAGCTGGCGTAGAGCGGGAACAGCCACGTCCGGGCCTCGTCCAGCACCCGGATGGTCGACCAGGCCTGCCACGACATCCTGGACTGGACGGGGTGCTGGCCCGGCGACCAGCCCGATGCCGAGCAATCGGACCAGTGCCCAGATCGAGTAGCGGCCAGCACCATGTAGCCGACCAGGGTGGCCGGTAGCCAGCCACGGGCAGCACCGCGAACGCCGACGCCACCGAGTCGACCCGACCAAGGCCGGCCAGAGCCACGCCGCGCCGGCGAGGTGGCTAGCAGCGGCAGCCCGGCGATCAGCACACGCCATGGCGGCGTAGCGCCGCCACCCAGCCGGGTTGGTTGTGGCGGCCGCTCGGGCCAGGGGCCGCGGGCCTGATCGCTCACCTTCACCGCAGGGGACCCCGACCAGTGCTCGCTCTTCGCCGACCAGCGCCGAACACCGCCGATCCGGGCGCGACCTCGGCGCCGGCACCGACGTCGGCGCCCGCTCCGAGGGTGCTGCGGGCGCCGATCCGGGCCCCCGCTCCGATCCGGATGTCGCCGATGATCAGGTGGCCGCCGTCCAGCCAGTGGCCGGAGAGGTCCACCTCCGGTTCGATCGAGCAGCCCTCGCCGAGGTGGAGCCGTCCGGTCAGGGGCGGGGCGCTGTGCAGGTCGACGTGGGGCTCGACCGTGGCGCCGAGCAGCCTGGCGTACCAGCGCATCAACACCGCCCCCGCGATCGACTCGACGGCCATCTCGTCGGCGAACCGCTGGGCCAGCCACAACCGCAGGTGCACCTTGCCGCCGCGCGGGTAGGAACCCGGACCGATTCCGGCCAGGAGCACCCGGACGCCAAGGGCGGTGACCAGCATCCGGCCCGGAGCGAGTACGAAGATCACTGCGCCCAGGGCCACCCACCACCAGGAGAGGGTGGGCACCCAGCCGATGCCGGCGGCGTTGGCCAGATTGGCGGCGGCGGCAGCCCAGACCGTCCAGCGCAGCCCGACCAGCGTGCGCAGCGGCAACAGGGCGGCCAGCTGTCCACGCTGGGTCTTCGGCGGCACCGGTTGGACGTTGTCGTTCAGCTGTCGAGGTCGGGGTGGCCATCTCGTCCAGGTGGTCGGCCAGAGCGGCCAGGGTGGGGTGGTCGTAGATGTCGGCCACGGTCACTTCGGGGTGTGTGTGGCGCAGCAGCGACACCATCTGGGCCGCGCTCAGCGAGCCCCCGCCGAGGTCGAAGAAGTCGGTGTCGAGGGTGCCGACCCGGGCGCCGAGCACGTCTTCCCAGTGGCCGCGCACCATGTCCCGGGTACCCGCTCAGCTGCAGGGTGGCGCCGGTGGCGTCGTCGTCTGGCAATGGCCAGGGCAGCGCGTCGCGATCGATCTTGCCGGAGGTCCGGGTGGGCAGTTCGGCCACGACTGCCAACCGGGGCACCAGTGCCGCCGGCAGGTTCGTGCGCAGGGTGGCCAGTGCGGCGCCGGAGTCGAAGCCGTCCGTCACCGTCGAGATAGCCGACCAGCACCTGGCTGCCGGACGCGGTGCGCCGCACGGCCGCCGCCGCACCGCTCACCCCGGGCAGGCCCAGCAGCGCATTGTCGATCTCGCCCAGCTCGATCCGCCGGCCGCCCACCTTGACCTGGTCGTCGGCGCGGCCGACGAACAGCAGCCCGTCCTCGTCGTTCACGCACCAGGTCGCCGCTAGCGGTAGGCCCGCTCCCAGCCCAACGACGGCATGGGCGCGTACTTTTCGGCGTCCTTCACCGGGTCGAGGTAGCGGGCCAGCCCGACCCCGCCGATGATCAGTTCGCCGGTCTCGCCCGGGGCACGTGCCCGGCCGGCGTCGACCACGGCCAGGTCCCAGCCGTCCAGCGGTAGCCCGATCCGGATCGGCGGCCGCGCCGGTCAGCCTGCGCCCCGCAGGCGACCACGGTGGCCTCGGTCGGCCCGTAGGTGTTCCAGACCTCGCGGGCGTCGGTGACCAGCCGGGCGCCCAGATCCGGCGGGCACGCCTCGCCGCCCAGAATCAGCAGCCGCACCCGGCGCAACGCATCGCCCGGCCACAGGGACGACCAGGGTCGGCACGGTGGAGACGACGGTGATCCGGTTTGCGATGCAGCCAGGGGCCCAGATCCACGCCGGTGCTCACCAGTGACCGCGGGCGCCGGCACCAGGCAGGCGCCGTGCCGCCAGGCCAGCCACATCTCCTCGCACGAAGCGTCGAAGGCGACCGACAGACCTGCCATCACCCGGTCGCCGGGCTCGAGCGGCGCATCGACGACGAAGAGCCGGCTCTCGGCGTCAACGAACGCGGCCGCGCTGCGGTGGCTGACCGCGACGCCCTTGGGCTTGCCGGTCGAACCCGAAGTGAAGATCACCCAGGCGTCGTCCGCCGGCGCTGGCTCGACCCGGTCCGGGGTGCGGCCGCCCCCGCGCGGCGTGATCTCCAGCTGATTGCCGATCACCGCGCGGGCGTCCGACTCGGTGAACACCGTGCGAGCCCGCTCGGCCGGATCGTCGGCATCGACGGGCACATACGCCGCCCCGGCCAGCAGGATCGCCATGATCGCGACGTACAGGTCGGTGGTTCCGGACGCGATCCGCACCCCGACCTTGTCGCCGGGGCCGATGCCCAGGTCGGAAAGTTCGTCGGCGAGTTCGTCCGCGGCCTCGGCGAACTGCAGATAGGTCAGCACGGACGCGCCGTTGTCGAGCGCGTCGGCGTCGGGATAGGCAGCCACGGTGTCACGGAAGATGTCGACCAGGGTGCGGGGTGGTGCGGCCAAGTTGCTACGCAACAGGCTCACGGCACCTCCTCGGCAGGGATCGACCAGCATTATCCCTACCCCGAGGGCCTGCGCGCGTGCTGGCCCGGGGCGTCGCGGGGGTTTTGGCGGGGAATGCGGTGCGGTATCGTGATGGCCTCTGCTCGGCCCGCTGGAAGGAGGCGCATCGTGTTCGTCACTGTCTTGGACGCGCCCGCGTCCCACCCATTCGAGGCCCGCAACTCCCGCTGAACAATCCGCACCGCCGCCCGTCAGATGCATTGCCGCTGCGTCCTGTGCTGCTGCTCGGCCGCCGCTGATCAAGGGCCTCCCCTTTTCAGGAGATTCCGCTTGTCATCAGAACAACGCGCACCCGTCGATTGGGCTGCGCTCAGCTACACCGCATTGTCCGAAGACCTCGGCGACGACCAACGCTGGTCCACCTGGCGCAGCGTTGATCGCTCGTCCCGAGGCCCCAAACCACGCCCGGACTGGCTGGTCACGTCCGAGGCCGCCCTGGACACCGAACTGGGCATTCTCAAGACCGGCAAGGAGGCGGATGTCTGGCTGCTCGAGCGCGGTGTGCCCGACGGCGAGTCCTGCCTGCTGGCCGCCAAGCGTTACCGGACGGCCGAGCATCGGCTGTTTCAACGCGCCTCCAGCTACACCGAGGGCCGGCGCGGCCGGGACAGCCGGGAGAACCGGGCCGTCCGGTTGAAGTCGAGCTTCGGTCGCCAGATCGAGGCCACCCGTTGGGCGGCGGCGGAGTTCGTCACGCTCAAACGGCTGTGGAAGGCCGGAGTGCGGGTGCCGTACCCGGCCATGCTGGACGGCAACGAGATCCTGATGGAGTTCATCGGCGACGGGGTCGCGGCCGCTCCGCGGTTGGCCCAGTGCGACCCGAGCCCCGACCAACTGCGCTGGTTGTGGGCGCAGGTGGTCGAGGCGATGATCCGCTTCGGCGCCGAACAACTGGTGCACGGCGACCTCAGTCCGTTCAACGTTCTGGTCAAGGGCATGACCGGTGCCGAGCCGGAGTTGGTGATCATCGACGTGCCGCAGGTGCTCGACCTGGTCAGCAACCCCAACGGCGTCGAGTATCTGCATCGGGACTGCCGCAACATGGCCGACTGGTTCGTCCGCAAGGGCCTGCCGGTGGACGCCGACGCGCTGCTGGCCGAGGTGCTGGCGGCGGCGTGGTGAGGCCGGAAGGTGGAGTTGATCGGCCCACCTCAGACGGGGGTCAGGTCAACACCTTCTTTCGGCTCGAGTGTCGCTGTTGGTCGAGCTTGTGGAGACTTCCGCCGGTCGAGCTTGTTGAGACTTCCGTCGGTCGAGCTTGTCGAGACTTCCGTTGGTCGAGCTGGTCGAGAACTTCCGTCGGTCGAGCTGGTCGAGACCTCCGTCGGTCGAGCTGGTCGAGACTTCCGTCGGTCGAGCTTGTCGAGACCATTCGCGTTCCGGCCACGATCTGGATCCTTCTAGACTGACCCTGTGACCGATTTCGAGCTGGACCTGCCGCTGATCCATGCCGGCAAGGTGCGGCGGCTGTACGCCCTGCCGGACGGAAACATCCTGATGGTCGCAACGGACGCGATCTCGGCGTTCGACCACGTGCTCTCGACTCCGATTCCCGGCAAGGGGGCGATTCTCAACCAGCTGTCGCTGTGGTGGTTCGATCAGCTCGTCGATGTGCCGAATCACGTGATCAGTACAGCTGTGCCGGCGAGCGTCCGAGGCCGCGCCGTGATCGCCGAGCCGCTGGCCATGGTGCCGGTGGAGTGCGTGGCCCGGGGCTACCTGACCGGTTCCGGCTGGGCCGAATACCAGGCCTCCGGAACTGTGTGCGGCATCGAACTGCCCGAAGGCCTCGTGGACGGCTCCCGGTTGCCGGAAGCGATCTTCACTCCGGCCGTCAAGGCACCGCTGGGCGAGCACGACGAGAACGTCGACTTCGCCACGGTGGTGGCTCTGCACGGCGCCGAGTTGGCCGAGCAGTTGCGCAGCCTCACCCTCGCGATCTATGCCAGGGCAGAGGCGATCGCACGCGACCGGGGCATCATTCTGGCTGACACCAAGTTCGAGTTCGGACGTCGTCCGGACGGCACCCTGGTGCTGGCCGATGAGGTGCTGACGCCCGACTCCTCCCGGTTCTGGGACGCCGACGCCTGGCAGCCCGGCGTCGCCCTGCCGTCCTTCGACAAGCAGTTCGTCCGGGATTGGCTGACCAGCGAATCGGGCTGGGACAAGGCGTCCGAGGTACCGCCGCCGGCGTTGCCCGCCGAGGTGGTGGCCGCCACCCGGGGCAAGTACATCGAGGCGTTCGAGAAGCTGACCGGGCGTCCCTTCGCCGCCTGACTGATCACCGGGGACAGGCCCCGGTTTCCGGTCACTGCCTGACGATAACCGGGGACAGGCCCCGGTCTCCGTTCACTCCCGGACTGATATCCGGGGACTGTCCCCGGTTTCCGTTCAAACCTTCCGTCGATCTAGTCCAGACCAATGCGCGCTGCGAGCTGCAAGGGTACGAACGCACATGCGCCGGCCGATAGGATGCCCGTCATGGCGCGCGTGATCGTGGATGTGATGCCCAAGCCCGAGATCCTGGATCCTCAGGGCAAGGCCGTGACCGGGGCGCTTCAGCGGCTCGGCTTCGACGGCTTGACTGTGCGACAAGGCAAGCGGTTCGAGGTCGAGATCGAGGGCGAGCTCACCGAAGAGCGACTCGGCCAGGTGCGTGACGCCGCCGAGAAACTCCTGGCCAACACGGTTATCGAGGCTTTCGACGTGCGGGTCGAGCAGTGAGCCGAATCGGCGTCGTCACCTTTCCTGGTTCGCTCGACGACCACGACGCCCAGCGTGCGGTGAAGCTGGCCGGCCATCAGCCGGTCGCCCTGTGGCACGCGCATGATTCACTGCAGGGCGTGGAGGCGGTGATCCTGCCGGGCGGCTTCTCCTACGGCGACTACCTGCGCTGCGGCGCCATCGCACGGTTCAGCCCGATCATGACCGAGGTGATCCAGGGTGCCGAGCAGGGCCTGCCCGTGCTCGGCATCTGTAACGGCTTCCAGGTGCTGTGCGAATCGCACCTGCTGCCGGGTGCGCTGATCCGCAACAACGTCCGGACCTTCGTCTGCCGTGACCAGAAGTTGCGCGTCGACTCGGTCGACACAGTGTGGACGAACGCATTCGAGCCTGGTCAGCAGATCACCATCGTGCTCAAGAACGGCGAAGGCGGCTATGTGGCCGACCCCGACACGATCGCGCGGCTCGAAGGTGAGCACCAGGTGGTTTTCCGCTACCAGGAGGTCAACCCGAACGGGTCGATGAACGACATCGCCGGGGTGACCAACCTGCGCGGCAACGTGGTCGGCCTGATGCCGCACCCCGAGCACAACATGGAGCAGCTCACCTCGCCCAGCCTGGACGGCCGAACGTTCTTCGCCTCCCTCGAGCGGTTCCTCGTCGCCGCCGTCAACTGAGCGACAAGCTCGACCGACGACGGTCTCGACTGGCGCTACCTACAGGGTGGCTCGAACCACCCGTGCGGCCAGCGGGCTGTCGTCGATGGCGGTCAGCAGTTTGGCCCCGGCCAGGCCGTCCCCGATCGGCTCATGGATCGCGAAGGTCGGCCAGTCCATGGTCAGGTACGAGATGAACTGCTCCAGAACCCGGGTCGACTTGAACGTCTGACCCAGGGCACAGACGAACGGTGGTTCGCCGCGGCCAAGGCCAACCTTGTGCGCGGCTGCCACAACCGACTCGGCGAGCTGGGCGGCGGCCTCGTCCAGAATCGTGCGGGCGACCAGATCGGTGTCGGCGACCTGGTCCACCTTCGCCGCATAGGACGCGATCCGGGCGACCTTGTCGGGATCGGCCTGCAGTTCGAGATAGGCGAGTTCGAGGTCGTCGAAGTCTGCCGCGACGATGTCGGTCAGCGCGGTGGCCGCCTGGCGCCCGTCGTGGCCCCGCATGGCGGCCTCGAGCGCCCTGCGTCCGATCCAGAAGGCCGACCCGGCGTCGCCGATGATCCAGCCCCAGCCGTCGACCCGGGCGACCTGATCGGGGCCGACCGCCAGCGTCACCACGCCGGTGCCGCAGGTGATCATCACCCCTGGCGCATTGCCCAACGCCCCCAGGTACGAGGTGGTGGAGTCGTGCGAAAGAAGCACATCGGTGATCGAGGTGTCGCGCAGTCCGTTCAGCACCGCGTTCGCGTTCGGTTGATCAAGGCCGCTCGATCCGCAGGCCAGCGTGCTCGGTTCGTGGCCGGTCAGGGTCAGGATCGCGCGCACAGCATCGACCAGTTGAGCTTCGATCGGACGACTGGTGTCCACACCCTTGGCACTGCCGGTCTGCTCACCGGAGTCGTCGATCAGGCTCCAGGTCAGGCTGGTCTGGCCACAGTCGAGTGCCAGCACGCCGGTTGATGAATCGGTCATGTGGTAGATCACCGCCTTCCCGGATGAGTCTAGGGTGGCCGGCGGGCGGGCGAGTCACCGTGCTTGCGATGGATCGTCCGACTTACGGCGCCGCGCCGCGCCGGTCCTCCCATCCCGTACCGGGGACGCGGGTCGGACCCGCCGGCACAGGCGGTAGCTTGTGGGCGTGGTCGACACCGTTGCACATGCCGCCGAAACCCCAGACATCGAGCAGCCCTGGGCCGCCCTCGGCCTGCGCGAGAACGAGTACCACCAGATCCGGGCGATTCTGGGCCGCCGGCCCAGCTCCTGCGAGCTGGCCATGTACTCGGTGATGTGGTCGGAGCACTGCTCGTACAAGTCGTCCAAGGTGCATCTGAAGAAGTTCGGTGAGCTCGACCGCGACACCCCGAGGGGCAAGCTGCTGGCCGGCATCGGTGAGCAGGCCGGCGTGGTCGACATCGGCGGTGATTGGGCGGTGACGTTCAAGATCGAGTCGCACAACCACCCGTCCTACGTGGAGCCGTACCAGGGTGCGGCCACCGGAGTCGGCGGCATCGTCCGAGACATTCTGGCCATGGGGGCCCGTCCGATCGGGGTGATGGACCCGCTGCGGTTCGGTCCTCTGGACGCCCCGGACACCGCCCGGGTACTGCCCGGCATCGTCGCGGGCATCGGTGGTTACGGCAACTGCCTGGGCCTGCCCAACATCGGCGGCGAGGTGGTCTTCGACGCCACCTACTACGGAAATCCCCTGGTCAACGCGCTGTGCGTGGGTGTGCTCAAACACGACGACCTGCACCTGGCCTTCGCCCGCGGCACCGGCAACAAGGTGATCCTCTATGGCGCCGCGACCGGCGGTGACGGCATCGGCGGAGCCTCCATCCTGGCGTCCGAGACCTTCGACGTGGACGGTCCGGCGAAACGGCCCAGCGTGCAGGTCGGCGACCCGTTCATGGAGAAGCTGCTGATCGAATGCACCCTGGAACTGTTCGCCGAGAACCTGATCTCGGGCATCCAGGATCTCGGCGCCGCCGGACTCTCGTGCGCGACGTCCGAGCTGGCCAGCGCCGGCGACGGCGGCATGCACGTGAACCTGAACACGGTGCCGCTACGCGATCACACCCTCGCGCCCGAAGAAATCCTGATGAGCGAGTCGCAGGAACGCATGATGGCGGTGGTTGAGCCGCAGCACGTGGACCGGTTCCTGGAGATCTGCGCCAAATGGGACGTGCTCGCCACGGTGGTCGGCGAGGTCACCGAGGGCGATCGGTTGATCATCGAGTGGGACGGGCAGGTGGTGGTCGACGTGGTGCCCGCCACCGTTGCCCACGAGGGTCCGGTTTACGAGCGGCCCTACCACCGTCCGGACTGGATCGACGGGCTGAACGCCGACTCGGCGAACGCGCTGCCCCGAGCGTCCTCCGGCGACGAGCTGGCCGACACCCTGCTGAGGATGGTGGGCTCCCCGAACCTGTGCGACAAGTCGTGGGTGACCGACCAGTACGACCGGTACGTGCGAGGCAACACCGTGCTCTCCCAACCCGAGGACGGCGGCGTCCTCCGGATCGACGAAGAAACCGGCCTGGGCATTGCCCTGGCCACCGACTGCAACGCCCGGTTCGCCTACCTGAACCCCTATCTGGGTGCTCAGCTGGCGCTGTGCGAGGCGTACCGCAACGTGGCCGTCACGGGCGCCGAACCGGTCGCGATCACCGACTGCCTCAACTTCGGCAGCCCCGAGGATCCCAGCGTGATGTGGCAGTTCGCCGAGGCTGTCATCGGCCTGGTGGACGGCTGCCGCGCGCTCGGCACCCCGGTCACCGGCGGCAATGTCTCGTTCTACAACCAGACGGGTCAGACCAACATCATTCCGACGCCGGTGGTCGGCGTGCTTGGCGTGATCGACAACGTCGCCGACCGGATTCCGATCGGCTTCGGGCACTGCGGCGACGCGGTTTTCCTGCTGGGCGAGACCCGCGAGGACCTCTCCGGAACCAGTTGGGCGGACGTGATCCACGACGGTCACCTCGGCGGCATGCCGCCGCTGCCCGACTTCGATCACGAGCAGCGGCTGGCGGCGGTGTTGGTGGCCGCCTCGAAACGGCACCTGCTCAGCTCGGCACACGACCTGGCAGACGGGGGACTCTCCCAGGCGCTGGTGGAGTCCTGCCTGCGCCGGGATTGTGGGGTGGCGATCACGCTGCCCGAGGGCGACCCCTGCGTCCAGCTGTTCGCCGAGACCCCTGGCCGGGTGCTGGTCTCGCTGCCCGGCTCGACCGCGACCGAGTTTCTGGCCCTGTGCGATCAGCACGGTATCGCCACCGAGCGGCTCGGCGAGGTGACCGACCTGGCCGAACTCGAGGTGGTCGGACGATTCATCCTGGCCTTGGCCGAGGTGCGGGCCCGGTGGGCCGCCCCACTGCGTGAGGCGATGACCGCAGGCTGAACCACCCCGCTGGGCGGCTCGTCGGAAATGTGCCCGCCGGTCGGCGCCAAGACTGCGTTCCGCGGCGTGGCGCGACCACTGGCAGTTGTCAGACTTCTCGTCCAGCCTCGCGGGTCTCCGGCAGGGGGTCCGTTGGGGGAAGACCCTGCTGTCGGGTTGGGTGGGGGTGCGCAAGAATGGGGCACGATCAATCAACCAGGCCGCGCCCCTTGAAGGACAGTGAGAGACCATGACGCAGAACCCGTGGGAACGTCTCGTCGAGAGCGAGCAGCCGAGCTCTGAGCCCGAAGCGCCCGCCGAGGCCAACGCATCTCCGGCAGAGTCGGTCGACGGCGGCCCCGCGCCGGTGAACGAGTCCGAGACTCCGTCCACCGAGACCTCAGGTGAGCCGGCGCCCGCGGCAGAAGAGGCCGCCGACCCCGGCGAGTGGCAGAACGCTCCGCCGGCTGAGCCGCACAGCCCAGCCGAGCCCGAGGTTCCGGAGGCTCTGGTGGTCGACCAGCGTCCCGACGCCGCACCCTCGGAGGTGCAGGACGCGGTCGTCGTGGACTCCATGACCGACGAAGTGTCGGCAGACCAGGCCCAGGAGGCTCCGGTCGATGAAGCTTTCGCCGAGCCGCTCCCGGCAGCCCCGGTCGACGCAGCGCCGGCCGTCGAAGCTCCGACGAACGAGGCTCCCGAAGCACCTGTGGCGGCCGAGGATGTGTTGCCGGACGAGGTCGAGTTGCTCGATCAGCCGAACCCGGAGGCCGAGGCCGAGGACGACGTCCAGGACGCCGTGCTGGTCGATGAGCCGGACCAGCAGGGTTCGGCGGAGGTCACCGAGGTCGAGCAGGCAGTGCATTCTGCGGATGATCCCCAGGCCGAGGGCGTTACCGCCGTCAATCCGCCGCCCAAGGCGTGGGCGACCGAGGACGATGACTACGACCTGTACGAGGAGGCTGAGGCAACCTCGGAAGGCATGCCGCAGTCGCCGGCCCAGGTGGACGAGATCCAGCATCCTCCGGCCGCCGATTTCGACCTTGGTCAGGCCGAGCCGGACGCCCCGGTGCCCACCGACTTCGATGCTGCGGCCGCCGATCGTCCGGCAGCGGGCTCCTACACCGCGCCGGTGGGCTCGCCGCTGGATCTTCCGCCCGCGGTGCCCGGGGCGGCGGCTCCCGGCGCGTTCGACCTGCCGATGAGCCAGCCGTCGAGCGGCGCCGCCGCGTTCGGTCAGCCCGCTCCGTACGGTCAGCCCGCTCCGTACGGTCAGCCCGCTCCCGGTCACGGTCAGCCGAGCCCGTACGGGCAGCCGAGTCCCTACGGCCAGCCTGGACAGCAGACGCCGCCCTACGGGGCGCCCACGCCTTATGGGCAGCCTGGCGAACCGTCTCAGTACGGTCAGCCGGCAGCGCCGGGTCAGTATGGGCAGCCGACCCCTCCGCCGCCGTACGGACAGTCCCAGCCCGGCTACGGCCAGCCGGACCAGGGCGGTTACGGTCAGCCTGCCTATGGTCAGCCGTCGGGTAGTGCTCCGTCGGCGTCGTCGGCTCCGTACGGCGGTCAGCCTGGTTACGGGCAGCCGTCGGGTAGTGCTCCGTCGGCGTCGTCGGCTCCGTACGGCGGTCAGCCTGGTTACGGGCAGCCGTCGGGTAGTGCTCCGTCGGCGTCGTCTGCTCCGTATGGCGGTCAGCCCGGTTATGGCCAGCCGGGCGGCAACGCCCCGTCGGGCCCGTACGGCGGCCAGCCTGGTTACGGCCAGCCGTCGGGTAGTGCTCCGTCCGCCTCGTCCGCCCCGTACGGCGGAGCCTCTCCCTGGGGACAGGCGCCGCAGCCCGGTCCCTATGGCGGGCAGCCCGCGTCCGGCTCGTCCCAGCAGCCGTACGCCGACCCACAGAACCCCTACGGCCAGCAGTCGGCCGCTGGACAGGGCCAGTACGGGCAGCCCTATGGCCAGCAGCCGGGCTACGGCATGCAGCAGTACAGCGGCTTGAGCCCCAACGAAGAGAAGACCTGGTCCACCGCGGCGCACTGGTCGGGTCCGGTCGCCTCCATCATCACGGTGGGCGTGCTCGGCTGGCTCGGGCCCCTGATCGTCATGCTCACGCAGGGCAACAAGAGCCCGCGGGTTCGGGCGGCGGCCGTGGAGGCGCTCAACTTCCAGATCACGGTGGCGATCGGCGTCATCATCAGCTACATCCTGATGGGGGTCGTGATCGGAATCGTGCTGCTGCCCCTGGTGGGCCTGGCCAGCGTGATCTTCTCGATCATGGGCGCCATGGCCGAGAATCAGGGCCGGCCGTACAAGTACCCGTTCTCGATCAAGATCGTCAAGTAGACCGCCTTTCGCCCGGCTGTTTCCGCTCGCCAGCTCACCTGAATACGGCAGCGAAAAGGTCGGGCGGACGGCTGGGTTCAGTACCTCCTCGGCGTCGCAACCAGGGCGGGCAACGGTCTGGGCGCGGCGCCGCTCGGGGTACAGTGAGCGCGTGCTACGCCCGGACGGTCGCCTCACCCACGATCTCGACCCCCAGGACAGAGGCCCGCAGGACGCCTGTGGAGTCTTCGGCGTTTGGGCGCCCGGCGAGGAAGTCGCCAAACTCAGCTATTTCGGGCTGTTCGCCTTGCAGCACCGCGGCCAGGAGTCGGCCGGCATCTCGGTCAGCAACGGCGAACGGATCATGGTTTTCAAGGACATGGGACTGGTCTCCCAGGTGTTCGACGAACCGACCCTCAACTCGCTCAACGGCCATCTCGCGATCGGTCAGTGCCGTTACTCGACCACCGGCGCCAGCGTCTGGAGCAACGCCCAACCCACCTTCCGGGCGACCGCGTCCGGCGGCCTGGCCCTGGCCCACAACGGCAACCTGACCAACACCGACGAGCTGGAATCCTGGCTGCGCGAGCGGGACGCCACCCAGGAGGTTCCGCACAAGGATCGGATGGACTCCACCAGCGACACCGCGCTGGTCACAGCGATCATGGCGACCTATTCCGAGCTCGGCATCGAGGGTGCCGCGCTGGAGGTGCTGCCCCGCCTGCGCGGCGCCTTCTGCTTCGTCTTCATGGACGAGAACTCGCTCTACGCCGCCCGCGATCCGCAGGGCATCCGTCCCCTCGTGCTCGGACGGCTGGCGAACGGCTGGGTGGTCTCCAGCGAGACCGCGGGACTGGACATCGTCGGCGCCACCTTCATCCGCGAGATCGAGCCAGGTGAACTGATCACTGTCGACGAGGACGGTCTGAGGTCCAGAAGGTTCGCCAATGCCGACCCCAAGGGCTGCCTGTTCGAGTACGTCTACCTGGCCAGGCCGGACACTCAGATAGCCAATCGCCGGGTGTATTCGGTGCGAGTCGAGATCGGCCGCACGCTCGCCCTTGAGGCGCCGGCAGACGCCGACCTGGTGATGCCGACCCCCGAGTCGGGCATACCGGCGGCGATCGGGTACGCGGACGCGTCCGGCATTCCCTACGGCCTCGGACTGACCCGCAACGCCTATGTCGGACGCACCTTCATCCAGCCGTCCAACACCATCCGGCAGCTGGGCATCCGGTTGAAGCTGAACCCGATCCGCGACGTGATCGAGGGTAAGAAGCTGGTCGTGGTGGACGACTCC
The DNA here is from genome assembly GCA_963723605.1 of uncultured Actinomycetota bacterium. GTDB lineage: Bacteria > Actinomycetota > Actinomycetes > Propionibacteriales > Propionibacteriaceae > Micropruina. The sequence goes on along the minus strand of CAVRRM010000007.1, from coordinate 8,281 downwards.
ATCGTTCGTGGCAACACCCAGCGGGCCCTGGTCAAGATGCTCCGCGAGGCAGGTGCCGCCGAGGTGCACGTGCGGATCTCATCGCCGCCGGTGCAGTGGCCCTGCTTCTACGGCATCGACTTCGCCACCCGTGCCGAACTGATCGCCCCCGGGCTGAGCATCGATGAGATCTGCCGCTCGATCGGCGCCGACTCACTCGGCTACATCAGCCTGGAGGGGCTGGTCGCCTCCACTGGCCTGGCCAAGAAGACCCTGTGCTGCGCGTGCTTCGACGGGGTGTACCCGGTCGAGATTCCCCCGGGGAGGGCCCAGTCGATGCGCATTCAGGGAGCGATCGCATGAGCACCCGCAGCGCGTACGCAGCCGCCGGCGTCGACATCGAGGCCGGTGACCGTGCCGTCGAGTTGATCAAGGCCCATGTGGCCGCCACCCGCCGCCCCGAGGTGTTGGGCGGGCTGGGTGGTTTCGCGGGTTTCTTCGACGCCTCGGCGCTGGCCCGCTATCAGCACCCGGTGCTGGCCACGTCCACCGACGGGGTGGGCACCAAGGTGGCGATCGCCCAGGCCATGGACATCCACGACACCATCGGCTGGGACCTGATCGGCATGCTCGTCGACGACCTGGTGGTCACCGGCGCCGAGCCGCTGTTCGTCACCGACTACATTGCCTGCGGACGGGTGGTGCCCGAGCGGATCGCCGCCATCGTCAAGGGCATCGCCGAGGCCTGCACGGCTGCCGGGGCGTCCCTGCTGGGCGGCGAGACGGCCGAGCATCCGGGCCTGCTGAACCCCGACGAGTACGACGTCGCAGGTGCTACGACGGGCGTGGTGGAGAAGAGCCGGATCCTGGGCCCGCACCTGGTCCGCCCGGACGATGTGGTGCTGGGCCTGGCCTCGTCCGGGCTGCACAGCAACGGCTATTCACTGGTCCGCAAGGTGCTGCTCGCTGACGCTGGCTGGGCGCTGGATCGGCAGATGGACGACTTCGGCCACACCCTCGGCGAAGAGTTGCTGACCCCGACCAAGGTCTACGCGAAGGACATTCTCGCCCTGATCGACGCCTGCGAGGTACATGCGATCAGTCACATCACCGGTGGCGGCCTGGCGAACAACCTGGTTCGGGTGCTGCCTGACGGCATCGCGGTGAGCCTCGACCGGGGTTCCTGGACGCCGGCACCGATCTTCAGCACGGTGCAGCGGGTTGGCGCCGTCTCTCAGCCCGACATCGAGGCGACGCTGAACATGGGTGTCGGCATGGCGGTGCTCCTGCCGGCCTCGTCGGTTGACGCGGCCACTCGGATTCTTGGTGAACACGGGGTCGAAACGTGGCTGCTCGGCGAGGCGCGCGAGGCGTCCGGAGAGAGCGCGTCGGTCACGCTCCGCGGCGCGCATTCCGCCCCGTGACTCCTGCTTTGCGGGCTTGTCCAACTTGGGTACCCTGTCCTCACGACACACTTCTGACGAAATGAAGCGGTAAACCCGCTGTGACCTGCGAGGGGGCTGACCCATATGGGGCGCGGCCGTGCCAAGGCGAAGCAAACAAGAGTTGCTCGCGATCTCAAGTACCGTTCCTTCGACACCGACTTCACTTCACTCGAACGTGAGCTCCGTGGCGACACCTACGAAGAGCCCGTCGAGGCTACCGAGGACGACTCCGACGAAGACGACGCGGACGATCCCTACGCAGAACTGGCGAATCGCTACGCCGAAGACGACAAGGGCGAGACCCGCAGGTTCGGCTGAGCCTCACGCGTAACGCCGCGCGACCTCCACCGCTTGGGCCCCATACCCGCCGCCGAACAGTTCGGCATGCACCAGCAACGGATGCAGCTGGTGCAGGCCGATCAGGTCGCGCCAGCCGTCCGGCAGTTGTTCGGACGCCTCCTGGTAGGCGGCGTGGATGAGGTCAAGCTGCGGAATACCGAACAGCGCCAGCATCGCCAGATCGGTGATCCGATGGCCACCATGAGCCGCGGGATCGATCAGCACCACTCCATCCGGTGACCACAACACGTTGCCCGACCACAGGTCGCCGTGCAGGCGGGCCGGTGCAGCACCGTCGTCGAAGTCGCCGGCGGCCAGGCGATCCGCCACTCGGTCGAGCGCCGGCTCCTCGAGGCCGGCCCGTCGGGCGTGGAACAGCATCCGGTCCTCGCGCGTACCACGAACCCCAGGCCGACGGTGGCTCGGTGCGCAGTGGCAGCGGAGCTGCTCCGATCCACCCGACGCCGGGACCCCCGTCCGGGCCCACGCCGAAGTGGGACGCCCCGGCGTCATGGGTGAGCGCGAGCCGCCGGCCGAACTGCTCAGCGGCCTGCGGCGTCGCCGGCCGGGTGCGGATCCGGTCGATCACCAGCGTGTTGCGGGTCACTCGATGCGGCGTCGCCACCGCGACTCCACCCGGCACAGCGAGCCAGCGCAACCCGGACGCCTCGGCAGCGAAGAAGCCGTCCGGAGCATCGCTGCGGGTCTTGGTGAAGGTTTCCGCGGCCATGGCGCGAGCCTAGGGTGGCGCCGGACGTTTCTAAACCTGCCCGGCAGTGCTGCCGACACCCCGCTGTACGGTACTTCAGGCCCGACTCGGCCGGGACGATCTCGGAAGCCAGCCGCGCCGCGGAGTCTCGTCGAGGTTCCCCGATCGGCCACCATTCGTGGCTGAGAACTCAGCATCATGCCTTGTCACAAGGGTCCTTGAGCGATGAGAGCTCTCTCATGCCGTTCTCCGCGACGTTTCACGCCCGCTTGATTGAGTACTGATCAAGCAAACGTTGAAAGGAAACGAAGATGATGAAGATCCAGAAGACCACCGCCGCTTGGATGGTGTCCGGAGCACTCGGCCTGACGGCTCTGTCCGGGGCCGCGTATGCCGTCGCCGCACAGCCCGAGCAGGTGGCGTCGCAGTCCGGTCTGGCCGCCGCGGCCGTCGCCGGGCTGCCCAACGTGGGTGCTGCCGAGGCCGGCGCCCCGATGGCGCTGACTGCCCCCTCGGCCGTGACGTCCAACACCCCGGCATCGCCGGTGACGGCGAACACCCCGAACACCCCGGCGTCGGCAATGACGGCGAACACGCCGAACACCCCCAATACTCCGAACACGCCGAACAGCCCCAACACGCCGAACAGCCCGAACACGCCCAACAGCCCGAACACGCCGGGATCGGCACCTTCGGCCCCCAGTAACGACTGACGCTCCATCCTGGATGCCCGCCCGGGTGGCGGGCATCCGGCATGCTTGGACCAGTGTGAGGAGGAGCGGATGACCGTCGACCGGGCGCTTGCCCTGATCACCTCGCCCGAAGCCGGCGAGGTACTTCAGCTGGCCCTGACCGGCGATCCCGCCGTCCGATTGCCGGGATTCCGGTTCGAGGTGGACAGGGTGCACCACCGTCCCGGCGCCGACGTCAGCGCCATCTACCGGATCTGGTACGACCTGCCCTCCGCCCAGTCGCCCACCGAGGAATGGCTGGGCCTCACCTCCGCAGAGGTGCAGCAGGGCGTGGCCACCCTGGTTCACAACGACCTGGTGCTTCGTTGCTGGCGCCACCCGGCCGATCCCCGGCTGCCCGGCCTGGTCTCAGCGTGCAACAGCGAAACCGTCGGCGCCTGGCTCGGAGCCCCGGTCGAACTCGAGATGCTCGCTTATCGTCCGCTACGACGGGCCGTGCTGGCCGCTCGCGGAGCCCGTCCGGCTTTCGTGAAGGTGCTGCGGCCCGAAAAGGCGGCCGGTCTCGCTCAGCGCCAACGCCTGCTGCACGCGGCGGGAATCGCGCCGCCGGTGGTCTGCGAACCCGAGCCGGGGGTGGTGATCAGTGCCGCCGCCGAGGGAAACTCGCTGGCGCATGCCCTGGTCGCCTGGCCGCAGGACGCGGGCCGGCTGCCGCCGCCGGCGTCCCTGGTGGCGCTCTTGGACGCGTTGCCGGCCGAGACAGTCCGGCTGCCGCGCCGGGAGTCGTGGAGCGACCGGATCGACTTCCATGCCGAAGGGGCGGCCGTGGCGCTGCCGCAGCTTCGACACGAGATCCTCGGCCTGACCGCCGAACTCAAACAGCTACTCATGAGTGCTCCGGTCGGTGCGGTGGTTGCCACCCACGGCGACTTCTACGAAGCGAACATCTTCACCGTGAACGGACGGGCCAGCGCGGTGATCGACGTCGACTCGGTGGGTCCCGGGCGACGAGACGACGACCTGGCCTGCCTGCTCGGCCATGTCTCGGTGTTGCCCAACCTTTCGCCTGAGCACTACGCCCGGGTGGCTGAGGTGGTCGAGCAGTGGCGGGCCGACTTCGAGACCCGGGTCCATCCGGTCTCGTTGCGCGCTCGGACGTCTGCGGTGATCCTCAGCCTGGTCGCGGGCGCGGAGACACCCACGGCACTCGCCCGGCTGGACCTCGCTCGGGCGTGGCTCGTCCGGGCCCGGCAGGCCGCCTGATGAGAGCTCTCTCATCCGGTTCTCCCGGCTGACTCATCGGTCGCTGGTCGACTGGGTGCATGCAGAAATCGACCGGACCGTGGGTGGTCACCGGAATGCTGGGGCTCGCGTTGGTCAGCGTGGGCTGTGCTACCCAGCCCCATGACAATGCCGCCACCCAGCAGGTAGGCCCGGCCGTGGTGCTGGACGTCAGCAGGGCGAATGCGGCCGCGCCACCGGCGTCCGCCGCTAAGCGAGCTGCCGGAGCGGGGGCGACAGTGAGCGCCGACACACCCGATGACGACGAGGCCAAGAGGGTTCCGGTGGCGAAGCCCCGGGCCGCCGACACTCCGGACTCGCCCCGGTCCGCACCAACGCCGTGACTGGCTGATCGGGGTCGTTCGACCACCGGATCGCGGCGCCTCCGCCGCCGCCGCCCGCCGCAGTCGCTCGGTCCGGATGGCCTCCGACCAGCAGGCGACCATCAGCCGCACCCACAGGACGCAAGGGCTCCAGTGCGCCCCCGGGCTAGACCAGCCGGTAGCCCATGCCGCGGACGGTTTCGAACCGCTCCGGGCCGAGCTTGCGGCGCAGGTACCGGACGTAGACGTCCACCACGTTCGAACCCGGGTCGAAGTCGTAGCCCCACACGCTGGACAGCAGTTGCTCGCGGCTCAGCACCTGCCCCGGGTTGGTCAGGAATGCTTCCGCGAGGGTGAACTCCCGGGCGGAAAGGTCCACCTCCCGTCCGTTCACGCTGGCCCGGCGGGTTCGCAGGTCCAGGCTCAGGTCACGATGGCTGAGCATCGTGGCCGAAGCGGCGGACGAGGTGTCCACCCGCAACCGCAGCCGCACCCTGGCCAGCAGCTCCTCGAAGCTGAACGGCTTGGCCATGTAATCGTCGGCACCACCTTCGAGCCCGGCCACGGTGTCGGTGACCGACGACCGCGCGGTCAGCATGATCACCGGAATCGCCGAACCCTGGCCACGCAGCCGGTCGAGCACCTGGAAGCCGTCGATGTCGGGCAGACCGATGTCCAGGATGACCAGGTCGAACTCACCGGACACGGCCAACTGAGCGCCGGCGATGCCGCTGCTCTCGACGTGCGTGCTGTAGCCGGCCGACTTGAGGCCCTTGGCCACGAAGGCGGCGATCCGGGGCTCGTCCTCGATGATCAGAATCTGGCTCACGGAACTGAATCCTCCAGGACGGGTGCGATGGCTTGCAGCGGTAGAACCAGGGCGATCGTGCTGCCCCGGCCAGGCGTCGATTCGATGTCGACCCGGCCACCGTGAGCCGTGACGATCTTGTCGACGATGGCCAGGCCGAGGCCAGCGCCGTCGGCACGCAGTGGTGCGCCCGAGCCGCGGCCGAACCTGGCGAGCACCAGGTCGCGCTCATCGGGTGAGATGCCGATGCCCTGATCGCGCACCCACAGCCGCAGCTCGCCACGGCGGACGGCGCTGCCCAGCGCGATCGGAGTGCCGTCGGGGGAGTACTTGACGGCGTTGGAGGCCAGTTGCAGCCAGGCCTGGGCCACCCGCTGCGGGTCGAGGATGGCCTCCACGTCAGCCAGGTGGTCGAGCGTCCAGCGCCGCTGGGCCAGCCCGCGGGCCTTCTCCAGAGTCTCGTCGGTGAGCCGTCCGATGTCGGCGGCCCGAGGTTGAACGAAGTCGGACCGCTCCGCCTTGGCCAGAGTGAGCAGGTCGTCCACCAACCGGCTCATTCGGTCCAGTTCGTCGAGCGCCAGGGCTCGGGTGGCGCGGACATCGTCCGGATCCTCGGCGTCCATCAGTTCCAGGTGGCCGCGGACGATGGTCACCGGCGTGCGCAGTTCGTGGCCGACATCGTCCAACAGTTGCCGCTGGCTGCCGATCGCGGACTGTAGTCGGTCGAGCATCGCGTTGACGGTTCCGGTCAGCGCGGACAGGTCGTCATTCCCTTGCACCGGAATCCGTCGGCTGAGGTCGTGCTCGGTGATGTCTTCGGCGGTGGTGCGCAGCAGGCGGATGGGTCGCAGCAGCCGTCCGACCAGTAGCCAGATCAGGAACCCGACCACGACCAGCGAACCCAGGGCCACCAGGGCGTAGGTGCCGTAGGTGCCCTGCAGGGACTGGTCCTCGGCGCGCATGTCGAACACGTGCACCAGCGCGCCAGTCTGGTTGGGAAAGTGCACCGGAATGACGGCGAAGAAGTAGTCGTGCTGTCCGTTCGTCAATCGGGTGCGGGTGACGTGGTCGAGGGAACTCAGCGGCAGCGCGGCGGCCACGAACTCAGGATCCAGCTCGGGCCGGAATGCGACGCCTTCAGGGGCAGTCCAGGCGACTTTGCCCTCGACGATGCCGATTTCGCTTTCATTGGAGGCCAGCACCTGACGCTGCATCGCCGTGCGCAACAGATCGTCCGGGCTGGTGAACGGCTGCCCGGTGGACGGGTCCAGGCCCTGGGCGGCCAGCACTCGGAACTCGTCGACGGAGCGATCCAGGTAGCCCTGAACCCGCTGCTCGGCCAGGGTGCGCTCTAACGTGTAGGCGGTCAGCCCGGCGATGGTCAGGGCCAGGGCGGTCAGGGCGAGAACGGCGGCGATGACCCGGGCCCGGACGGTGGCCAGCCCTGGCCACCACGACCGGCGGCGACCGGACGTCGAGGTCGTCGCAGTGGGCATTGCCTCATTGTGCCAAACCTGGGCGAAAGACCTGGTGGGGCCAGGGTGAGAGGGTTCTCATCTGGGCGGCTCGACTGTGCGCTTCGATGGCTCCAGGTTGCGCGGGTAAGCGTTCGTTGCGCGCGGACGGACCCGCGCGACGAACGCGGAACCGCGCAACGTCGTCGAAGCCGTGCCGTTTGCCGCACGTGAGCTGGTCGGAAGTCGAGATCGCCGTCAATACACGAAACGCCCCGGTTTCGGGGCGTTCGGTGCGGGTGGCCAGGACCGGGATCGAACCGGTGACCTTTCACTTTTCAGGCGAACGCTGCTACCAGCTGAGCTACCTGGCCCCACGAGCGATGCGTCGCTCAGCGACCCCGACGGGACTCGAACCCGCGACCTCCGCCGTGACAGGGCGGCGCGCTAACCAACTGCGCTACGGGGCCTTGACAGGCCTCACCGGTCGTTCCCGACCGGCCCCGAAACTATAACAGCCCGCCGTTGTGGCTTGGAAATCGGCTGAGGTGGCAGGGTGGCTCTCCCGGCCCCCGACTGTCGCCCGCCAGCGAACTGCGCTGCTGTGCGGGCGGCGTCCGTCCACTGGGCGCCTCCATGGGGCCGATGGCCCGCCGCCGGCCGGGCCAGGGAACGGGTGTGGTCACCCCTTCAAGCTGTGGACACGGACGGCACCGAGGCGTGCTGCTAGTGGGCGATCGGAGCAGCGACCGTGCTTGCTCTGCTTCGCCGCGCTCGAGGCTTCCGGTGTTTCGCGACCCCCTTGCTGACGATCGCCCACACCGCCTCGCCCCGCTCGGCGCTCAGGGCGATGCAGCCGAACCGGAGCATGGGCACGGGCAAATGCTCGCGGAGGTCTGCCAACGGGACGGGGTCGATGGTGGTCAACTCTGCCGCTCTGGCAAACACGTCCGGCTGTACTTCGGTGGGCTCGGCCCCGGTCACCTCCCCGAGGGCCGTGACCGACCGGAGTGGCTGACCCCCGGGATGGTCGGTGCGTGGTGAGTAGACCACCACGCGGTCGCCGACGGCCATGCGGGCCAAGGCCGGACGCTTGCCGGTGCCGGTCATCAGGAAGCCGCCGGCCACGCCGGCCAGCGCGTGTTCGCGGGAGATCACCAGGACCCAGGTGCGTGACTCATTCACGTTGGGAGTATCGGCCTGAGCCGGCGAATGTGTTCACATTCGCCGACTGAGCTATGCGTCGCCGCT